>CAXXUE010000022.1:0-28709 GCA_963662475.2 uncultured Pseudodesulfovibrio sp.
TGGGGATTTACGTGTTTTCAAAGTCATGCCCCCATCTTGCGACGGGGGCATGTTTCATTTCAATGCAGTTTTTTGTGCGGCTCTTACATAATGTCGGACGCAAGGGAAAAGGCTCCGGGAGTGATTCCGGGGCCTTTTTTTTTACAGTGTCCCGTCCTGAAATAGGTTGATAACCAAAGGACCTATTTATGGAAAGCAATCCCAAACAGCGAGTTAGACGGACTCGGCGCGACTACACGATGGCCTTTAAATTGTCGGTGGTGGCGCAGGTGGAAAAGGGCGAGATGACGTACAAGCAGGCTCAGGCTTTTTATGGTATTCAAGGGCGAAGCACAGTGTTGAAGTGGCTCAGGAAGCACGGCACCCGTGATTGGAGCAGACCCATGGTACATTCCCGCAACGCCCCCAAAGCAAAGGAAACTCCAGCCCAGAAGATCAAACGGCTGGAGAAAGAGCTTGAGGAAGAGAAGATCAAGACCGCGCTTCTCGATAAGATGATTGAGATTTCAGACCGCGAGCTTGGGACTTCGATAAGAAAAAAGCTTACCCCCGAGCTGCACGAAGTCTTCAGAAAGAAAGACAAATAAGCTTGTCTGCCTGTTGCAGGCAGCTCGGGGTCAGTCGGCAGTCCGTGTACCAGGCTGAAAAACGCCATGATGTACGGGAGGCCATGCTCCAAGAGGCAAAGGCCATGGTCTTGAGCGTGCGGGCCAGGATGCCCCGCCTCGGAACGCGAAAGCTGTACTTCCTGTTGAAGGACGCGTTTTCCGCAAAGGGAATCAAGCTTGGACGTGACGCGTTGTTTTGCCTGTTGCGGCGCGAGCACATGCTCATCAAGCGAAAAAAGAACTACACAAAGACAACCAACTCGAAACATTGGCTAAAAAAGCATCCTAACTTGTTGAAAGATGTTCAGCCCAGCTTCCCGGAGCAGGTGTTTGTAAGCGACATAACCTACGTAAAAACACGCGAACAGACATGCTATCTTTCGCTGGTGACCGATGCATTCAGCCGAAAGATAATGGGATACAATGTGAGCCGAGACCTCGGTTCGGAAAGCACAGCCAAAGCACTGGATGCGGCAATTGAAAACAAGCGAAAGAGGGTAAATACGATTCACCATTCAGACCGAGGACTTCAATATGCCTCTTCCGTTTACCAGAAAAAACTTCGGGAATCAGACATGACTCCCTCTATGACAGATGGTTACGACTGTTATCAAAACGCCTTGGCAGAAAGGATGAATGGGATTCTAAAGCAGGAGTTTTTAACCGTCACATGCAATAACCTTAGAGAACTCAATGCATTGGTGAAAGAGTCAGTGGAGATATACAATGCGGAGCGACCTCATCTCAGTTTGGGAATGAGAACGCCGGACGACGTACACAAATCAGGCTGTGGGGCTAGCCCCACAGCCTGATTGAAACCTTCAAAAACCGTCAACCTATTTCAGGACGGCTCACAGTCCTTTTTTCGGGTCGAAATCCTGTCCCAGCGCAGCCGGGGCCTCTATGGACCAATTGCCGGACAGTCTGGACAGGAAGGGATGGCGGCGGACGATGTCCTGGACCCAGCCCGTGCGGCCCATGTTCACGGCCAGCAGGGTCAGGATCATCATGGGGAACGGGGCTACCTGGAAGACCGGGGCCGGGATGGACGGAAATATTTCCTGGAGATAGATGCCCGAGACCTGGAGCCCGGCAAAGAAGAACGCGCCCAGGGCGGCCCGTACCGGATGCCAAGCCGCCGAAGATGACGATGGCCAACGCGATCCAGCCCGCGCCTTCGCACCCCTGGGGGCGGCCCCAGCCCGGCTTGACCGCCAGGGAGTAGGCCGCGCCTGCCAATCCCACCAACGCGCCGCCCGCCAGACAGTAGTAAAAGCGCACCAACCGAACCCGGATGCCGCGTCCGAATGCCGCACGAGGGGATTCGCCCACGGCCCTGAGCCGGATGCCGCCTTCGGTGCGGAACATCCACCACCAGCACAGGAAAATGGCCGCAAGGCCCATGTACACCACGGGCGAGGTGGCTCCGAAGATTGATCCGATGAAGGGGGTACCCTTGATGCCGGGGATGGTCCACAGGCCGAGGTCCGGCCCTGGCTGGCGGGAAAAGTCGTGGCCCAGGAAATAGGCCAGGTCGCGGCAGAGCAGGGTCAGGACAAATCCTACGGCAAGTTGGGACTGGCCCAGATAGATGCCGATAAGGCCGAGTACGCCCGCCACGGCTGCGCCCACGCCCATGCCGCCGAGCACCCCGAGCCACGGGCTGCCGGTGGTGGTGGCCACGGCAAAGGCGGCCATGGCCGACAGCAGGATGGAGCCGTCCAGGGAAAGATTGATGATGCCCGCTTTTTCGGTGAGGGTCTCACCCAGGGTGGCCAGCACCAGAGGCGCGCCTGCGATGAGCACGGCGGCGATGGTCAACGCGAAGGTTTCCATCTATCCGGCCTCCTTGCGTTGGTTTCAGCCATAGCCGGATGCCCTGGACGATGAACAACGACAGCACCATCACGCCCTGGATGACCCCGGAGAGCGAGGAGTCCAGCCCCATCTGGAGGGGGAGCTGGATGGAGCCGACGTTGAGTACCGCGAAAAACAGACAGATGAAGGGCACCAGCCCGAGCCGGTAGGAGGCCATCATGCCCACCAGCAGGCCGGTGTAGCCGTAGCTGCTCGATATGGAGGGCAGCAGTCGATGGTAGACCGAGAGAACCTGGGTGGCTCCGGCCAGTCCGGCCAGCCCGCCGCAGAGCATGAATGCCTGGAGCAGGCGGCGGCGCGGTCCCAGGGAGAATAGGGTGGCGGCCTTGGGATTTTCGCCCACGGCGCGCAGCTTGAGCCCCCACCGGGTGCGGTACAGCAGGATGGCAGCGACCACGATGGCGGCCAGGGCCAGAATCATCCCCACCCAGCTTACCGAAAGGGTGCCGATTTTGGGCAGCCACAGGGAAGGGTCCAGGGGCTGGGTGCCGGACATGGAGGCCACGCCGGGCCTTTTCCACGGTCCGAAGATGAGCCAGAGGGTCACGCCCAGAGCCACGAAGTTGAGGCCCAGGCCGGAAAATATTTCATGGACCCGGCCAAACACGCGCAATAGCCCGGCCAGCAGCGCCCACAATGCACCCCCGAGCATGGCCGCGCCGATGGCCAGCGCGATCTGGAGTACGCCTCCCTCGTCAAAGGGGCGCAGGGCCGCAGTACAGAAAATGGCCCCCATGATGACCTGTCCCTCCACGCCGATATTCCACAGTCGGGCCGTGAACGGGATGAGCAACCCAACCGAGCACAGGGTCAGCGGCACCCAGACCGAAAGTACCCGACCGATCTTGGAAAGGGACCCCAGTCCGCCTTTGAACAGGACGAAGATTGTCTCCAGGGGCGGTGCACCTGCGGGTAGGGTCACCAGCACGGTGAGTGCCAGGGCCAGCCCCACGGCGGCCAGGAACCAGCCGATCTGCGCGGACAGGGATTCGCGACTCATGCGACCTCCCCGGCGGCGGGTGCCAGGACTTCGTCCGCAGGCTTGCCCGCCATGAGAGCGCCTACCACATTCATGGTGGCTTGTTCGCGGTTCACCACGGCGGCAATGGCCCGGTCATAGAACACGATGACCCGGTGGCTATGCTCCAGCACTTCCTCCAGATCCGGGGAAAAATAGATGAGGGTCGCGCCTTTGGCGCACCGTCCCTTGAGGTGGTTCCAGACCTGCCGGGCCGATCCTGCGTCCAGGCCGCGTGTGGGATGTTCCATGAGCAGGAGCGGGGTGCTGTCCGGGATCAGCGAAAGCAGCAGCCGTTGCTGGTTGCCGCCGGAAAGCTCACTGGCCCGGGTGTCGGGGTGAGCGCGCAGGTTGAAGCCCTGTACGCATTGTTCCTCGTAGAACAGGTCCAGGCCGTGCTTTCTGCCCGGAAAGGCCAGGGTGATATGCTCCATGAGATTCAGGTCCGGGAAAAGTGCCATCTGGAGCCGGTCAGCGGGAACGAACTGGATTCCGGCCTTGCGCAGGGTCTTGAAGTCGTTGGTGCGGAAGGTCGCGTTGTCCAGCATCAGCTTTCCGCCGGGCATGCGGTCCAGGCCGCACAGCCCGCGCAGGAAGAGTTCCTGTCCGCTGCCGTCCAGCCCGGCCAGGCCGATACATTCGCCGGGCAGGGCGGTGAAATTGACGGGACCCATGGAGTATTTCGGTCCGGCGAACAGGGTGTCTTTCATTCTCAGACGGGGCGTGGTTGCGTCGACCACTTCGGGCAACGCTTCCACCACGCCTTCGGCGGCTTGGCCGAACATGCGCTGGACCAGTGCTTTTTCGTCATAGGGCGGGGTCAGGGTGGACACCAGTTTTCCCTGGCGCATGACAAAGATGGCGTCGGCCATTTCCAGGGCCTCGGAAAGCTTGTGCGTGACCAGGATGATGGTGTGATTCTCCTCGCGGGCCAGCTTCATGAGCAGGTCGAAGAGGTCTTGCTTCTGTTCGGGCGTGATGCCCGTGGTCGGTTCGTCCAGGATCAGGGTGGTCGCGCCGAGGTCCAGCAGTCGGAGCAGCTCGAGCAACTGGCGTTCGCCCACGGTCAGGGAGGCCACGGTCTCGTCCGGCAGAAAGCAGGCGTCCAGCCGGAAGGAGAGTTCGCCCAGTATGTCCACCACCTCGCGTTTGGTCCGGTGCGGCGCGCCGAGCTGGAAATTTTCCCAGATGGGCATGGCCGGAAAATCGAGCGGGTCCTGGTAGAGCATGCCCACGCCACATTCTCGGGCCAGGGCGGGCGTCAGGTGGGTCAGGTCCCGGCCGCTGATGGACAGCGTGCCGGACGTGGGCCGCGTGTGACCCGCCAACACGCGCATGAGTGTGGACTTGCCCGCGCCGTTTTCGCCGACAAGGGCATAGATACGGCCGGGTTCGAGGGTCAGGCTGATGCCGTCGTTGGCCCGAACCCGGCCGTAGTGTTTATGTATGTCGCTGAGAACGATCATCCGTTATTTCGGAGAGGAGAGTCCTTCCATGCCTTCCAGCAACTGGGGCAGATACCAGATCTGCTTGTCCGTGGCCGTTTCTCCGGTCTTCAGGAAGACGGAGCCGTCCTGGTAGTTGAGCGGGCCGGTGAACAGGTTGAGCTTGCCGGAACCGAGTTCGGCCACGAATTCCTTGAGCTTGGCCTTGGTCTCGGCAGACATGCCTTCGCCAGCCATGAAGCCCACGGTGGATTTGTCGTGGTCATTGATGTCTGCCCAGTAGGGGGCATCCCATTCGAAGGCGGCCTTGTAGGTGCCTGCCGTGACCTGCTTGGCAAGGCGCAGGAACGCCGGGCCCCAGTTGAAGTAGGGAACGCCCGAGACAGATTTCGCCCTGGCCCTCGCAGGCCTTTTCATAGTCATAGGGCAGGGCCCAGACCGTCTTGCCCGCCTCGCGGCGTTGCTTGGCTACCGTGATAACTTCGGGCGTATCGATGCCGGAGAGGAGTACGTCGCAACCCGCGTCCACCAGGGAACCGGCCACCTGGGTCGGGTCGGCCGTGACGCCGGGGATGTTGAACCAGAAGCCGATCCATTTGACGCTGAAGGTCAGGTCCTTGGCATCCTTGCCGCGAACGTTGGTCCAGGCGTAGCGCGCGCCCAGGTAGGCGGACGCCAAGAGGCGGCGGGTCTCGGCGTTGATGAGCGGTCCTACCACGCCGATTTTGCCGGTCTGGGTGGTCATGGCCGCAGTGAACCCGGCCATCATCTTGGAGAATTCCATGCGGCCGAACACGTTGCCGAGGTTCTTCGGGCCCTTGCCGGTCAGCGCGGCATCCCCGGAAGCGTGGATGAACGTCTTGTCCGGGTGTTGAATGGCTGCTTCCAGAATACCGTCCGTCATGTCATCGCTGCCCGCGATGATCAGGCTGGCACCCTTTTCAATGAGGTCGTCCACAACCTGGGGAATGGTCAGGCCGGGGCGGTCCGCGGGGTTGACCTTGTCCAGGTAGACCAGCGTGGAGCCGGGCAGATGGGCTTCGACGTATTTGCCACCCTCGTATTGTGCCTGGCTGTATCCTTTGTCATTGTAGGGACCGACCAGGATCAGGCCCAAGGTCAGGGGTTTGGCTTCTTCCTTCTTGACCTCGGCAGGGGCCGGGGCTTCTTTTTTGGCTTCCTTCTCGGGCTCGGAAGCGCAACCAAAGGCAAAGAGCAGGGACAGGCACAGGGCCAGTGTCGCCAGTTTGCGAAGTGTCTTCATCCTCATCCTCCGGTATTGCCGGGCGCGTGCGCGGTTCGGCGGTTAACATGTTGCGGCCGGAATTCGGGCCACAAAAGTTGATGGGGCGAGCGTGGACTCGATACCCGTAAAAAAACGTTTTTGGATTGGATGCACGGGTCGTGTCAACCTTTGGGGCTGTTTTCCCGTTGTATCCGTTCCGAATTCAACCGGGAGAGGAAGGCTTTTCCGGGTCGTCCTCCGCCTCAGGGCCGAACTCCGGTCTGCATAGCATGGAGCGGAAGATCCCACCACTGCAAAAAACGGTCAGCATCAGCCGGGGGATAGGTTTCCGGTCCTACTTGACCACAGGGCCGTGATGCATTATCTCGGAATTAGTCAACAGGAAGTCACATACTCTGCAGGGGCGCGGTCCCTCTCCCTATGAACCGCGCGATCTGCATCTTTTTTTATATTGTTTTCACTGCGAGGACACAGACCATGGAACGCATACCCATTTCCCTTCAGGGATACGACAAGATCAAGCAGGAGCTGGCAGAACTCAAGGCGCAGCGTCCGGCTATCATCCAGGCCATCAAGGAGGCGCGCGAGGAAGGCGACCTGTCCGAGAACGCCGGATATGACGCGGCCCGCGAGCGTCAGGGCATGCTGGAGGCGCGCATCACCTACATCAACTCCCGCATGCCGCTCTTTGACGTGCTTGACCTGGACACCCTGGGTGGTGAACGGGCCATTTTTGGGGCCACAGTGGAGGTTGAGGACATAGATACCGAAGAGGTGAAGCGGTTCACCCTGCTCGGTCCCGATGACGCGAACCACAAGAACGGTTCCATCTCCGTTCTTTCGCCCATGGGCCGGGCCATTCTCGGCAAGGAAGAGGGCGACGAGGTGATCGTGGACGCCCCGCGTGGCAGGATAGAATATGAAATCGTTTCCGTAAAATTTTTCGGATCCGAGGGGTTGCCGGGATAATAGATTCTTCTTGTCCTGCAAGGCAAACCGTGTACACTGGCCTCACCGCATCCTGCGGCGAGGCCTTTATGTTGTTTGAAATAATAGAACTGCAAGAAATATTTGACAAACGGATTGCCGGCCAAGGCATTTGTCCCCTTTGTGGCAAGGTCCATAAGGTGTCTTTGGGGTATGCCGTTCCCGAGGCCAAGCGGCTTTTGAGTACCCTCCTGGAAACCAAACGCATTGATTTTGCCGTCCCGGAAAAGGACGCCAACCCCCGCCTGTCCATCGAGCCGCTCTTCGGCGAGGCGCGTGGGCAGATGTTCGGGGTCCTCGTCTGCCGTGACAGGCAGGGAAGGACCGGGGTGCTCAAGGCATTTTCCGGTCAGATGAATGGAGTCTGGCTTGCCCCTGGATGGGTGCCGCCTTTGGTGGATGTGGGGTTGCTTGCGCGCATGAGTGCCGGAACCGAGCGTTTCATCAAACGGCTGGGCAGACAGATGGAAGGATTGCCTGCGGACAGCCCCGAGCGCGCCAAGCTTGGGGAGAAGCGCAGGAATCTTTCCCGTGCACTCATGAAGGATATTCATTCCCTCTACCGTATTCCCAATTTCAAGCGTCAGCTCAAGCCCCTTGGCGAAATAATCAGTGGCAAGGGCGGGATTTCGTCCGGAACCGGCGATTGTTGTGCACCCAAGTTGCTCGGCTATGCCGCCCGTCATTCCCTGACTCCGATGGGACTGGCCGAGTTCTTCGTGGGCCGTGAGAATAAGGCTGGCACCAAGCGTAACGGGGCCGTCTATTCCTCATGCAAGAGCAAGTGCGGTCGAATCCTCGGCTATATGTTGTGCGGTCTGGAGAAGGCGTGAGTGACGATCTGGGCGGGTTGACCGTCCTTTATGCGGACGACACGGTTGTGGTGGTGGACAAGTCTTCCGGCCTGCTTTCGGTGCCCGGCAAGGGCGAGGCCAATCAGGATTGCGTGGTCAACCGCGTGCGTGCCCTGTTTCCGGGCTGTATCAAGCAGCCGTCGGTGCATCGGCTGGATCAGGACACCTCGGGGTTGCTTGTCCTGGCCCTGACCGAATCCGCCCACCGCAATCTCTCCAAACAGTTCATGGATAGGTTGGTAGGCAAGCGGTATATTGCGCTTATCGACGGCGTGATCTCGGAGGACAGCGGTATCATCGAACTTTCCTTTCGCCTGGACCCGGACGACCGGCCTCGTCAGGTCTACGACCCGGTGAACGGCAAGGCAGGTGTCACCCGCTGGCGCAAGCTTTCCGTGGAAAATGGCCATACCCGGGTGGAGTTCCGACCGCTCACCGGCCGCACCCACCAGCTCCGGCTGCATTCCGCCCACGAGAAGGGACTTGGTTTTCCCATTGTGGGCGATCGGCTATACGGCACGGGAATCGGCCCTGGCCAGTTGAAGCTTCATGCCTCGTCCCTGCGGTTCCGCCATCCCAAAACGCGCGCTCCCATGGAATTCATTTCCCCATCTCCCTTTTGATAGATAGAGTGTAGCGGCAGCGGCGGAAATTACAAATGTGCGGTTTTAGTTTATCCCGGACAAGGAGGATTTCCGAGAAATTTTGCATGAAGCCGGGTTCTCTCAGATCAATTTATTCTGTTTGCTAATTATGTAATAGGCATTGTGATGTAATTTAGGTGGTTGGAAAATGTGATATTTTTTTTTGCAAAAATGGAAGGCGAAAGGCGATAAAAAAGGGAATCAAACTACATTTTCGTATGATTTTTCAGGACTCAAGAAAAGTCTAGACTTTTATCTATCTTGATTATCTGTATTTTTTGTCTTTGGCATAAACCTTGGTATAGGGGAGCCGAGACAACAAAGGGCCAGGCTGCCCATAGGTCCGGAATGAGCCGGAAAACCCATTTTGCCTGAAGGAGCTTTTACATGAGCGGATACCAGACTCGTCAGAACGCCATCTCTGCGGTGACTAATTACAAATCGACCGTCAAACCTCTGAATTTTGCCGAAACCTCCCCCACGGAGATTTTCGCCTCCAATGTTTTCACTGACAAGGTCATGCGGGCCATGCTGCCCAGGGACGTGTACAAATCCCTGATGGCCACCAAAAAGTCCGGGGAGAAGATGGACCCCGCCATTGCCGGTCCCGTCGCTGCCGCCATGAAGGAGTGGGCCATCGGCAAGGGCGCGACGCACTACACCCATGTCTTCTATCCCCTGACCGGCCTCACTGCCGAAAAGCATGACAGTTTTCTGAATCCCGACGGTGAGGGCGGTGCCATTGCCGAATTCGAAGGCAAGCTCCTGATCCAGGGCGAGCCCGATGCCTCCTCTTTCCCGTCCGGCGGCCTGCGTGCCACCTTCGAAGCCCGTGGCTACACTGCCTGGGACGTGACCAACCCGGCCTACATTCTTGAGAACCCCAACGGCACCTTCCTGTGCATTCCCACAGCTTTTGTCTCTTGGAAAGGCCATGCCCTGGACAAAAAAACTCCGCTTCTGCGTGCCAACCAGGCCATCAACAAGGCTGGCCGCCGCTTGTTGGCTCTCTTCGGAAACGATGACGGTAACATGGTCGTTTCCAACGCCGGTCCCGAGCAGGAATACTTCCTCCTTGATCGCAATTTCTACTTCGCCCGTCCCGATCTCATGGTCTGTGGCCGCACCCTTTTCGGTGCCAAGCCCTCCAAGGGGCAGGAGCTTGACGATCATTACTTCGGTGCCATCCCGCGTCGTGTTCTCGCTTTCATGATGGAAGTCGAGCGCGAGCTGTACAAATTGGGCGTGCCGGTCAAGACCCGTCACAACGAAGTGGCTCCCGGTCAGTTCGAAATCGCTCCGGTCTACGAGCAGTCCAACCTGGCTACCGACCACAACCAGATGGTCATGACCACCCTGAAATCCGTTGCCAAGCGCTACGGCATGGCCTGCCTGTTGCACGAAAAACCGTTCGCCAACATCAACGGGTCCGGTAAACATCTCAACTATTCCCTGTCCACCACTACCCAGGGCTCCCTGTACTCCCCTGGCGACACCCCGCATGAGAACATGCAGTTCCTGGCCGTGACCGCCGCCACCATCCGCGCCGTGGAAAAATACGGCAAGCTGCTGCGTGCGTCCGTCGCCTCTGCCGGCAACGACCATCGCCTGGGTGCCAACGAGGCCCCGCCGGCCATCATCTCCATCTTCCTCGGTGAAGAACTGGCCGAAATCTTCAACCAGATCGAACTGGGTGACCTCAAGGGCTGCACCGCCAAGGGCTGCCTTGAACTCGGTGTCAGCACTCTGCCGCCGTTGCCCATGGATTCCGGCGACCGCAACCGCACCTCGCCTTTTGCCTTCACCGGCAACCGCTTCGAGTTCCGTGCCGTGGGTTCCGACCAGTCCATTGCCGGTGCTCAGGTTGTCCTGAACACCATCATGTCCGAGTCCCTGGATTTCGTCTGCGACGAGATCGAGAAGATCGCCAAGGGCGACGTCAAGAAACTGAGTGCCGCCTGTCAGAAGGTCATTCAGGGCATCATGAAGAAGCACGGCCACATCATCTTCAATGGTGACGGCTATGCCGATGCCTGGCAGAAGGAAGCCGCCAAGCGTGGCCTGCCCAACCTGAAGACCACCACCGACGCGCTGCCGGCCCTGGTCGACAAGGAAGTGATCGACGTCTATGGCAAGTACGGCGTCCTGTCCAAGGACGAGCTGCACTCCCGCCAGGAGATCGCTTACGAGCAGTATAACCAGCATGTCATCACCGAGTCCCTGCTGGTGGTGAAGATTGCCAAGACCATCATCATGCCCGCTGCCGTCCGTTATCAGGGCGAGCTGGCCGGTATTGCCGCCAATCTCAAGGCTGTCGGAGTCACCGGAACCACCCCGGCCCTCAAGGAGATGACTGTTTTGGTCGGCAAGCTGGAAAAGGCCGTGACCGCTCTGGAAAAGATTGTGGCCAAGGACGGCTTCAAGAGTATCAAGGACGAGGCCGAGTACAAGACCGACAAGACCCTGCCCGCCATGCTCGCCGTTCGCGAAGTGGCTGATGCCCTGGAAGGATTGGTGGCTGACGATCTGTGGCCGCTGCCCAGCTATCAGGAAATGCTGTTTATCAAGTAGTCCGGTACAAACCGAAAAAAAAGAAGGGCTCGCTTTGGCGAGTCCTTTTTTTTGCGTTTTTTTGTTGGAGTGGAGGCTAAGGATGGCGACCGAATTGCTCTGCATGCGGGTGGGGGTGAAGGGGGGAAGTCTTGTTTTGCGTGTTTTCTGGAGTCTGGTATGGTGCGTTCATGATGAAACAAACTTCTTTGCTTGGTTTCCTTCTTTTGTCGGTTTTGGTTCTGCCCGCGCAGGGGTTTGACCTGACCATCCTGCACGTCAACGATTCCCACTCGTATCTGAACTCCACGCAGGATACGATTACTCCCGGCGGGGAGAAGGTGTCGGCAGAACTCGGCGGCTGGCCGCAGTTGGCGACGCTCGTGAATCGCGTGCGACGGCAGCAGAAGAACGTCGCCCTGCTCCATGCCGGGGACGCGGTTCAGGGGGGTCTTTATTTCATGAAATTCAACGGCGAGCCGGAGATGCGTTTTCTCAACCGGCTCGGCTTTGATGCCATGGTCCTGGGCAACCACGAGTTCGACAAGGGGGCCGACTTTCTGGCCCGTTTTCTCGATTACGCGCATATCCCCATTCTCGGCGCAAACGTCAGTGCACCCGGCGTCCCCCGTTTGTCACGGAAGCTGAAGCCCTATGTCATCCTTTCCTACGGTGGCGAGCGGGTCGGGGTCATCGGCCTGACCACGAAGGATACCCGGTTCATCTCAAGTCCCGGACCGGGGGTGGCATTCGGGGATGAAGCGGCCACGGCCCGCGCCCAGGTGAGTGGGCTGGAGGCCATGGGCATCGACAAGATCATTCTGCTGACCCACGTGGGCCTGGAAAATGATCGGAAACTCGCTGCCGAAGTCCCCGGTGTGGACGTGATTGTCGGCGGTCACTCCCACACGCTGCTGGGGGATTCCGGCCATCTGCGACAGCTCGGTTTGACCCCGGTCGATGCCTATCCGGTCCTGGTCAAGGGGGCGGACGGCAATGATGTCCTCATCGTGACGGCGTGGAAGTGGGCGCGGATTCTCGGTCGCCTGGATGTCACTTTTGACGGAGGGGGGCATGTCGTCAAGGCTGTGGGGCACCCGGTCTTGTTGGTGGCGGACGGGTTTCGACAAAGAGACGCCGGGGGAGCCGAGGTCGTGCTGACCGGGGCTGCCCGCAGTCGGGTTCTCGGCGTTCTGGCCGAAGGCGGGGTTGCCGAAGTGGTCCCGAAAGACGGGCCTTCGGTGGCGTTCCTCGACCCGTACGCCAAAGGGGTCGAAGCCTTGCGGCTGGAGGTCATCGGTCAGGCGGTCAGTGATATTCCCCACATCCGCGTGCCGGGCGTGACCACATCCGGTGTCAGCCTGCCGGACGGCAGCCTCCTTGCGCCCATGGTGGCCGGGGCCATGCTCGACAAGCTCGCCGAAACGGGCAAGCCCGCCGACATCGCCCTGCTGAACGCGGGCGGTGTGTGTGATTCCATCCGCCAGGGCGGCATCTCCGTGGGCACGGTTTATGGGCTGATGCCTTTCGGCAATACGCTTTCCGTACTCGACGTGACGGGCGAGCAATTCAGACAGGCGTTGGAATACGGCGTGACGCGGGGGCGCGGGGCCTTTCCGTACGTCGCGGGTGCCCGCTACACGGCCGACATGAACCGCCTCAATGGGCAACGGATTACCCGCGTGGAAGTGTGGCAGGATGGACAGTGGCAGGGGCTGGAAACGGACAGGACGTACCGGCTCGTCACCAACACCTATCTCGCAGGGGGAGGCGATGGCTACACCATGCTCAAGGCGGCGGGCTGCTGGGACGACATCGGGTTCGGCGTAGCGCAGACCTTCATCGAATACGTCAAGGGACACAAACGGCTTTCGCCGCCGCAATCGACCGGCGTGACGTACCTTCCCGCGAAATAGCGGGTCGGGAAGCTAGGCGTCGTGCTCGACCGGCACGCCTGCACAGTAGACCCTTACCACTTCGATGGACCCGATGGTGTCCGGCGCGACCCGCGTGGGATCGTCTGCAAGGACCACGAGGTCCGCTATCTTGCCCACTTCGATGGAGCCGCGTTCGGTCTCCTCGAAGCCCGCAAAAGCCGCGTCGAGGGTGAACATCCCAATGGCCTCTTCCGGGGTGAGCCGCTCGGATTCGATGGGGTGGAGCACTGCCGCCTGGATGCCGGTCAGGGGGGAGTAGGGCGTGATCGGGCAGTCCGAGCCGCCGCACATCCTGATGCCCTTGTTCGCCATGGTCCGGTAGGGGTGGATGCGGGCCATGCGTTCCGGGCCAAATCGGGATTCGTAGTCGTCCCAATCCACCAGATGGGGAAAGAACGCGGGCTGCATGGCCGCGATGATGCCCGCCTTTGCCATGCGGTCGAGCTGGTTCATGGTCGGGATTTCGCAGTGCTCGATGCGGTGGCGGTGGTCCGGGCGCGGATGGGCTGCCAGGGCTTTTTCCATGGCCGAGAGCACCTGCTCTATGGCCCCGTCCGTCTCGCAGTGGACCGCTACCTGGAGGCCCTGTCTGTGGGCGTTCAGGACGAATTCGTCCATGCGCGACTGGGTGAAATTCAGGGTGCCGCAGTTGCCGGGATCGTCGCTGTATGGCTCCAGCAGGGCGGCAGTGCGGGCGGACATGGCCCCGTCAGCGCAGATGCAGCCGCCGATGCGCGGCAGGCCGAGGGCCACGGTTTCCTCAATGTCCATGACCTGATTCCAGATCACGGTATTGAGCGGCAGGGTGTCGCGGTTCTTTGCCACGATACGGGTGTCGCCGGGACCGAATTCGCCGCCCTCCAGGCAATGCAGGGTGGTGACGCCCTGGCGGATGGCCGCGTGGCAGGCGGCCCGGAATTTTTCCAGTTTGACCGCGTCGGGCGTGAGTTTGCTGACCGTGGGAAAGACGTGGGTCAATGCGCCGGGATCGCGGATCACGCCGGTGGGGTGGCCGTTCTCCCGGTCCATGCCGGGCAGGTCAAGGGGCAGGTCGAGCAGGTTGAGGGCCGCGCTGTTCAGCATGCAGAGGTGCCAGGAGGCGTGCACCAGCATGGCCGGGCGGTCCGGGCAGACCCGGTCGAGGGCCTCGCGCCGGGGCAGCCGTTTTTCGCGCAGGCCCAGCTCGTTGAGGCAATAGCCCAGCACCCAGTGGTCCGAGTCCCCCTGTGCGTATCCTTCGGCCACAATGGACAGGACCGCGTCCAGGCTGTCCGCCGCGCTCAGGTCAAGGCCGCCCAGCACCTGGCCGGTCAGCCCGAGGTGTTGGTGGGTGTCGATGAAGCCGGGCAGCATGGTCAGGCCGTTCATGTCGCGCACGGGCCAGCCCTCGACGAGGAGAGCGGTCAGGGACTCGCGGTCTCCCAGGGCTTTGATGCGACCGTTTTCCACGGCCAGGGCGGAGAAACGGGTGGAGGCCGCGTCCATGGTGATGCCGTTGACATTGACGAAAAGGTGGCGATCTGGAGTGGGCATGGCCCGGTTTTCCCGCTTTTCGCTGGTCGCGTCAACAGTTCACTTGGGCGAGTTCGTTTTTTTTGGTCTGTTGGCGGTCGTGACCGGGCGGCGGTTCAGCAGGCGATCCATTGGCCGGTTTTGGCGCTTTCCACCAGCACTTCCATGGCGTGCATGTTGGCCCAGGCATCGGTCAGGGGAACGGGAACGGGCGTGTTGTCCAGTATGGCCCTGGCGAACCGGTCGCCTTGGAGAGTGTATTGGTCCGCGATGGGGAAGGTGATGGTCTTGAGGGCGTGGTCCGGGTCCCCGATGTGATCGCGTTGGAGGATGATCTGGCAGGGCTTGTCCGGCGGAGCGTTGAACGGGATCAGGATTTCAATGCGGCCCGTGGTACCCAGGATGTTGACCCGCTGGTAGGCGGCCAGTTGGGTGGAGCAGGTGAAACTCGCCATTTTCCCCGAGAAATCCAGCATGCCCGAGAAGAGTCGGTCCGTATTGAAGCGCGGGTCCCTGTCCGCGAAGCCGCAGACACGCGAAGGCTCCGCGTCGAACAGGAAGCGGGAGAGGGACACGCAGTAGCAGCCGATGTCCATGAGCCCGCCGCCCCCGATGTCCGCCTTGTTGCGGATATTGCCGGGGTCGTCGTTGAAATAGGAGAAAAAGGACTGGATGGTGACCGGTTTGCCTATCTCGCCTGCGTCCACGAGCCGTTTGGCTTCAATCCACTGCGGGTGATGCCGGAACATGAACGCCTCCATGACCTTGCGGTCCGGGTAGCGGCTGGTGGCGTCGATGAGCTGGTTGATTTCTTCCGTGTCGAGACCTAGGGGCTTCTCGCACAGGACGTGCTTGCCCGCCTTCATGGCCTTGATGGCCCACGCTACGTGCAGGTGGTTGGGCAGGGGAATATAGACCGCGTCGATGGCCGGGTCGTGCAGCAGCGCTTCGTAGCTTCCGTAGGCCTTGGGGATGGACAGGGCGTCGGCGGCCTGCCGGGCCGATTCTTCGGACCGGGAGGCGATGGCCGTGACCTCGGTGTAGTGTCCTTGCCGCATGGCCGGGATGACTTTGGTGCGGCCGATCCTGGCCGTGCTGAGAATGCCGAAACGTACTTTCTGCATGGGGTTGTCCCTGGATGGTTGACGGTACTCGGGAGTGGTCAGTATACCGTGATATCGCCCTGGTGCAAGGGGTGAATTTCATATGAATAACTCGACTTTCGGGGTTGAAAGTACAGTTCAAACAACAGTCAGCATGTTGAAATAATTCATATTTTATGTTGAAGGGTCCTTGCAGCCCTGGTATTATGTTGTTGCACTACAACAGAAAAGCCAAGGAGAAGGACCCGAATGCAGAATACCGCTATCTGCCATGATGTTCAAGAGAAAGAACAGCGCATCACGTGCCGCATCAACCGGTTTTTCCAGCAATTCGCGATTGGGACCCTTGCCCATCGATGCGGTTTCACCAAAGCAAAAGGAGCTCCTCCGGCCGTCCTGCTATCCTGTCTTTTCTCGCTTCCGTTCCATCGCCTCAACCTATATCGATACTTCGCAACCCGGGACAGCCCCGGTTTTGGCAAAGACGCCGTCTACGAATTCATGCGCTCCAGCCGCTTCAGTTGGCGGCGTTTTCTCCTTCTGCTGGCGGCCCGCGTCTGCTCCATGCTTCAGGAACTCACCTCGCAGGAGCGCGAACACGTGCTGATCCTTGACGATTCAACGCTCCAACGGCCGCGCTCCAAGAAAGTCGAGTTGCTGGCCCGCGTCTTCGATCATACCCAAAACGGCTTCCTCAAAGGGTACCGGCTTCTCAGCCTGTGCTGGTCCGACGGCGCCACGCTCGCACCGCTGGACTTCGCGCTGTTGTCGTCCGCCAAGGAGAAAAATCGCTATCAGGGCGTCACCAAACAACTCGACAACCGTTCATGCGGGGCCAAGCGACGCAAAGAGGCGATCTGCAAGGCCACTGAGCTGATCGGGCCGATGCTCAAACGCGCCCTGGCCGCTGGAGTCCAGGCCAGATACCTGCTCATGGACAGCTGGTTCGGCATGCCCGCCATCATCAGCCAGGCCCGCGAGCACATCCACGTGATCTGCATGATCAAGCGCACGCCCAAGGTTCTTTACGGATTCGAGGGGGGGCGCCTGAGCGCGGATGAAATCTACAGGCGGCTGCGAAAGCGCCGGGGGCGGGCGCGGGTCCTGGCCAACGCGCTTGTGACCATGAAGGATGAAAAGCCCGCACGCATCGTCTTTGTTCGCAACAAGCACAAAAAGGACTGGCTGGCCCTGCTGTCCACGGACAGCAAACTGCCTGAGGCCGACGTGGTGCGCATCTATGGGAAGCGCTGGGACATCGAGGTCTTCTTCCGCACGGCCAAGCAGCACCTGGAGTTGGAAAAAGGCTGCCAGGCCAGGGATTTCGACTCGCTGATCGCGCATACGACCATCGTCATGCTGCGCTACCTCTTTCTTGCCCTGGAGCAGCGTCGCCACGACGACCCGCGAACACTTGGCCTGCTCTTTCATGCGTGCTGCGAAGAGGTGCGCGATTTGGAATACGTGGAGGCGCTGCAACGCATTTTGACGCTGACGATGCTACATTTGATGGAAAACAAGCAGGTTGCGGAAGAGTTGGTGCAGACGATTCTGGCCGAAGCGTTGCAACGGGCATTCTATCTCTACGGATTCAGCAGGCAACATTGTCAAAGAGCACAGTGCGTTGAAGGGTAGAGCTCAACCCCGAAAGTCGAGTGAATAACGAATCAAGAGAAACGGGAGAAAACATGTCCGAATTCGCAGGCGTCACGGTAACCAAAAAGGCCAATGTATATTTTGACGGCAAGGTCACGAGCCGTATCGTCACCTTTGCCGACGGAACGGTGAAGACGCTCGGCATCATGCTGCCCGGCGACTATGAGTTCGGCACGGACAAGCCCGAGGTCATGGAAATCATGGCTGGTGCGATGACCGTGCAGCTTCCCGGCAGCGAGGAGTGGGTGACCATCTCCGGCGGGCAGCGTTTCGACGTGCCCGGCCAGTCGAAATTCAAGCTCAGGGTGACCGAGGTTGTGGACTACTGCTGTTCGTACGTGGACTAGGAGGAGTATCATGTCGGAAGAATCCCAGAGAATCGAATTCGGTGACGCGGGGCCTTACCTTCTGCAACGGCTGGAGGAGCCGACCCAGGCGACACTGCTCGAAGATCACCCGGTCTGTCTGCTTCAGTTTGGTGAACTCTACCTGCCCGTGAGTCTGGATGCGGGCCGAGCCATGGCGGACGGACTGACCAACATGAGTCAGGCCTCCACCGGGCCGGAAAGGGAGGGCATGCTGCCTTTGGAGTTCGACTTTGATGAGACCCTGGAACTCCCCCTGCTCACGGACGTGGCTGACGAGAGTTTCCAGTTCGAGGAAACCATCTATATGGAAGTTCGTTTCGGGGACACGTCGGCGCGCCTGTGCCTGACCATCGGTGGTGCCGCCACGTTGGGACGGATTTTGTCGCAGCTTCCCGCTCGGTAACGGTCGCAACTCGCGGTTGCGCAAAAAAATTGTCGGTTGAATTAAAAATAGCAGCCTCTTCCTCTTGTTTTGCCCATAACAGTAATGTGGATGGCATATTTCCCGTTCCATCTTGACAGATTTTTCGGGGTGTGATGTTGTTACAGACAGGCGTCGCAAACGTTTGCGGTAACGTTTGCGGTTGGGTTTCCGGTAACCGAAGAAAGGTCGGCCGGGTGGTTGATCCAACCTTACCGGGCGAGGTCTCGGAGTCCTCGACTCGGGGGAAGGCATGTTTTTTGACGATCATCCGCACAGGCGGCTCAATCAGCTCACCGGCGAGTGGGTGCTGGTGTCGCCGCATCGCACCAAGCGACCGTGGCAGGGGCAGCAGGAGGAACCGGACCGTTCCGTGCTGCCTCGGCACGACCCGGCCTGCTATTTGTGCCCCGGCAACGAGCGGGCGGGCGGCGCGATCAATCCCGACTATGATGGAACCTTTGTCTTTACCAACGATTTTGCCGCACTGATGCCGGAATCGCCCGAAGGCACGCCCGAGCCGGACGGCTTGCTGGTGGCCGAGCCGGAACCGGGCATCTGCCGGGTTATCTGCTATTCCCCCCGCCATGATCTCTCCATGGCCCGCCTGGGCGTGGACAGGGCCGCCGCCGTGGTCGATGTCTGGTGCGATGAATTCCGTACTCTGGGCGGGCGGGACGACATCAGTTACGTTCAGATTTTCGAGAACCGGGGCGCGGTCATGGGTTGCTCCAATCCGCATCCCCACGGCCAGATATGGGCCACGGGCAGCGTGCCTCTGTATCCCGCCCTGGAGGATCGCCGTCAGGCCGTGCACCTGGACGAGCAAGGGGAGTGCCTTTTGTGCCGGTACCTGGCGCAGGAGCTGGCCTCGGGCGAGCGGCTGGTGCTGGAGAACGAATCCTTTGCCGTGCTGGTCCCGTTTTGGGCGACCTGGCCCTTTGAGACCATGATCCTGCCTAAGACGCATACGGGGTCCATCCTGGATATGAATGCCTCCTGCCGCCGTGATCTGGCTGACGCCATGGTCCGTTTGAATGTCCGGTATGACAACCTCTTTCAGACTTCGTTCCCGTTTTCCATGGGCATCCATCAGCGCCCCACGGACGGCGGCGAACATCCCCACTGGCATTTTCACCTGCACTATTATCCGCCGCTGCTCCGGTCCCGTTCGGTGAAGAAATTCATGGTCGGGTTCGAGATGTTGGCCATGCCCCAGCGCGACCTCACGGCCGAGGCTGCGGCCGCCGTTTGCGTGCGCTGTCCGAGACCCACTACATGGAGGGCGCGTGATGGACAATCTGGTCTCTCTGACGGTCTGCACGGAACAGCACGGGCTGGATGCAGTGCTCCGCACGCTTTACGGCGAGGCGGATCTGGCAGTGCAGCGGCAGCGCTACCTGACCCTGCTCGGACGCATGATGCGGTGGAGCCCGGGGGGGCGCGGGGTGCTTGTCAGCGCACCGGGCCGGACCGAACTGGGCGGCAACCATACGGACCACAACGGGGGTGTGGTTCTCGCTGCGGGCGTGCATTTTGATTGTCTGGCTGTGGCCGCGCCGATGGAAGGCGATATGCTCCGTATCCGTTCGGAAGGCTTCCCCGATGCCATCGAAGTGAATCTGAATGATTTGGCTTCCCGTCCGGAAGAGGCGGGCACCTCCGCTGCCCTGGTGCGCGGAGTGGCTCATTCCTTCAGGCAGGCAGGGCATGAAGTGGGCGGTTTTGACGCCTGCGTGGCCAGCAACGTGCCCGTGGGTGCCGGGCTGAGTTCCTCTGCCGCCTTCGAGGTTTGCATCGGCAGGATTTTCAACCAGTTGTATAATGACGGGCAGATCGGACCCGTGGACCTGGCGCGTTTTGGACAAGAGGCGGAGAACGTCTACTTTGGCAAGCCGTGCGGTTTGATGGACCAGCTCGCCTGCGCTTGCCAGGGGGTGCTTTCCATTGATTTCGCGGACCGGGAAAATCCCGTGGTGCGCGAAATTGATTTTGATTTCGCCGAAACAGACTACCAGCTTGCAGTGGTCGATACCGGCGGCAGCCATGCAGATTTGACGTCCGAATATGCGGCCATCCCCGAAGAAATGGGGCAGGCGGCCCGTGCCCTGGGACAGGAGACCGCTCGCGGCCTGACCATGGAGCAGGTGCTCGGGGCCGTTCCGGTACTTCGGCGCGAAGCGGGCGACCGCGCCCTGCTTCGGCTCATTCATTTCATCGAGGAGTCCGACCGGGCCGAGTCCCAGGCCGAGGCCCTCCGTCAAGGCGATATGGTGCGGTTTCTGGACTTGGTCATCGCCTCCGGGGATTCCTCGTGGCGGTTGTTGCAGAATTGCGTCAGCACCACGGATTATCTGGAGCAGTCCATTCCTCTGGCCCTGACCATGACCGAGCGTTTTTTGGGCGGAAACGGGGCCTGGCGCATTCAGGGCGGCGGGTTTGCCGGGACTATCCAGGTCTACGTCCCAAAGGTCCGGTTCAAGGCCTATTGCGAGTTCATGAACGGAATTTTCGGGCCGGGATCGGTGCTGGCGCTCCGGGTCCGCAAGCCCGGCAATGAAGTTATTCAACCGGATCGGGACGGAAAGGAAAGGTAGTGGCGTGGCGCAGTTCACCATCAAGGATCTCGCTCGCGAACTGGGTATCTCTCCATCCACGGTGTCACGCGCCCTGCGGGATCACCCGGATATCAGTCAGGGCACCAAGAGGCGGGTCACCGAGGCCGCCGAGCTTCACAACTACCATCCCAACCAGCTCGCCCAGTCGCTTCAGAAGCAGCGGTCCAACACCATCGGCGTCATCGTGCCCGAGATTCGCCACGATTTTTTTTCCACGGTCATCAGCGGCATCGAGGAAGTTGCCTACGAGCACGGCTACACGATCATGGTCTGCCAGAGCAATGAAACCCTGGCCCGGGAGATTCTCAACACCCAGGCTCTGGTGGCCAATCGGGTGGCCGGTCTGCTCATCGCCATTTCCTCCGAGACCACCCGTTACGAGCACCTCTCCAATGTGCTCCGGCATGGCGTGCCCCTGGTCCAGTTCGACCGCGTGGTGGAGGAACTGGAGACCAGCAAGGTGGTGGTGGACGACTACCGGGCCGCCTACGGGGCCGTGACCCATCTCATCGAGTCCGGGTACCGGCGTATCGGGCATCTGGCCGGACAGGACGGCATCGCGCTGAACCGCCGCCGCTATGAAGGGTACCGCGCCGCCTTGCGTGACGGCGGTCTCCGGTATGAGGAAAAATTTCATTTTAGCGGCGGCTACCGCGAGGAGGACGGCCTTATCGGCGCGGACCGATATCTCGCCCTGGATGAGCTGCCCGATGCCATCCTGGCCATCAACGATCCCGTTGCGGTGGGTATCTTTTCCCGTTTCCGCGAGGCGGGCGTGCGCATCCCGGACGACGTGGCCCTGGTGGGTTTTTCCGACACGCCTGCCGCCGCGCTCATCGACCCGCCCCTGACCACCGTGTACCAGCCCGCCTTTGAAATGGGGCGGACCGCAGTTTCTCTTTTGATGAAGCAATTTGATGCGGAAGATGCTATGTTTGTTCCCGAGACCGTTGTGCTCGATACCAAATTGTTGATCCGAGGATCGTCCGCTAGGAGGATTGGCTGATGGCTATTTCTCGGAAATCATGGGGGACCGCCCCTTCCGGCGAGCGGGTGACGCTCTACACGTTGGAGGGAAAGAACGGCCTGCGGGCAGAGGTGGCCGACTACGGGGCGACCCTGGTCTCCCTGGCTGTGCCCGATGGTCGGGGCACCGTCTCGGACGTGGTCCTGGGCTACCCCTCCCTGGATGGGTACGTGCACGGTCGGGCCTGTCTCGGGGGCACGGTCGGAAGGGTGGCCAACCGCGTTTCCGGCTCGCGTTTCACTCTGGACGGTACGGCCTACGCCCTGGATCGTAATCATGGCAAACACCAGTTGCACGGCGGGACCGTCGGTTTTCACCGGTGCGTCTGGACCGTGGACCCGCTCAAGTTTCACGATACCCCGGCCCTGTCCCTGTCCCTGCACAGTCCTGACGGGGATCAGGGCTATCCCGGCAACCTGCATGCGGTGGTGTTCTACGTCTTGACCGATGACGGGCTGCGCATCAGCTACCGCGCAACCACGGACCGGGCCACGCCGGTCAACCTGACCAATCACGCCTATTTCAATCTGGCCGGTGCCGGGCGCGGGAACATTTTGGACCATGTGGCGGAGTTCAAGGCTTCACGCTTCCTGGTCACGGACACGGACCTGATTCCCACCGGCGAGATTGCCTTCACAGCCGGGACGCCGCTCGATTTTTCCACGCCCACCCGCGTTGGCACGCATATCGACGACCCGGCTCTGGCCGTTGCTGGGGGGTATGACCATTATTTTATCCTGGACGGCAAACCAGGCAAGATGCGCACTGCCGCGCGGATTTCCGAGCCGGATTCCGGCCGGACGCTTATGGTGTCGACCACCCAGCCCGGCTTTCAGTTCTACACGGGCAATTCCCTGAACGATCCCCACGGCGCGAACGGGGCAGACTATGGCCCCCGCTCCGGGCTTTGCGTGGAGGCACAGGGCTATGTGGACGCGGTCAATCGGCCCGGATTCCCGTCCGTTATCCTGCGGCCGGGCGAAATGTACGAGCACACAACCGAGTACCGCTTCTCCGTGAAGTGAGGCGGGAAATCAAGGATAGACAGGGAAGGAACATGGCAAACGTCGAGTTGAAGCAAGTCGTCAAACGGTACGGCAAGGTGGAGGTGGTTCCCGGTATTGACCTGGAGATCCTCGACAACGAATTCATGGTGCTGGTCGGCCCTTCGGGCTGCGGCAAGTCCACGGTCCTGCGCATGGTGGCCGGGTTGGAGCAGATCACCAGCGGTGAAATTTACATCGGCGGCCAGATGGTCAACAGCATGTCGCCCAAGGATCGCAACGTGGCCATGGTTTTCCAGAACTACGCTTTGTATCCGCACATGACCGTGCGCGAGAACATGGAGTTTTCGCTGAAGATGCGCGGACATGACAAGGAGGATATCGAGGCCCGGCTGGTGGAGGTCTCCCGTATCCTGGAGCTTTCGCCCTACCTGGATCGAAAGCCGTCCGAGCTTTCCGGCGGGCAGCGTCAGCGAGTGGCCATGGGCCGCGCCATGGTCCGCAATCCAGATGTCTTTCTCTTTGACGAGCCGCTCTCCAATCTGGATGCCCAGTTGCGTACCCAGATGCGGATGGAGCTTCGCAAGATGCACCTGCGGCTGAAGACCACCACCATCTACGTTACCCATGACCAGATCGAGGCCATGACCCTGGCTGACCGTATCGTGATTCTCAAGGATGGAGCCATTCAGCAGGTGGGCACACCTATCGAGATTTTCGAGAAACCAGTCAATGTGTTCGTTGCCAAATTCATCGGCAACCCGCCCATGAACATCCTTGAAGGGACCTGCCGGGTCATCGACGGCAAACGGTGCGTGGTGGTGGGTAAGTCCACCTTCCCGGTGGTGGACGGCAAGGCCGAATCCCTGGTCGACGGTGCACCCGTGTTGGTGGGTATCCGGCCGGATTCCATCAAGATGGGGAGAGGCACGGAAAGATTGCCCGAAGAGTGGCTGTGCCATGGCGAGGTCGTGGTCTCGGAAATCCTTGGAGGTCAGTCGCATTTGGAGATTGTCATAGACAATGACAACGAACTTATCGCCGAGGTGGAGGGCCGTATTGTCGCCCATCCCGGTGAAATCGTTCCCATCGGGTTCGAGTTCGACAGGATGGTGCTGTTCGACCCCAAGACGACGAAGGCGCTTTATTAATTTTATGGTTCCAGAACTCGTTGTTTTTATAGGTAATTGATTGGTTTGGTGATAGTTTCTTGAAATCTTTAGGAGGTAGTATGTTAACCCGGTACGCAAGGATACTGATCGCGGCCCTGGCCCTGCTGGTGCTGGTGGCGTGTGGTGAGGCTCCGAAAAAGGAAGAGGCTGCCAAGAAAGTTGAGCCGGTCAAGGAAGAGACCGCCAAGTCGGCAAACAAGCTGGAGATTTTCTCCTGGTGGGCTGGAGACGAAGGCCCGGCGCTGCAAGCGCTCATCGACATTTACAAAGGCAAATACCCCACCGTCGAAGTCATCAACGGCACCGTCACCGGCGGTTCCGGCGTCAATGCCAAGGCGGTGCTCAAGACCCGTATGCTCGGTGGCGAGCCGCCGGATTCCTTCCAGGTTCACTCCGGTCAGGAACTCATCGGCACCTGGGTCAAGGCCGACCGCATGGAAGACCTGACCCCGCTGTTCAAGGAGCAGGGCTGGCTGGAAGTCTTCCCCGAAGGACTGGTCAAGCTCATCGGCACCGATGCGGGCATCTGGTCCGTGCCGGTCAACATCCATCGTTCCAACGTGCTGTGGTATGTGCCCGCCAACTTGAAGAAGTGGGGCGTGGAAGCTCCCAAGACCTGGGACGAGTTTCTTGCCATCGCGCCCAAGCTGAAGGCCGCTGGCGTGGTTCCCCTGGCACTCGCCCAGAATTGGACCTGCAACCACCTGTGGGAATCCGTTGCCCTGGCCTCTCTGGGCGCAGACAATTGGGACGGGCTGTGGTCCGGCAAGCTGAAGTTTGATTCCCCCGAAGGCGTCAAGGCCTGGGAACTCTTCGGCAAGGTGCTTGAATACACCAATGCGGACGCCTCCTCCCTGTCCTGGCAGCAGGCCACCGACATGGTCATCGACGGTCGCGCCGCTTTCAACATCATGGGTGACTGGGCCGCCGGATATATGTTCACTACCAAGAAGATGCAGCCCGGCACGGACTTTGGCTGGCTGCCCTCTCCTGACACCGGCGGCGAGTTCATGTTCCTGGCCGACTCCTTCGGTCTGCCCAAGGGTGCTCCGCACCGCGACAACGCCATTGCCTGGCTGAAGATTCTCGGTTCCAAGGAAGGCAGTGACGCTTTCAACCCGATCAAGGGTTCCATCTCGGCCCGCAAGGACTCCGATCTGTCCAAGTACAACGACTATCTCAAGTCTGCCGCCGCTGACTGGAGCCAGGACCGCGTGGTTGGTTCCCTGGCTCATGGCGTGGCCGCCAACGAGACCTTCATGGGCGGATTCGCTTCCGTCATGGAGATGTTCCTGAAGACCAAGAATGCCGAAGCCGCTGCCAAGGCCTGTCAGCAGCTCGCCGACAAGGCAGGCATCTAAGTAACCATCAAGAAGGGTGTTTGCGCCGGGAGTTCCGGCTCCCGGCGCAACCCGGAACAAATAGGTTAGGAAAGTATGCGGGAAGCATCGAGAGACAGGATAAAGGCATTCCTGACGCTGTTGCCGTCCATGATTCTGGTGGCGGTTTTCGTCTACGGGTTCATCGGCAATACCATCTGGACCTCCATGACCGACTGGGGCGGCTCCGGCTCTCTGGCCCTTGAACCGGAAAAGAATTTCATCGGATTTGATAATTACGTGGATCTGTTCACCGGGTTTTTGAGCGGCGGTTTTCGTCAGGACCTGGTCAACGCGGTTTACTATTCGGTCATGCTCCTGGCCGGGGCCGTGGGCCTGGGCATGTTCATCGCCATCCTGCTCGACCACAAACCCAAGGGCGAGGATGTTTTTCGCACGATTTTTCTCTTCCCCATGTCCCTGTCGTTCATCGTTTCGGGCACCATCTGGCGCTGGATGCTCGCCCCCCAGGGCGGCGTCAACCTCCTGCCCTCCTACTTCGGCCTGAAGCCGTTCACCTTTGGCTGGCTTTCCAGCACCGGGGCCATTCTGGAGTTCAATTGGCAGGATCTTTTCCAGGTGATCCTGTATGTGGTTGCCTTCCTGTTCATCCTGATCGGACTATGGGGTTTGAAAAGAGACTCCCGGCGTGCCCTCAAGCGGTGGCTGGTCCCCGGCATCGTGATCGGCGGCGGAGCCTGGCTTTTCGCAGGCCTGCTGCCCAAGGCCCTCCCCGTTGAGGAGATGCACGGCTTCAATCTGGCCACGCTGGGCATCATCATGGCCACCATCTGGCAGTATTCCGGCTACACCATGGCTTTGTACTTGGCCGGTTTTCATGGAATTTCACAGGATTTGCGCGACGCGGCCATGCTCGACGGCGCATCCGAGATTGGCTACTATCGATACGTGGCCATCCCCATGCTCAAGCCCATTACCATCTCTGCGGTCATTATTTTGTCGCATATCTCACTGAAGATGTTTGACCTCATCTTTGCCATGACCGGCCCGGACAACGCCGAGACAGGCCACCCTGCACTGAACATGTACCTGACCACCTTCCGTGCCAATGATTTCGCCCGGGGCGCGGCCATAGCCATCGTGCTCTTCCTGGTGGCGGCCACCTTTATCGTGCCGTATCTGGTCAGCCAGTCTCGGCAGAGGGGGAGGGGCTAGGCCATGACCACTCCGAAGATCACCGCTGGTTCCGTCGTCCGTTACGGCACGCTCACGGTGTTGGCGCTCTTTTTCCTCATGCCCGCATACATGGCGGCCGTGACCGCACTCAAGATGCCTGCGGATATCTCCCTGCCCTCGGCGTGGGAATTCCCGAATGTCATCAACTGGTCGAGTTTCTCCCAAGCCATCGACCTGCTCAAGCCCAATTTCATCAACTCGATCATCCTGACCATCTGCGCCACGGTCGGCTCCACGGTGCTTGGCTCCCTTAACGGGTATGTCTTCTCCAAATGGAAATTCGCGGGCAGCGAAGTCGTCTTTACGCTTTTCCTGTTCGGCATGTTCATTCCATACCAGGTCATCCTGATTCCGTTGTTCCAGACCCTGCGTGCCATGAACCTCTATGGCGGCCTGCCGGGGCTGATTCTGGCGCACATCGTGTACGGGCTGCCCATCACCTCGCTCATCTTCCGCAACTTCTACAGTCAGATCCCGACCGCGCTCATCGAGTCGGCCCGGCTGGACGGCGCGGGATTTTTTTCGATCTATCTGCGCATCGTGTTTCCGTTGTCGATTCCGGGCTTCGTGGTCACGAGCCTGTGGCAGTTCACCCAGATTTGGAACGAGTTCCTGTGGGGCATCTGTTTGACGCGACATACGGCCAACCCGATCACCGTGGGGCTGGCGAATCTGGCGGGCGGCCAGGCCGTGAGTTGGAATCTGCCCATGGCAGGCTCGATCATAGCCGCAATGCCGGTGCTGGCGATTTACATCTTCCTGGGGCGGTACTTCATCCGTGGCCTGCTGGCCGGGTCGGTGAAGGAGTAGGGATTAGACATCAATCTCATGTGAAAGGCCGCCAGGAAACGGGCGGAAGGTGTCGCAGAAGGTAGGCCGGCAGCGGGTTCTTGAAGACGCGGCTAATAGGTGCTGCGAAAGACGCTGCTAACTGGGCTGTGGACAATGCCTTTTCAGGCTCGGCCGGTTCGAGGTGTTCCTATTCCCCAAAAAAATTTCCTTTCCACCATCTTGCTGAATTCTGACGGAATATATACGTTGCCGTCATGAAAATTGATGTCCGCACTGATGCTGCAGTTTCAGAATATTCCGTGGGCATGGAGATCCCGTATGAACTCCGGTTTTTGGGGCTTACCTTGGAGTGCATGGTGGGGTTTTTCGTCTGCACCCAAAATGAGTCTGTGGCGTTGCGCCTGGCTCTCGAAGAGACTTTGGCGTTTTTGATCCGTTCCTATCCAGAACCTGAAACATGGGAACGGATTCATATAGAATTTCAGTTTAATGCGGATGACGTAGCTGTAATCGTCATCACGAACGCCGGCCCGCCCGTACATCTTGACCGAGTTCCCCAATACAATTCGGAAACGCCGGAGGAATCGGACATAGACGGCCTGTGGTACTTCCTGGCTCTCAAAGCCGTGGATGAACTTTCGTTTCAGAATCAAGGCAAAGACGGGTGGCGGGTCGTCATCCGGAAGCGTTTATCCGAGGCTTCATCGGTAAAGAAGGCTCCGACCAAAGATCCGGGAGGAGCGCCCGAAGGAAAAATCACATTTACGACCCGTTTGGCAGGTCCCGAAGACGCTGCCGCGCTCGTGGACCTCACTTACGACACGTACCGCTATTCCTATCTGGCTGATGACTTTTATTATGTCTCCAAGCTGCGCCAATCATTGGAACAAGGGAAAATCGTCTGTCTCGTTGTGGAGGCAAACGGCGTTCCGGTTGGAAATTCGTCCATGCTCTTTTCATCGGATACGCCTCGGTGCGGCTATTCCTGCGCCTTGATGGTCAAGCCCGCCTTTCGGCAATCCAGGGCAATCCTTTATCTGCTGAAGGAAGTTGAACGCTATATGGCCGAGAACGCTTCGAAGGTGGATCTTTACTATGCCTCGACAGCGACCAAACACACGGGGTCCCAAAAGGCGGGGGCCAAAACGGGATTTGCACCCCTTGCCCTGCTTCTTGATGTGTGCCCCGAGGTAGAATTCCGCGGTATGAAAGCATCGGACGGAGGTCGGCGAGCCCTCCTCCATTGCGTATACTGGACGTCCTGTCCGAAACTGCCAGTGCTATACCTGCCTG
>CAXXUE010000023.1:0-18504 GCA_963662475.2 uncultured Pseudodesulfovibrio sp.
TACTGCGGCAACAAGCTTCGTCTCTCGTCATCGGACTTCATACCCGGTAGTCTTTCAAAAAGGAAATGCAGATACCGTAGCGGTTCCAGCCCATTGGCCTTCGCCGTCTCTACCAGGCTGTACAAGGCCGCGCTTGCCGCAGCGCCTCTGGGAGAACCTGAAAAGAGCCAGTTCTTCCGACCGACCGCAAAGGGGCGGATGGCATTCTCGGCCAAATTGTTATCCGGCAGCAAGATGCCGTCTTCAAGATACGCTTCAACCCGCTCCCACTGCCCCAAGGCGTAGGAGATGGCGCGACCGAGCAGGCTTTTCGGCGGCGTGGTCTGTCCCCGCTCCAGAAGCAAAGCCTTAATGGTATCCATGATCTGACTGGACTGGTTCTGACGCATGGCTAGGATGCGATCCGCATCAAAGCCCGCTTGCCGGGCCTGTTTTTCCAGGCCATAGAGTTGAGCAATGAGGTCGACCACCTCCTGAGCCGTGCCGCGTTTCTTTGTCCCAGCCTTGAGCACATCCATGAACTTACGCCGCACGTGCGCCATACAGCCCACATGAATAATGCCCTCTCGCTCCCCAAGAGCGTTATATCCCGCATACCCATCGGTTTGCAGGTAGCCAGAAAAGTCACGCACCAGCTCCTCGGCAATCTTGCCGGAACGCGAGGGGGAATAATGAAAGAGTACGCCGGGTTTTCCAGGAGGTCCGCCTCGGGCGAGCCACATATACGATTTGCTCGCGTTCTTCCGGCCAGGTTCTTTCAACACCTGCACCGTGGTCTCATCCAAATTCAGGACCGGCCCAGACAAAATCTCTTCGTGTAGAAGCTCCATGATCGGCTCGCAAGCCTCGGCAGCCCGCAGAGCCCAGCCGCACATGGTGCTCCGGGAGACATCCAGGCCCAATCTGGCAAACATGCGTTCCTGACGATAGAACGGCAGTCCGTCACAACAAACTTGGACGCCAGGACATAGGCCAGGAGGCCGGATGTGGCGATGCCCTTGGGAATGATCTGCGGCGGCACAGGGGCTATCTTCACGGTGGGGCCATCGTCCTCCACTCCCTCGCACTTTCGACAGGCGTACTTGGGACGGACGTGGCGCACTACCTGAATCTTTGCCGGAATGAAGTCCACCTTTTCGCTGACTTCTTCACCGATGCGGGTCAAAGGAGAGCCGCAAGGGCACGTCTTGTCCTCTTCGGGCAGGTCGTGAACAACTTCCACACGGGGAAAAGTTGGCGGGATGGGACGCCGACCTCGCTTCCTGCGGGTATGACAGGGTACGGAGACGCTGCTGTCGTCGGTTTTCAAGAACTCCGCAGCAACAGCCTCGGCCTCGTCAAACAACGAATACTGCCGTTCATTGGCCGTAGGTTTGGCTCGGCGCTCGGAAGACGCCGCATGAATGACGGCTTTGAGCCACCGGACCTGCTCCTGCAACTCGGAAATGTATTCGTCCCGGTCGGCAAGGATGGCCTTTAATGCCTTGGGATCATTTGGAAGAACTGCGTTGCTCATGAAGATTTTTTACGCATAATATATTGAAATGTAAAGATAATAGTCAAAAAATCGTCGAATATTTCAGACTCGGATGGCCCTGCATCTGCATGGGGTCGAGTCCTTCAAGGAGCCACGAAAGCTCACGCGATCCAAGCTCCAAAGCCTGCTCCCTGGACTCGGGCCAAAAGAAGCGATGCTTCTCCAACCGCTTCTGCCACAGGCAAAATCCGTTGCGATCCCAGTAGAGGATTTTGATGAGCGTCCGGCTTTTGTTGCAAAAGACGAACAGTTGTCCGCTGAAAACATCCATCTCTGGAAGACCGGCGGCAAGGAGAGACAGACCGTTGACGGCCTTGCGTAAATCCGTTGAGCCCAGCACGAGGTATACTTGCGTGGTCGAAGGCAGGATCATGCGAACCGGCCAAGGGTTTCAAGGAGTTTGACCAGGGTGCCCTGGCAAAAGTCGCCTGACAGTTCTATCTGGTAGCCAGACGCATGCAGAATGATCGGCTGCTGAACTTCCTTGACTGTGCACTGTTGCACCGGAATCGCAACGATGTCCGGCGTGTTGTCGGAAACATCTTCTCCGTGACTCAGAAAGCGGCGCTTCCAGTGATAGAACGCTCCTGCCGAAAGCTTATGTCTGCGGCAGTATTCGGCTTGCGTCAGCCTGCTCGCACGCCAGCCATCGACATGCTTACGCCAAAATTCGGCTGAACGGGGTTTCTTCTGTTTTCGGGATGTCTTGGCCATGGTTGCTCCTCCTTGATCTGAAGGGCATCATGGCATTGATGAGGTGTTGCTGTAAGAAGGGGTTTATCGTGCGCTTACAGTATTTCAGTCCGGCAGAACAGGGAGTAATTGATAATAGCCATGAACCGAAAACATTGTGAGAATTATTATGAACCACTTTCCTGACGACTCTGACGGCCTTCCAAGCACCCAGCATTATCTTTTAGACAGAAATAAACTAGAACCATTCGATATAATCCTCAGCACAACGGATGACAAAACTAGCAAAGCAATCCGGAAAGTGACCAGGGGGGAATACTCACATGTGAATCGGCGTGCAAATATGACCCACCTGAGCCGGTAATCGGCGTCGAAATTTGACCCACCCCGGCAAGCCCCTCAAGGTCACGAGAAAATCGTGACGGGAGGGCCAGCGAGGAGATGCTGACGGTGGAAACAATTCGAAAGATTAAGGTGGCCCATGACCGGCATGAGACGCCGATCAGGCAGATATCCAAGAATTTAAACATGAGCCGGAATACGGTCCGCAAGGTGTTGCGCTCGGAGGAGACGCGCTTCGAGTACAAACGAGCGATCCAGCCCATGCCCAAACTTGGTGAATTCACGACCTGGCTGGAAAGCGAGTTGGAGCGGGATGTCGGGCTTCCACGCAAACATCGACGCACGATCAAGGTCTTGTTTGAGCAGCTTCAGGGGCAAGGTTACGAGGGAGGCTATGATGCTGTCCGGCGTCATGTCTCCCGCTGGCGCGAAGCCGAAGGGCACAGGGTGTCGCAAGCCTTTGTCCCGCTGACTTTCGCCTCTGGAGAGGCCTACCAGTTCGACTGGAGCCACGAGCAACTCGAAATTGACGGCATGCCAATGACGGTCAAGACCGCGCACATGCGATTGTGCCATAGCCGGATGGTCTTCTGCTTCGGTTACCCTCGGGAGACCCAGGAGATGGTATTCGACGCCCATCAGCGCGGCTTTGCCTTCTTCGGCGGATCTTGTGGCCGAGGTATTTACGACAACATGAAGACCGCAGTGAACAAAGTTCTACGCGGCAAGCAACGCGAACTCAATTCCCGCTTCGAGCAGATGTGCACTCATTACCTGGTGGACCCCACGCTGTGTACGCCTGCTGCTGGCTGGGAAAAAGGGCAGGTGGAAAATCAAGTCCATCTGGTACGTACTCGTTTTTTATCCGGCAGATGGCGTTTCGGGAGCCTTGAGGAGTACAACGCCTGGCTGCTGGAGCGAGCTATTGGTTGGGCCAAGACTCAGGCTCATCCGGAGATTACGGACAAGACGATCTGGGAGGTCTTCCTGCAGGAGCGTGAAAACCTAATCAAGCCCGCAGCCCCTTTCGATGGCTACCGTATTCAGGAATGCCGGGTTTCCTCCACATGTCTGGTGCGGTTTGATCACAACCGGTACAGCGTACCCTGCGAGGCGGCTGGACAGGCGGCGCAGATCAAGGCGTACGCCGACCACATCTCGGTGATTCGCGATGGCCGGGTGCTGGCCGTACATACCCGCCGATTCGGCAGAGAAAAGACTGTCTATGACCCGTGGCACTACGTGCCTGTCTTGGAGCGTAAGCCCGGAGCGCTCCGCAACGGCGCTCCCTTCCAGGACTGGAGGCTTCCTGCGCCGATGGAGCAAATCCGTCTGTCCCTGCGGCGGCATAAGGACTGGGACCGACAGTTTGCGGGTATCCTGACAGCGGTGCCCAGCCATGGACTCCAGGCAGTAACCGACGCCTGCCAGGCGGCCCTGGACCAGAACACGGTGAGTCGGGACGTGGTCCTTAACATCTTGAACCGCTCCCGTGATCAAAGGCCAACCCAAGAGGTTTGCGTCCCCGATCACCTCAGGATCAAATGCGAGCCTGTGGCCGACTGCGGACGTTATGACCAGCTATTGGAGGCGAGCCATGCTTCGCAATGACATCTTGGCTTTGCTCAAAGAGCTCAAGCTGCATGGCCTGCGCGGAGCTTACGACGAGATGCTTGAGCACGGTCGTCGATCCGGGGCCACTCTGGAACGGTTTCTGTTAGATCTGCTCAAGGCGGAACAGGCCGAGCGCCGCGTACGCAGCATCCGATACCGCCTGGGGATCGCCAGATTTCCCGTGAGCAAAGATCTGGACGGTTTCGACTTCCAGGACTCGCACGTCGGTGAGGCCAGGATCAGGGATCTATACCAGGGCGGCTTCATGGAGAGCTGGATCAATGTGGTCTTTGTAGGCGGCACGGGCACCGGAAAAACGCATTTAAGCATCGCCATCGGCTCCAATGCCGTGCGCAACGGCGCCCGAGTGCGCTTTTTCAATCTGGTGGACCTCGTCAACCAGCTCGAGCAGGAAAAGGCGGACGGCAAGGCCGGACGGCTGGCCGAGACTTTGGCGCGCTTCGACTTGGTCATCCTGGACGAACTCGGCTACCTGCCGTTTTCCAGGTCAGGAGGCCAGCTGCTCTTTCACCTGCTCTCAAAGCTCTACGAGAGGACCTCGGTGCTGATCACCACGAACCTGAGCTTCGGGGAGTGGTCACAGGTCTTTGGAGACGCCAAGATGACCACGGCCCTGTTGGACCGCGTCACACATCACTGCGAGATCATCGAAACAGGCAATGAAAGCTGGAGGCTGAAACAAGGCAGGGGACAGCACCAAGGGCAGGACGCATAAGCGTCGGCGGCAGGGTCGGGAATTCCGGTCGCCCTCCGGGCTCCCTCCATTCCCGACCCTGCCGCCGCCCCCGGAAAAGCCTCCCCCCAACACCCGAAAATCACGTTCGGGGTGGGTCAAATTTCGACGCCGATGATGGGTCAACTTTCAACGCCGATTGACAGTGCAACACTGAATGTCTTTTTGTGAACATCAACGCCAACGAAAATGCGCTGATCAACAAATGCTTCCACAAACCGATAAGCTGATGATATCTTGATACTCGCCATGTCGGCCTCCTTTGAGCTTCACATTTACTGGTACTGTTACCAGATTAAGCCGTGGAGTGCCGACATGGTATTTTATGTGGTCTCCTTTTTTCTCATTTTTCTTTTCTTTTTCCACTCCCCAATCCCCAAAAACGGATCGGTCCGATTTTTCGGACTCGTCCGTTTTCGTCTTTTCTTGTTGAACCATTCGCATCATCGCCACATTTCGAGATTTTTTTCGGTTCAGCACAAATCAGACGGTTCCGGTTCGTCTTTTTTTTCAGACTTTGACGGGCTTGCGCAAAGGGTGACTAAAAATCGGACTCCATGCCAACTATCTGCCTTTATTAATAAAAAGGAGAACAACGGTCTTTGGCACGGTTGTTGAGTATAGGGTGCGGTTGCTTCGACCGTCCACGCCGCAGCAATGGATGGCACTTATGGAAACTCAATCCTGATTCAAAGAGGAGAACGACCGACATGTCTAAGATGAAAACGATGGATGGCAATTCCGCCGCTGCCTGGGTGGCCTACGCCATGAGTGAAACCGCCGCCATCTATCCCATCACCCCATCAAGCACCATGGGCGAGATAGCCGATGAATGGGCCGCTCAGGGCCGCAAGAATATTTTTGGGCAGACCGTCGAGGTCCGCCAGCTCCAGTCCGAGGCCGGTGCTGCCGGTGCCGTGCACGGCTCCCTGGCCGGAGGGGCATTGACCACCACCTTTACCGCCTCCCAGGGGCTGCTTCTCATGATTCCCAACATGTACAAGATCGCGGGTGAATTGCTGCCGTGCGTCTTTCATGTTTCCGCACGAGCCATTGCCGCCCACGCCCTGTCCATCTTCGGCGACCATCAGGACGTCATGGCCTGCCGCCAGACCGGATTTGCCATGCTCGCCGCCGCCAGTGTGCAGGAGGTCATGGATCTCTCCCTGGTGTCGCATCTGGCAACGGTCGAGGCCTCCGTGCCGTTTGTCTCCTTTTTCGATGGCTTCCGCACTTCCCATGAGATTCAGAAGGTCGAGGTCATCGATTACGCGGACATGAAGCCGCTGCTGAACATGGAAAAGGTCGCCGAATTCCGTGCCCGCTCCATGAATCCGGAGCACCCGGACATTCGTGGCACGGCCCAGAACCCAGACATCTACTTCCAGGGTCGTGAGGCGACCAATGCCGACTATGACGCCATCCCCGGCATTGTGGAAGCATATATGGACAGGGTTTCCGCCCTGACCGGGCGCGATTACAAGCCGTTCGATTACGTGGGTGCGCCCGATGCAGAGCGGGTGGTCATTTCCATGGGCTCCTCCTGTGAGACCCTTGAGGAAGTGGTCAATCACCTGACCGCAGCGGGCGAAAAAGTCGGCCTTATCAAGGTCCGGCTGTATCGTCCGTTTTCTGCAAAGCATTTTCTGGCTGTCTTGCCCGGGACCGCAAAGCTCGTATCCGTGCTTGACCGCACCAAGGAGCCCGGCGCGCTGGGCGACCCCCTGTACCAGGATGTCTGCACCGTTTTCCACGAAAAGGGCGACGGCCCGCTGGTGATCGGTGGCCGCTACGGACTCGGCTCCAAGGAGTTCACGCCGGCCATGGCCAAGGCAGTTTTCGACAACCTGGCGGCATCGAGTCCCAAGGCCCGCTTTACTGTAGGTGTCAATGACGATCTTACCCAATCCTCCCTTGTCACGGCCGAGACTCTGGACACAACCCCTGAAGGCACTGTGCAGTGCAAGTTCTGGGGTCTCGGTTCTGACGGGACTGTCGGTGCCAACAAACAGGCCATCAAGATCATCGGCGATAATACCGACCTCTATGCCCAGGGGTATTTTGCTTATGATTCCAAGAAGTCCGGGGGCATTACCATTTCCCATCTTCGGTTCGGTGAAAAGCCGATTCAGTCCACCTACCTGGTGACGGCGGCGGATTACATCGCCTGCCACAATCCCAGCTATGTCAACCTCTACGACGTGCTCGACGGCATCAAGGACGGCGGCACTTTCGTGCTCAATTGTGCCTGGACCGCCGGGCAGATGGACGAGAAGCTGCCCGCCGCCATGTGCCGGACCATCGCGAAGAAGAACCTCAATTTCTACACCGTGGACGCCGTGAAGATCGCGGGTGAAGTCGGCTTGGGCGGACGCATCAACATGATCATGCAGACCGCATTCTTCAAGCTGGCCGATGTCATCGACTTTGACGAGGCGGTGCAGTTGCTCAAGAACGGCATCCAGACGGCCTACGGCAAGAAGGGTGAAAAGATCGTCAACATGAACAATGCGGCAGTGGACAATGCCATCGACGCCATCGTCGCCGTGGCAGTCCCGGCTGATTGGGCCGATCTGATCGACGAGGTCCCGACCCCGGTCGCCGAGCCGGACTATGTGAAGAACGTCATGCGTCCGGTTCTGGCCCAGAAGGGCGACGACCTGCCGGTTTCCGCGTTCTCCAAGGACGGCACCATGCCCGTGGGCACTGCGAAGTTTGAGAAACGCGGCGTGGCCATCAACGTGCCCGAATGGATCGCGGATAACTGCATCCAGTGTAACCAGTGCGCGTTTGTCTGCCCCCATTCCGCCTTGCGTCCGGTCCTGGTGAACGAAACCGGGATGACGGACGCCCCGGCCTCTTTCGAGACCCTTGAGGCCAAGGGCAAGGAAGTGAAGGGCATGCGCTACCGCATGCAGGTCAATACCCTGGACTGCCTGGGCTGCGGCAACTGTGTGGACATCTGCCCGGCCAAGGAAAAGGCGCTGGTCATGCAGCCCATCGCCACCCAGAACGGCAATCAGGTCCCCAACTTCGATTTCTCGGAAACTGTGTCCTACAAGGACGTGTTCAAACGCGATTCGGTCAAGGGCAGCCAGTTCCGCCAGTCGCTCATGGAATTCTCCGGCGCGTGTGCCGGTTGCGGCGAAACCCCGTATGTCAAGGTGCTGACCCAGCTCTTTGGGGAACGGATGGTCATTGCCAATGCCACGGGTTGCTCCTCCATCTGGGGCGCTTCCGCGCCGAGCACGCCGTACTGCACCAACGCGGACGGCCATGGTCCGGCCTGGGGTAACTCTCTGTTCGAGGACGCGGCCGAGTTCGGCTTCGGCATCGAGATGGGTATCTCCAACCGGCGCAACACCCTGGTTGCCAATTGCAAACAGGCCCTGGCGGACGGTGCCACCGGTGCATTGAAGATCGCCCTTGAAAACTGGCTCGCTGTCAGGGACGACGCCGAGGCTTCGGCCGAGGCATCCGTCACCCTCAAGACAGTCCTGAACGGCTTTTCCGGCGACGAGACGCTGGACGCCATTGCCGGGGCAGAAGACCTGTTCACCAAGAAGTCCGTCTGGATATTCGGCGGTGATGGTTGGGCTTACGACATCGGGTATGGCGGCCTGGACCATGTCATCGCCTCGGGTAGGGATGTGAACATTCTGGTTCTGGATACCGAGGTCTACTCCAATACCGGCGGTCAGTCCTCCAAGGCGACCCCGCTGGGCTCCATCGCCAAGTTCGCTGCGGCGGGCAAGGGCACGGGCAAGAAGGACCTGGGCCGTATGGCCATGACCTACGGCTACGTGTACGTGGCCTCTGTGGCCATGGGCGCGGACAAGCAGCAGATGCTCAAGGCGTTCAAGGAAGCCGAGGCCTATCCTGGACCGTCACTCAGCATCTGCTACGCCCCGTGTATCAACCAGGGCATCAAGAAGGGCATGGGCAAGACCCAGTTCGAGCAGAAACTGGCCGTCAATTCCGGCTACTGGCCGCTCTATCGCTACAATCCCCTGCTCACCAAGGAAGGCAAGAACCCGTTCATACTCGAATCCAAGGCTCCTGACGGAAGCTTGCAGGAGTTCCTGTCCGGCGAAAACAGATATGCCATGTTGGAGCGGTTCCATCCGGAGCTATCCAAGGCGTTTCGCGAAAAAATAGAGAAGGACTATGCCGACCGTTATGCTATCCTCAGCCATCTGGCTGGAGCAGGCAACGGCGGCGAAGAATAAACGTTAGATGTGTGCGCGGGGCGGAATGTTTGCGGAGGCTCTACCTGGCCCGCCCCGCGCTTTTGTTTCAACTTGTGATGAGGTTTGAGGTCTCACACTTTAAAGGAGGAAGGGTACGATGTATACTTTAATGGCAGTGGCACCGATTCTTACGGTGTTTTTTTTCCTAGTAATTCTTCGCTGGCCTGCCAAAAAAGCCATGCCCCTGGCTTTGGTTGTGGCCACTATCCTGGCGTATGGCGTATGGAAGGTATCCGGTCTGGTCATTGCAGCATCCATCGTTCAGGGTGTCGCAATCTGTCTCGCAATTTTATGGATTGTCTTTGGCGCGTTGTTGATGCTCAACACGCTGACCAACAGCGGTGCCATCGCGGCCATCCGTGCCGGCTTCATGGACATCACGCCTGACCGCCGCATTCAGGCTATGATTATCGCCTGGTGTTTCGGCGCATTCATCGAAGGCGCAGCCGGTTTTGGTACTCCCGCCGCTGTCTGCGCTCCGTTGCTCATGGCTCTGGGATTCCCGGCCATGGCTGCGGTTACTACCGCGCTGATCATCCAGTCCACCCCGGTGACCTTCGGAGCCGTCGGAACTCCCATCCTGCTCGGCGTTAAGACCGGTCTGGACAACCCCATCGTGCACGACCTTTTGGGCCGTAACGGTATAGCCTTCATGGATTACATCTATGAAATCGGTGCTACGGCCGCTCTGGTTCACGGTATCATCGGTATCCTGATTCCGACCTTCCTGGCCGTTATCCTGACCCGCTTCTTCGGCAAGGAAAAGTCTGTCATGAAGGGGCTTGAAGTCCTGCCTTTCGGCATCTTTGCCGGTCTCTCCTTCACGGTTCCCTACTTCCTGGTTGCCTGGTTCCTCGGACCCGAGTTCCCCTCCCTGGTTGGTGGTCTCGTTGGTCTTACTTTGGTTACTCTGGCTGCCAAGAACAACTTCCTTACCCCCAAGACCAATTGGGACTTTGATGATCGCGCCAACTGGCCCAAGCATTGGATGGGTACCTGGGAACCGAAGTTCGCCGGTGCTCCCGAGCACATGACCCTGTTCAAGGCCTGGTCTCCGTATGTCCTGGTCGGCCTGTTCCTGGTCCTGTCCCGTAAGGTCGTATGGATCAAGGGTGCCCTGACCTCCGTTTCCATCCCGATTACCGACATCTTTGGTACCGGCATCGGATACACCATCAAGCCCTTGTACGTGCCCGGCTTCATCTTCGTCTGTGCCGTTATCTGCGCCTTCTTCATCCAGAGGATGAAGTTTGATGATCTGAAGAATGCCGCGAACAGTGCTTTCAAGACAACCTTGCAGGCATCCTTTGCCCTCGGCTTTGCCATCCCGATGGTTCGCGTGTTCATTAACTCCGGCGAGAAGTTCAACGCCTCCGGCCTGGCTTCCATGCCTTTGGAACTCGCCAACGGCGTCGCTGCCATGGCAGGTTCCATCTGGGTTGACTGTGCGGCCATCATTGGTGCCATGGGTGCCTTCATCGCTGGTTCGAACACCATCTCCAACATGATGTTCTCCCTGTTCCAGTTCGGTGTGGCTTCCCAGATCGATGTGCCTCAGTCCATCATCGTGGCCTTGCAGGCCGTGGGTGGTGCTGCCGGTAACATGATCACCGTCCACAACGTTGTGGCTGCCGCCGCCGTTGTCGGTCTCATGGACCGTGAAGGTGAGATCATCCGCAAGACCTTGATTCCTCTGTTCTACTACCTCGTTATGGCCGCCATCATCGGCACCATTCTGGTTGGTTCCGGTTGGGGTACCGTCCTCAAGTAGTATAATAGTAAACAACATCAAGTGTGATAATAAGGGAGGGGGGCATTCCCCCCTCCCAATTGAAAAAAAGAAATTTCAAGGAGAGATGGAAATGGGTACTGAAAAACTCATCAAGGAATTCGAAGCCGTCGTCGGTGCCGATAACGTCATGACCAGCGAGACCGACCGGCATGCCTACTCTTATGATGCGGCAGTGCTCGATTCCGTCATGCCCGCCATGGTCGTTTGTCCCGGAAACAGCGAGGCGCTCGGCAAGTGTGTGAAGTTGTGCAACGACAACGGATTGCCGCTTACCGTGCGCGGCGCAGGCACCAATCTTTCCGGCGGCACCATTCCCCATCCCGGCGGAGTGGTCGTCCTGACCAACGGCCTGAGCCGTATCCTCGAAATCAACGAGGAGGACATGTACGCCGTGGTCGAACCCGGCGTGGTCACCGCCAAATTTGCCGCCGAGGTTGCGGCGCGCGGCCTGTTCTATCCCCCGGACCCCGGCAGTCAGGCCGTCTCCACCCTGGGCGGCAACGTGGCCGAGAATGCGGGCGGTCTGCGTGGACTGAAATATGGCGTGACCAAGGACTACGTCATGGGCATCGAGTTCTGGGACGTGAACGGCGAGTTGATCAAGTCCGGTTCCCGCACGGTCAAGTGCGTCACCGGCTACAATTTGACCGGGCTGATGGTTGCCAGCGAGGGTACCCTGGGCGTGTTTGACAAGATCATTCTCAAGCTCATTCCCCCGGCCAAGGCTGCCAAGTCCATGATGGCCATTTTCCCGTCCATGAAGGCAGCTTCCGAGACCGTGGCCGCCATAATTGCCTCCAAGATCGTGCCAGCCACCTTGGAGATGATGGATAATTTTACCATCCGTACCGTGGAGAATTTCCGTGGTGCCGGGCTACCGGTTGATGCTGCGGCCCTGTTGCTCATTGAAGTGGACGGCCATCCCGCGCAAGTGGAGGACGAAGCCGCCATGGTCGAGAGCATCTGCAAGAAAAACGGCGCGACCGAACTCAAGGTGGCCAAGGATGCCGCCGAGCGTGATGCTGTCTGGCAGGCTCGACGCGACGCATTGCCCGCCCTGGCCAAACTCAGGCCCACCTGTGTGCTGGAGGACGCCACTGTGCCGCGATCCAAGATCCCGGCCATGATTGAGGCCCTGGACGATATCGCCAAGAAACTCAATCTGACCATCGGCACTTTCGGTCACGCGGGCGACGGCAATCTTCATCCCACCATCCTGACTGACAAACGCGACAAAGCGGAGTGGGAGCGCGTGGAAAAGGGCATTGACATGATTTTCGACCGTGCCCTGGCTTTGGGAGGCACCCTGTCCGGCGAACACGGCATCGGTCTGGCCAAATCCCGTTACCTGGAGCAGGAGACGTCCCGGGGAACTCTGGAATATTCCCGCCGCATGAAGTCCGTGCTTGATCCCAAGGGGATTCTCAATCCCGGCAAGATCATAGGATAGGTGGTTATCATGACCGATATTCACAAACTTGCACAGATGTTCAAGGAGCTGGATGACCAGTTGGTCGGTTGCATGCGTTGCGGCATGTGTCAGGCGGTCTGTCCGGTCTTTGCCCAGACCGGGCGCGAGGCCGATGTCACGCGCGGCAAGCTCGCCCTGCTGGACGGGCTGGCCAGTGAGATGCTGACCGATTCCGAAGGGGTCAACGAGAAGCTTAATCGCTGTCTGCTCTGCGGCACTTGCCAGGCCAACTGTCCCAGTGGCGTGTCCATCATGGACATCTTCTTCAAGGCACGCGCCATCATGACCGGCTACTTCGGTCTGTCCCCGGTCAAGAAGGTCATCTTCCGGGGTATGCTCAAGAATCCCAAGCTGTTCAACGCCCTGACCGACATGGGAGCCAAGTTTCAGGGTGTGTTCACCAAAAATGCGGACGACCTGCTTGGCTCTTCCTGCGCACGATTCAACGCGCCGATCATCGGTGACCGCCATTTCAAGGGATTGGCTGACAAACCGCTGCACAAGATCGTGCCCGAGCTGGACACCCCGGCCGGGAAGAGCGGTATCAAGGTTGCCCTGTACGTCGGCTGCGTCATCGACAAGGTCTTTCCCCATGTGGGCGAGGCCATTCTCGAAGTGCTGGAGCGTCACGGCGTGGGCGTGTTCATGCCGTCAGGCCAGGCGTGTTGCGGCATTCCCGCCCTGGCTAGCGGCGACAACGACACTTTTAATTCCCTGGTTGGCATGAATGTGGACCGTTTCCGGGACGGGGAGTTCGACTACCTTGTTACCGGTTGCGCCACCTGTACCTCTACCATCAAAGAGCTTTGGCCGACCATGTACAAAGGGGAGTCCGCCCGGAAATATGATATCGGTGTGCTTGAGAGAAAAACCATGGACATCAGCCAGTTCCTGGTAGATATTATTGGACTGAAACCAGGAAATGGAGATGGCAGGACAGTGACTTATCACGATCCCTGTCACCTTAAAAACGGGCTTGGCATCACGGCCCAGCCTCGGGCAGTGATCCGGGCTGCGGGATGTGATTTCAAGGAAATGAATGAAGCAGGAACCTGTTGCGGATGTGGCGGCAGCTTCAACATAGCTCATTACGACTTGTCGAAGAAGATTGGCGGGCGCAAGGCGGATAACGTCGTGGCTTCCGGTGCCGACACCGTGGCCACCAGTTGCCCTGCCTGCATGATGCAGTTGACGGACATGCTCTCCCAGAAAAAGGCCGGGGTCAGCGTGAAGCACGTCATTGAGCTGTATGCCGACGGGTGCCGATAGCCAACGGTAAACCAAGGAAAGTAAAAACATGTCCAAGAATTTGTATGTGAGCGCGACGGAAGAGCGAAGCGGCAAGTCCGCAGTGGTGCTCGGCGTGATGCAGATGCTCCTGCGGGAGCTGCACCATGTAGCTCTCTTCCGACCTATCATTAACGATCCGGGCGAGGGAAAACAGGACCACGACATTGCGCTGCTGATCGAGCAGTTCAAGCTGTCCGTTCCCTACCGGGATACCTACGCCTATACTCTCAAGCAGGCACGCGAGCTGATTAATTCCGGCCAGCATGCCCTGATGCTTGAAAATATCCTCAACAAGTACAAAATGTTGGAGGATGAATATGACTTTGTGCTCTGCGAGGGCACGGACTTCAAGGGCAAGGACCCGGCGTTCGAGTTTGATCTCAATGCCGAGATCGCAGCCAACATCGGCGCTCCGGTGCTGGTGATTTCTTCGGGTCGCGACAAGAGTCCCGAGGAAGTCATCTCCCTGTCCCAGACCACGGTGGACACCCTGGAAGAGAAAGGCGTGGACCTGGTGGCCTGCATTATCAACCGGGCTCCCAAAGGCATGACTCAGGACATGGCCAAGCACATTCAGTGCAAGGTTCGCTGCAAAGTGCCCATGCCTGTCTACATCATTCCGGAAAATGTGGCCCTGAGCAAACCCACGGTCGGAGATGTCAAACGCTGGCTCGACGCCGATGTGCTCTACGGTCACAGCGGGTTGCAGGGGTTGGTGGACAATTACCTGGTGGCGGCCATGCATATCGGCAACTTTTTGGAGTACATCCAGGCGGGAAGCCTGGTCGTCACTCCCGGCGACCGATCGGACATCATCCTGGCCTGTTTGACCTCCCGGTTGTCCAGTTCCTATCCGGATATCGCGGGCATCGTGCTTACGGGCGGGTTGCCTGTTTCCACCAACGTGCACAAGCTTATCGAGGGATGGACCGGCGTGCCTATTCCGATCCTGTCGGTCAAGGGGCATACCTACCACAACATTCAGGAGTTGAACCGTCTCTATGGGCAAATCGAGGTGGGTGACTCCCAGCGGATCGCCACGGCCCTGGGCGGATTTATCCATAATGTCAATGTGACCGAGCTTCGCGACCGTGTGGTCGAGGAGCGCGACACCCGTATCACGCCCAAGATGTTCGAATATTCCCTGGTGGACAAGGCCTCAAGGGATCGCCAGCGCATTGTCCTGGCCGAGGGTTCGGGCGAACGCATCCTGCGGGCTGCGGACATCCTGCTCCGACGCGGAGTGGCCGACATCATCCTGCTTGGTCGTGAGGAAGATATCCGCATCCGGGCGTCCAAGTTCGGTGTGGATATTTCCATGGCCCAGATCATTGATCCGTCCGAATCCGAGCTGCTCGATCATTTTGCCGAGGATTACCTGGAGTTGAGGAAACACAAGGGCGTCATCGCCGAAACGGCCTGGGATCGCATGTCCGATCCCACCTATTTCGGCACCATGATGGTCTACAAGGGCTTTGCCGACGGTATGGTTTCCGGCTCGGTGACCACCACGGCCCAGACCATTCGTCCTGCCTTCGAGTTCGTCAAGACCAAGCCGGGTTGCTCCATCGTGTCCTCCGTGTTCCTCATGTGTCTCAAGGACCGCGTGCTGGTTTACGGCGACTGTGCAGTCAATCCCAATCCTGACGCCCGGCAGTTGGCCGAAATCGCCATCGCCTCGGCCGAGACTGCGCGTGTCTTCGGCATCGAACCCAGGGTGGCCCTTCTCAGTTATTCCACGGGTGCGTCCGGCAAGGGGGAGGATGTGGAAAAGGTCACCGAGGCCACGGCCATTGCCCAACAGTTGATCAAGGAACGGGGCCTGGACTATCCCATCGAGGGGCCCCTTCAGTACGACGCCGCCGTGGATCCGGAAGTCGCGGCTGTCAAGATGCCCAATTCCAAGGTGGCGGGTGAGGCCACGGTCTTCATCTTCCCGGATCTCAATACCGGCAACAATACCTACAAGGCAGTGCAGCGTGCCGCCAATGCCGTTGCCATTGGCCCGGTGTTGCAGGGACTCAACAAGCCGGTCAACGATCTGTCCCGAGGTTGTACCGTGCCCGACATCGTCAACACCGTGGCTATCACCGCCATTCAGGCCCAAGCGGAGAAGAACAAGTAACATGAAAGTACTGGTCATCAATTGCGGCAGTTCGTCCATCAAGTATCAATTGCTGGACCCCGACACTGAAATCGTGCTGGTTTCCGGCCTGGTGGAGCGGATCGGGGAGGAAAAGGGCGATTTGGTCAACAAGGCTTACCCCGGTACGGACCGCGAGGCCGTCACCCGGCTGGAGCAACCCATCCCGGATCATGATGTGGGCATGCGGTTGGTCGTGGACCTGATCACCCACCCGGAAAAGGGCGTGATCCGGCACAAGAACGAGATCGATGCCATTGGTCATCGAGTGGTGCACGGCGGTGAAAAATTCCATGCGCCCGTGCTGGTGGATGAAGATGTCGTGAATTACATCGAGTCGTGCATCCCGCTGGCTCCGTTGCACAATCAGGGGCATGTGGACGGCATCCGCGTGGCCATGGAGCTCTTCCCGGACGCCCCGCAAGTGACGGTGTTCGATACCGCGTTTCATCAAACCATCCCGGCCCATGCCTATATGTATGCATTGCCTTACGAGCTGTATGAGAAGCACCGCTTGCGGCGGTATGGCTTTCACGGCACTTCCCATAAATACGTGGCCGGAGAACTGGCCCGCGTCCTGGGTAAGCCTTTGGAGGAGCTCAACCTTATTTCCCTTCATTTGGGCAACGGCGGTTCCGTCACGGCTATTCACAAGGGCAGGTCCGTGGACACTTCCATGGGGTTGACGCCTTTGGAGGGCGTTGTCATGGGCACCCGGTCCGGCGACGTGGACCCGGCCATCCATGCCTTCCTGGCCCGGAATAGCGGGATGACCATCGAGGAGATCGACACCATGCTCAACAAGGAGTCCGGTCTCAAGGGACTGTGCGGCATGAATGACATGCGCGACATCCACACGGCCATTGAGAAGGGCGACGAGCGGGCTGCCATCGCCTTGGATGTGCAGACCTACCGCAACCGCAAGTATATCGGTGCTTACATGGCGGTCCTCGGTTGCGTGGATGCCATCATCTTTACTGCGGGGATAGGCGAGAATGACAGCATTGTCCGCCGGGAATCCCTTAAGGGGCTGGAATGTCTCGGTTTGAAGATCGACGAAAAGGCCAATGCCCAGCGTGCCAAAGGGTCGTTCAAGATCAGCGCCCCAGACAGCCGGGTGGCGATATGGGTCGTTCCGACTAACGAGGAACTCGCCATTGCGCGGGAGACCAGAGACCTTTTGAGTTAATAAAAAAAACGACCGATCACGGTCTAATCATGTTGGAGGTGGGTGCCATGTCTTCCAAGGAAGCCCTGTGCCGGAAATTCATTGAAAAGGCAGAACTTGTTTCTGCGACTGTCTCTAAAATAGCCAGTGAAGACGAGGCGTTGTCGTACATCCTCGACCTTTGTGAAAAGAAAGAGGCCTGCCAGTTGCTGGCCAGCGGTTGCGAGTTGGACTTGTCCGAGGCGGCCGAGGACCTGTGCGACGGCAAGCAGAAAAAAGTCATTGCAGCACCCGGTCTGAAAAAGGATCTCTACAAGAAGTTGGCCGCCCAGTCCAAGAAGGCGGGCTTCGAGTGCATCGACAAGGGAATGCGGGACAGGCTGGCCGGAATCGACATCGGGTTTACCGTGGCCGAGTACGGCATTGCCGATACCGGAACGCTCATGCTCGACTGTCCGGGCGAGGAGCTACGGCTGGCAACCATGGTCAGTGAATTTCACGTCTGCCTGCTGCCTGAATCCAAGATTCGGGCCAATACCTATGCCGTGGAAAAGATGATGCTCACCCGCATGAAGAATACGCCGGATTATCTGGCCTTCATCACCGGGGCCAGCCGGACCGCCGACATCGAGCGCGTGCTCGCCCTGGGTGTTCACGGCCCCCTTGAATTGCATATTCTCATTCTGGAGGACTAGTCATGCAGAAAGCTCACGATCTCAAAGAATACCGCGAGGAACTGCGCGAGTCCCTGGATAACGATTTCCTGCGCACCACGCTCGACAATTTTGCCGTGGCCTATCGTGCTGGCCGGGCCAATGCCTTCAAGGGCATGGATGTGCGCGGCCTGATCAGCGATATTGCTGCTTCAAAGGACGAGGCTTGCCGCCAATTACGAGGCGTTGTACCGGGAATTCAAGGCCAACGCCGAGGCATCGGGCGTGCACGTTCACTTTGCCAAGGACGGGGATGAGGCCAACCGGATAATCACTCGGATTGCCAAGGAAGCGAATTGCGAGAAGATCGTCAAGTCCAAGTCCATGACTGCCGAGGAAACGCTGCTCAACCACGACCTGGAGGACGCGGGCCTGGAAGTGACCGAGACCGACCTGGGTGAGTGGATCATCCAGCTCAGGCACGAGGGACCGTCACACATGGTCATGCCCGCCATTCATCTTTCCCGCTTTCAGGTTGGTGATCTCTTCACCGAGGTCACGGGCAAGGAGCAGGATGCCGAAATCGAAAAGTTGGTCAAGGTCGCCCGCCGCGAACTCCGCCGGAAATATGTGGAAGCGGACATGGGCATCACCGGGGCCAACTTTGCCGTGGCCGAGACCGGCGGAATCGGCCTGGTCACCAACGAGGGGAACGCCCGGCTGGTTTCCACGCTGCCCCGCGTCCACGTTGCGCTCATGGGCATCGACAAGCTGCTGCCCACACTGCATGACGCCCT
>CAXXUE010000024.1:0-32767 GCA_963662475.2 uncultured Pseudodesulfovibrio sp.
CGGCCAAAAAGCCCCGGAGGACGTCAAAGCGCTGTTGCCTTGGAATATGTCAAAGAAACGAATCGGTTGAATAATCGGCTGAAAACTGGCATAGCAGAGTCGGAAGCGAGGCGGGGAGATGCAGTGCCTCGGACGCTTACGTAAGAAATGTAGGACTTGCCGCTTTTTGGTCGAGACCGTGGTCGGTCTTGGTTTCCGCACGCCAGCCAACGACAACACAACAAGCAGGGCGCACAAAATAGCAATGATACGATGCATGAGATCACCTTTTTCTAGTAGTTGAAAAGATTGTTCTCTACACCTCAATAGGTACCGATACTATCAACGAATATTTAAGGGATGGCTAATTCTGACAGAAGCCCTGCGGCATTTCCCAGTATGGACCTCCCATCTCGGTGACCGTCAGCTTTAAAGCGTGTGTCCAGTTTTTTTTTTCCGTTCTTTCGCTGGCATCGAACAGGGGGTAGTCCGCTGCCGAAGAGGATTCGTTTCGGTGCCGAAGGCGTTGAACAATCGTTTTGAGCATTGTGTCATCCAGGAAATCGAGGGAAACTCGACGAATCCACGAAAATATCCGAGGTCCACCAGGTAGTCCAGGGCGTAGTCCCAGTGCCGATATCCACCCATATGGGCGGCTTATTATGGGCGGAGCTGGAAATGCCTTGCGTAATGCGGCCAGCTTGCGGGGACAAGAAGGATTTTCGTCAGGCGGCAGGGTGTCACCCAACATGGAAAAAGACAGACGAAACGGTCGCCGATCAATCTCCATGACATCGAAAAAGGGCGGGATCATCCATTCGGAATCCTTGAAAATCAGGATGGAATTTGAGTCCAGAAATACCTGCCTGCTCCAGCCTATCCAGTTCGTCTTCCATTTGGTTGAAGTCTGGGATGGATGGTGCCGAAAGGAATGCAATCCGGGTAATTTTTTTTGATGGCGATGGCCCAGTCGTTGGCCGGGATCACCTGTGCCGGAGTTGTGGCAGCGGTCCAGGATAAACCGCCTTGTCGAGACCGGCTTTTTTGGTCCGGTCCCAGCAAATCTTCCAGCAAGCCGTTTCCAACAGGGGTGATCGAGTAGTGGCTTTTCAGCTGGGCCAGGACTTTTTTGGGCTATCTTCGGGTGAAATGCATGGGTGTGAACGTCGATAAAACATGGATAAAATCCTGCCAGAACAGGCAATGGATGTAAACGTTTGTTTTAAGAAAAAATAAAAAGGTAATATCAGAGTGTTAATCAAACTCTCCCTGACTCAGAAAAATCTCTTTCAGCCAGTCCGGGACCCTGACCGGTTTGCCTTCTGGATTAAACGGCGGCATGTTCGGTCAATGCCTGTGGCGTGAAGGATCGTTTATATCCTTGTTCCATACCTCGTAGGAAAAATTGCATGGAGGCGCGTTTCCACAGGGCTGATGCCGACCAGGACCAGGATTTCATCGTCGAAACCGTACCGGTGCGCGGTAGCGGCATCGGGCCTCGCGCACGGGAAGGATTATGCCGCGCTTTTTCGACCTCGGCGTAACTCATGGCCGTGCTCGCGGATATAAAAAATTGCGGGATCGCTCGAATATATGAAGGTATTCCGCATAGTAAAGGACCACCCATGGTGTCGGTTTTCCCCCGTAAGAGACGAGGTGGTGGTAGCAGCTTGTCTGCTCGGGAATATCTGAGTGAGGAGGCATTTACTTCAGTCCAAATTTTTCAAGCGCAAAGGGAAGCAGGGTGAATCCCTTTTTCAAGTTTGAGGCCAGTTTCCTTTGCCGAAGCTTCGGAAAACGAGGAAACACCGGAGGCTTCGCAGCCCGGCCCGTTGAGGATAAACGGCACTGCGTCCATTGTGTGCGTCCGTTCCTTGATGGGGGTGAAGTGGTCACAGGTAATGATCCAGGCCACATCCTCCCCGGCCAAAGCTTCCCGCAAGGGGGCAACGACCCGAGCGTCGAAACGGCTGATTGCTTCTACCTTGTCCTTGGCGTTTCCGCCGTGGCCGCATTCGTCCGGGCCTTCCAGGTGTACGAAGACAAAATCATGGGTTTCCAAATAGTTGAGTGCGGCGTCCACCTTGCCTTCATAGTTGGTGTCGAGCAAGCCGGTTGCGCCTTCCACGTCGATGACATCCATATTTGAGGCATTGCCCAGGCCCTTGATGAGGTCCACGGCAGAAATGACCGCGCCTTGCAGGCCGAAAGTCTCCCTGAAGTCGGGAAGCGTGAGTGGCCGTCCCTGACCCCAAGGCCAGATGGAATTGGCCATGCTCATGTTCACATCCCGGTCTTCCAGAAGTTCCTTTGCCTCGAAAATGAGGTCCCAGAGAAGGGGGCTTCTGGAATAGGCACGCAGGTCGAGCTTGATCGGTTTGTCCGTAATGTCGTGGGGAGGATTGATTTTCAAGTCGGCTTCGTCACTGAGCGCACCTTTGTGTTGCACCAGCAGGTGACGATACTGCACACCCGGATAGAAGGTATACATATCGTTACCGAGTTTTTCCTGAAGTGCCTGTATGACGGGTCTGGATATTTCCGTGGCGATGTGGCCGGAGGAATAGTCGCGCATGAATCCGTCAATGGTCAGTTTCGAGACCGTGACGAGATTGAGCCGCCAGACCAGGTCGTCCGGGTCGAGCTCAAGCCCTTGGGCAGCCGCTTCGATGGGACCGCGTCCGGTGTGGTATCGGGCCGGATCAAAGCCGAGCAGGGCCATGTTGGCCACATCCGAACCGGGCTGCATGCCCTCGGGCACGGTTTGGGCACAACCGACAATGCCGGTTTTTGCCAATTCGTCCATATGGGGCGTGAGAGCGGCTTCCATGGTGGTTTTGCCGTCGAGTTCGTCAAGCGGCCAGCCGCCCATTCCATCGGCGATAAGGTACAGTAGTTTCATCCCGGAATTCCGATTAGAGGATTCTGAATTTCACGCAGGGTTCGACCGAGAAGTCCATGGCATCGACTTCATTGATCATTGCTTCCATGTCTTTGGTCCGTGTCTCGTGGCTGATGATGACCAGTGGGACGCCTTCGGCCCCGGCTTCGCCTTTTTGTACGGCCTGGGCGATGGAGATACCATGATCGGCCATGGCCTTGGTTATGGTCGCCATGACACCGGTCCGGTCGGCCACTGTGAAGCGGAAGTAGTATTTGGATTCGGATTTTTCCGGCGGCAGAATGTTGGCTTTTTTCAGGGGGGCGTTGCAGAAGCCCGTATTGTCCAACAGCGCGTCGGTACCGAGTTTGCGGGCCAGATTCATGATGTCGGCCAGCACGGCACTGCCGGTCGGCAGGTCGCCTGCGCCTTGTCCATGGAGCATGATGGAGCCGACAGCATTGCCTTCCAGTCGCACGGCATTGTAATTGCCGCCGACTCTGGCCAGCAGGTAGGTATAGGGCACCAGTGCGGGATGTACTCCCGCTTCAAGCTTGCCATCCACGTCCATGACGTGTGCCAGCAGTTTGATACGGTAGCCGAACTCGCGTGCGAATTCGATATCCATGGGCGTTACCGAGGTGATGCCTTGGATGGGAATATCCGCCAGGGGGTAATCTACGCCATAGGCCATGCGGATGAGCATGCACAGCTTGTGGGCAGTATCGAAACCTTCGATGTCGAAGGTCGGGTCTGCCTCGGCGTAGCCCAGGTCCTGGGCGTCGGCAAGCGCGGACTGGAAATCCATGCCTTTGGTGGTCATTTCGGACAGGATGTAGTTGGCCGTTCCGTTCATGATTCCGAGCATTTTGAGGATTTCGTCTCCGGCCAGACTTTCCTTCAGGGTCTGCACGATGGGGATGCCGCCTGCGCAACTTGCTTCGAACATGAGGCCGACATTGTTTGCCCTGGCCGCCTCGAAAAGCTCCAGGCCATCTTCGGCCAGCAGGTGCTTGTTGGCCGTGACCACATGCTTGCTCGCATTGAATGCCTTGAGGATCAGCTCTTTGGCCGTGTCCAAGCCACCCATGAGTTCGACAATGATGTCTATTTCCGGGTCGTTGATCAACACATTGAGGTCATCGGTGACCTTGATGTCAGGTCCCAGGTCGAATGCCCGTTTTTTATTCGTGTCGCGAACAAGAACGGACCGGATTTCGATCCGCTTGCCGAGCCTGGCAACAATGCGGTCCGCATTCATGTCGAGGATTTTGGCCAAGCCGGAGCCGACCGTCCCAAAACCTGCAAGACCGAGTTTAATGCTGCCCATTCTTACCCCTTTGCGAAGAACTTTCTAAGGTTGCGGACGGCTTGATTCGTGCGGTGACGGTTTTCGACAAAGCTGAAACGAACATGGTCGTCGCCGTATTGGCCGAAACCAAGGCCGGGAGAAACCGCGACTTCCGCTTCTTGCAGCAGCATCTTTGAGAATTCCACGGATCCCATGCTCTTGAATTGTTCGGGTATGGGAGCCCATAAAAACATGGTCGCCTTGGGCGGGGTCACTTCCCAACCGATGCGGTTCAGGCCTTCGCACAGGGCATCGCGGCGGTCGGAGTACACGGCCATGATTTCTTTGACGGCCTGGTCCATATCGTCGCTGGTGAACTTGGGGTTCTCTCCGAGGTCGCCGTTCAGGGCGCAGGCGGCAGCGATCTGGATGGGCTGGTAGATGCCGTAGTCCAGATAGCTTTTGATGCGCGTCAGGGCCTGGACCATGTCTGGATTGCCCACGCAGTAGCCCACGCGCATGCCCGCCATGGAATAGCTCTTGGTCATGGAGAAGAACTCCACGCCCACTTCCTTGGCACCGTCGGCCTGCATGAAGCTTGGGGCTTCATACCCATCGAATACAAAGTCGGCGTAGGCGAGATCATGGATGACATACAGATCATTTTCCTTGGCAAAATCCACGATACGCTGGAAAAAGTCGATCTCCACGCACTGGGTAGTGGGATTGTGCGGGAAATTGATGATGAGCAATTTGGGTTTGGGCCAGGTGTGCCGGACGGCGGTTTCCAGGTTTTCGAAGAAATCCTGACCGGGGCCGATGGGCACACGGCGCACATCCGCACCCGCGATGATCGAGGCATACGGATGAATGGGATAGGCCGGGTCCGGGGCAAGCACGACATCACCGGGGCTGAGCATGGCCAGGGCCAGGTGTGCCAGCCCTTCCTTGGCACCCATGGTGACGCAGATTTCCTGGTTGCGGTCCAGGGAGACATCGTAACGACGGTAATACCAATCGCGTACGGCCTTGCGTAGTCCCTTGATCCCCTTGGATGCCGAGTACTTGGAGTTGCCGGCCTTGTATGCCGCTTCTGTCAGTTTGTCGAGGATGGGCTTGGGGGTGGGCACATCGGGGTTGCCCATTCCCAGGTCGATGATGTCTGCGCCTGCGTGACGCATCTTCATCTTGAGTTCGTTGACCTGGGCGAACACATAAGGGGGGAGTCGATCGACTCGCGCGAATTTGGACATGACAGAAAACTCCTAAAATTATTAGTGCAGGTTCAATTTCTTACTCGTGGGAAAGAGCGGTGTCAAAATGAAAATGGGTGAATTTGTCTGCCGCACATTGTTTGAACTTCTGGGGCAAACAGTCGTTCCGTCTTGACCTTGCGGTCAGTTTTTCATAGCGTCCTTGTTCCATAACTAAAATAGGGCGGCTAGTAGCCGTATAAATCCCTGTAAAGGAGATATCCATGGTCCAGAAATCCGAAACTATCTGGTTCGACGGGAAACAGGTTCCCTGGGACGAGGCCAATGTCCACGTCCTGACCCATACGCTGCACTATGGTGCCGGTGTCTTTGAGGGTATTCGTGCCTACGAGTGCGCCGACGGCTCCTCGGAGGTCTTTCGTCTGGAAGAGCATATGGTGCGCCTGGCGAATTCGGCCAAGATTTTGGGGCTCAAAATCCCCTATACCGTTGAGGAATTGACCATGGCGGCCGAGGAGACACTGAAGCTCAACAAGCTGGCTGGGGCCTATCTCCGTCCCTTGGTATTCATCGGCGACGGTGCAATGGGCGTACATCCTGGCGACAACCCCATTCGTACGGTCATCGCCTGTTGGCCCTGGGGAGCGTATCTCGGCGAGGATGCCCTGGAAAAGGGAATCAAGGTCAAATGCAGCACCTTCAATCGCCATCATGTCAATGTCATGATGACCAAAGCCAAGTCGTGCGGCAATTACGTCAACTCCGTCCTTGCCAAGACGGAAGCTGTGGCTGACGGCTACGACGAAGCTATCCTGCTCGACACCACCGGTCATGTTTCCGAGGGATCGGGAGAGAATATCTTCATGGTCTCGAAAGATATTATTTATACGCCGCACACCGACGGTGTGCTGGGCGGCCTGACCAGGGATTCCATCATATCCCTGGCCGGGGACCTGGGATATGAAGTCCGCGAGGAGCCCATTACCCGCGACATGCTCTATATTGCCGATGAAGTTTTCTTTACCGGCACGGCTGCGGAATTGACGCCCATCAGCTCCATTGATCGTCGGGAGATTGGTTCCGGCAAGGCCGGTCCGGTGGCCAAGTTGCTCCAGAGCGAGTTCTTCAAGATCGTCAAGGGGGAAAATCCGGACTTTGAGCACTGGCTCCACCGTTATCAAGTTTAATGAAAGTCTAGAAAATCAGAGCGGTATCTGGTAAGTATGGGGAAATCCGGCGCGGCATGTCGGGTTTCCCCTTATTTGTTTTATTATTTCAACGGGGTTAACACCCTGCGCCCAAGCTTCAGGTGTATTCATGAGCACATCCAACCTCACTGCGAAGTATCGGCCACAGACTTTTGCCGACGTGGCCGGGCAGGACGCCGTCAAGGCGATTCTCTCCCGGGCAGCGGCGAAGGACAAGATCGCCCCGGCCTATTTGTTTTCCGGCACGCGCGGTGTGGGCAAAACAACCATTGCCCGCATTTTCGCAAAGGCACTCAACTGTGTGAACGCGCCCACGGGCGAACCATGCAACCAGTGTTCAAATTGCAAGCAGATTACGGCAGGGGTGGCCGTAGACGTCATCGAAATTGACGGCGCGTCCAATCGGGGTATCGACGATGCCCGTCGGCTCAAAGAGGACATCGGGTACGCCCCGGTCGAATGCCGGTACAAGGTCTTCATCATCGACGAAGCACACATGCTCACCAAGGAGGCGTTCAACGCGCTCTTGAAGACGCTCGAAGAGCCGCCGCCGCGTGCCACGTTCATTCTGGCAACCACGGAACCGCACAAGTTTCCCGCGACCATCGTCAGCCGCTGTCAGCATTACATCTTCAGGATGCTGTCCCAGCCTGATCTGGTGACGCACCTGGAAAACATCATGAACCGGGAAGAACTGACCTTCGAGCCCGGCGCGTTGCAGATCATTGCCAAACGCGGAGCGGGTAGCGTTCGTGATTCCATGTCCCTGCTCGGACAGGCTTTGGCCATGGGGGCCGATGTGCTCCGCGAGAGCGAGGTGCGTGGATTTCTCGGACTGGCTGGCCAAGATGTCTTTTTTCAGCTCATGGGTGCCATGCATTCACGCAATCTGGTGTCTGTGGGGCAGGTGCTTCGGCAGGTGCTCGACCAGGGGCTTGATCTCGGATTTTTCCTGCGCGAACTGACCAACTGTTGGCGCAACATGTTCCTGCTGTGTCAGGCCGGGGAAGAGGCGTTGCCGCTTCTCGGTTTCTCCGGTGAGGAGGCCAAGGATTGGATGGCTTGGGCGGCCAAGTTTGAACCGGCGCATATCCATGCCTGTTGGCAGATGACGCTGGACGGCCAGAGAAAAGTCATGACCAGCCTGGAACCTGCCTTGGCCCTGGAATTGTTGCTGCTCAACCTGACAAGTCTGCCGGACTTGATCAAACTGGAGTCCATCGGAAGCGGAAATTCCGGCAACGGAAATGCGCCGCAACGTCCTACTCCCGGATCGGGCGGAGGCCAATTTGGTGGCCCCCGTGGCGGGCAGTCGCCCCAAGGTCCTGGAGGTCCTTCCGGTGGTGGATATGCCCCGCCGGGCGGCAGAAAATTTGCACCGCCATCGCCACAAGCTCCTCCTGTACGGCCTGCCCCTGCGCCCGAAGTGCAGACGCCGACATCGGAAGGCTTGCGGTCTCAGGAGCAACCGACTTCTCTGCAACAAGGGGGGCCTTCCGAGGTACCTTCTTCTCCGGTGTCACCGCCGAGGCAATCCGTCCCGTCGGTCCAGACCTCAGGTTCTGGCAGGGACTCGGGTGCCGATGCTGCCTCCATTCATCCCTCGGAGACTACGCCGTTTGCCGAAACCGCTGCTGCCGGGTTGCAAGCCTCCCCATCCTCCGGATCTCGAGATTGGGATGGTTTCATGGATTTTGTTGCAGAGCGCAATGGTCAATCCGGTGTCAATTCCACGCGGCTTCGGCTCAACTCCGGCAAATATACGGGAGAGGAGTTGGTCATCACGTGCAGTACCCGTATCCAATGTGAGTATCTAGCTGAAAATGTTGTGAATTCAGCCCTGGATCGTCTGGTCAGGGAATACTTTGGCCCAACGGTTGAAGTTGTCGTGAAAACAGGCGATATTTCCGTGCCCAAGACGGGCAGGCAGCTTCAGGAAGATGCGGAGGCCAATCCTGGCGTGCAAAAGGTCATGGAGACCTTTAGTGCGCAGCTGACATCCGTGAGCCCTCGTAAACAGTAGTTATTTATTTAAAACCTAAATCGAGCGGAGGGGTCTCATTGAAGCCTTCCTCGGCAGAAACCGGAAGAAGATTGACTCCAAAAATGGTGCGAATGGGGACAGCTTGATCGCTGAAGCGTGAAAATGCCACTCGTTTCGGTTGTGATACCAGATTTTTCAGGAAATTGGACGCACCTCTCCCATCGCTGGACATGGAGCGGGGCGTTCAGATCAGGTCCAGACGAATTTTGGAGCGCTCAGGCAGCGCTCCCACAGTTCTTTGAAACGCAACGATTCCATGGCGATCGCCGTGACCTTGAGTACGGTTTTGCCAGCATGGGACACCACCTTGGCGGCGACGTCCACCAAGGTGCGACGCAGTGTGGTCGGGAAAGACTTGACCGGTACCACCGGCTCACTCACATCTTCCTTGAACGCTTCAAACAGGAAGAAGCCGAGGAGCATGGTGTAATAGAAGGCGGCGTTGGGCACGAAGCGCTGGAACGGCAACTCCTCGAATCCGAAATCCTTGAATGCCCTGTGCACCAGTTCGTCCGCGCCCCGCTGGTGGTAGGAGTGGATGATGGCATCGGTTTCGGCCATGAACGCGAGGCCAGCCTCCTGCAATTGCTGATCCACGACACTATCCATGCCAAGGTTGGTGTAGACGATGGTGCCTGGTCTTGATCCGGGTAGCAGGAACTGCTTCTCTTCCAGTAAAGGTCGCCAAAAGATGGTCCTGAAGGACTTTTCCCAGGACTTGCGGCGGTCGCAGAACTCGTAGCACTGCCAGACATCCTCATCGGTTTTGCCGAAGTGATGCTGAAAGGCGGTTTCGGGAAGTGCCCCAATCATGGCCTTGATGTCGCTATAGAACTTGCCTGCGCAGATGAAACCGATATCCAGCCGCTCCATCTCGTCGAAGAGCTCCTGGTCGAAGAATCCGGAGTCCATGCGAATGATGATGGGTACGGTCTTGCTGTAGCGGGTACGGATCATGCGCACCACGTGACGGATCATCTTCGGGGCTGAGTCGCCGTTGAGAGAGTGTTTGTCGCCGCCACGGAACACGGCGTCTATAATGTAGCGGCCCCAGGTCATCTGGAGAGGCTGAAAGCCCAGAACCTTCTTGTAGGTGGGCTTGACGCCGTGACGCTTCGGCGCTTGGTCGTTATCCATGACCATGGTGTCGATGTTCAGTTCGATCACTTCTGGGCTGGTCATGCTGAGTCGCCAAAGGAAGAGTTGCTGCAACAGACGGCGAAAAAGATAGGTCCGTTGTGCGGAGAATGATTGGTAGAACCGCTTGACGGTGTGCGATGAGGCCATGCTCTTGATGTCTGTTTCGATGGCAGCCGCGTAGCCCGGATCTTTGGTCAGGACATCAAAGTGGGCCAAGTGACGGCTGGTGCCGTCAAAGAGGAAGCAGAGCACCTGCTTGAAAAGTTCATCGATGGGCGTGCCCTTGGGGTTCTTGCGCATGGAGCCGAAAAGGCGGTTGATGTGGGGGAAAAGACCAATGCCACGAATGTAGCGAGCAAAGAGGTTGAGCCCGGCCCGGCTTGTCAGACAGTCGTTCGTGACTTGGACATCGTCGATGAATTTTGCTTTGGTTCTCTTTGAGTTGGACATCCAGCCCTCCACCAAATGGGTGAAACGTTCATGACGTAGTGACTGGATGTGATTGTAAACAAAAACAAGGTGATATGCCAGCTTTGATGTTGTGTCAGGCTGGAGAATCGCTCAGATTAGGTAAAAATATATTCAGGAGAACATAATGAAAGGCATGAATGAAATGATCCGCCAGGCGCAGATCATGCAGCGCAAGATGGGTGAAAAGCAGGAAGAACTCAAAGCCATGGAAATCGAGGCCTCCAGCGGGGGCGGCATGGTTACGGTCAGGATCACCGGCGGTCAGGAAATCGTGGCCGTGAAGATTGAGGATTCCGTCATGGAAGGGGGCGATGTGGAAATGCTTCAGGATCTTGTCATGACCGCTGCCAACGAAGCCATCAAGAAATCCAAGGAGATGATGGAAAAGGAACTTTCCTCCATCACCGGCGGTCTCAATATCCCCGGAATGTTTTAGGAGCCGTTTTTGCAAAATCTTCCCGGCCCTCTCAAAGCAGTGGTCGAACAGCTTTCCAGCCTCCCGGGTATCGGACCGAAATCCGCGATGCGCATGGCGTTGACTCTGCTCAAGATGCCCCGAGAGCGTGCCAACGGAGTCGGGCAGTCCATTCTCGAACTCAGGGAAAACCTGTGTTTGTGCGAGGAGTGTGCCTGTCTGGCCGAGTCCAGCCCGTGCCCCATCTGCGGTGATCCGGAACGCGAAGTAGACCAGCTTTGCCTCGTGCCGGAATGGGATGCGCTACTCGCCATGGAGGACATGGGCATATACAAGGGCCGCTATCTTGTCCTTGGCGGGCTGCTTTCTCCCCTGGATGGTGTGGAGCCGGGGCAGCTGGAGATCGAGCGGCTCAGACGCCATCTTGGTGGGGGGCAGATTTCCGAGCTTATTCTGGCCCTCGGAGCGACGCTGGATGCCGAATCTACCGCTTCCTATGTCAAGAATCTGGTGGAATCCAATTTTCCCGAAGTCCGTGTGAGTCGTCTGGCCCAAGGCATCCCCATTGGCGCGGAGGTCAAGTTCATGGACAAGGAGACGCTCAGACAATCCCTGGTCCACAGGCAGAAAGTCTGATTCGGTGGCATGTTACATCCATGAATGAGCCACTCTCTCACATGACCGGCGCGGAAGTTCAATCCGTAGTCTATTACAACAAGGAAAATGGGTATGTCATTGCGCGCGTTCGAGTAAAGGACGAGCCGGGGCAGATATCCATTGTCGGAACCATGGGGGAATTGGTGGCCGGGTCCACCCTTGACCTGTCGGGGAAATGGGCAGTTCATCCCAAGTTCGGGCGGCAATTCGAAGTGTCCACGTTCGAGGAAGCGCGGCCTGCCACGGAAAACGGAGTCATCCGGTTCCTGCAATCCTCCATCAAGGGCGTGGGGGAAAAGACGGCCACACTCATCGTGGAAGAATTCGGAGTCGGCGTTCTCGACCTGCTGGATGATGCCCCGGAGCGTCTTCTGAAAATTCGTGGTATCTCCAAGAAAAAACTTGAAGACATCATCGAGTCCTGGGGGCGTCAGCGGGAAATCAAGAACCTGTTGGTGTTTCTCCAGACCCATGGTGTGCCTACTACCTTTGCCGGTAAGATTTTTCATCTCTATGGTGCCCAGGCCGAAAGGAAGCTTCGGGAGAACCCCTACGATCTGGCTTACGAAATCAGAGGGGTGGGGTTCCGCACGGCCGATCTGATGGCCATGAAGCTTGGATTTGCACCCGATTGCGCCCATCGGCTGGAAGCGGCGATTGTCTACCACCTGTTCACCTACTGTGAGCGAGGCGGGCACATGTTTATCCCCAAGGACAAATTGTTGGCGGATGTGGCCAGGATGCTGGATACCGGAGACTTCGACAAGCTGGAGTTGGCGCTTTTTGCCCTGGAAGAGAAAAAGCGTATCCGCATGGAAAATCTGGTGGAGCAGTCCATCTCGGACGCCGTGTATCTCATGCATTTCTATCACTACGAGAACGAGACCACGCAACGATTGTTCCAGTTGGTGAGCCATCCCACGCCCGTGAGTCGGAAAAAGATCGACAAGACTTTGCCGCTCATCGAGGACAAACTCGGTTTCAAGCTCTCTGATGAACAGCGGGAAGCGGTGTTCAATGCGTGCAGCAACAAGGTCTTCATCATCACCGGCGGACCGGGAACCGGCAAGACCACCATTACCAAGGCGATCACCCTCACGCTCAAGGAGCTTGGCCTCAAGATCAAGCAGGCGGCACCCACCGGGCGGGCTGCCAAACGAATGGCCGAGGCCACGGGCCACAACGCGCAGACCGTACACCGGCTGTTGCAATATCAGCCTGACGGGGGATTTCATTACTGCGAAGAGCAGAAGCTCAAAGCGGATGTGCTGGTGGTAGACGAGGCAAGCATGGTGGATGCCCACCTGTTTGTGTCCATTCTCCGTTCGTTGCCCCACACCTGCCGGTTGATCCTGGTGGGTGACGTCAATCAGCTTCCCAGCGTCGGGCCGGGAAACGTGCTGGGCGATCTTATCAATTCTCACCGGATTCCCAGTGCCGTACTCACACATATTTTTCGTCAGGCACAAGAAAGTTTCATCGTGGTCAATGCCCACCGTATCAATCAGGGGAAATTTCCTCGACAGCATCCCTGTCAGGCTCCCGAGGCAGATTTCTTCTGGATACCGCAGGAAGATTCAAGCAAGGTCCAGAAACTCATTCTGGACAGCGTTTGCGAAAGAATCCCAAAGCGTTACCATCTTGATCCCATGCGGGACATCCAGGTACTTACGCCCATGCACAAGGGGGATGTGGGAACCCAGGCTCTGAATGTTGCCTTGCAGGATCGGCTCAATCCATCCAGACCCGGCGTGCGTGAGATCAAGCGCAAGTTTTCCACTTTTCGGGAGGGCGATAGGGTTATTCAGCTCAAGAATAACTACGACAAGGAAGTGTTCAACGGCGACTTGGGCTGGATTGTGGAGGCGGACCCGGACGAGCAGGAACTGTACATCGAGTTCGATGGCAATTTCATTCATTTTGAATCCGGCGATCTGGACGAGTTGGGCCTGGCCTATGCGGTGAGCGTTCACAAATCCCAGGGAAGTGAGTATCCTGCCGTGGTCATGCCCATTGTCACCCAACATTTCATGTTGTTGCAACGCAATCTGCTTTATACGGGACTGACCCGTGCCCGCGAACTGGCCGTACTTATCGGAAGCGACAGGGCTTTCAAGATCGGTCTGGACAATGCAACGGCGGGCAATCGCAGCACCCATCTTGGCTACCGGCTCAAGTCCATGTTCGCACAAAACCGTCTTTTGTAATTGTCTGAAATGGCAATCGGTGAGAATGGTTCCTAATGACTTGCCAATCGCTGGGAAACATGGTGAGTTGGCATTTATCGTATTCTTGCAACGAATTTTATATCCAACAAAGGAGTTGTCATGCTCAGTGAAAAACTCGATGCCGCTCTCAATGATCAGATGAATTGGGAGATTTATTCGGCTCATATCTATCTTTCCATGTCCTCGCATTTCGCCAAGGAGGGACTGGGCGGTTTCTCCACCTGGATGTATGCCCAGTATCAGGAAGAGATGTTCCATGCCATGAAGTTCTTTAATTATATCAACGAGGCCGGTGGGCATGCCAGGATTGGACAGATCGATGCTCCGCAACTGTCCTGGGATTCCCCGTTGAAGGCCTTTGAAGATGCCTTGGAACATGAACAGGGCGTTACTGCACGCATCAATGCCATTGCCGATTTGGCGGTGGCTGAAAGAAGTCACGCTGTGGGTATATTCCTGCAATGGTTCATTTCCGAACAGGTGGAAGAGGAAGATACTGTGGGCGATGTCGTTGGCAAACTGAAGTTCGTCGGCGATGGCGGCGGGTTATTCATGCTTGATCGTGATCTGAGTCAGCGCGTATTCACCCCGCCGACCGGAGCGTAGTCAAAAGTTGATCGGAAGGCCGGAGCGGTATCCCGTTCCGGCCTTTTTTGTCGCTTTACAAAACCCCGCATTTCTGCAAAGTCCGGTTTCACGTAAAAATCCTTGCGAGGTAGATGATGAGTAATGACGAAGAAAAAATAATTTATTCCATGTACAAGGTGTCCAAGAAACACGGACAGAGGGAAGTGCTCAAAAATATTTCCCTGTCCTATTTTCATGGTGCCAAAATCGGCGTGCTTGGCCTCAACGGTTCCGGCAAGAGTTCCCTGCTCAGAATATTGGCGGGGGTGGACGCGGAATTCGAGGGAGAAACGCACGTCAAGGAAGGGTACACCATCGGCTACCTGGAGCAGGAGCCTCTGGTTGATGACACCCGCACCGTTCGGGAAGTTGTGGAAGAGGGCGTGGGGGATGTCATGGAAATCATCCGCGAATACAACGGGATTAATGAACGGTTTGCGGAACCCATGGAAGCCGACGAGATGGATGCCCTCATCGAGCGGCAGGGCAAGGTGCAGGAACTTATGGACGCCAAGGGAGCCTGGGATATCGATTCCAAGCTTGAGATGGCCATGGAATCCCTACGTTGTCCTCCCGGAGATTCTTTAGTCTCCGTCATTTCCGGTGGCGAGAAACGTCGCGTGGCCTTGTGCCGCCTGTTGCTTCAGTCCCCGGACATCCTGCTGCTGGATGAACCGACCAACCACCTGGACGCGGACTCCGTGGCCTGGTTGGAACGCTTTCTGAGCACTTTCCCGGGTACGGTCATCGCCGTGACCCATGACCGTTATTTTCTCGACAACGTGGCCGGTTGGATTCTTGAATTGGACCGGGGCCGGGGTATTCCCTGGAAGGGTAATTATTCCTCCTGGTTGGAACAGAAGGATAACCGTCTGGCACAGGAAGGCAGGGCCGAGGCAGAACGCCAGAAGACCATGCAACGCGAGTTGGAGTGGATTCGAATGTCCCCCAAGGGACGCCGGGCCAAAGGCAAGGCGCGCATCAACGCCTATGAATCCATGGTCAGCCACGAGAGTGCACGACTGGCTGATGATCTGCAAATTTACATTCCCCCGGGACCTCATTTGGGCAAACAGGTGATCGTGGCCGAAGGCGTGTCCAAATCCATGGGCGATAAATTGCTCGTGGAGGGAATGGAATTTATCCTGCCGCCCAATGCCATTGTCGGCGTTGTGGGACCGAACGGGGCAGGAAAATCCACCTTGTTCAAGATGATCGTGGGGCTGGAGCAACCCGACTCCGGTACGTTGACCGTGGGGAAAACGGTTGAATTGGCTTATGCCGATCAGAACCGCGATTCCCTGATTCCGGGCAAGACCGTATACGAGATCATCAGCGGTGGTGCCGAATTCATCAAGCTCGGGGACCGCGAGATGAATGCCCGGGCTTATTGCTCCCGTTTCAATTTTGCCGGACAAGATCAGCAAAAACCGGTGGAGGTGCTTTCTGGCGGCGAGCGCAATCGCGTACACCTGGCCCAGATGCTCAAATCCGGGGCCAATGTGCTGCTGCTTGACGAACCGACCAATGACCTGGACGTGAATACCATGCGTGCGCTGGAGGACGGGTTGGAGAACTTCGCCGGGTGTGTGTTGGTCATCAGCCATGACCGTTGGTTCCTGGATAGGGTTGCCACTCACATCATTGCCTTTGAAGGCGATTCAAAGGCGGCGTTTGTGGAAGGCAATTACAGCGATTACGTCGAGGATCGCAAAAAGCGGCTTGGCGGGGATGCCGATCAACCGCATCGGATCAAATTCCGCAAGTTGACCAGATAATTTGTTTGTCGTGGAAGTGCAGGCCCGGTGGCATCAGTCGCCGGGCCTGTTTTATTTGATCAGCATTCCGACCCGAGAGGCGGGCGGCGGTCGATGGCAACGGAATTTCCGGGTTTTGATTTTGCGTATTTTTTGATGTGTGCGGCGCGCTCGCCGATTTCCATGAGTGAGCATTCACCACAGATGCTGACGACACCAAGGGAAATTGAGACCAGAGGATAATTGCGTTCCTTTCCGTCGCGTCCCTTGGCTTTGATCCACCCTCGTGTTCTGTCCTCGACGCAGTAGCAGTTTCTGACCAGCCTTCCAAAACACCGGAGAACCGCCTTGGTGATGGCGTTCACCGATTCCGGGGACGTGATGAGGACGAAATCATCTCCACCGATATGACAGACCCGGGCATCCTGAGGAGCGTATTTTTTGGTCGCCCATGACAGAATGTCTGCTGCCAATTTGATGATGCCGTCACCGCCTTTGAACCCATAGGTGTCATTGTAGACCTTGAAGTGGTCGAGATCGGCGTAGATGATGCTGAAGCATCGGTTTTGGGCTACGCGACTTTCCACTTCTTTTTCTATGGCGACGTTGCCGGGCAATCCTGTAAGCGGGTTGGTTCCCTTGGCCATTTCCACTTGGATTTTGGCCATGGCATTGAGCAGGTTTTGTACCGAAACCACGCCATAGAGATATCCTTTGCGTGTGATGATGATGTCGTCGTAGGCCTTGAGTGGTTCGCGTTTCATGGCTTGACGTGCGGCTTGCTCCACCGGTGTGTCGATGTCCACAATCAGGGGCGTGGGGTCCATGACGGTCTCGACGGCGCGTTTGTAATACAGGGCAATGCCGTATTGGGAAGAAAGCTGGCGATTGAGATGGTATTCCATTACCAGGCCGCGGGGGATATCGTCCTCCGTGACAATGATGCTGGAAAATCGGTTGTTTTTTTTGAAAAAATCTTGCGCATCGGAAACCATGTGATCCGGGAGAACGGCATGAGGTGGCTGGGCTAGGTCACCGATGGGCAGGGAACAGGAGATGGCTTTCGTGGTAATATCGGAAACGGATTGCAGCTCCTGACATTCTTTGGTTAACCCCGGTTTGGGACAGGCCGGCCGTGCGAAAAAAAATCCCTGGCCACAGTGGACACCTATGTCTTTAAGGCAGATGGCCTGCGCCTTGGATTCAACGCCTTCGGCAATGATTTGTGATCCGATCTTGTCGGCAAAGGTTGCCGTGGTTTCCACCAAAGCGCGTTTGACCGGATCCTTGTGGATGCCATCTATGAGCGATTTGTCCAGCTTGATGTATTCCGGTTGCAGCTCGGCGATGGTGGACAATCCTGCATATCCGGCCCCTGCGTCGTCTACAGCGATCCGGAAGCCCTGGCTTCGGTAATGGGCCAGCGTTCGGTAAAACAGATCAAACTCTTGCACGCTGTGCTGTTCCGTGATCTCGAAAACGATATTTTCCGGCAGCAGGCCGGCACTTTCCATGAGCTTGAGGGTGTTGCCAGGGGTGAATTCGGGATCGGCCATGGTTTTTGGACTGATGTTGATGAAGAGTTTTTGATTTTTCTGAATTTCCCCAGCGTGCTTTATGGCCGATTCACGGCATATCTTTTCCAGGGCAAAGAGGCGTCCCAGTTGTTCTGCGGTTTCAAACAGTATGATGGGCGAGCGAAAGGAGGAGTCACGGGGGCCGCGAGTGAGCGCTTCCCACCCCAGGATATTGCCGGTCTTGAAGTCGAAAATGGGCTGGTAATGCGTGGAAATAAGATTACCGGAGAGGATGGTATTGAACCGTTCGGCAATCGCCAGCCGTTTCATGTCCAGTGGGATTCTGGCCATCTTGCTGGCTTCATTGAGGAATGAGTGGAGATATTCGTCACTGAATGTGTTCTGGGCACCGGTAAGCGTGGCATATCCCATGCCCAGATCTATGCCCAGGCCGGTCTGTCGGTACATGGTTTGCTTGAGACCCTCTTGCGCCTTGATTTTGTATTCATAGGCTATATCTGCTGGGGAATCATTTTGTGGCAAGACAAAGGCGACCTCCCCGAGACCGGCTAAAAATATTTCTGTCCCTGGGAGGTCGTTGTCGTGGCAGATGAACGCACTCAACGTTGCCTGAAGTTCGTGAACCAGTTGATCGATGAATCCCTGTCCGTACATCTCCCTGAGGATGTGATAGTCCTTGATGGCAATGAGAATAAGGACGAACTCATTTGTTGGGATTTGACGGTGGCCCGTTGTGTCGCAGGGCAGTACCATGTGCATAGATGCCTCTTGGTTGTTGGAAATCCAATCGCGGATGCGTCGTGCGAGTTGGTTCTTGGACATGTTTCGTTTCCACTTTAAGACAAAGGCAACTCCGGGAAGAAGACTGCCGTAGCTCCGAAAGCATGTTACACAGTGCAAGGGGACCGTTGTTACGCCCCGGTGACGGATGGATGGTAATTGGGTTGTGATACAAAAAAGGCGACCACACGGATGTGGTCGCCTGAATTTATCTTTATAAATAAAATTGTTATCTATAATAAAGATTGCGTCCGCCAATGGTGAGAAAGGCGTGGTGCAGGTTTTTGCGAATGTCTTTGCGGCTCCAGATATCTTGGATGTGTCCGCGGGAAAGCGCATTATAACAATTGTGATAGTCCGGTGGAATTTCAAGGCCTGTGGTTTCTTTGATCACGCCCGGACCGGCAAAACCGAGACGGGAGGAGCGGACAGCGTACTGGTAGGGAGAGCAGCCCAGAAATGAGGCCACGGGACCCGCGTAGGAGTTGGTGTCGTACAAGACGATATACAGGCCGCCTTCCTCAATGTATTTGCGAACGGCCATGGTACATCGGGGCATCTGGATTAGACCGTTGACGCCTTCCTGAATGCGGATTCCGGCGGTGCCGTGAACATAGGCGAGGAAGGGGTGATGTTTGGTTTGTGCCAACTCCAGAGCCCGAATGAACTTTTCCCCTTCGGCTGCGCCCACCGAGCCACCACGAAAATCCGCGATCAGGGTGGCGCAGGTCAGGTGAATGCCCTCCAGGCTCGCGTTGAAAGTCATACAACTGCTTTGCAGCCCTGTTTTATTCTTGGCGGCCTCCAGGCGTTGCTCGAAATTGGGAAATCCCGTGGGGTTGCCCGAAGCGATGTCGCGGTTGAACTCCCGGATAGATCCCTTGTCGAACACATTATGGACATACCATTGATATTCCATGGGGAAATTATGGCCACAATGGGGGCAAACTCCGGAAAAATCGGTGTAGAGATCGCGGGCCCAGATATCAAGACAGCCGCGTTTTCCCGCTTGAGGACAGGTCACCTCACGATCTATTTCTGCCTGCGGGCTGACGTATCCCGAGTCATTTTCAACGACGGCCTTGGGTTTCTCTTTTTTGGAGAGCCCGGTGAGTTCCATTTCCTTTTGCCGGTCACCTGTAGATTTGACCCCCATTTTTTTGAGGGCGGCGTGAAACAAGGCGTTAATCTTGCCGGTGACCACATGGATTTCATCGGTTGCTTCTTCGATGGTCTGGGAGATTTTTTGTCTGAAGGGCTTTATCAGGCCGTACTGAATGAGGGCTGTCGTCGAGGAGACGATGCCGGTACTGGTGGCGTTGAGTTTGTCCAGCAGAGAGCGATTGTCCTGATAAGCGTGCTGTGCCAATTTCCGATATTTTTTGAAGCGTCGGCGGATCAGCCGTTCCCGGGCGTTTTCGCTCAGGGACCACCGAACGATGATGTCCGCATGTTTGCGAAAATGTCGCATGGCAATGGCCCTGAACAGACGCAAGCCGCGAACGGATAGGGTCACTTCGTCCGTGGCGCGGATGACCTGTTCCCGTACTCGTTTGTAAAAATCGAAATGATCGGCACGAGCTCCAAGAGGGGGTTCCTCTATGATTTCATCAATATAGCCATTTTTCAGGTTGTCCTGGGCCGTGATGCGTTGGGCAATGGCGCAGGACTCGATGAGCTCGATCGGGGCGCGTTCCGAGCCTCGGATACGGCCCTCAATAGCAGCGGCCCCTTCCGGAGAAATGACAGAGTAGTAGCCATGGGAAAACATGAGCCGCTTGTCGGCCATGCCGATGGCCTCCGCACCGCCGGAGCCGCCTTCAGAGAATATGGCGATGATGGGTACGGGAAGCCCGGCCATTTCATAAATGTTTTCAGCTATTTGCTGTGCTGCTCCCGGAAAATCTTCAACGGGGTAGGAGCCAGGAGTGTTCACATAAGCGTGAATAGGGATTTGCTCTCTGGCAGCAACTTTCATGTATTTCAGAGCCTTGCTGTTGCCCCAAGGCTTGATGGACCCACCGTTTCTGAATTCCTGACCATGCCCTTTTTCCTGTCCCACGACCATGACAGGCTGGTGGAGAAGCTTTCGGCCCTTGCGACGGGTGATGTAGGCTCGGGCAATGAGCATGCCGGGGTCGATGGAATGTTCGTCCTTGCCGCCAATTTCCGTGTAGTTGTCATACACGTTTTCCAAGATGTCCTTGAGGCAGACTCGTTGGGGATGACGAACTATGCGGACCTTGTCCATGGCCGTGATCTGGGCATCGATGGCCGATTCCATGGTGGCCAGACGCTGATCCAGAGACTCAATGGCTCGGATGGCCCTGTTTTCGTCAACGTCTTTGAATTTTTCCTGGAATTCACCAATCTCACGGGCAAAGGCATCCAATTCGGGACGCGACATGTTTCCGAGAATATCGCGGGTATAGGTGATCCGCTCAGTGAGTTCGCATATTTTTTTTTCTATATTCATGGTGTATTTATTTAGAATTCAAGCAATTTTTCAGTTTTTTCAACGAGAAAGGGCAGATTTGATTTCATGGGGGAATTGCTGGAGTCAACGCCTTCCAATTTCAACTCTTTGAGGAATTGCAGGCCGCGCACCTTGGCTTCCTCCAGATCCTTGCCCCAAATGATGGCCAGAGCCAGGTTCGGATCGTATTCCGTGGGAATTTGGTAGGTACGATCCTGCGGAACGTGCGTGTGCAGGGCCAGCCATTCATGATCGGTCCAGTCAAGTTTTTCGATTCGACCCACCCAAGGCGTGAAGCCATTTGCCGTGTCTTCGGCAATGATACGGTACTCGATGCTCACCCCGTTGAAGGATATGTCATCTTGTTTGTATCCCAGAGGGTCGCCGAGCCCGATGCGTATTTGTTCACGAATGAGATTGACTTCAGAGCCCTTGACCGAGGCAATGTTTGCCGAGACGCCATTTTCAACCTGAATGCGGGTGTTGACCTCCATGAGAAAGGGGGCCCCGTCGGGGGTGACAATCCATTCCCAGGTGCCGACATTGTCGTATTTGATCTCCCGGGCGATGGAAAGGGAGTACTCGGTGATGTTATTCAGGAGTTTTTCCGAATCAAAGGGATAGTTCAACCCGTGAGCCCAGAAGCCTGGAGCAACTTCTATGCGTTTTTGCAGACCCGGACTTTGGACCGAACAGTTGCGGGTTCCGAAATGAACCGGGTTCAATCCGGTTCGGTCGGAAATTATCTGCACTTCCAGATGGTTGAAATTGAATACCCGTTGTTCGATCAGTACGCCTTCGTCATTGAAAGTGCGCAGGGAGTAGTTGCGGATACGGCGGTATGTCTGGCGGAACCGGGTCATGTCTTCACATTCGTCGATGCCCATGCCGCCACCGCCAGCCGATGCCTTGACCAGGACGACTGGACGTTTGATCCCCATTTTTTCCTGAAACTGAAAAAGGGAATTGGCAATGGATTCGGCTTCCAATTCATCGTAAATAGCGCGATCCGATCCGGGTATAGTTGGGACATCGAGCTTGCGGGCAAGACGCTTTGTGTTGATTTTGTCACCCAGATCCCGGATGACTTCCCAGGAGGGGCCTATGAAGGACATGGGCCGGTCTCGTTCGGTTACCCGTCTGGCAAAGCGGTAGTTTTCAGAGAAAAAGCCATAGCCGGGATGAACGGCCGTGGCACCGGATGCATCGGCCACAGAAAGGATATCCCCGGCATCAAGATAATTCTGGATGCGGTAGAGCGATTGGTCGCCGCCCAGCTTTCGGGCCGTAATCACATGCCCGGATTCATGGTCCTCTTTGGTGTACAGGGCAACAAAGGGGAGGCCCAGTTCCGCACAGGCCTTCATGATTCTCACGGCAATTTCGCCCCGGTTGGCTATCAGTACTTTATTTCCATCGATATTCACGGTGATTTCCGTCTCCTGAAATGCGTTTTGAAGGTGCTTTAAATAGCTGTTCTTGCCGCGGAGTGCAAATTCTTTACGATATACTTTTATTCTTTTAAATCAATCGGTTGCATGGAAACTGTTGTTTGAATTATTTGTTATGGATTTTTTACAAAAAAATAGGTAGAAATTCTGTCCCCTTGTTTTGGGCGAGGGATATTTTTCATAATTGGCAATTTGTAAAATATTGACTGCGTGGAGTCTTCTTATGGATTACGTAATTGTCGGAAATGGTGTATCTGCCATTGGTGCCATTGAGGGAATTCGTCAACATGATCGGGAGGGTCGCATCCTGATAGTCAGTGACGAAGAGGTTCCAACCTATGGTCGTCCTCTGATATCATATTATCTTTCTGACAAAATCAAGTTTGAAACCCTGCCGTTTCGGCCGGAATCATTTTATAAGCAAAATAATGTTGAGATGAAGCTCGGTTCACGCGTTTTATCCGTGGAGACCGAAGCCAAGCAAATCGTCCTCGATAGCGGTGAGGTGCTTTCTTACGACAAGTTGTTGTTGGCCACGGGCGGTGCTCCCGTAAAACCTTCCCTTCCCGGCATTGATGGTTCGGGGGTTTATAATTTTACCACCGTGGCCCATGCCGAGGCGCTTCGTGAACTGGTGAACCGGGTGAAGAAAGTCGTGGTCATCGGTGCCGGCCTTATTGCGCTCAAAGCTGCCGAGGGTTTTGCGGAAAAGGGCGTGGACGTCACTATTGTTGTCCGCTCCCGAATCATGCGAACGTATTTCGACGAAATCGCAGGTGACCTGATCGTCAATCATCTGGAAAAAAACGGTATCAGATTCCTCCAGGGTACGGGTACCAAGGAAATCGTTCGCCATGGCGACGGGACCGTCAAGGGAGTGGAAACGGATCAGGGCTTTGTGGAAGCCGACGTGGTCATCGTGGCTGCTGGCGTACGTCCGAACATGGGGCTTGCGGCTCAGGCGGGGATTACGACCAACAAGGGCATTCGGGTGAATGACTTCATGGCTACCAGCGATCCTGATGTTTTTGCTGCTGGCGATGTGGCCGAAGCCAAGGATTTGCTTACCGGTGAATATACGGTTCGGCCCATCTGGCCCAATGCATACTCCCAGGGGCGTTACGCCGGGCTCAACATGGCCGGAGCGGACAAGCCTTACACTGGCGGGTTGTCCATGAATTCGATTACCTACTACGGGCTAGCCACAATTTCTGTTGGGGAAATCAATTTGGCAGACGATACGTCTTTTGAGACAGAGGTCTTCCTGGACAATGAAAACAGCGTCTATCGCAAGCTCATTTTCAAGGAGGACCGGTTGGCCGGTTGCATTCTCATCGGCGATATTGATGGGGCAGGTTTTTACACCAGCTTCATCAAGAACGGATTCAAGCTCGATGCCGAGACCAGGAAGCGCCTTTCTGAGGGGGACCCTTCTCCGGCATTGTGGCCTGACGAATTCATTGAGGCTATGCACAACAATCCCTAGACCTGATCTGAATTTATCCTAAAACCTAATCTGAGCGATTCTCCAGCCTGACACAACATCAAAGCTGGCATATCACCTTGTTTTTGTTTACAATCACATCCAGTCACTACGTCATGAACGTTTCACCCATTTGGTGGAGGGCTGGATGTCCAACTCAAAGAGAACCAAAGCAAAATTCATCGACGATGTCCAAGTCACGAACGACTGTCTGACAAGCCGGGCCGGGCTCAACCTCTTTGCTCGCTACATTCGTGGCATTGGTCTTTTCCCCCACATCAACCGCCTTTTCGGCTCCATGCGCAAGAACCCCAAGGGCACGCCCATCGATGAACTTTTCAAGCAGGTGCTCTGCTTCCTCTTTGACGGCACCAGCCGTCACTTGGCCCACTTTGATGTCCTGACCAAAGATCCGGGCTACGCGGCTGCCATCGAAACAGACATCAAGAGCATGGCCTCATCGCACACCGTCAAGCGGTTCTACCAATCATTCTCCGCACAACGGACCTATCTTTTTCGCCGTCTGTTGCAGCAACTCTTCCTTTGGCGACTCAGCATGACCAGCCCAGAAGTGATCGAACTGAACATCGACACCATGGTCATGGATAACGACCAAGCGCCGAAGCGTCACGGCGTCAAGCCCACCTACAAGAAGGTTCTGGGCTTTCAGCCTCTCCAGATGACCTGGGGCCGCTACATTATAGACGCCGTGTTCCGTGGCGGCGACAAACACTCTCTCAACGGCGACTCAGCCCCGAAGATGATCCGTCACGTGGTGCGCATGATCCGTACCCGCTACAGCAAGACCGTACCCATCATCATTCGCATGGACTCCGGATTCTTCGACCAGGAGCTCTTCGACGAGATGGAGCGGCTGGATATCGGTTTCATCTGCGCAGGCAAGTTCTATAGCGACATCAAGGCCATGATTGGGGCACTTCCCGAAACCGCCTTTCAGCATCACTTCGGCAAAACCGATGAGGATGTCTGGCAGTGCTACGAGTTCTGCGACCGCCGCAAGTCCTGGGAAAAGTCCTTCAGGACCATCTTTTGGCGACCTTTACTGGAAGAGAAGCAGTTCCTGCTACCCGGATCAAGACCAGGCACCATCGTCTACACCAACCTTGGCATGGATAGTGTCGTGGATCAGCAATTGCAGGAGGCTGGCCTCGCGTTCATGGCCGAAACCGATGCCATCATCCACTCCTACCACCAGCGGGGCGCGGACGAACTGGTGCACAGGGCGTTCAAGGATTTCGGATTCGAGGAGTTGCCGTTCCAGCGCTTCGTGCCCAACGCCGCCTTCTATTACACCATGCTCCTCGGCTTCTTCCTGTTTGAAGCGTTCAAGGAAGATGTGAGTGAGCCGGTGGTACCGGTCAAGTCTTTCCCGACCACACTGCGTCGCACCTTGGTGGACGTCGCCGCCAAGGTGGTGTCCCATGCTGGCAAAACCGTACTCAAGGTCACGGCGATCGCCATGGAATCGTTGCGTTTCAAAGAACTGTGGGAGCGCTGCCTGAGCGCTCCAAAATTCGTCTGGACCTGATCTGAACGCCCCGCTCCATGTCCAGCGATGGGAGAGGTGCGTCCAATTTCCTGAAAAATCTGGTATCACAACCGAAACGAGTGGCATTTTCACGCTTCAGCGATCAAGCTGTCCCCATTCGCACCATTTTTGGAGTCAATCTTCTTCCGGTTTCTGCCGAGGAAGGCTTCAATGAGACCCCTCCGCTCGATTTAGGTAAAAGTTAAAGCGGAGCCGTACAGTGTGCGGCTCCGCTTGTTTTGTTTATGTCAATCGGCGTTGAAAGTTGACCCATCATCGGCGTCGAAATTTGACCCACCCCGAACGTGGTTTTCGGGTGTTGGGGGGAGGCTTTTCCGGGGGCGGCGGCAGGGTCGGGAATGGAGGGAGCCCGGAGGGCGACCGGAATTCCCGACCCTGCCGCCGACGCTTATGCGTCCTGCCCTTGGTGCTGTCCCCTGCCTTGTTTCAGCCTCCAGCTTTCATTGCCTGTTTCGATGATCTCGCAGTGATGTGTGACGCGGTCCAACAGGGCCGTGGTCATCTTGGCGTCTCCAAAGACCTGTGACCACTCCCCGAAGCTCAGGTTCGTGGTGATCAGCACCGAGGTCCTCTCGTAGAGCTTTGAGAGCAGGTGAAAGAGCAGCTGGCCTCCTGACCTGGAAAACGGCAGGTAGCCGAGTTCGTCCAGGATGACCAAGTCGAAGCGCGCCAAAGTCTCGGCCAGCCGTCCGGCCTTGCCGTCCGCCTTTTCCTGCTCGAGCTGGTTGACGAGGTCCACCAGATTGAAAAAGCGCACTCGGGCGCCGTTGCGCACGGCATTGGAGCCGATGGCGATGCTTAAATGCGTTTTTCCGGTGCCCGTGCCGCCTACAAAGACCACATTGATCCAGCTCTCCATGAAGCCGCCCTGGTATAGATCCCTGATCCTGGCCTCACCGACGTGCGAGTCCTGGAAGTCGAAACCGTCCAGATCTTTGCTCACGGGAAATCTGGCGATCCCCAGGCGGTATCGGATGCTGCGTACGCGGCGCTCGGCCTGTTCCGCCTTGAGCAGATCTAACAGAAACCGTTCCAGAGTGGCCCCGGATCGACGACCGTGCTCAAGCATCTCGTCGTAAGCTCCGCGCAGGCCATGCAGCTTGAGCTCTTTGAGCAAAGCCAAGATGTCATTGCGAAGCATGGCTCGCCTCCAATAGCTGGTCATAACGTCCGCAGTCGGCCACAGGCTCGCATTTTATCCTGAGGTGATCGGGGACGCAAACCTCTTGGGTTGGCCTTTGATCACGGGAGCGGTTCAAGATGTTAAGGACCACGTCCCGACTCACCGTGTTCTGGTCCAGGGCCGCCTGGCAGGCGTCGGTTACTGCCTGGAGTCCATGGCTGGGCACCGCTGTCAGGATACCCGCAAACTGTCGGTCCCAGTCCTTATGCCGCCGCAGGGACAGACGGATTTGCTCCATCGGCGCAGGAAGCCTCCAGTCCTGGAAGGGAGCGCCGTTGCGGAGCGCTCCGGGCTTACGCTCCAGGACAGGCACGTAGTGCCACGGGTCATAGACAGTCTTTTCTCTGCCGAATCGGCGGGCATGTACGGCCAGCACCCGGCCATCGCGAATCACCGAGATGTGGTCGGCGTACGCCTTGATCTGCGCCGCCTGTCCAGCCGCCTCGCAGGGTACGCTGTACCGGTTGTGATCAAACCGCACCAGACATGTGGAGGAAACCCGGCATTCCTGAATACGGTAGCCATCGAAAGGGGCTGCGGGCTTGATTAGGTTTTCACGCTCCTGCAGGAAGACCTCCCAGATCGTCTTGTCCGTAATCTCCGGATGAGCCTGAGTCTTGGCCCAACCAATAGCTCGCTCCAGCAGCCAGGCGTTGTACTCCTCAAGGCTCCCGAAACGCCATCTGCCGGATAAAAAACGAGTACGTACCAGATGGACTTGATTTTCCACCTGCCCTTTTTCCCAGCCAGCAGCAGGCGTACACAGCGTGGGGTCCACCAGGTAATGAGTGCACATCTGCTCGAAGCGGGAATTGAGTTCGCGTTGCTTGCCGCGTAGAACTTTGTTCACTGCGGTCTTCATGTTGTCGTAAATACCTCGGCCACAAGATTCGCCGAAAAAGGCAAAGCCGCGCTGATGGGCGTCGAATACCATCTCCTGGGTCTCCCGAGGGTAACCGAAGCAGAAGACCATCCGGCTATGGCACAATCGCATGTGCGCGGTCTTGACCGTCATTGGCATGCCGTCAATTTCGAGTTGCTCGTGGCTCCAGTCGAACTGGTAGGCCTCTCCAGAGGCGAAAGTCAGCGGGACAAAGGCTTGCGACACCCTGTGCCCTTCGGCTTCGCGCCAGCGGGAGACATGACGCCGGACAGCATCATAGCCTCCCTCGTAACCTTGCCCCTGAAGCTGCTCAAACAAGACCTTGATCGTGCGTCGATGTTTGCGTGGAAGCCCGACATCCCGCTCCAACTCGCTTTCCAGCCAGGTCGTGAATTCACCAAGTTTGGGCATGGGCTGGATCGCTCGTTTGTACTCGAAGCGCGTCTCCTCCGAGCACAACACCTTGCGGACCGTATTCCGGCTCATGTTTAAATTCTTGGATATCTGCCTGATCGGCGTCTCATGCCGGTCATGGGCCACCTTAATCTTTCGAATTGTTTCCACCGTCAGCATCTCCTCGCTGGCCCTCCCGTCACGATTTTCTCGTGACCTTGAGGGGCTTGCCGGGGTGGGTCAAATTTCGACGCCGATTACCGGCTCAGGTGGGTCATATTTGCACGCCGATTCACAAATAAAGACTGCCCGAAGTTTCAGGCCGTGAACATCCCCTCGGATTCTGCTTGCGGCCTGGAACTGGAAGAGCTCGCCATGCTTAAGGAACGAAAGACGGTTCTGGAGGGACGCATCGTCGAGGCGGAGGAACGCATCAGACAGACGTACAGATTGATTGGAGGGCAAGATTGGATCTCGACCGGCGATCACCGTTTCCGCGTTACAACCGTGGCTGGCAGGAAGGCGCTGGACCGTTCACTGGTGGTGGATATGCTGACTTCACTGGTCGGTGACGATCTCAAGGCCCAAACTGCTTTGGAGCAGTGCGAGAAGGCTGGTAGGCCACATGAACGGTTGTACGTCGGCAAAATCAGCAAAACGTTGAAGTCAGCAGCCTGAGTGAAAAAGGTTTACACTTCATACCTTGTAGCATAACGTAGCTACAGATTGGAGGAGCAATGCAGGAAACAATTCGGGCGAGGGTCGATACCGCCCTCAAGAACAAGTTTGAAGCCATAGCCAAACGCGAAGGCAAAAATTCAAGTCATCTCCTGCGGGAGTTCATGGCTGACTTTGTTGCCGAGCATGAGGAGCAGGCGAAACGTCGCGAAGAAACTCTGTTGGCCATCGAAAGTATAGAGGCTGGACGGTTCGTCGATGGCGACGAGGTCTTTGCCTGGATGGATAGCTGGGGGACTGAAGCTGAAACGGACGCTCCGGAATGCAAATAAGGTTTTCCCACGAGTCCGTCCAAGACCTGAAACGGCTTTACGACTTCCTTGCCCAACACGATTCGGAGGTGGCCCGGACCACGGTGCTCAATCTGAAGACAGCCATCAATCGGTTTGCGGAAATGCCACATATCGGGCGACTGCTTGAGGATATCGAAGGCGTTAGAGAATTCGTGTTTGGCCGCTATGTCGTGAGGTATCTTGTCAGAGATGAAGCAGTCTACATCCTTCGGTTCTGGCATTCGAAGGAGTCGCGATAGCCTCCATGTAACCTGAAAACATCAAAAGAAAACGAACCCCGGTTCTGCGCAAGCAGGCCGGGGTTTTCTCGTTTCCAAAGGAGAAAACCATGAATGACATCCTCAAAGAGTTGCAGGCCCTTAACCCTGCCGAACACGACGCAGGAGAAGTATTCAGCGGCAAAAAGTCAAAGCGGAAAGTACGTGGGTTTGTGTCCGCGTGCTCGTTTACCCCAGACCTCAACCCTGGATACCTGTTCCATGATTCCAGCCGTGACGCCGTGGTCTGGTTTATGGATTCGTCCGATCCGCTGTACGTGTTCGGTCCCGCAGGGAGTGGCAAAACAAGCCTCATCAAACAGCTTGCGGCCAAGCTGAACTACCCGGTCTTCGACATCACCGGTCATGGACGTATGGAGTTCCCCGACATGGTAGGTCATTTGACCGTGGAAGACTCGAACATGTCCTTCCAATACGGACCGCTGGCGCTCGCCATGAAGTTCGGCGGGCTCTTTCTGTTGAACGAAATCGACCTGCTTGATCCGGCGACTGCCGCTGGCCTGAACGGTATTCTGGACGGAGATCCGCTCTGCATCCCTGAAAATGGAGGAGAGGTCATCAAGCCCCATTCTCTGTTCCGATTTGCGGCCACGGCCAATACCAACGGTGGGACCGACGAGACCGGTCTCTACCAGGGTACTCTCCGGCAGAACCTGGCGTTCATGGACCGGTTTTGGCTCTGCGAGATAGGTTACCCCAGCCCCATGGCTGAACGTGAATTGCTGCACCGCAAGGCTCCAGGCCTACCCAACGACGTGCGGACCAAGATGGTGGAGTACGCCAACGAGGTCCGCAAATTGTTTATGGGCGAGGCAGACGGCAACTATCGAGACACCATCGAGGTGACGTTCTCGACTCGCACACTTATCCGATGGGCGGATTTGACCGTCCGTTTCCAGCCTCTCGCCCGACAGGGCATCCAACCTGTGACCTACGCACTTGATCGCGCTCTCGGCTATCGCGCTACGCCGGAGACCCGGACGGTGCTGCACGAACTGGCCCAGCGCATATTCCCTCAAGAAACCAAGGAGTAATTATGGACACCAAAACAGACATCACCGTGCTCGACAGCTTGATGGCCATTAACCTGGACGTAAACATATGGACCGCTCGCAAAAAGCTTACACCTGCCGACTTCGGCGGTGCTGAGCTTCCGCCTGAAGACCTGGCGTCGTTGGGCAGTAAGAAAGTCTGCAACCCTCAGGAACTGCGCGTCTTTGGCACCCTTAAGGCCCGCGCCGTGAATCTTCTAGACAGGACCGGCGTCCGCTTCCTTGGTGGCTGGGCCATCCCGGAGGACAAAGCTGATGAGATCGTGGCCGAGTTGACCGTCATCCGCGACGATTTCCTGAACGCAAAAGAACAGTTCCTCAATCGGTACGACGAGGCGGTGCGTGATTGGATATCGCAGCATCCTGGATGGGAAAGCCTCATCGGGACCTCCACCGTCAGTGCGGATTATGTCCGCAGCCGCATCGGCTTCAAGTGGCAGATGTTCAAGCTCCTGCCCCCGGCGGACGACTCCGTCCACCAAGGGTTGCGGGAGGAGATTACTGACCTCGGCGGGACGCTCTTTGGCGAAGTCGCCAAGTCGGCTACCGACACCTGGCATCGTTGCTTTGAGGGCAAGGATAAGGTGACTCACAAGGCACTGTCGCCTCTGCGTTCCATCCATGCCAAGTTGTCCGGATTGAGCTTCGTGGAACCCCGCGCCATGCCCGTGATGGATCTCCTTGATACGGCCTTCAACCGCATGCCCAAGCGAGGTCATATCCAGGGGAGTGAACTGGTCATGCTTCAAGGGGTGGTCTCGCTCCTGCGTGACCCCACGACGCTTGTAGCGCATGGCCAGAAGATTCTGGAAGGGCAGGATGCATCGGACATCCTCATGGGACTGCTGGCACAGGACATTCCGGCTGTTCCCGAAGAGAAGCCGGTAGAGTTGCCTCCGGTTTCCTGCGTGCCTGAACCGGTGCATCAGCATCAGATCGACAGTCAGGGGCTTTGGTGATCGTCATGAAGAATCAACTCCTCATGAAGTCGCTGCCAATGGTGGCCTCAGTCCTTGGAAGCAAATATGGCGTGAAGGTCGTCATCGGCGGCAAGGGGGCGTACACGGATGGGAGCACCATCCATCTGCCAGCGTTGCCTCTGGAGTGCAGCGAGAAGCTGATCGGTCTGGCCAGAGGTTTCCTTGACCATGAGGCCGCGCATATCCGGGAGACACGGTTTGACTGGCTGCATCTGGCGAATCTGACGCCACTGGAAATGCACGTCTGGAACACCTTTGAGGATTGGCGGGTAGAGCATCGGCTGGCTCGGCTGTTCCCCGGTTGCAGGCAAAACTTCAACTGGCTGATTCAGCATCTCTTCGGGGATGCCTCGGAGAAGACGACCGATCCGGCCATGGCGATACTGAACTGGTTGCTGCTTTCGGTCAGGGCATGGGATGTCCCGTCGTTGAATGACCAGCGAGATGCGGTCGGGATCTTCGTCGAGGGGCATTATCCCGGCCTGATCGGACGGTTGAACTTCGTTTTGCAAAAGGTGCATGCGTACTGTGATTCAACGCAGGAGTGCATTATCTACGCGCGGGAGGTCGTTTCCATTCTCAAGGAGATATTGGCTTCCCAGCCCCCGAAAAATGGGGAACTTATGCAGCGAGAAGCGGTGAAAAAGGGCGATCCTGATGGACAGCCCTCGGACACTGTTTTCATGGATTCTCGGCAGCAGTTGGAGCGGCTGATCGAAGCCGGTGAGGACGATCTGCCCTATGATCTCGGTGAGGCGCTCGCAAACAGCCTGCGCAGGGAAACGCCCAAGGAATTGAGCGAATCCTTGCAAGTCGCGCAAATTGGCACCAAGGCCGTGAAGCCGCTCGATCCGGAAGATGTGGCCGCAACCAAGCGGGCATCGATCGCCCTACGGACGCAGCTTCAGGGGCTGCTGCAATCCTCGGTGCTGACGCGGAGCAAGGTGGGCCGTCATGGCAGACTGGATGCCCGGCAATTGCACAGGGTGTCGGTGGCTGATGCTCGCGTCTTCAAGCGGGCCGGACGTAAGGTCGGCATCAATACCGCCGTGCACATTCTACTTGATTGCTCCGGCTCTATGCGACGGCGGATCAAGCTGACAATGCAGGTTTGTCATGCCGTGGCAACGGCCTTGGATGCAATCGACGGCATCAACGTCGGGGTGACGGCCTTTCCGGCTGGCACTCCGAGTGATGGCGGCAATGGAAACGATCGTGGACCTACGGTCTGTCCGATCCTGAGACACGGAGAACGGATGCACGGGGACTTCGCAGTAAGTGCTGCCGGGTGTACGCCGTTGGGCGAAGCGCTTTGGTGGGTGTTGCAGCAAATGCTGCCGCTGTCGGAGCCGCGCAAGATAGCCCTTGTCCTGACGGACGGCGATCCGGACTCGTTCAATGTCGCGCTCAATGCCATTGAGGACGGCAGACGCCTTGGCGTCGAAATATACGGGCTGGGCATCACGTCCGAAACCATCACCAAGCTACTCCCCGATTACAGCCGCACCATCAGCGATCTGTCCGAATTGGCCCCGGCCATGTTCGGCATGTTGCGCGGTGCGCTTATCAAATAACCAACAACAATTCCGAGGAAAATATGGATAATGAGATCCCCAAATGCCCGAACTGCGACAGTTCGGAGTACGTCGTATTGATCAACACCAACCAAAAGATCGGTACCGCAGTCGGCGGCGCAGCTGGGGGAGCAGCCGGATACTGGGGTGCATCCTCTGGCGCTGCAACTGGAGCGACTATCG
>CAXXUE010000025.1:0-97590 GCA_963662475.2 uncultured Pseudodesulfovibrio sp.
GAGCAGGACGTGTCCTTCGGGCAGGTGGAGCAGGGTGGCTGCTTCCTGATCGAAGAAGGCGCCGATGCCGCACGCGCCCAGGTTCAGGGCTGTGGCGGCCAGATAGACGTGTTCTCCCAGTCGGCCTGCTTCCAGGTGTGCGTAGCGGTAGGCGCGGGGACCGCAGCGTTTTTCCAATCCCTTGAGATCAGCGGTGAATACCACATGCAGGGCGCAGTTTTCCAGCCAGCCCTGGTCCAGGCAGACGCGGGCGGCCATGGGCAGGAAGTTGCCGGACAGGACCGGGGTGACGGATTTTCTGGTCCGGTCGAGGTGATAGTAGCCGGGGAGGAAGCCGCTGGTTTCTCCGGCCAGAAAGCCCACCTGGATGGCGTCGGCGCACACGGGCGGGAGGTCGCGGCACAGGAGGCCGAGCAGGTCTTCCAGGATGCGGGGTTTCACGGAGCGCGGCACGAAATTTCGGCGGGAGCGGCGGCGCAGGATGGTATCGACCGTGGAGGCCGGGACAACGGGATCGGGCAAGGGCGAGCCGTTGCCGGGATGAATATCCGGGGGACAGGCCGGACAGCGTGCGAAACTGGAGGTGAGCCGGTGGGCGGCCAGCAGTTCCTCCGGTGGGCGGGAGCGTGCCGGGCGGCTGAATTCGGGCAACGTCGCCGAGGTTGCGGGCGCGGTCTCGTTCATGCCCACATCCGGGCCGCATCCCACGGCGTGCAGCAGGGCCAGACATCCCTCCTGCTCGGGATCAAGGGCCAGGAACCGGTTTGTGGCCGCATCGTTGAAGTCGTAGTCCAGCACGGCGGGCAGGCCGTGGATACGCGCTGCCATGAGCAGGTTTTCAGCCATGTGCCCGGCATCCAGCAGGCAGTATCGATAGGCCCGTGCTCCGTATTTCCATGCGCTGCGCTGCGGCATGGAGGTGAGGAAAAACCGGATGGCCGGGCCGCTGTCCGGGGGAGTGGAAAAGACCTTGCCCGTGCGCAATTGGCACAACAGATGTTGCATGGGGCAGTAGTGGTACAAGCCGTCATTCATGCCGCGCACGCGGTGCACCGCCAGGTACAGCTCGGTGGGATAGAGTGCACCGGCTGACGGCATGGAACGGAAGTGAAAGACCCTGCCGTCGGTCTGGTTGCGGATCAGGGTGATGCCAGCGGCAAGGTTGCACAGTCCGGCCAGGAGCAGGGGCATGTTGGGGTCTTTTGGCAGGGAACGCGGGGCAAGGGCCGCATCCAGCCGGATGTCGGGCATGACGATGTCGTGACTGAGGTGGAAGGCGGGCACGTCCCGGTACAACTTGAAGGGCCGGGGTTTGTCGTCCCAGTTCAGGGCCTTGCCCGTGATTGTGCCGCGAACGTGTCCGGTGGTGCGGTGGTAGTCCAGAATCGATTGTCGTTGTGCCATGTCTGCCCCGGAGTTTGGGATGATGGGATCATAACATATCGTTTCCGTGCGGCAAACGTTTGTTGTTCGGGGCGCACGGAATCTTGCTTTTTCAACAGGATTGAGCAATATCTATAAGATAACCTCAGGGGAGGAATCATGTTGAACGATCAATGCATCGATCCCGATAGTCCTGTCTTGAAAATTCTCAAGACCGCTGACGAGGTCAATCAGCTCAAGGATGTTGATGCCATTCTTGATAAGATTCTTTATGAATCCCGAAGCTTTGCAAACGCGGATGCCGGGTCGATATTCCTTGTGGAAAAGGACAGCCTGATCTTCAGTTTCGTGCAGAACGAGACCTTGTTCAAGGGCGAAGGGGCCAATGCGGCCCTGTATCAGAATTTCGGTATTCCCATCAGCGAACAATCCATCGTGGGATATGTGGCCAAGACCCGGAAGGCTCTGACCATTGATGATGCCTATGAATTGGATGGCACCCTCCCGTTTTCCTTCAATAAATCTTTTGACGAGAAGTCCGGCTACCGAACCACCAGTATGCTGACCATCCCGTTGATCGCTCAGGAAAGCCGGTTGGTGGGGGTCATGCAGCTCATCAATGCAAAAAACGACATGGGCAAAGTGGTGCCCTTTGACGCCGAAGCCAAGATTTATATTCCGCTCTTTTGCAACAATGCGTCCGTGGCCATTGAGCGCGGCATCATGAACCGTGAGCTCATCCTGCGCATGATGCAGATGGCCGAGCTGCGCGATCCCACCGAAACCGGGGCACACGTTCAGCGCGTGGGTGCATACTGCGCGGAAATATACGGGACATGGGCCGCGCGCCGCAAGCATCCGGCCAAGGAAATCAAGCGGGCACGCGACAATCTGCGCCTGGCCGCCATGCTGCACGATGTGGGCAAGGTCGGCATCCCGGATGCCATTCTCAAGAAGCCGGGCAAGCTTACGGACGAGGAGTTCGACGTCATCAAGATGCACACCATTTTCGGGGCGCGTTTGTTCAAGAACCTGACCTCGGACCTGGATCGGATGAGTATGGAGATCGCCCTGTGCCATCACGAGAAGTGGAACCTGCGCGGCTATCCGAGCGTTCCCTACGGCGACGTGTGGAACGAAGATGTCAAAATGGGCACGCAACCCAGGACCGGCGAGGACATTCCCCTGGCCGCGAGGATCTGCGCCGTGGCCGATGTCTATGATGCCCTGGCTTCCCCGCGCTCCTACAAGGAACCCTTCTACGGACGAGAAGTGTCTGTCCATTCTGGAAAGCGACGCAGGAACGCATTTTGATCCCGAGGTAGTTGAAATTTTTATTGAAATTTTTGATGTTATCAAAGCCATTCGAGATAAGTATGCGGAAAAATGGTCGGGCTGATTTGGAGCGATAATGGCAGGAGAAAAACTTTACGATTTTGTGGACCCCGCTGACGCCGAGTGCGTTCGTCGCGAGGTAGAGTTGACGCTTCGGGATTTTTTCCCCGGCTATAACGGCCTGGCGTTCAGGCGGGCCTTCGAGAGCGTGGAGAAGCTCTTTTTCGGTCTTTATCCGGGGTATCGGGCCAGCAATACCAAATATCATGACTTCGAGCATACCTGCTCCGTTCTGCTGGCGGACGTCCGGCTCATTTACGGGGCCATGGCCCAAGGACATTCGTTCTCTCAGGAAGAGGCGGTTAAGGGGCTTTTGTCCGCCCTTTTCCACGATGTGGGCCTCATTCAGACCTCGGACGACAGGCAGGGGACCGGCGCCAAATATACGGTGGGCCATGAAGAGCGGTCCATCCAGTTCATGCGCGAGAATCTGGCCGGTCAATTCTCCGAGGAAGGGATCGAGGACATTGCCGATTGCATTCGGTGCACCATCCTGGCCATGTCTCCGGCCAAGATCGTTTTTCGTACCAAGAACATGCGCCTCATGGGGCACTTCCTGGGCAGTGCCGACCTGCTGGCCCAGATCGCGGACCGTTACTATCTCGAAAAATTGCTCCTGCTCTTCGAGGAATTCGAGGAAGCCCGACTGCCCGGCTACAAGACTGCTTTGGAACTGCTTTTCAAGACCCGCAATTTCTATCAGGACGTGGCCCGCAAACGGCTGGATAATGACTTCGGCTCCGTGGACCGCTTCATGAAGTATTATTTCAAGAAGCGGTGGAATGTGGACCGGGATCTCTATGCCGAGGCCATCCGGCGCAACTTGGACTATCTGGATGCCATTTTGGCTGAAAGCGGGGATGATTTGGACGCATTCAGGAGCGCGTTGCGTCGAGGCAGTCTCTCGGTGGATATCCTCAGATAGCCATTTCTGTAAAATTGGTGTTTCAGGATAGAGAATACTTGTTTTAGCCTCAGAAAGTGGGGTATTGTTTGTCATGACTGAATATGCCCCTCTGATTGAATCCGTGTTTGTGGCCCGTCAGCCCGTGTTTCATGCCGACGAAACTCTTTGGGGTTATGAGTTGTTGTTTCGTTCCGGCGAAACAAATGTTGCCGATGTTACGGATGAATCTCAAGCCACGTCTTCTGTCATTGCCGACGGGTTGATCCTGGCCATGGAGGGCATGGCTCATGGTTCTCGCATACTCATCAATTTTCCCGAACAGCTTCTCATCGACGATGTCGGTTTCGCCCTGCCCAAGGATACCTGCATCGTCGAAGTGCTTGAAGACGTCAGGCCCAACAAAAAGACCCTGGCAGCGGTCAAGCGGCTCAAGGCGGCGGGATATACCATTGCGGTGGACGATTATTTCGGCCAGCCCCAGCTTCGGCCCTTTATCGAACTGGCCGACATCGTCAAAGTGGACATTCTGGAACTTGATTCCGATCCTGAGCGTATCCGCCAAACCCTGGAAGGGCTGCCGGTCAAGAATCGACAGCTCCTGGCAGAAAAGGTGGAGGACAACAAGACCTTCCAATTTCTCAGGGAGATGGGGTTTGACTTGTTTCAGGGCTTTTTTTTCAGCAAGCCCGAAATCATTCCGGGCAAGAAGCTTTCCTCCAACGAGATCACCAAGCTCCAGCTCCTGAGCGAGTTGTCCCGCCAGGAGTTCGAACCCAAGCGGCTGGCGGAGATTCTGCAATCCGATCCCAGCCTGAGCTATCGTCTGTTTCGCTACATCAACTCCGTGGGGTTCGGTCTGAGAAAAAAGGTGACCTCCCTCAAGCGGGCCATTGATCTGATGGGGTTGATTCAGGCCAAGCAATGGCTGCGGACCGCCATCATGGCGGATATCAATCCCGCGCCCACTTCCGGTGAGCTTGCCTTCATGTCCGTGCACCGGGCCAAGTTCCTGGAAACCGTTTGCAGCCTCTCGGCGCAAGGGAAGGAATGCAAGCCGGATACTCTGTTCATTACCGGTCTTTTTTCCCTGCTGGATGCCATGCTCGGTGTGAGCATGGGCGATATCCTCGAAAAACTCCCTCTGGACGAATCCATTGTCGAGTCCCTTTGCGGGAAAGGCGAAGCCAACGCCTTGCTTGGTCTGGCTTGCAGCTACGAACACGGGCAGTGGGAAGAAACTACGGCATTGCTGGAGGAACTCGGCATGGACAAGGATCAGGCAGATCTGCTCTATGCCCAGTCCCGGATTTGGGCGCAGAAGATGATCGGTTTTTCCACGAACGATTGAGTGTGGAAGTCCGGCACTCCCTGCGGTGGACCGGCTGAATCGGGTATAGATATTTTCGACAAAAAGTATTGTCTTTGATGCCGTGCCGTGGCACCCCCCTTTGCATGGAGCCAGAAACAATGGAAAAAATGGGAAAACGGCCTATCGGAATGTTCGATTCCGGGGTGGGCGGTCTCACGGTGCTCAAGGCTCTCAAGGAGCGCATGCCCTGCGAAGATGTGATCTACCTCGGCGACACGGCCCGGCTGCCCTATGGCTCGAAATCACCCCAGACCGTGGCCCGCTATGCCGTACAGTGCGCGGCGGAACTCGTCAGGCGGGATATCAAGCTTCTGGTGGTGGCCTGCAACACGGCCTCGGCCGTGGCCCTCGGCCCTTTGAGTGAAGCGTATCCCGACATCCCGGTGATCGGCGTGGTCGAACCCGGAGCGCAGGCTGCATGCCGGGCCACGAAAAACAAGGTCATCGCCGTTATCGCCACGGAAGCCACCATCGCGGGAGGTGCCTATCAGCGCGCCATCCATGCCATGGAGCCTTCGGCCCGTATCCTCGGCCATCCCTGTCCGCTCTTTGTGGCCCTGGCCGAAGAAGGTTGGATCGACGGTGAAGTACCCGAAGCCGTGGCCAAGCGGTATCTTGATCCCCTGTTCCGTCCCGCCTCGGGCGAGGAAAGCCCTACCATCCCGGATACGCTGGTCCTTGGCTGTACCCATTTCCCGCTTCTGGCCTCGGCTATTCGCAACGTGGTCCCGTTCGGCACGACCATCGTGGACTCTGCCGCCACTACCGCCCATATCGTATTGCAGTCGCTTGAAACCATGGCCCTCAGGCGGCCCGCAACGGGCTGCGGCGATACCCAATATCTCACCACCGATGACGCGGCCCGATTCGCCCGCACCGGCACCCGGTTTCTGGGCACCCCCATCGCTGAACACCAAGTGGAATTGGTGGACCTGTAGGCCTTCACACCTAGCTGGGCATGCCTACCGGCGGTCGCCTTCGGCGGGACCAGAGAACCCTTGGACTCGCCTCGTCCTGTGGCTCGGGTCTTTAACCCGTTGCGCTTCTCGCAACGCCCAAATTTGCTGTCCTGCAAATTGGTGAAAAGGGCTCTCTGGACTCTCCGAAACTTTTTGGCGCGCTTCGCGGGGGGTAGCTTGGGAGAGAGGTGCTGTGGGGAAGGATTGGCGGGGAAAAGGGAGATATCCTTTTTCTTTGAACCCCCTGCCGAGGCCGCAAGATGTTAAAAAAATCATGCTCCTTTATTTCCATCCACCCAACCCGCGAAGCGCATCAAAAAGTTTAGGGGGTGAGAGGGGATGGGGGTCCGGGGGAAGGGGAGAGAGGAGACCCTTTGCAAAGGGTCCCTTTCTCCCCTTCCCCCGGCCGCCGGAGGCATTCTTCTAACCCAGGATTTCCTTGAGGTCTTGGTCCGGGGTGGTGATGGGGGCGATGTTGTAGTTTTCAACCAGGAAGTTCAGCACATTCGGGGTGATGAACGCCGGGAGAGTGGGGCCGAGCTTGATATTCTTGATGCCCAGGGCCAGAAGCGAGAGCAGGATGGCCACGGCCTTCTGTTCGTACCAGGACAGTACCAGGGAGAGCGGCAGGTCATTGACTTCGCAATCAAAAGCCTCGGCAAGGGCCAGGGCGATTTTCACGGCGGAATAGGCATCGTTGCACTGGCCGACGTCGAGCAGGCGCGGGATGCCGCCGATGGAGCCGAGCTGCTTGTCGAAGAAGCGGAACTTGCCGCAGGCCAGGGTCAGGACCACGGTATCTGCCGGGGTTTTTTCAACGAACTCGGTGTAGTAGTTGCGGCCCGGCTTGGCACCGTCGCAGCCGCCCACCAGGAAGAAGTGGCGGATGTCGCCCGACTTGACCGCGTCGATGACTGTTCCGGCTACAGACATGACAGTATTTCGGGCAAACCCTGTCATGACTGTGCCCTTGTCCGTGTCTTTGGGGAAGCCGTCCATGGCCAGGGCTCTGTCGATGACCGGGGTGAAGTCCTCGTTGCCAACATGTTGTGCACCGGGCCAGCCCACCAGACCGGTGGTGAAGATGTTTTCAATGTAATTCTTCGGGTCCTGAATGCAGTTGGTGGTCATGAGAATGGCACCCGGAAATTCGGCGAATTCCTTTTTCTGATTCTGCCAGGCCGTGCCGTAGTGACCGGCAAGGTGCGGGTATTTTTTCAGTTCGGGATAGGCGGTGCAGGGGAGCATTTCGCCATGGGTGTATATGTTGATGCCCTTGCCTTCGGTCTGCTTGAGCAGGGTGTGCAGGTCCTTGAGATCGTGACCGGAGACCAGGATCGCCTTGCCTGCGGTGGCTCCGAGTTTGACCTCGGTGGGTTCCGGGTGGCCGTAGGTGGAGGTGTTGGCGTCGTCCAGCAGTTCCATGGCCCGGATGTTGATACGTCCGCATTCCAGTCCGGCCTCGATGCTCTGTTCCAGGGTCAGGTCCGTGGACAGGGTGGCGGCCATCAGAATCTGGATTTTGGCATAGAGTTCGTTGTCCTCCTTGCCGAGGAGGGCCGCGTGGTCGGCATAGGCTGCCACGCCCTTGAGGCCGTATGTCAGGGTCTGCTTCAGGGACTTGATGTCCGCATTCGGCTCCGGGTCGTTTGCAACGCCGTACTGTTGGCCTTGGGCCACCAGACCGGCCAGGTCTGCCGCTGGTTCGAGCACGGCCGGGCCGTCGAACTGGATGCCGGAAACTCGGGCTTTGAGCGCGTCGCGTTTGGCAACGCATTCCTTGATGAGTTTAACGAATCGGGCGTCGTCGAAATTTACATTGGTCAGGGTGGAAAAGATCGCCTTGACCGTGAAGTGGTTGACGTCTGCGTCTTCGATGCCCTGGGTGCGGGCGGCCACGGCCACCTGAGAAAGGCCTTTGGTCAGGTAGAGCAGGAGGTCCTGCAGGGAGGCGGTGGAATCGGTTTTGCCGCACACGCCGATCTTGGTACAGCCGCCTTTGGCGGTTTGTTCACACTGATAACAAAACATGGATGGGCTCCTTGGTTCGGGTTTTCCTTTCGATGCGTCCAAATCTAGGGGAAACCTGATTCCTCTTGTATGACTTGAGTCAAAAGCCACGCAAAAAAGTATTATTATCGGGCGGGAATTGAGTGCGGGGCGTGTCGTATTTTGAAAATATCCTGCTCTGGCAGGGTTTGTGCTATGAATGGACAACAAGAAAAATATTCCCAGGAGAGCGTTCCAATGCTTCAATCCCTGTTTACCAAATCTTCAGAGCTCCATTCTTTCGCGTTGCAGTCCCATGACGATGTCGTTCTGGTCCTGCCTTACATCGACCACGATCTGGCCGTGAAGGCGGAGGAGATCCTGCGAGTGCGCGCTGATCAGGCGGGCCTGCTCGTTCTGGTGGACGACGACGAACGCCTGGGCTTCATCCGGGTGGCGAATTTCATTTATTCACACACCCGTTCGCCACTTTTCGGCTACCTGGCTCAGGATGCCTATCCCGGCATGTACTGGCTCAAGGAAGGGGTGAGGGTCATGAACAAGACCGGCGCGGGGCTCATGGCCTTCAACGAGGGGCGGTTTTTTGGCACCGTGGCGGCTTTTGGGCTGGCCCGTCGTGCCTGGCTGACCACGTTGTATCGCAACATGTTGTTCTATCCGGGGTACAAATCGCAATACGGCGACACCGAGCTGTCCGCTATCGCCTTTGCCCAGAATCAGCTCATGTTCAATCCGAATGCGCTGCTTATCGAAGTGGATTACGAAAAACACACCAAGGCCAACAATCCCGACGACGACACCCTGTACAAGGCGCGTCTGGCCACTCATTTTGAAGGGCTGGCACCGGTCGCGGCCTAGGTCGGAGCTGATTGGAGCATGGACAGGGGGAAGGGTCCCGACGGGGCTTCATTTCTGCTATTCCCGTCCGTAAGGCGCGAAAAATCGCCAGCGGCTGGAGCCAGGCCGAGGGCCGTATCTCGGGTTTGCGTCTGTTTGTGGGTGCCAAGGGGCTTTTCCTGTTTCCGCTTTCGTCCTTTATTATTTCCCGGCCATTTGATACGGATAATCGACCTCCATCAAAGCCGGGAATCGCCATGAGTCGCTGCCTCTGCTCCGATGCTGCCGTTCGCAGCCTGACCGCCGCCTTGTTGTTGGCGATTTTTCTGGTTTGTCTGCCGGGCGAGGCCGGAGCCCAGACCGGCAGGCGCAAGCAGATCCTGCTTCTCAATTCCTACCATCAAAACTTTGTCTGGAACGAATCCGTTTTCCGGGGGCTGAATGATGTTCTGCGGCCCAAGGAGACCGGCATCATCCTGCATGTGGAGAATATGGACACCAAGCGCGTGGAGTTCGACGAGCATTACGTGCAGCAGCTCCGGGGCGTGTTCGAGCACAAGTTCAAGGGGATGAAGCTCGACCTGATCATGGCCACGGACAACAATGCCTTCGAGTTCTTGCGGCGGTATCATATTCCGAGCTGTTCCCGGATGTCCCCGTGGTTTTTTGCGGGATAAACAACTTCAGCGATGAATTGCTTAAGGGCCACCCGTTGTTTACCGGCGTGGCCGAAAATGTGGACGCGCGAGGCACTCTCTGGTGGGCACTCGCCCTGCACCCAGAGGCTCGTTTTGTATATATAATCAATGACTTTACTTCTGCGGGCAAGGCCATCGCCCAGGCCATCAGCAACGATCTCAAGTCCTTTGCCCCGGATGTGAAGGTGCGTTTTTCGGGCAACCTGACTTTGCCGGAAGTGCTTGCGCAGATAAAAACCCTGCCTCGGGATTCCCTGATTTTGCTTGGTTCCTACTATCGTGACCGCCATGGGCGATTTTACGAAGTTTCCGAGGCGGTGGAGGCTATTTCGAAGCAGACCGATTTGCCGGTGTACGGTCTGTTCGATTTCGACCTGGGCCACGGCATTGTGGGAGGGATGCTTTCCAGCGGTTATTATCAGGGGCAGGCCATGGCCCAGATGGCCCTGCACGTGCTGGCAGGCCGCCACCCCCAGGATATCCCGGTGATTCAGAAGGGGGTCTCTGTCCCCATGTTCGACTACGAGCAGCTCAAGAGGCACCGCATCGGCATGGAGAACCTGCCCGAGGACAGCGAGATCATCAACCGTCCGCGCACGTTTTACACGGAGAATATGGGGCTGATCTGGTTGGGAGTGGCTTTTGCCGCCATTCAGACACTTATCATTCTGGCCCTGGTGGTGAATACCACACGTCGTCGGCAGGCGGAAAAGGCTCTCAGGCGCGCCCACCAACTGCTGGAGGAGCGGGTGCGGGAGCGCACCAGCGAGGCCAAGGAGAGCGTGGAGGCCCTGCGCACCGTGTTTGACGCCTCCCACGACGGCATTTTCATTCATGACGTCACCGGGCGTATCCTCGACGTCAACGAGCGTATGCTCAAGATGTACGGGCTGTCCGCAGACGATATCCCGAACTTGTCCATCGCCCGGGACATCTCCAGCCGCAACAACGCAGTCTACCGGCTATCCGCTGTCTGGCGCTCGGTCATCAATGGTGAGCCGCAATACTTCGAGTGGAAGGCACGGCGGCCTCACGAAGGCACCGAGTTCGATGTGGAAATCTATCTCAATCGGATCGTATTTCACGGCCAGGAGGCGATCCTGTCCAACGTGCGCGACATCACCGTGCGCAAGGAATCGGAAAATCGCATCCGCCAGTCTCTGTCCAAATTCGAGGCCATTCTGGAGAATTCGCTCATGGGCATCGCCATGACCAGGGGGAGGAAGTTCGCCACCATCAACCGGCGTGGTGCGGAAATTTACGGGTACTCCCCCGGCGAACTCATCGGCAAAGACGTGTCCATGCTGCTGGAATCCTATTCCTCGGTGGAAAAGTTCATCAAGGGCTCGCGCAAGGCCCTGTCCGAAAGCGGCGAGTTCAACACGGAGCAGGCCTTCCGCGACCGGGATGGCAATGTGGTCTGGTGCCGCATGTATGCCAAGGCCGTGGACCCCGGCAGCTTGGGCAAGGGCGTCATATGGGCCTGGGATGATATCACGGACCAGCGCCGGGCCCAGGAGGAACTCATGCGAGCCCGTGAGGATGCCGAGGCCGCCAACCGAGCCAAGTCGGAATTTCTGGCTGCCATGAGTCACGAGATACGCACCCCCATGAATGCCATCGTGGGCATGACCGATATCACGCTTCAGACTGATCTCAACGACGACCAGCGCGATTATCTCAAGACGGTCATGGATTCGGCCCAGCACCTGCTCGCAATCATCAACGACATTCTCGATCTCTCCAAGATCGAGGCCCGCAAGCTTACCCTGGACCGGACCGATTTCGACCTGCCTTTTCATGTGCGCACCACCATCAAGGGGCTGGATGTGCAGGCCCGGCAAAAGGGCCTTTCCCTGGTCCTGGATGTGGCGGAAAGCGTGCCTACCTGCGTCAAGGGAGATCCGTTGTCCCTGCGTCAGGTGTTGGTGAATCTGGTGGGCAACGCCATCAAATTCACGCACCGGGGTTCCGTGGTCGTCCGCGTCTACCCGGCCGAACCCGCTTCCCACGACGACGAGCGTTATACCCTGGGCATTACGTTCGAGGTCGAGGACACGGGTATCGGTATTCCCGAGGAATTTCTGGAAACCATCTTTCAGTCCTTTTCCCAGACAACCCGTGCGTTCGGTGGCACCGGGCTGGGGCTTGCCATCTGCAAGCGGCTCATCGGCCTCATGGGCGGCGACATCCTGGTGAAGAGCCAGGTTGGTGTGGGGAGCGTTTTTTCCTTCACGGCCTGGTTCGAGCCGGGCGTGTCCTGTCCGAATCCTGTCCAGCGGTTGCCGAACCTGCCCGAGGCACCGGTCAAATCCATTCGGCTGCTGGTTGCCGAGGACAATGACGTCAACATCATGGTCACCACGCTCCGGCTCAAGGAGATGGGCTATGCCTATGTCGTGGCCCGTACCGGTCTGGAGGTGCTCGATCTGCTCAAGCGAGAGTCCTTTGACCTCATTCTCATGGATATTGAAATGCCCGTGCTCGACGGTATTTCAGCCACCAAGGCCATCCGATCCGCCGTGCCGGGCGGTCCCATCCCGGACCCGAATATCCCCATTGTCGGGGTCACGGCCCATGCCCTTAAGGAATTTCGGGACAAGAGTCTGGATGCGGGTATGGATGACTATGTTTCAAAGCCGGTGGATTTCTATGAACTCGCAGCTATCATCACCCGACTGACCGGCTCCAAACCCCAGCCATTGGAAGGGGACAAGACCGTGGAAAAGCCTTTGGGAGATGACGCGGTCAAAACGGTCGAGGACCCGTCTCCGTGGGCACCGGAAAGGGCCAGGGAGGAACTCGGCGTGGACGAAACCACCTTCGAAGGATTCCTGGACACGGCTCGTCAGGAGTTGATCGCCATGGCCGGAGAGTTGGATCTGGCCGTGGGGTCCGGGGATTTGGAAACCGCCATGGAATTGTCCCGGGCGATAAAGTCCATTTGTCTCACGATCGGCGCCCCTGCGGCCGCGCTGGCTGCGGCGTATCTGCAACGCCAATGTCGGCAGGGAAATCCGGCGGTGGACCTCGTTTCTTTCAAGACGGAAATGGAGATTCTGCTGGCCCTTCTGGACGACCGCTGATTTCCCTTCCCACCGTCTCTTTCCTCTGGGTTTGTTATATTAAACAAAAGGGGTTTTACATAGCGTTGTGGCTGGGCTAAGATGACTAGAGAATTGTATTCAATTCCCCGGATTTTTTACTGGGAGGAAAGATCGTGGCGCAGTATGACATATCCGAACTCAGGAAGTTTGTGGCTCCGGAGTTTGTTTTTGGAGCAGGTGCAGCCATGCTTGCCGGACAGTATGCGGCCAATCTTTCCGTGAAAAAAGCCCTGGTGGTTTCCGGGCCGCTTTTGTGTGAACTGGGATATCCGGGCAGGGTCGTGGACAGCTTGAGAGCTGAGGGAGTGAAGAGCGTGGTCTACAACGGGATCACTCCCAATCCCCGTGACAGCGAGGTCATGGAAGGGGCGGAATTTTATCGGCGTGAAGAGTGCGACGCCATTGTGGCCGTGGGCGGAGGGAGCCCCATGGATTGCGCCAAGGCCATTGGCGTTGTCTGTACCAATGATCAGCATGTGTTGGAGTTCGAGGGGGTGGACAAGGTGAGACGGCCCGGTCCTCCGCTTATTTGCATTCCCACTACGGCCGGATCGGCCGCGGATATTTCCCAGTTCTGTATCATCAATGATGTCCGGCGGAAGGTGAAGATCGCCATCGTTTCCAAGATCATGGTCCCTGACGTGGCCCTGATCGATCCGCTTCTGACCCTGTCCATGGATGAAAAGCTCACGGCGCATACCGGCCTGGACGCGTTGACTCACGCTGTCGAGGCGTTCGTATCCAATGCCAGTTCCGCCGTGACCGATCTCAACGCCTTGGAGGCCGTGCGGCTTGTCCGCAGACACCTGCTTCGGGCCATCGAGTGCCCGGACGATGTGGAAGCGCGCACCGGCATGATGCTCGCCTCGACCTTTGCTGGGCTTGCCTTTTCCAATGCCATTCTCGGGGCGGTGCACGCCTTGGCGCATAGTCTGGGGGGGCTGCTCGACCTGCCACACGGCCTGTGCAATGCCATTTTGCTCGATCACGTGATAGATTACAATTTTGATTCCGCCCCGGACAAATATCGGCAATTGGGAAATGCTCTGGGCGGCTCCATCCCGGCCAACGCTTCAAGCGAGGAGGCCAGGGCGGGCACCCTGGCGGTGTTCCGGGAGTTGAAGCGGGCAGCAGGGGTCAAGGACAAGCTGTATGAACTGGGCATGTCGGCAGAGGATTTGCCTCTGTTGGCTGAAAATGCCCTGGCCGATGCCTGCATGCTCACCAATCCCAGGCAGCCCACTGTGAGCGAAGTGATGGGGATATATGAAAAAGCGGGTTGACCTGGTGCCACGCTCCAAGGCCAGTATTGAGGAGGAACGAGCCAAGCTCATAGGTATGGGAAAGCAGTCCGTGAGCAAGAGCTACTATCCGGAACTCAGGACCCGGCTTGACGAGCTGGAACAATTCCGTGCGCTCCTGGACCGGGTTTCCGACGCTATTTTCGTGGTGGACGCGGAGACCGGGATCATTCTCGATGTGGCCGGTTCGGTCCACACCATGCTTGACTGTGGGGCCAAGTCCTTGAACGGAACGTCGTTCAATCGGCTTCTGCCCGAGCATATCGCCCGGTATTCCGCCAATCTTTTCAGTGCAAAAAGCGACGTGATGCAATTGGAAACGGAGTTTTGCTGTCCTTTTAGCGAAGGGAAGAACCCGGTGCCGGTCGAGCTATCCCTGCGCATGGTGAAGCAGAAAGAGGGACGCCGAGCCGTGATCGTGGCCCGTGATATTTCCGAACGGAGACGCAACGAGGAATCGCTCCGAAAAAGCCATGACGATCTGGAGATTCGTGTCCGCGAACGCACCCGGGAACTGGATCGTGCCAACCGGGCCAAGAGTGAATTCTTGTCCATTGTCTCTCATGAACTGCGCACCCCTCTTACTTCGGTCATCGGGTTTGCCAAGATCATTCGCAAGAAGCTTGAGGAAGCCGTGTTTCCGGCTGTGAAGGTCGATCAGGATCAAAAGCTGGAAGGGGAGATGCATCGGGTCCGAAAGGACATCGATATCATCGTGTCCGAAGGTGAGCGCCTTACCGCACTGATCAACGATGTCCTGGATCTGGCCAAGCTGGAGGCGAACAAGATCCAGTACCGCATGAAGCCGACCAGTCCCAATGAATTCATTTCCCGATCCATGGAGGTGTCGTCCTCCCTGTTCGAGGGTTCCGGACTCGCCTTTCTGGCCGAGATCAAGGACGATCTTCCCCTTGTCATGGGCGACGGCGACCGGCTCATTCAGGTGATGGTCAACCTGATCTCCAACGCCGTGAAATTTACGGAAAAAGGGAGTGTCACCTGCAAGGCCATCGCGACCGAAGCCTATGTCAAGGTCAGCGTCAGCGACACCGGGGTAGGTATCCCGCAGAGCATTCTCAGCTCCATATTCGACAAGTTCATCCAGGGAGAGGAGAGTCTGGCCGACCGTCCCAGGGGAACCGGATTGGGCCTGCCCATCTGCCGTCACATAGTCGAAGGCCACGGCGGCCATATATGGGCAGAAAGTGAAGATGGTCTGGGCAGCCGGTTCGTGTTCACCCTTCCCGTATTGCAGGATTAACGCCCTTTTGACGAAAGCAAAAGGGTCCTCCCGTCAGTGACATCTTTTCATTTCAGAGAGCGGTCATGCCGCCCCGCCCCGGCAGTGCGGTCTTTTGCGGAGGCGCGCCAGTCTCAGTAGCGGAGCAGATAACGGCGGGCGATCTTGTTGTAGGTGCCGTCCTTGCGCATCTTGGCCAGCGCGCGTTCCAGTCCCTGAATCACCCTTTCCTTGTCCTTGTATTTGGACGCCCTGGACATGGCGAGGTAAGCGGGCTTCTGTTTCACGAGTTTCTTGGGCAGGTAGGTGATGGAACTGGTCATGCCCATGGCCTTGAGCCGGTAGTAGGTAACGTCGATGTTGCCCGCATAGGCGTTGATTTCACCCGTGAGCAGACCACGCAGGCTGGCCGCGAGATCCGGGTATTCCTTCACGGTGAGCTTGCCTGCGGCCAGGGCGGCGTCGAACTCGCTTCCCAGGGAGGTCCCCGCTACCCGGCCGATAGTCTTGCTGGACAAATCGTCATACGTTGTGAAGTCGAAATCGGCGCCTACTTTAGTGAAGAGTACGTAGTCGCTGAAGTGGATGGGCTCGGCCTCCAAGAACAGGGCCTCTTTTTCCCGTTCCGGCGAGAGGAACAGGGAGAATGCGCCGTCACATTCGCCTTGTTTCATCATGCGGACCAGTTCGTCCCAGGGTTTGAATTCGATGTCGATGTCGATCCCTGCCCGCTTGGCCGCCGCAACGAGGATGTCCACGTCGATGCCTGCCGGTTGCCCTTCGATGATCATGGAATAGGGGGCGAAGTCGACGTCCGACACAAAGAGGACGGGCTGCGCCTGGGCCGGGCCGGTTAAAAGGGTCAAAGCCAGCAGTGCGGCGAGCAAGAGGGGTTGCATTGATATTCTCCGGGAGGTAACAGGTTTCAGAAGGCAAGATACCCGGTTAGGGATGATGAGACAAGCTGCTTCAGGGAAGAGTGATACAATATAAAATAATTGCATAACTTTTTGGGTGTATGCTTGATGGGTGAAAACAAGCTTTGACAAAGGATGGCTGGTGTTGAGTCGCTCTCGCATACTCGTCATAGATGACGATCCGACATTCAGGGCGCTTTTGACGTGTCATCTGGAAAAGGGCGGTTTTCAGGTTTTTGAGGCTGGGGACGGCCTGTCTGGGGTAGAGCTTTTTTTGAGGCAGCGGTTTGATGCCGTGCTTATCGACCTGCAGATGCCGGGCATGAATGGGCATGCCGTGCTTGCCGAACTGGCTGACCGGTCTGCTGAGATTCCCCTGATCGTCATTTCCGGAGCGAGCGGAATGGAAGACGCCATCCATGCCGTGCGCCGGGGGGCCTGGGATTTTGTGATCAAGGGCTCCGATGTGCTGATCGAACTGGACCAGGCCTTGTTCAAGTGCCTGGAGCGGGCTTCCTACCTGATGGCCCAGCGGGAGCGTCTGAATTACGAGATACAGGAGCGTGAGCGCGCCGAGGAAGCGCTCAGAAATCAATTGAACTTCATCCAGACCATTATTGATGCGGTGCCCAGCCAGATTTTCTACAAGGACCTGGATGGCCGCTACCTGGGGTGTAACAAGGCCTTTGAGGAATTTGCGGGGAGGCCTCGAAGCGAATTTCTGGGGAAATGTGTCGAGGACATCATGCCCCAGGGCGAAAGAGACCTCTACGTGCAAAAGGACCGGGAGCTGCTTGAGAGTGGAGCCGGTATGCAGGAGTACGAGTTGACCACCCAGTTTGGCGGGAGGAAGCGCATCGTGCTCATTCGCAAGGCGATATTCAACGACATGAACGGGACTCCGGGGGGTATTGTCGGTGTTTTTTCCGATATCACCCGGCAGAAGGCCGTCGAGCAGAAGCGGCGCAGGAACGAGGAGCACTTTCGCACCTTGCTTGAGATGTCGCCCTTGCCCACCGTTATCGTGAATCTGACCAAAGGCGAGACCATTTTTGTCAACAAGCGGGCGGCCGAGCAGTTTGGTCTTTCTCTTGAAGAGACTGTGGGCATGCCAACCAGAAAGTTTTATAGCGACCTCAAGAGCCGCAATGATTTTGCCTCCCGATTGCTCTCCGAAGGCCACCTGAGTGATGTGGAAATCGAGATGCGTCGGGTGGACGGCTCCCGGTTCTGGGCCCAGTCTTCGGCCGTGCTCATGGACCTGGACGGCTTTCCGGCTGTTTTCATCTCATTTTCCGACATAACGGCCCGCAAGGATCTGGAAGAGGCCCTGGAGAAGTTCGAGTTCATCGCCAATGCTTCCCACGACCTGATGACACTCAGCAACAGGGATTCCATTTACGAGGCTGCCAACCGGGCCTATCTGGTACATCACGGCAAGCCTCGGGAAGCCCTTCTGGGCCACAGCATGGTCGAGGTCTGGGGCAAGACTGTGTTCGAAGAGAAAATCCGGCCACATATTCAGGCGTGTCTGGAAGGCCGGACAGTGTCCTATGAAGCCTGGTTTTCTTTTCCGGCCATGGAGAGGCGATTTTACGAAGTGTTCATGTATCCCTATTGGGGCACGGACGACAAGGTCAGCCATGTGGCCACGGTGTCCCGGGACATCACGGAGCGCAAGCGGACCGAAGATCAGCTTAGGGAGGCCCTTGAGCAGTTGGAGGTCATCCAGCAGAATGCCATCTTCGGGATGGGCCTTTTCCTCGATGATACCGTTGTCAGGATCAACAGTCGGGGGGCCGAGATTTTCGGCCACACGCCGGAAAGCCTGATTGGGCAGCACCCCTCACGGTTCTTCCCGTCTGCAAAGCAGTACAGCAGTTTCCGCAGGCGTTGCGAGCACGGGCTGGCTATCGACGGGTTTTACCAGACGGAACAGCAGTTCCGGCGCGAGGACGGGGTGCTCATCTGGACCACCTTGTTTGCCAAGGCCGTGGACAGGGACAATCTGGACCAGGGCGTCATCTGGACCATTCTGGATGTCACCGAGCGGCGGTACAACGAGACCGTGGCTCATCTGCTCTATCAGATATCCAATGCCGTGAGTGTCACTTCGGACCTGGACGAGTTGTACGAGCGCATCCACGCCATTTTGAGTAATACCATCAACGCGGCCAACTTTTTCATTGCCTTGCTCGACAAGCAGCGAACCCAACTGGATTTCAGGTATTTCGAAGACGAGCTCGATGATTACAAGGGCGTGGTTTTCGACATCAACAATCCGGGGGCAACGAGTTTTTCGGTAGAGGTGATTCGGTCCGGCAAACCGCTGCTCGTCACTACCAGAGAATTGCCTCCCTCCGAGATATCTGTTCTGGAAGACGCCGCAGGTGCCGTATATATGGTGCGTGAGTGCTTCCTGAACAACAAGGAGATCACTGAAGAGGCCATGTTCGGCACCTTGTCCATGGCATGGCTGGGTGTGCCTCTCAAGATCAAGGGAGAAACGGTCGGCGTCATGGTTGTCCAGTCCTATACCAACCCCTTCCAGTATTCGGCCAAGGACGTGAACCTGCTCGTTTCGGTATCCGAGCAGGTGGCCCTGGCCGTGGAGCGCAAGGGCATTGAACAGGATTTGCGTATGACCAGAGATCTGGCCGAGTCGGCCAATCAGTCCAAGAGCGAATTCCTGGCCAATATGAGCCACGAGATACGTACACCTCTCAACGGCGTGCTGGGCATGTTGCAACTGGCGCAGATAACGGACCTCAGCGAGGAGCAGCGCGATTACGTGGACACCGCCCTGTCCTCGGGGCGCAGCCTGCTCGCCATCATCAATGACATTCTGGACTTTTCCAAGATCGAGGCGGGCAAACTCGAAGTGGTCTCCGAGGAATTTTCTCTTCCCTTGCTGGTTCAGGACGTGCTGGCCACCTTCCGGAGTCAGAGTATGGCAAAAGGAATTTCCCTGTCTGTCGCCCTGTCGGACGAGATTCCCGGAAGGGTTATCGGCGGCAAGAGTCGCCTCAAGCAGATCCTGTTCAACCTTGTGGGCAACGCCGTCAAATTCACCGATGAGGGGGGAGTGTCCGTAGAGGTTGACCTCCTGCATCTCGACCCGCAGAACGGAACCCTGCGTCTCTTGTTCAGCGTTGGGGACACGGGTATAGGTATTCCCGACGACAAGATGGAGCACATTTTTGAGCCTTTCACCCAGGTGGACGGTTCCTATGTGCGCCGTCATCAGGGAACCGGATTGGGGTTGGGCATCGTCAAACGGCTGGCAGTTCTGTTGAAGGGCGTTCTGTCGGTCGAAAGCGAGGCGGGCCGGGGAACCATTCTCCATTTGGCCCTTCCCTTGGGCTTTGATCCGAACGGTCTTACAGCGGAAGACCCCATCGGGAAACCGCTGGCGCTGCCGCATCGGTCGCTCTCTTTGCTGGTGGTCGAGGACAATCGGGTCAATCGGCTCATGGCCGAACGCATGCTGACCAAGCTGGGGCATGCGGCCCGATCCGTGGAAAACGGGGCAGAGGCTATTAAAATGCTTGAACAGTATGATTTTGATGGGGTATTCATGGACATCCAGATGCCGGATATGGACGGGGTGGAAGCCACGAATTTGATCCGGAGCGGCAACAAGGATTCGCGTATCAATCCGGCCATTCCGGTCATCGCCATGACTGCACATGCCATGAGCGGGGACCGGGAGATGTTTTTGAAGGGTGGTATGGATGACTACATAGCCAAGCCCGTTGAAATGAAAGGGATCGAAGAAGTCTTGAACCGACTGTTTTTTCATAAATAACTCGACTTTCGGGGTTGAAAGTACAGTTCAAGCAACAGTCAGCATGTTGAAATAATTCATATTTTATGTTGAAGGGTCCTTGCAGCCCTGGTATTATGTTGTTGCACTACAACAGAAAAGCCAAGGAGAAGGACCCAAATGCAGAATACCGCTATCTGCCATGATGTTCAAGAGAAAGAACAGCGCATCACGTGCCGCATCAACCGGTTTTCAGCAATTCGCGATTGGGACCCTTGCCCATCGATGCGGTTTCACCAAAGCAAAAGGAGCTCCTCCGGCCGTCCTGCTATCCTGTCTTTTCTCGCTTCCGTTCCATCGCCTCAACCTATATCGATACTTCGCAACCCGGGACAGCCCCGGTTTTGGCAAAGACGCCGTCTACGAATTCATGCGCTCCAGCCGCTTCAGTTGGCGGCGTTTTCTCCTTCTGCTGGCGGCCCGCGTCTGCTCCATGCTTCAGGAACTCACCTCGCAGGAGCGCGAACACGTGCTGATCCTTGACGATTCAACGCTCCAACGGCCGCGCTCCAAGAAAGTCGAGTTGCTGGCCCGCGTCTTCGATCATACCCAAAACGGCTTCCTCAAAGGGTACCGGCTTCTCAGCCTGTGCTGGTCCGACGGCGCCACGCTCGCACCGCTGGACTTCGCGCTGTTGTCGTCCGCCAAGGAGAAAAATCGCTATCAGGGCGTCACCAAACAACTCGACAACCGTTCATGCGGGGCCAAGCGACGCAAAGAGGCGATCTGCAAGGCCACTGAGCTGATCGGGCCGATGCTCAAACGCGCCCTGGCCGCTGGAGTCCAGGCCAGATACCTGCTCATGGACAGCTGGTTCGGCATGCCCGCCATCATCAGCCAGGCCCGCGAGCACATCCACGTGATCTGCATGATCAAGCGCACGCCCAAGGTTCTTTACGGATTCGAGGGGGGGCGCCTGAGCGCGGATGAAATCTACAGGCGGCTGCGAAAGCGCCGGGGGCGGGCGCGGGTCCTGGCCAACGCGCTTGTGACCATGAAGGATGAAAAGCCCGCACGCATCGTCTTTGTTCGCAACAAGCACAAAAAGGACTGGCTGGCCCTGCTGTCCACGGACAGCAAACTGCCTGAGGCCGACGTGGTGCGCATCTATGGGAAGCGCTGGGACATCGAGGTCTTCTTCCGCACGGCCAAGCAGCACCTGGAGTTGGAAAAAGGCTGCCAGGCCAGGGATTTCGACTCGCTGATCGCGCATACGACCATCGTCATGCTGCGCTACCTCTTTCTTGCCCTGGAGCAGCGTCGCCACGACGACCCGCGAACACTTGGCCTGCTCTTTCATGCGTGCTGCGAAGAGGTGCGCGATTTGGAATACGTGGAGGCGCTGCAACGCATTTTGACGCTGACGATGCTACATTTGATGGAAAACAAGCAGGTTGCGGAAGAGTTGGTACAGACGATTCTGGCCGAAGCGTTGCAACGGGCATTCTATCTCTACGGATTCAGCAGGCAACATTGTCAAAGAGCACAGTGCGTTGAAGGGTAGAGCTCAACCCCGAAAGTCGAGTAAATAATGACTGAACCAAAGATATCCATTGTCATCCCGAACCATGACTACGGGCGATTTTTCTCCCGTCTGGCTCAGGATTTGGACGCGCAGACTCTGGGGCTGACTTCGGTGGAAATCCTGTTGGTGGACGACGGCAGCACGGACGACTCCCGGCAGGCGATAGCGTGCCTGGAAGCACTGCCAGTCCATACCTTTTCCGCTTTCTGGCTCACCCATGGTGGCCGTCCCGGCCCGGTCCGCAATCATGGCCTGGCTCGAAGTTCTGGTCGGCTGCTGCTTTGCCTCGACCCGGACGACCGGCTTGCGCCCGGCTATCTGGCCGCTTGTCTGGAGGGTTTGGAGTCCAATCCTTCGGCTTCCATGGCCTACACCGATTATATTCACGACGAATCCGGTGCCGCCCGCACGGTCTGCCTCCCGGATTTTGATGCCGACCTGCTACAAAATCAGAATATCCTGCCGCCGTCAGCCCTGTTCCGTCGCCGGGTGTGGGAGGATTCCGAAGGCTTTCGCAACAATACCGCCTATGAGGATTGGGACTTCTGGGTCCAGGCCGCGGCCAAGGGGCATGCCGGGGTGCGCGTGGCAAAACCCCTGTTCACGCATGTGATACACGGCGACAATTTCTCGTTTTCGGCCCAAAAGGACGATGCCCGGTCCAAAGCTGCCATCGTGCTGAACAACCAGGATTTTTTCCCGGCAGCCGTCCGCTACTGGGCGCGAGGGGTCTTGGCGGGCGAACCCTGGGCACACCCTTTTCCCCGGGGGATCATCCCCTGCCTTGAGGATGTGACAACGCTTCTCGACATCCGGCAGCGGGTTCTGGACGGGACGCAGTGAAGGGTGGATTCTCTTCCGTCGTCTAGGGAATCTCCTGATTTTTGCTAGATTTTTCTTTCGATCTACCCTATTGAAATGTGGATGGATTCTAAATCCCATGCCGCCCGACCGGTTTCCTACTTCCCGGTTTCTCCGGTTATGCTATTCCCGGAGGCCTTAGGGGAATTTTCTGTCTACCTCTGGCAGGCAGGGGACTTCGTTCTTTACACCAAGTCGGGCCAGAAATTCACGGTCAAACATCGGCAGTCCCTGTATCGGAACGGGGTCAAGGAAGTGTACGTCCAGAGTTCGGAAAGGCCGCAGTATGAAAAGTACATCGAGTGCAATCTGGGCACTATCCTGCTGGATGTCAATCGGCGTTGAAAGTTGACCCATCATCGGCGTCGAAATTTGACCCACCCCGAACGTGATTTTCGGGTGTTGGGGGGAGGCTTTTCCGGGGGCGGCGGCAGGGTCGGGAATGGAGGGAGCCCGGAGGGCGACCGGAATTCCCGACCCTGCCGCCGACGCTTATGCGTCCTGCCCTTGGTGCTGTCCCCTGCCTTGTTTCAGCCTCCAGCTTTCATTGCCTGTTTCGATGATCTCGCAGTGATGTGTGACGCGGTCCAACAGGGCCGTGGTCATCTTGGCGTCTCCAAAGACCTGTGACCACTCCCCGAAGCTCAGGTTCGTGGTGATCAGCACCGAGGTCCTCTCGTAGAGCTTTGAGAGCAGGTGAAAGAGCAGCTGGCCTCCTGACCTGGAAAACGGCAGGTAGCCGAGTTCGTCCAGGATGACCAAGTCGAAGCGCGCCAAAGTCTCGGCCAGCCGTCCGGCCTTGCCGTCCGCCTTTTCCTGCTCGAGCTGGTTGACGAGGTCCACCAGATTGAAAAAGCGCACTCGGGCGCCGTTGCGCACGGCATTGGAGCCGATGGCGATGCTTAAATGCGTTTTTCCGGTGCCCGTGCCGCCTACAAAGACCACATTGATCCAGCTCTCCATGAAGCCGCCCTGGTATAGATCCCTGATCCTGGCCTCACCGACGTGCGAGTCCTGGAAGTCGAAACCGTCCAGATCTTTGCTCACGGGAAATCTGGCGATCCCCAGGCGGTATCGGATGCTGCGTACGCGGCGCTCGGCCTGTTCCGCCTTGAGCAGATCTAACAGAAACCGTTCCAGAGTGGCCCCGGATCGACGACCGTGCTCAAGCATCTCGTCGTAAGCTCCGCGCAGGCCATGCAGCTTGAGCTCTTTGAGCAAAGCCAAGATGTCATTGCGAAGCATGGCTCGCCTCCAATAGCTGGTCATAACGTCCGCAGTCGGCCACAGGCTCGCATTTGATCCTGAGGTGATCGGGGACGCAAACCTCTTGGGTTGGCCTTTGATCACGGGAGCGGTTCAAGATGTTAAGGACCACGTCCCGACTCACCGTGTTCTGGTCCAGGGCCGCCTGGCAGGCGTCGGTTACTGCCTGGAGTCCATGGCTGGGCACCGCTGTCAGGATACCCGCAAACTGTCGGTCCCAGTCCTTATGCCGCCGCAGGGACAGACGGATTTGCTCCATCGGCGCAGGAAGCCTCCAGTCCTGGAAGGGAGCGCCGTTGCGGAGCGCTCCGGGCTTACGCTCCAGGACAGGCACGTAGTGCCACGGGTCATAGACAGTCTTTTCTCTGCCGAATCGGCGGGCATGTACGGCCAGCACCCGGCCATCGCGAATCACCGAGATGTGGTCGGCGTACGCCTTGATCTGCGCCGCCTGTCCAGCCGCCTCGCAGGGTACGCTGTACCGGTTGTGATCAAACCGCACCAGACATGTGGAGGAAACCCGGCATTCCTGAATACGGTAGCCATCGAAAGGGGCTGCGGGCTTGATTAGGTTTTCACGCTCCTGCAGGAAGACCTCCCAGATCGTCTTGTCCGTAATCTCCGGATGAGCCTGAGTCTTGGCCCAACCAATAGCTCGCTCCAGCAGCCAGGCGTTGTACTCCTCAAGGCTCCCGAAACGCCATCTGCCGGATAAAAAACGAGTACGTACCAGATGGACTTGATTTTCCACCTGCCCTTTTTCCCAGCCAGCAGCAGGCGTACACAGCGTGGGGTCCACCAGGTAATGAGTGCACATCTGCTCGAAGCGGGAATTGAGTTCGCGTTGCTTGCCGCGTAGAACTTTGTTCACTGCGGTCTTCATGTTGTCGTAAATACCTCGGCCACAAGATCCGCCGAAAAAGGCAAAGCCGCGCTGATGGGCGTCGAATACCATCTCCTGGGTCTCCCGAGGGTAACCGAAGCAGAAGACCATCCGGCTATGGCACAATCGCATGTGCGCGGTCTTGACCGTCATTGGCATGCCGTCAATTTCGAGTTGCTCGTGGCTCCAGTCGAACTGGTAGGCCTCTCCAGAGGCGAAAGTCAGCGGGACAAAGGCTTGCGACACCCTGTGCCCTTCGGCTTCGCGCCAGCGGGAGACATGACGCCGGACAGCATCATAGCCTCCCTCGTAACCTTGCCCCTGAAGCTGCTCAAACAAGACCTTGATCGTGCGTCGATGTTTGCGTGGAAGCCCGACATCCCGCTCCAACTCGCTTTCCAGCCAGGTCGTGAATTCACCAAGTTTGGGCATGGGCTGGATCGCTCGTTTGTACTCGAAGCGCGTCTCCTCCGAGCGCAACACCTTGCGGACCGTATTCCGGCTCATGTTTAAATTCTTGGATATCTGCCTGATCGGCGTCTCATGCCGGTCATGGGCCACCTTAATCTTTCGAATTGTTTCCACCGTCAGCATCTCCTCGCTGGCCCTCCCGTCACGATTTTCTCGTGACCTTGAGGGGCTTGCCGGGGTGGGTCAAATTTCGACGCCGATTACCGGCTCAGGTGGGTCATATTTGCACGCCGATTCACATGCTGGACGAAGGCCTGCCTATAAAGCTTCGGTCCAAGGTCTTTTACGAAGCGTCCACCGTGGTCATGCAGGACGTGTTCGACCGCAAGTTGCCCACATCCCTCCGGGCCCGCCACTTCAATCGCATTGCGCAAATCGTCAAGAGCTCCATCAAGTTCCTGGCCTCGGACGAATCGTTGTCCACGGTGGCCCCCTTTATTTCCCATGACTACAAGACGTACACCCACTGCATGCACGTTTTCATCTATTCCGTTGCCGTGTTCCAGACCTATGAAATGACGGAGACCGAAATTTTCGAGTGTGCCCTGGGCGCGCTGCTGCACGATGTGGGCAAGGCCAAGATTCCCCACCGTATCCTGAACAAACGGGGTTCCCTGACCACGGGCGAGCGGGGAGTCATCAAGGAGCACCCGGTCCACGGGGTGTCCATGTGTGCCCATCTGCCCATGACCCAGAACACCATCAACTGTATCCTCTTTCACCACGAGAAGCTCGACGGCACCGGGTATCCGGCCGGACTCAAGGGGGACAACATCCCCATGCCCGTGCGCATTATTTCCATGTCGGACGTCTATGACGCGCTGACAACGGAGCGACCCTATGCCGAGGCCATACTTCCCTACGAGGCCCTGACCCTCATGCGCCACGACATGCGCGAGGCATTGGATATGCATATATTCAAGCGGTTTGTGGCTGTACTCAGTGGCGCGGACATGATCTGATCCAGACAGGTGTCTTTTCGGACGAAAAACTTTGCCCTGTTTCCAGCGCTACTCTATAGTCGTACAAGGCAAGGGTTTCGACGTTGGGCGTGAATGCAGACAGGATTTGGGAGCGGTTCATGGTATCAAATAGCAATTTTTCCGACCTGAAATGCGTGTCCGACGTGTTGCAGAAGTTTGGTATCGGCAACGATCCCGACTGGTTGGCAGTCGTTTTTTTCGTGCGCAATCTCCTGCGCAATCTTTCGGTGTACAGCGACGAAAAGAAGCTGGAGATACAGCAGGAAGTATTCAATGAACTGGCCAAGAAGGATTTTTCAAGAAAGCACTTCGAGAATGTCATGGCCATGCTCGACATGTACATCCTGCAGACCATCGGGGCATTGGAGTTGGAAGAGGCTCTGGCCGAGGAAAAGCGTTCTGCGGTTCAGCTCCTGAACGAGATGAATGCGGTCATCGAGACCATGAAGGGCAGCAGCGAACGTCAGAACCGCAAGCTGGACGATTTCAAGGAGCGCACTGTGGGTGCCATTGAGTCCGGCAATGACCGCTCCATCATCGTGTCCAAGGTCCGGGGCATATTCCAGGAGCTCATCGCCGAGTTCAAGGAGGAGGCCCGCGAGTTGCACGACCGCGCCCGGATCCTGGAGCATTCCGCCAATTTCGATCCTCTGCTCACGGCGTTGCATAATCGCCGTTCGCTGGATTCCTACCTCCGTGAGGTGGTTGCGGCTCAGCGCGAGGATTCGCTTCCCCTCTCCCTGATAATGATCGACGTGGACAACTTCAAGAGGGTCAACGATACCTATGGCCACCAGGTTGGTGACGACGTGCTCAAGGTCCTGGCCCGTATCGTTTCGGCCCACGCCATCCAGAATCAGGGGTTCACGGCCCGGTACGGAGGTGAGGAGTTGGTGGTGGTCATGAAAAGAGTGCCGCAGAGCATTGCGGCGCTCAGTGCCGAGGCCATCCGGTCCAGTGTGGAGAATTACGATTTTCGCGTCCGCACGGATGGGCGGCTGGGCGACGAGCCGATCCGGTTCACCATATCGGCGGGTGTATCCCAGTGGTACCCCGGATGGGACGTGAGCAGGCTGGTCGGCGCGGCGGACAAGGCGCTGTATGAAGCCAAGGATGCCGGGCGCAACAGAGTGGTTTCCCATAAGCCGGAAAACAAGTAAGTTGTCGATAGGTTCTGACTGAATGATACCTATAATAATTAATTAAATGACTTTACGATCCTTCCTCTTGCTGTGGTGTGTTCTGGGGGGATTCGTCTCGCCCGTTCTGGCCGGGGATGTGGTTTTGCTGCACTCGGAGGCGCGTCCGGACGGATGGACCAGGGGGGTGGCGCGTGTGCTCTGTCCGGCTGAGGCCGCGGATTGCCGGGTGACGGAATTGTTTCTGGGACCCGCTTCGCGGGGCGATGATTTTTTTGAAGACCTCTATGAACGTTTTTGTCCTGACTGGTGCGGCGTGTCTCCGGCGGCCGTGATAGCGGACGGAGAGTCCGCGTTTGCCTTTGTGCGCAAGTACCGCGAGGATCTGTTCGGGGTTGCCCCGGTGGTCTATCTGGGCATGCCCCGGCCCGAGGAAAATCTGGTCTCCCAGTGCGGCGTGTGTTCCGGTGTTCCCCTGACACTGGATGTTCGGGCCACTATTGATCTCCTCTTTCGGCTGCGCCCGGAGACCGAAATCGTGGTCGGTATCATGGACGGCTCCCCGGCAAGCATGCGGCTCAAGCTTCGGGTGGAAGCAGCCATGGAACCATATCAGGGCCGCGCCCAGGTCGTGTTTCCCGGCCATGAGCCGGGGGATGGCAACGGGCTGGATATGGCGGGGTTGGCCACGGTGGCCTCCAGTGTGCCCCGGTCCGGCGCGGTTATCTTTCTTGGTTTTCTGCAGGACAAGACAGGCGGGGAAGTGGACGAGGCGCAGGGGGTGCGCCTGCTGGCCGAACGCAGTGTGGCTCCGGTGTATGTGTTGACCGACCGCTGGATGGGAACGGGCGTTCTCGGTGGGGTGCTGGCCTGTGCCGAGGACCAGGGGCGCGGTGCGGCCTGTTTGGCCATCCGACTGGCAAACAACCCTTTGCAGTCGTTGCCGCCCGTCAGCCAGTCCGCACGGATGGTGATCGACCTGACCGTGTTGACCCGGTTCGGCGTGCCCGCAGACCGTCTTCCTGCGGACGCGCTCAAGATCAACCCGCCGCCTCATCCTGACGAAACCTTCGGGATTGTGCCTATCAGGGTGGGCGTGCTCTTCGTGGGACTTGTGGTGCTTGTCTGGCTGCTGTTTCGGCGGTTACGACAGTAGCTCGAAAAGGTACACGGCCTGGATGGCGGCCATGAAACCGGTGGCTGCCGTGGCCACATAGATCATGCGCCGAGTCTCCTGTCTGACTTTCAAATACATTTCAGCGAGTTGATCTGATACATAGTCGGCTGTGTATTTTTTGTGCTTGAACCAAATGACCATGGGATGCTCCTTTCACGGGCCATTGGGGCCTGTTGTTTCCCAAGTCATAGTCCTCGTCAAGGAGGCTTCCCACCGGTTTTGTTACGCTCGGATGGCGTCAGGGTGTCACTGAAACAGTATTTCAGTGACAAGGAGTTCGGGCTAGTTGTCGGCGGGCACGGCGTGCAGGAGGAGGACCAGTATCTTGCAGATATCCTGGTCGTAGAGGTGGTCGCTGGCAACGAGTTCTTCGGCAGCGGTCACCGGCGTCAGGGGGGTACGCCTGGGGTGGGGCGTTATCATGGCGCAGTAGGAATCGGCCACGCCCGCGATGCGGCCCAGCAGACCGAGACTGGTCCCGGAGAGGCTGTTGGGGTAGCCTTTGCCGCTCAATCGTTCATGGTGTTGTATGGCGGGTTCGTATACCTCGGGCCTGGTCAGGTTGAGGCGGCGGAGGATATCCACGCTCTGCCGAGGATGTGCCTGGACCGTGCGCATTTCGGGGGGCGTCAACTGGCCCGGCTTGGCAAGCATCATGGGGGAAATTTTGGTCATGCCGATGTCGTAGAGAAAGAACCCCAGGGCCACATCCTGGAGGGGGGCGGCCGCGAGGGTTGCCTTGCGTATTTCCATGTACACGGCCAGGGCCAGGAGTGAGGCGTTGATCCGTCGCCGATCCAGGGTCAGGTTGGCATGCACGTCCCTGACCATTCGGGCCATGTGTCGGGATTCTTCCCGGAGGTAGGTGCACAGGGCCTCAAGGCCGTGTTTCAGCCGGTTCAGCTCCTCGGGCATGGGATTTTTATAAAACGCTTCTTGCCGAAGTTTCAGTTCACGGACAAAGAGGTCGGCCTTGTCTTCCCCGGTCAGGTTGGGGTCTTCCATGGCGGTATCCAGATTGTTGCCTACGTAGGCCACGTAGGCGTTGATCTGGGTGCGGGAAAAAAACAGTTGGCCTGACTCGCACAGGGCATGAAGCTGTTCGCGCAGGCGGCGGTTCATATCCCGTCCGGCCCGGTATATGGGCGTGAGTGAGGGGACGTCTGCCTGCCAGTGGTACAGGTCCACCGGGCAACTGTTGCGGGGGAAATTTTCCAGGGTGACCCGATTAATCCGGTTGTAGTCTTCGGTGCGAGTCTCCCGGACCGCGTCCAGGGCTTTTGCGGAGAGCGGGGTGTTTTTCTTTGTCATGGCAACGGCTCCTTGAATAGCCACTGGAATTGGTCATACCCCGGATGGATACTTTCGTCGACTTGCGAGCGGATTCAACGCAGCACAAGGTACAGAACCGCAATAATCCACAAGCAAAGACAAAGAACCGAGGCCGTCGGGATCATCCACCATTTGAGGTGGATGGGACGGCCCCGCAGCTTGAAGGTGCCGCAGCAGGAAAAAAGGCATAAAATCATCTGGATGAGTATGCCGGAGGCCACCAGGGCGGGCAGGGACAAGAGCCAGAAGACCGGGTCGTTTATCCAGGGTTTCGGCACGAGATCTCCGGGCATGTCTACAAGGGAATGCAATCAACTCACAATCCATTCGGCCAGCAGCGGGGGACGCGACAGGCCTCGGATCTGGTCAAAGTTGCACAGGGCGGTGAGTTCCACACCGCTCTTGATGATGGAGACGGGCCGGTCTGCCGAGACCACAACCACGCTGATATCATCGTGTTCGGCGGTGAACCGCAGGGCGGAGTTGAAGCGTGCGCCCCGCGCCCGGTTTTCGCCCGGCACGCTGAGCCCGTCCATGAGGCAACCGAAGCCGTGCACCTTGAGATCGCGGCCTATGTGCAAGGCCCCGTCAAGCTTGGCAAGGGAGCAGGCGAGCTTGAGCTGGCTGCTCTCCTGCAGGTCCAGGGGCTTTTCGAAATGCTGCCCTGACATGGCGAGCTGTTCTTTGCCCGTGTCCACGACCAGGGTACAGCCGTGTTTGCGGTCGCGCACCCGGTTGACCATGAGGGCGAGAATCTGCATGAGCGTGTGCTGGTCCTCCATGGTCATATCCGTTTCCAGGAGCTGTTCTTCCAGTTGGACCAGATTGGCCCGCAGATTCGAAGAGTGAAAACTTCCGTCGTAAAAAGTGCAGACCAACTGGTCCTTGAGCCAGAGAAAGCCTCGCGTGCCGCTGAATTGCGCGGCCAGGTACGCGCCGGGCATGGGGCCGATGGCAATGCCCAGAATATGCTGGCCGTCGCCGACCAGCACACGCCCGGAGTCCTCCACGGCCTGCAATAGCTTGCGGACATGCTTGGTGTCCGCCAGGGTGGGCTGCTCCATGGCCGGGAACCGGCAGATGAAGCGCACCTCGTCCAGTTGGTCCGGTTCCACCACCACCACGCGGCCTCTGGGCCACTCTCCCTCTTCCTGGGTGCCGGAGACATTGAGAATGGCATCCAGGAAGGGATAGATGCGGACCCGTGTGTCCAGCCATCCCATCCGGCTCCGTTCGTCCACGATGAAGTCGCGCACCGCGTGGGTGGCACAATGCTGGAGCACAAAGCCTGCGGTATCGAGGCACTGCACATCCTGGGTGGCGAAATTCTGGGAAATGAGGCCGACCGCATACTCCATCCACCGCTTGGTGGGGCCTATGGAACACATGTCCGGGTGTTCGTCCGTGAACCACATCTGATAGTGCATGGATGCGGAGCGCGCGCCCAGAGAGACCGTGCCCGAAAGGTCGAGGTCGTCCTCCTCGTTTTCTATCATTTCCAATTGAGGGGAAATTTTGCCGTTGGCGCGCCATTTGTTTGAATAGAGATAGAAGTCGCGAAGCTTGGGCTCATGGCCTCTCAGGAGATCCTGGGGATCGCAGATGCGGGGATGGGAATCGGGATGTTGGGCATAGATGACTGCGGCTCGGGACAGATGGGAGAAATGTGACAATCCATCCCGCAACCCATCCAGAATATGAAAGATACAAATATGTTCGAAGGATGTATGGCTCATGAATTCTCCAAAATCCGTTGGTGTGCCCAGAATGGATCACATTCCCAATAGGATTAGGCCGAAATGGGGAAAAATGTCCAGGCGTAGCCAGGAGCGGAATTGAAGAATTTTTAGCGATGAATTATTTTATGATGAGCACGGAGTTTCGTGCTCGGGCAGCCACATCGTGGGCAACGCTGAACCCCTTGGCAAACCAGGGTTTTCCAGATTCAGCAAGCACGATGAGAGAAAAATCGCCGCCCAGGTCGGTGATAATTTCCGAGGGCTTGCCAACCTTGACCAGGGTGGCTTGGGGTTCCACGCCGCCCTGACGGAAGACGGCGGCCGCCTTTTCCACGGCCAGATGAGCGGTTTCCTTTTCGGTCTCGTCCCTGGCCACTGACAGGATGGTGATCGGGCACTGACAGGCCCGGGCGCAGCGGACCGCCTTGGGCAGCATGGCCCGGCATTGCTCGGAGTCCCGGACGCAGATCAGGTGGCCGTGGTCGGGCTCCAGTTGGCGGGCCACGATCACGGAACAGCCTACGTGCGCGGCGATCTTGAGGGCCAGGGGCTTGGCCGAGAGAAATTTCCTGAAACCGGCCATGGGGATGTCCGATCCACCCACGATGACCACATCTGCGCCGAACTGATCGGCTTCGTCCACCACGGCGCTGGTTACGTCCGGGGCGGTGCGCAGTCGCAGGGAGATGGTGCCGCCGCAGGGGTTGTTATATTCGCGGATGTATTCCCCTGCGTCGTCGCCCGAAAGATCGTGGTAGCGCCAGGCATCGCCGCTGCCCTCGTTGATCTGTCCCATCTCCAGCAGAATGTCGCGCGCCGCCTTGAGGTGGCGCAGGCCCGGCAGCTCAAGACCCCAATCCAGAACATTTTCCCTGGCCACGCGCACCTCCATACCGCCGGACTTGAGACCGCTGTCCAGGGGGCGAATATAAAGCAGAGCCACGTCCGCGCATGTCTCCCGGCACAGGCGTGACGCAAAGCGCAGCCCGGTATAGGCCTCGGGGCCGCCGCCGATGCAGATGAGAATACGAAGATTCAGGTCGTCCCGTTTCATGGACAACTCCTTACAGCCCCACCAGGGGCCAGTACAGTTTCGATGCCAGGAGCAGCACCGCAAAGGACATCAGGGCCATGCGCCAGCCCACTTTCATGAAATCGCCCGAATTCAGATACCCGGAGGAATAGACAATGGTCGAGGCCGGGGTGCCGATGACCGTGAAGTAGGCAAAGGCGCTCGACATGGCCGTGACCATGCCCACGGCCAGGGGATTGATGTCCGATCCCACGGCGATGGACAGCACCACCGGGCCGAGTACGGCCACGGCCGCGCCGTTGCTCATGGTGTTGGTGATGAAGGTGGTCAGGACAATGACCGCTGCCAGCAGGCCGATGCCGTGATCCATGCCCAGGGGTTCCAGTCCGTCCATGAATAGCCCTGCCACCCAGGCCGCAGCTCCGGTTTCGCGCATCTGGACACCCAGGGAAATGGCTGCCGCATAGAGCCAGACCACGCCCCAGTTCACACCCGAGTTCAGGTCCTGCCAGCGCACCAGTCCCGTGACCAGGAACAGGGTCGCGCCCAGGATGGCGATGGTGCCCATACCCACCTCGGACGAAAAGAAAATCCATCCGACGAGGGTCAGCAGAAACAGGAAGATAGCCACATAATGTCGACCGGAGAGCGCTCCTTCTGCCCCCACCTGCTCCTTGAGTTTTTTCACGGCCGGGCCGAGGTCCTGTATGTCCGTGCGAAAGGTGAAACGCAGGATCAGATGCATCAGGGGCAACTGGATGAGAAACACCGGATAGGCGTAGATCATCCATTTGAGATAACTGACTTTGTATTCATAGGTCGCGGGATCGTCCGCGGCGTAGAAGAAGTCGCGCAGGTAGTCGATCATGATGGCGTTGCGCGCCCCGCCCGAAGGGGTGCCGATCCCGGCCATGGCGCAGGCATAGGAGATGGAAAAAAGCAGGAGCACGGCCAGGGAGCGTTGCTTGCCCGGATCGTCCGTGGCCAGTTGGAGCAGGGACAGGGCCACCGGCAGCATCATGGCCGCCACGGTGTGTTCACCGATGAACGAAGCCAGCAGGCCGGAAAAGACGGAAATACCAAATGCAATACTATATGTATTTGATCCCGTCACACGAATGATCAGTAGGGCGAGCCGTTTGTCCAGCTTCTGCTTGACCAGGGCCACGGCGAGCATGAGCGACCCCATGATGAAGAGGACCGAGTCTTTCATCAGGGATTTGGCTACCAGGGAGGAGTCCAGCCCGAGCAGGAATATCTGGCCCAGGATGATGAGCAGGGCCACGGCGGGCAGCGGAATGGGCTCGGTGATGAAGAGCATGGTCGCGCCCACGGTCATCACCAGCACTCGCCAGCCGTCGGGCGACACACCCGCGGGCACCGGGCCGACCATCATGGCGGCCTGGATGAGCAAGGTTATGAAAAACCATCGTTTTTCGCGTAGAAAATGGATCACGGTAGAGGGGAGTATATACCGTTTTGCGGGATGCGCCAACGGAAATGGTATTGGTGCGGGATCGCGGTCGGGACTTGCCCAATTGTCGCTTCATGGGGTATCCCGTGGAAACATGTCGCCAACGCTCAAACCGAGGAGAGTCCCTTGAAGCGCACCTTATCCGCTCTGTGCAAAAACAAACCCGGCGTTCTGGCCCAAATGGCGCTGGAATGCGGTAAATATGACGCGAACATCCTGTCCTTGGCTGCGGGCGAGACCGAGAATCCCGAGGTGTCGCGCATCGTGCTCTGTCTCGACGGCGACGATGCGGCCATTGACGAGGTGGGGGCGATACCTGAGCGGCCTGGACGAGATAATCCAGTTGGATGACTTGTCGCGGAAGAATTTCGTGGATCGGGAACTGGTCATGCTCAAGGTGGGCATGGACCCCGAGCAGATCGGGCAGTTGATGCAGATATTCGAGGTGTTCCGGGCCAACGTAGTGGGCATGGGCCAGGAGACGATCACGGTGGAAATGGCCGGGGACCAGGAGCGTGTGGACGGATTGATTCAGATGCTCAAACCCTATGGCATCAAGTCCATGTGCCGGTCGGGCATGATCGCGCTCAAGCGCGGAGACGAGTAAGCGTGGCAGGCTTTGAACCGATCACCAGCCTGGAGGGGCTGGTCCGGGCCGCTGCGGTCCCCGAGGGCGAAATCGTGCCCAAGGTGGGCATCGCACGTTCGGCCGAGGGGCACGTACTCCGGGCAGCCGTGGAGGCGTTTGAGCGGGGCCTGGCCGAGCCGGTGCTCATCGGTGACATGGAGGAGACCGCGCGGTTGGCTGACGAGCGCGGATTGGATATCTCGAAGTTTCGGGCCGTTCACATGCCGGACGACCAGACTGCGGTGAACGAGGCGGTCCGGCTGTTTCGGGAAGGCGAGGTCCAATTCATCATGAAAGGGCTGGTTTCCACTTCGATTCTGCTCAAGGCGGTGCTCAACAAGGAAACGGGTGTGCCGCATCCCTCCCGGATTTTGAGTCACGTGGGGGTGTTCGAGTCTCCGGTGGACGGGCGGCTCATGATAATGACTGATCCGGGCGTGAACATCCAACCCACGTTGCAGCGCAAGGCGGACATCCTGCGAAATGCCCTTGATGTGGCCCGCAAGCTGGGCATGCAACGGCCCAAGGTGGCGATTCTGGCGGCCACGGAAAAGATCAACTATCCGGCCATGCCCGCCACATTGGACGCCGACATCCTGACCAAGATGTCGCGCAAGGGCGAGTTCGGTGACGCCGAAGTGCTGGGGCCACTCTCTCTGGATCTGGCCATGTCCCGCGAGGTGGCGGTGCGCAAGCGGTTTGACAGCCCGGTGGCCGGGTATGCGGACATCCTGGTCACCCCGAACATCGAGGCGGGCAATATCCTGTACAAGGCCCTGACCACCGTGTCCGGCTGCGTCATGGCAGCCGTGGTGGTGGGCAGCCGTGTGCCCGTGGTGGTGCCGTCACGCGGCGACTCGGACGCGAGCAAATTTCACTCCATCGCCCTTGCCAGCATCCTGGCCAGGCGGAGCGGCGCATGAAAATCTTCGTGATCAACCCCGGCTCCACGTCCACCAGGCTGGCCTTGCACGACGGCAATGGCGTGACCGCGTCGCGGGAGTTTCAGCACGACAGGGCGGAATTGGCGAAATTCGGTTCGGTTATGGAGCAGAAGGATTTTCGCATGGCCGCCATTCGGCAGGTCCTTGATGAAGCCTCTATTACCAAGGGTTCGTTAACCGCCGTAGCTGGTCGGGGCGGACTACTGCACCCCTTGAAAGGGGGTGTTTACGAAGTGTCTGACGATATGATTGCCGATCTGCAACAGTCCCGCTATGGCGAGCATCCGTGCAATCTCGGGGCCGTGCTGGCCCGGGATTTGGGCGGATGAGTATGGCGTGCCCGCTTTCATCGTGGACCCCGTGGTCACGGACGAGATGATGGATGAGGCCCGGCTGACCGGATTGCCCTCGATCCGGCGGCGCAGCCTGTTTCATGCCTTGAGCCAGCGCGGGGCGGCCCGGACCGTGGCGGCCCGGCTGGGCGTTCGGTACGGAGAATCGAATTTCATTGTCTGCCATATGGGCGGTGGTATCTCCATCGGCGTGCATCGGCGCGGAAGCGTGGTGGATGTGGTCAACGCCCTGGATGGCGAGGGGCCTTTTTCACCCGAACGAACAGGGGGATTGCCCGTGATTTCGGTTCTCTCCATGCTGGAGAGCGGCGGAAAAGATCCGGCGGAGATACGGGAGCGCGTCTTGCGCCGGGGTGGGCTGTTTGCTCATATGGGGACCAACGACCTGCGCGAGGTGGTCCGGCGCATGGAGGATGGGGACAGCCAGGCACGGGCGGTTTTTGACGGTCTGACTTACGGCATTGCCAAGCACATCGCCTCTCTGGTCCCGGCCCTGGCCGATGCCGAAGGGAGGGTGGATCTGGCTTCCGTGGTGTTGACAGGCGGCATGGCCCGTAGCGAGACCCTGACCAAAGAGCTTCGCCGCAGGACAAGCTGTCTCGGGCCGGTGGAAGTCGTTGTGGAAGATGAGGAGTTGGCTGCCCTGGCATGCGGTGCCCTGCGGGTCCTGCGCGGGGAGGAATGCGCCATGATCTATCGGCGCAACCCTTGATTGAGAGTATTATTGTCGTGAGTCGTACAATGAACGACAAACTGATTGAGAATTGGTAAAATAGAGTGTAGATAAAGAGTTATTGGGAAAAGAGGAGCCTGGACAAGGAGTTGGGCATTCCCTGGAGTTGAGGGCTCACACGTATGGGATCATTGTTTTCAAGTTCAATATCGCTGAGAAAAAGCGTCAGGATTTCGGACGATGAATTTGTCCAAATGCGTGATTTTATTTATGAAAAAAGTGGTATTTTTGTTGATATCAAACGAAAGTACCTTTTTGAGAGTCGATTTTCCAAGCGGTTGACCGAACTCGGCCTGAACAGTTTCGCCGATTACATCAAGTACCTCAAGTTCGATCCGAAAAAGGCAAATGAACTGAATACGCTCTTCGAATTGGCCACCACCAATGAGACGAGTTTTTTTCGTGACATGAAGCAACTTGAGGCGTTTCAGAATAACGTGCTCAAGGAAAAGATCGAAGAACAGCGGGCCGCAGGCAAGCTGGAGCTTAATATCTGGTCTGCCGGTTGCTCCTCCGGCGAAGAGCCATACACCCTTTCCATCTTGTTGCATGAGACGTTACGCAGGGAGTTGCCACTCTGGAAGATCAAGATTACAGCCGTTGACCTTTCCCCTGCCATGATCGAGCGTGCCAAATTGGGCATGTACAGTGATTACGCCTTCAAGACCACGCCTGACGAGATCAAGTCCCGATATTTCACCAAGGAGGGCGACAGTTGGAAGATCAAGCCGCCCGTGGCCCGGTTGATCAATTTTCAGCAGATGAATCTGAATGAGCCCCTGTCGCTCAAGCGGGTGCCTCGCTCGCACATCGTGTTTTGTCGCAACGTGATAATTTATTTTGATATTGACATGAAAAAGCGGGTTGTGAGTTCCTTTTACGACAACCTGTTGCCCGGCGGATACATGATGCTTGGACACTCGGAAGCGCTGCACAAGATTTCCACCACGTTCAAGCCGATATATCATCCCGGGACCATTGCGTATAAGAAGGAAGGCTAGGGCTGATGACACTGGGAAAGAAACCATATACCCACGCAGGCCGCCGGACCGTTTTAACGCTCCCCGTGGCAACGGGTTGCAGCCGCTAACAGGGAGAAAGTTTTGGCTATCAAACGCTTGGACGAACTTGCTGCGGGCATGACCTTGTCGTCGGATCTGAAGGCCGGGGATGGGCGTCTGCTGTTCAAGGCCGGCACCGAGCTGCAAGACCGCCATATCGAGCTGATCGGGCGAGTCGGCGTGGAAGTGGTCGACGTCAATGACTCCTTGAGTGAAGAGCAATTGAGCGAAATCGAGGAATACGTCCGCGAGTTCTTTCTCTACGTGAATCCCGACTTCGAACCCACCATCGAGATTTTCCTTCTGGCTCTGAATCGTGTTGCCGCTGCGGTGGCCGGTGGGTGGGTCCTGCCGGATGTTTCGGAGCGGAGGGCCTCCAGTGTGGAACATCTGGAGGATATTTTCCTCGCAGGCATGGGGTCCCCGGAGACCATCGTCAAGCACGAGTCCGAGCTGGCCAGTTTTCCGGATATCTATTTCCGAATCCGTGACGTGCTGGAGGACGAAAATGCCTCGGCCGAGATCATCGCCAAGGTGGTGAGCACGGACATGAGCCTGTCCGCCAAGCTCATCAAGCTCGTGAACAGCCCCCTGTACGGGTTCCCCCAGACCATCGATTCCATCAGTCGCGCTGTTGCGCTGGTGGGCGGCAAGGAGCTTTCCACGCTGGCCTTGGGCATCTCAGCTATCAATTATTTCAAGGATATACCGCCAGAGCTGGTGGATATGAAATCGTTCTGGCGGCATGCCATCACCTGCGGCATCTTTGCCAAGATTCTGGCCGGAACCCAGGTCGGGCTGGCTCCCGAGCGGTTCTTCACGGCCGGACTGCTTCACGACGTGGGTCGCTTGATCTTGTTCAAAAAGCTGCCATACGCCTCTACCGAGGCCATGCTCTTTGCCCGCGAGAACTCCATTCCCTTGGTGGAAGCCGAGCGCGAGATCATGGGGTTCTGCCATACGGACATCAGCGGTCCGCTGCTCGACTCGTGGAAGTTCCCCGAGAGCCTTTCCAACATGATTAATTTCCACCACAATCCCATGGATTATCCCAATCCGTTGGAGCCCAGCATCATCCATCTGGCCGACATTCTGACCAATGCGATGGATATCTCCCAGGGCGGCATGTACGCCATGCCACAACTGGAGGCGGAGGCGTGGGACCTTCTCGGCATTGCACCGCGTCCCACTCTGGCCAAGGCTGTGGCAGCCTATGAAGAGCAGATCGACATTATTCTGAGCGCATTCATTTAGGTGAAAAGACACATTGTTTTCATTAAATAAAATGAAATTTCGTCCTCGGTGGCTGACAGGGGTTCTCCTTTTCTGCCTGGTGTTGTCCTGGTCCCATCCGGCCCAAGCCTTCAAGGTGGCTTTTTTCATACTGGAGCCTCATGCGATGCTCGAAAAGGAAAAACCCACCGGGGCCGCAGTGGAATATCTCAGGGATTACATCGCGCCCGAGATGGGCCTGCCTGTCAAGTTCGTAGGCCCTGTTCCCTTTGCCCGGTTGCTCCACAATTTTCAGGAAGGGGAGTACGACGCCGTGCTTTTGCTGGCGAAAAATATCGCCAGGGATAGACTCTTCGTCTATCCGAAGGAGCCGTATGGGGTGATGGAGTCGGCGTTGCTGGTAGACAAAGGCTTCGTGCCTGACAACGTCCTTTCGCCCGAGGAACTCAAAGGCATGGTCATTGGGTATACGAACAAGGCGTGGCGCACGCCGTCCCTGCGCAGATCCTACCTGCGATTCGACATGGTGTCCGCAACTTCGGCCACGATCATCAATTTTCGGAAATTCAATGAAGGGCGCATCGACGCCATCTACAACCCGGACAAGTACGCTCTGCTGTACAGGATGTTGAAGACAAAACTTGTGCGACCGTGCAAGGTTGTCCCCATTGTCGACTCCACCGTGGGTTTTTATATGGTGTTCCACCCGTCCGTCCCAAAACGGATTGTCCGCAGCTATGAGAAAGCCCTGTCCAAGGTCAAGACTCGACTCCCCTATTCCTCGGTCATAGATCACTACCTTTTACGGTAGCCTGACTACAATCAACAACAACCAGTATCCCTTGCCTAAACAGGTTGTTGGGAGATTTCTGTCATGCTTTTTCAACTGTCCGCAAGGTCGATTTGCGTGAGCCGTGAAACCACGATGGAATCAAAGACCACCTGCCCGACGTAGAAGACGAGGATGGGAAAGATGGCCAACGGGTGATGTTGGGCATAGGTCATGGACCACAATGCCACGGACAGGGACATGGGTTTGTCCGAGGTGATGAAGAGAAAGGAGCGGGCCGGGTGATCGGCCATCTTCAGCCCTCGGCGACTGGTGAACCAGGCCAGGGTAAGCATGATCATGTGCAGCAGCAGACACGGGGCGATGATATGTGTCAGGTCGGTCAGCCTCAGGGAGTGGAACAGGGCGGATTCGCGTGAACAGGAAGTATAGACCAGGGCCGTGATGCAGACCATGGGGATATAGTGGGACAGGGTCTCGGCTTTATTGGGCAATTCCGGGAAAAAACGTCGGAGCATCTGGCCGACTGCGGCTGGAATGAAGAGAAAGAGCAACAGCTTCTTGAGCACCAGGAATTCGCTGACCTGGGTGTCGCCTCCCAGCCAGAGGGCAAGGTTGACCGGGATGGAGAGGATGCCCACGATGTTGAGGGCGATGAGCAGGATCACGGCCGTGAGCGGATCGCCGCCCGCACTGGCTGCCATGGCCATGGCAACTTCCAGGGAGCTGGGCAGGCTGGCGAGGAGCAGGAAGCCGATGCGGAAGTCGGATTTCAGTCCGAAAACCACGGCCAGCGTGTGCGCCAGCACCGGATAGATGACCACCGCCACCAGCACGGCCCCGCCGATGATCTTGGCATACTGCCGGATGTTGCCCGCGCCCTTGAAGGACATCCGCAGTCCCTGTACCACGAATATCAGGGCCACCAGCGGCGTGTTGATGTCAAAGGAACCGAACGCGTCCGGAGATACCGGATGGTGCATGCTCATCCAGATGGCGCAGAGAATGCCGAGCAACAGGATGTTCCTGCGAACCAGATGTGAGAAGGCGCTGAGAATACGTGTGGTCATGGCTACTGGCTGAGGGTTACGGATTGTCTCGGTAATACACCACATCTCCCTCAATGGAAACAGGCGTTGCCGGATCCGTGCTCGATGGCTTGGCAATGGATGGCTTTAGCAGGGAGCGAGGCCTTCAGGACCTCCGTGGGCGAATCCGTGTGTGGCCGGGGGGATGGAACGGCCCTCCTCCCCCCGGTTGCCGGCGGCCTTCTACACGGCGTCGCTTCCTGATTCGCCGGTTCGGATGCGGACGACGTCGTCCACGGGCGAGATGAAGATTTTACCGTCACCGACCTGCCCGGTGCGGGCGGCGGTGGAGATGGCTTCCACGGCATCGGCGACCAGTGCGTCGTCGATGACCACATCGATTTTTACTTTGGGCACGAAGTCGACCTGATATTCGGCACCGCGGTAGACTTCCTTGTGTCCCCCTTGGCGGCCAAAGCCCTTGACCTCGGTGACGGTCATGCCCTTGATGCCGAGTCCGGTCAAGGCTTCCTTGACGTCGTCGAGCTTGTAGTTGCGCGTGATGATTTCTATCTTTTTCATGGGTTGCTCCATCAGGCCTGATAGGCGGTTTCGCTGTGTTCAGCGGTGTCCATGCCGATTTCCTCGTGGGTATCCGTCATGCGCAGCGGCGAGACGGCGTTGACCAGTGTGATGATAATCCAGGAGACCACGAGAGTATAGCCCCCGACAATGCCGACACCGATGAGTTGGGTGAGCAGGAAGGAGGCGTTGCCGAAGAAGAGGCCGTTTGCGCCGTCGGGATTGATGGCGGTGGAGGCGAACAATCCCAGGGCAATGGTACCGGTGAGGCCGCCCACACCGTGGATGCCGACCACATCCAGGGAGTCGTCGTAGCCCAGGCGGTTTTTGGCGAGCACGGCCAGGTAGCAGAGGGACCCGCCGAGAAATCCGATGATCACGGCGGAATTGGGACCCACGAACCCGGCGGCGGGCGTGATGGTTGCCAGACCGGCTATGGCACCGGAACACGCGCCCAGGGTGGTGGGTTTGCCTGCGTGGTACCATTCCACCAGGGTCCAGGTGAGCATGCCGGTCATGCCCGCGATGTGGGTGGACACGAAGGCAGTGGCCGCGATGCCGTTGGCGGCCAGGGCGCTTCCTCCGTTGAAGCCGAACCAGCCGAACCAGAGCAGGCCGGTGCCGATGACGGTCATGGGCAGGTTGTGCGGGATGAACTGGCGCTTGCCGAAGCCCTTGCGCGGGCCGATGGCAATGCAGGCCACCAGCGCGGCCACGCCGCAGGTGAGGTGGACTACCAGTCCTCCGGCGAAATCGAGTACGCCCATGGCCCCGAGAAAACCGCCGCCCCATATCCAGTGACAGACCGGGTTGTAGACCAGCACGGACCAGAGCACGGAAAAGAGGATGAACGGCAGGAAACGCACCCGTTCGGCGAACGCGCCGGTGATGAGCGCGGGGGTGATGACCGCGAACATGCATTGATAGATCATGAAAACGAGGTGCGGAATGGTGGTGGCGTAATTCGGGCTGGGCGCGGCAGTGACGCCGGAGAGCGCAAAGTGTGATAGGTCCCCGATCACCCCGGCCACGTCCGGTCCAAAGCTCATGGAGTATCCCAGGTATATCCATTCGAGCGTGATGAGTGAAATCATGATGACGGATTGCAGGATGGTGCCGAGCACGTTCTTGCTGCGGACCATGCCCGCATAGAACAGTGCCAGCGCTGGCGTCATGAGCAGCACGAGTGCTGCGGAAATGAGAATGAAGGCGGTGTCGCCGCTGTCGATCATTCCAACCCCCTCAGGTTTGCTGGAGTTCAGGTCGCAGAAAAGGACGGCTACCCGGCGTAGCCTTCCTTTCTTCCCCCGCCTCAAGTTCCCGGCTCAGGAGAGGGAATGACAATTTTGGTATAAATTGTCCAAGTTGACCACATAGCAAAGCAATAAGGATGCCACAGCATCAAAGCTTGATATGGCGGACGATAGTGAGGAGTGGATGGGTTGGAATTCGACATTTTGCACACAAATGTCGCAGAATAAGGAGATGTGTATTACGAAAATGTCATATTATGAGGAAAGAGACGTCTGTTACAGAGAAATGAATGACAATCGTAGGCTATATAACAGAATTTGCTGCAATGTCGTGCTGTTGCAGATGGGTAATTGGCGCTGTATTTGGTCTGATTGGTCCGGTTGTCTTTTCAGCGCGGGGCGTTGGGGGGCAAGAATCGGGAGAGGAGCGGGCGGGTGACGGGGGCATTGTTCCCGGATCGCAGACAGGCATTGCCGGGGGTGGCCTGGCAGAGGGGCGGCGTGTCTTTTCCCAGCCCGTCGAGGGCTTGGGCGAGCAGATCGGCTCCGGGGCTGTGCGGTTCGCGGACCCGAAGCAGGGTCAATCCGGCGATCAGGGCCACCAGCGCTGCGGCAACGTATATGGCAGGACACATAACGGGCCTCCTTATGAACAAGGAAACCACATCCGGGTTGCGGGAGTAAGGCGAAATGGTGACGGGTAGGTTAATTCGCTACTTGGCTTCGCCTTCGATGATGAGGTTGGGCAATTCGTCCGTGTCGTCGTGCTTGATCGGGAAATGGTGGGTGATGAGTTCGCCGCACCGCTCCACGCCCCGGCACAGGGACCGGCCAGGGCTTCCCGTCTTGATGCCTTCGGTGATCATGGCCACCACTTCTTCCCACACCTCGGGGTTGACCTTGTCATTGATCCCCTTGTCCGCCAGCACCTGAACCATGCGTTCGTAGACCGAGATATAGATGATGATGCCGGTCATGTCCCGGGTACGGTGCAAGCCGTTGGTGTGAAAGGCGGTAATGGCGGCCTCTTCGACCTCCTCCCGCATCTCGGCTTTGGTGAGGAAGGGCTTTTTCAGCGAGGGATACCGCATGAGCAGCCGGGAGAACAGGATATAGCTGGGCAGGAACAGGGCCAGGAATATCCACATGTCGTCACGACCGAGCACCAGGCTCAATCCCAGTGCGGCGAGGATGCTCAGTAGCAGGCCTCCCAGGTGCGCGGCGCGTGGGTAGTCGTAGCTGATGGAGGCGATGACCGGTACGATCTCGCCGGAGGTCTTGGCCTCCACGTCCTGGACGCACCGGACGAGCCGGTCCTGTTCATTGCGAGTCAGAAAATTTTGTGCGGGTGTTGTCATGGGTATATCCTTGCTGTTCCTACCATCCGCCCGACGCGCCGCCGCCACCGAACCCGCCGCCGCCGAATCCACCGAACCCGCCGCCGCCACCGCCGAATCCGCCGCCGTCACCAAATCCGCCGCCACCGCCGAATCCGCCGCCGTCACCAAATCCGCCGCCACCACGGGGGCCGCCGAACAGGCTGAGGAGGAAGAGGGTGGAGACCAGTGACCCCGTGCGATGGGTGCCTTGGTTCTGGACTGTTTCGCCGTTGACGATGTTGCTTTGCCGCCGCCGCTTGCCGAACAGTTCGGTCAATCCGATGATGAAAATCATGGGGAGGACGATGAGCGGCAGAATGCTGCCCCTGGAGCGGCGGTTGGTCTGTGCCGGAGGTGCCGAATATTCGCCGCGCACGGCTCCGGCAATGGCGGCCACGCCGTCCATGAACCCGCTGTCGAAATCGCCGGCTCTGAAGTGTGGGCCGATGATATTGGTGATGATCTGGCCCGCCAGCACGTCGGTGAGCACGCCTTCCAGGCCGTATCCAACCTCTATGCGGATCTTGTGATCAGCCTTGCTCACGATGAGAATGACCCCGTTGTCCGAATCCTTTTGACCCACCTTCCAGGCCTCGGCCACACGGATGGAGAAATCCTCCAGGGAGTCGCCATCCAGGGAGGGGATGGTCAGCACGGTCACCTGGGTAGAGTCGGTGCGATCCAGCTCGGCCAGCCGGTTTCCCATGGCCTGCCGGGCCTTGGGCGAGATCATGTCCGCCAGATCGTTGACGTATCCCGTGAAGGGCGGCACATCGAGGGCCGACGCATGGACGGCCCCCAGAAGGGTGAAGGCCGCGACGAGCACGGCCATGAGCGGCTTGCGCACGAGCTTTTCCATTTAGGAAGCGGCTCCGAAGTTGACCTTGGGCACGGTCTTGGCTCCGGGGTCGGCCTGGAAAAACTCCTTGCGCTCCAGGTGGAGCATGACGGAGTTGGTCAGGGAGTTGGGGAACTTGCGAATGGAGAAGTTGAAGGCCTTGACGGCATCGTTGTACCGTTTGCGGGCCACGGTGATGCGGTTTTCCGTGCCTTCGAGCTGGTGTTGCAATGCCAGGAAATTCTGATTGGCCTTGATATCGGGGTAGCGTTCGACCACCACCATCAGCCGGGACAGGGCCGAGGAGAGCCCGCCCTGGGCAGCCTGGAACCGGGCCAGGGCCGCTTTGTCGCCGAGCATGTCGGGCGAGATTTTGGTCTGGGTGGCCTTGGCGCGTGCCTCGACAACGGCCTGAAGGGTGTCTTTTTCATGGGCTGCTGCCGCCTTGACTGTTTCCACCAGATTGGGGATGAGGTCGGCGCGGCGTTGCAGGGTGGCTTCCAGGTCTCCCCAGGCGGCGAAGACAGCCTCTTCCTGCTGCTGCATGGAGTTGTAGCCGCAACCGGCCAGGGACAGCACGGCCATAAGGGCCGCAAGGGTCAAAACAATGCGTTTGATCATGATTTTTATCCGTTGTGGTTGGTTGTGTGCATATTCCCCAAAGATGTGGCCCGTCCTGGAAAAGTCAAGGCGGGCCGCGAGGATTTTGCGATTTAAATTATTTTTTTGCGGGCTGTTTCTTTTTCGGTTTTTTGAGACGCTTGCCCGCAGCCAGGAGCTTGCGCAGTTCGGAAGCGGCCTCGACCGCGTCTTTCTCATGGAGCAGAAACCGTTCCTTGGTGGTCTGGAAGTGCCAGCCCGCAGGCCGGGTAAGGAGCTTGGCCCCCCGGGAGTCCAGGTATTCCAGGGCCTCGGTTTCGGCGGCCACATCTTCCATTTCAGTCAGAATCTCCTGTCGTTTTCCCATCTCGCGCATGTGGCTTGCGATCTCGTAGGCTGAACGCAAAATATCGTCCGGCTGGATGTCCGTGACCTTTTTGCGACCCGAGAGATATCGTTGCAGTTCGTTGAGGTCGTTTTTGAGTTCCTTGATTTCAAAGACCGCCAATTCTTTTGAATTGTCAATCTTGTCATTGAGTTGCTTGTAGATAGCGCGGAGTTTTTGGCTTGACATAAAATCTGCTTTCGAGTTGCGGTTAGCGTATTGTCTTTAAGGCTAGCCCATTTTTGCAGCGCATTGCAACCATCTGGCCGATCATTTTTTCATGATGATTGCCCGACCATCCGTGAGTTCGACCAGTCGGGCGCGGAAACCCTTTTCGTGCTCGGCAGGCAACCACAGGGTGAATCCGGCCTCTGCCGTGAAAGTTTCGTCCATTACTTCGATCTCGAAATCCGGGAGCATCCGTTTGAACGGGGTCACGGCCGCGTAGGGGATGGTTGCCGAGAGGGTTACGGACTCGACCCGCTCCCGTGTCTCCAGCCGGTCGAGGACCGCCTTGGTCAGGGAGGCATAGGCGCGGACCAGACCGCCGGTGCCGAGTTTGGTGCCACCGTAGTAGCGCGTGACCACCACCGCGACTTCACCGATCCCGCTGTGCAGGAGCACATTCAGCATGGGTTTTCCCGCTGTGCCGTGGGGTTCGCCGTCGTCACTCAGTCCCACACACGCGGTGTCGCCGGGCGGTCCAGCCAGGTAGGCCCAGCAATTGTGCGTGGCATCGGGAAATTCGGCTTTCCTTTCGGCAATGAACGCTTTGACCGTGTCCCCGTCCGGGGCGGGGGCCGCCGTGGCGATGAACCGGCTGCGCTTGATGGACTCCTCCACCCGGCAGACGGCAGCGGGAATGAGATAACGGCTCGACATGTCCGGGGAGTAACGTTGCGTTGGGTTCCGGTCAAGCTCGGCCAAGGAAGTGCATCGTGACAGCGCCGGAAAAGATCAGGAGCGACGGCTGGTGGCCGCGATCCAGTCCAGATCCTCTTTGAGTTGTGTCTTGAGCGAAGCAAGCGGTTCACTGTTTGGCAGCTTGCCCAACAGAATTTCGAAATTACCGGAATCCTGCAACTGCTTGAAACTGTAATGAAAGTGCAGATCGTATAGCCAGCAGCACAGGAACAGAATGAAGTCGTTGGACCACTTGATTTCGCCGAACGGGATGAGCCTTCGCTCTCTGGCCAGTCGCAGGACCTCGGGCGAGACCTGCTCGTCGTCCCAGATCACTCCGAGCTTCAGGGCCTTGCCGTGCGGTGCATCGGGATTCAAATATTTCAAGTTGTTGCGGATCGCATCGAGCTTGTCCGCGTTGCGCAACACATTCAGGACCAGTTGCGTGTCCGGGGTCAGGCCGTGGGGCAGGGTGGCTACATTGTGGTGGCGGATGGCGTCGAGAATCACGGCGCGTTCGTTCCCTGTCAGTGGATCAAGCAGCCCGGATTCCTCCACGATAAGCGCTCCGGCTGTGGCGTGGTTATATCCCTTGCGGTCATCGTACGTTTTTTGCCGGATCAGTTGGGGAAAGCGCCCGGCATCGTGGAGCAGGGCCGCGATCTCCATGCATCGGACCAACTCCGCCCCCGCCCCGGCCTCCGGCTCGATCCCGCGCACATGGCCAAGCACGCGCATGGTGTGGCGCAGCTTGCGGTCGATGAGCGGCGCGTCGTCCCCGGCCTGTTCGCGGTAGGCGGCGGCGTGATGGTGGAGCCAGTCGAGACAAGTGGTGAAAAAGTCGTCATGCATGGGGGGGATCGTATCACAGGTCGGTTCGGTTCGTCTCAACCTCGGCCTGAATTCTCCTCGATAAGCGCGGACAGGATCAGGCCGAAAAATCCGCCCTGGCCGCCGGTGTACCGCCAACCCAGTTGCGAGGAACAGCCCGTGCACGCCACCACCTGCCAGACATAGCCCGGAAACCAGGTGAATTCGTCGGTCCTTGGCCCGGTCGGGATCACATTCTTGGCCGAGGCGAAACACCCCAACTCGAATACCAGCCCTTGCGGATTGAAAAATACGTGCCGATGGGAGCCGTTCACGACCATGCCTAGATCGAGCCGGGTGATCTTCGAGCGGCACGCCCTGCACAACAGCGCGCGCCGGTCCTCGCCCGCTACCGGGTCTGGCTGCGGTTCATATTCCGGCACGCCTTCTCCAGGGCCGAATTCGTTGTCCGGTTCCCCCTTGAGACATCGGGGACAGGTTGTTTCGTCGATTGGGACCATGGCGTTGCTCCGCTTTCACCATACGCCAGCATGACAAAAAAATGAAGGGCTGGCCGACTTGACCGCGCAGAGCCGCGAACATACCTTTTACCCATGACCGAACGTATCGATCCTGGCTATCTGCGTCTGTGTGACGCTTGTTGCGACAACTCGGGTACGGCCAAGGAAATGGTCAAGACCGGCGGCTGTACCTGTGACATCTGCGGCTGGGCCTGCGCCTGTTGCGGCGACCGCGGCAAGCAGTTCGTCAACCGCATCCCCGTGCGCGTCATCCCGGACGACGGCTGGGAATACCTGCAATGGAAAAATACCCGAAGTCTTATGCCCATCCGTTGGGAAACCCTGTTCGCCACCGGCCGGAACGATGATTCCGGCCGGGAATAGTCCGGTCGTGTCCAAATTTTCTTGATTCTCAATAGATCAATTAAAACGAATTGTTATATGATAGATAGTTTGCTGTCCAATTGGTTTCGTTGTGATAGATAGTCTGCTATGAGTTGAGTGCGGACCGGATCAGCGAGGCCGCGATGGTCCACATGGTCAGGCAGACCAGGCCGTCGAGGATGCGCCAGGTAAGCGGGCGTCGGAAGACCGGTGCAAGGACCTGCCCGCCCAGGCTGAGCACCAGAAACCAAGCCGTGGATGCCGTGGCCGCGCCCATGCCGAATACATACCGGTCCGGCATACCGAACTGACCGGAAATCGAACCCATGAGCACCAGCGTGTCCAAATATACATGCGGGTTGAGCAAGGTCACCGCCAGCGTCAACAAGAGCGTGCGCCCGAGCGTATCACCCGAATCCTCGCCAATATCCATGGACTCCTTCTTCAACGCCGATCGGAATGCGCCCAGCCCGTACCATAACAAAAATGCCGCGCCACCCCATGCCGCCACCCGACCCAGTACCGGACTCATGGCAACCGCCGCGCCCACGCCGGTTACACCCAGCCCGATCAGCACCACGTCGCAGACAATGCATAACCCCGCTACCGCCAAATGATGGTTGCGCCGGACCCCCTGCGTCAGCACAAAGGCGTTCTGAGCGCCAATGGCCACGATCAGGCCGCCGCCCATGCCGAATCCCTGTATGAATGGTGTCATTGTGGATGGTCTCTTTTTTTGTTGGTTGTCTTGGGGGCCTCCGGCGGCGCTTGCCAGCGGGGTTGCTCCGCAGGGCCTACCGGCGGTCGCCTTCGGCGGGACCAGGACGCTGTCCTGGACCTGCTCAAGGCCGAGGGCCTTGAGAATCCCGTAGCCGCTTCGCGGGGGCGTAGCTCGGGAAGACGTGCCATGCAGCGACGTCCGAGGCGGGCGTCGCTGCCGTGCCGGGTGGCGGTTTGAGGCGAAAGGGGCGGGTTGGAGTTTGTGCTGCTTCGCGTTATTCCGCCCGCCGCCCCTTTCGCCTCAAACCGGGAAGGGTTTTTGGGGAAAAGAAAAGCGTTTGAAAGAATGGTTTCACGTTTTCAAAGTTTCCCTTTTCTCCCTGTCATTGTCTCAAACGCCACCACGCCAGAACTTTTAAGTTCCCTCCCAATAGATCTTGTGGCGTGGGTTCTGTTCGTAAGCCTTCGGTCAGGGCTTCCCAGGCCGAAGGCTTACGAACGCCGAGCAGCCTTTGCCCGCCAGTCCTCCCGCACAGCACTCCCCAACTCTCAAGCTCTGCCCCCGCGAAGCGGCAATGGGATTCTCAAGGCCCTCGGCCTTGAGCCCCCCGGGAGGGCCTGCGGAGCAATCCCGCTGATAAGCGCCGCCGGAGGCCTCCCTGTGCTATCTTCCGCGCTGGGCAGTGTAAAACTAATTGTTTTCATGTTGCATAAGATTTGCTAATAACAGGGCATGTTGGACTACAAGTTGGTGGAAGCGTTTGCTGTGGTAGCGACCGAGGGTGGTTTTGAGAAGGCTGCTCGGGTGTTGCATGTGACGCAGTCGGCGGTTTCTCAGCGGGTGAAGCTGTTGGAGGAGCAGGCCGGGTGCATTTTATTGGTACGATCTTCGCCGTCGAGGCCAACGGCGGCGGGGCGGGAGATGCTCAGGCACTATCGGCAGGTGAAGCGGTTGGAGGGGGATTTGGCCACCGGACCGGACCGGGGCAAGGAGTTCACCACCTTGGCGGTTGGGGTCAATGCGGACAGTTTGGCGACCTGGTTTTTCCCGGCCATCGACAAGTTTTTGGGCAATGAGCGGGTGCTGCTGGACCTGCGTGTGGACGATCAGGCCGAGACGCATCGACTGCTTCGAGGCGGCGATGTGCTGGGATGCGTGTCTTCGCGGAGCGAACCGATTCAAGGTTGCCGGGTGGAATATCTGGGCGATATGACATACCGATTGTATGCTACTCCGAAATACATTCAGAAGTGGTTCCCGAATGACGTAACGCTTGAGACGGTGGAGCGGGCACCTCTCCTTATTTTCAATCGCAAGGACACGATGCACCGGGATCTGTTGGCCGGGAAGCTAGGCAGGCCACCGTCCGGTTACCGGGCGTTTTATATGCCGTCGTCGGAAAAATTTGCGTCGATCATCGCCTCGGGCCGGGTTTGCGGCATGTTGCCGGACCAGCAGGCGGCAGAGTATGTGATACGCGGCCAATTGAAGGACGTGCTGCCCGGCTAGGTATTCACTGTGGCACTGCATTGGCATTGCTGGAACCTCGAATCCGGCCAGTTGGTGCGGTTCACCGAGGCCCTGGCCGCAGGAGCTAAACGCGAATTGGCCAAGGGGTAGGGTTTGCCCACTGCCGGGCTTTGTTGTATCTGACCTGTGAATCGGCGTGCAAATATGACCCACCTGAGCCGGTAATCGGCGTCGAAATTTGACCCACCCCGGCAAGCCCCTCAAGGTCACGAGAAAATCGTGACGGGAGGGCCAGCGAGGAGATGCTGACGGTGGAAACAATTCGAAAGATTAAGGTGGCCCATGACCGGCATGAGACGCCGATCAGGCAGATATCCAAGAATTTAAACATGAGCCGGAATACGGTCCGCAAGGTGTTGCGCTCGGAGGAGACGCGCTTCGAGTACAAACGAGCGATCCAGCCCATGCCCAAACTTGGTGAATTCACGACCTGGCTGGAAAGCGAGTTGGAGCGGGATGTCGGGCTTCCACGCAAACATCGACGCACGATCAAGGTCTTGTTTGAGCAGCTTCAGGGGCAAGGTTACGAGGGAGGCTATGATGCTGTCCGGCGTCATGTCTCCCGCTGGCGCGAAGCCGAAGGGCACAGGGTGTCGCAAGCCTTTGTCCCGCTGACTTTCGCCTCTGGAGAGGCCTACCAGTTCGACTGGAGCCACGAGCAACTCGAAATTGACGGCATGCCAATGACGGTCAAGACCGCGCACATGCGATTGTGCCATAGCCGGATGGTCTTCTGCTTCGGTTACCCTCGGGAGACCCAGGAGATGGTATTCGACGCCCATCAGCGCGGCTTTGCCTTTTTCGGCGGATCTTGTGGCCGAGGTATTTACGACAACATGAAGACCGCAGTGAACAAAGTTCTACGCGGCAAGCAACGCGAACTCAATTCCCGCTTCGAGCAGATGTGCACTCATTACCTGGTGGACCCCACGCTGTGTACGCCTGCTGCTGGCTGGGAAAAAGGGCAGGTGGAAAATCAAGTCCATCTGGTACGTACTCGTTTTTTATCCGGCAGATGGCGTTTCGGGAGCCTTGAGGAGTACAACGCCTGGCTGCTGGAGCGAGCTATTGGTTGGGCCAAGACTCAGGCTCATCCGGAGATTACGGACAAGACGATCTGGGAGGTCTTCCTGCAGGAGCGTGAAAACCTAATCAAGCCCGCAGCCCCTTTCGATGGCTACCGTATTCAGGAATGCCGGGTTTCCTCCACATGTCTGGTGCGGTTTGATCACAACCGGTACAGCGTACCCTGCGAGGCGGCTGGACAGGCGGCGCAGATCAAGGCGTACGCCGACCACATCTCGGTGATTCGCGATGGCCGGGTGCTGGCCGTACATGCCCGCCGATTCGGCAGAGAAAAGACTGTCTATGACCCGTGGCACTACGTGCCTGTCCTGGAGCGTAAGCCCGGAGCGCTCCGCAACGGCGCTCCCTTCCAGGACTGGAGGCTTCCTGCGCCGATGGAGCAAATCCGTCTGTCCCTGCGGCGGCATAAGGACTGGGACCGACAGTTTGCGGGTATCCTGACAGCGGTGCCCAGCCATGGACTCCAGGCAGTAACCGACGCCTGCCAGGCGGCCCTGGACCAGAACACGGTGAGTCGGGACGTGGTCCTTAACATCTTGAACCGCTCCCGTGATCAAAGGCCAACCCAAGAGGTTTGCGTCCCCGATCACCTCAGGATCAAATGCGAGCCTGTGGCCGACTGCGGACGTTATGACCAGCTATTGGAGGCGAGCCATGCTTCGCAATGACATCTTGGCTTTGCTCAAAGAGCTCAAGCTGCATGGCCTGCGCGGAGCTTACGACGAGATGCTTGAGCACGGTCGTCGATCCGGGGCCACTCTGGAACGGTTTCTGTTAGATCTGCTCAAGGCGGAACAGGCCGAGCGCCGCGTACGCAGCATCCGATACCGCCTGGGGATCGCCAGATTTCCCGTGAGCAAAGATCTGGACGGTTTCGACTTCCAGGACTCGCACGTCGGTGAGGCCAGGATCAGGGATCTATACCAGGGCGGCTTCATGGGGAGCTGGATCAATGTGGTCTTTGTAGGCGGCACGGGCACCGGAAAAACGCATTTAAGCATCGCCATCGGCTCCAATGCCGTGCGCAACGGCGCCCGAGTGCGCTTTTTCAATCTGGTGGACCTCGTCAACCAGCTCAAGCAGGAAAAGGCGGACGGCAAGGCCGGACGGCTGGCCGAGACTTTGGCGCGCTTCGACTTGGTCATCCTGGACGAACTCGGCTACCTGCCGTTTTCCAGGTCAGGAGGCCAGCTGCTCTTTCACCTGCTCTCAAAGCTCTACGAGAGGACCTCGGTGCTGATCACCACGAACCTGAGCTTCGGGGAGTGGTCACAGGTCTTTGGAGACGCCAAGATGACCACGGCCCTGTTGGACCGCGTCACACATCACTGCGAGATCATCGAAACAGGCAATGAAAGCTGGAGGCTGAAACAAGGCAGGGGACAGCACCAAGGGCAGGACGCATAAGCGTCGGCGGCAGGGTCGGGAATTCCGGTCGCCCTCCGGGCTCCCTCCATTCCCGACCCTGCCGCCGCCCCCGGAAAAGCTCTCCCCCAACACCCGAAAATCACGTTCGGGGTGGGTCAAATTTCGACGCCGATGATGGGTCAACTTTCAACGCCGATTGACACAGGGGAATTCATGGCGGAAAAAAAATACGACTCCATCGTCTACGATTATTTCGAGAAAAAAGGGGGCGTCATCGTCCTCATGAGCGATGACGTGCTCTTCAAACGAACGCTCTCGGCCACTATCCTGAAGATCATCGGGTCCAAACGCCACTGCCTGAACGTATTTGAAAATGTCCAAACCGGGCTGAAAAAAATTCAGGAATTTCAGAAAGCTAAAATCGAATGCACCGTTTTCATCGAGCGGCTCATCGGCGGACGGCCCAGCACGGACACCATCATCACCCTGAAACAGCTCCTGCCCGACCTGAGGATCGTTGTTCTGGTGGGGGAAACACGACGCGAAAACATCGCCTATTTTTACGAAATCGGCGTCAACAACGTCATCTCCAAGCCCGCGTCCATGAACAACATCATCGAAAAGCTGGCCTTCACCATCCGGCCCCAGGGCAAGCTCAGCGAATACATGGGGTTGGGAAAGCGGCTCCTGGCTGCTGGCAAGCTCAAGGAAACCCTGGACATCTGCGACAAGATTCTCAAGATCAAGCCGGATTCCCCGGCCGGGCTCATGCTGCGCGGCGATGTGCACCTGGAGCAGGATGACCGCGCACAAGCCATCGACTGCTACCAGCAGGCCCATCAAAGCTCCCACCTCTACCTGGAGCCTCTCAAGAAACTGGTTATCGCCTACGAGGGAGTCGATGAAAACAAGCAGCTTGACTACCTGAAAAAACTCGACAAACTCAGCCCGCTCAACACCGAACGCAAGACCGACATCGGGGCGGTCTACGTCCGGCGCAAGAAAATGGACATCGCAGAAAAATATTTCGACCAAGCCATAGAATCCGCCACACGGGAAGCCCTGAGCCAGGTCGGACACGTGGCCGAACGCATATCCGAGGCCGTGGGCCAAGCCTCCCCGAGCATGTCCGAAAAATATCTGGCCAAGGTCATCGAGACCAAGGGCAGCACCCTGAACAAGGACGACATCTCTCTGTTCAACAAGCTGGGCATCGCCCTGCGCGGCCAGGGCAAATGGCACGAAGCCATCAAGAACTACACCCGCGCCCTGAGCATCTCGCCCAAAGACGAAGGTCTCCACTACAACATGGGTATGGCCTACTTCGATGGCGGAGATGTTCACATGGCCGTCAAATGCTTTGAAAAAGCACTGAAGATGAACCCGGATTTCTACAAGAAAAGCGAAGTGGCCTCCATGAATCTGGGAACCATCTTCCTCAGCCTGCACCGACAGGAGGAGGCCCTGCCCTTTTTCGAAAACGTGCTGCTACTGAACCCAGGCCAGCAGGAAGCTGCACAAAAGGTGACGGCGATCCGGCAAGCCACCGGTTGAACCGACCCCACCGGCGCGCCTTGACCGGATTTACCCGACTCGCGTAGGGTGGGTTGCAGGTAGGAGAGCATACCGAGCGACTCTCGCCAACATGGAGGTGACAGCTTGCCGGGCCAATACGATCACATCGTCCAGCGCTTCCTCGACGAAGAGGGCGGGGCCATAGTCTACCTGTCCGACGACTCGGTATTTGGTCGCGCCCTGCGCAACATCGTCTCGCGCATCATCGGTTTCAAGGGCGAAACCCTGTTCTCCTTCGTGCGGCCCGGACCGGCCATGGACAAATGCCGAGAGTTGCGTGACAGCAACACTCCCTGTCTCCTCTTTGTCGAGCGCATTCTCGAAGAGCGACCCAACACCGACTTCATCTTCCGGTTCACCCGCGAATTCCCGGAAGCGCACGTCATCGTGCTGACCTGGGAAATCAACCATGAAACCGTTGCCTACTTCTTCGAACTCGGTGTCAGCCGCGTGCTGGTCAAGCCCGTCTCGGCAAACAAGGTCATCGAAGAAATGGCCATGGCCATCGACCCGCCCAGCGAACTCAAGAAACTGGAGGATCGATGCGAAAGCCTCCTGAACAACAAGGATTTCGACGAGGCCCTGGAGATCACGGACCGCATCCTGCTCCTCAAGCCAAACAGCGCACGGGGCCTGACCATGCGCGGCGACGCCCTCATGGGAATCGACGAGACCGACAAGGGAGTGCAGTCCTACATGGCCGCCCATGAGGCCAAGCCCATCTACATGGAGCCGCTGAAAAAACTGGCCTCAGCCTTTTCTGCCATGGAAGATGAGCGGGCACTCACCTACATGCAACAGCTCGACGAGATATCGCCGCTCAACCCGGAGCGCAAAATTGATATCGCCGAACAGCACCTGCGCCAGGGACAGACCGAAGAGGCCGAGATATACATGGATCGCTGCGTGGAAATGGCCGAACGCGAACACCTGAGCATGGTGGGTGACCTCACCGAACGCATCGTGGACGCGGTGGCGGTCCAGGCCCCGAACCTGGCGGTAAAATACCTGAACAGGGTCATCGACTCCAAGCGCGTGCTCGGGCGCGACGATCTGGTCCATTTCAACCGACTGGGCATCATCCTGCGCGGCGAAGGCAAGTGGAAGGAGGCCGTGGAAGTCTATGAAAAGGCCCTGGCCATCGTCCGCGACGACCCGGTGATCCACTACAACATGGGGCTGGCCTACTGGGAAGGCAACGAGCGCCTCACGGCCCTGAAATGCTTTGAACAGGCCCTGGAACTGGACCCGATTTTCTACGCAGGAAGCGTCGGGGTCGCGCTGAATATCGGCTCCCTCTACCTCGATCTGCGCCAGTTCGCCGATGCCGAGCCTTTTTTCCAGCACGTCCTCGACCTTGACCCGGAAAACCGTACTGCCAAAAAACGCCTTCAGGCCTCCCGCGACCATGTGTCGTCTCTCCATAAATCGGGTAGAGCCGGACACGACAAAACCGGGACCGAATCAAAGGAGTCCATCAACGTGGACGGCATGGGCAGCGACTCCGGGCTTTATGCCAAACGACCGAAAAAGTCCGGCACAAAGACATTCGACGTGGACACGCTGACCGACAAGGGGTCAAAACAAAAGAAAAAGAAAGACGGCAAGGGCCACTGGCTCGATTTTTAGCGCCGCCTACGCCAATCCGGCAAACGGGTCCACGACCGGCCGGGCCTCGCCCTTGATGTAGCCCCACTGGACCAGCCTGTAATAGGCGTGCTTGGCCTGGTCGCCCTGGTTTACCTGCTTGAGGAAGCGGATATATTCGTTGGCTGCCGCATCCACCCGCCCCATGCCCTCCTGGCTGTACCCCTTGTAAAAGGCAGTGTACGGATTGCCCGGCAGATTCTTCTCATAGGCACTGAAATCGTTGTACGCGGTCTCGTATTTCCCGGACTTGACCAGAAGCAGACCGTCCAACTGCATGGCCTGGGGTTCGGCGGGGTACACGGCACGGGCCTTTTGCGTGAAGGGCTGGGCCTTGCCGTACTGCTCCTGCGCTATCTGGCACTTGCTCATGAGCAGCAACCCGGCATAATCGTCCGGGGCCTTTTTCAAGGCCGAGGCGATGAACGCTTCCGCTTCGCCGTATTTTTTCTCCCCCATGAGCTTTTCCGCGGTCTGCAACTCCTTGACCGCCGGACCGAGCTTGCGCAGGGAGGCGGTGTTGTCCATGAACCGCTCGCGGTAAATGGAGTACTCCCCGGCCTCGGCATACTTGCCCAAGGCCCTCTTGCGAGCCGTGGCCAGCCGCTCGCTGCTCATGGGATGGGTGGCAAACATCACTTGCAAGGCGCTGGGTTCGGCGTTGTGCTGATCGTTGAGCATATCCATAAGCTCGACCATGCCGTCGGGATTGTACCCGGCCCGAGCCATGTATTCCATGCCCAGGCTGTCGGCCTGGCGTTCATCGTCGCGGCTGTAGGAGGCCAGGAGCGCTCCCACACCGAATCCGCCCAACCCTCCGGCCAGTGCGCCCCAGCCATTGCCGTACTTGGCCCCGACCACTGCCCCGCCGATACCGACCAAGCCGCCGACAATCATCTGCGTGGACATACGGGAGGCCGTGTGCCGGGCATTGACGTGACCGATCTCATGCCCCAGCAGGGCGGCCAACTCGGCCTCGCTATCCAGGTTGAGCACGATGCCACGTGTGCAGGCGATGGTCCCGCCGGGAAAGGCGTAGGCATTGATGTAGTTGGCATTGACCACCTGAAAGGAATACGGCATGCCGGGCCGGTGGCTCATGTCGGAAAGACCTTTACCCACCCCGCCCACGTAGTCATTGAGCTCCCGGTTCTGCGTGGGGCCGTAGTCCGCAGAAAGTTGGTGCGGCGCGGCCTGCCGGTCCATGGAAATCTCCTGTTTCTCGCTCACCAACATGAGTTGGCTCTGTCCGGTGACCGGATTCTTGGCGCATCCTCCCAACCCGGGGGTCAGGGCAGCGGCCAGGGCGGTCATGGACCCGGCCTTCAGGAATTCTCGACGAGTCCATCGGCGGACGACAGTGATCTGGTGCATGATTTCTCCATTCCTTTACCGCAGCATACCGCAAAGCAAGTACGTTGTTCAAGCCCGCTCAGGTTGACACCGGACCACCCTTGGGACACCATGGGCCGCGTTTTCAATAACCCTCTCAAGCTCTGTTTTCGCAGGTAGCCATGCAGCGATTTCTGATCATAAAGACCGGCGGCACCTTCCCCGATTACGCCGGGGAACACGATGATTTCGAACACTGGACCGCACGGGCCATGGGCCTTGGCCCTGAGCAGTGGGACTGTGTGGATGTCCGGGTAAACGAGCCTCTGCCCGATCCCGACCGCTACGTGGGTAGCGTTATCACCGGCTCCCACGACATGGTCACGGACGAATTCCCGTGGATAGCGGCAACCGGTGAATGGATTTGCCAAGCCGTGGCAGCCAGCCACCCCCTGTTGGGCATCTGCTTCGGCCACCAGCTCATGGCCCAGGCTCTGGGCGGCGAGGCCGGATACCACCCGGACGGGCCGGAGATAGGCACAGTGCCCGTCATCCTCTCCCCGGAGGCCAAGGATGATCCGCTCTTTGCCGACTTGCCGGAGATCTTCCCGGCGCACGTCACCCACTCCCAGTGTGCGCTGACCCTGCCGCCTGAGAGCGTGCTGCTGGCCCAAAGCGACCACGAGCCGCACCAGGCCTTCCGCGTGGGCCGCCGGGCCTGGGGCGTGCAATTCCACCCCGAATTCGACGCCCCCGCCACCCGCCACTATGTGCGGATGCAGGCAGAAAAACTCGAAGCCATGGGACTGAATGCGGCCACGGTGGAATCAGGGGTGACAGAGACCCCGGCATCGACCGGGCTGCTCAAAAGATTCGCAGCCCTGTGCCTGACTCGGTAGTCACCCTTCCTGGCGCGACAACATCTCGCGGTACCGCTCGGGCGACACCACCCGGTACTCTCCCCGGACCGTGGTGCACGGCTTGCCCGCCGCATTCTCGATCCGGCCGGACAGCCGGATGGACGCGCCCTCGCGCTCCTTCACCACGCAGACCACCCGGACCGGCTCACCGATGAAGACCGGACGCAAAAACCGAAAACTCGCCCCAACGGTCACGGCAAATTCCTCACCCGTGACCGCATAGGCAGCCCACCACATGGTTTCATCCAGCAGTCCCATCTGCATGCCGCCGTGAAAGATATCGCCCTGGCCGCAATACGTTGCCTCGGGCGTATAGTCCGTGAAGGTTTGACCGGTCTCGGAATCATGAAAAAAGGTCAGTTTGAGCCCGGACGGGTTGTCCGGCCCGCAAAAAAAACATTTGCCGTCTTCAAAGGGATTGGGAAGTTTTTTGATCACTGCATGCGCTCCATTGGTGTGGACTGAACTTTTGGGCATTTCGGAATTACGAAGGACTCTGCGGGCCAAACATACGGCTATTTTGTGAGAAGGCGCGAGTCAAAGACGACGGCCCGAGGATCGAACACCTTGACCTGACTGAATCCAGGATGCTCCGGATTCAGAAGGAGGTTATTCTCCATGGGAACCACCGCACTCGGCACCAGCAGGCCCGCACTGCTCCCTGTTGCCAGCCATTCGTTGCCAAGCCGCTTGCACTCCGGGTGTTCCGGGGCGACCCAGTCAGTTGGGAGTTTGGCGGGCTCAAGAACCGCGACGAGTTCGTCGGGGACGGAAAGTTCAAGGATCATATACGCGGACCGCAGAAGTCCTATATCCGCCACATGTACCATCAGCTCCAGCAGACAGAGGGAGACCGTAGTTCCCAGGTAGACAGCGGGATGCCCCTTGGAATTCCAGCGTCCACCCCAAAGCTTCGCGCCCTCGCCGTCCAGGCAGGACTGCACATACTTATTTTTTACTATCCGAAAGGCCCGCATCAGGAAAAGATGCCATGCTCAAGGCGATTGATAAGTTCGAGGACGAACTTCGCCCCGGGCTCGGTGTCAGAATAGGCCAGAGGTGTCTCGCCATCCAGCGCGGGCAGAGGCGTCTTGAGCCACCGCCGCATGGCCTCGATCCGGCCTTCGAACAGAGCCAGAACGGCACTGCTAACCTTCTGAATTCGGTAGAGCCGGTCGCTCTCTTCTGGACTGAGCCGTGTATTCTCCTTGAGCTTCCGCTGGAATGTGCGGACGGAAATACCGACTTTATCCGCCAGTTCCTTTTGGGGCACGCCGAGCAATCCCGTGGTAAACGGTATCTCCGCAGCCTCGAACCCGGCCCGGATATATTTCCGAACTTCGGGGGTCGGTCTTTCGGACAATTGAACCATCTCATCGCCCTCCAGACTACACCCGCCCCAAAAGGAAACACCCAGCTTCTCCCTCTTCATACGCTTTAAGCGGCCCTGTTTCATTGATCTGTTTTTCCACTGAGTCCTGAGCCCCGCAGGATTGGAGAGGGTATTGACAACAACGACCCTATCCTTGACAGCCAAAACCTCGGTAGCCGCGCAGGCAAGGTTGAAGGCCCCAGGTATCGCCAAGAAATCATTCTTTTTTTTATTTATGTAGCGGGACATGTGGTCTCCAGTTCAATTGACGCAGTTTGATTTTGAATAAGTGTGGTGCGCTCGGCAACAGGTGGACTTGCTTGAAAAAATAATTACGCCATCTGTCTTTAGAATAACGACATTTGGCGTCAAGTCAAGTGCGGTCCTGTCGCGGGCTTACCGGGAACGAAAAAGCCCCCGCACCATCAGGTGCGGGGGCCATTTATTGCCAGAGTGAGGCTTTCGAGAATGGAGCCGCCGCTATGGGGAGTCGGGACTATCCCACCAATTCCTTGTTGCCTTCCACCAGATCGGTGACCACACCCGGATCGGCCAGGGTGGAGGTGTCGCCGAATTCATTCGAGCCTTCGACGATCTTGCGGAGCACGCGGCGCATGATCTTGCCGGAACGGGTCTTGGGCAGGCCGTCGGCGAACTGGATGAACTCGGGGGTAGCGATGGGGCCGATTTCCTTGCGGACCCAAATCTTGAGTTCCTTCACCATGTCGTCGGACGGTTCCACGCCGGACTTGAGGGTGACGTAGGCGTAGATGGTCTCGCCCTTGATGTCGTGGGGCATGCCGACCACGGCGGCCTCGGCCACGTCCGAATGGGCAACCAGGGCGGATTCGATCTCCGCAGTGCCCATGCGGTGGCCGGAAACGTTGATGACGTCGTCCAACCGGCCCATGATCCAGAAGTACCCGTCCTCGTCCACTCGGGCACCGTCACCGGCCTCGTAGGCTCCGGGGAATCCGGCAAAGTACGTGGATTTGTAACGGTCGGAGTCGCCCCAGACATTGCGGAGCATGCCGGGCCACGGTTTGTCGATGATCAGATGACCGCCCTCGTTGGGACCGCAGGGGGTACCATCGCGGCGCACGACCTTGGCCGAGATGCCGGGCAATGCACGGGTGGCGGAGCCGGGCTTGAGCGGGGTGGCATACGGCATGGCGGAAATCATGAGCCCGCCGGTCTCGGTCTGCCACCAGGTATCCACGATGGGCAACTTTCCGCCGCCGATATTGTTATGATACCAGAGCCACGCCTCGGGATTGATGGGCTCGCCCACGGAACCGAGCAGACGGAGGCTGGAGAGGTCGTAGTGTTTGGTCCACGCCTCGCCTTCACGCATCAGGGCGCGGATGACGGTGGGTGCGGTGTAGAAGATGTTGACCTTGAACTTGTCCACGATCTGCCAGAAACGGTCCGGCTTGGGATAGCTGGGCACGCCCTCGAACATGACCGAAGTGGCACCAAGCGCCAGCGGTCCGTAAACAATATAGGAATGGCCGGTGATCCAGCCGATGTCGGCCGTACACCAAAAGACGTCGTCATCCTTGACGTCGAACACCTGCTGGGTGGTATGGGCAACGTAGGTCAGGTAGCCGCCGGTGGTGTGCAGCACGCCCTTGGGCTTGCCGGTGGAACCGGAGGTATAGAGGATGAACAACGGATCTTCGGCATCCATTTCTTCATAGGCGCACTCGCTGGAAATATCGTCGGCAGCCATTTCGTCGTGCCACCAGGAGTCGCGGCCTTCGACCATGCCGACTTCGTTGCCGCCGCGCTTGACCACGACACACTGCTCCACGGTGGGGCAGTCCTTGAGGGCTTCGTCCGCGTTAGGCTTGAGCGGGATGGTCTTGCCCGCACGCAGGACCGCATCGGACGTGACCAGGACTTTGGCCGCGCTGTCCTCGATACGGGACTGGAGCGCAATGGAGGAGAAGCCCGCGAACACGATGGAATGCAACGCTCCGAGGCGGGTGCAGGCGAGCATGGCAATGGCCAGCTCGGGGATCATGGGCATGTAGATCGCTACGCGGTCGCCACGCTTGACGCCCTTTTTCCTGAGCACATTGGCAAAACGGCAGACCTCGGTGTGGAGCATCTGGTAGGTGTAGACCCGGGTATCCTCTTCGGGTTCTCCCTGCCAGATGAGCGCAGCCTTGTTGCGGCGGCCATCGGTCAGGTGGCGATCCAGGCAATTGTAGGAAAGATTGGTCTTGCCGCCCGAGAACCACTTGAATTCGGGCTTGTCATAGTCGGCTTCGAGGACCGTGTCGAAGTCGGAAAACCAGGTGATCAGGTCCTTGGCCCGCTCACCCCAGTAGCCTTCGGGATCTTCCAGCGCGCGCTTGTTGATGGCCTCGTAGTCATCCATGTTCTTGACCCATGCCTGATCCTGCATGGCGGCATCAGGCTGGAATATCAGCCCATCTTTTTGCATACTCTCGATTTTTTTCTCTTCGCTCATGTGCTTCTCCTGACATCTTTGATCGATTGACACTCGCTCTTTGCTCTTGGGGTCCCGTTGGAAACGAACCGCAGCTCTCTCAGGGTTCGCGGCACAGGCGGAACTCCCGCGCCGGAGTGTTATCATTTATAGAAAGAAATGGGCAACCGTGATCTTTTTTAGGTGAACGGTCCGAAATAGCCCGGTGAACGGCAACCGAGCCCGCAGGCAGTCCCGCGACTTCGGCAAGTGGTTGCCTGCGCAGATAAACGGCAAAGAAAAGCTCTGGCCCCGAAACCGGATACAATCAGACCTTGTCCTTCACCTGACGAAAAAATTCCTGGAGGAACGGGGAAGAAGTCTCCTTGCCGTCCACGTCCAGGCGATCCAGCAGGACCACGAGGTTACCCCGCGGTGTGGTGGTGGAGACGAAATACAGCTCGTGGGAATTGCCGCCCGGCATGTCCATGACATATATCCAATCGTCGCCCCCGCGCCGCCAGTGGGACAGGGAGGCACCGTCCTCCTCGGCCTCGCGAACCAGTATCTCGATAAAACCTGACAGGGACAGACGGCCCGGCACGCCGAGAAATTCGCCCTGGTCGTTGCGGATGACGATGGGGGTGTTGAGAAAGGCGTCCGAGGGCTGCTCCAACCCCGCAGGGCCGGGAGCCGTTTCCTTTTCCAGGGCATAGGACCGGACCTCGCCCTCGCTTCCCCGGACATTGACGATCTTGCGGGCGCGGACCTTTTCCTGCGCAGGAGCCCCGCCCCCGGACGAAGACGTCGTGGGGGGAATATCCGGGGACGGGGCCTTGATCTGCGTAAGCAATTCGCTAAATTTCTCGCTGTTGCCAGCCTCGATATCCAGAAGCTTGTTCAAGGTGGACTCGACCTTGTCCAGCCGCTGCACCGCCTTGGCCTGGGCGGTGGCCAGCCCGGCCATGCCCTGCATCATCCTGCCGGCGGTTTCGAAAAACTTTTCCAACTGTTCCGGCGACACCACAGCCCGGCTCGGATGGGGAGACGGGCGCGGGACACTCCCCGGCTGAGGCGTGAAATGCTCCTGAAGCACGGCAAGGGTCTCGTTCACGGACAACCCCTTGTCAAAGCAATCGCGAATCTTGAGACAGACCTCGCCCGCTTCCTTCCTGAAACGAATGGGCTTGCCTCGGGTCAGGACCGGGATGAAACCGGGAAACTTGCGCCGGTAGCTCTTGATGGTGGTTTCGGATACCGCGCAAAGCGCGGCCAAATCTTTATGAGTGTAGATATCTTCCATGGCTACCGCTCAGGCGTGACTGATTCAGGTTCGCGGTCCGGGTGGCGAGTTTCAACCGCCGAGGCCGACGTGTGAGCCGGGTGTCCCAAATGCAGGACACGACTGGCCTCCCAAACTTGGGGATAGCCATGTGTTGGCTGGCCTTTCCGAGCCGGACCGCCACTTTTCGGGGAGTAAAACCAAGGACAAGCCGAATCACGCAGTCCTCCTTGTTTGGCATCGTCACCAATCGTCACCCTTGTCACACAAGGGAAACAAGAGAACAGAAACTTACCGACTTATTATCTAGAAAACCTCTAGAGGTCAAGTGATGCGCAACGGGAGGCTTTAGAAAAAATCCAGACAAAGCCGGACAGACAATCCCGTCCCACCCTACTTGAAGCGTATGCCCTGAACCTCGATCTTCTTCACGGTCCGCACTCCCTTTTCGTAGGTGTTTGGATCGGTGGCCAGAAAGATGTAATCCGTGGGGCTGTTGCTACCCAGATAGAGATGGGCATCCGTGAAATGCAGTTCTTTCTTCTGCTTCGTGATGATGGTGAACGTGTTCTGATCCTTGAACAAAATTCCCGCCCAGCGCCGGATATCATTCAGGCGGGTCAAGCTGATGACGGTGGAGGAACGCCCATTGAGCTTGCCGGAAATGTAGAGGTAGTAACTGCCGAACTTTTGCAATTCGAGGATTTCCACGACCGTACTGTCGACCAGTTGCACCTCGCCGAAAGGACCGACAGGAGCACTCTCGGCGGCAACCTCGGCAGCCTTTTTCTCGGGGGCCGCATCCTGGGCCACGGCGACCGGAGCGATAACGACAAGGAACATCAGGGTCAAAATCAGGGTCCGCATGGGGCCTCCGCTGGTTGGTTGCACGCTTCGGCAATGTCTATCAGGTAATCGAACGGGAATCCAGCCCGGACAGGACGGGTTCTGGACGAACAGGGGCGAAACAGCGTACAGAACCACCGGACACTCTTGGAAAAAGGAAAACACGTGAAAGAACCGATATTCATGGATGTCGCCGCCATTCCGGCGGGAAGCCGCATCCTGCTTTACGGGGCAGGCGGACGCGGACAACGCGCCCTGGAACTCATCACCGCCCGAGGGGACGGGGTGGAGGTCACGGGCTTCGTGGACACCTTCCGAAAGGAATCCACCTGCGGTCTGCCCACATACGGCCCCGAAGATCTGCCGGGCCTCGACAAGACCACGGACCTGCTCCTGCTGTGCACCTACGACTTCGTCGCCCTGTGGGCCGCTCTGGCCGCCCCCTTTGCCGGAAAACTGGCCGTGGGCGTGATCCCCATGCCGGAACGCAGGCATGCCATAATCCTACACGAGTTCAAGGCCATCTATCTGATCATGCCCAAGGTGGCCAGCTCGGCCATCGAGCGCAGCCTCGCCGCTGCATCGAAAATCCCGCCGGAAGTGGTGCAGGAGAACACCCTGTCCGACGGTCCGGCCCTGGCGGACTTCACCTCCTTCAGCTTTGTACGCAACCCCTGGCACCGGATATGTTCCCTCTTCGGGCACAGGGAAAACAACCTGCACACGAACCTATACCTCCCCCTGATGCGCTTCCTGGGCCGGGACCCGGACGACTTTGCCAATTTCGTGGACTTCACCTGCCTGATCCCTGATCCCATAGCGGACATCCACATCCGTTCGCAACGAACGCTCCTGACCCGTGCCGACGGCGTGCTGGATGTGGATTTCATTGGAAAATTCGAAAGCGTCAACAAGGACTTCACCGCCATCTGTCAGCGGCTGGGCATCCCCGCCGTCCTGCCTTCGATCAACCCGCTCCGGTGGGAGAAATACGATGCCATGTACACCGGAGACCTGGCAGACAGGATCGCCCGGCGATACGCATTGGATATCGAGACCTTCGGCTACACGCCGCCCCGGTCCGACAAGGCATGAAAAAACGCCGCGAACTCTCGTGCTTGCGGCGTCTGTTTCATCTACTGTCCTTTGCGCCAGACTGATCTTGAGGGCGTGCAAGTCCTCTGCGGAAACCCGCTCCCGAGCTGGCTGTCGAAACAGAGAAAAGGGAGAAGCTTTCGCCCCTCCCCTTTTGATTCGATCTAGTCGAACATTCCCCGGATGGCATCCCGCACGCCGGATTTGATCTCGTCCTTGGTCGTCTCCTTGGCGTCCATGCCGATTTCCTTGGCGTCGTCGCTCAGGCCCGCATCGCCGCCCGAAGACGGCACGGACTGTGGCGTCTGGACCTGCTGCGCACCCGTGGGCAGATCGTAGACGGAACTCTTCAGGCTCTTGACCTGAAGATTGGAAAGCCGCATCTGGTTGCCGTAGCGGAGCAGGCCGCCGTACCCCATCTTCTTGGCCTCTTCGATGGAATCGCCAAAGGACTGATCCATATTGCTCATGCGGGCGGCCATGGCCATCCACCCATCAGTGAGCTTCTTGATATTGGAATGGGAACAAAGCACCATCTCCTCCCGACTGACCACCTTGCCATCTTCGAAGACCACAGCGGTGTAAACCGCACCGGTGTATCCGGCCACCTTCTCGGTCTTGCCCGTCTTCTCGTAGCGAACATCGTAGTCCGGCTTGGAGCCACCGCCGAACATGCTGGTCAGGCTGCTCATGCCCATCCCTTTCATCTTGTCCATGTCCATACACTGCCACACACCGTCATCATCACGGCTCACGGAATAGACCTTGTCCCCCTTGAGCAGCATATAGGTGGGCGAGGTGTCCATGCGCACATGCTTGGCGTCGCGAGTGCACAGGGTAACCATGCCTCCATCGGAGTATTTATACGTGGCAACGATGTCGGAAGCGCCCAATCCACTCAACGGCGAAAACAAAACAAAGGATCATTAAGAGTACTCGCACGACCTTTTCCTCCTACTAATAAAACGTAACCTTTTTGTTTGACCCTTACACCACTGATTTTTTTCTGTCGAGGACAATCCTTATTTGTCCCTTTGCCCCTCTCCCCACAACCGGTTTGTGCCCAATCAGCAAAAGACAAATTATACTGTTCGGGGGATATGATGTGGTCTGCTTTTCCCGTATGGATTGGAAAAAGCACCCACGTGAAATCACTTTGTACACCGCCATCTTCATGACGGCCTTCGGGTTACTGGCCTATTTCAATGCCTTTGAATCCTTTCATAAATTCACCAGAAGCCATGAAACGTACAATCTGGATGAACTCATCCTCTCGCTCCCCCTGCTGCTCGTCTGCCTGATCATCTATTCGTTCCGCCGCAGCCGGGAGCTCCGCCTCGCCCACCAAAAGATGGAGGAGGCAAACAAAAAACTCCAAGCCACATACGAACGCATCCGGGAACTGTCCCGCTCCCGGCAGCAATTCATGGCCGTCGCCTGCCATGAGCTCAAAAGCCCGCTCATCGGAGCCATTAACGCGCTGCGACTGCTGGAGATTTCCGAGAGCGAACAGGAGGCCCGGGAATTGACAGGCCTCGCCCTGGAAAGCCTGGACAGCCTGCAACTGCTGGTCGGCGACGTGCTCCGGTTTGCCCAGCTGACCAACCGTGATTCATTCATCGAGGACGCTCCCTTCTCGGTGCGGGAAACCCTTGAATCCATCGTCCGGATCGGAAAACAACAAATTACCGGCGACAAGGATCTATCTCTGTCCCTGGAAGTAGACGAGACCGTGCCCTCCAAGGCCCTGGGCAACAAAGGGTGGCTGCGCCTCATCTGTCTCAACCTCGTGGGCAATGCCATCAAGTTTACACCCCAAGGATCGATCACGGTCCGTTGCACCTTTCGAACAATCCCCCGCGACGAGCTGGTGATCCGCGTCACGGACACCGGCACCGACATCCCCGAAGAAAAGCACGCTCTCATCTTCGAGCCCTACGAACGAACCGAAGGCATAACCCGGGAAAAGAAAGAAGGGCTGGGACTCGGGCTATCCGTGGTCCGGGAACTCGTAACCCGCCAGGACGGCTCCATCTCCCCGGAAAGCGAAGTGGGTACCGGATCGACCTTCACGGTCATTCTCCCCATGGAATCGCAATAGCCTCTTTTTCCCTGTCGAACCACGTTCATTCCGGCACTCATGATTTCCGCAGAGTGTTCAACAGCCGCAAAGTCTGGTAGCGACTACTCCTGACACAAACAGACAGCCCATTTGAATTGTCAGGGAGAAACTTTGCCATGAATCCATTCCGCTTCCTTGTCTTCGCCCTGCTCATGATTCTTGCCCCGTGCGGAGCAAATACCGCGACAGCTTCGGAACCTTTGCATCCCAAAGGCAAGCCGCCCTCGGTGCATACCATCGCCAAACAGAAGGCGTTGCGCAACGCCCTGCCTTTTGACGACAAGCAGGATTTCGAAGAACAAAAGCGTGGCTTCATCGCTGCTCCGAAATTCAAGCGGATCATGGCCGATGCCGGGTACGTGGCCTGGGACATGGGGGGGTACGATTACCTGCTTCAGGGCAAGGACTATGATTCCATTCATCCGTCCCTGCAGCGTCAGGCTCTCCTGAACATGAATTACGGCCTCTACGAGGTCACTCCGGGCATTTATCAGGTGCGCGGTTTTGATCTGGCGAATATCACCTTCATTCAGGGGAAGACCGGCTGGATTGTCTTCGATACGCTCACCGTCAAGGAGACGGCCAGGGCAGCCCTCGACTTCATCAACCAGCAATTGGGCGAACGCCCGGTGGTGGCGGTGGTCTATTCCCACACCCATGTGGATCATTTCGGCGGCGTGCGCGGCATTGTCGACGAGGCGGACGTCAAGTCGGGCAAGGTCCAAATCCTGGCCCCCAAAGGATTCATGAAACACGTCTTTGCCGAAAACCTCTATGCCGGCAACGCCATGAAACGCCGCTCGTTCTATCAATACGGCGTGCGGCTGCCCCGAAGCCCCTTCGGGCATGTGGACCAGGCCATCGGCAAGAACATTGCCGCCGGCAGCCTGGGGCTGATTGCCCCAACTCGCTCCATCACGAAGGACATCGAAGAAATCACCATCGACGGCGTGCGCATGGTCTTCCAGAACACGCCCGGCACCGAAGCTCCGGCAGAGATGAACACCTACTTCCCGGACAAGAAGGCATTCTGGGCCGCCGAAAACATCGTTGCCACAGTGCACAACATCTACACCCTGCGCGGCGCCCTGGTGCGCGATGCCCTGGAATGGTCCAAGCAGATCAACGTGGCCCTGCATCGGTTCGGCAAGCACGCGGAGGTTCTGTTTACTGCCCACACATGGCCCCGCTGGGGCAATGCCCGCGTGCAGGAGATCATGCGCGATCAACGTGACATCTATGCACATCTCAACAATCAGGTCCTGCACCTGGCCAACCTGGGCGTGACCATCAATGAAATTCACAATGTGTATGAGCCGCCCTCAAGCCTGCAAAAAAAAGGGCATGCCCGCAGTTATCACGGCTCCACCGAGCACAACTCCCGAGCGGTCATCAATCGCTATCTCGGATATTGGGATGCCAATCCGGCCACACTGATTCCGCTGTCTCCGGCAGATTCGGCTCCCTTGTATGTCGAGATGATGGGCGGTGCCCAAAAGATCATGCAGAAAGGGCAACAGCTCTATGAGGCAGGCAAGTACCGGCTGGCTCAGGAAATTCTCAACAAACTGGTCTACGCCGAGCCGGATAACCGGAAGGCCAAGGATTTGCTGGCCGACATATTCGAGCAGATCGGCTACCAGCAGGAATCCTCCAGCGTCCGCAACAGCTTTCTCGCTGCCGCCCAGGAATTGCGGGAAGGCGTTCCTGTCGGCAGGTCTCCCAAAATGAGAGGCACGGATATGATCAAGGCCATGTCGACCCAGATGTTCTTGGACTATCTGGCTATTCGTCTTGACAGCAAGAAGGTTGAAGACATGGCGTTTGCCATCAACCTGATCACGCCTGACAATGGCGAAAAGTACCTGATGGAGCTGAGCAACTCGGTTCTGACCAGTATTGAAGGGTATAGTGATCCTGACGCCGAGTTGACCATAACCATCAACCGAACGGACCTCGTCCCCATCATGATAGGGGTGACAACCCTGGATGCGCAGGTCAAAAGCGGGAAATGCACCCTGACAGGCGATGCCTCGGTATTCAAGAAGCTCATGGCTGGAATGGTTGTTTTCACGCCCGACTTTGAAATCATGCCCGGCACCAGGAGCCTTACTCCCAAAAAGGAATAACTCCGTTCCGGCAGGAAGACCAACTCCCCTTGGCTCAAGCCGGTACATGCTCCAAGAGAAACAGACCGGCGTGGCAGAAGCTGCGCCGGGTTTTTCATGCAAGGGGAGATCGCCTCCTTGAGGCATGTTCGCCAAACAACGCATCCGTTTTGACTAAATTCGGTGTCCGGATTAAATACCACCATGAATCAATCGAGGATGTCACAAAGCAACATCTAGTAGTTATTGTAGATGCCACTTCGCTATCTGCCGGATGGTTTGGGAAAAAAGCTCCGGTTCACGGCGAGTACCTGGGATATTCCCTTCAGGTTGTTCTTCCCTTGTTTGTGGCGTAATTTACTCTCACCGCACGCTGTAATTTCAGCCAAATTCGACAGGAGCTGCGCATGAACAAAATCGACGTCATCATAAGCGTTTGCGGGAAGCCCCTTCAGACGCTCCTGGCCCTTTTATCCCTCGAGCGCACCAGCGGCCATCTCATCGACAAGTATTATTTTATCCAAGAAAACACGCAGGATCAGAGCATTGTCTCCGACCCACGTGATGCTTTTCTGGACAAGCTGTCTCATAAGATCATCTATTATACTCCAAAACAGTGGAACTATTGCTTCCCTATCGAATGGGAAAAGATTCAGGATGTGAATTACCGACATTCGATCCGTTACCAGTATGGTTGGGAAATGAGCGATAAAGACCATGTTCTCATCATACACAATGATGCTTTCTTTCATGACGACGTCGTCGGCCCGATGCTCGAGGCTATCGGCGACCATGTTGCTGCCGGACACATAGGGCAATGCTGGTATTGCCCTGCCGCCTTTGAAAACAAATGTGATTCCGACAGATACATGGACTACCGACCGGACTTCGCGGAACTCAATCAGCTGTACAAACGAGCCAACCCGCCGGAGGGGAGGCAGGTGCGGGCATACCATCTCCCCCGCATGCATGAACTTTTCTTCAAACAGCCCTGGCCGCTGCCGGAATGTCGGGTAAACGAGTGGTGTTGCCTCGTCAACATGAAGATCGCACGAAAGCTGACCGTCCCGGAAGGCAAAGTAATGCCCTTCGGTGCCTTCATCAACGTCGGGAAACAGATCTTGGACGTCGGCTGCCAATGGTTCAGGGAAATGCACCTGCGCGGCCACACCTGCCTGAATTTCGACATCTACAAATACATGGACCACGATGTGCCCCCGACAGGACAGGCGACACTGATAGACAAGGACAGATACAAGGAAAAAGAACTCGCCATTCTGGAAACTCTCCGCAAGGATTTTGGCTATCCATAAAAGGAGACCAAGGGCTGAGCCCGGGCCTGCCCGTAGTCCCGGGACTTGTAGCGTCTGGACGGCTCCATCGCCAGGAAATGGACCATGGATGCCGGACCAACCTTCACGGTCATTTTCACCACAAAACCGCTCCCACCTCTTCTCCCCTGCCGCCCTTTACAAAATCATCCCGGCTATATAACCAACACGCGAGTCCCTTCAATCCTGAGGTAATACATGATCGCCAAAGTCTCCTGCGCCGCCCTCATGGGCATCGACGCCTTCAAGGTCCAGCTCGAAGTCGATTTCTCCCGCTCCGGCATGCCCTGCTTCACCATGGTCGGGCTGGCCGAGGGCGCGGTAAAAGAGGCCAAGGAGCGCGTTTTTTCCGCTCTCAAGAACTGCGGGTTCAAGGTCCCGCCCGCCCGCATCACCGTGAATCTGGCCCCGGCCGATGTGCGCAAGGAGGGCAGCGGCTACGACCTGCCCCTGGCCGTGGGCATTCTCTGCGCCATGGGCGCGCTCGCCCCGGAGGCGGTCGACGGCTGGTACATGGCGGGCGAACTCTCCCTGACCGGCGAGCTCAAGTCCGTACCCGGCGTCCTGCCCCTGGCCATGGCCGCACGTCAGGGCGGAAGCAAAGGCATCGTCGTCCCGGCGGACAACGGGCGCGAAGGCGCGGTGGTCAAGGATATTACAGTCATCGGGGCCACGGACCTGGGCCAGGTGGTGCGCATGCTCCTGGGCGAGGAAGTCGTGGAGCCAGCCAGCGTGGAGATCGACACCCTGTGGGACGAACGCCAATCGTTCCTGAATGATTTTTCCGAGGTCAAGGGACAGGAACACGCCAAACGGGCCATCGAGATAGCGGCAGCGGGCGGCCACAATCTGCTCTTCATCGGCCCGCCCGGATCGGGCAAGACCATGCTCGCCAAGCGCATCCCCACGGTCCTGCCGCCCCTGCACTTCGAGGAGGCCCTGGAGGTCACCAAAATCTATTCCGTGGCCGGACAACTGGACAAGAACCGGGCCCTGGTGGTCACCCGCCCCTTCCGCACCCCGCATCACACCATCTCGGATGTGGGCCTGATCGGCGGCGGCCGCTATCCCCAGCCCGGCGAGGTCTCCCTGGCCCACCGAGGCGTGCTCTTTCTGGACGAAATGCCGGAATTCAAAAAGCCGGTGCTCGAAGTCCTGCGCCAGCCCCTGGAAGACGGCGAGGTCTCCATCTCCCGCTCCCTGGTCTCGCTCAAATACCCGGCGGATGTCATGCTGGTGGCGGCCATGAATCCCTGCCCCTGCGGCTACCTGACCGACGATATCCATCCCTGTGAATGCACCCCGCGTGCGGTGCAGATATACCGCTCGCGCATCTCCGGCCCGCTGCTCGACCGCATCGATCTCCAGGTGGATGTGCCCGCCGTGCCGTACAAGGACCTGCGCAAGACCAAGAGCGACGTGGATTCCGCCACCATGCGCGACCGCATCTGCCGCGCCCGCAAGGTGCAGGAGGAACGCTACGCGGCCCTGCCCATCCTGACCAACGCGGACCTGGAAGGCTCGGCCCTGGAAAAATTCTGCAAGCTGGGCGAACCGGAGCACGAGTTCCTGAAACGGGCGGTGGAAAAACTCGGCCTGTCCGCCCGCGCCTACACCCGCGTCCTGCGCATCGGCCGCACCATCGCGGACCTGGAAAACGCGGAAATCCTCCAGGTCGAGCATCTGGCCGAGGCCATCAATTACCGGACCATGGACCGGCAGGCCGAGGGATAGGGGTGTTGGCAGACGGACCAACGGACAGACGCTATTTATCCAGTAATCCTAATCTGTAAACTCTCAAGGGATACGCCAAATGGATGCGGCTCGAGGGATTGCGGCATGATGAAACCTACAACTAATAGGTTAGGAATTAATAAGGAATTCCCGATAGTTACCGATTTTTACAGAATGCATACCCTGTTGAGATTGATGCTTGAAGCGTTGGGGTAGTTCCGAGTGCCTGATTTCAGTGATTATATCGTCTATGTGGATGAAAGTGGTGACCACAGCCTGACATCCATCGATGTCAATCGGCGTTGAAAGTTGACCCATCATCGGCGTCGAAATTTGACCCACCCCGAACGTGATTTTCGGGTGTTGGGGGGAGGCTTTTCCGGGGGCGGCGGCAGGGTCGGGAATGGAGGGAGCCCGGAGGGCGACCGGAATTCCCGACCCTGCCGCCGACGCTTATGCGTCCTGCCCTTGGTGCTGTCCCCTGCCTTGTTTCAGCCTCCAGCTTTCATTGCCTGTTTCGATGATCTCGCAGTGATGTGTGACGCGGTCCAACAGGGCCGTGGTCATCTTGGCGTCTCCAAAGACCTGTGACCACTCCCCGAAGCTCAGGTTCGTGGTGATCAGCACCGAGGTCCTCTCGTAGAGCTTTGAGAGCAGGTGAAAGAGCAGCTGGCCTCCTGACCTGGAAAACGGCAGGTAGCCGAGTTCGTCCAGGATGACCAAGTCGAAGCGCGCCAAAGTCTCGGCCAGCCGTCCGGCCTTGCCGTCCGCCTTTTCCTGCTCGAGCTGGTTGACGAGGTCCACCAGATTGAAAAAGCGCACTCGGGCGCCGTTGCGCACGGCATTGGAGCCGATGGCGATGCTTAAATGCGTTTTTCCGGTGCCCGTGCCGCCTACAAAGACCACATTGATCCAGCTCTCCATGAAGCCGCCCTGGTATAGATCCCTGATCCTGGCCTCACCGACGTGCGAGTCCTGGAAGTCGAAACCGTCCAGATCTTTGCTCACGGGAAATCTGGCGATCCCCAGGCGGTATCGGATGCTGCGTACGCGGCGCTCGGCCTGTTCCGCCTTGAGCAGATCTAACAGAAACCGTTCCAGAGTGGCCCCGGATCGACGACCGTGCTCAAGCATCTCGTCGTAAGCTCCGCGCAGGCCATGCAGCTTGAGCTCTTTGAGCAAAGCCAAGATGTCATTGCGAAGCATGGCTCGCCTCCAATAGCTGGTCATAACGTCCGCAGTCGGCCACAGGCTCGCATTTTATCCTGTGAGCCGTCCTGAAATAGGTTGACGGTTTTTGAAGGTTTCAATCAGGCTGTGGGGCTAGCCCCACAGCCTGATTTGTGTACGTCGTCCGGCGTTCTCATTCCCAAACTGAGATGAGGTCGCTCCGCATTGTATATCTCCACTGACTCTTTCACCAATGCATTGAGTTCTCTAAGGTTATTGCATGTGACGGTTAAAAACTCCTGCTTTAGAATCCCATTCATCCTTTCTGCCAAGGCGTTTTGATAACAGTCGTAACCATCTGTCATAGAGGGAGTCATGTCTGATTCCCGAAGTTTTTTCTGGTAAACGGAAGAGGCATATTGAAGTCCTCGGTCTGAATGGTGAATCGTATTTACCCTCTTTCGCTTGTTTTCAATTGCCGCATCCAGTGCTTTGGCTGTGCTTTCCGAACCGAGGTCTCGGCTCACATTGTATCCCATTATCTTTCGGCTGAATGCATCGGTCACCAGCGAAAGATAGCATGTCTGTTCGCGTGTTTTTACGTAGGTTATGTCGCTTACAAACACCTGCTCCGGGAAGCTGGGCTGAACATCTTTCAACAAGTTAGGATGCTTTTTTAGCCAATGTTTCGAGTTGGTTGTCTTTGTGTAGTTCTTTTTTCGCTTGATGAGCATGTGCTCGCGCCGCAACAGGCAAAACAACGCGTCACGTCCAAGCTTGATTCCCTTTGCGGAAAACGCGTCCTTCAACAGGAAGTACAGCTTTCGCGTTCCGAGGCGGGGCATCCTGGCCCGCACGCTCAAGACCATGGCCTTTGCCTCTTGGAGCATGGCCTCCCGTACATCATGGCGTTTTTCAGCCTGGTACACGGACTGCCGACTGACCCCGAGCTGCCTGCAACAGGCAGACAAGCTTATTTGTCTTTCTTTCTGAAGACTTCGTGCAGCTCGGGGGTAAGCTTTTTTCTTATCGAAGTCCCAAGCTCGCGGTCTGAAATCTCAATCATCTTATCGAGAAGCGCGGTCTTGATCTTCTCTTCCTCAAGCTCTTTCTCCAGCCGTTTGATCTTCTGGGCTGGAGTTTCCTTTGCTTTGGGGGCGTTGCGGGAATGTACCATGGGTCTGCTCCAATCACGGGTGCCGTGCTTCCTGAGCCACTTCAACACTGTGCTTCGCCCTTGAATACCATAAAAAGCCTGAGCCTGCTTGTACGTCATCTCGCCCTTTTCCACCTGCGCCACCACCGACAATTTAAAGGCCATCGTGTAGTCGCGCCGAGTCCGTCTAACTCGCTGTTTGGGATTGCTTTCCATAAATAGGTCCTTTGGTTATCAACCTATTTCAGGACGGGACACTGAGGTGATCGGGGACGCAAACCTCTTGGGTTGGCCTTTGATCACGGGAGCGGTTCAAGATGTTAAGGACCACGTCCCGACTCACCGTGTTCTGGTCCAGGGCCGCCTGGCAGGCGTCGGTTACTGCCTGGAGTCCATGGCTGGGCACCGCTGTCAGGATACCCGCAAACTGTCGGTCCCAGTCCTTATGCCGCCGCAGGGACAGACGGATTTGCTCCATCGGCGCAGGAAGCCTCCAGTCCTGGAAGGGAGCGCCGTTGCGGAGCGCTCCGGGCTTACGCTCCAAGACAGGCACGTAGTGCCACGGGTCATAGACAGTCTTTTCTCTGCCGAATCGGCGGGTATGTACGGCCAGCACCCGGCCATCGCGAATCACCGAGATGTGGTCGGCGTACGCCTTGATCTGCGCCGCCTGTCCAGCCGCCTCGCAGGGTACGCTGTACCGGTTGTGATCAAACCGCACCAGACATGTGGAGGAAACCCGGCATTCCTGAATACGGTAGCCATCGAAAGGGGCTGCGGGCTTGATTAGGTTTTCACGCTCCTGCAGGAAGACCTCCCAGATCGTCTTGTCCGTAATCTCCGGATGAGCCTGAGTCTTGGCCCAACCAATAGCTCGCTCCAGCAGCCAGGCGTTGTACTCCTCAAGGCTCCCGAAACGCCATCTGCCGGATAAAAAACGAGTACGTACCAGATGGACTTGATTTTCCACCTGCCCTTTTTCCCAGCCAGCAGCAGGCGTACACAGCGTGGGGTCCACCAGGTAATGAGTGCACATCTGCTCGAAGCGGGAATTGAGTTCGCGTTGCTTGCCGCGTAGAACTTTGTTCACTGCGGTCTTCATGTTGTCGTAAATACCTCGGCCACAAGATCCGCCGAAAAAGGCAAAGCCGCGCTGATGGGCGTCGAATACCATCTCCTGGGTCTCCCGAGGGTAACCGAAGCAGAAGACCATCCGGCTATGGCACAATCGCATGTGCGCGGTCTTGACCGTCATTGGCATGCCGTCAATTTCGAGTTGCTCGTGGCTCCAGTCGAACTGGTAGGCCTCTCCAGAGGCGAAAGTCAGCGGGACAAAGGCTTGCGACACCCTGTGCCCTTCGGCTTCGCGCCAGCGGGAGACATGACGCCGGACAGCATCATAGCCTCCCTCGTAACCTTGCCCCTGAAGCTGCTCAAACAAGACCTTGATCGTGCGTCGATGTTTGCGTGGAAGCCCGACATCCCGCTCCAACTCGCTTTCCAGCCAGGTCGTGAATTCACCAAGTTTGGGCATGGGCTGGATCGCTCGTTTGTACTCGAAGCGCGTCTCCTCCGAGCGCAACACCTTGCGGACCGTATTCCGGCTCATGTTTAAATTCTTGGATATCTGCCTGATCGGCGTCTCATGCCGGTCATGGGCCACCTTAATCTTTCGAATTGTTTCCACCGTCAGCATCTCCTCGCTGGCCCTCCCGTCACGATTTTCTCGTGACCTTGAGGGGCTTGCCGGGGTGGGTCAAATTTCGACGCCGATTACCGGCTCAGGTGGGTCATATTTGCACGCCGATTCACAGCTATCTCTCTACCGATGAAGTGCGCCTCCCCCCATCCTTTGGACCACTGATCGGTCATTTTAAGGTGGAGTCCGGCGTCCGAGTTTGTGCCTCCGTAGAGGCGGTTCACCGTAGCCGTTGTGGAGCGTAGCCCGTCCCCGTAGGGGCGGCCCGAAGGGCCGAGGGCGGAGCGGAACAACGGCTACCAGCCAATTCAATGCCCCTGTATACAGCAGCGGGAGTCCTTTTGTCCAACGAAGAATGAGCGCGTTCCTCGTTGTAGTAGTGAAAATACCGCGCCAACCCATGGTATAGCTCGATTCCATCAGAGTACGCCTTGGGATAAATATCCTCATATTTCACCGTCCACCACAGCCGTTCAATGAATACGTTGTCGATCGCGCGGCCTTTACCGTCCATGCTGATGGTGATGCCATTGCTTTGCAAAACGCTGGTAAATTCACGGCTCGTGAATTGTGCTCCCTGATCCGTATTGAACACCTCTGGCGTGGAGATGCGCAACGCCTTGTTCAGTGCATCCACGCAGAATGAACTATCCATCGAGTTTGATAGCTCCCACGCCAGCACAAATCGGCTCCACCAGTCTATCACTGCCACCAGATAGAGAAAGCCTCGCTGCATCGGAATGTAGGTGATGTCAGCGCTCCAGACTTGATTTTTCCTCTCAATGGCAATTCCTTTCAGCAGATAGGGAAACACGGGATGCTCCGAATTGGGGACACTCGTATGCGGCCCTGGAGTGATGGCTTGCAAGCCCATCAGTTGCATCAGTCGCTCAACTCGCTTGTGGTTGACTTGATGGCCTTGGGTCTTCAGCCAATCCGTCATGCGTGGCGAGCCGTAATCCGGCTGACGCAGGTACTGCTCGTCGAGAAGACGCATCAAGCCCAAATTCTCATTGGATTGGGCTACCGGCTTGTAGTAAAAGCCCGAACGGGAAATGCCTGCCAGCCTACATTGTCGCCGAGTGGAATACTTCCGATCAGGTTTGATCCACTGGCGGCGAAGTTCAAGCGGCAGGCTTACAACTTTTTTTCAAGCCATTTGATATCCATCTTGAGCCGACCGATCTCCTCAAATAGAGGAGCGGTTACTTCCTCCTGGCTCTTGGCCTTCTTGCCGCTGGAAAAAATATCCTCGGCGTTTTTAAGGAGCTGCCGCTTCCACATGGAAATTTGATTGGGATGCACTTTATGCTCCGCAGCCAGTTGCGCCAACGTTTTCACGCCACGAATTGCCTCAAGTGCGATCTTGGCCTTGAACTTGTCAGAATGTTTCCGTCTTGTGCTGCTCTTTGTCATACGTCCTTCCTTATCGGTTTAAGGACGCTGATTCCACCTTAACCGGTGGTCCGAATTTTGGGGGAAAGCGCAAAGATTCCATTCGCGCGCGTAACTACCTTATGGGTGAGAAGAAGATCAAAGCCCATATGAAAGTGGTCATCTTGTTGGATAAGAAGCATAGCTTTGGCTTCTTCAACAAGAAGAACATACCCTTCTCGATCAGCGAGCCTGTGGAACTTTCGCGTGAAGAGTTTGATGAGATTATTCGGAAGGCCCTGCTTGCGGACCTTTCATCGAACAAGCATAGCCCGAACAATGCTAGTAATCGGAAGCACAAATACAAACTCAAAAATGGCAAGGCGTATCGTCATGTTTTTCATGACCTCTCTACCTATAAAAAGATCAACCGCAATATAGCAAAACTCATGCGGTCAAAAAGGAGGAAGAAGTGATGTCTTCCTCCGACACCATCTTGACCCCCAAAGAAGTGGCAGCACTTCTACGGGTGTCTACTAACTACGTTTATCGACACAAGCGTCGCCTCGGTGGGTTTCAGGCCTGTAAGGGTGGAAAGCTGATGTTCTTTGAAAATAAAATAATGAATATAGTGAGGAGCGAAAATGCCATATCTGGACAAGAAATCAGGCAAGTACCGGGCAACGAAAATGATCGACGGAAAGCGGCGAACCAAGCTCTTCGAAAGCAAGGCGCGTGCAAAGAAATGGGAAGCCCAACAAACCGAGGAAATCTGGAAAGCCGAGCAGCAATCCTTGGTATTAGTATCCCTGATGGAGTGGAGCGTTGAGTATCTTGAGTACTCGAAACAACGACATTCCGCCAAGACCTATAAGGGAGAGAAATTGTCTGCATTCAATCGACTCTTCATGTTCGTGTCTTCGAAACTGTTGGTCGAAGACCTGACCGTCATCCATTGCCTACGGATGTTGAAGGCGCAGGACAAAGATCGGACGGGAAATGCAGCCAACAAGGATCGTAAGAACCTTGGTGCAGCATGGAACTGGGGCATTAAGTACTTGGGTATGCCTAAGGATAATCCCTTTATGGCGGTTGAACCGTTTCCGGTGGAGTTGCAGCCTCGTTACGTGCCTCCAGAGTCTGATTTCTGGAAGGTTCATGCGGTTGCTCGCCCCAAGGATCAATTGTTTCTATTGACGCTGCTCCACACCGGCGCGCGCCTTGGTGAGTTGTTGAAGCTAACATGGGACGATCTCGACCTTGAGAGTGGTACGATCACGTTATGGACCAGGAAACGGGCCGGAGGTTGTTTGGAGCATGATAGTTTGATGCTGACCAAGCGGCTTCAAAAGGAACTAATCGAACATTCCAAAGATGTGAAGGGCAAGTATGTCTTCTGTCGTGATGACGGCTTACGGTATACGTCCCGCCAGCATTTGATGAGTACTCTGTGCAAACGAGCCAAGGTGAAGCGTTTCACCTTTCACGGTATACGGCATCTGACGGCTTCGATATTGGCAAAGGAGGGGGTAGACATTCCAAACATTCAGGCCATCCTGCGGCATTCAAATTCGATGACCACAACTCGGTATATCCATCGACTTGGTATTACGGAGAATATCTTAGAGAATGTGTTTGGCGGTTAACAAAAAACAAAGCCCCGGGAATCGACGTTTCCGGGGCTTTGTCATATTTTTTTACACGAATATTTACACGATAATGAAAAAAAGGTTACGGCGTAAACCGTAACCCTTTGATTTTCTATGGCGTCCCCAAGGGGATTTGAACCCCTGTTAACGGCGTGAAAGGCCGTCGTCCTGGACCAGGCTAGACGATGGGGACGCATGTTTGGCAGGGCCGCAAGGACTCGAACCTTGATTAACGGAACCAGAATCCGCCGTCCTGCCAATTGAACGACGGCCCTGCAACGAGAAGTGATTTAAGGGCTGGTTGCCTTTATGTCAACTTCTTTTTTGCGCAAGTATTAAACAGCTTTGGCGAGCCGACGTGTGCGCTTTTTCAGTGTGTTGATTTTGCGGCGGATACGGTCGCGCTTGGTGCGCTCTTCAACAGTCGCTTTTTCCACACGCAGGGCGCGGATTTGCCGCTTGATTTCTGCGATCTGCTTCTTGTAGGGGGAGACCTGTTGCTCTTCGACAAAGCCGAAGACGTCCTTGATCTCCTGGACCAGTGCGTCCTTGTCCTTGCCGGAGGCGCCCACGATCATGGGGAGCTTCTCCACGCACAGGATACGCAGTTCCTTGGCAGTCATCTTTTCCAGGGTTTTGGTCAGGCCCAGCTCGTCAAAGGAAATTTCTTTTACTTCTTCACTCACGGTGTACTCCTTAAAGTGTTCTGAGGCGAAACATGCTTACTTGTCGTCAAACATTCGCCTATACGCCTGGTAACACCTCTCAAGAGGTGAATCAGGCTCAAACTCCAACGAACCCAATTTCTCGGGCTTTTTAAGTTTCCTCGGAGGCTCGGGAGCCTCCGGTCGGATTGCTCCGTCCAAAGGAACTCTGCCGTTTAGCAGTTCGAATACCACTTTGTCAAAGACTTCCTGGCCTAAAAATTCGTGCACTTTGTCGAGGATCATGGGGGCGAGAAATTGTGCCTCCTGCATGACCATGGGATCGTCTGCGGCCAGGATCAGTTTTCCGCCGCGATGTCCCAGAGGTCGGGCCAGGGGGGCCATTTCGCCCATGAGGTCGTCCCATGCCCGCCACAGTTGGACCAGGACCATCCCGCCCCTGGTATCGAGCTTGTTCAGAAAGGAGGGCAGGGAATGGCTCAGGCTCACGGTTCGGCCGGTGCGCCCTCTGCGGCTGTGATGGCGGAGATAACGGACCATGGCGCGTTACCTCTCTGCCGGTTTGAGCGTTATGGTCACGATGGTCGGGACCAACTCGTAGGCCTCGCCGCTCCGTTCCTGGGCATCGACTTCCTTGGCCACTTTGGTGCCGACCCCCTTGGGATCGCCCCCTTTCAATATGCCGGAGATGACGCCGTCGCGCACGGCCCGGTCCGGCTTGAAGTGTCGTAGAATCTTCAGGTCCACCTGCTCGAATCCGTCCTTGACGATGGTCAGGAGGTGGTCACCCTGACGATCCAGGCTGACAGCGCACGGCGTGGTACAGACCTTGCGTCCATCGGCGTAGACCGTGGCTCCCCCGGGATTGGTGGAGACCGGGATCTTCTGTTTGGGCACGCAGGCTGCCAGTGCGCATGTCAATATAATGATGGATATGAGTGAAAGTCGTCTCGTCATGTCTGCCTCCGCATGGTTTTATCCGTGCCGCCGGGGCAACGCCATACCCCATATCATCGCAGGATCACCCGAAGCGGGCAAGCGGAAACGAAACGGCCCCGCATTGCGAGGCCGTTGTGTGATTATTCGGATGCTTCGGGTTGGTCGGTCTTCTTTTGCGTGCCTTCCAGCAGCTTGATAACGCCCAGTCCGGCTTCCACCGGGTTGACGTTGACTCCCACGCTGGCCTTGGTGCTGGTCGTGGTCTTTTTGTACGACCCGCCGCTGCGGGACTCCGAGGTGTGGCTGCTCTTGACTTCTTTTTTTGTGCCCACGGTGGGCACGGCCACGGCAGCACCCTGAGCCACGCCTTCAAGCGCCTTGGCCGGGTCTTCGCTCACGGCTCCGCCCAGGGTGGCTGGCTCGGTCGTTTGGATGACCTTTTCCCGGTCTGCGGGGTCGAGCTGGTCTGGGGTGATGACGATGGGAGCCTGGGCGCCGTCAGCCTGAGCGACCGGGCGAACGGGTTGCAGCTTGATGACTACCGAACTGGGCGACAGCACGTAGGCGTCGCCGGATTTTTCATCGGCACTCACGTTCAGCAGGGCGTTGGCCACGGCTCCCTGGGTGTTGGAGCCCATGGAACTGGTCCGCATGGCGGATTGGGTGGCATCGCGTGTCACACTGGCCGTGTCGTATTTGCGTGCTATCTGCACATCCACCTGCTTGTAGCCGTCTTTTTTCACGGTCAGGATATGGGGCTGGGTCTTTTCCAGGGTGACGTTGCAGGGCGTGGTGCAGACCTCCGTACCGTCGGCGTAGACCGTGGCACCGTCGGGATTGCTGCTTACCGGGATGTTCTGGGTCGCGGCAGAGCAGGCCGCCAGCATGAATACGAGGATAATTGCGATGGGGTGGATTGATTTCACGGAAGTCTCCATTTTGTATTTTTTTGGTTCATACCCTAACGGATGTTTGAATACAATACGGCATTGCTTCCGGTCGCCCTGCCGGGAAGGCAAAGCCCCCGGGAACCGAAGTCTCCGGGGGCATGGTTTCGATGGTGGGTGGCTGCGGGCTACATGCAGACCCGTGCGCGGTAGTTGACGATGAGGGCCGGTGCGCCGGGAGACAGGGCTACCTGGATGACTGTGGAGCCGATGGAGGCCATGGCCGGTTCCTGGCTCGATGAATATTGGGCCATCACGATTATGTCGGCCTGGGACCAGCGGGCCTTCTTGAGAATCTCGGAGTAGGGTATGCCTTCCCAGCAGTCGAAGGTGTGGCTGACGCTTTCGAGCGGCTTGGCGTATTTTCGGGTCATCCTGGCCTTGGCCTCGTCGATGAATACGTCCATTTCCTGCATGTAGTATTTGGGATCGGGACAACTGTGGCCGATGTCCAGGACATGGAAGATGTCCAGGTGGGCACCGGTCAGGCGGGCAAGCTGGAGGGCGTAGCACATGGCAGAATCCGACGGGGTGGAAAAGTCCGTGGCCATGACGATTCGTTTGATGTCCGCAACCTGCGGGGCCTCCTGGGTTACGACCAGGACCGGGCAATAGACGTTGGAGCAGACCTTGCGGATGGAGGTATCCACCATGCCCCACATGCGGTCCGGGCGGATAGTGGTGCCGGTGTGATGGCCCATGACCACCAGATCTATTCCCTCGACGTGGATGATCTTGAGCAATTTTTCATGCGCCTTGCCTGTGACCACGCGCACCGAGTGTCGGATGCCCTCCAGGTCGTCGCTGAAGTATGCTTCGATCTTGGCCTGGGTACTTTCAATCAATTGAGCTTCAGGAATGGTATCCTCAAAGGAACACCAGGGGTCCCGACCGATGGGCAGAGCGTGGTAGAGTACCAACTCGGCGTCGTGTTTGCGGGCCAGGTCAAAAGCCGCTTTTGGGGCGGTCTGGGGGTCTATCTGTGGGGTAACGGCCAGAAGAATTTTTTTGAACATGAGGTCTCCTTGTCGAAAGGCGGAGCGTGGATTATTATTTTTGCCAATCGCGCCTAGCGGTTGTCAATAGTGCTTATCGCAATTTCAGCGAGTTCGGGCAAGTGTTAATGCATATTAACGGACTATGCCAGACCCGTAAAAGGATAACAACCGGTGCGCCCTTCTTTTCCCTTGACGGTCCCAGGCTAGTGGGCTAGTAGTCAGATGTTCCGTATATCAAGATATCCTGATATAAGGCAAATAAAATGGAAATTATCAAATATTGCAAGGCTCTTGCTGACGAAACCCGAGTCCGGCTGGTCAATGTGCTGCTTGAGTATGAACTCAATGTCGGCGAGATCGTGCAGGTTATGGAAATGGGTCAGTCGCGCATTTCGCGCCATCTGAAGATTTTGTCCGAGTCCGGGCTGGTGGATGTTCGCCGCGAGGGGCTGTGGGCGTTCTACCGGGCCAGCGATGAGGGGCCGGGTCGTGATTTTCTTGACGGCGTGGTGTCTTTGCTCGAAGCGGAAAGCGAACTCAAGCGCGACCGCAACCGGGCGGACAAGGTTATCCGGGAGCGCACTGCGGAAACGCGCCAGTTCTTTGATGACATCGCACCCGAATGGGATCGCATGACCGCCGAGGTCCTGGGCGATCTCGACCTGAGCCGGGAGATACGGGCCAGGTTGCCCCAGTGCGGATGTGCTGCGGATATCGGCTGCGGTCCGGGCGATCTGCTGGAAATCTTGGCCGAGCATGCGGATGTGGTCATCGGTGTGGACAACTCGCCCAAGATGCTGGAGTTGGCCGGGGAGCGGTTCCCGGACGAAGCCCACATGAGCCTGCGCATAGGCGAGACCACCCATTTGCCCCTGCGTGACATGGAGGCGGACTGCACCGTCATGTCACTGGTTTTGCACCACCTGGCCCGGCCCGAGGACGCGCTTCGGGAAGCGGCCCGCGTGCTCAGGCAGGGAGGGCATCTGCTCATTGCGGAGTTTGACCAGCATGATGTCGAGTTGATGCGCAGTGAGTATGGCGATCGGAGGCTCGGCATCCCCAAGGAAAAGATGGAGGGATGGCTCGGGCAGGAAGGATTCTCCCTGGAGAATGCCACGGAATTTGAAGTCAACAAGGGGCTCGTCGTTGTGTTGTACGAGGCCGTAAAACTATAGATATCAACCTTATTTGGAGGAATAGAATGTCCAAGAACGTCATGCCCGTCGATCCCAAGTGCGAAAGCAAGGTCGCTGACCCGTCTCTGGCCGAGTGGGGCCACATGGAGATGCAACTGTCCGAGCGCGAAATGCCCGGCCTCATGTCCCTCATCGAGAAATACGGCAAGGAAAAGCCGCTCAAGGGATTCAAGATCATGGGCTCCCTGCACATGACCATCCAGACCGCCATGCTCATCAAGTGCCTGTATGAGCTGGGCGCGGATGTGCGTTGGGCATCCTGCAACATTTTTTCCACTCAGGACCACGCCGCAGCCGCCATTGCCGACTCCGGCATGGCCAAGGTCTTTGCCTGGAAGGGCGAGTCCCTGGAAGAGTACTGGTGGTGCACCGAGCAGGCCCTGACCTGGCCCGACGGTTCCGGTCCTGACATGATCGTGGATGATGGCGGCGACGCCACTCTGCTGGTTCACCAGGGCGTCAAGGTCGAGGCCGACCCGTCCCTGTGCGACAAGGAATACGACGTGTACGAGTTCCAGTGCATCATGGAACGTCTGACCGCCTCGGTGAAGCTCAACCCGACCAAATGGACCGAAATCGCCAAGAAGATTCGCGGCGTGTCCGAGGAAACCACCACCGGCGTGCATCGTCTTTACGAGATGCAGCGTGCCGGCGAGTTGTTGTTCCCGGCCATCAACGTCAACGACTCCGTGACCAAGTCCAAATTTGACAACCTGTACGGCTGCCGCGAGTCCCTGGCTGACGGCATCAAGCGCGCCACGGACATCATGGTGGCGGGCAAGGTCGTGGTCGTGGTCGGTTACGGCGATGTGGGCAAGGGCTGCGCCCAGTCCATGCGTGGTTTCGGTGCCCGTGTATTGGTCACCGAGGTCGATCCCATCTGCGCCCTTCAGGCCGCCATGGAAGGATACGAGGTCACCACCATGGATGACGCGGCTCCGCGCGGCGACATCTTCGTCACCTGCACCGGCAACTACCATGTGGTTACCGGCAAGCACATGGATGCCATGAAGGACGAAGCCATCCTCTGCAATATCGGTCACTTCGATTCCGAGATCGAGATGGATCACCTGGAAAAGAATTCCAAGTGCATCAAAAAAGAGGTCAAGCCGCAGGTGGACAAATGGATTCTGCCTTCCGGCAAGTCCCTCATCCTTCTGGCCGAAGGCCGTCTGGTCAACCTGGGTTGCGCCACGGGTCACCCGAGCTTCGTCATGTCCAACTCTTTCACCAATCAGGTGTTGGCTCAGTTGGATATGGCCAAAAATGACTATGATCCCAAGGTCATGATCCTGCCCAAGAAATTGGACGAAGAGGTCGCCCGTCTGCACCTCGCACGTCTGGGGGTCAAGTTGGACAAGCTGAGCGCCAAACAGGCCGAATACATCGGCGTGGATGTGGAAGGCCCGTTCAAGCCGGATCATTACCGCTATTAAAGTTATTCCAGATTTATCCGATCAAGGGGGGAGCCAAAGCTCCCCCTTTTTGTTACGGATGACAACAATATGTCGAAGATGCGTCAAAATATTTCGGTTCTGCTGCTGTCGTGGGTCTGCCTCGGAGTGCTCACCTGCACCCCGGCCATGGCTGCCCAGATCACGGGTGTAACGGTCGATGCAGCCAACAGCCAGGGGGAATTCGTGCCCGGCAACCTGGTTGACGGCGACCTGACCACTGCCTGGGTCGGCGGCGGCAAGGGCGTTGGCCCCGGCAAGTGGATCGAGCTGACTTTTCCCGCTCCGGTGAAACTTGAGGCTCTCGGCATTGCCACCGGGCATCAAGGCAAGAATCGCTTCGGGAAATTTCGTCGTCTGACGCGTGGCGTGGTCATTTATCCCGACGAAACGCGCCAGAAATTCACGCTCAAGCCCACGCCCGGCATGCAGCGTATCGCGCTCCAACCCAAGGTGGCGGGTTCCATCAGGATCATCATCACGGGTGTGGAGCCCGGCACTAGCGATGCGTCCATGGGCAAGGCCAAGGTGGCCGTGTCCGAGATACGGGTCTTCGGCGCAATGGACGCGGCTGCGGTGATCGCCACTCCAGATGGCGGCGTGGACGCGGTGGTCGAAGAGCCTCCGGCGGTGAAGGAGCCGGAAAAATCGGCAGAAAAACCGGCGGAGAAAAAGCCGAAAAAAGCGACGGAAAAGAAAGCTGCCCCGGAAGTCGAGGTCAAGCCTGATCCCGCAGCCAAGGCTGATTCTGTTGCCAAGGCCGACCCCAAGCCGTTGAAAAAGCAGCCATCTTCCACAAAGCCGAAGGTCAAGACCTCGCCGGTGAAGAAAACTCCGTCGGCGAAGGAGCCGGTTGTAACGGTTGTGGACCAACCCACTGTCAAAAAGGTCGCTCCAGAGAAAGTCGTCGCGAAAAAAGTGGCTCTCAAGAAGAAAGCTGCGAAAAAAGCGGCCCCCAAAAAGAAGATTTCAAAAAACAAGAGTTCGGCCAAGCGACCGGCGGATCAGGGCGGGAGCACCATCACCCGGCTCCGGCCCGTGGTGGAGATTCCGCCGGACAAGCCCTTGGCCGTGGGTGCCATTTCTCCGTGGCTCGATCTGGAGTTGGTGGCGGAAATAAAGCGTTATCTCGGACTGTTGACCACACTGCACGACAGCTATCCCGAGCTTTTTGTCCCGGCCATCCGGGAGCGCGAGCGGGCCGTCTTTCTCAAGCTTCAGGAATCCATGCGCGCCAAAAAGGAATTTGGCGGTCATCATATTGCCATGCTGGAGCACATCGGGCTTAACTTCGACAAACCGGAACTCAAAGGCGATCGGGCGTTGGTGCGGGTCCACGGACCGTATCGTTACTACATCGACAACCGGGCCTATGAATTTCAGGTGGACACCATGGTTTCTCTGATCCGGGAGCAGGGCAAGTGGCTTATCGAAGACGTCAGGGACAAGTAATCGCCTGGGTCTCCCGTGCATTTGCATGAGGCGGTCCGTGGTAATTTGTGCTAGCTTTCCTTTCATGCGCATGCTTCGTTTGTTTCCATTTTTGCTCCTTTGCCTGCTGGCCGCTGTTCCGGCCCTGGCCATGGACGTGACCGTGAAGGTCTCCAGCGTTCACATGGATTTCGGTCTGCCGCACGCCCCTGAAAACCTCTTGGACGGTGATATTTCCACCGCCTGGGTGGGCGGGGGCATCGGGCCGGGCAAGGGGCAGTGGATCGACCTTGTGTTCGGCGTGCCCGTGCGTGTGGAGAAGCTCGGCATCTTCAACGGCCACCAGGGCAAGGGCCAGTATGAGAATTTTCGGCGCATCCGGTCCGGCAGGATAGTCTACCCCGACGGTATTGAGACGCAGTTCTGGCTACGCGACGAGCCGGGGGAGCAGGTGGTCGAGTGCCGGGGTCGCCCGTTCAAGACTCTGCGTATTCTGGTGGAAGACGTTTTTCCCAAGGGTGAGATGACCGCCAAGAAAAAACTGGCCGTGTCCGAGATCAAGCTCTACCTCTCCCTGAAGGCCCCGCCCGGCGGCGACGCCAAGGAGGTGCTGCCCAAGGACGGATTCATTCCGGCCCCGCCGCCCAAATATCCGGACACGGTGGTGCCCGAGCCTATCGAGGCTCTGCTTCGGGAATTTTATGTCCGCCAGACCTCTCTGTCCCATGACTATGCCGAGCTGTTTTCCCCTGACGTGCGCGACCGCAACGATTTTCGCTTCGAGGTGTTCAAGGAGATTCAACGCCAACAGGGCACGTACAAACTTCTTCGGACCGCCAAGGTGGATACCTCCAATCTCGGATTTGAGATGATGGAGTTTCGGGGCAACTGGGCCAAGGTCCGCGTGTTCGGTGCCTATGGGGTCAAGGTTGGCAAACTCGACAAGAACCTTCAGGAAGATTCGACCTTTGTCCTTTCCAAGGACGCGGATGGATGGAAAATAGTGGAGTTGCAGGGCGAGGAGCCGCTGTTCTGATTGGACGTTTCCCGTGAACGTCTGGCCGGGCACGATAGCCCGGCCTGATTTCCCTTCTTTCGAATTACACCATCCAGACGTCGATCATCTCTTCCTGGTACAGTCCTTCGGCGTCTGCCGGGATGGCGGCCAGTCCCTGGGCCTGAATCATTGTCCTGAGCAGACCGGATTTTCCCAGCACGGGATGGGCCAGGGGGGGCTGTCCTTCGCGTTCCTCCAGGCGAATTCGCACGTAGTCCTCGCGGCCCGGCTTGCTGGCCACGTTGCGGGCCAACTCGGCCCGGCGCATGGGACGGCGGGAGGAATCGAACGCGCCCGGATCGTGCTGGAGATGGCGAATGAGCGGCAGAACGAGCACATGCATGACCACCAGGGCGGAGGTCACCTGACCGGGCAGGCCGAGGACCGGGGTGCCCGAAGCGCGTCCCAGGATGGTGGGTTTGCCCGGACTGAGCGCCACGCCGTGGGCCAGGATTTCCGAGTCCCCCACGTTTTCCAGGGCGGCCACGGTCAGGTCGCGTACCCCGATGGAGCTGCCGCCTGACAGGAGCACGAGATCGTTGGCTGCGAGAGCCTCGGCCAGACCGTCAGTCAGGCTTTGCAGGTCGTCCTTGATGATGCCGTAGGTGGTGGGGATGCCCCCTGCCTGAGTCACCAGAGCGGCCACGGTCAGGGAGTTGACGTCCCGCACCTGGCCGGGCCGGGGTGTTTGGCACACCTCGACAAGCTCGTCGCCCGTGGACAGGATGCCCACGCGGGGACGCCGAACCAGGGAAATTTCCTCGAAGCCGAGGGCCGCGGCCAGCCCGATCTCCTGAGGCCGCATGACGGTCCCGGCGGGCAGCAGCGTCTTGCCCTTGCGCGCGTCTTCGCCGCGTTGCATCACATTTTCGCCCGGAGCCAGGGACTTGCGTACTTCGATGGTGGCGTCGCCCATCTCTCCCGTGTGTTCCACCATGACCACGGCATCCGTGCCTTCGGGCAGCACGCCTCCGGTGCTGATGCGCGCGCAGGAACCAGGCGGGACAGTGATGTCCGGTAGTCGGTCGATGGATAGGGTGGCCATGCACTCCAGATAGCCGGGGTTGGTCTCACCGGCCCCGAACAGGTCGCGGGCGTTGACCGCGTATCCGTCCATGCAGGAACGGTCCATGAGTGGCCAGTCGTGTCCGGCCATGAGGTCGGCACCCAGCACGCGCCCGGCGGCTTCGGCCAGGGAGGCAGTTTCGGTGGAGAGCGAAGAAAATGACGCGAGCAGGGCCTCGAAATCGGCCCGGCTGATGATGGTGAAGAATCCGTGGGTCATAGTATGTTGTACTCAGGAACGTTTGTTGGCGCACTCGGTTCTGTCGTTGTGCTTGGACTGTAGCAGACTGTTGAAGCAGGAAATCAATTCTTTGTGCTGTTCGTCGGGTTTGGGCCGTCCGATGTCGAGGACTGAGGGCCATTTCATTGCTGTCATGGCTATTCTTTCGAATCGTGGACAACTTCCGTTCCGATGCCTGATTGGGTGAACAATTCCAGCAGAATGCAGTTTTCGACCCGTCCGTCGATGATGGCCGTTTTTTCCACGTCGGACGCTGCCTCGATGCAGCATTTGATCTTGGGGATCATGCCGCCGGTGATGATGCCGTTTTCGATGCACTCGAAGGCTTCCCGGGTGGACAGGTGGGTGATCAGCTCGCCATTTTTGTCCAGCAGGCCGGGTACGTCCGTGAGCAGGTAGAGTCGCTTGGCACCCAGGGAGGCGGCCACGGCTCCGGCCACGGAGTCTGCATTGATGTTGTATGTGTTGCCTTCCTCGTCCACGCCCACGGGGGCGATGACCGGGATGAACCCATCCCGTTGCAGGGAGTGGATGAGTGTGGTGTTGACCGAGCGGACCTCGCCTACCTTGCCCAGATCTATGATTTCGGGCGGGGCTTCTTTCTTCTCGATGGACAGTTCCTTGGGCTCGGCCTTGAGGAGCATGCCGTCCTTTCCCGAGAGCCCGACCGCCTGGCCGCCGTTCAGGTTGATGAGATTCACGATCTCCTTATTGACTTTGCCCACCAGTACCATTTCCACCACGTCCATGGTAGCATCGTCCGTGACGCGGTAGCCTTCCCGGAATATGGATTCGATGTTGAGGGCCTTGAGCATCTTGCCGATCTGCGGACCGCCGCCGTGGATCACCACGGGGTTGATGCCGATATACTTGAGCAGGATGACGTTCAGCGCAAAGGCACGCTTCAGGGATTCGTCGATCATGGCGTTGCCGCCGTACTTTATGACCACGGTCTTGCCGTAGAATTTCGAGATGAACGGCAGCGTCTCTATGATGGATTTGGCCTGAAGCTGGTATCGTTTCATGTCTCGTTGACTGGTGCACTGTCTTTCCATGAAGGGGCTCCTCAAATGGCGGGCGATGCCCGGTGTGGTGCTGATTGTACTAGAAGAAACCGGGGTGTCAACACGGATGAAAAAAGTCCTAGTAAATTGGTAGGAAATGCGTTAGGCAAAATTATATTCAACAGGATATGACCCGAAATTTTCCAATAAAGGAGGGGCCATGTATTTCCCTGTTGCCGGTATTGAAGTCAATCCACTGCTGCCGCTCGTCGTAGCTTTTGGTGTTTCCTTTTTTACTTCCATGGGCGGGGTTTCCGGGGGCGTTTCTGCTCCTGCCTTTTCAAATGACCTTTCTCGGCTACACCGCGCCGTCGGTGTCTGCCACCAACCAGCTTTTCAATATCGTGGCAATCCCTTCGGGCGTGATCCGGTTTCTCCGGGAGGGGCGGATGGTCTGGCCGCTGACTCTGGTGGTCGTGGTTGGGACCTTGCCCGGCGTACTGGTCGGGGCCATTGTCCGGGTCAAGTATCTGCCGGACCCGGCTGCGTTCAAGCTTTTTGCGGCAGGCGTTCTGCTGTGGATCGGCGTCAAATTGGCGAGCAGTCTGATAGGTGACAGGAAGAAGGGTGGCTCAAAGGCCGAAGATCGCTTCCGGGAACGTACCCGCACCAATGGAGGCAATCCTCAGGGGCAGGCGTCTGTCGTGCGCCTCCTCGGATTTTCCGTCTCGCGTATCCGGTATGAATTTTGTGACGAAGTCTACGACTGCTCGGTTCCGGGCCTGTTCGCTCTGGCTCTGGTCGTGGGGGTGGTCGGCGGCATCTATGGAATCGGCGGTGGTTCCATCATCGCGCCGTTCTTTGTGGCTGTCTTCGGTCTGCCGGTTTATACCGTGGCCGGGGCCGCGCTCATGGGAACTTTTGCCACCTCGGTGGCGGGCGTGGCTTTTTATCAGTTCATCGCGCCCTATTATCCCGAGATGTCCGTGGCCCCCGATTGGAAGCTGGGCATATTGCTCGGCATCGGCGGCATGGCTGGCATGTATCTGGGTGCGCGTTGCCAGAAGTTTTTCCCGGCACGCTATATCAAGTGGATGCTGGCCGGGATCATTTTGTTCACCGCAGGGAAATATGTAGTGGATTTCTTTGCGGGCTAGCAGGTCTGCGGAGGCTCCGGCCCGGAAAGGTGCCGGAGCGTGCCGTCGGACTTGGGGCGTCGTGCTATTTGTACAATTTTTCGGCCAGGGCGTCGCCCTGTTCGCCGCCCCCGGCCATGCGGGAGAGTTCCGTTCTGATCTGGTCGGGGCCCAGCCGGTCGCAATGGGTGAAGGTCAAGCCGTCAATGACGTCCTTTCGGATGAGGAAATGGCGGTCAGCCTTGCCTGCCAATTGCGGCCAGTGGGTGATGAGCAGCATCTGCTGGCGGTCGGCCAGAGTGCGTAGCTTGGCTCCCACCGAATTGAGCGTCATGCCACCGATGCCCGCATCCACTTCATCGAAGATCAGGCTGGGCAGACCGTCGTGCTCTTCGGTCCCGTTGCCGCGCATGGTGACCAGGGCCAGGAGGAAGCGGGAAAGCTCGCCGCCCGAGGCAATCTTGTCCAGAGGCTGGGCGGACTGACCCGGATTGGGCACCCACATCATGTGTCCGCGCATGTCTTCGCAACCAGGATAAATTTCTCGTGCGTCGAATTCAAAGTAGACCTTGACGTGTTCGGAAAAGCCGAGGTCGGTGAGTTCTTCCACGATGTTGATGGAAAGCTCGCGGGAGGCCTTTTCCCTGGCGCGATTGAGCCGGGTGAGTGCTATCTTGAGTTCTTTGGCCGCCGCATCCTCCTCCCTCTTGAGTACCTTCAAATCCAGGGCGCAGGCATCGAGAAAGGAGAGGTTGTCGTCGATCTCGCGTTTCAGGTCCACGATTTCGTCCAGGCCGCGCCGCAGCTTGCGCTTGAGTTTGGCCAGCTCGAACAACCGCTCCTCGATGTCGTTGAGGCTCATGTTTTCATATTCGTCAGCCTGCCCTTCAGGCCCCTTGCGCAACCGGGAGTCCAGGTCGTGCAGCATCATGCGCAGTTCCTCGATGGCGTCGCGGTCGTCCTCGAAACCGGGGAAGAGGCGGGCGATGATCTCCATCTCTCGTGTGAGCAGGGTCATGGAATCGAGCAGCCCGATTTCGCCATGCAGGACGTTCAGGGCGTTTTGCAGACATTCACCCGCCCGTTCACGGTCCTTGAGGGTCTTTTTGCGCTCCTCCAGTTCCTGTTCCTCGCCGGGCAGCGGGTTGGTCTTTTCAATTTCCTTTTTCTGGAACTCAAGGAACGCGCGTTGTTTTTCCACGTCCTCGAATTTGGTCATGAGCTGGCGTTTGCGTTCGAGCACGTCATTGAGGGTGGCGAGTTTGTCGCTCCTTTCCCGAAGCAGGGACTGGTCCGGCAGGAATCCGTCCAGTATTCCGGCTTGGAAAGCGGGAGAGAGCAGCCGCTGCTGTCCGTGCTGGCTGGTGTGGATGACGAGCCGCCCCTTCATGTCCTTGATGGTCGGCTGGGAGGAGAGGGTGTCGTTGATGAACACCCGGCTGCGACCGGTCTCGGCTGAAAGCTCCCGTCGGATCACGGTCTCGCCTTCGGGCAGGACAAAGAGTGCTTCCACGCTCGCCTTTTCCGCGCCGGGCCGGACCAGCTTGGCTTCCATGCGTTCGCCCATGAGGAAATCCACGGCACGCATGATGAACGACTTGCCCGCGCCGGTTTCGCCGGTAATGGCGTTCAGACCGGGAGAAAATTCCAGCTCCACGTCCTCGATAAGGGCGAGATTCTTGATTCGCAGAAGTTCCAGCATGCTTCACCAGCCTAATAAAAGAGTCGGGCGCGGTCCGTGCGCAGCCCGTCTGCGGGCAGGGCCTTGAGAAAATCGAGATACTGTTTGTCCTTATACACCAAGGCGGCCCGGTGGAAAAGAGGCGTGAAGCAAAGAGGATCGAAAATACCGGTTTCGCCGTGGGGCCAGGCCTTTTCCGGTGAAATATACGGTGCTGCCAGGTCAAAGGCTTTTTTGATGGACCCGGTGTAGGGGGCCTCCCAGTGCCATAGGTCGAGGCCGAGGCGTTCGCCCACGGCGGCCAGGATAAAGAAGGCTTCGAGGGTGAAAAAAGTGTAGTGGCGTGATCGGGGGCGCTTGAGTTCCTCGGGCATGGTGCCGTCGGGTCGAATCTGCTCGCCGATGCGGCGGCGGTCCAGGGTGCCCACGATGGACCGGGCCAGACTTTTGTCTCCGGCGTACAGGGCAAAGATCGCCACCTGGGCGTCGTACCATGTGCCGTGGTTGTTCAGCATCTCGGATTCTCTGCGACCGAATTCGCTGGTGAGCAGCCATTTCACATATGCCTTGAACCACTTGGTCAGCTTGCTGGTTTCCACCGGGCTCCACTCGGGGGAAGGTTCGAGGATGCGGGCGGCCTCGGCGATCTTTATCAGGTCGCGGGTCTCGATGATGCCGGTGTGGGTGCCGTGGGCCACGCCGGGCCGTGCCTGGGCAAAATTCAGGTTCGGATTGGTCAGGGTGAGGGAATCGCAGCACCAGGACCAGATGAGCGCACACCCCTTGCCAGCGTACTGGTTGTTACCGGTAAGGTACCAGACCAGGGCCAGGGTCAGGGCATCCCGGGACATGCGATGCATCCGGTTGCGGTCGTATCTTCTCGAGTCCGCCTCGCGGTTGCGCTTGCCGTCGCGCTGGACATACGGCAGCCCGCCGAGGCGTTTGGGGTCGGGCCACCAATAGGGTGAGAGCGACCAATAGTCGTGCAGGGTGCCGCCGGGCGGCGGGGATGGCTTGAGCACCACGGCCTCTGCGGGCGCGGTCACGGCCTTGTCCGCCTCCCTGAGCAGTCTCTCGACAGCGGGCATGATTTCCGGGTCGCTGCGCAGGAAGCGCTCCTTGGTCTGTGCCATGACCTCGGGCGAATAGAGGATGGTGTCGGGCAGGGGCACGGCAGCGGCTCCTCCGGAAAACAGGAGGGCGGCGAAAAATGCAAAGAGCCGGAGGGCGTTCATGACCAGTTCCGCCCCCCGGAACCGTCGAGGGGTTTCTCCATGGTGCAGATCTTCACCGGGCCGCCAGCCACACGGCGGGAGAGGAAGCGTGAGGTGATACTGAAGCCCATGCAGCGGAAAAAGGACAGGGCAGCCGTGTTGCGCTCGTAGCAGGAGAGGGTCACGGTGTCGTGCCCTCTGTCGCGCAGGCGTTCTTCGGCCCAATTCAAGAGCATGGTGCCCACGCCCCGGCGTTGCATGTTGGGAGCCACCCACGGTTCGGCCAGGGTGCCCTCCTTGCAGGAGATGAAGCCAGCCGGAGCATTGTTGATAATTGCCACGCCGGTGTCGTTCAGCACACGGCGCAGGAGGCGGGTCGGTTCGTCGCCCATCTGCCATTCCCGCACGTAGGCGGCGGGCATGAAGTGGGTGTAGCTGGAGGTGAAGGATTCACGCAGCAGTCGTTCCAGGGCCGGGAGGTCTCTTTGGGAGGCGGGGCGGACAGAACTCATTGTTTCAACCTCGGGTCGAGCAAATCGCGCAGGGATTCGCCTAATAGGTTATAGCCGAGCACGGTAAACAGGATGGCCAGGCCGGGAAAGACCGACAGCCACCAGGCGATGCCGAGCACTTCTTTGCCCTCCATGAGCATGTTGCCCCAGGAGGCGTCGGGCGGTTGCACGCCCAGGCCGAGGAAGGAGAGAGAGGACTCGGTCAGGATGGCCCCGGCCACGCCCAGGGTGGCCGAGACCAACACCGGGGTAATGGCATTGGGCAGGATGTGGCGGAAGATGATGCGGCCTGATCCGGCCCCGGCAGCCCGAGCCGCCAGCACATAGTCGCGTTCGCGGATGGACAGGGTCTCGGCGCGCACCAGTCGGGCCACGCCCATCCAGCCGGTCAGGCCGATGACGACCATGATGTTGGTCAGGCTCGGTTCCAGGAAGGCGATGACCGCCAGGATCAGGAAGAATGAGGGGAAGCAGAGCATCACGTCCACGCCGCGCATGATAATCTCATCCACCAGACGGCCGAAGTATCCGGCCACCAGTCCCAGGAACAGGCCGATGGCGGTGGCGATGCCCACGGCCACGAAACCCACCCACAGGGAGACGCGCCCGCCGAACAGGATGCGTGAGAACACGTCGCGGCCCAGGGCGTCGGTGCCCAGCAAGTGCGCGGCGGACGGCGGCTGGAGCAGGGCGTCCACGTTGATGAAATCGGGATTGAACGGGGCGATGAAGGGCGCAAACACGGCGGCCAGGGACATGACGCCGACGATGATTACGCCGATGATGAGTAGGGCGTGGCGGGCCAGGGGCGAAGATCGTTTCAGAGGACGGCGTTTCATCGCTGCCCTCCTTGTCCGGCCCGGATGCGCGGATCAGCCAGACCATAGCCCACGTCGGCCAGCAGGTTGCCCAGCAGGGTCAGCACCGCGCCCAGGACCAGACTGCCCATGATCAGCGGATAGTCTCGCGCCATGACCGCCTGGTAGAAGAGCTGGCCCAGGCCGGGCAGGGCAAAGATGGACTCGATGATCACCGAGCCGCCGATGAGGGCGGGCACGGACAGGCCGAGGATGGTAATGACCGGCATGAGCGCGTTCCTCAGCGCGTGTTTGAAAAGCACCGTGCGGCTGGGGAGCCCCTTGGCCCTGGCGGTCATGATGTAGTCCTGCCGGAGTACTTCGAGCATGCTTGAGCGCATGAACCGGGACATGCCCGCCCAGGAGCCGGAGGTGTAGATGAAGATCGGCAGGATGAGATGTTTGGTCACGTCCCAGAGCTTGCCCATGGGCGACAGCGTGTCAAATCCCATGGAGGTCAGGCCGGAGATGGGCAGAATGGGCCAGTAGATGCCGAGCCAGAGCATGAGCAGGAGGGCGAGCCAGAATCCGGGCATGGCAAAGCCGATGAACACGACCACGGTGGAGCATTTATCAAAGACGCCGCCCCGCCACCATGCCGCGGCCACGCCGATGGGCACGGCGATGAGCAGGGTCAGGATCAGGGAGGCGACGTTCATGCCGAAGGTCAGGGGGAGCCGCTCCCGGATCTTGTCCCAGACGGGCCGGTGATCGCCGGACATGGACTGGCCGAAGTCGAGTTGAGTGAGGCGTTTCAGCCAGTTGGCGTACTGGATATGGAGGGGCTGGTCTAGGCCGTAGAGTTTTTCGAGCTGGGCGCGGGCTTCCAGTCCGGCCTCGGGATTGAGGGTGGTCTGGAGATCGGTTGGCGAGCCGGGCGCGAGGTGGATGACCCAGAAACTGATGACCGTGATGCCGAGAAACACCACACCCACCCAGAGGAGCTTGATAAGTATTCGTTTGAGAACTTGGGCCATTGCCTCTCCTGATTATTCCAACCGTCCGTATTTCCTACTGCAAGACGGCATCCGAATCAATCAAGCTCTACTACAATTTTTATTTTGGCGCACGATTTTCCGGTTGACAATCCCCCGGCACTTGGCCTAATTACCTCCAACCCAACAACGTGGGGCTGTAGCTCAGTTGGGAGAGCGCTTGAATGGCATTCAAGAGGTCGTGGGTTCGATTCCCTCCAGCTCCACCAATGAATATAAAGGCTTAGAAGGTTTTCCTTCTAAGCCTTTTTTCGTGGGATATACGAAAAAATATACAAGTGATATCGGGTGGATGGAGATTTGTTTTGGGGATGGAGAATCAGGCTAGGTGACCCTCTAATTAGATAATATTTGTTGGTATCAATCACAAGCGTAGAAAAGCCCAAT
>CAXXUE010000026.1:0-9789 GCA_963662475.2 uncultured Pseudodesulfovibrio sp.
CGAGCAGCATTTTTACGTTCAGCAATCAAACTGTTCCCATTCGCACCATTTTTGGAGTCAACCTTCCCCGGTTTCTGCCGAGGAAGGCTTCAATGGGACCCCTCCGCTCGATTTAGGTCAAAGTTTCAACTCAGGCCAATCGAAACTGCTTCGCGCTTTTTCATGCGAACAGCCCGAGTCAGGGACTTGAGGCTTGCTGTCTTCAGTTAACAACTATATTGTTCAGAAATGATCACCAATTACCATTTTCGAGTCGCCGAGTTAACAACTTTTCTAGTAGACCGGTGTGCAATGGCACGGAGATCATTGGGCTGCCGGATCACTCAGTTAACAACTTTATTGTTCGGCGACACGAGGCATCTTCGAAAATGCCATCGAAGGCATCTTCCAGGCCACGCCCGACGGGGTGCTGCGCCGCGCCAACCCGGCCATGGCCCGCATATTCGGATACGAATCCCTGGACGAATTCCTGTCCAATGTCCGGTCCCTCGGCTCCCGCATCATGGTCAACCCCGATTCCATGCAGCACTTCTACGGCCAAGTGCGCAACAAGGGTGAAGTCAAACGATTCGAGGCCGAGTACTACCGCCGCGATGGCAAGACCATATGGGGCTCCTCAACGCCCGGGCCATATACGGCGACACCGGCGACCTGATTTTCATCGAGGGCATCCTCGAAGACATCTCCGAACGCAAAAGAGCGGAACAGGACCTGGCCGACCTCAACAAGCACCTGGAACAATTGGTGCGCGAACGCACCGAAGATCTGGTCACCAAGGCCCGCGAACTCGAAGACGCCAACCAGCGGTTGCGCCAGCTCGATGAAATGAAATCCGCCTTCCTCTCCTCGGTCTCCCACGAACTGCGGACCCCCCTGACCTCCATCCTCGGCTTTGCCAAACTGATCAACAAAGAATTCACCAAGAATTTCATGCCATTGAGCGGCGACAAGGAAATCCTGGTCAAAAAAGGCACACGCATCCGGGAAAACCTTTCCATCATCAGCCACGAAGGGGAACGCCTCACCCGACTCATCAACGACGTGCTCGACCTGAACAAGATCGAATCCGGGCGCATGGGCTGGCGCGACGAACGTCTGGACATAACCGAGACAGTGGATATGGCTGTACACGCGGTCGCCGGCATGTTTGCCAAAATCCGAAAGTGGACCTGATTACCGAAGTGGACGCAGGCCTGCCCACCATCATCGCGGACCCGGACCGGTTGCAACAGGTGCTCATCATCTGCTCAACAACGCCGCCAAATTCACCGAAAAAGGACACGTCACCGTGCGCGCCTTCCCCCGCTTCGGCCAGGTGCGTATAGAGGTTGCGGACACCGGGATGGGCATTCACGCCAACGATCAGGCCCCAGATTTTCGAGAAGTTTCATCAGACGCGCTCCGATACCATGGAGGAAAAACCCATGGGCACCGGCCTCGGCCTGACCATCTGCCGTGAAATCATCGAACATTACGGCGGCAGGATTTGGGTCGAATCCGCACTCAACGAAGGTTCCACGTTCATTTTCACCCTTCCCTCCGCCCTCTAGCCTGAGGCACGACCGCCACGGCCCGAAAACGTCCCCCGCACAAAACGCCAAGGCCTCCGCTTGCAAGCGGAGACGTTTGCGAGGTAAACGGGACCCATGTTTGCTGACAAGGAAAAATGCAAGCGTTGCGGCGCATGTGCTGCGGAATGTCCCTACGACCTGATCGTGGAGGACCTGGACGGCTTTCCCAAGCTCCGGCTGGCGGCAAAGAAAACCTGCATCGCCTGCGGCCATTGCGTGGCCGTGTGTCCCACCAGTGCGCTGACCCTGCCGGACATGCCCGCAGTGACACCGGAGCTGACCCCGCAGCAATGCAGTGACGTGACCAGAAAACTGAAGGTGTCACCCGAACAGGCAGACCAGTTTCCTGCGCAGCCGACGATCCATACGCACCTACAAGGACAGGCCGGTGCCCGAGGAAACCCTGGTGGAACTCCTTGAGGTGGCCCGGTTCGCGCCCAGCGCAAAGAACGGGCAACCCTCCCAATGGATCGTGACCCGCTCGGCTGAGGTGACCCAAGAGCTGGTGGGGCACGTAGCTCACTACATGGCCATCAACAATGTCTTTCCGGGCGTGATCAAAAACTGGAAAAAGGGCATCGACAAGATCTGTCACCACGCACCGCATGTGGCCATTGCTCACGCATCCGAAGACGGCTTCCACCCGGCCGAAGACTGCGCCCTGGCAGCGGCCTATCTGGAACTGGCGGCCCATGCCCGTGGCATCGGCGCGTGCTGGGCCGGGTTTCTCATGGAGGCGACGGAAGGGTGTCATGCCCTGCGCGAACGGCTCGGCATCCCCGAAGGCCACGGCGTGCATGCCGCGCTCATGCTCGGGTATCCCAAATTCCGCTACACCCGTATTCCGCGACGCAAAGACGTGGTCATCCGCTGGCTCGATTAGCCTGCCGCAAGATTTCGCAACCCGCAAAACGAATAAGGCGCGGTCCCTGAGGATCGCGCCTTATTCGTTTTGTTGTCGCTGACGAATCAGATGGACAGCAGCGCTGCCCGAATATTCTTCTTGCCAAACTGCCGGGCCTCGGTCTCGTCCCACATGAAGATGTCGATACGCTGGGTGAAGCGCTTGTTCATGAGGTCGTTGATCTCGAAAATGCCGATACCCTCAATGCGGACCTTGCGGCCAAAGACCCATCCCTGATCAAACAGGTCGCGGGACACGGCAATGGTGCCCTGCCGGACCTTGCGCATGGAAGCGGCGATAAGCGGATCCTCGTCGCACTGATCCGTGGTGGGGTTGTAAGCGGTGACCGTGACCGTGCGCACGGGGGAATTGGTCAGGGCCATTTGCAGGAGTCGAACCTCTTCCATCATGCCCCTGCGGGCCTCGGAAGTCTGTTCGACCAGTCCCAATTTATGGCGCAGGGAGTCAATTTCCTGCTGCTTGACAACGACAACTACAGCCATGATGACCATCAGGGCACAAAGCGCCGGGGTCAGGGTGTAGTTGAGGATAATTTTCATTGTTGGCAAATCTCCTGTGAAGGTTGAGTGGGTGGCATATAATGGGGCAAAATAGTCTTGTCAACGCATTCTTTGCCTATATTCCCATATGGGGAGTTCCTAATTAACTATTTGATTTATTAATATATTATTCAAATATATCAATTCCTGAAAAAATGAGACCACACTCAGCTCACCGAATTTCCGACATATTTTCGATAGCTGTAAATACAAAAAATTAATAATAATTATATAGATTGACAGGTAAATATATTCTGATCTAATCGCAGTATAGTCTTTACGTATCAAGCGCGGCGGTGATGACGGAATTAAGGGTCCTGCCTGTCAGAAAGGACGAAGCATATCTACTCAAAAGCACTCGCGGTGCCTATCTCGTCGATAGCGGCGGGATCGGTTGCGCCATGCCGGAGCTATTGAATGATCGACAGGTGCGCAAGCTGCGGGCCGCGATCTGCACTTCGGTATCGTCCGGCAGACTGGGCGGCATCCTTGAGTTGCTCCGGGTGAAACACCCCGTGGGCGAGTACTGGCTACCCGAAGGATTGGAGATCCTTTCCGAGCTGGCCCGCCGCTTCAACGGCGACATGGCGGGGTGGCTTGCCCTTGCCGCTGGCGACGGGGCGACCCCGGTCCCTGTTTCAAAAACATGGCCCCCCCTTGCGGAGGGGACCGGACGACGATTGCAAGGGGCGGCAGCCCTGCTCGCCCTGGTCATGGCCGCAAGCCAGGGGTCTTGGCACGGGGTGTTGCCCGTGGGCGAAAAGCACGAACCGGCGTCCATATTCATTAGTATCATCGAATTGTTGTCCCACCGGGCCGCAGAACGCTGGAACGAAGGAGATCAAAAGGCCGGGGCGGCATTGCTCACCCTGGGGACCCGTTTGCTTGAAGGGGGCACCCCGGTGGACCTGGCCAACCTGTGCGGCAGGCTCATGCTCGTCGAACTCGACCGGAAAAAGAAAAAATTCCAACGCGGCCTCCGGGGCATGGTTCTATCTGCCATGATTTCGGCCCAGGCCGACTCGGACGAAGCCCGCTTCCGTTTTTTCCGTCCCGTGGACCGCATGGCCGCGCACCTGGTCTCACGCCACCCCATGAAGTGCCTCAACGGTGTGGAAACCACCCCGCTGCCCGGACTGCCGCGCCAGGTCCGGCCCGAAATGATCCTGAACCTGGCGGCAGAACTGACCATGCCGGGAAACAGCCTGACCTTCCAGTACGGGGAAGCCCAATGCGGCGTGCTCTTTTGCGGGGATACGCGGATGCACTTTGTCGACAAAGGAGAAGTCCTGTGCCTGGACCGCCCCACGGTCATCACCGCACCGGACCGGGGTTCCTGCCGCTCGGAGCGGGCCTACCGCCATGTGGTTTCAAATGATCCGTCGGCCAACGTATGGGTCCGGGGTTTCCTGCCTCACTCCTGCAAGGTGTCCACGGCCTACCATATGCAGGAGAACACCTTCTGTCTCAACAACACCCGGACCATGGTCCTCCAGGAAATCCTGCTTCGGTTCCAGGATGGCCGATGGCAGCGCGAATCCGCAGCCTGCTGCACTGCAATGGATACGCAAAGAGCAATCCGGTGAAACATATCGCAGGCTATTCAAACAGAGGCGGGGGCAATGGTAGCCATCAGCACGCACTCCTCTGCGAGTCTTACGGAAAAGGACAGCAGTGATAGGCGCGAAAAAAGGACAAGGCCGAAACGTACGCCCCGTACGCGAGGATTTGCCGATTTTGAAGCAACGCAGCAATCGTGCATTTTTCAACCTCGGGCCGGGCGGGCTGTTCAGAAATGTACGAGTGCAAGGCGCGAAAAACCGGCAAGACCGAAGCGTACTCCCCGTACGCGAGGGTTTGTCGATTTTGAAGCAACGCAGCAATCGTGCATTTTTCAACAGCCCGCTACCGTTCGGCTTCCTCGATGTCCTTGACCGTGTCACGGGTTGTTTCCATGGTCAGGAAATCCAGAGTCATGGGCAAGCCCAGAACCATCCGGGGCACGTGTTGGATACTTACGGACACAGGACCGGGATCGCAGGAGAGCAGGTGCCCGCCCACAGTGCGATCCTTGGAGACAAAATGGAGATGAGTACCGGCCACACCGACCCCCTGAAGAAAGTGCGGCATATAAAACCCGATCATGGACCCTTCGACGTCCTCGTATTCAAATTCCGGCTGTTCACGTGCCACTTCGGCCAGGGGGCGATAGTTGTCCTGAGGCGGCACCGACCGCGCCCGGACACGGCGGAACATCCCATCCACCCGAATGGCGTAAAGCATGTTCTCCGACGGCAACAGACCGAGAATGAGCAAAAAGAGGTCCTGGCCGGGCGGCTCGGGAAAATCGTCCGCCGTGTCCGGGCAGAACCGGGTGACGCAGGCAAAGGGCGTCTTCTCGTCCGGGGAAACCGGATAGGCCCGCCCGTCTGCCTTCATCTGAAAAACCGTGCCGTCCAGGATGACCATCTCCCCGTCCAGACGGTTGAAGGTGCCCAGGCCGAAATCGCCGTGTTCCAGGATTTCGGCAATGGTGGTATTCTCCGTATAAAGCCCCTCGATCAACGCATTGACAGGCGAGGAGAGATAGATGGCATTCTTCAGGGTGTGCATGCAGACTCCCGTATTGTTTTTCCCTGTGTAGCCCGGAACCGCGCCCTTGTCACCGACGCGGGATGGTATGGTCTTTCTGTGAGGATGGTGCTATTCCTAGCATATACTATCATGAAAATTATGCACGTCATCACAGGCCTCGATGTTGGAGGTGCTGAAACCATGCTCTACAGGCTTGCCACACGCATGGACCCGGCCCGTTTCCAATCTCGGGTGGTCAGCCTCATCAAGCCCGGTCCCATGGGGGAAAAACTCCTGAATGCGGGCATCCCGGTGGACTCTCTGGGCATGCGCCGAGGCACGCCCTCGCCCGCAGGATTGTTCCGGCTGGTGCGGCTCCTGCGCGACTGGCAGCCCGATCTGGTGCAGACGTGGCTCTATCATGCCGATCTGGCCGGACTGGCTGCGGCCAAGCTCGCCTTCCCCTTCGGGGGCGGTCCCAAGGTAGTGTGGAACATCCGCTGTTCCTACATGGCACTTGATAAATACCGCCGACTCACCGGCGTAACCCTGCGGCTGTGCGCGGCCCTGTCCCGCTTCCCCGACGCGGTGCTCTCCAATTCGCATGAAGCTCGCCGCTTTCACGCGGAACTGGGCTACCGGCCCAAACGGTTCGAGGTCATTCCCAACGGATTCGACACCGACCGCTTCAAGCCGGACCCGGCAGCCCGGCAGGCCGTGCGCGAGGAACTGGACATTCCGCCCCACGCGCCGGTCATCGGCCACGTGGCTCGATTCGACCCCATGAAAGACCACCGGACCTTCACCGAGAGTGCGGCCCTGACCTCCTCCCAGGTCCCGGAGGCGGTCTTCCTGCTCATCGGACGAGGGGTGGACTACGACAACCTGGATATGGCCAGGTGGTTGAGCGTCTCCGGCATTGATCCGGGCAACATCCGCCTGCTCGGGGAACGGACGGACGTGGCCCGGCTCATGACGACCATGGACGTGCACGTCTCCTCCTCTCTGGGTGAGTCCTTTCCCAATGTGGTGGGTGAAACCATGGCCTGCGGTGTCCCCAACGTGGTCACCAACGTGGGGGACAGTGCTCTCCTGGTGGGCGACACCGGCCTGGTGGTTGCACCAGGTGATGCCCCCGCCCTTGGGGACGCCATGGCAAACCTGGCACAACAATCCGGTAAAAATGCCGAAAATACGCACATTGGGCCACGAAAACGAATAACCAGCACATTTTCACTGGCTGAAGTTGTTACAAAATTCGAGAAACTGTACCAACAACTTCACATTGTTTCGTTATAACCCTTTTCAGGCCTTACGGAGTGGTGATAGGCATTAGATAAATCTCTCTGATCAACAAACGGAGACAGCATGACGCAATCAATTTTCGATTCCCAAGCATTTCTACGGAGCCTGGCCGACGACCGGGAACTGGCCGAAGAACTACTTTCCGCTTTTCTCGAAGACAGTCCGATCCGACACAAATCCCTGGGCAATGCCCTGGATGCGGCCGATACGGAAAGCGCATCCAAACTGGCCCATTCCCTCAAGGGCATGTGCGGCGTGGTCCGCGCGGACGGCCTGGTCACCCTCGCCCTGAACATGGAACATGCGGCAAAAAACGGCAAACTTGAGGAAACCCGAGAGTACTACGCTCGATTCACCGAACTGTTGGCCGAAACCAAAATCGAAATCGAACAGTTCAGAAAGGGCTGATAGACTCTCTGTTTTCAACGCAAAAAATACCATGTCGGCACTCCACGGCTTAATCTGGTAACAGTACCAGTAAATGTGAAGCTCAAAGGAGGCCGACATGGCGAGTATCAAGATATCATCAGCTTATCGGTTTGTGGAAGCATTTGTTGATCAGCGCATTTTCGTTGGCGTTGATGTTCACAAAAAGACATTCAGTGTTGCACTCTTACGACCAGACGGAATGATCAAAGATTGGTCTAGTCCCGCCGACGTGGCATCACTTACACAAATCCTTTCCTCACTCCCTGTTAACATCGGTGCAGTTTGTTACGAAGCTGGCCCGACAGGTTTTGGCCTTGCTCGAAGCCTCAAGGCTGCAGGTATTCGTGTGATTGTTGCCGCGCCCAGCCGAATACCACGCCCAGTAACCGCAACCAACAAGACAGACAGCCTCGATTGCCGAAAGTTGGCTGAACTTGCCGCAGCAGGACTGATCCGCCCAATTGCCATTCCTAGTGAAAGAGAAGAAGCTTTTCGGTCACTCCAACGTCGAAGACATCAACTCACCGACTCATTGCGTAAAGTAAAGCAGAGAATTCGCGCTTTGCTGTTATCTCTGAGCATTGCCGAACCCGTTGGGATCGACCATTGGAGCAAAATCGCTATTGCAGCTCTGGCTATACTGCCACTACCACCCGGAGCTGACGACACCCGAAATAGCTTACTCGAAGAATTGCATTATCTCATTTCCGCACAGCGTCAGGTTGATCTTCGATTACGAGTCATTTCCCAGGAACAAGACGAGGCAAGACGCATTGCCACCATGAGGTCCGTTCCTGGAGTGGGTGAAGTCGTGGCAACCACCTTTGCGGCCGAGATATTCCGACCTGAACGATTCAACAATAGCAAGGAGGTTACGGCTTACTTGGGCCTTGCGCCTGTTGTGCGGCAAAGCGGATTGAGCAAAGGGAAAGGCCGCTTGCGCCCAGTTGGGCAACGGCGATTACGAAGTTTGCTCATTGAGGCGGCATGGATTTGGAAACAGAGAGACGAATGGGCGAGAGAATTTTACAACCGAATTTACAGCAAAAGCGGAGTTGCTCAAAAGGCGATAGCTGCTTTGGCTCGTAAACTGGCCGCGTTACTCTGGAAGCTTAGCTTACCTGTGGCGCAGTCGTAAACGGATCGCGAGCGGCCTTTGGTAGCCTAGACTACGAACAAAAAATGGCGATCCTAAATTGTTAATGTACCGAATCGGTACTTGGTGCCATAGAGCACGAATAAGAAAAGGAATACATTACTATTATGCTATAAGGCGAGGGTGGAGCCTAGCCTAATTACAGAAGGAATGAAGAGAAAAGGAAGTTCTTGACATGGTGCCGCATAAGAAAGGCCCGCCCCTGCTCATGCGCTACCTGCCGTACACCCTGGCCGTGAACATGGAACGCCTCAAGATCCTGCTCATTCCGCTGCTGACCCTGCTTTACCCGCTCTTCAAGGTCACGCCGCCCGCCTACCGCTGGCAGATCCGGCGGCGCATCTTCAAGTGGTACAAGATCCTCAAGCAGTTGGACATCCAGGCATACGACGTCACCACCAGGGAAGAGGCGGACGCACTGCTCAAGCAACTCCGGGAAATGGACCGGATGGTCCTCGAAACCTCGGTGCCGCTTTCCTACACGGACGCCGTCTACTCCCTGCGCATCCACATCAGCCTGATCCAGAACCGGCTGAAGGGCATATACGGGGATCTGGCCTAGCCCGAATAATTCCCAACAAAAAAACCGCCGGGCATCCGAGATGCCCGGCGGTTTTCTTGATGAATAACCAGACTGTTTGCTAGAGCAGCCGTTCCGCTATGATCTTCGCGGCCCTGCGGCCCGCGCCCATGGCGGAAATGACCGTGGCCGCGCCGGTGACGATGTCGCCCCCTGCAAATACGTTCGGAATGGATGTCTCGCCCGTTTCCGGGTCCGCCTCGATATAACCCCATTTGTTCAGGGAAAGGCCTGGGGTGGCTTCGAGCAGAATCGGATTGGGCCGGGTGCCCACGGCGATGATCGCCATGTCGCACTTGACCTGCATGGTCTCGCCGTCGATGCAGACCGGCGAACAGCGGCCGGAGGCGTCGGGTTCGCCAAGGGCCATTTTCTGGACGGTCATGGCCTTGAGGCGACCCTGGTTGTCGCCGTGAAAGGAAACCGGGCCGCAGAGACAGCGAAGCCGGATGCCCTCCTCGACAGCGTGTTCAATCTCTTCCCGGCGGGCGGGCATTTCGTCCTCGCTCCGGCGGTAGACGATAGAGACTTCCTTGGCTCCCATGCGCAGGGCGGTGCGAGCGGCATCCATGGCCACGTTGCCCGCGCCGAGCACGGCCACGATACGGGCGTGATAGGCCGGGGTAGCGTAATTGGGGAAGTCGTAGGCCCGGCCCAGGTTGACGCGGGTCAGATACTCGTTGGCCGAAAACACGCCGACCAGATTTTCG
>CAXXUE010000027.1:0-63790 GCA_963662475.2 uncultured Pseudodesulfovibrio sp.
CGGTCTGCCAATTGATTGAGCCGCGCATAATTCGTGGGTGTTGAGTTTTAAGCTTCAGGAGGGAAGCTGTACCTTGCTGCCAGTCTTCGATTTCCGTGGAAATCAGGTGCACTTAGCATGTCCCTATCGCCCTTCGTTGTTCGTAAACAACACGCTGGGGGGCGTTCTCGCTCTTCCTGTTTTTCTCCGTCTGAAAGAGTTGTGTCAGACGCTTGTGTTCCACATCAGAACCATTTGTGACCCCTCTAATAGCCTCCTATCGGTCGCCATTTAGGCCGTTATGGTCGGTGTTCGAGTTCGCAGGGGGTTTTCATATATGCCCCTGCCTCTAGCTGAAGACGGGACGGGCTGTCAAGCGCTCTTAGCGAAAGCCGCCCCGTTACCTGACCTGCGGTCAGGTAACGGGGCTTCGTCTTTGAGCCGCTTGCAATTGAGCGCGAGTTTCTCTATGAAAAATTCACAGGTAAAATTACATCTTAATTTTTCACAGGTAAAATTCACATGACGGACAAGCAAATGCAGCTGTGGGCTTGGCTTTGTCGGCAAGGACCGAAGACGGTCCTTGCGACATTAGCCAACGCCCAAATCGACGCCGACTCTTTTTTTTCCGAAGTCGCCGGCATGAAGCACCACTTGGAAAAAACCACCTCCCGCAAATTAAAGGCGGCGAAGCCGCTTGAAGAGTTGGGCAAAATTCACGAACTGCGTTTTGACCGCATGAAGAAAATCAAGAAGGCCAAAAAAGCGAAGAAGGCCAGAGCCATTGAACTTCAGTTTTGGGTAATCGTTGGATTGCGCGAGAAGGGAGCAAGCTGGAACGAAATTGTCAGCTACCTCTCCCGCTACAACAAGCTAAAAATTACCCGAGAATACCTTTCCAAGACCATGTTGGTGCTTGCCGACAAATATATAAAAGACCATGAAAACACTTAAAATTGCTGGTTTTGTTGTCCTTGCGGTTGTTCTGTTGTGGCTTGTTGCAATCGCCACTGGTTTGTTTGTCTTCAACAACACAGCAATGGTGGCCGTGCAGATCGCGGTGCAGCTCATTCTGCAAAAGTGGGTCTGGCTTCTGATCGTGACCTTCTGCGCCGCTGTTGGCGTTGCCATTGGGTTTGCCTTCCATGAGGCAGCAGGGAATCAGATCATCCAGAACCACGCCAAGAACTGCGAGGAAAAGGAACGCGAGTTGTCCATGCAGATAGACAAGGCCATAAACAAAAGGGCCGAGATCATCCGCCAGATCGAAGAGCAGGGGGGAAAAAGAGCCGATGAAGTGGAACGCGACCTGGTCGCAAAAAATAGGGCCACAGAACGCGCCCTGGGCGAACGCGAAAGAGCCGTGTCCGAGAGGGAAGTGAAGGCCACGAAACGCGAGGATGCAGCCTACCACGCCGCGCAGAACGTGGCGCAGCTCAAAGACCTTAACTCAATGTATCTTGCGCAGATCGGAAGAGCCATTGAAGCCTTGGAAAAAGGCAATCCGGGCCGCGCCCACAAGATATTGACCAAGGACCGCAAAACATACCGCCGCAAACGCTCCAGAAAGCCTCAGAACGCCCCCAAGCGAACATAGGATCCGTAGTTTTTCTTAGCGGGGGGCTGGGGGCGCAGACCCAAGGTGCGGTGCTGCCTTTCGACCGCCCCGAAGGGGGGAGAGGTCGCCACACGGTCAAGATTGGATGGAGTATTGTCGTGTGAATACTGTGAATACTTTGATTTCTACCACGCTACCGACCCCGCCCATCTGGTCAAGCCCGTTGCTCATTCCGAGCGGCTCGGTTCAGCGCGGCCTTGGAGCAGATACAGATGGTTCTCCCACCGTTAATTTCAAGTTGTACATCCCGCTTGCCTTAATTTAAAAAATATGAGATTTTTTAATTAAGGTACGGAGCAAGGAACAACATGAAGAGAACGAACACGGGCGAATACTACCTGTCACAGACGGGCGAAGAGAAGGTGCGAGCCTTCATCCCCGCGCCGCTGCCTCCGGTTCCTCCCATCGAGATGGAGCCGAGGCTCGTCAACGCCCTGGCCGACACCATGCTCGCCCTCGGAAGGCTCAACAGCCTTCGCATCGCCCCTGACTACGGCCTCTTTCTGTACCAGTATGTTCGGAAGGAGGCTATCCTCTCTTCCAAGATAGAAGGAACGCAATCGACCCTTGCCGACCTGCTCGCCCATGAGGACTCGGACATCCCGGGCGTTCCCCTGGATGATGTGGTTGAGGTCAGCAACTACATGGCGGCCATGGAATACGGCAGAAGGCGCGTCATGGAGGACGGGTTCCCCATCTCCTCGCGCTTGATGCGGGAGATCCACAAAGTTTTGCTCACCTCTGGACGCGGGAGCGACAAGAATCCCGGCGAATTCAAACGCTCGCAGAACTGGCTTGGCGGCACGCGTCCCGGCAACGCGCACTTCGTCCCGACACCGCCGCATGAGACCGCCAGATGCATCGGCGAACTGGAGAAATTCATCCACGACGACCAAACCGGCCTGCATACTCTTCTCAAAGCCGGGTTGGTTCACGTCCAGTTTGAGACCATTCATCCATTCCTGGACGGCAATGGACGCATTGGGCGCATGCTGGTGCCGCTCATGCTCATGCAGGAAGGCATCCTCGACGAGCCGACCCTCTACCTCAGCTTGTTTCTCAAGGAATACCGCTCCGAATACTATGCCCATCTCCAGGCGGTCCGGGAGATGGGCGACTGGGAGTCCTGGCTCCTCTTCTTTCTGGAGGGGGTTCGGCTCGTCGCGCTTGACGCCGTCCATGCAGCCTACAGCCTTCAGGAGATTTATCAGAAGGACCGACAGCGTCTTGTGGAATCGGGAAAGAACTCCAAGGTGGTCATGCAGGTGCATGAGTGCATGATGATCCGTCAGGCTGCGAACCCCAAGCGCATCAGCGAACAGACCGGCCTGTCCATGCCATCCGTCATGCGTGGCCTGCGGACCGTGATGGAAATGGCAATCGTGGAGGAAACAACAGGAAGGCAGCGCAACACCCGATACAAGTACACCGAGACCTGTGCCCTGCTGGCGACCGAAATCGGCAACTTCAGCCAGGAGTCATCGTGAGTGGGACTTACCCAACTCCAGAAAAGGACACCCGGAGCAAGCGCACGTCGGGAAACGGACCGAACGGCGAAACTGACGAGCTGGCCCGCAAAGCCAAGGAGCAGGTCGACGAGATGAAGCTTGACGCGCTGCGCAAGGAACTCGTCACGGGCGCTGCCCAGGCCGAAGCAGGGGCGTTCGTTGAGGGTGGCGTGAAGTCCATTCTTGTCGAGGCCAAGAAGCGCCGTGGCTGAATCCGGAATCACCAGCCGCGAAGGCCCATCTACTTGACATCTGGTAGTAACCCGAGCGACATGGGGCGGACTCCAGGCTGCAGCATGCCCCATAGGGAGTGGAATTATATGTCAACAGCGAGATTCGCGTCCTCAAGGCTGTGTTTCTCAGTTTTGTCGCGCTTTATCAACAGGCTGCGTCGTTATTGTTCAAGCCGGGTAAATACCGAACACTCGGCCACTCTTGGAGGGTACTCGGCCATTTTTTGCCATGCTGGATATTAGGCATGGATGGCCGAACGGAAGGGGTCAATATCGCTCCTTATAGGCCTTGAACAGTTTGGTTCTTTCGGGCCCGGGCATGCGGTTGGCGGCCAAGATTGCGGCTTTTTCCTCGTCGGGCAGGTTATCAAGCCACGCCTGGAACTTTGCCTCTTCGGCCTTTTTTCGGGCCTTGGTGATGGCTTCGGCTTCGGCGATCTCGTCTTCAATCGCCAGTTCCTCCGCAGATTTATATCCTTGCGGCCGTCGCCAGTAACCGTTCCGGGCCAGGGCGTTGAAGATGTAGCCCGTCCCGACGGCTTTGCCCTCTTTGTCCTTGGCGGTCCCCGCCTCCAACTCATGGTCGATGTAGTCCAGCGATTTCATGATTCGGTCCAGGGATTTCCCTTGGGCTTCCAGCAGGGCGACGATCTGTCCAATTTGGTCCGGTCCGAAATCGATGCCGGTCAGCTTAGGCCAGAGCAGGGCCATTTGGGCCTGGCTCAAGGCCAACAGTTTCCCCTTGGCCCCGTCGGCTAGCGTTGCCGATTTTTGTTCGATCTTTTGTTCGATTGCTTTCCCGGTTTCCTCCTGGCCAGACTGGCCTCCTAACGCATTTTCTAGTTGGACAGAAAGATTTCTATCTATCTCTGGTTCTAAAAAGACATGATCGTTTCTTGGGTTTATCGAACCAATTGATGTAACCATTTTATCGTACCAATCTGGATGGTTGAACCTCAGCCTTACATAGTGGTAACTGGGGTTTGTTTTGGTAACCAGTCCCTGTTTTTCGAATACCAGGATCATGTTGCGAATGGTGAATTTCTTGATGCCAAGCTCGTCCGCTAACGCTTGGTATGTGGTGATTATATCGGGATTGCGGCGAAGATGGAAAGCCACTATACGCTGGTTCCTGGTCTTGATCACCACCTTGGGCGGTAGCATCATCACCGGCCTGTTTTCGTTGTTTTCTCCTTTGTGCGAATGTAACCTTTTATTGTCACCAACAGGTGTCACCTTTGATCCAACTGTTTGGTTAGACTTTTTGGTCTCACTCTTGGTTTTATTGGTTTGACCTTTTGGTTTAATTATAACATTGGTTAAACTGTTTGGTTTAACTAGTTGGTTTGAACCCTTGGTTTTATTGTTGGTTATATTGGTGTTGGCCACTAACAAAGACTCCCCCTTTTCTGGGGGAGTGGTGACGGCCTGTTCGGCCTGGATTACATCCAGTCCGGCGAACGGATCCTCATCCCCGAAGGACGGGTACATGGCTGCGTTCCTTGCGGCGGCTTCGGCCAGGGCGGCTATGCCCCGCCGTCGTTTCTTTTCCTCTTTCGCCATGGTCAGCTTTCCAGCTCCTTGCGAACCTCGTCGGCCAGTTGGCGAAAAGCCTTGGCCGCCGGGGTGGTGGAAGCGTGTTTAAGGACGGTCGTCCGGAACATTTGTGCTTGTTCGATGGCCGTCGATTGCGGGATCACGGTCTCAAGCACGAAGTTTCCGTTCTCCGGGCCGTATTGTCGCATAAGGATGTCGATGATAGCCTGGGAAGCGTTGGTTCGGCGGTCCGCTTGGTTGATCGCTATCTTGATCATCTCAAGGTTCGGGTTCCGTTCGGCCAGCTTTTGCAGGTAGGCAATCAAGTTGTAGAGACCGTCAAGGGCGAATTGGCTCCCGGCTTCGATGGGGATGATCACCGCGTCGGACATCAAGACTGTCGAAGCGATAAAAAAACCGAGGTTAGGGGGCGTGTCCACTATGATGTACTGGTAGTTTTCGGTGACGAAATCCCGCAGGATATTACCAAGTCTCAAATATGATCTTGGTACGGCCTGGTAGTGTTTGCTTTCCGCCAAGGCGGTTGCTTGTTGGTTAGGCAGGATGTCAAGGTTCCGAGTGTTGGTCGGGTAGATAATCTGCCCCGGATGGACGATGATGTCGCCCTCGTGCTGGTGCCGAAAAATGTCGTACAGGGAATATTCTGGTTTTTCCCGGCCGTACATGTTGGCCGTGGTGTTGCACTGGCTGTCCGCGTCGATGATCAGGGTGGGGTAGCCCTTGTTAGCCAAGGCGGCGGCGATGTTCATGGACAGAGTGGATTTTCCTGTTCCGCCTTTGTTCGAACAAAGGGTGACTATTTTTCCTTTCTTTCCGGTGTCCATCTTGGTTACCATTCCTTTTGCTCAAAGTTATAGGACAAAATCGACTTGGAACAAGGGTTTCATACGAGATGTTTCCCTCGTACTTTGTCCTTTTTTTTATGGCCGTAAGCAGATTTCTAGACGTTGTCAACATTTTTGGCTTGTCAACGATATACAACGAGGTACATTTCTGACATCCGTCGCCGGATATGGTCGACCTGAGATTTCCACCCCGAGCCGATCGAACATGATCGTCTCGGGGTGGGCTTCTCCCAGGCGACCATGTCCGCCTGGGCGCTTCGGGCGGCCGAGGCCTGTGAGCCGATGTTGGAGCTGCTCCACAAGCAGATTCGATCAGAGCCGATCATCAACCTGGACGAGACCACAGTCTAGGTCTTGAAGGAACCCGGGCGAAAAAACACCAGCAAATCCTATATGTGGGTGGCCCGGGGCGGTGACATCAAACGACCATCTGTGCTTTTTCACTACGACCCCGGTCGGGGAGGCAAGGTGGCCGAGGAGATCGTCGGGAACTTCCGTGGGTTTCTGCAAACCGATGGGTACGCAGGCTACAACGCCCTGGGAGAGCGCGAGGGGATCCGGCATGTCGGGTGTCTGGCCCATGTGCGCCGCAAATTCTATGACGTGACCAAGGCCAGGGCCAAGAAGAAATCCGGCTCGGCCCAGACGGTGCTGGACCTCATCGGCAAGCTCTACAAGCTGGAGAAGCAGGCCCGGGAGCAAAAGTTTGACCCCGAGGCCGTGCACACCATGCGCCAGGAGCGGGTCCGACCAATCATGGACAAGATCAAGGCGCTGCTCGACGCCCGCGTGAAAACCACACCACCCAAGAGTCTTATGGGCCGGGCCATCTCCTACGCTCTGGGCCAGTGGGAAAGGGTCATGGTCTATCTCGAGGACGGCTGCCTGCAGCCGGACAACAACGCATCCGAGAACGCCATCCGTCCCTTTGCCGTGGGTCGGAAGAACTAATGGCTGTCCTCCGGCTCTCCCCGAGGAGCCAAGGCCAGCGCGGCCATCTATTCCCTCATCGAGACCGCCAAGGCCTGCGGCCTCAACCCCTTCGAATATCTCCTGCACGTCTTCGAGTGGCTGCCCCATGCCCGTAGCGAAGACGACCTCAAGACCCTGCTGCCGCAAGGCATGTCAAAGAACGATTCGGCCTGAGCCAGATTCTCACCGAGACTCCTGATGGTTACCCGAGGAAGGCTTGCCTGAAAAGGAGGGGCTGTTTGGACGCATACTTTATTTTCGAGACAGATCCGACCATCACCCCGTCTTGACCTGCAAAAATCGCTTCAGAGCCGATTTTGAGCAAATGACGGATCATGACGCACTCGCAGATTGGTAGGCTGGAAAAATTGCCTCTCTTTCTTCTCCTCACGAACCCGTTCTTGCCTCTAGTTTAGCTCAGGACGCATTTTTCGCTCAAATACGGGTGGAGAGGTCAGCGGAAGCGAAAAAGAAAGGCCTGTATGCCCAATTTTCGCTCTTGGTCCGAAGTCCAGGGGTTGAAGGTTTCCACCACGTCGTGGATCTCGCCCATCTGCTGCTGCGTGAGGTTCACACCTAATCTGAGCGATTCTCCAGTGGGCCACCGAATTCCTGAAAAGGGAAAGCCCTCTGATCAGGTTGGCCAGAGGACTTTCAACTTTACTGAACTAAGTGTTTAGGCGAAAGCGGGAATACCGCAGGCCTCATCAATGTTGGCGTCTTTGTCTACCAGACACATGACCAGGCGCTTATCGACGGCGCTTGCCGCCTTTTCCAAAGTCTGAACGGTGACAGACGTATTTCCAGCGTCGAGGAGTCGATCCAATGCAGATCTGCTTGTGTGCATCTTTTTGGCCATGGCCGTCTTGGAGATATTCTGTTCTTCCATGGCCTGCGAAACTTGCCAAGCAATAACTCTTTTGACCGCTGCCCTCGTAACTTCTTCGTAGATTTCTTCCTCAATCAGGAAGTCATCGAACGATGAGCCTATGTGCTTGTCGCTCATGGGTTCCCCCTTTGTTATTTCTTCAAAACTTCTTTCATGCGTTTTTTAGCCAGATCTAGGTCTTGCTTCGGCGTCTTGTTACTCGTCTTCATGATGCCATGGAGCAAGATCATAAGTTTGTCTTTTACGCAAAAAAAGACTCTGGCCCATTTATCAGCAACTTCGGTTCGGACTTCATTCAGGCCCCCGCCAAGGATCCTGCATGTCGGCATACCAATTGGCCAGCCGAATTCTGTGGTTTTGATGTCATCACCGATTGCCTTTTTTTCTATTGCTGGCAGCGATTTGAGCCAATCACGCACTGGCTCATTGCCACTGGCAGTTTTATAAAATTTGGCGGTAATTTTTTTCATTCAGTTTCCTTTTTCGTTTCTCTTACAGAGACAGTACCTATTCTGGTACATTTGTCAACGACAAAAGAAGTGTCAAAGAAGTCTGTGTATTCACATTGCCCCCTGCTTCCTTGATATTTTGTTGCCCTCCCACGCCTTGGCGGTGGAGGAGGGCTGGATGACCAGCTTCTTAATGGAGAGGCAGAAGGTCCAGCGTTTGACACTCGTCCCAAGCTAGAAGCTGGCAAATTCAATTCGGAATTCTTACCTATCAAGATTTATAGGCTTTTAGAAGAGGGGCTGTGAAACTCTTTCTTGTAAATCAAAAAAGGGAATGGAGGTAGCCACCTACCCCTGTTGACTCCATATTCAAACCGACTATTGATGCTGGCTGCAGTTGCTCCGATTAATGAACCAGAGTCTATTTTTTTTGATTCATTTTTTCATAAACACAAAGACTCAAATAATCATAAACACAAAGACTCAAATAATCATAAACACAAAGACTCAAATAATCACTCCTGGACGCTCTTCGGCCAGGAGAACCGGTGCTTCTCCAACCGTTTTTGCCAGAGGCAGAACCCGTTGTGGTCCCAGTAGAGCACCTTGATGATTGTCCGGGACCGGTTGCAGAAGACGAAGAGATTGCCCGTGAAGACATTAAGGTCGAGATGGTCGGCCACCATGACGGAGAGACCGTTGATCGCCTTGCGCATGTCGGTGTGGCCGAGCACCATGAACACCCTGACGCTGGAATCCAGAGGGAGCATCAGTCGTTCACCACCTCAAGGATCTCGCGCAGCGTCTGCTGGCAAAATCCCGGCTCGACTTCCAGAAGGTAGCCCCCGCGCACATGCAGGCGCAAGGGAGGTGATGCGCGAACCATCTTTTCAACGGGTACAGCGACAATATGGCTGCTGCCAGCCGTCTTCTGCAGCTTCCGTTTCCAGCACTCGAAGGTGCTGCGGGCAAGACCGGTGTCCAGACAGAACGCTTTCTGGCTTTTCCCACTCTCTCTGCATCGCCGAATCTGCTCAGCCCAAAACGTAGGCCCTTGGTGTTTTCCCATGATGTCCTCCTTGGTTGGGAGACGCATCATCACACAAATGCGGGGGAACGTAAGAAGCAGTCGTCTGGACGGTTACAAAACAATGGAGCGTGTGGGCTTCGAATTGGTCGGCATCGGGATTCAACTCCCAAAGGTCGCCAATTATTTCGGGAACTACTGCGTCATCCAGAACGTAGCTGAGCTTCCCAGCGCCCTTTTCGGCCAGTTGGAGCGGCTGCTGACATAGGAGACTTCCATGATTTACAACCAAATTCGGGGATTGGAGAAAGTGAGCCTCTGCGATTGGAAAGGAACGGTTTCAACCGTGATTTTCCTTGGCGGTTGCAACTTCCGTTGCCCGACGTGTCACAATTGGGAATTGGCCACCAGCCCCAACTCCATCAAAGCAGTGCCCGCCCAGGAGGTGATGGATTACCTCGCCTCCAAGCGGAACTGGCTGGATGGTGTTGTCGTGACCGGCGGTGAGCCTACGATCCATTCTGATCTTCCGGATTTGATTTCTGAAATCAAGTCTTTGGGGTTCAGAATCAATTTGCATACCAACGGGTCGAATCCGGCAATGATCCAGACGCTTTTCGAGCGGGATCTTGTCGAAGTCTTCTCGGTGGACGTGAAAGGGCCGTGGGAAAAATACCCGTCTTTGACGGGTGGCAAACAATCCCCGAGTGAAGCCGCGGCTTCTTTGGGGCGGATATTCGGACCATCCTGACCGGTTCTATTTCCGCACAACGGTCATCCCCGATCTGCCAGGCCTGGCCGAGTTGACTGAAGAGGACATTGAAACATGCGAGGGCTACCTGCCTTCGGTGATGAAATTGAATCTTCAGGAGTATCGGGAACCTCTTCAGACATAACCACAAATCCTCCTTTCAAGGGGCTGAGACGGCCCCTTGGGTGGATCTCGGCCTTTTGAAAGGTTGGGAACCACCATAGACAAAAGGATGGTTCATGTTTAAATTCATAACACAGTGGTTTTCCTCAATGAGCGTCGGTTGCTTCGTCGCCGCTGTGTTCGAAAGAGGCTACTTGGTGTTGGGCTTGGCTTTGAGCTTTGTCTTTATCAGCATCGGGATCGGCTTCTTTTGGTCCGGAAACAAAATGAATCGCGCGCTTGCGCGAATACAAAGGAGGACTAGGATGGATAACAGTACGATAGCCCTGCTTGGCGGACTCGCCATTGCAGTTTGCGTCGCCCTTTTCGGGATAGCATATGGATACTTTTCCAAGAGGAACGGTAACGAGCACTAGCCCGACTATCATTTTCCTCATCCCTTAAACTCCAAGGCTCCGGTAGGTCCAACCTGCCGGAGCCTTTTGCGATGACCGGCTTCGAGGGATCGGCGTTCTGCACGATCAGGTAACAGGCGTAGCGGCTGAGGGCGAAATTCTGAATTTCCCGCTGGGTTCCCGAGCCCAGATCAACCATTTTTCCCATCTGGGAAAAATGGGAATCAACGCTTTCCCCCGATTCTTCACAAGCCATCATCGCTTTCTGGATCACTCTTTTGAATTTGTCCCAGCTGGCGTAGTCCAAGGCATCTTGCAGCTCTCTGGCAAAATATTTTAAAGAGGGTCGGCTTTCGCCTCCAGCGGCCAAGGCCGCGAAAGCTGGCCGGGGGCCAGCGAAAGGCAGAGACGGAACCGCGCAGATTCGGCCCTCCGGGCCTGCGCGATTTTCTATTCTCCCCCCGTCTCTTCGAGCCGACCCCCTTCGGGGGTACTATCGGCGGGGGAAGGAGAGATGGACAAGACCGCGCCTCTTTGTTACATGTAACAAAAGGAGGTAAGTGTTACGGCAATGTCTGTTTCCACGAGAGTAGAGAAGCGTCGTGACCACCTGCGAGCTGTCGGGCTTCGGCCGATACAAATTTGGGTCCCAGACACCCGTCGGAAGGGGTTCGCAGAGGAATGCCGGCGGCAAAGCCGTCTGTTGGCCAACGACCCACAGGAAAGAGAAATCCTTACCTGGATCGAAGAAGTGTCTGACACCGAGGGCTGGACGTGAGGCGTGGCGATATTGTGGCCGTCGTACAGCCTGGGGCTTACGGGAAGCCTCGGCCGGCACTCATCATCCAATCTGAATTTTTCAACGAGCACCCTTCGGTGGTAGTCTTACCGCTTGCAAGCGAGCTGCGAGCTGCACCGCTGTTCCGGCTTCGGGTGGAACCTTCGGAACAAAACGGTCTCCGAAATCATGGTAGACAAGATCACCGCCTTGCCGAAAGAGAAGGTACGGGATCCGTTCGGGCGGATAGAAGATTGTGCACCTGAAGGAAGCGGAGCGGCTTTTGGCTGTGTTCTTAGGATTGGGGTGAGTGTGGGCGAGTAATAAAATCCGACCATAGGCCCGTCCTCGGCAGTTTCATAACGCAGTAACAATCAAACTTCTCGAAAACAGAAACGCCCGCCCGAGAGAGTCTCTCGGGCGGGCGTTTCTGTTTTCACAGATCATGTTTTACGGCGACCTTGTCAAAGCGAGTCACGCGGCAAAGCTGCGGAGCAGATCGAGAGGCCGCTATAAGAGCCTTACGGCAATGCCTCCGGCGAGCCGGAAGAATCCTGGGGCTGCCGCCCCCTGGACCCCTGCTGAAAAATGCAAACGCTTCCCCTCGTCAACCAGATTGAAAAAGCGCACTCGGGCGCCGTTGCGCACGGCATTGGAGCCGATGGCTATGCTTAAATGCGTTTTTCCGGTGCCCGTGCCGCCTACAAAGACCACATTGATCCAGCTCTCCATGAAGCCGCCCTGGTATAGATCCCTGATCCTGGCCTCACCGACGTGCGAGTCCTGGAAGTCGAAACCGTCCAGATCTTTGCTCACGGGAAATCTGGCGATCCCCAGGCGGTATCGGATGCTGCGTACGCGGCGCTCGGCCTGTTCCGCCTTGAGCAGATCTAACAGAAACCGTTCCAGAGTGGCCCCGGATCGACGACCGTGCTCAAGCATCTCGTCGTAAGCTCCGCGCAGGCCATGCAGCTTGAGCTCTTTGAGCAAAGCCAAGATGTCATTGCGAAGCATGGCTCGCCTCCAATAGCTGGTCATAACGTCCGCAGTCGGCCACAGGCTCGCATTTGATCCTGAGGTGATCGGGGACGCAAACCTCTTGGGTTGGCCTTTGATCACGGGAGCGGTTCAAGATGTTAAGGACCACGTCCCGACTCACCGTGTTCTGGTCCAGGGCCGCCTGGCAGGCGTCGGTTACTGCCTGGAGTCCATGGCTGGGCACCGCTGTCAGGATACCCGCAAACTGTCGGTCCCAGTCCTTATGCCGCCGCAGGGACAGACGGATTTGCTCCATCGGCGCAGGAAGCCTCCAGTCCTGGAAGGGAGCGCCGTTGCGGAGCGCTCCGGGCTTACGCTCCAGGACAGGCACGTAGTGCCACGGGTCATAGACAGTCTTTTCTCTGCCGAATCGGCGGGCATGTACGGCCAGCACCCGGCCATCGCGAATCACCGAGATGTGGTCGGCGTACGCCTTGATCTGCGCCGCCTGTCCAGCCGCCTCGCAGGGTACGCTGTACCGGTTGTGATCAAACCGCACCAGACATGTGGAGGAAACCCGGCATTCCTGAATACGGTAGCCATCGAAAGGGGCTGCGGGCTTGATTAGGTTTTCACGCTCCTGCAGGAAGACCTCCCAGATCGTCTTGTCCGTAATCTCCGGATGAGCCTGAGTCTTGGGCCAACCAATAGCTCGCTCCAGCAGCCAGGCGTTGTACTCCTCAAGGCTCCCGAAACGCCATCTGCCGGATAAAAAACGAGTACGTACCAGATGGACTTGATTTTCCACCTGCCCTTTTTCCCAGCCAGCAGCAGGCGTACACAGCGTGGGGTCCACCAGGTAATGAGTGCACATCTGCTCGAAGCGGGAATTGAGTTCGCGTTGCTTGCCGCGTAGAACTTTGTTCACTGCGGTCTTCATGTTGTCGTAAATACCTCGGCCACAAGATCCGCCGAAAAAGGCAAAGCCGCGCTGATGGGCGTCGAATACCATCTCCTGGGTCTCCCGAGGGTAACCGAAGCAGAAGACCATCCGGCTATGGCACAATCGCATGTGCGCGGTCTTGACCGTCATTGGCATGCCGCCAATTTCGAGTTGCTCGTGGCTCCAGTCGAACTGGTAGGCCTCTCCAGAGGCGAAAGTCAGCGGGACAAAGGCTTGCGACACCCTGTGCCCTTCGGCTTCGCGCCAGCGGGAGACATGACGCCGGACAGCATCATAGCCTCCCTCGTAACCTTGCCCCTGAAGCTGCTCAAACAAGACCTTGATCGTGCGTCGATGTTTGCGTGGAAGCCCGACATCCCGCTCCAACTCGCTTTCCAGCCAGGTCGTGAATTCACCAAGTTTGGGCATGGGCTGGATCGCTCGTTTGTACTCGAAGCGCGTCTCCTCCGAGCGCAACACCTTGCGGACCGTATTCCGGCTCATGTTTAAATTCTTGGATATCTGCCTGATCGGCGTCTCATGCCGGTCATGGGCCACCTTAATCTTTCGAATTGTTTCCACCGTCAGCATCTCCTCGCTGGCCCTCCCGTCACAATTTTCTCGTGACCTTGAGGGGCTTGCCGGGGTGGGTCAAATTTCGACGCCGATTACCGGCTCAGGTGGGTCATATTTGCACGCCGATTCACAAAAATGCCACTCGTTTCGGTTGTGATACCAGATTTTTCAGGAAATTGGACGCACCTCTCCCATCGCTGGACATGGAGCGGGGCGTTCAGATCAGGTCCAGACGAATTTTGGAGCGCTCAGGCAGCGCTCCCACAGTTCTTTGAAACGCAACGATTCCATGGCGATCGCCGTGACCTTGAGTACGGTTTTGCCAGCATGGGACACCACCTTGGCGGCGACGTCCACCAAGGTGCGACGCAGTGTGGTCGGGAAAGACTTAACCGGTACCACCGGCTCACTCACATCTTCCTTGAACGCTTCAAACAGGAAGAAGCCGAGGAGCATGGTGTAATAGAAGGCGGCGTTGGGCACGAAGCGCTGGAACGGCAACTCCTCGAATCCGAAATCCTTGAACGCCCTGTGCACCAGTTCGTCCGCGCCCCGCTGGTGGTAGGAGTGGATGATGGCATCGGTTTCGGCCATGAACGCGAGGCCAGCCTCCTGCAATTGCTGATCCACGACACTATCCATGCCAAGGTTGGTGTAGACGATGGTGCCTGGTCTTGATCCGGGTAGCAGGAACTGCTTCTCTTCCAGTAAAGGTCGCCAAAAGATGGTCCTGAAGGACTTTTCCCAGGACTTGCGGCGGTCGCAGAACTCGTAGCACTGCCAGACATCCTCATCGGTTTTGCCGAAGTGATGCTGAAAGGCGGTTTCGGGAAGTGCCCCAATCATGGCCTTGATGTCGCTATAGAACTTGCCTGCGCAGATGAAACCGATATCCAGCCGCTCCATCTCGTCGAAGAGCTCCTGGTCGAAGAATCCGGAGTCCATGCGAATGATGATGGGTACGGTCTTGCTGTAGCGGGTACGGATCATGCGCACCACGTGACGGATCATCTTCGGGGCTGAGTCGCCGTTGAGAGAGTGTTTGTCGCCGCCACGGAACACGGCGTCTATAATGTAGCGGCCCCAGGTCATCTGGAGAGGCTGAAAGCCCAGAACCTTCTTGTAGGTGGGCTTGACGCCGTGACGCTTCGGCGCTTGGTCGTTATCCATGACCATGGTGTCGATGTTCAGTTCGATCACTTCTGGGCTGGTCATGCTGAGTCGCCAAAGGAAGAGTTGCTGCAACAGACGGCGAAAAAGATAGGTCCGTTGTGCGGAGAATGATTGGTAGAACCGCTTGACGGTGTGCGATGAGGCCATGCTCTTGATGTCTGTTTCGATGGCAGCCGCGTAGCCCGGATCTTTGGTCAGGACATCAAAGTGGGCCAAGTGACGGCTGGTGCCGTCAAAGAGGAAGCAGAGCACCTGCTTGAAAAGTTCATCGATGGGCGTGCCCTTGGGGTTCTTGCGCATGGAGCCGAAAAGGCGGTTGATGTGGGGGAAAAGACCAATGCCACGAATGTAGCGAGCAAAGAGGTTGAGCCCGGCCCGGCTTGTCAGACAGTCGTTCGTGACTTGGACATCGTCGATGAATTTTGCTTTGGTTCTCTTTGAGTTGGACATCCAGCCCTCCACCAAATGGGTGAAACGTTCATGACGTAGTGACTGGATGTGATTGTAAACAAAAACAAGGTGATATGCCAGCTTTGATGTTGTGTCAGGCTGGAGAATCGCTCAGATTAGGTACAACATTTCTGACTATTATATTACAAAATACTTGGGGTCAGCGATGATAAACTATAAGTGTAGAAAACAGTTAAGCCTAATTGACAATGCACTATGGATGCCAGAGAGGCATTCTAACCTTCTTAAGAAAACTGTTTATCATACGTTTCGTGAAGATATTTTGCCGAATTTATCCGTTTCAATGTTCTCAAAATATTTTTCTAATGTCACAGGACGACCTACAAAAGATCTTCAGTCTATGGTTGGGCTATTCATCATACAGGCTCTTTTAGATCTCACCGACAGCGAAGCCGTGGAATCCTTCTGCTTCCATGATGCCTTCAGATATGCTCTTGATATCCCTCGTGATTCCTATCTTTCCGAGCGCGCTTACTACTATTACCGACACAAATTGCTGGGCGAAGGCAGCCAGGTCTTCGAGGATGTACTCGCAGGCGTTAGCGAACGTTTCGATTTTGAGCATGGAATCCAGCGCAAGGATTCCACTCTTGTGCGCACTTGCCTCAAGCGCATGTCGCGGTTGGAACTGTTTAACGAAACAATCCGTAAATTCCTGCGAGAGATCAAGAAACGCCACCCGATCATTTTTTCCAGAATTCCCGATGAGTTCAGGGAGCGCTATCTGCCCACCTCCGACTCTGGTTCCTGGTTTGCCGGCGACAAACCCAGCCAGTACGAGGCCCGGTTGACCGAAGCGGCCAGCGATGTGCTCCAACTCATCGAGCGGTTCAGTGATCAGCCCCCTCTGCAAAAACTCACTCCACCTCACGCGACTAAAAAAGGCAAGAAAGACCAGAGATATCTGGAATCCCACCCTTCCCTCAACCTTGCAACAATTCGTGCAGAGCCTGGAGTGCAGCAAGATTCCGGGCATGCAGGTTAACCTTCCCGCGAGTGTTCTCCCAGCGGTACACCGACGCAGAGGTGACGCCAAGACGTTCTGCAAACTGCGCGATGGTCATGCCCGCCCTCTTCCTTAATCCCGCGACCCGCGGCCCCATGGGGACGAACTTCCTGGATTTGGAAGACGGCTTCGCCTTCCGTGGTTGCGAGGGGGTGGATGCCGTCCGCTTTTGGAATGCCGCTTTGCCAGCTTTGACCGCTCGAGCAGGTTGCACAAGAGGCTGGGGCACATCGCCTGCGTCAATATCAATACCAAAGATGTCCGCCACAGCATCATCACTCAGGCCAGCCTCCCTGTCCACAGGCTGGTGCGGCATGGTGACCCCGGCAGTGATCAAGCCTTGAGGATCCACACCGCGCAGGGTGAAGAGTAATTTCGGATCAGCATCCAGCAGGTTGCCCACCCCATAGAGGACTGCGGCCACGTGCTTGCACATCGTGGCATAGTCAGGACAACTGCACCCCAGACTGATTTCGTTAGGCAAGGGGAATAGCCCCTCCTGCCGCTGCGTGACTACCTGCATGACCTGGTCGGAAAGCTTGCCTTGCAGTAACTCGATGAGCGATCCGATTTGGCCCGAGCATGCCTTCTTGATGTGTTCCCACTTGTCTTTTTGCAGTGCCTTGATGTCGATCTTCACGCGGTAGAGCTTGCTGCCGCTGACCATGGCCTCAATACATCCTGCATTGATCTCGAGGTGACAAACAGAACCGTTTCTGACGTACGAACGTCCTCGTGGCAAGCGGTTGTCGTAATCGGAAAAGGACTCAAGATGATCGCACCAACCCTTGCCCCAGAAACTTCTGGCAATGGTTTGCCCCTTAATAACTATGGGACGGATGCACACACCCTTCTTGCGCAGCTTTTCCACTTCGCGTGTGGCCTTTGCGCGGTGTTGAGCCACCGAGACATACGGTTTCCACTGCCTAGACATCTCGCTCTCCTAGCAGGTTAGGCGGAAAGGACGCTGGAAAGGTCCAGCCTTATCAGTTGCAGCAGTTCGTCATCGGGCATTTCAGTAAGTTTCACCTCGTTTCCGCCCGACAGCAGCTGACGTGTGAGCTCCCGCTTTTCGTTGATGAGCTTGTCGATACGCTCCTCCAGAGTCCCCCTGGTCACAAATTTATGCACAAGCACGTTGCGCTTCTGACCAATGCGAAAGGCGCGGTCAGTGGCCTGATCCTCCACTGCGGGGTTCCACCAGCGATCAAAATGGATGACATGGGAAGCGGCGGTTAGATTCAGGCCAGTACCTCCCGCTTTGATGGAAAGGATAAAGAAAGGCGGGCCGTCGTCCTGCTGAAATCTATCCACCAGCGCCTTGCGCTTGTTTACCGCGGTACCTCCGTGCAAGACAAGTCCAGGGCGGCGGAAGATAATTTCCAGGTGCTCCTCCAGGGCCGGCATGATCTCCCGGAACTGCGTAAAGACCAGAACCCGCTCCTGGCGCTCGGCCAGCTCGCCGCAGATTTCCGTCAGCCGTGCGAACTTGCCCCCATTGCCCGGAGCAAAATTGCCGTCGCCCGTGAACTGGCTGGGGTGGTTGCAAATTTGCTTGAGCCGCATCAGGCTCTGGAGAATCAACCCCCGCTTGGCAATGCCCTCACTCTCTTCGAGCGACGCGCTTAATTTATTGACCACTCCCTGGTACAGTCGGGCCTGCTCTTTTGTCAGAAAGCAATAGCGAATCGCCTCGGTCTTGTCCGGCAGATCGGCCACGATGCGCCGATCGGTCTTGAGTCGGCGCAGGATATACGGACTGACCAGCCGCCGAAGAGGACCAAAAGGATCGCTGACGCGCTGCTCACACCCCCTGGCGAAGTCTTTAAACTGCTTTGCCGTGCCCAGTAAGCCGGGGTTGAGAAAATCGAATATAGACCAGAGATCGGCCAGCCGGTTCTCCACCGGCGTACCTGTCAGGGCGATACGGGCGCGAGCACGGAGCTTCCTGGCCGCGCGGCTCTGTGCAGTGGCGTGATTGCGAATAGCCTGCGCCTCATCCAGTATAACCAGATGCCAAGGGAATTCGCCCAGCCAGGGCATGCGGCCAAGCATGGAGTAGGTGGTCACAGCCACATCGCAATCCTGAAGTCCCACCTTCGGATTTTTGGCTATTGCCTCAAGGTCTTTGCGCTCAATCTCGCCCGGATGCAGGAACGCGAACCGCAAGTGGGGGGCAAAACGCGCGGCCTCGCCGCGCCAGTTTCCAAGCAAGGAGGCCGGCATGACCAGCAGCGATGGCGCGCTCAGAGCATCCTCTCTGAGCCGAAGCAGCAGGGCCAGCACCTGGATGGTTTTGCCCAGTCCCATGTCGTCGGCCAGACATGCCCCGAGTCCCAACTGCGTCAACAGATGGAGCCAAGCATAGCCCGCCTCCTGATAGGGGCGCAAAGTGGCATCGAGCCCTTGCGGCAGGGCAACACCGTCCCCCGAAGGGGAGCGCAAACTCTGCAAGATATCCCGCATGGCCTGGCCGGCCCGGACATGCACCCACTGACTCGTCTCATCTTCATCAGTGATGTTCCGGAGGTCTGCAGAGGCACCAGCCAGCAGTCGCATCCCCTGGATGAATGAAATCGAGCCGTCCGTGGCCGAGGATTCGATCTGCTTCCAATGTTCCAAGGCCTGCTTCAGGCGTTCGGGGTTCACCTCCACCCACTGCCCCTTGAACTGCAGGAGCCCCTCCGAACTGGACAGGAGAAGCTCCAGGTCTTCCCGGTCCAGTGGGGTGTCACCCAAGGCCAGAGACACTCGAAAATCAAGCATGGCGTCGGCGTTGAGAAGCGTCTTTCGGCTTTCGCCGATGGTTACCCCTACCTTGGGCCTAGGACGCTTCTTCCACCAGTCTGGCAACCGGACCGTCAGGCCGCACTGCTCCAACTCCTCGACGGAGCGCAACAAGGTGTATGCACGAGATACGCTCCAGGCCATGGGCTGGTATATCTCCCCGCTCTCAACCATGTCCTTGGCCCACTCCAGACGCTCTGCGGCCGCATGGACCGGAGTCAGCAACTTGAGCAGTGCCTGTTTGTTCCCGGCACCAGAATACTGCTCCAAGGCCTTACGCAACGGCAGGTGCTTGACCCGCCCGCCAGAGCCGATGCCAGTGGTGAAGCTGGCCATAAACGCAAAGGGGCGGCTTTCGTCGTTCTTGTTCTCCGCCAGATGGAAGGTCACCCTCCCGATCTGCTTCCATCTACGGGCACGGCGCTCGAGAAAAGTCGTCAATCCGCCGTCCACCACAACCGTTGCCCCAACCCATTGCCCCAGGCTCTGCCAGACGTCAGTCATCAGTGCCGGTGAGAGGTACTCGCCCCCAGGCATAGGGGGTGCCGTCATGATCCAGGAGTCAAGCTGACCATTGTCCGGCGGTTCGATGTCCACGCCTGAAAACAGCTTGCCCTCAGATTCGTCGGAGTGACATATCCGGGTAAGCAACGCAGCAGCGAAGGTACGCCAAAAGCGCATACTGGGAGAAAATCCCGTGTCTTCACCTTTGGCCGCCAACAGGAACAGCCCCTCGCGCCAATCGGTCTGAAAGGTCTGGGACAGTTGAGCGAACGCACTGTCGGGTTCGCCTGCTTCTGTGGAAAAAGAGAGTCTTCCGGACGGTGACAGATGGATTACAGTCATGTGAAAAAAAACAGCTGGCTACTGTTTTGTGTCTGGTGCTTGATTCGTGCGGCTGCACTGCTTGAAATAGGCGTAGTAGATATCTACCCCATGCAGTAAAACTTCCAGCAGCTCTTCACGGTCGTGGTCGCCAGGGTCAAGGCCTTGAAGTTTTTCCTTGAACTCCGGCATGACAACATCGGCCAGCAAACAAAGGGCTATCAGCCACGAGGCCAGGTTTTCGTCTTTAAAAACGTCCTTCCACACTTGTTTCTGCAAATCAATGCCGAGAACAAAACCCCGGGCCCATTGGCGAGCAAGGGGAGCATCCTTGTTTATTTCGATCAGTAGTGGTTCATAGGCATCCTTGGAAGCCAAAAGATGCCGTGTATCGTCCCAATGTTGGAAAATCAGCGCCGGGATTTTCTGGGCCTGCTTTACATTCTCCAGCTGCTCCTCACCCCAGACGTTTTCTAGCATTTTGCTGGGAGAGATTGGCTCGTGAGAGCACGCGACAGCGGCCATGAAACCATCCATCGCCTCCAAATCCAACGCCCCTGCCCTGTTTTTCAAAAAACGACCGAGTGTATAAAGTTGTTGGGGAGAAAGTGGTTTCGTCTTCTGTGTGCTCATAGCCTATATCATTTCGGTTGGATTTATCCAGATTGAAGCAAAACTGCTGGGCGGAAGCCTCGACCAAGGAGTGACAATGCTGGCGACCATGCGCACCAGTAGCCGATGATGTGGGGTGGGCATGACAGACCACGTCTCCTCATCTTTTTTCCTCGCGAGGTGGCCACTTCACCAACACATTATGCCCCAGTGTACTGCCAAATATCTGTCTCTACAGATGTCCCACCAACGGGGTGGGTATCGCTCTGTATAGACCCCACCGCAAAAACTCACTCCACCTCACGCGGCTAAAAAAAATCTGCAAGGAGCGGTTGCTCTCACTTTACTACATTTCGCTGCTTCATTACTACATTTAAAAACGGAGTAACAAACAATTGTTAATATGTAGCACAAAGTGAGCACAAACAGCTGCTGTGACAACCTTAGCGCCGCAGTTGCCGCCTCCATCGCCTTCCGGCGTAGCCATTGGTGCGTTCTGAGCACGTTCAGGACGGTGGCGGCCATGAAAATAGACCCCTCTGCAAAAACTCACTCCACCTCACACGACTAAAAAAACTTTACTGGTCCCCCAGCAAAGCTGGGGGATTTCTCATCGGATTAATCTGTTCGAGTTTCTCTAAAGTGGACGAGCAGGCCGTTGTGTTCATGGGCAAAGGCCTTCGGGACTTCGATTCGTTCTCCTCCGGTTTCCGCTTCCTCCTGGCCAAGATCCGCAGGCCTCCTCAAGCACATATATGAAGTTCTTCACAGGTCCGCACTTCCCTTTCTACACGAAGAGCGAGTTCTTCGTCTTGGGCAGTGTCCAGATCATACCGTTGCTGGAGGTTTAACCAAAATTGGGGGGTGGTCCCGAAAAACTTGGCCAAACGCATGGCGGTATCAACGGTGATAGCCCGATGCCCCTTTACAACCTGTCCGATGCGCTGTGCAGGGATACAAAGAGCCGCAGCAAGCTTGTTACGGCTCAAGCCGAAGGGCTCCATAAATTCTTCCAGCAAAATCTCACCGGGATGAATTGGGTTAAAATCTGCCATGACTCCCCCTAGTGGTAGTCGGTTATCTCTACCTGATATGCATGATTATTCTTCCATACAAAACATATCCGGTATTGTCGGTTAATTCGAATGCTGTGCTGACCTTCGCGATCACCATGCAGTGCTTCTAAACGGTTTCCTGGTGGCACCTTCAGATCAACAATTTTATACGCTGAATCGATTTGTACAAGCTTTCGATACGCAACCCTAGCAAGCTGGTTGTGAATTATACGCGAATATTCACGCTTGAAAATTTGCTCTGTTCCACGATTGCCAAATGATTTGATCATGGCCAGAGAGTATAACACACAGAGTGTCACGTCAAGCGTTACCAGTCTTAGCGGGCAATTTTGCCCGTTCTATGGAGTGACCCCAAGCACAAGTTTCGGCCATGGGACAAATATGCCTGACAACCGGCGCAAACGGGGGCAGGGCAAGCCGGAGACCTTTGCGCCCTTTCGGGCGGCCCCTACCGCGACCCCCAAAAACCCCCTGCCTCACGTCGAGACAGGGGGTTTTGGAAAAGATGATGTCTGAATCTAGTTCAAAGCAGACTTGAGTTCTTTGCCGGGCGTGAAAGACAGGGTGGTGGTCGCCGGGATGTCAATTTCGGCCCCGGTGCGAGGGTTGCGACCGATCCTGGCTTTGCGCTGCTTGGGCGCGAAGGAGCCAAAGCCGGTAAACGTGATTTTGTTGCCCGCCGCGGCTTCAGTGGTGATGAGGTGCAGCAGGTCGTTGACGACCGCTGCGGTCTGAGCCTTGGTGAGTTGTGCGCTCTGAGACAGCTTGTCGATCAGTTCAGCCTTGGTCATGGGGTACTCCTTGGTTGGTTTCAAACAATTTGCCAGCCGGATTTTCCCGGTTGTTGCCGTGGACGTATTTTTGGGTGGTTTCCAGCTTGCTGTGGCCGAGTCCTACCTGAAGCTGCTCCAGGGTGGCGCCACGGCGCTTGAGGTGCGTCGCGTGCGTATGCCTGAGCCAGTGCGGGGAAACCTTCCCAAATTGATTCTGAATTCCAGTTTTATCAGCCCAATTCCTTACTATCTGGTAAATGGCTGAATAGCAAAGAGGCTTGGCTAAGTCATGATGGACCGGAAAAACAGGAAAGTTCGCGATACCTGGGGCAGGGTGGTACGGCGGAACCATGAAGTTGACACGACGCATGGCCATGAGTTGGCCTACCGTGGATTCGGGCAAATATTGCTCTCGGATCTTGTCGCCTTTGCCTGTGAAGCAGGCGAACCAGCCGTGATCCCCGGTGTCGTAGACATCGCCCCAGGTGAGGTTCGTAATCTCTGCGGCTCGAGCTCCTGTCATATAAAGGAAGGTGATCAGAACCGCATCACGCAAAGGAGCCTCTTTGGCAGTCGTGGCCAGGAGTCTATCCATGTCGGAAGTCGAAAGCGTCCTGGTCAGGTGACCGGAAAGCTGCCGTTTGGTTTGTTTTCTGGTTTTTTGGGATTCAGTTTTGAGCCGTCGGCGAAACACCGCAGCGGGGTTGCCTGTGACCATACCCATTTCGAGCATCATGGAATAAAAGCTTTTCACAGCTGCCAAGTAGGTGTTGATCGAATTAGGCTTGAGCTGCTGGCGTTTGAGATGGGAAATATAGGCCGAAAAATGCTCTGGGCTTACCCTGGCAAAGTCGGCAATGCCTTGCCGGTGCAAAAATTCCAAATACCGGCACAAGTTGCGCGCGTAGGAACGAATGGTCTGCATCGAGGTCGAGTAAGTGAGGCGCAAAAAATATGTCAGGGCGCGCTCGTTCGACGTGAGCCCTGAATGTAGCCGGAAAAAGGCCTCAGGAGCCTGATCGCCGCAGAGTACGAAAAGTTCCATGGCCCGTGCATAGGTGAGAAGCCGGGATTCCGCCGGTGTGAGAGTCGCCAACCCGGGCATTACAAAACCTCTTCAGATCCTTCCTCGGACAAGTCGTCGGCTTGATCCACCAAAGCGGGCAAGGCCGTGTTTTCGGGCTCCACAATGCGGCGCAAGGCTTCGGGGATGGGGGTCAGGGGGTCCAGGCGCACGAGCAGCACCGCCTTCACGCCAGGAACCTCGAACGCAATAACGGAATCAGACCGGCTGGACAGGCCGAGCAGCTTGGCCAGCTCAGGATACTTGACATTGAGCGATCCGGATTTGGTGAGCCGGTAGGAATTGAAGGCGGGAGGCATCAGGAATCTCCTCTCTGGTTATAGTCGATATTTTCCAGGATTATGACCGTTCCGTGAATGTCGCCCTTTCCTCCTTTTTCCTGGAAGGCTTGGGTGGCAATGCGGTTGACGGGCTCTCCCATGAAGATGGCCGACTCGTTAACGATCATGTCGCTCTCTTTTTGGGAGAAGAGCACCTTGGTCACGGCGAGGGGGCCTCCGACAATTTTTTCCAGTTCAACGTCCGGAGGGATTTCAGAAATAAATCTGGAATCCATAAATCCGTCTGTTTCCACAATCCGTAAAAGTTTCTTTTCCAATTTAAACCCCGAATTTCGATTTATGGAGGAAGATATACTTGTCGTCGAAATTTCTGTCAACGATAAAACGAGAGTTTCCATAAATGGAATTGAAGAGATATGCGCGTTTTTGTGAAAAGTGAATTTTTAACCAACACAGAATTCCAAGAGTGTGACGATTGTGAAGATAATGGGGTTTATCTTGAATTTAGCCGCATAATTCTTCAAAACTTCAAAAATAGGAATCAAGTTGTTTTTGAAAATTCTGGCAAAAAGAGTTGCACGCAATTTTAGTCAGTTTTTCTGGAAATAAAATTTGTTTGATTATTCATTTTATGTGAATCAAGGCTTGTTGGTTTTTTGTTATTTTTTAGAAAGGCAGGAATCTGGAAATTTTCATTTTTGATTGATTAATCATTGCGCATGCGCTACTGTTTCTATGTACTCGGCCACGTGAACCGAAAAGGGCATACTTTTTCGCGCCCCGGTTGTCCGCCAGAGATAACATCATGCTACACCGTGCCGGGATAGAGGAGCAGCGGTAAACCCGGCGTAGGGCGCGAATCCGAAAAAACGTAAGGGCAGTTTACGCCATGCACAAAGACGGAGGTTGTCTATGCACAAGAATCACGTACTGGAACTTGTGGCTCACGTCAGAAACGACGGGACTATCTTTTGCATCCGCGGCTTGGCTCTTTCGAAATAACTTTCGATCACCCCTCTCTTTAATTCTCAGTATCTTCCCACAAGCATAGCCCTTGCCTGTGCGCTTTTCACCACTCCCATCCTCTCTCGCTATTATGTAGTATCTAAATAGTCGCCCCTGAAATATCCTCACTTCCCTGATTTTGCTTAACAATACTTCGCTCATAATGTAGTATTTTCGACCAGGAAATGCAGTAATTCCGCAGAAACCCGGTCGAAACGATGTAGCACTTGGCGGTAGAATCATGAGAGCGAAACCCAAGAAACAGCCGCAAGGGACCTTCCTTTATCCAGATCTTCTGGACCAACTCAACCCGAAAGATCCGCTTCTTCAACTGGCGAAGAGAATTCCCTGGGATCGCTTCGAGCAGGAGTTCGCCGGGCTATACAGCGAGCATGGTCGTCCGGCCAAGTCTACGCGGCTGATGGTTGGGCTGATGCTGCTCAAGCAGTTGGAGAATCTGAGCGATGAACGGGTCGTGGAGGGATGGGCACGGAATCCTTACTACCAGGCGTTTTGTGGAATGACGGAGTTTCAGTGGAGTCTGCCCTGCGACCCGACGGACTTGGTGTATTTCCGCAAGCGCATTGGCGAGGACGGAGCGCGGCTGATTTTCGAGACCTCCGTTGAATTGCATGGTGACGATGCCAAGGAGTGCGAAATCACTGTGGACACCACGGTTCAGGAGAAGAACATCACGTTTCCTACCGATCTGAAGCTGATGGAGAAGATCATTAAGAGCTGTTGGACGATAGCAGATCGGGAGGGAGTTCGACTTCGCCGCAGTTTCAGGCGTACGCTTCCCAAGCTGCGGATGAAACGGATGAAGATGGCGAAAAAGGCAAAGAAGCTGGGCACGATGGCCGGGGCATTGATTCGAGAGCTTCACCGCAAACTGCCGAAGGAAGCCTTTGCCTGCTATCGAGAGCGGCTCGCGCTGTTCGAGCGGGTCAGAAATCAGAAACGAAGCGACAAAAACAAGGTCTACAGCCTGCACGAGCCAGACATCCTCTGCATCTGCAAGGGCAAGGCGCACAAGCAATACGAATTCGGCCGCAAGGCGTCCGTCGCCGTCACCAAGACCACGGGCATCATCGTCGGCGCGATGAGCTTCAATGAAAACGTATACGACGGCCACACCTTGCCGGATGTCCTCGAACAATGCTGGACGATCACGGGAAACTGTCCGTCAGTGGCGATCTGCGACCGAGGCTACAGGGGGCTGAAGCAAGTCGGCGACACACGGATCATGATTCAGGCCGTCCGAAGAAGAAGGATACCCGATACCAGCGCTTCAAAGCCCGACAGCGCTTCCGACGCCGGGCTGCCATCGAGCCCGTCATCGGCCACCTCAAGCACGACCACCGCATGGCCCGGAACTATCTCAAAGGCGCGGTCGGCGATACCATCAACCTGTTCATGGCGGCGGCTGCATTCAACTTCAGGAAGTGGATGAGGAAGCTGGGAGGACTTTTTGCGCTTTTGGCATTTCTGCTGGGTTGCCAGGACTCAAGGCGGCGGCTCGCAGTCAATGCTGGATAGGTGTTGAAACGGCTTTTTCAGGGGCGACTAAATAAGGTGAATAGGCCATCATTCTTACTCCTCCTACATACTGCGATCACAAACTGGACGGTTACTTAAATTCTTGGATATCTGCCTGATCGGCGTCTCATGCCGGTCATGGGCCACCTTAATCTTTCGAATTGTTTCCACCGTCAGCATCTCCTCGCTGGCCCTCCCGTCACGATTTTCTCGTGACCTTGAGGGGCTTGCCGGGGTGGGTCAAATTTCGACGCCGATTACCGGCTCAGGTGGGTCATATTTGCACGCCGATTCACATGGGGGATTGTACGAAATCGCTTGGGTAGTGGACATCGTCGATGAATTCTGTTTTGGTTCTCTTTGAGATGGACATCCAGTCCTCCACCAAATGGGTGAAACGTTCATGACGTAGTGACTGGATTTGATTGTAAAAAAAAACAAGGCGATATGCCAGATTTGATGTTGTGTCAGGCTGGGAAATCGCTCAGGTTAGGTATGACCAAACGTTACAGGATTGTTTTCATTATTTCGTCTCTCGGTGCCGGAGGTGCTGAGCGTGTGCTTTCTGTCATAGCAAATGCGATGGCACAAAAGGGCCATTGCATCACAGTGGCAATGCTTGCCGGAGAGGATCACACGCCTCACTATCATTTGGATTCTCGATTAGAACTGCTCAAACTCGGACTACTGAAAACGTCGAACGGGCTGACCAGCGCGCTTCGTAATAATTGGGTGCGGTTATTTCGAATTCGTTCGGAAATACAGCGACTGAGTCCAGATTTTGTAATTCCTTTTATGGACCAGGTTAATGTCCTGGTACTTGCGGCGCTACTTGGGTTGCGTGTTCCCGTTTTTGCCTGCGAGCACTCCGATCCAGCACAACATAACCCTGGCCTTGTGTGGAATTTGCTGAGAAGAATGCTTTATCCTACCGCATCGAGGGTGGTTGTCTTGACGGATCAGGCCCGCCAGGCGTTCGGGAGGGCCATTCGTTCAAAGTGCATCGTAATTCCCAATCCGGTGCTGCCGGCTGCAGAAAGCAAGGACAAAGGATTCGGTTTTATTTCCGTAGGGAGATTGAGCCCCGAAAAAGGCCAGGGAGACTTGCTCAAAGCATATTCATGTATCCATGAGGACGTTGGCGGACGAACATTGACAATTGTAGGCGGCGGTGAGCTTCGAAACAAACTGCAGCAATTGTCCCTCAAATTGGGAATAGACGAGAAGGTCGTTTTTACAGGAACGGTCGAGGATGTTTCCTCCTATTTGAACCAGGCAGACATTTTTGTTTTTCCGTCACATTATGAAGGTTTCGGAATGGCCTTAGCAGAAGCAATGGCACATAAACTGGCTGTTATTTCGACCGATTGCCCTTCTGGCCCCAGAGAAATGATCGTTCATGGAGAAAACGGAATTATGGTACCTGTAGCCGATCATCTGGCTCTTGCCAGTGCAATGCACAGTCTTGCATCGGATGAATCCTTGAGGATGCGTTTGAGCGTGAAGGCGCCTGGCGTGACGAGGCGATTTGCGTTGTCCAAGATTGTTGCCAAGTGGGAGAGCGCACTAGAGGATGTGTGCGCTTGATTCTTTGGAACACCTGCTAATAAATCAATTTACAGAGATAGTTATGTTTGAGAACACCTTCCCAAAACGGATCACCTTGGAGCTGACCAACAAGTGTAACCTTCGTTGTAGGTTTTGCCCCCGAAAGTACATGGAGAAGGAACGTGGGGACATTGATGTTGGATTGGCCAAGGATATTCTTGTAGAAGCCGCACAGCACGCTCCGGTCGCTATCGTTCCATTTTTCCGTGGAGAGAGCTTCCTGCATCCGTATTGGGATACCCTATTGAGCATGGCCAAAGAACTCAATGTCGGGCCGATTCAAATGGCAACGAATGCAAGCTTGCTCACTGAAGAGCGAGGGAGACGCCTCCTTGAAATCGGGGTGGATTTTCTTTCTTTCTCCATGGATACTCTTGATCCCGAAAGGTATCATTTCCTGCGGGGGGCAGATTATGATGAAAGCCTCGGCAATATCCTGCGGTTCCTCGAAATGCGTGAGGATATGAGCAAAGACCTTCGGGTGCAAGTGTCTGCCGTGGAAACCCGAGACAATGCTACTGAAATGGATGATTTCGTTGAGTTTTGGCGAAGCAAAGTTGACAGGATCCGCATTTACACTGAGCACTCTTCAAACGGAGCCCCAGGCAGTCTTGAGACTCCTCCCGTTCCCCGATCTGAGCGCAGCGCGTGTCATAAGGTAACGGAGGACATGGTCATCTATTGGAACGGGGATGTGGCTCTGTGTAATCACGACTGGACCCGAAGAGCGACCGGTCAGTTTATTGCCAATGTAAAAGATATCGGCGTGGCTGCAGCGTGGAACTCTCTAGAATACCAACGAATTCGTCATCTTCATAACAACGGCAACTTGTCCGGAATTGCGCCCTGTGAACATTGTGACCACTGGTCAACGAGTTACATCGGGGCTGGTTTTTTGGGCAGAGTGTATGAATAGATCTCACTGCAAAAATCCACGACCACAACACACTAGGTTCATTCAATCGAAACAGCTTAACCCTGTAAAAACAACAGGATACGTTGCTTCATTATTCCGATAAGGCCTCCAAGTGAATTGTCGTGCCTACTCAGCAATGCATTGGCTTTTTGTGCCCCCATGATCCCCACCCGGACCAATGTCGCCACAACTGCTCCCCGTGCTTTCCAAAGCCGGATTTGCCCCCATGAAACGTTGCGAGGAGTTGCAGCGACAACTTCTTCACCTACAACTTTGTCGAAAGCTCTAATGAACTCGCGCTGTGTATAGCTGTCACTCATTGCGATCTCGTGGAAGGCGTTGTCTATAATTTCATTTGCCCTGTCGGCATCCCTTAATACGGCCACGATTTTGTCCATATTTGAGTGGTCTCTTTCGAGAGGAACGTAGTGACGCCAGGGTTTCAATATATTGGAGTATGTTCCAGGATACAGGATCATAAGGGTGCGCAGGGCCGCTGCCTCAAAATAACGTGGCGACACGACATGTATTGCGATGCTGCCTTCCAATTTTTTTAAAAATTTGTCATGCAAAACAGCATAGCTGGCCTCAGGGTGGTCACGAGTGTACTGCTCAATGTTCAACCGAAGCGAATCGTTAAAGTCACAGACAGAAGACCCGCTCTCCACACCCAGAACAGCCTTTGAGTTGCTTACCAACGAAATCCACCCTTCTCCATAGACACGGTCTTCTTCCCTGTTGGAGATGTCAACAGCTAGTCCAAAGGCGGCAGCGTCCTCTTTGAATCGTTTCCCGATCTGGTGTTTTTCCCATCCCAATTTTCCAAGGCAGACGGATTCCTTTCGGGCGCGGTAGGATACATCTATAGGGCGAGTTGAAAAGGGGGGGACGTCTCTTTCGCAGAGCGTGCGGTCCACGAAACCGGTCAGGGTATGCTCCAGTCGCACATTGTCAAACCATGGGTGGTGGTAAATTTTTCTTATGACGTCCTCATTCGCAACTGAGAACAATACATTGATTCCCAATAATTTTACAGCTTCGGCAGTATCGTCCACCCAACGGTGCTCGTCTTGCAGGAATAATATTTTAGGACCATTGAAGGTCGCAATCTTGCGTAAAACTCGTTGCGGGGTACTGACCTGCTTGGTGCCGATAGAGGCGCTAAAATGAATAACGATGCAATCAAAGCGCGTAAAGTCCATCCCGGACCAGCGAGCTTTGACAACATCCATCGTGGTCACTTTGTGAGAGCTGAAGCGACAGAAACCGAACACATGCTCCCGGACCGCATTCACATGCATCCATGAATCACGGTAAAGTAAAAGTACATTCTTTTTGTTGACCACTCAGCCTATCTCCCCGCTTTGCGACTCCATCATTCACCGACATCCACTTGCGTATCGCTAACGCCGTCCATCTCTCACGCACTATGACCTTTCCTCATACCCGAATGCCACTCATCCAGCTTTTGGAGGATCACGTCACAGGCCTTGCCAACACCATAATCGGAAATGGGCTTGCGCTCCATATACGATTCCGTCGTCCAGAGCCTGTTCCATCCGCAATCTATGGTTTCCACCCATTCTGTTTCATCGCGCAAAGTGATGCATGGGGTCTGATGAAAATATGCTTCTTTCTGAAGTCCTCCCGAGTCGGTCATCACCTGTACCGAGCCAGCAAGCAAGGCATGCATATCAAGGTATCCAACCGGGTCTATTTGGGTCACTCCTTCAAGAGTACGTCCTGCAGCCTGGAGGATTTTTCGTGTTCTGGGATGGAGCGGCATCACTAAGGGCATTTTTTCAGCCTGTGTTTCGATGTATCGACACACGGATTCGAACCGTTCTGGATCGTCGGTGTTTTCGGCTCGATGCACTGTGCACAGGCCGAACTCGCCCGGTGTCAACCCTGTGGATTCTAGGATGGAAGAAGAGCGAAGAGCCTGCTCCCTGGCGTAGAGAGTCGCGTCGTACATGACATCTCCCACGAGATGGACCCCCGCTGTGATCCCCTCGCTTTCCAGATTGGAGACTGATGTACGGGTAGGGCAAAACAACAACGAACTGATATGGTCTGTCAACACGCGATTGACTTCTTCAGGCATAAGTCTGTTGAAGGATCGGAGCCCTGCCTCCACATGAAATATGGGAATATGCAGCTTGGCTGCAGCCAAGGCTCCGGCAAGTGTGGAGTTGGTATCTCCGTAAACAAGCACTCCGTCCGGCTTTTCTTCGAGGAGCACGGTTTCAATTCTTTCAAGCATTCGGCCAGTCATGGAGGCGTGTGTGGCCGCTTCGGCTTTGAGATTGTAGCCGGGTGCAGGCATGCCCAGTTCTTCAAAGAACACGCCTGACATGTTTTCATCAAAATGCTGGCCTGTATGGACTATAACCTCTGTCACCTCGGGAATATCGCCTAGGGCACGGCTTAACACCGCAGCCTTGATGAACTGAGGCCGGGCGCCGACGACGGTCACAATTTTCATTACACCGGCTCCTTATCCAGATATTTGGCAATCTGAGGATGGAAGACCAGGTGCTGGGCCATGCAGTGACGGATGAGAGGCAAATTGTTTCGCGTCCACTGGACAGTTCTTGACAAGCCCTCCTCAATAGAAACCTGGACTCTGAATCCTATCTCACGCTCTGCCTTTGTGGTGTCGCCATAACGTCGGCCAGAACTATCCCAATCGCGGGCGGGACGCAGGTCCACGGCAGTCTTGTTTCCGGTCAAAGTATTAATGTTGTCGGCCAAGTCTTTGATCATTGTCTCCCTGCCCGTCGCCAAATTGTAAGCATCGCCAGGTTCACCGTTCAAGGCACAACACATCAGACCGCGGCAGATGTCTTCTACAAAAATGAAATCGCGACTGACTAATCCGCCGTTGTCCAGAGGCAAAGCTTCAGCCATAAGAGAGCGGAAAATGAAAGTCGGCGTCACGTTGCGCCATACAGTATGAACGGTTCCACGCCAACGCCCTGCGCCAAGCACCTCGCGAGGACCGTAGACGTTCTGGAAGCGAGCTTTTACAAAGGGCAGGCCGTGTTGCTTGAAATAATAGTTCCCGTAGAATTCGCCTACAATCTTGGAAATGGAATAGGGCGAATCCTGGAACATGTTTACAGGAGCGTCCTCGGCTGTCGCCACGGCCTCGTCATAAGTCTTTTCCGCTACGGCACAGCCAGCAGCAGAGTATACGACTTTTTTGAGGGTCTTCACATTCTTGAGGTGTTCACACAGCATTAAGGTCGTCAGAGTGTTATTCTGGTGATCTGCAATCGGGTCATGAATAGATGACTGGTTTCCATGAAAACAGGAAAGATGGAAAACGTAATCCAAGTCTGCCGACAATGAAGACAAAATCCTTGGATCCGCAATAGAGCCGAGAACAAAATGAACCCGATCGTCCTCCGGAACATTGGTCACGTCTGATGACAACAGGTTGTCCACGATTATGATGGAGTGGGGGGCGTCTTTGAGGATTTGCCGGGCAAGATTGCTTCCAACAAATCCGGCACCACCCACGATGAGCACTTTTCTGTCGTTAAAACTGTTCATGAATATTCTGTCCCTCTACTTGGATTCTGCCGGTTTGAGATGGCTGTGGACAGCACCCACGCCATACTTGTCATACCACTCCAGGGTGCGGATGACGGCTTCCTTGAAAGGTACCTCGGCCTTCCAGCCAAGCTTCTCTTCAGTTTGCCCCGGATCCAGCACAACAACAGGGACATCATCGTCTCTCGGAGGCACGATGGGCACGTCTTTGTTTTCAATGCCTAGGTAGTCTGCAACCACGTCGAAGATTTCCTTTATCGTGTGCCCCTCTCCTGTGGAGATATTGTACACGCCAGGCTCGGGCTTGCCGACCAAGAGGGCGTCCATGAGGGAAAAGAAATCTGACATGTCTAGGAAATCACGAGAAGTATCACTGCAAAAGCAACTTTGGCCAGCCTTCAGACGTTTGTAGAAGGTGGGAATTGGACCGATAGCCAGTCGTGGACCAGTGATATTGGCCAAGCGCAACGAAACCACGGGCACGCTGCTCATCATCATGAACTGCTCGCCGGCTGCCTTACTGATGCCGTAGCTCGTAAACGGCCGGGCAGGTGATCCCACCGGGATGGGCGTTTTTTCAGGACGTCCGTAACAAAGGGCAGTCTGGAAGTTGGTCAGGAGTTCGACGTCAGCCTTTTCACAGGCGCGGGTCACAATAATGCTCCCCTCCACATTGGTTCGGGCATCTTCACGCCAATCGTCAGGATCCTTGTATGCGGCGGCGCTGTGGATGACATGAGTCGGTTCAAAATCATCAAACACCTTCTCGAGAAACGCTTCGTCGCAAACCGACCCTTCGTGAATGGTCAAGCCTTCATGATGCTCTGGCAAAAACGCCCGGTTGCCCGTAGCGTAATTATCCACCACACACAGTTCGTGTCCCTTTGGCAGCAGGTGTTCGATCAGATTCGAGCCCAGACAACCTGCGCCGCCGGTAATCAGAATACGCATTCTTTTCAGCCCTTAGTCTTCCTGATGTCTTTTGAGATGGGTGTAGCCGCCCGTGACGCCGTAGTCGTTGTAAAATTCGACAGCAGAAGCCACTATACCCTTCAACGGGGTGAATTTGATATCGCCGAAATCGGCAAAAGTCTTGCTCGGATCAAGCAGGATGCTTGCCGCTTCATCGTCACCGACGGGACGGATATCCGGTTCGGGGTAGTCTTCCAGACCAACTGCTTCAACAACCGCATCGTAGAGTTCCTTGATGGCAACATCGGTGCCGGAGGAGAAGTGATACGGCCCCTTGCCCATGCCGTCGACAGCCTTGACCACATACTTGGCCAAATCCTTTACGAACACGAAGTCGCGGCGTGCCGTGGTGACGAAACACTGCTTACCTTCTTTAAGGCGTTTGTAGAAAATCGGCAGCGGACCGGAGATGTTGCGAGGCCCGACCACATTTGCCAGGCGGAAGGTAACGTAGTCGATACCGGAAAGTTCCAGGTATTGCTCGGTAGTGGTCTTGGAAATGGAGTAGCTGGAATTGCCGGGGTTCATGGGGTGGTTCAGAGTGATCGGCTGCTCAATGGGCTTGAGACCATAGCAGAGCGCCGTCTGGAAATAGATGAAACGATCGATTTTATGTTTGACGGCGGCCTTGATGACTGCAGCGCCGCCTGCGGCGTTGTCCAAAGAATCGCCATACCAGTTTTCCGGATCCTTGTAGGAAGCAGCGCAATGAATGAGGACATCGGGCTGGAATTCGCCTACCAGCTTGTCGACCAGGTCATTATCGGAAATAGTATCTTCGACAACCGTCAGATTCTCATGCGCCTCGGGCAGATTCGCTCTGTTGCCGGTTTCCAGATTGTCAATGACCATGACTTCGTCACCACGATCCAAAAGGAGCTCAGTGACATGAGAACCAATCTGTCCACAACCACCAGTGATAAAAATTTTCATATTATTTCTCCAAGTCTATTTTTTTTGTACATACGCAATAGAGGTCCAAGCCTATAAGCCATCCTAAAATATAGGAAGATATTTGTCGGGGAATATATCGAAAAATCCATTCAGTATTGATGTTTTCCAGACCGATGCGGATATCCTTGAAATCGCGTTGCAAATATTGGCGAAGCTCATTCTTGGCGACAAAGGTAGTTTCTGGAGCAACCTCACCTTCGGCGTTGTGGTCATATTGGGATCGACTGACCTCGTCGTGATTCGTCCAATTCAGCGTAGGATTTTTAAAACGCCTCCAGGCCTTCCCAAAATCAGAAGCCCACTGTCTGTATGACAATGCATTGTATACCATCAACACGGCACTCCCGCCGGGCTTGAGACATCTATGCACTTCGTCTATAGCCTGAGACAGGTTTCCCGTGTGATGCAGGCAACCGATCGAAACGATATAATCAAACGAGTTGGTTTCCCAGGGAGCTTGCAATATGCTCCCCTGACGCGCGTCGATGTTGACACCTACGTGGTCAGATCGGTGCTTGGCCATTTCAACCGGGCCGCGCGAAATGTCCAGAGCCGAAAACTGTGCCCCCGACTCCATAATTTTTTGTGCCACAGAGCCATATCCCAATCCAACTTCCAGCACCTTCTTTCCCTCCATCGATTTGAAGGGAATGTACTTGAAGAGCCATTGATATTGATCAAAAAACCAATCATCAAAGATTGTAATGCTTTGGGGAGAGTCGTCGGTTATCCCCAGTAGATTGGCACTGACGTGGCCGCACAATTCATCCCAAAAATCGCAGTTTTTTTGGTCGGTCGCTTTTTGACAAGACTTACTGGGCATGAATCAAACCCCTCCATTTATGAGTTTTATCGTGGAATTGCTGGTGCCACAGTTCCAAGCTCAGAAGTCCCCATGTTTTCCGAGAAAAACGACTTTCAGTCTGAACCCCTTCAAGAACTTTGTCACTGTTCATGAAGGCCCTATTCTGCGCATTGCTCGAATTAAAAACATCCTTCAGCATATTGCTAAGCGGACCATCGAACCACTCACGCAACGGGACAGGGAAACCCATTTTATCTCTCCGGTGCAGCAGCTTATCTGGAAGCATTTTTGAATATGCTTTTTTCAGCATCCTTTTTTGTTGCCCGCCTTTGAACTTTACATCCGCAGGTGCAGTGGCAACAAACTCTACAAGATGATGATTAAGAATGGGCACACGACTTTCTAGTCCATGAGCCATGCTCACTCTATCTTCCACGTGTAAAAGGGCAGGCAGAAGGCACTTGAAATCAAAGTGGGTCATTTGATCAAAATAAGCTTCTTTGCCAACGTTATCCCTGTTGAAAATCGCTCGAAAATCCTCGAAGACCTTTTCCTTGTTCAAAAGATTCCAATCGACTTCGTCATGCATGTCGCTTGACCGATCAATTAATCTGAAATAGCGGGCATCGAGGTCATTAAATATCCCATCTTTCCAGAAGCTGCGGATCATGGGTTTATACTCTTGCAACAAGGGAAGGTTAGGAATTATCGACTCCAAAGTGACAACGAAATTTCCATTTTGATAGGTGTCATCAATTGCTGCTCGCAAGCATTGCTCCATGTAGGCGACAAGATATCGGGCGTACCCACCAAATATCTCATCTCCTCCCTGCCCCCCCACTATAACCTTCACATGCTCGGCCGCGAGCTTGGAAACCATATACTGCGGGAATGCACCAGGACCAGCGACCGGGAAGTCGAGATGATAGATAACCTTTTGAATGTTATCCATAAAATCTTGAGCGGTAATATCAAGCACATGCAGATCGAGTCCACTTTGCTTCGCCACCATGTGGGCGTAATGGCTCTCGTCGTAGCCCTGATGGTCAGTGAAACGACCATGAAAGGCTTTTTTCACTCCGCGCTCAGCGGAAAGCGCGCTGACAAGACTGGAATCAATGCCGCCTGACAAATAGGCTCCGACCTCGACATCACTCCGCAAATGCATATTCACAGAGTTGTCCATCAGGATGGGGAGCCGATTGAGAAAATAGGATTCCGAATGATCCCAGTCCACCTCAAAGCGAACATCCCAATAGCGTTCTACTTTGACAGTGCCATTCTCAACCAAGATGCAATGTCCGGGAAGTAGCTGCTTTATCCCTTCAAAAAGGGTATCTTCACCTATGTTATACTGGAAAACCAGATACTCAGCGAGAGCATTTGCATCGGTCTTGATATCCGGCAGGAATGGCAGCAGAGCTTTGGCCTCTGAGGCAAATACAAAACATCCATCAACAACCGTGTAGTAGAAAGGTTTGATACCAAATCGGTCACGAGCGCAAAACAGCCGTTTGTTTTTTGAATCCCACACTGCGAAACCGAACATGCCGTGCAAGTGCTCAAGTACATCTGTTCCATATTTCTGATAGGCTGCCATGACAGCTTCGGTGTCGGAATGCCCTCGGAATCTCCATCCATGGGAGAGAGAGTTCATCAGATCCGGCGCGTTGTAAACTTCACCGTTGTAAACAATAACGTTACCATCTTCTCCAATCATGGGCTGAGCCCCGGAGGGAGTCAAGTCGACGATACTCAGACGCCGATGGGCCAGCCCGACACTATTGTCGGCCTCCACCCAAGAGCCATGCCCGTCCGGACCACGGTGGGCAAGGATTTTATCCATGACGTCAAGCTTGCGCTGAAGATTTGCAACAGGCTTGCCCTCAATGCTAACTATCCCAGCAATTCCACACATATTTTTATTAAGCCCCTTAAATTAGAGTTGGTTTTACCCAATAATTTTTCTCTTCAATGTGTTCAGCGATTTTAATCGCTCATAAAGCCAGTCTGCCGTTTTGGGCTCAAAATTGTGGTATATAAACTCGTGTATGTATTCTTTTGTTGCTATCAGCATCTTGCCAAGCGTAATGTAAGCATGACTCATGCCTCTAACGAACTGGCTAAGAAACCGCTGTCCGAATGTTGAAAATTTACCTTGACGGTTTGATACATCCATTTTTCTTTCAATTACCCTGTCGAAATGTTCGACCATTCTTTTGTGGGAATACTTGGATGATGCTATTATATCAGTGTAGCATTGATCTATTATTTCAGAAGCTCTATCGGGATCACGCAACACGTCCACAACTTCTTGTATATTGCTGTGATCTCGATTCAATGGAACATAGTGCTTCCAAGGAAGCAAGATGCCATTGTATTCGCCTTCATACAGAATCATGAGGGTACGTAGAGCTGCAGCCTCGAAGCACCGGGGAGAAATCGCATTGATAATAACTTTTCCATCAAGATTCTCGAAAAAGAGCTTACGGACTTCTTCGAAGCTCGCCTCTGGGTGTGCGGCTTCATAAGCCTCCACCTCAACCTGGAGTTTTCCCGTGTAATCCAAGACGCTCGAGCCGCTCTCTGTCCCGAGGACGGCCTTGCTGTTTGCAATGAACTTTACCCAGTTGTGGGCATATATTCGATCCGCCTCCCGCGTAGATATATCACAATGCAGGCCGTAGCGACGCGCATCTTCCAGAAAACGATCAGCAATTTGCCACTTCTGCACCGAATGCTCTCCGATCCACGCGGCAACCTTCCGAGCTCGATAAGAGACGTCTATCTCGCGGTCATCATAACAAGGAACCTTGATGTTCAAATACGATTCAGGGACAAAACCAGTCAAAGTGTACTCGAATTGAATATCATCGCACCATTCATGGGAATAGACTAACCGAACCGATTCTGGAGCGATAACCGAAAAAACGACGGACACCCCAAAATCCTTGAAAGCTTGAGCCGTTGCGTCTATCCAGCGATATTCATCCTGAATATACACAACCTTTTCCCCTGTGAAATGTGCGACTTTTTCTGCAACAAGGGGATAATACGTACCCAAATTAGCCAGCACGACCGAATAGTGAACGACAATCACATCAAACAAGTGCATTGGCAGCAAGCTGGCCAAACGCATATCAACAGTGAACACGTTGTTTTGGCTGTATTTTTCAAAAGCGACAATATGATCATGAATAGTACCAACATCTCGGTACTTCAGCTCACACAGCAATAACACATTACGCATATAAACTACCAGTGCCGAGCAGGCTTACTCGCCTTCAGACACAGTCCATGTGGTTGGAAGTAGGACCCGGCTAGGATCGAAGTCTCTAGAAATGACCTTCAACTGTACAGCCCTCCCCAAGAGGTCGTATCGCACAGAGGCGTTTGGCGCCGTGCGATTAAAATCTTTGAATAACGCAAGGGAGAGATAATAAACTCCTTCGCCTAGATTGTTGGGAACTATGGATGCCTTGACTGTGTAATTTTTCCCCTTCTCAAAGAAATAAGACTGTATATCGCCGTAAAGGTGCGCCACTACACGTGAAGATTCATCCAGTATTGTGAAAATTGGTTGATACTGGAAAGCCCCATCCTTCTCTGAAGAAATAACAGCTTCGAGGACTATGGAAGTGCCTGCCGCAATTGACCACACCTCTTTTCCTGCGGTGTCGACAATACGTAGTAATTCTATTCTCAACCCTCCTTCGCCTCCCCAAGAAGAGCCTGAACCTCCACGTTGTCCAAGAGCCTTGTTCAAAGCGCCTTCAACCCATTCTGGTATCTCGTCGCCTGAAATGCGCACTTCGGGATTAATCATGTTTTCCTCATAGGCATTGACAACCTTCAGCGCATCGTCATCCATGACTACCCGCCCTTTATCAAGCCATATGGCGCGCTCGCAAAATTGCAGAACCTGAGCCATGGAATGTGATACGAGAAACAGAGTGCAGCCAGAGTCTGTCAAACGCTTGACTCTCCGGGCCGACTTCTCGCTGAAGTATGCGTCTCCAGCTCCCAGCACCTCGTCCACAATGACGGTATCTGGGTTGATCGCTGTCGCAGTTGCAAACTGAAGTCTGGACTTCATCCCGAGCGAGTAGGTTCGAAAAGGTTGGTGCAAGTGATCGCCTAGCTCCACAAAGTCAACGATATCATCGATTGCGCCTAGCAGTTCCTCTTTCTGGAGGCCATTGTAGAGCAACGAAGACTCAATGTTTTCATAACCGGTGAATTCCGGATGAAACCCCAACCCGGTCTGCATCAATGCCTGGATAGTTCCTTCGACCCGCACATTTCCGCTCGTTGGCGCAGTGCTGCCGGTAATCATCTTCAGGAGCGTGGTCTTACCTGCCCCGTTGCGGCCGAGAAGTCCGACTCTTTCGCCATGCCTAATGGTCAGATTCACGTCATTCAGGGCGGTAAAAACCTTGTATTCAGTTTTTCGCCAAAACCGAATTTTATTGATTCCGAGCAAATCCATGATGCATTCCGCATGACTCGGATAGAGTTTATACTCTTTGCGAACCTGCGAAATCTGGATTGTTACGTTGTCAGCCGACATAATTTCAGCTCTTTAAATTGAATCCATAACGGCATTTTTTGTCCGCTGGAATACGTAAAATGATAAGTGAAAAATAACGAAGGCAAATAATACTGCGCCGACGAGATATTCGGTAGGAGGCAAAACGCCGTTGACTATGATGCTTTGGAAAGAACCAATGTAGTAGGTTGCCGGATTGAGCAAGATAAGTATTTGAAGTTTTTCGCTCAACATGCTTGGTGTGTAGGAGATGGGGCTTCCGATCAGCAGTATGATAATCAAATACGTCAACAACTGATGCACATCTTTGAGAACCAGGGAAGCAAGCGAGAACAACCAGACGACACCTATCGTTGCCATGGTTTGAAGCACGATGATTACCGGAAGAAGCAACCACACCAGTGACATCCCTCCGAGAAACAACTTGATCACCATGACAAGGCTAAGGCCAACTCCCAGCATGACCAAACTTGCCAACACCTCGCGCAATGGTATCAACTCCGCGGGAAAAACCGCATTTAGAAGCAATGCCTTGTCTGCGACCAGTGAAGCGGCCCCAGTTGTCAATGCCTGTGAAAAGGCGAGAAATGGAACCAGCCCTGCAAAAATATAGAGGATGTAATCCATCTTTTCCATTCCCGGGGTACGAACCTGGAACACGAAAGTGTATATCACCCCGTAAATAGCCAGCAATAATGCTGGCCCGAGAAACACCCACAAGACACCTAGCAAGGATCCAGCATAACGAGCTTTTAGGCTGACCCCCACAGTCTTCAATAATAAAACCAAGTGGTTTTGAATCATTTTGTATGGAAGAAACATAGCCATCCTCAAGTTCCACTCAACTCATAACCAGCAGTCTTGAACAATAATATCAAGCCTCTTTTAACCCTTCGCCCGTTTCTTCATACTTATTGCCGCAGGCAGAACACACTAGGTGTTCATTGAGTTTCTCCCCGCATGAGCACATCCAGCCGGCATGGCGCGCCGGGTTACCCACGACCAGAGCATGATCTGGAACGTCCTTCACCACCACCGCGCCTGCGCCGACAAAGGCATAACGACCGATGGCATTGCCGCAAACAATAGTGCTGTTGGCACCTAAGGTCGCTCCCTTGCAAACCACTGTCTCGCGCACCTCATCCATTCTGGGAATGGGGGAGCGTGGATTCATTACATTGGTAAAAACCATACTGGGTCCACAGAAGACATCTTCTTCAAGAGTGACACCAGGATAAATAGAGACGTTGTTCTGAATCTTGCAGCCGTTTCCAACGGTCACGTCAGGGCCGATGACAACATTCTGCCCCACCTTACAGCGCTGGCCGATCCTACTCCCGCTCAGGACATGGGAAAAGTGCCAGATATTGGACCCTTCTCCTATCTCCACATTGTCGTCGATGTATGCCGATTCATGAACCTTCACTTTAGGCAGGTTCTGCGGCTTGTTGGATGGGAGATTGCAAAGCTTGGCTCCATTGGCGTCCAGGGAACGCTGGGCCATATTTAGGACTTTGAGTACCGCAAGTCCTTCCTTGCCATCTGTTACAGGCATTTCTCCACTGGCAATGCATTGAAGAAAATGCTCGCACTCGGACCGCAGTGGCTCGACTTGCGGTATGTCGACGCGTTCGGCCTCCGCCTTGTCAGGCACGGGCAGGTTGCCTTCCCATTTAATCTTGTGGGGATAGAGCAGAAGCTTGTCTTCCCAAGCCTGGGTGTCATCGAACACAGCCATTTTCTTGTCACCCACCACGACGAGCTTTTGCTCCTTGAACGGGTGAAGCCAGGACACGAAGATATGGGCTTTCAACCCAGAGGAGAACTCCATGTGCGTAGTCGTCACATCTGCGATTTCGTTGTGAAGGTAGTTGCCGCCGATGGCGATGACAGAGTCCGGCTCTTCGCCCGCGAGTGATAAAACCATTGAGATATCATGCGGAGCAAAAGACCATAGAGCGTTTTCCTCGCGCCGGATTTTACCAAGATTAAGTCTGTTGGAATAAATATAATTAATCCGTCCCAATTCTCCGCTTAGTACAAGTTTCTTCAGCTTAATGAAGACCGAATGATACTGAAGCAGATGGCCGACCATGAGGGTCAAGCTCTTTTCTTCGGCAAGCTCTATAAGCTTTGCGGCCTCTCGCTCATCCAATACCAGCGGCTTCTCAACATACACATGCTTTCCCGCCAGAAGAGCCTCGCGGGCCAAACGGTAATGAGTCTCGGCAGGTGTCGCGATTACCACACCTTGTATGTCGTTGTCGGACAAAACCTCGTTGAAAGCCAAGCTGGTTTGCACTCCCGGATACTGCTCCCGGAAGGCCGCCAATACCGACTCATTTTTATCACAAATCCGCCCGAGGGCGTTGAGCTGAAAAAAGTTCCGAACGAGATTCTTGCCCCAATAACCGGAGCCGACAACTGCTACTGAAATCATCTGGAGACCCTCACCTATACGATTTTCCAATTCGGCCGTTTTAAAAAGACATGACGACTTTCCACAAACTCATTTGGACCCATGGTTATTATTCTGATTTTTCTTTTGATTTTTTCTTCTGAACGTTTTCGAAGCCGTTCTAGATGCCTTATATCCAAATCGCCGACCACCAAAACATCAATCAAGCCGGAATCGCTGCCTTCGGCATAGTCGTCCAAAATGTATAATTCCTGCACATCGCCGAGATCTTTGAGGACTTGTTCAATAAGATTGTCGATCCCAACTGTCTTTCGTACGATCGAACTGATCTCCTGAAAGAGTGGATGGTTCCGGTTGGCCTGAAAAAAGGCTGAGCGCCCATTCTTTTCACGAGTGAGATAGCCGGCGTTGCTCAAGCTGTCGAGTTCCCCCTTGATGGAATTGGGAGAAACAGCGAATTCGCTAGATAATTCCCTGATATAACAGGAGACATCAGGATTCAGGAATAGCTTTACAAGCAGCTTGATCCGCACTTTTGATGTAAACAACTCAGTCAACATGCACAGCTACGTACAAAAAAAAAGAACAAAATGTCAATACCCAAACGGTGCCTTGCTCATTTGCTCAGATCATGAGAAGTGGCCTCGGTTGTTTGGACCACTGAGCGGCGAAGTTCAAGCGGCAGGCTTACAACTTTTTTTGGTTCCTCGACGTTTGATGTGGATTTTTCATGAAGCCAGTAGCTCCTTGATGGGAGCGCCGATCAGGTAAATCATGGTGATGAAAGTTTTCACGTTTCGATACCCCCTGGCTCGCGATCTCGCCGCTTGAAAGAGGCCGTTGAGCCCTTCAAGCCTAGCGTTCGACAGTAGCGACTCCCACCGGCGCAATATGCGCGGCAGGTGCTCCCGGAATGTCCCCAGTGCCTTGCGTACGGGTTTGAGCAAGTCCGATTCCCCAGCCAACTCCTCGGCAAAAGTAAAGAATCTGGTCGCTCTCCATTTGGCTGCCTGCTTGGTGTCGGCCAGACGCACCCAGCGCAGCAACTCTTTCACCCGAAACGCCGTGGCTGTGGCCAAACCCCGTTCTTCCAACTCCTTCAAGGCCTCTTTCTGTTCCTCAGTCCGTCTTGTCTCCAAGCCTTTGAGAACCGCCCAGCGCGTGCCCTTCGGCAAGGCAAACTCCTTGGCTTCCAGCCGTCGAACCTCATCCAACGCCTTGGTGAAAAGCTGGACGACATGGAACCAGTCCACCGTGACGGACGCGTTCGTGAAGGTTTTTCCGGCCGCAGACAGGAAGGCTGGTGACATGTCGCAGACCACCTCAATGACGTTGTCCGGATTGCCTCCCCGGTTCTTGAGGAACTTGGCGAAAGCCCCAAGGCAGGCCTTCCCCTTGCCGGGTGTGGCGAAGATCACGGGTCGGGTCTCCCGGTCCATATCCACAAAGATGGTTACGTAATGATGCCCGCGCTTGGTCGCTGTTTCATCAAGGCCGACCCCACATAGGCCGCTGAGATCAAGCTTGCGCATGGCCTCAAAGACGTAATGCCGGACTACGCGCCAGATGCGCTGGTCGGTGACGCCAACGTACCGGGCGACGGTCTTTACAGGCATCTCACGGGCCAGAAGCATGACCGCCTGCTCGAAAAGCAACGTAAAGCCGCTCCCTTCACGAGCCCAAGGGACATTCACTCGATGGATGCCGTGCTCGGGACATTTGACGCGTGGGACCCGGGCCTTGATCAGACAATGGTGCTGGAAGAAGTTGAGGTGCCGCCATGTAAATTCCTTGAAATCATGAGCCTTGCAAAGAGCTTCGCACTTCGGGCACGGGTATGTCGATCCGCGATCCGCCTCAACCTCAAGCCGCAACTCGCTGGGCTGCTTTTCCAGATCCAGCGCTTGACCGACCACCTTCCAGGGTTCGGTAAGGCCGAGTCCCAACGTAAGAAGATCATTTGCATTCATAGGCAGTCACCTCCTCTTGGAGGTCTTGAGCTATCGCACAGTCGGAGTTGTAGTCAATGAAGTCGAATTCCACACGCCGCGTCGAGGAACCTGATTTTCATGATCGTCTCCTAGTGCGCCCCGCCGTAGAGCAGCGGCTTGAAGTCAAAGGCCGCCACCCGTTCCGGGTTATGGCAGTGCTCGCAATCGGCGATGCTCAATTTGCCCACGATCAGATCGGTGTCGCCCCCGGACTCGACATGATCGTAGCCTGGCCCGTGACAGACCTCGCACCCGGCGTCGGCCATCTTCGGCGTTGCCTCGAAGCTGACGCCCCCCCGGCTTGCCAAACCCGGTCATGTGACAGGTGAAACACTCCTCCAGCTCATCCTTGGTCAGATCTCCGGCCATGACCTTGACCGAATCGCCCGAATGGGCCTTTTTGGAAAATTTCTTGAAATTCTCATACTCGTCTTCGTGACAATCAGCACAAGCATCCGACCCGACACACCTCCCGGAATTCGACCGGCCGACCTCAGCCGTCCCGATGACGACGATCGCTGTGAACCAAAAAAGGTGATAGGAGTCCTATCACCTTTATGGATTAGGCCATCTAAATCTCTTCTAAAACTTAACACCCAGCTTAAGCATTGTGTCCATTTTGTGGTAAGAGACATCGTATCCTGCAGGATTTGCATTCATATAACTAAACTTAGTCTCGAATCCAGTGTACCACTCTTCAGACAAATCGTAATCAACACCAGCAAAGGCTTGCAACATCGGTGCAACCCCATCGACGCTTTTCTTGTCCTGAGAAATCTTATTCCTATTCGTAGAAGCATCAAAATATGCAGCACCAATGCCTGCACCAATATATGGGGAAAAATTCTCAACCGTCTTCCGTGCGGCAAAGTTGAGCAACAGCGAATGCAAATCGAGACTACCACGTGTCGTGTAGTCAGCATCAATTTTGGTGTAAAAATGATTGTATTGGTATTCGACGCCTAAAGAAAGAAGCTCAACATCCATAAAAGAGTCTTTCCAATACTCTAAACCAGTAGCAAGCCCAAGTCCTGTCCCAAAGTTATCTACTTCCACTTTGCTTCCACCGGTGGAACTACCACTACCACCGCCGTATGCACCACCAAACCGAAACTCCAAGCGGTTATCTTCAGCTTGAACAGGAACAGCAACAAAAAATGTCAGAAGAACTAGGACAAAGAAGTGGACTTTCTGAATACGCATTAGAACCTCATCTTGTTTGAACGGAGCATACCACCCCCCCTCAACATGTCAACAAAAGTTTCCCATCGCCTAATTAATTGGGAGTCTTTCCCGGCCATAAAAAGAGCAGAAAGCCCCTGGACCAGGCAGAAGAAAACACCATTTACCACCCCCCGTAAAAGTCCAAAGCGCGATGATTCAGCAGGAAAAACCCGCAGTTCACCAATGGAAAGACTCCATCGGTCTATAGATGGTTTTTTCAAACAGGTAAAGTGGGTTTGCCCCTTCGCATCGCGAAGGGGCAATTTATTTACCAGTCGAGGGTTTTCTTGAAAGCGGCCGCCAGATCGTGAACATTTTCACGCAGGACATGGCGCGATCCGCAGGAAACGGTCAGCGCGCCGGAGCCGTCCACCGCGCCGATGCGGGCGCACCATTGCCCTGCGAACATCCCCTCAAAGGCGTCGCGATGGGCCGGGGGCACGGAAACCACGAGACGGCTGGCCGACTCGGCATAGAGCAGGCCGGTGGGGCCAAGCTCGTCAACGACGGGCACGGCGTCGAGGTCGATGGCCGCGCCCAGACGGCCGCCGATGCACATCTCGGCCAGGGTCACCCCCAGGCCGCCGTCAGAGCAGTCGTGGCAGGCGCTGATGAGCCCGGCCTGCATGGCCGCGAACACCGTCTCGTAGCGTGTCCTGGCCGTGAGCAGGTCCACCTGCGGTACGCTGCCGTGGGTGAAACCGAGCTGGGCCGCGATCTCGCTGCCCCCAAACTCCGGCCGGGTCAGGCCGAGCAGGTAGACATGGTCGCCGGAAGCCTTGAAATCAGAGGTCACGCACTTGTTGACGTCGGGAATCACGCCGATGACCGAGAAGAGCACGGTGGGCGGGATGGAAATCTTGCGGCCCCCGCCCGTGTAGTCGTTCTTCATGGAGTCCTTGCCCGAGACGCAGGGCACTCCGAACCCAAGGCAGTAATGGGCCAGGGCGAGGTTGGCCCGCACCAGCTGGGCCAGCTTGTAGTGGCCGTCGGACGTGGTTTCGGACTGGACCGGGTCGCACCAGCAGAAGTTGTCGCACCCGGCCATGTAGCTGATGTCGCCGCCCACGGCCACGGCGTTGCGGATGGCCTCGTCAATGGAGTTGGCCATCATCCAGTAGGTGTCGAGGTCGGAATGCTGCGGGCAGATGCCGTGGGAGACCACCAGCCCGCGCTCGCTGGCAAGCTCGGGCCGCAGCACGCCCGCATCCGACGGGCCGTCGGCCTTGACGCCCACCATGGGCTTGACCGCGCTTTTGCCCTGGACCTCGTGGTCATACTGCCTGACCACATACTCCTTGGAGCAGATGTTCAGGCGGCCGAGCATGGCCTTGAGCAGCCCGCCCTGGTCCGCGGCATCCGCGACCTCGGGCACCGGCTCGCTGGCGATCACGGGCCGGTCCCAGACCGCGTCCAGCTCCATCTGCGGCACGCCGTCGTGCAGGAAATCCATGTCCAGGCAGGTGACCATCCGCTCGCCGTAGCGGACCAGATACTTGCCGGAATCGGTAAAGGTGCCGAGCACCGTGGACTCCACGTCCATCTCGGCAGACAGGGCCAGGAATTCGTCGATCTTCTCGGGCGGCACGGCCATGGTCATGCGCTCCTGGGCCTCGGAGATGAGGATTTCCCAGGGCTTGAGCCCGTCGTACTTCAGCGGCGCCCTGGCCAGATCCATCTCGAACCCGCCCGAGTCCCCGGCCATCTCGCCCACAGACGAGGACAGGCCGCCCGCGCCGTTGTCGGTGATGGCGTTGTACAGCCCGCGATCACGGGCGCGCATGAGAAAATCGTACATCTTGCGCTGGGTGATGGGGTCGCCGATCTGCACGGCCGTGGCCGGACTGCCCTCGTGCAGTTCTTCCGAGGAAAAGGTCGCGCCGTGGATGCCGTCCGCGCCGATGCGGCCGCCGGACATGACGATCAGGTCGCCGGGCAAGGCCCGCTTCTCGTGGGAGGGACGACCCGCCACGGCCTTGGGCATGGTGCCGATGGTGCCGCAGTAGACCAGGGGCTTGCCCAGATAGCGCTCGTCAAACACAATGGACCCGTTGACCGTGGGGATGCCGGACTTGTTGCCGCCGTGCTCCACGCCCTCGCGCACGCCCTCGAACACGCGGCGCGGATGCAGCAGCCGGGGCGGCAGCTCGCCCTCGTGAAAGGGCGAGGCAAAGCAGAAGACATCGGTGTTGCACAGCAGGTTCGCGCCCAGGCCGGTGCCCATGGGGTCGCGGTTGACGCCCACGATGCCGGTCAGCGCTCCGCCGTAGGGGTCGAGCGCCGAGGGCGAGTTGTGCGTCTCCATCTTGACGCAGACATTGAGGGTCTCGGAAAAGGCGATGACGCCCGCGTTGTCCTTGAACACCGACAAACAGTAGTCGCCGTGGGGGCCGGATTCGGCATTGCGCTCGCGCAACGCCTTGGTGGAACCCTGGATAAATGTCTTGTACAGGCTTGAATAGTGCGCGGTCCGGCCCGTCTCGCGGTTCTCGTAGGCGATTTTCGCGCCGAATATCTTGTGCTTGCAGTGCTCGGACCAGGTCTGGGCCAGCACCTCGATCTCGGCGTCCGTGGGCTCGCCGGTCAGCCCGACCCGCTCCCGCTCGGCGCGCACCGCCGGGTCGGCATAGTAGGCGCGGATGTCGTGCAGCTCGCGCAGGGACAGGGCCAGGGTGTTGGCCCTGGAGAAATCCATCAGCTCGTCGTCGATCATGGTGGAGATGGCCACGGTGGCCACTTCGTCGCTGGCCCGGCCCGTGACCCTGGCCGCGCGGGCCTCGAATCCGGGCGATGCGGCCCACTGGGCGGCGGACTTGTACTCGAACAGCTGGATAAGCTCGTTGGCCAGCAGGTCGGTCGCGATGTGGCGGATGCCTGTTTCGTCAAGCCCGGCCCGGATCAGGTATTGACGCGAGGTATAGACCTTGACCGACTCCAGCCCGGCCTTGGACAGGCCAAGGACCACGCCCAGGGTCTCGCGCGCGGTGCGCCCCTCGTTGTCCGTGACCCCGGGCCGAAAGCCCACTTCGAGAATCCAGTCAAAGTCGCGCGCCAGGGGGGCCAGGGAGACCTCGTGCAGCACCGGGTCATGCAGGGCGGCCCGCTCAAGGGCCATATCCACCTGCGCCTGCGTCACCCCCTCCAGGGTGAAGACGCTGACGACGCGCACATCGTCCACCGCCACCCCAAGCTCGCTCCTGATCTTGCAGGCGACCTTCTCGCCCACCACGTCACGGACGCCCTCTTTCAGTCCGACAACGACACGGCACAGCATCTGGATACTCCTTCTTGGAAATCTGAAAAGGAACCGGCCCGTCTCGCGTGTGCGACCGGGCCGGCCTGAAATCACTTGGTTCTGGTCAGCACGTAATCAGCGGCCTGCCCGAGCACCGTGACCGCTTCACCGGGAGGGAAGCCCGCCAAACACGCCTTGGCGCGCTCCACATAGTGGGCGGCCTCGTCGCGGGTGCGCTGCGGACAGCCCGCGTCCTGGACCTGGGCCAGAATCCCGGCACACTGCTCGCCGGTGAGCTCTCCATCGCGCATCAGGCCGAGCAGGGTCTCGCCGGCCGCCTCGTCACCGCCCTCCATGAACAGGATCAGGGGCAGGGTCACCTTGCCCTCGCGCAGGTCGCCGCCTTCCGGCTTGCCCGTCTCGGAGGTGGGCGAGGCGTAGTCCAGGGCGTCGTCCACCAGTTGGAAGGCGATGCCCAGGTTGAGGCCGTATTCGCCCGCCGCGTCCTCCTGCTCCGGGGTGGCCCCGGCCAGGGCCGCGCCGCACCGGCAGGCGCACTCGATGAGCCGGGCGGTCTTGGTGACGGCGACGGACGCCTTGCGGCCGAATTCGTATTGCTTGTGCGCCTTGCCCTTGCAGATGCAGAGGATGTCTGGCTCGTGCAGGCTGTAGACCTTGTTTTTGTCGCTTCGTTTCTGATTTCTGACCCGCTCGAACAGCGCGAGCCGCTCTCGATAGCAGGCAAAGGCTTCCTTCGGCAGTTTGCGGTGAAGCTCTCGAATCAATGCCCCGGCCATCGTGCCCAGCTTCTTTGCCTTTTTCGCCATCTTCATCCGTTTCATCCGCAGCTTGGGAAGCGTACGCCTGAAACTGCGGCGAAGTCGAACTCCCTCCCGATCTGCTATCGTCCAACAGCTCTTAATGATCTTCTCCATCAGCTTCAGATCGGTAGGAAACGTGATGTTCTTCTCCTGAACCGTGGTGTCCACAGTGATTTCGCACTCCTTGGCATCGTCACCATGCAATTCAACGGAGGTCTCGAAAATCAGCCGCGCTCCGTCCTCGCCAATGCGCTTGCGGAAATACACCAAGTCCGTCGGGTCGCAGGGCAGACTCCACTGAAACTCCGTCATTCCACAAAACGCCTGGTAGTAAGGATTCCGTGCCCATCCCTCCACGACCCGTTCATCGCTCAGATTCTCCAACTGCTTGAGCAGCATCAGCCCAACCATCAGCCGCGTAGACTTGGCCGGACGACCATGCTCGCTGTATAGCCCGGCGAACTCCTGCTCGAAGCGATCCCAGGGAATTCTCTTCGCCAGTTGAAGAAGCGGATCTTTCGGGTTGAGTTGGTCCAGAAGATCTGGATAAAGGAAGGTCCCTTGCGGCTGTTTCTTGGGTTTCGCTCTCATGATTCTACCGCCAAGTGCTACATCGTTTCGACCGGGTTTCTGCGGAATTACTGCATTTCCTGGTCGAAAATACTACATTATGAGCGAAGTATTGTTAAGCAAAATCAGGGAAGTGAGGATATTTCAGGGGCGACTAATTTAATGAGAAAAAGCCCTCCTGGGAGATCCCAGAAGGGCTTTTTCTATCGGGCCTCTTTCACTCTTTCGGTCAGGGTTTCGGAGATCCAGGCGTTCAGGCTCTTGCCTGATGTGGCAGCGACTGCCGCCGCCTCCCTGTGGAGTTCCGGCTTGAGTCGAAGGTGCAGCTTGCCGGAATAAGGCTTTGCCGGTTCTTCTCCTTCCTCACGGCAAAAATCAAGGTAGTCTTCCACGGAGTCGGCCAGGGCTGCTTTCAGCTCGTCGATGCTCCGGCCCTGAAACGTCACCACGTCCTTGAGGTTCACAACCTCGCCGTGGAAAATGTCGGCGTCCTGATCGTATTCAAACGTTCCCAGGTAGCCTTTGTACTGGATGGTGTTCATAGTTTCACTCCTGCCTCTTCTAGAAATCGTCTTACGGATTTGACCGCGCCTTTATCCGTGGTCGGTGCGGGGTGTGGCCGGTGAAAGATGGCTTTCACCCCGTTGAGTTTGAACCGGACGCGGGAGCCGTTGCCTTCGGATCGGTCGGCACCGAGTGCCGCCAGCAACGCTTCGATGTCGCTCCATGGGATGGAGGAGCTGACGGGATTTCGGAAGATGGCTTCAAGCGTCTTGCGTTGCTTTTTGTTCATGGCAGAATGATACCACATAATGATACCATGTCAAGGGAATTGCTTCACCACGGTTTGGCCTGGGCGAGGCCGCCCAGGTGTGGTATGGTGGGCCAGGACCGGCTTGGGTGCGTGTTACTGCCTGGTCGGTCCTGGAACGGGTGATATGTAAACTTTCCCATGACCAACCCAAGCAGTGCCCGACAGATTCCGATAACTTTTCAGACCAGACTTTCACTATGCCCAAGGCTGGACGTGCGGGCAACGCATACGATGAAGTAGGAACATGGCACGATACAAATAATAACTTCTGGCTTCAGCCAAGGATTTTTATACCTCACAGGGCCATTTCTGGCGGGAGTGAAGCACCCTGAGAATATTGACCACCTTCCCTCTTGAGTAGACGATCACGTAAGGGGTCTTCTGCACAAGCAGTTCCCGCGTGTTCCGGACACGCCCGGGCCGCCCTCGATCCGGCATTTGCGCGAGACGTGCGCCAGCGTCGAAAATCTTTTGCGCCATGTCACTGGCCAGCACCAGATCCTCCTGTACCAGAAACAGCACAATCCGCTCCACGTCCATGAGCGCCGGTTCAGACCAATCAATCAATTGCTACTCCGAGAGAGCGGATCCGCTCCTTTGCTTCGGCGTGGGAAACGACCTGGCCGCGCTTCACGGCCTCGATACCTTCCTGCACCTGGCCGGCGAACCATGTTTCATAGTCCAGGTATTGCTTCACGGCTTCCTTGATGACCCAGGATCGAGGCCGATCCTGATTCTTGGCCAAGCCGTCGAGCTTATCCAGGGTGTTTTTGTCGAAACGGACGGATGTTACTTGCTTTTGTTGCATGGCTGGCATGATTTTGCCTCCTGTGTATTACAAGAGACTACACTCCATTTTCTGACGTGTCAAAGGAGTACGCATTTCGGCCCCGGTGCAAATATGCCTGAATTTTTGCCTGAGAGGGGTCAAAATCGTGAAAAATCCGTTTTGCCGCGCATGGCCTCTTGAACTCGAAAAATGAGTCAGAGACGAAATTTGAGAGAAATACGGCTATTCAAGATTTCGACATTTCTTAGCGGGGGTCCAGGGGGTCGCAGACCCCAGGAATAGCGGAGCGCGAAGCGCGGCTCTTCGACCGCCCCGAAGGGGTGAGAGGTCGACCATCTGTTCAAGATCGCACAGAGTCTTGTCGCGTGGTCTGTTTTGACAGCTTTGACAGAACCGACATTCGTGTCCTCAAGGTTTCTTCGTTTTTGTTTTGGTATGAGCCGAAGGCCTTTTCCATTTCGCGCCTTCGGCGCAACCTTCACTGCCTTTCGTTTGGGTGGAGGAGGAGCCGCAGGCGACGGGGGCTTGGGCGTAAGCCCAAGGGGCCTGCCTTTACGCGCGTAAGCGCGGCTTCGACTGAATTTTCCCTTTGACTTCATTTCCAACGTGCTACGCACATATACGCGCACGCGCGCGCGATCGTCGTTTATAACGAAAACCGTTTAAGAACCGTTTCGGCGTTGTAACCTATTGAGACAATTAAGAAAAAATCGCTTTCGAGCTAAAAAATGAGGGACTTTGCCTGTTTCGAGCTAAAAAATGAGGGACTCCAAGGGGGCTTCGAGCTAAAAAATGAGGCTTAAGCTAAAATTTATGTTTACTTTAGCTCTAAACTTAGCTTAGTGTCTTTTTTATGACAGAAAAACAAAGCGTCTCTACCCAAGTCGTGCCTCTGAATGAGCCTGAAAAAATCAAGATTCGTCACGTAGTTAACGAGGCTGCGTACAATCTTCCTACGGTTCCTGGAGCAATCTTCAGGAAGATTCAAGGCCAGCTCAAGTATGTTAACCGCGAGCGGATCTTGGATGACATTGACAATGTCCCGGCCGGGGAGCTGAAGATCTTCATCCCGAAGGAAAAGATAGAAGCTGCCCTGGATGGACCCTACAGAGCAGATAATCTCAAAAGGGCCTGCCAGGCAATCACGACAGAGCCTATGTACGCAAAGATCGGCTACACCAAAGACGGTCAAATCCGTGAAACTGAGATCTTCTCAAGCCTTGTTGGTGCAATACTCATCAACAGGGATGGGATAACAGCGGAATTCACGCCTACTCAGTTACAAATTCATTGCCATGGCTATTTCACGGAATACGAGGAGCGCTTAACAGCAAATTTCAAGCTGTTTGAAACGTACCGTATATTTGATTTGGTGATGAAAGAGAAAAACATGGGACGGCTGAATGACCAGGGATACAGAGTCTGGACTGTCTCCATACCGCTTGTTGATCTCCATTGGATGCTCAGATCGAAAAAAAGCTACGTTGATAAATTTCATAACTTCAAAGTGAATATTCTCGATAAATGCTGCGAAGAAATCAACGAAGGTCAAAATGAAGTTGTCATAAAATGGGATGAAGGAAAGAGGGTCAAACGGAAAATTCAAAACATAGTGTTCAGGGCCAAGATGGAAGAGGTTATACCGAGCGCTGTAATCGAAATACCAGACAATGATCGCTGGATTGAATGGCTCCGAAAATATTTTGAACCGACAGAACCTCAAATAAAAATGGTCTGGCAGGATTACGTCACCAAAGGGCGCGGAGCAGACCTGGAAAAGATCTATCAAAAGTGCAAAGTGCGAGAGGCTAGGACGGATAGGGAACCGTTGGATAGTTTTAAGAGCTATTTTTGGGGAATGGTAAAGAAATTCAAGGACAAACCGCTAAAATAAAAAGTCCCTCATTTTTTAGCTCGAAATTCAAAAACCAGTCTAATCATATTCCGCAACAGTCCGTTTTAATTGATGAAAAAATAAGTGGTTTTTTTGGTTCACTTATTCCCTCATTTTTTAGCCCTAATTGCCGTTTTGTGCTTTTTAACTGATTTGCTGGAATCGCCGTTATTCATATTAACTAAAAATTTCGGGCTAATCAGATGACACCGTTTTAGCGGTTATGTTTTAGCTCGAAACAACAATATAAACTTTTTATCTTACTGCAATTACAGCCAAAAATATTTCAATGTTTGAGGCGCTCATTTTTTAGCGCGAAACACGGAGCTGCACCATGAATCTAGCCGATCTGCTCAACGCCGAAACTCTCAACGACTGGATGAACATTCCACGCGATATGCAAATGCGCCAACAGGCGGATCTGATTGAAACGCTTCAGGCAAAAGTTAGGGCGCTTCAAAATGAGATATACGCACAGGCAGAAGAGGCTTTGTTCACGGCCCGCGAGGAGATGAGAGAAAGCGAGAAGGTGCGGGAAATGATCCAATGGATGGAGCGCGAGCTGGACGAACTGAACTACCAACTATCAAAGGCCCAGGAGCTGCAGAAAGCTGTCGCCGAAACGGACGCCAAACTCGCCCTCGATCCAAATTATTTGACCGCCGCGCAGAAAACCGCCTTGAACGAGGCGCGTTCCGTAGCCAACTCCGGCAGAATATACATCGGCAAGATCGTGGGCCGCACCGACGGCGTGGTCTTCAAAGCAACCACCACCCTGGATTCCGTTACGGGTCAGGATCAGGGTGCGCTTCTTGCGACCCATGGCGACATCCTCATCGAGGCTGTCAATGCCAAAAACAAGGTAAGCCTATAACGACTGCCACTGGCGACATCACCATCAACACCGACACCTTTGAGAACGTCGGGATGGGTGTTTATAAACGAACCACGGTGGGCTGGGCGCGTGGCATCTTCCACAACCACCAGTCGCCGGACATGATACGCACCGGCGGCGGTACGGAAGTGCTGCTCACCCCCATCGACTACGCCTACGGCACCATCGATGCGGGCAACAGGGTCGTCATCTCGTCCGGGGCCGTGACCAACGGCGTGACAGAGCGCAACGGCATCATCCTCCCGCCCGCCCTGGCGACCCAGGCGCAGAAGGTGGCCAATGTCACCACCCTGACCGGCGCGCTCCCGGCCAACGGACTGTTCCAGCCCAACGCCAACCCGGCGCACAACTACCTGATCGAGACCAACCCGGCCCTGACCAACCTCGACACCTTCTACGGCTCGGACTACGCCCTCTCGCGCATGGGCTTTGACCCCAATGCCGAGGCCAACAAGCGGCTGGGCGACGCCTTCTACGAGACCCGGCTGGTGCGCGAGCAGATATTCGAGCTGACCGGACGCAGATTCTTTGAGGACGGCGTCACCAGCGACACGGCCCAGATGGTGGCGCTCATGGACAACGCGGTCCAGGCCCATTCCGATCTCAACCTGTCCGTGGGCATCGCCCTGTCCGCCGATCAGGTGGCGGCCCTGACCAGCGACATCGTCTGGTTCGAATACCAGGAGGTGAACGGCCAGCAAGTCCTGGTGCCCGTGGTCTACCTCGGCTCGACCAGCCTGGACCGCATCATCCAGGGCGGCTCGGTCATCGTGGGCAGGGATGTGCTGATCGAGGCCTCAGGCGAGGTCTCGAACCACGGGGTGATGGTCGCGGCCAACGACATCGAGATCACTGCCAACACCATCTTCAACCGGCAGGGGAGCATCTCCGGGCAGGCCGTTGGCCTGACAGCCACGGATTCCGTCCGCGTCATGGGCGGCATCATCAAGGGCGACACCGTCGCGCTCAAGGCCGGGAACGATGTCGTCATCGCCTCTGACACGGTCGAGTTCAAGGACCGCGACACCACCGCCACCCAGATCGCCATGGCCGGAAAAGTCGAGGCCGCGAATTCGCTCTCCATCGAGGCTGGCCGGGATATCGGCATCCTCGGCGCTGAGGTGGCCGCAGGCGGCGACGCCACGCTCACGGCTGGCGAGAACATCGCCATCTCCACCGTGGAAACACAGACGAAAAGCGCGACCTCGGGCTCCGGCTACAACAGCCATTCCGAATCCGTCACCAACCGGCGCAGCACAGTGACCACCGGCGGAACACTGACCGCTGACGCGGGCGCAGACCTCGCCATCCACGGCAGCCAAATCGCGGCTGACGGCGATATCGCCCTCAAGGCGGGCGGCAATGTCTCCATCACGGCGGCCACGGACTCCTCCGACCTCTACGCCCATGGCGAAGGCGGCAAAGGCGGCTTCTTCGGCGGCAAAAGCTCCTTCACCCTTGAGAACAAGAACGAGCGCACCATAGCCTCCACCCTCGCCTCCGGCGGCTCGGTCACGGTCCAGGCCGGGGCTGGCGGCTCCGGCGATGTCGTCCTCCAGGGCAGCCGGGTTACAGCCGGACAGGACGCCACCCTCAAGGCCGAGGGCGACATCCAGACCACGCCGAACCGGATTGAGAATTCTCACAAATTCGAGGAGGAAAAATCCGGCTTCATGGGCACCAAGTCCATGGCTTCGGATGAGAGCAACACCGTTGCCCACACCCGCCCCGAGATCGAGGCCGGGGGCAAGGTCACCCTTGACGCCAGGGATGATGTCATCCTCCAGGCCGCGCGCATCACCTCGGGCGATGAGACCGAGATCACGGCCCAGGACGGCCAAGTCGCCATGCTCGTGGCCAAGGACAGCGAGTACAAGCGCGAGGTGAAGTCGGACATGGGCTTCCTGACATGGTCGTCCAGCGACAAGGGCAACCTTGACGAAACAGTCATCCACACCCTCATCGATGCCGACAAGGGGTTGACCATCACCACCCCGCAGGGCGTTGTCGTGGAATTCAAGGAATCCACGGGCGATGTGCGTAAGGATGCCGAACTGCTCGCCAACGTGGAAGGTCTCCAGTGGATGGGCGACCTGCTCCAGCGCGACGACGTGGACTGGGTCGCCGTCCAGGAGATTCACGACCAGTGGAGCAAATCCGATGGCGGCCTGGCTCCCGGCGGCATGCTCATCGTCGCCATCATCGCCTCTGCCGTGACGGCGGGGGCGGCGTCGAGTCTGGCCGCAGCGTGCTCCGGCCTTACGGTCGTTAACGGCGCGGTTGTGACAGCCGGGGCAACAGCCGGACAGCTCGCTATGCATGCGGCACTGACCGCCGCATTCACCTCCCTGAGTGCCCAGGTGGCGACCAGCCTCGCGGACGCGGCGGCTGGCGGTGACCTGGGAACGAATCTGAGCAACATCGTCTCCGTTGACGGCCTGAGGTCCCTTGCCACGACCATGATCATGGCCGGGATCATCAGCACCTATGGCTCCGATTTCGCCAAAATGGGACCGATGGGCGAGATTGCGGCCAAGACTGCGGTCAAGACCGCGACAAGCACCATTGTCGGCGGACAGGATCTGGAGGGGGCGTTTCGAACCGCCCTCGGCTCCACCTTTGCAAGCTACGCAAAAGGTGAGATAACTTCCGATCAGTTGAATGACACCGTCAATCTCATCCTCACCGGAGCCACCGGCGCGGCAGGCTCTGCCATAGCCGGAGGCGACCCAATGCAGGGAGCCTTGAGCGCCATCGTTGCCGAACTGGCGGAGCAGATCAAGGCACCGGAGTTGACGGAGGAGCAGAAGGCTGAAGCAAGGCCGTATGCCCTGGTGAGCAAAGCCGTTTATGATGAAGGAAAATTGCCTGAAAATCTTAAGGAAGTTGATCTGGTTGCTAAGGGCATAAAGCCAGAAATCATGAAGACTACCAGCACAGGCTTACAGTCCAAGCTGTATCAGAATAAAGACACTGGAGAATATATAATTGCATTCAGTGGATCCAATGAAGCTCTGGACTGGAATAGCAATATTGATCAGGCAAAGGGAGACGTTGGAGAGCAGTATGCGCAATTGGACGGGCAACTGCAATCTATAAGAAACGCTCTTGGCAGAGATTCTACTATAGTGGCAACGGGGCATTCTTTGGGGGGTGGGATTGCAACAGCTGCGGCATCAACGAAATATGTTGATAAAGCTGTTGTTTTCAACCCAGCTGGAGTTCATGAAAATACTATTGCTACCTTGAATCCTACCGACACTGAAGCGGCTATTACACGTGCAAGTTCGACGACAGCTTATGTGTCCCGCGGGGATATGTTAACCAACATGCAGGATTTACTCGGTTTCATGTTGCCGACCACAGTTGGCAAGCGAGTCGTCGTTGAAGGCGGCGGTGTTCACTTTATGGATGATATGGTCAAAGTCTTTCAATAGGGACAGTTCTATGAATACAAAAATAATAGTAATAATACTGATGGCCTTCTTGTTCACAGCATGTGGCAAAAGTCTAGGCTCTACCCTGCTTACCTTAGGTGGGAAAAGAGACCCTGATCGAGTTGGTTTTTTGAGCATGACAATTTATGAAATGTTCCCGAACGATCGACAACTTCGTTCCCTAGCCCTAGCGGCATCCAGTGGGGATATCAAAAAGATAGATAAACTCGTTGCAAGTGGCGTTGATGTGAACGCAGTTGGCGAGCGTGGCCTTCCTGCAGCTTTTTGGGTTCTTTTTAATCCAAATAAAGAGGGATTTAAGCGTCTTATGGAGCATGGAGCCAACCCCAATATCCTTTTGAAAACCTCTTTTGCAGGAAGTGAATATTATACTTCTCTTATTCACAAGGCAGCAGGGCTACATGTTGATGTTGAGTACCTTAAAATGATTCTGGAAATAGGGAAAGGGAATCCTAATTTGACACTGCCAGACAGTGGAACTCGTCCGATACAAGAAGCCGTATATCCAGGGAAAGAAGAATTTTTTTCATTGTTGTATAGCGCTGGGGCAGAAGTAAATTACAATGATGGATATGACACTTTACTTGATAACGCCTTTTCTGCCAGCAATTATGAGTTAGGTTTTTTTCTGCTAAAGCAGGGCGTTGGTTTTATTAAAAATGGCAAGTGGGGCGATACTGCAGCGAGTGACTTTATGCTCATGGCTTTACAGCTGAAAACGGGTAATCTTTTCAATCCCTGGTTTTGGCGTTGTGTCGAATATTACGAAAAGCAAGGCGTGGTGTTTGATATTCCTGTTGATGTTGAAAAAATCCGACCGGCAGTTTTGGATACACGCCCGACAGCATACGAAATTGAAATTGAAAGACAGAGAAAACTGCAAGGAGTGAAATAGTGTTTCTCAAGCATGTCACAATGACAATACTACCTAAATCGAGCGGAGGGGTCTCATTGAAGCCTTCCTCGGCAGAAACCGGAAGAAGATTGACTCCAAAAATGGTGCGAATGGGGACAGCTTGATCGCTGAAGCGTGAAAATGCCACTCGTTTCGGTTGTGATACCAGATTTTTCAGGAAATTGGACGCACCTCTCCCATCGCTGGACATGGAGCGGGGCGTTCAGATCAGGTCCAGACGAATTTTGGAGCGCTCAGGCAGCGCTCCCACAGTTCTTTGAAACGCAACGATTCCATGGCGATCGCCGTGACCTTGAGTACGGTTTTGCCAGCATGGGACACCACCTTGGCGGCGACGTCCACCAAGGTGCGACGCAGTGTGGTCGGGAAAGACTTGACCGGTACCACCGGCTCACTCACATCTTCCTTGAACGCTTCAAACAGGAAGAAGCCGAGGAGCATGGTGTAATAGAAGGCGGCGTTGGGCACGAAGCGCTGGAACGGCAACTCCTCGAATCCGAAATCCTTGAACGCCCTGTGCACCAGTTCGTCCGCGCCCCGCTGGTGGTAGGAGTGGATGATGGCATCGGTTTCGGCCATGAACGCGAGGCCAGCCTCCTGCAATTGCTGATCCACGACACTATCCATGCCAAGGTTGGTGTAGACGATGGTGCCTGGTCTTGATCCGGGTAGCAGGAACTGCTTCTCTTCCAGTAAAGGTCGCCAAAAGATGGTCCTGAAGGACTTTTCCCAGGACTTGCGGCGGTCGCAGAACTCGTAGCACTGCCAGACATCCTCATCGGTTTTGCCGAAGTGATGCTGAAAGGCGGTTTCGGGAAGTGCCCCAATCATGGCCTTGATGTCGCTATAGAACTTGCCTGCGCAGATGAAACCGATATCCAGCCGCTCCATCTCGTCGAAGAGCTCCTGGTCGAAGAATCCGGAGTCCATGCGAATGATGATGGGTACGGTCTTGCTGTAGCGGGTACGGATCATGCGCACCACGTGACGGATCATCTTCGGGGCTGAGTCGCCGTTGAGAGAGTGTTTGTCGCCGCCACGGAACACGGCGTCTATAATGTAGCGGCCCCAGGTCATCTGGAGAGGCTGAAAGCCCAGAACCTTCTTGTAGGTGGGCTTGACGCCGTGACGCTTCGGCGCTTGGTCGTTATCCATGACCATGGTGTCGATGTTCAGTTCGATCACTTCTGGGCTGGTCATGCTGAGTCGCCAAAGGAAGAGTTGCTGCAACAGACGGCGAAAAAGATAGGTCCGTTGTGCGGAGAATGATTGGTAGAACCGCTTGACGGTGTGCGATGAGGCCATGCTCTTGATGTCTGTTTCGATGGCAGCCGCGTAGCCCGGATCTTTGGTCAGGACATCAAAGTGGGCCAAGTGACGGCTGGTGCCGTCAAAGAGGAAGCAGAGCACCTGCTTGAAAAGTTCATCGATGGGCGTGCCCTTGGGGTTCTTGCGCATGGAGCCGAAAAGGCGGTTGATGTGGGGGAAAAGACCAATGCCACGAATGTAGCGAGCAAAGAGGTTGAGCCCGGCCCGGCTTGTCAGACAGTCGTTCGTGACTTGGACATCGTCGATGAATTTTGCTTTGGTTCTCTTTGAGTTGGACATCCAGCCCTCCACCAAATGGGTGAAACGTTCATGACGTAGTGACTGGATGTGATTGTAAACAAAAACAAGGTGATATGCCAGCTTTGATGTTGTGTCAGGCTGGAGAATCGCTCAGATTAGGTCTGACAATCGGCAAACAGGCAAGCCGGTTAGTGTCAGGGTGCTTCGAGCGCGTCAAACCCTACAAGAGCGTCTTCACTTCCTTCACATCCCCATTAGGCAATACCTGCAAAATTGGCCCATCTGGACGATCAAACCCGCCAGGAAGAAAACAGTTGCATGGCTCCAAAAAAAGCTTAAACCGGGCGAAAACGGTTTCGGGGTGGACCGCCGCACAGGTAACTATACCGCACCGCGTGAGTTGGCGGCCCGGCTTCTGAGGTGCCTGGAGGATCCCATGGGGGGAAAGCTTATTGGGATCGGAAAAGAGCGTTTCGTCAAGGCCAGGAACGGAAGTTTGCTTATCCACGGTTTTGTCGCTACCCAGATGTCCACCGATACCGGTCTGCGGTCCATATACGGTGACTTGGAGCAACTGCTTCGCGAGGAATCTCCCGGAAAGGCTGACATGGCCCTCGCTGTGGCGCGGAGCGTGAACTTCTGTCAGAAATAATGCCCGTAGACGGAGTTGGGGATACGCTCATGGAGTGTTTGAGATCCTTTCATTCCTCCTCGGCACAATGATCACCCCGGTAGGGGCGGTTCGTGTATCGCTCCCATACCGGGCGGGGTTGACATGGTATTATTAGGTGGTATCATTCTGCCATGAACAAAAAGCAACGCAAGACGCTTGAAACCATCTTCCGAAATCCCGTCAGCTCCTCCATCCCATGGAGCGACATCGAAGCGTTGCTAGCCGATCCGAAGGCAACGGCTCCCGCGTCCGGTTCAAACTCAACGGGGTGAAAGCCATCTTTCACCGGCCACACCCCGCACCGACCACGGATAAAGGCGCGGTCAAATCCGTAAGACGATTTCTAGAAGAGGCAGGAGTGAAACTATGAACACCATCCAGTACAAAGGCTACCTGGGAACGTTTGAATACGATCAGGACGCCGACATTTTCCACGGCGAGGTTGTGAACCTCAAGGACGTGGTGACGTTTCAGGGCCGGAGCATCGACGAGCTGAAAGCCGCCCTGGCCGACTCCGTGGAGGACTACCTTGATTTCTGCAGAGAGGAAGGCGAAGAACCGGCAAAGCCGTATTCCGGCAAGCTGCACCTTCGGCTCAAGCCGGAACTCCACAGGGAGGCGGCGGCAGTCGCTGCCACATCAGGCAAGAGCCTGAACGCCTGGATCTCCGAAACCCTGACCGAAAGAGTGAAAGAGGCCCGATAGCAAAAAGCCCTCCTGGGATCTACCAGGAGGGCTTTTTCGTTAAAGTCATGACCCCCGGCAAAGCCGGGGGCTTGAGTTTGTGAGCCGCTCAAAGCGGCTTTAAGAACCGCCTAAAGGCGGAGTTTCAGTTGTTCGATTCGCTTATCTTCCTGCTCTTGTGTCAATCGGCGTTGAATTGAGTAAGGTAAGAATGTTGTGGGAATTACTTCACTCTATTACAAACTTGTTTTGGTTTTGCAATGGGTAAAGCCGTGTGTAAAAAATGCGCACAGGTGTTGACGCCACCCGGGTCCGTGTGTATAACGCACACATGGACAGTAGATCAATCATCAAGTCGTTGAAAGCTGACGGATGGAATCTGGTCAGGACGGTTGGGGATCACCACCACTTCAAGCACCCGACAAAGCCGGGTCTGGTGACAGTGCCGCATCCCAAAAAAGACCTCCCAGCCGGTACCATGAAGTCGATTGAGAAACAGTCCGGCATCAAACTAGGGTAGAGGGGGCCCGACAGGGCCCCCCTCCCTGCCTTTCGGTTGAGGCAGGGCCTAAAAAATATACGGCAACGGAGGTGGGAATTGATTGGATTTTACAGAAAGTTTGTGACCCGATAGTGAAAATTCTCACAGTCACCATGTAACTATTTAAAAAATGAGTATGTGGGACAGGCCAGACACCTGCCCCACGGGAAAAAATGGAAGGTGCTTCAATGGCAAGCTATTTTGCTGTAATCCACAAGGACAGGAATTCCGATTACGGAGTTTCCTTCCCCGACCTGCCCGGCTGCGTCACTGCCGGCACTACGCTGGCGGAAGTGGACAGCATGGCTCGGGATGCTCTGAATGGACATCTTGAGGTACTCCGGGATGAAGGGATGGAAGTTCCTGCCCCCAGTGATTATGAAAAGATCCACGAGGAGTACGCAGAGGACAACGGGCTAGTAGGAATCATGCTCGTAACCGTTCCCGAAAAGGTCAAGCGTGTCAGGGTGAATGTAAGCATCCCCGAGCTTGATCTGGCAATCATCGACGAGGCGGCTGCATCCCGCAGTCTGGATAGGTCCGCTTTCCTGGCCATGGCCGGAAAGCACATGGCGCAAGGCAAGTGCGCAGCATAGACTATCGCCTCACTCACAAGCCAAGCCCCGGCAGCGTTCGCGCTGCCGGGGCTGTTTCCCGACAGAGCGCTTTCTGGCTTTTCCCGCTCTCTCTGCATCGCCGAATCTGCTCAGCCCTTCACTGACCCCTCTGCAAAAACTTACTCCACCTCACGCGACTAAAAAAAATAAGCTTATCCTGAAGTGTAATCAGGCTTTTATTAGCGAAGATAGTGGAGCGTTATATCTGGCCTGTGGTGGCCCATTTCCTCGGAAATCAGATAGTGCGCCTGTTCAGGCGCGTATCCTTCCCGCGTAAGTTCCTGATAGCGGTCCTGGGCGAAGTTGTATCTCAAATCGTGTGTTCCTGAGTTGACTTCACCGGCCCGACTTGCCGCTTCAGCAACGTGATTGCGGTACGTCGATTGATTGGCCCGCAGCACCCCACCTCGCTCGCTTAGCGTTTGTTGCAAACGCTGAAACGTGTCGGGCCTAACTTCGATTGTCCGAGGCATGCCGCCCTTCGTGTTTGTTAGGTTGATGGTGTTTCCCTCGCGCAGCTGGTCGACGCGGATCTGCGTCACCTCATGGCAACGCGCCCCGCCCTCAAGCTGGATGGTGGCCACCAATTTTGAAACAGGGTTGTTAATTTCTGCAATGACCCCCTTCGGGTCCACGTATCCCCTGTTTCTGTCTGGATTTTCTAGGGCATCCTTGGCCCCAGCCCGTAGGTCGTTGATAGCTTCTCGGAAGTCCACCCGCTGCCCTGTCTTCTCGCTGATCGCGTTGCCAAGCTTCCCGGCGTGGGCCGCTTCCTTGCGCCATGTGGACAGCGCAATGCCGCTTTCCCGGCGCATGTCGAGATAGTTTTTCACATGCTCCGGTGTGATGCGCTCCATGTCTTTCTGGCCCATTTCACGGGCATGCTGCCCTATGGCCTTCCACGTTTCCTGATAGTCGCGAGCCGAGCCGTAGGAATGGAGCTTTGTCTGGTCTGAAATTCGCTGAGATGTGGAGGGGGTGTCGCCCAGAGCGGCCCGAGCCGCTTCCTTGTCGGTGTGCTTCGACTCGCCAATCGCGGAGATTGCTTGTCGTAGCTGGTCGGT
>CAXXUE010000028.1:0-315578 GCA_963662475.2 uncultured Pseudodesulfovibrio sp.
TTGTTTCAGCCTCCAGCTTTCATTGCCTGTTTCGATGATCTCGCAGTGATGTGTGACGCGGTCCAACAGGGCCTGTGGTCATCTTGGCGTCCTCCAAAGACCTGTGACCACTCCCCGAAGCTCAGGTTCGTGGTGATCAGCACCGAGGTCCTCTCGTAGAGCTTTGAGAGCAGGTGAAAGAGCAGCTGGCCTCCTGACCTGGAAAACGGCAGGTAGCCGAGTTCGTCCAGGATGACCAAGTCGAAGCGCGCCAAAGTCTCGGCCAGCCGTCCGGCCTTGCCGTCCGCCTTTTCCTGCTCGAGCTGGTTGACGAGGTCCACCAGATTGAAAAAGCGCACTCGGGCGCCGTTGCGCACGGCATTGGAGCCGATGGCGATGCTTAAATGCGTTTTTCCGGTGCCCGTGCCGCCTACAAAGACCACATTGATCCAGCTCTCCATGAAGCCGCCCTGGTATAGATCCCTGATCCTGGCCTCACCGACGTGCGAGTCCTGGAAGTCGAAACCGTCCAGATCTTTGCTCACGGGAAATCTGGCGATCCCCAGGCGGTATCGGATGCTGCGTACGCGGCGCTCGGCCTGTTCCGCCTTGAGCAGATCTAACAGAAACCGTTCCAGAGTGGCCCCGGATCGACGACCGTGCTCAAGCATCTCGTCGTAAGCTCCGCGCAGGCCATGCAGCTTGAGCTCTTTGAGCAAAGCCAAGATGTCATTGCGAAGCATGGCTCGCCTCCAATAGCTGGTCATAACGTCCGCAGTCGGCCACAGGCTCGCATTTGATCCTGAGGTGATCGGGGACGCAAACCTCTTGGGTTGGCCTTTGATCACGGGAGCGGTTCAAGATGTTAAGGACCACGTCCCGACTCACCGTGTTCTGGTCCAGGGCCGCCTGGCAGGCGTCGGTTACTGCCTGGAGTCCATGGCTGGGCACCGCTGTCAGGATACCCGCAAACTGTCGGTCCCAGTCCTTATGCCGCCGCAGGGACAGACGGATTTGCTCCATCGGCGCAGGAAGCCTCCAGTCCTGGAAGGGAGCGCCGTTGCGGAGCGCTCCGGGCTTACGCTCCAGGACAGGCACGTAGTGCCACGGGTCATAGGACAGTCTTTTCTCTGCCGAATCGGCGGGCATGTACGGCCAGCACCCGGCCATCGCGAATCACCGAGATGTGGTCGGCGTACGCCTTGATCTGCGCCGCCTGTCCAGCCGCCTCGCAGGGTACGCTGTACCGGTTGTGATCAAACCGCACCAGACATGTGGAGGAAACCCGGCATTCCTGAATACGGTAGCCATCGAAAGGGGCTGCGGGCTTGATTAGGTTTTCACGCTCCTGCAGGAAGACCTCCCAGATCGTCTTGTCCGTAATCTCCGGATGAGCCTGAGTCTTGGCCCAACCAATAGCTCGCTCCAGCAGCCAGGCGTTGTACTCCTCAAGGCTCCCGAAACGCCATCTGCCGGATAAAAAACGAGTACGTACCAGATGGACTTGATTTTCCACCTGTCCTTTTTCCCAGCCAGCAGCAGGCGTACACAGCGTGGGGTCCACCAGGTAATGAGTGCACATCTGCTCGAAGCGGGGAATTGAGTTCGCGTTGCTTGCCGCGTAGAACTTTGTTCACTGCGGTCTTCATGTTGTCGTAAATACCTCGGCCACAAGATCCGCCGAAGAAGGCAAAGCCGCGCTGATGGGCGTCGAATACCATCTCCTGGGTCTCCCGAGGGTAACCGAAGCAGAAGACCATCCGGCTATGGCACAATCGCATGTGCGCGGTCTTGACCGTCATTGGCATGCCGTCAATTTCGAGTTGCTCGTGGCTCCAGTCGAACTGGTAGGCCTCTCCAGAGGCGAAAGTCAGCGGGACAAAGGCTTGCGACACCCTGTGCCCTTCGGCTTCGCGCCAGCGGGAGACATGACGCCGGACAGCATCATAGCCTCCCTCGTAACCTTGCCCCTGAAGCTGCTCAAACAAGACCTTGATCGTGCGTCGATGTTTGCGTGGAAGCCCGACATCCCGCTCCAACTCGCTTTCCAGCCAGGTCGTGAATTCACCAAGTTTGGGCATGGGCTGGATCGCTCGTTTGTACTCGAAGCGCGTCTCCTCCGAGCACAACACCTTGCGGACCGTATTCCGGCTCATGTTTAAATTCTTGGATATCTGCCTGATCGGCGTCTCATGCCGGTCATGGGCCACCTTAATCTTTCGAATTGTTTCCACCGTCAGCATCTCCTCGCTGGCCCTCCCGTCACGATTTTCTCGTGACCTTGAGGGGCTTGCCGGGGTGGGTCAAATTTCGACGCCGATTACCGGCTCAGGTGGGTCATATTTGCACGCCGATTCACACACAAGCTGCTTGCCAAGCTCCAATCCTCGCCGCCCGTGGGCGCACATCTGACCTTTATCATCAAAAAGCTCCAACCGGAAATCGTACTCAAAGAAATCTTTGAAGGTCGGACGGCATCCGCCTCAGCATTGGAAATGGCCGCATCCTTTGAAGCCTCCCGAATATTGTTTGAGAACAAATTCAGGCAATACACCAAAGCGTTGTCCACAACTCCGCCGGTCAACCGACCAATGGCCGTTACGATGCTTCTGGGCCAGGACACGATGTTGCTTTCCGCATACATGGATGTTCTCAACTGTGCGCAAAACATTACCGACAGCACAGGCAAAGGCCATACCCTGCTCTACCAACCCTGGCTGGTCCCCGAAGGCCGCCGCCTTGCCACCATATTTCGTGCCCCGACCACATCGGATGATAAACCGCTTGTCGCTTCTCTGATTGAATTCGAAATTGCCCGCTTCGGCTTGGTCAGAATCGAGTTCCTGCACAAAGCAAAACAAACCGGATACCGGCTGAAGTTGCAACATCCGGACAAAGGCAAGGCCCTAAAAAAGTATCTGGACGCTCGGCCCCATACGGCACTGATCGGAGATATCCAATGCCTGGGAATCGACAAACTTCGACAGAGGGAACATGGCGGCATCCTTGCCGAACTTATGTTTACCAAATAAAAAAAACCGCCTATAAGCGGGTTTTTGTTATCTTTCAATACGTTGACTTCAGGCAGTGGCTGCCACAGGCTCGAAACTTTCCTTTTCAAAGACCTTTTCCTTTGCTTTCGGCAACGGCAGGACCTTTGGTTCCAGGTAAAGCGAACGATGCTCGTCAAGGTAACGCAAAAAGGCGTTATTCATGGCATGCCCGGATGCGAATACTTCAAAATGTCCCTGGAGCGGAGCGCCAAGAACAGCCATGTCGCCAACGAAATCAAGCAGCTTGTGGCGAACGAATTCATCGTTGAAACGAAGCCCCTCGGCATTGAGAACACCGTATTCATCCAAGACAACGGCGTTGTCCAAGGAACCACCAAGGGCCAGACCGTTGGCATGCAGGTAGTCAACTTCCTTGAGGAAACCGAATGTCCGCGCCTTGGCCACTTCCTTGACGAAATTTTCGGGGGTGATTTCCAGCTCCATTCGCTGCGTACCGATGAGCGGATGTGCGAACTCAATGGTGTAATCAACATGAAAACCATTATGAGGAGAAGCCTTGATAAACTTGCCGTCCAGCTCGAACTCCACATGTTTCTTGATAGCCAGGACCTGGCGGGCTTTGGAGAGCTTGCGAACGCCCGCCTGTTTGAGCAGGTAGACAAAAGAAGCAGCGCTACCGTCCATGATGGGCACTTCCCTGCCCGTCACTTCAATATGAATATTGTCGATGCCCATGCCGCTGACGGTTGCGAGCAGATGCTCAACCGTGGCAACGGTTTCACGACCATCGCCCAGGACAGTGGCAAGCCCGGTCTCAACGACCAGAGAAGGGGTCGGAGTCAGAAAGGTGGACCCGGAACCGTTACGAAGAGAAAAAAGAATTCCGGTGTCCTCAGCGGCCGGACGAAGAACCAATTCCACCTGCTTACCGCTATGGAGGCCGATTCCCGTGCAACGCACTGATTTATGTATGGTAGTCTGTAGCATTAATCCTCCGGTTGGAAACCTATTTCCCTAAAGCAAGAACAATGCCACGCCAAAGAAACAACATAACACATCAATATAACACGATTATTTTGTCTTAACACTTTCTAGAAAAGTGTTGCAACTTCACAACTAATTGTATTTTTACAACAACAACCCACAGATATTGTGGTATTTTTGCAAAAGTCACTTCTGCAAAAATACCACTCGATCGTGACCGGCAAGATCCTTAGTGACGCTAACGTCCCTGAATTCCGGGAAGTCGCGGGACGTTATTTTTTTGATGGCTTCCCCTTGTTCACACCCGATCTCCAGTAGAAACCGCCCCTCGGTTATCAATCCGTTTGCCACATGTTTGAGCATGGCCCGGACATGATCCAAACCATCCGCCCCACTCACCAGGGCGGCAATCGGCTCAAAAACAGATACCTCTCGACTGGCTTCTGCGAGTTCCCTCTCCGTAACATAGGGTGGATTGGAAACGATCAGATCAAAAGGGCCGTCGGGCAAAGGGCGGGTAAAATCCCCATCCACGAACACGATTCGATCCTCTACCCCATGCCGACGGGCATTGCGCCGCGCCACTTCAAGGGCATCGGGGCTTTTGTCCATAGCCAAACAGGAGGAATGAGGAAACAGCTTCGCTATCGTTACCGCCAGGATTCCGGAACCGGTTCCGAGATCGGCAAAATGAAACTGGAAATTTTTGGAATATAAATCTTCTACCATTTCAACCAGATGCTCTGTCTCTGGCCGAGGAATCAAAACATCGGGCGTCACGGAGAACTCCAGCCCGTAAAATTCCTTGCGGCCCAGGATATAGGCCACGGGTTCGCCCAGGGCTCGCCGCTCCACCAAAGTCTTGATACGCTCGACGTCCTCGACCGGGACCAGATGATCCCGCTCCAAAACCAAGTCCAGCCGGGAGCAACCAAGCACCTCAGCCATAAGCAGTTCCGCACTCAGACGGGGCGAATCCACGTAAGCAAGACGCGTTTCGCTTTCATTGAGCAGTGCAATACGGGTGGGGGACACGGAAATTCCCCGGCAGGATTAGTCGCCCTGCCGCTTCATGGCCTCGGCCTGATAATGATTGATGAGCGCATCAGTCAGATCGTCCAACTCCCCTTCCATGACTTGCGCAAGCTTATGCAAGGTCAGGTTGATTCGGTGATCGGACACACGCCCCTGAGGGAAATTATAGGTACGGATGCGTTCTGAGCGGTCTCCGGTACCGACCTGGCTACGCCGCGTGGCATCTTCCTCGGCCTTGGCCTTATCCTGCTCCAGTTGGAGCAGACGCGACATGAGGACCTTCATCGCCTTGGCCTTGTTCTTGTGCTGAGACTTCTCGTCCTGGCAGATGACCACCAATCCGGTGGGCACGTGGGTGATGCGGATGGCAGAGTCAGTGGTATTGACCGACTGCCCACCTGGCCCCGAAGCGCGGAAAACGTCCACACGCAAGTCTTCGGTACGGACATCCACATCCACAGCCTCTGCCTCGGGCATGATGGCCACAGTAACAGCGGAGGTATGGATACGCCCCTGGGATTCGGTGGCCGGCACACGCTGCACGCGATGGGTACCGGACTCGAACTTGAGCTTGCTGTACACTTTGTCACCGGAAATGGATGCAATTACTTCCTTCAGGCCGCCGGAACCGGTGGTGTTGGAACTCATCTCCTCAACTTTCCACCGATTGATTTCGGCAAAACGGGTGTACATGCGGTAGAGGTCTGCAGCGAACAAGGCGGCCTCATCCCCGCCGGTACCGGCCCGGATTTCGAGAATGATGTTCTTTTCATCCATGGGATCTGCGGGCAGCAAAAGGACCTTGAGCCGCTCCTCAAGTTCAGGGATTCTGGATTCGAGTTCGTCAATCTCAATCTTGGCCATTTCCCGAATTTCTGGATCGGAATCAGCCAACATCTCCCGATTGTTCTCAAGCTCCTGCGCCAAAATTTTGTGTTCGCGGAAGACGTTCACCACCTCACCAAGGTCGGCATGGGCCTTGGATACCTTCTTATATCGCTCTTGATCATTGAAGATATCCGGCTGGGCAAGCTCTTGCTCCAGTTTTTCGTACTTGGTTTCGATTTCTTCAAGCTTGCCAAACATCTTTTAGCACTCCTCGGCGTTAACGGCGCACTGCAAGGCGACAATGGCCACTTCTATCTGGGAATCATCCGGCTCCTTGGTGGTCAGCAATTGCATCATCAAGCCGGGCCAGCACATCATCTTGCACAAAAAGTTTTTGCTGTACTTGCCTGCAAACTTTATCATTTCATAGGCAATACAACTCACCGGGATCATGAGAAAAAGTTTCATGCCAACAATGTATAAATGCTTAAATACAAAATTTTCTGGCGAATAAAACGTCAGCAGGAAAGGCACCAAGACGGCATACAACAAAATGGAAACCGCCAGCACAAACAGCAGGAAGGCCGTACCGCAACGAGGATGCAGTCGGCTGTAAAACCGGGAGGCGTCAGGGGACAATTCCCGCCCCTCTTCCCAAGTCCAAATAACCTTGTGCTCGGCCCCATGGTACTGAAACACGCGACGAATATCGGGAATAAAAGAAATGGCAAGGATATAGCCGACAAAGACGATCATCTTGATGATGCCGTCCCACAGGTGAAAACTCAAAGAGTCCACATCGCCAGCCACCCCCAACCGCTCCAGTCCCACGGACAGGAAATGCGGCAACACCACGAACAGCCCCAAGGCCGCACTCAACGCCAGCACCATGGTCAAAACCAGATGCCAAGTGGTAAGCTCGCCTTCGTCCTCTCCTTCGGCGGCCTGCATGGCGGAAAAATTGAGTGCCTTGATACCGTTGACCATGGTTTCCATAAGCACCGGAAAACCACGCAAAAAAGGCTTTTTCAACCAGGGATGTCGAATCAAGGTAAACCAGGGGCGCACCTCAGTCACAATTTCACCGTCGGCCTTTCGAATGGCAATGGCAAGCGTGTCCTTGGCGCGCATCATCACGCCCTCAATAACCGCTTGGCCTCCAACGGCCTGAGGAGCTGTAAGCGCAAAAAATCCTGGCAGATTCAATCAATCACCCTCCGGTAAGCATGTTCTGGAACGAGATCCCGCTTGATAGCAACGGATGTGCCGTTACTCCTTTCGAATTCAGAATTAAGGATTCCAAACGGTTTGTAAAGCCCGTACACCAAAACAATATGCCTCCGTGGAATAACATCCAACGAAGGCATATGTTCGCGGCTTACGCCGGGAGAGACGCTACTTTTCGACTTTTTTCGTTTCGAACTTAGCGTACTTCTTGCGGAAGCGATCAATACGACCAGCGGTGTCAACAAAACGCTGCTTGCCGGTGTAAAAAGGATGGCAGTTGGAACAAATTTCAACCTCGATCTCTTCACCTTTGGTGCTCAGCAACTCGGCTTCATACCCGCAGTGACAACGAATCTTGGCCTTGTAAGTCTTGGGATGAATATCAGTTTTCATGACGAACTCCTGTCATTAATTTCGTTTGGAACTTGGTCTTATACTCACTGACAAAACGCTTGGCAAGCAAAAAATTTAGCCAATTTTTCAAAATTCGATCGAACTTGAAAATCTGGCAATGGCCCGCCAAACAAAAGGGCAGGTGCCGAAGCACCTGCCCTTGATATCAAGCTCAAGTTGCGGACTAGACGCAGCCAGTGGGCTTGGGCAGGCCAGCCATCTTACAGGCTCCCTTGCCGGGTCCGGACGGGAACAGTTCGTAGATTTGTTTCAGCTTGAAGCCAGTGACCTTGGAGAGGATACGAACCATCGGGGCAATGCCGTTCTTCTTGTAGTAGTCCTGCAGGAAGTCGATGACCTTCTGGTGATCTTCGGAGATTTCCTTGATACCTTCGGACTCTTTCACGTAGTCAACCCAAGAAGGGTTCCAGTCTTCAAATTTCTGCAGGAAACCATCTTCATCAACCTCAAAAGAACTACCCGCAAATTCAACAACAGCCATGTTATCCTCCTAGTGGGATGTTTGTCTTGCTGTAATCCCGGAACAATCCGGGACGCCCTTATCCGTGTAAACAGCGATCCGCTGTTTGATACCAACAAAAGATCGGCTTAAAAACCGTGGAGGGACAGTACTTCCACAGCAAGGTCTTTGTCAAGCTCCGAACCTACTTCTATTCAATAAAAATATTCCCTGAAAATTCATCGCAACAAGCTAGGATTGTTTGAGTTCATCAAGATGTTTGCGGGCATAATCCAGACCGGGGTCCATGTCGAGAGCCGCGCTCAAGTAATCCAATGCCTCGGCATGATTGCCCATGAATTTGTAGCACAGACCCAGATTCGCCAGATCGTGTGGAGAGCCGCTGTCAATATCCAGCGCTGCCTGGAAATCCCTGGCGCCGTCTGCATACCGCCCGGCCTTGAAATGGGCCACACCCCGCAGGTTGAAGTACTCCTTGCACTCGTTGTCGTAGCCGATGGCACGGGTAAGCGGCTCAAGCGTATCCTCCCAATGCTCCACTTGCGACAGAGCATATGCCTGGTAGAAAGCGGCCAGAGCACGCTCTCCATCGGCGGGCTGCCTGGGCTCGGCCAGGGAAAACTGCTCGGCAGCGTACTCCACGTCGCCCATGCGCACAGCCAGGAGTCCCTTGAAAAAGGGCAGGAAGTAAGCACCTGGATAAATATCTTCAAGCACATCAAGCCCTTCCAGGGCATCATCAAAATCAGCATCCTCGGCCAGGATGCGGCCAACGAACAAACCGATGCTGCGATGAGGCGTACGCTCACGGAAATCGAAACCGGGCACAAAATTGTAATTGGCGGTCACCATGAGATCCGGATGCCGGATGTCCACAGAATACAGCGGGGTTCCCATGGCATCAAGGCCCTCGGCCATGCGCATAAGCTCTTGATATATATTATCGTGTTCCACAGACGGCATGGTATCGAGAGATATGACCTCACCCTGCTTGAGCCACTCGACCTGATCCAATTCGGTGAATTTGGGCAACCCGGATGCCTCATACACACGACTGGTCTCGAAATCACCCGCCAACTGCGCGACTTCGGTTACGGCCCGGATGGCCGCCTTGGCCGGAGAAGCTGCGGTGCCAGCCGTAAAAACGATCTCGCTGAGTGCGGGGAACGTCTTGGAATCCCACGCCACGGCAGCCACGGTGGGCACGGGATAACCAAACGTAAAATCCTTGAGAAGCAAGGTGATACCATTCTTTTCGAAACAGTCCACCAATCGGGCCAGAACCGGATCATTTGACGACTTCGGATCAATGGTCGGCACCGTGGGCCGCGTCCGGTCCACAATGGCGCAGACATGACGCTCCACCAATTCGTTCGCCCCCTGGGAGATGGACTCCTCAAACGTGTTACCAGCGGATGATCCATTGAATTCATTAAGTTTCTTGAACCAATCCAGAGGGACGTACTCGTGTTTGCCGGTGGCCACATTGAGGGCGGGATGGAAACGCCAACGATTAAGATCCATGAGCCGTACCGCGTCCGCCTCGACAATGTCCTCATCCACCGAATGAATAATTCGCCCGATGCTCATGACCTCGCCGGGCCATCGTTCTTCCGCCTCGGACCAGGTAAGCTGATCGAAATTGCTCTCGTCGGCCCAGAAACTGAAGAAAGAATACCGCTCCACCAACTCCATGAGTGCCGAAGCCTCCGCCTGCTCCGGCGAAGCCCCCTTGCCCATCTGCTTGCGCGTAGGCATGATCTTTTTGGCTTCAGGTCCGCAGGTGGACACAAATACCGGAATATCCAGACGCCCGGTGTCCACCCGGTCGGTTTCAGCCAGCACCCCGGCACATTTCTCATGCAGGAGTGCCTTGACCCGCTGCACGGTCTCCACCGGGCTGCATGCCTTGTCCTGGTCCTGGGTATATTCCTTAAAACAATCCTTAAGCTCCATCACGAGTCTTTCCTCTTGAACCGGAAAAGATTGATTTCTTTTTCCTCGCCCGATTCCCTGTCCTTGTAGGAGGACACGGACCGCATGATCTTGAAATACTCATTGGACGCGGCAAAGAAGTTCTTGGCCGCCCGTTTCAAATCAAGCGTCAGAAAAACCTCGGCATCAGGACCTTGGGCAACGTGGCTATCCAGAAATCCGGCCAAAACGTCAAACGTAGGCGCATCGTAGAGCATCTCGCAGGCGATGACACAATCGAACGTATCGTCCAGGCCCTCCTTGAAATCGGAATACAGGATGGCCGCCTGATCAAGGCCATTCTTGAGGGCATTGATACGACTGAACAGAAGAGCGTCCATGTCATTGTCCACAATGGTAACATCAAAACCACGCCGGGCCATGACCAGCCCATTGACGGCGGCTCCAGCCCCGATCTCCAACACCTTGCCACCTTCGGCAAGCGGAAAACGAGACAGGGAAATTCCCATGACCAGACTGGATTGCCATATCTTGGCCCACAAAGGCAGGGTCACGGTTTTCCCGGAACGCGATTTATCCATAAGTTTATCGATGTAGCGCTGCATGTGTTTGATTTGCAGCACCTCAAGAGAAACATCGCCCACAGACACAGTCTGAAACTCGACCTCACCGAACTTCTTCGCGGCAAGGCCGAGCAGCTTATCCATGGACTGATTCAGATCGTACTCTTTCTCAGCCACGTCATCCTCCGCCATGACAACCCCTTTCCTCGGGGTCATTGATTCATTTTATTTATTTTTTCCAAGGTCCAGAGCCCGTTTGCGGCACTGTCATCACGAGAAAATTCCCACACGGTACGGAGGTGTTCGGCTTGCTCTCCCGACGCCCCCTTACGAAGCTGAGCGTCATAAAAGACGGAAGCAAACGTCTGACCGCCCTCGCTTTTCATCTCCATGAGCCTGGCCTCAAGCAGCATGATTTCAACCCGCTCCTGCCCGACTCCAGACTCTACCCCATCCAGGGCTTCACGATACACGTCATTGGAGAGAAAAGGTCGCAGGTCGTCAAGTTCACCACTGTCGGCCACCTGCTGAAAACGGGAAAAGAACAGCTTGGCCCCTTCCAGAAACTCCGTCTCGTCAAACCCGTCGGGCGCGACCGGAACAGAGGGAATATCGGTTTTCACCTGCGGCTCGGAACTCAACACATCCCACATCTGGCGGGCCGCTTCATGACGATCCACAGGCCGAGCGGTGCGCTTTTGCGAATCCTCGGGACTATTCGGCGTCCCGCTCCCGGGGCGTGTTTCATCCTTGCCGCCGGAACGCCGCCGAAACGCACGAACGAGAAAATAGGCCACCAGTCCCAGTAACAGGATATTCAGGATACTCCCGGCACTGCTGCCGGTCCCCTGGTTGGCATAAGCGGGACAGGACCACAAAACCACCGCCCAGAGTCCCAAAAGACATTGTCCGCCCCATAGCCGGAGACGACGGCAAAGCTCTTTGCTACGCATAAGATTTGTACGGCATGCCTCTAACCAAACGCAGGCAGCCCTTCCGGTTAGTCGATGAGCGCCAAATCGCGCAGGATGGCATGGAGGCTTTCCACTTCAATGGGTTTGGGGAGATACGCGGCAGCGCCTCCCTTGTAATACGCCTTGACCACGGTTTTAGGATCATTGAGCGCCGTGACCATGATGACCTTGGTCTCGTTCTGTGGTCTGATTCCCAAATCCTGCTCAATGGCGCGGATCTCCTTGAGTGCCTGGTGTCCATCCTTGTTGGGCATCATGATGTCCATGCACACGAGATCATAAGGAGCCTTTTCCGAAAGGGCTTTTCTGAACGTATCCACACACTCCACGCCATCGGATGCGGTATCGCATTGACCGAAATCGGACAAAAGAGCCGTCAACAACTTGCGGCTGGTGAATTCATCTTCAACAATAAGGATACGCATACTTCCTCCATAAAATTCCAGTTCCGTCCTACACCATCGTCAAGGGAAACTCAACGCGAAGGATACTCCCGCCAAACATCGGAGACAACGCCATGATAACAATTATTTTTTCGAACCCAAAATTCTTGCAAGCAACGATTTTGCGACGTAGATAGAGCTTGTTCAAACACATGGAGAACCGATGATCTTGTCCGACCTACCCCTTTTGCTGACCAATTTCTTTGATTTTCTGGACAGTCCCGTCTGGCGGGCCTGGCCCTTCAATGCCGGATACGGCGACCACCTGCTCCCATCGCTGGCACGACTGGCCTTTGTGACCATCATCATGGCGGCTATTCTGCTCTTTCTCCGCTTCCTGTTCGGACCTGGCGGCTGCCTCAGGGACGAGGAACTGGACCGGGAAGCCGAAGAAGAGCGCCGCAAGGAACGAGCCGAACTCGACGCCCTCCTCGCCAAAGGCGAAATATCCGAGATGGAATACAAACTGAAGATGAAAAGCCTGGAGGACTGAGCATGCCACTGAGCCCACATATCGAAACTTTCACCCGATTCGCCTCAGGCTACCTGACAGGCAGTGCGGATGACGAACTCATCAATCTGAAAATAGACCATTCGCTGAAGGTGCTCGAAAACGCCACCGCCATCGTCGAAAGGGAATCCATGGATGCCGACATGGCCCAGCTCTGTCTCCTGGCAGCCCTGTATCATGATATCGGTCGTTTCCCGCAATTTGCCACCTACCGCACCTTCAATGACCGGGAATCCATCAACCACGGTCGCATGGGCGTCCTTACTCTCCGGGAGCTCGGTCTTCCCGACGACCTCTCCGACAAAGACAAACGCATCATCCGCTTCACCGTTGGTCAACACAATCTCAAATCCATTCGCTCCGCACTGCCGCCCCACCTGGGAATCCCGGTTTACGTCGTACGTGACGCGGACAAACTCGACATCTTTCGAGTCATGATCGCCCACTTCAACAGCGACACCCCCAACCCACTAGTCACCCTCGGCATGGGCAAAAATTTGGACGAAAAATATTCCGAGAATGTGTACCATGCTGTAATAACACAGCAAGATGGCGACTATACTCTCCTACGCAATGCCAACGACTTTCTGCTAATGCTTCTCGGCTGGGTATTCAATCTTCACTTTCGGACCACGCTGGACCTGATCTGTCAACGAAACCATCTGGAAGATATCTTTTCACTTTTGCCAAAAGACGATAATATGCAAAGGCTTGAAGAAAAGGTGCATACATTTATCCGTTATAATAAGCCCGTGGTATCTTGATCCAATTCGCCAGATTCTTTATATAAATAGTTAAAAGGGACAAAGCGAGCATGGCCCAGAAAAAAGACAGCAAGGCTTACGGGGTATACAATAACATCGTCATCCTGACCAACGTGGAAGTGCATGCCAAGCGCGACCAGGCCACTGTCATGATATTCGGTCCCCAGGATGTCCAGGTCTTCAATGCTGGAGTGGACGCCATTGACTACCTCACGGACAACGAGGTGGACCTCGTACTTTGCGACTCAACCCTGGACGATATGACCGGCATCAAGTTCGCCCAAATCATGCGCAAGAACATGAGCGAACGCCCCATACCCATCATCATGGTCACCCTGGAAAACAGAAAGGACCATGTGCTCGACTCCATCGCAGCCGGATGCATCGGCTACATCCTGCGCCCTTATTCCCTGGATACTTTCGAAAAATATCTCATCCTTGCCAACCAACTCGACAACTACCCGGAAATCGAGGAAATGGAGCTGCAGGAAGCCAAGGACATGGTGGCACGGGGCGATTTCGACGAAGCCATTGAAGCCTTTGAAGAACTCATTTCCTACCAGGACGAAGCGCAGAAGTACTACGACATGGGTTGCCAATTCATGGTCCAAGGCAAGTATGGCAAGGCCATCGTTTCCTTCAAGAAAGCGGTCAAGATCAACGACCTCTTTGCCGAAGCATACAAGGGGTTGGCTGACGCCTACAAGGGCAAAGGCGACCTGGAAGCCTACAAGAAGTTCATCAGAAAGGCAGCGGATGTCCATGCCCAGTTCGACCGGTTGGAAGAGACCAAGACGCTGTTCATCGAAATCCTCAAGTTCGATTCGGATACCCCCAATCCCTTCAATTCCCTCGGAGTCAACCTGCGCAAACAAGGCGACTATCCAGGAGCGATCCACGCCTACAAACAGGCACTGGAACTTACGCCAAACGACGAAAACATCTATTTCAACATGGCCAAGGCCTTCTACTTCATGGGCAAGCTGGAAGAGGCGTCGGCAAACGTCATCGAATCACTCAAGATGAACCCGGAATTCCGCGAGGCAAGCAAGCTTTTCCAGAGAATACACGGCAAGGTGTGGACACCCGCCGAAGGCACCGCGACACGTCCCGCCGGAATACCCGGCAGCCAGTCCGCCAAGGACATCGATCCCTGACCGAATTCCCTGCCTTTCTTGCCTCCACCACCTCTGTACATCTGCCCCAAGGTGCTTATACTCTATGGCATCGCTCAAACCGGATAGATACCCTTGGAGACTCACCATGACCAAACCTGCACCTTATGATGTCGTTATTCTCGGCTCCGGCCCCGGCGGAATCCAGGCCGGTATCCACGCAGCGCGCAAAAAAGCCCGAACATTGATGCTCGGTCGCATGGACAACAGCAGCCTGTACTGGGCACACATCGAAAACTACTGCTGTCAATTCAAGATCACCGGCGAAGAAATTCTCAAGACCGGTCGCGAACAGCTCAAAAGCTTCGGTGCCGAAATGCGTGATGAAGATGTGCTCTCCATCGAGCCTGAAGGGGAACTCTTTTCCCTCAAACTCGAATCCGGGGACACGCTCATCGCCAAATCCATAATCCTGGCCACAGGGTCCAACCGCAACAAGCTCAAGGTGCCCGGAGAAAAGGAGTTGCTCGGCAAGGGTGTCAGCTACTGCGTCGATTGCGACGCAGGATTCTACCGCGATGCCGTGGTGGCCGTGGTCGGCTGCCGAAGCGCCGCCGCAGGCGGAGCTGTTGCCCTGACCAATTTTGCCCGCGAAGTGCATCTCTACTGCGAATTGCTGGACATTGCCGATGGCCTCCGTCAGCAACTGATCGACACGGGCGTAGCCGTCCACGAGGGCTTGCAAATCAAGGAAATCCAGGGCGAGACCGCCGTCACTTCTGTCCTGCTGAACGACGGCACCATCCAGAAAGTGGATGGCGTGTTCATCGAACTCGGGGCAAAGGGTGTGCTGGAACTCACTGCCATGCTCGGCATGCGCTTGGATGAGACCATGAAATACATCGACACTGACAAGAAACAGCGGACCAATATTCCGGGTCTCTACGCGGCGGGAGATATCTGCGGGCCGCCCCTGCAAATGGCCAAGGCCGTAGGAGAAGGGTGCGTGGCAGGCATTGAAGCCGCCACTTATGCAAAAAAGATGGACAAAAACTGATCAAAGACGCGGAATCCCACAGTAGAGTTGGGCTTCCACAAACTGTTCAATCCGATTCCGAGCCTCGGCTTCCTCGAGCTTGAACGCGAGAACGGCATATGGAGTATTATCCTTAATAAACGTGTTCTTCACAACACAAGCCACCGAATACCCCTCTTTCATGTCAAAGGGATGAAACGTGAGGCGCACCTCGCGCCCCTCGACTTCAAAAAAGGAGTCTAGGCCGCCGTTCAGGAATCGCACGCGGGAACAAGTGGAGGACATATCCTCGACCACGGCCCGGACGGCATTGTCCCCCACCTCTACCTGGGCGGGAAAACGGCAGGGGCAGCGAGGTTCGAACCTATCTTCGGCGTCATAGAAATCATCTGGAGGAGCCAGCTCCAGGACAGCACCCGGACCGGACACCGTGTTGAGCACTTCGGTCCGAAATCCCTGCAACCGCCCCTCAAAGGCAAAACGAACTCTAGCCTTCGTATCGGTTTTCAAACGACTCACGACCGGCGCAGGGATAGGAGAAAACACAAGCAGACGACCATCATCCTTTACATCGGTCACGATGCTCAAGAAACGATCGCCAAAAGTCGAAAACTCCATGAGGACCTTGTCACCTGCCACAAGAACCACTACACAAACCCCTTGTTTGTTCCAGCCTATGCCATACTTTTTTCAACGCCTATTATATAGTATCCTCTGCACGACCTTACCAATAAACACAAGATAAACCCATGTTCAAAAATTTCGGAATCGCTTCTTGGATAGGCTGCATCCTGGTCATTGCCTTCCAGGCCGTCACCTGGGTATTCACTGCTTCCTGGCCCTCGATCACGCTCATGGATGCACTGAACCGCTTGGGCATAAACGGTACTGGCCTCATCGAGACCCTGCCGCTGGACATCACCATCAAGGCGGCCTATGTCCTGTTCACCACGCAACTCTCCGTAGCCTTCTGGTGGATAGGGGCCTGCCTGTTTATCCTGGCCTTTGCCAGCAAGATTCTGTTCAAGAAATAACCGGTTCGCTCCAGAATAGCCGCCCTGTTAAAACTTCTCGCCCAATATCCCGACAGACCCCAAAATAAAAATCGCAAGCTGTTCAAAAAGGGTAAAAGGCAAAACGTAAAAAATATTCAAGGTCAAAAAATACTTCCCGTACCCGAGGATTTGATTCACACCACCCTCAGGCTCTCCCCTTTATGACACAACCGACAGCGAGTACTCTTCAATACGGGTAACATATTATCACAAAAACAAAGGGAATCGTAACGGATACAGACGGAAGTCTTGGTTTCCGCAGCCGGATTTCGTGGATTCTCTCGCTTGTCCGTGAATGCCGTTCTCCATTATCCGCCCACAACGTGACGAATCCACAACATTATACCCAAACAGCAAAACAAAAGTTTGAGCGGCGAGTCAATCTACATGGGTGTGGACTAAACCCTGATTTTTCAGCTATGATATTTAAATACGCCAAAATCCGAGGATGACCCATTGCATAAACGACTTTTCCCCATCGCCATATTGACAGGGACACTTATTGTCACAGCCCTGATCGGTTACCTTATTTCCGACAGATCCGAAGAACCTCCCGTTCGCATTTTGTTTGAAAACAAAGGCGGCAAGGTCATATTCTCGCACCAGGCCCACATGGCATCCCAGGACCGGGATTGCGGAGTCTGCCACCATACGTCCGGCAAGGAACCCTCTCCCCCGCAGTGTACACGTTGCCACGTCAGAAAATTCGACGATGCCTTCATCACAACGCATCAGGATTCCCTTGATCAAAAACAGTGCGCCACTTGTCATCATCCCAAATCCACCATCGGCAATTTCTCCCACGAGAACCACGCCGACGACTATGTGGCGGACGATTGCCGAGCCTGCCATCACGACGAATCCATTGAGCCCGAACCCCAGGCCTGTTCCGACTGCCACGGGAATGATGACGACAAGGCCATGCCGAGCCTGAAAAAGGCCAACCATACTCGATGTGCCAGTTGCCACGAGGAGATGTATCAGGAAGGAATCAAGGGATGCCGCAACTGCCACACCCGCGAAACAACCCCGGCCACCCCGGTCGCGTCCAAAGCATGCTCCAGTTGCCACGATGAACCCGTCGACCAGCTCATACCGACCACAACGAATGCCTTCCACGGCCAATGCATGACGTGCCACGAAAAGCAGGGTGCCGGTCCGTTCGGCGACGAAGCCTGCGGCCAATGTCATATGAAATAGGGGATGCAACACAGATGACCACGTTTAATTTCAGTCTGCTCACCGGTGACACGGGACCCCTGGTCAAGGGGAATCGACCCGACCGCCTGAACATTCCCATCCAGGCCCACACTCCGGTGCTGACACCGGGCGATCAGGTGTTGGCTGGTACCAAAATAGCCACGGCCAATCAGGAAAATGACGGCGACCTCCATGCCCCCCTGGCCGGAACCATCACGGAGATCACTCCGTATGCCATATCCATGGACGTAAGCGACGACGACAGATCCACCCCCCTGTCTCCCCCCTCCGATGGGGGGAATATCCTCAAAAAATGGCTTCGCGAACTGGGTGTGGATGTTCGCCCTCTCACTCGGGCGGCCACCCTCATAATCAACGCGGTCCCGCCGGAGCCTGGCATTTCCATTTATGCCCCCCTCCTCCAGGACTACCGCAAGACCCTGGAACTCGGCCTGGATACTATCCAACGCATCGTGGAACCCTCCAAGATGTATCTGGTAGCTGCCAGGGGAAACCGGGCCAATGCCTTTGCCAACTGTACGGTCATGCATGTCCCCCCCGTCCATCCCAACGGACTTGATCCACTTGTCATCAAGGCAGTCACCGGTCAGGAAGTACTGTTGGGCCAACACCCTGAAAATGCTGTCATCCTCTCGGTCAAGGCCCTGTATTTTATCGGTCGGGTGATGGAAACCAGACGCCCGCTTACCGAGACCGTGATGACCATCAACGGCCAGAATCATCTCATCCGGATAGGCACGCCCGTGGGTTATCTGGCAGCCGAGGCCGGTGCCATGATCCAACCCGGTGACCGCGCCGTCATGGGTGGCCTGATGTGCGGCCTGCCCGCACGCGATCTGGCCCAGGGTGTAGATAAAAACACCATCGGCCTCCACATACTGCGTGCAGGCGAAGGACTGGAATCCACAAACAACTTCTGCCTCGGCTGCGGAGAATGCGAACGCCGATGCCCGGCCCGCATCATGCCGGGCATGATCAGCCGGTGCGCCGAATTCAAGCAATTTGAACGGGCCGAGACATTCCATATCCACTCCTGCATCGAATGCGGCATTTGCGGCTATTGGTGCAAGGCGGGACGCCCGCTGCTACAATACATCCGACTGGCAAAATATGAGCTGGCCCTCCTCTCGACCAACGGCAAATCCGCACCCGAGGAAGCCCAAACTGCTGAAAAGGATGCATCATGAAGCCTCTTGAACCTATCCTCACCGTCTGCATGCCGCCCCATGTCCATTGCGGCCGGACCATAAAAGGCTACATGGGAGAAACCCTTGTCGCGCTTCTACCCGCTGCCGTCATGGCCGTAGTTGCCTTCGGCCTGGGGGCCGTGCGCGTCATGGCGCTGTCCTGCGCCGTGGCTGTGGTCACCGAAGCCCTGTGCAACCGGATCCTGCAACACGAACAATCCGTGGACGACCTGAGCGCGCTCCACACCGGCCTGCTCTTCGCATTCCTCCTTCCGGCCTCCGCTCCCTGGTGGCTGGTCACTATCGGTGCCGCATCCAGTATCTTCCTTGGAAAAATGATCTACGGTGGACTGGGCGGAAACCCTCTCTGCGCCCCGCTGGTAGGCTGGGCCCTGTGCCGCATTTCCTGGCCCGAGTTCATGGATACCAACACCACGATGCTCACCCTGGACCTGCCCGCCCCGCTGCAACAGCTCAAGTATTTCGGCCTGGACGCCATCCGGTCCATTGACTCCGTCTCGCTGCTTTCCGGATCTCAACTCGGCGGCCTGGGTGCCGTCCAGGTAGCGACCCTGCTCGCAGGCGGCCTCTTTCTGCTCCTCCGCCGACACATTCGGTGGGAAATCCCGACCGCCTTCATCGGCGGCCTGCTGCTCACCGCATGGATATACCAACTGATCGACCCGGCCACTTATGCCTCGCCCCTATTCCATCTGCTGGCAGGCGGCGGAATATTCGGCGCATTCTTCCTGGCCACCGACCCCGCGTCATCACCCATCGGCCGCATTCCAAGCCTGTTATTCGGACTCATGGCCGGGACCATGGTCATCATCATTCGAGTCTACGGCATCTATCCCGACGGCGTACCCTTTGCCATTCTGCTGGCAAACCTCTTCACGCCACTACTGGACCGCATCCGGCCCAAGCCGTTCGGCGGCCCCTACACATTCCTTCAGGAAGGATAGCCAGTCATGCGAGAAATGCTCAAAATGATCCTTGTCCTGTCGCTGATCTGCGGCCTGTCAGGCCTGACCCTGGCTACCATACGGCAGGCTACCAGCCAACGCATCGAGGAACAGGTCCTTACCTACGTCCAGGGTCCGGCTCTCAAACAGATATTCACCGATTACGACAACAATCCGGTCAAGGACCGCAAGACCTTCAACCTGCCGGACGGCCCGATCACGGTCTTTCCGGCCATGAAGGACGGCAAGCTCACCGGTGTGGCCTTCGAGACCTTCGGCAAAGGCTACGGCGGTCCCATCGGCATCATGGTCGGCTTTACCACCGACGGCAGCAAGCTGCTGGGCATCGGCGTCACCACCTTGAAGGAAACCCCGGGCCTTGGCGCCCGCATCGTGGAGCCAAGTTTTCGCGATCAATTCAGTGAACACACGACAAAAAGCATAGCCCTCAAAAAAACGGGCGGTGACATCACCCCCGTTTCCGGCGCGACCATCTCCTCTACAGGCACGGTGGCCGCCGTCAATAGTGCTTTGAAAATATTCAATCAGATCAAAGACAAACTCCCGACCGCGTGGAACTCCTAGGATAATGATATGAGCAAATTATGGAAAGAATTCTCCAAGGGGTTATGGAAAGACCTGCCGCCATTCAAGCTGGTGCTCGGACTTTGTCCGGTCCTGGCCGTGACCAAGACCGCATACAACGGCCTGGGCATGGGCATAGCCGTCATTTTTGTGCTGGCCCTGTCCAACCTGCTCGTCTCCATGCTGCGGAATCTCATCCCGGCCAAGGTCCGCATCGCCTGCTTCATCGTGGTGGCCGCCTCCCTGGTGGTCTGCGTTGAACTGCTCATGCAGGCCTATGCCTACCCCCTCTACCTACAGCTCGGCATCTTTGTCCCGCTCATCGTGGTCAACTGCATCATTCTGGGCCGAGCCGAGGCGTTCGCTTCCAAAAATCCAACCTACCTGGCTGTGGCCGACGGACTGGGCATGGGCCTGGGCTACACCCTCTCCCTGACATTCCTGGGCAGCATCCGTGAGCTTCTGGGCTACGGCACCTGGTTCGGCATGTCCGTCATGGGAGACTGGTTCCAACCCTTTACCTTCATGATCGAGGCTCCCGGAGCCTTTGTCTGTCTCGGTCTCCTCCTGGCAGGCATAAACGTTCTGACTAACTGGCAACGCAAGTCCAAAGGATTGGACCCGATCGAAGGCCCTGGACACAGCTGCAAAAGCTGCGGCATGTGCGCCAGCAAACCGGGAGCATAGCACCATGCAACGCAAAATATTCAGCATCACCCTGCTGCTAACCCTCGTTTTGGCTGGCCCCGCACCGGCTTTTGACAAACCGAGCGAACAGCACATGATGGAAATGCTCAAGATGTCCGGGGCAATGGACGTCCTCATGCCCATGATGGACCAATTGGTCACATCCATCGAAACCGATCTCAGGAAACGGCAGCCAAACCTTTCCGAAGAAGCATATACCGTCATCACATCCGAGCTGAGAACCGGAACCAATCAAATGATAAAAGAATTGTTGATTCATCAGATGAATTATTTCTCCGAACACCTGACCAGTCAGGAAGTGGATGAACTCATCACAATGTACAGTTCCCCTGTCTGGAAAAAACACATGGCCGTCAACAAACAATACGTTCAAGAAGAATATACCCAACTCATTCAGACACATGTCCCCGAGATGACTCGTAAAATGATGAAAAATATCTTCGACCGCCTCACTGCCGAAGGATACCTCAATGACACGGAGGCTGGAAACTGATGGATTACTTCGTTCTCATTATCGCCGCCATCTTCGTCAACAACATCGTTCTGGCGCAATATCTGGGCAACTGCCCGTTCATCGGCACGTCCAAAAATTCAGGCGTGGCCATCGGCATGGGACTGGCTGTGGTATTTGTGGCGACAATGGCCGCCATCATCACCTGGTGCGTGCAGAAATTCCTGCTCGTTCCCAATGATCTCGGCTATCTGCAAACCATTGCATTCATTCTCGTCATCGCCTCGCTGGTCCAGTTTGTGGAAATATTCCTGAAAAAGGCGATCCCCCCACTGTACCGTTCGCTGGGCATCTTCCTGCCGCTGATCACCACAAACTGTGCGGTGCTCGGCATCGCCATCATATGTCAGCGCGAAGAGTACTCTCTCATCGAAACCATCTTCTTCTCCCTCGCATCAGGGACCGGCTTCATGTTCGCCCTGGTGGTTCTGGCCAGCATCCGCGAACGGCTCGATCTGGCACGCGTGCCGGTCAGTCTCAAGGGGACACCGCTTGCCCTGATCCTGGCCGGACTCATGTCGCTGACCTTCTTCGCCTTCAAGGGCATGGCCTCCTAGGAGTATGCAGATATGATCGAAGCATCGGTACTTGTCCTGTTCGGCATCGGCTTCACGGCAGCAGTAATTCTGGCTGTGGCGTCCAAGCTGCTCTATGTCTATGAAGACCCGCGTATCGCGCAGGTGGAAAGCGTGCTGGCCGGGGCCAACTGCGGTGGCTGCGGCTATCCGGGCTGCTCCGGCGCGGCTCTGGGTGTGGTGAGCGGCAAGGCCGGGGCCACGGTCTGCGTCATCGGCGGCGAAGAAGTGGCGACCAAAGTGGCCGAAATCATGGGGCTGGAATTTTCAGCCATGGAAAAACAGATCGCTTTCGTGGACTGCACCGGCGGTGCCCGCGCCGAGGATTTGTATGATTACAGCGGCGTGCCCGACTGCCGCGCCCAGAATCTGCTCTACAACGGCAGCAAGATGTGCCCTGAGGGATGCCTGGGATTCGGCACCTGTGTCACAGCTTGTCAATTCGGAGCCATCAGCATGGGGCCCGACGGTTATCCCGTGGTCAATCCCGAGCTGTGCACCGCCTGCGGCGGCTGCGCCCAGGTCTGTCCACGCGGCGTCATCACCATTCAGGGCCTGACCGCACGGATCACCCACCTCAACGAAATTACGGACTGTCTGGCCCCTTGCCGACAACGCTGTCCCGGCCAGATCAACATCCCCCGCTATATCGAACAGGTGGCATGCGGCGACTATGCCGGTGCCCTGGAGACCATCCGCGAGCGCATTCCCATGCCGCTGTCCATCGGTCGCGTCTGCCCTCACCCCTGCGAAGGCGTCTGCCGCCGCAATCATGTGGACGAGGCTGTGGGCATCAATATGATCAAACGCTTTGCCGCAGACTGGGAAATGAACTCCGGCCAACGGCAACCCATTTCCTGCGCACCAGATACGGGCCGCAAGGTAGCCGTTGTGGGCGGTGGGCCAGCCGGTCTGTCCTGCGCCTACTTCCTGCGCCGCCTGGGCCACGCGCCCACCATCTTCGAGTCCATGCCCAAGCTAGGCGGCCAGCTCCGATACGGTATCCCGGAATATCGCCTGCCCAAAGCGACCTTGGACTGGGAGATCGAGGGAATCCTGGACCTGGGTATTGACGTGGAACACGGTAAATACTTTGGCAAGGATTTCAACTTGGAAAGCTTGGCCGCAGATGGCTATGAGGCCGTATTCCTCGGTATCGGTGCCTGGATGAACATGACACTGCGCATCGACGGCGAAGACGCCAAGGGCGTGGAAACCGGCACGGAATTCCTGACGAAGGTGGGACTGGGCATGGACACGGGCATCGGCAAGAAGGTCGTGGTCATCGGCGGCGGCAATACCGCCATCGATACCGCCCGTACCGGCGTCCGACTGGGTTCGGACGTGACTCTCATGTACCGTCGCAGCCGCGACGAAATGCCCGCCAACATCGAAGAGATTGATGGAGCCGAAGAAGAAAACGTCAAATACCTTTTCCTGGCCGCCCCCACCCGCATTATCAAGGACGAGGCAGGACAAGTCACCCATGTCGAGTACATCAAGATGCGACTCGGTGTACCCGATGCATCGGGACGGCGCAAACCCGTCCCCTTGAAAGGTTCAGAAACCCTGGTGGAAGCTGACTCCGTTTACACAGCCATCGGCCAGAAGCCAGAACTCTCTTGCCTGTACGACGATTCCGGAGAATGCTCCCTGCAGGAAACCAAATGGCGCACTCTGGGTGCTCACCCCGACACATTGCAGACCGCCCTGCCCCATGTCTTCACTGGTGGCGACATGCATACCGGCCCCTCCCTGGTCATCACCGCCCTGGGGGAAGGACGAAAAGCGGCCCGTTCCATCCACCAGTTGCTCACGGAGGGAGGGCCACACTACTCATCCAAATTGCAACGTGACCTGATCCCCTACACCATGTTCACCAACGTGCCGGATGTCGGATACCGGGAAAAGGCAAAGACCCCTCATCTCATAGAATGTGACGAGCGCACCTGCACGTTCAAGGAGATCGAAGGAGCCATCAGCCTGGAGCAGGTACAAAGCGAAACCAGCCGTTGCCTGCGCTGTGGCCTGACGTGTTACAACCGCGACTTGCAGGACGGCCAGACCTGCCTGGCCGAAGCGTGTGTTAAAAAGCAATAAGAAATTGCTTGCCAACAGGAATTGTTGTGGATATATCAAATTTCCCTTCGGGGATAACCCTTGGGGAAAGACCATAGTGGGCGATTAACTCAGCTGGTCAGAGTGCCATCTTCACACGGTGGAAGTCACAGGTTCAAATCCCGTATCGCCCACCAGCTATTTCAAATTGTTACGAGTCGATTGATGAGCTAGATTCCACGCCAACTCACCTTTTGACTCACCTTTTCAAAGCCTCCGGTTACTCGCCGGAGGCTTTCTTCATCTCCAACACCTTGCCGCCAAAAGCCTTGTTTACGGCCTTGGATGCATCCTTGAGGCTGTGCACATACCGCGCTGTCGTCGTTGCCGACGTATGCCGCAGGATGAGCTGTATGGTCGCAAGGGGTACACCTGCCTGGTCCAGGAGCGACGCGGACAGATGTCGGATCGAATGAAACCCAAATGGCTCCACACCGGCCTGATCGCACATCCTCCGCACCATGTTGTTGGCATAGGCATACGGCTTGTCCGTCGCCGGATTGATGAACACATGCGAGCGCCAGCCGGTCTCCAGTCGTTGCTCCTGGAGTGCCTGGGCAAGCTGCTCGGTCAAGGGAATCCAATCCCCCTCCCGGCCGGAAGTCCGCTTTTTCGTGAACAAGCGGATGCGCCTATTCACAAAATCCACGTCCGCCCACATGAGTTTGAATATCTCGCTCCGCCGTGCAGCGGTGTGCAGATACGCGAGCATCATACGCTTCCGATGCGGCTGCGAGACCGTTTCTTTGTTTTTACCATGGAAGGGCTTGGGCACCTGGTCAGCGACAGCATACACCTTCCAGAAGTCTGCCTCGTCCGGCACGTACTTCTCAGTTCGATTGGCCTTGTACGGCTCGCAATCCCAGGGACACTCGCCCATGACAAGCCGCGATCGCTTACCCCAGTTCCACAAGCGCATGATGTGCTTGCGAAACGTGTTGGCGCGGTGGCCGCTGCGCGTATCGGCAATATGATCAAGGAACTGCCGCACGACATCGTGCGAGATTCTATCCACCGGCATAACGGGCGATATGCCAGGCCAATCAAGCATCTCCATGAAGACAAGCGTCTTGTCATCGTAGGTCCCTTGCGCGACGCCCTTTGCCTCGAGCGCGAGCAGATGCTTTGTCATGAGGGTGTGCAAGGAGACCGCACGGATCTGCGTCGATGAGCACTCTTTCAACTTCTGCCGAATCAGCGTCTCCCATTCCAAGGCTTGTTTCTTGGTCGGACAACGCTTCTCCCTGCGCTTCCCGCCCGGCAGCGTAATCCTGCCGAACCATTCCATTCTTCCCGTCTTTCGGCTCTTGCGTTTTATCGGCACGCGAACCTCCCCTACTGGTGGGTCTTAAAGCTTCCACGATGTTGTTTTCAAAGAACCGCCACCTGCCCCCGATCTTGATTCCACCGAGGTCGGCTGCGTTCTTGTAAACCCAATCCGGCGACTTCCGCAATGCAGCAGCCACATCCTTGGCAGGATACGACTTCCCCAGCCGAGTTTCGAGTGCCCGTGCCAGACCCATGGGCTCATTCCTCCCCGCCCACCGGCAGATTTTCAACTTGTATTTTGACGCGCCGTCTAACCACACACCATCCATGGCAAAGGCGACAGACCTTTTCCTCTTCAAAATCATTGTCTCGCGGCTCGATCCCAAACCCGTCGCAACGCGGGCAAACGACCCGCCCATCGTAGCAACCGGCCACCGCGTTCAACAGGACATCACGGTGTTGTTTCTCTCGGCTTTGCAACATATTTTCTCCTGGCCGGGGAACCGTCGAAACGGCCCCCCGGCAATCCGTTACTGCATCCACCGGACCCTGTTGGCCTCGGTGGCAATCCTGTCCCTGGACACGTCTGCGTAAATCATCGTCGTGGTCACCACGGAGTGGCCCAGCAGCTTCATCAGCACGTAAATATCCCCGCCCGCCTCGATGTACCCGGAGGCGAACGAGTGTCGCAGGTTGTGCAAATGCAGGTGCCCAAGCCCGGCCGCCTGCATCTCCAGCTTGACCCAATGGGTCACGCTGTCCGGATTTTTCCACCGGGGAAACACCCGGTCCTGACCACCCTCGAAAATGCACTGCTCGACCAGGACCTCGTGAAACAGATCGTTGATGGGGAACACCAGGTCCCGGTGGATCTTGGTGACGTGGACCGTGTACTCGTTGCGGTCCCAATCGATGTCATCCCACCGGAGATTAAGCAGCTCGCACCGACGCCGCCCGGTGGCCAGGTAGGCAGTAACCAGCATGCGCTTGCCATGGTCCCGGATGCCGCCCACAAACGCCGCACAGTCCTCCAGGGGGATATACTGCGGCGGTCGCTTGTAGATACGCGGCGGCTTGACCTCGGAAAACGGATTGTCCTCGACGTACTCCCACAGCTTGGCCGTATCAAACGCCTTGTGCAGGTGGCGGTAATGATTTGTGGTGCTGGTCGGCTTGAGCCCCGCCCGAGAGCAACGGGACATAAACTGATCGCCGTGCCTGGGCCGGATGCGCTGCATGGGCGTCCGATGCCCGACATCATCGGCGAACTTGCGCAAGGCGAGATCGTCAGCCAACGCGGTGGACGGCATAACAATACCCTTCCGATAATCCATGTACTCAAGCCTGAAATCGTCCAAAATGATCTCCTGTTCCATCTGATGCTCCTGGTTTGAGGGTTGTCCCCTCCCCAAACTTGTACATCGGCCAAAAAATCGTTTATGTTCTGTTCTGGCCGGGGCGTTCCCGGCCCCGCAAAAGTATTGCCAAGGCCTCGATCACTCGGGGCCTTGTGCTTTTTCGCCCACGAGGTTCATATCAGTTGACTTTTCAGTCGCCTCAGAAACGGTATCCATCCAATGCTTGATGGGGCGGGTAATGCCCACGGCATTGGCAACGTCTTGCAATGCTTTGATCAGGGATGCCTCACACTCGTCATAGGAAACATCGTACTTCGGAGGCGGCGTCTCCCAAACCTCCAGGAACCACTCCACGGCCTCGTAGATCGCAAAGTTCTCAGCGGCCAGACCTTCGGCCATTCCCTCAAAATCAATCATTATCGACCTCGAAAATATAGTCTTGGAATACTGCGCAGCCTTCGCATTCCTGATCGTCGCTGACGCATCTTTCGCAGGACTGCCTCTCGGATGCTTCCCGTTTGATTCCTGCCACGAAAGAGGGCCAAGGGCCGCTTTCAATCTGGTCAAGAAGCGGTGTTTTATGCTTGGTCATGGTCTGCCTCGTTTGTGTTGCCGACACACACAAGATTATTTGTGTGTGTCGGGTTTGGTTGTATTAGTTGTTGTGTGTGCTGCCGCCACTCGCAAGATCCGTTGTGTGTGGCGTACAGCTGACCGACATTCGTGTCGGTCAGTTAAGTTAACCGGCTGTGTTTTCAGATAATCTCATGTAGTGCGTTATTCGGTTTCTCGGTAATCCCACTCGACACGCTCAAAAGCAGCATCGCGCATGATTTCTTCACGTTCACTTTCAGACATGGCTTCCCATTCCTTACGGTCAAACTCCAAAACATCGCTACAATCACTTCCGTGGATGTCTGTCTTGATGTTGTATTCAATCTTAATTTTGTCGCTCACAATTAACTCCTTATGCTGAGTGAGTGGTTATTGGCCGTAGCCAGCTTCCAGCGCCTTGGCGAGTTCGCGCCGAAGTCGGTCGATCTCGGCGTCCCTGTAAGCCAGTTCGCCAGCAATATCCGACTTGTCGTGCAACCCCTCGGCGGTCATGGCTTCGACGTGACGGCTATAATAGTTTCCGAGCTTGTCCAATTGCCGGTGATCGCGGTCGGCGTACTGCCGATTATCAATAAAGCTCCAGCACATAGTCCCTCCGATGATTCCCTATTCGTTGTTGTCTTCGATCAACTGCCAGAAACGCCCGTCCCATTCTTTGGCTTCGGTATTCCCTGTGCATGTTTCTTCGTATAGCTGTCCGGGCTTGATCCATTCCGGCGTCGCCTCATGGTACTTTGGACGGCCTAAATCATAAAACCAGGACTTGTGATACCACGGCGGCTTGTCAAGAGACTCCTGCCAGCTTCCGTCATCATCCATAGAAAGGTATTTGCATCTCATTTTGTCCACTCCCTGCTGATCATCAGACCTATTTCGCGGCGTCACGAAAATGGTCTGAGTTTTTTGAAATCGTTTATGCCGCCACTTCGCTGGCAGTCTTCAATTCCACGTTGGCGCGCACCAGAGCGGCGGCCATGGGCGGACAAACCGAATTGCCGCACATGCGGACTTGGTCGGTCTTGGTGATCTTGTTGCCGTCCGCATCGCGGTCGATTATGTAGGTGTCGGAGAATCCTTGAGCGCGGTAGAGCTCACGGGGCTGGAGCATGCGCATGCCGATGTCGGCAATGACGTATTCCTCGCCCTCGACGGTTACAAGGCCCATACGCGCCTTGGTGGTCAGCGTGTGCATCGGGTCGCCTGCCGCCTGATCCTGGCCGCCCTCGCTGTAATATTTCATGAGAAAAGCGCGTACTTCTGCGTGGTGGGTGCCGCCAGCCGATATCGTCGCCAGAGGTTCATTTGTCGGTTGCCCAATGTTGTCACCGCGCATCTTGACCATGTTGGACGCTACCAGGGCGGAATGCCCGCCGCCGTCTGCCGTGGTGGTCCCGAGCGGCGCGGCCACGTCGTTGCCCTTGGACATGCCAAAGGGCCGGTCTATGTGCGCGGCAACCACGGCGTTGTGATCAACGGTCGTGACCGTCGGCGCGGGCTGCTCCAGGGGAACGCCCACCACGCCGCCGAAGTGTTTGGCGAGAAAAGCGGCGCACGCGATATGCCGACCGCCAGTCGTGATCGTATGGAGGGGAGCGCCCGGGTCGGTTGGGGCGTTGTTCTCGTTGTTCTTGACCAGGGCCGCGCCGATCAGGGCATGCTTGACGCCACCGGCCACCGCCGTCCCGAGCGGCTTGTCCAGGCCTGGGACACGCGGGGCCTGGCCGTCGCGCTCCCCGAAGCCGGTCTGAATCAAGGTCAGTGAAACGAGGCCGAAGCGGTTCTCCGTCGGGATGGTCCGCATGGGTTCCTGGATGTCAGGCAGACGCATGGCCTTGGAGCCTTCGCCCGCATAGTGGGCTTCCAGGACAGGCACGGTCAAAGCCAGCGGGTTGCCAGTGCTCATACGCTTGGCTTTACCGCCTGCCGTCACCGTGTGCATCGGTGACCGCATGTCATGACCGACCGCACCCGTCCGCATTTTCTGGATGTGCGGGGCAACCACCGAGAAGCCGGGGTCTTTGGTCACGGTCTGCAACGGGTCGTTGATGTCCTGCCCGCGAAAGCAGTTGTAGTAGCTGGCCGTGTGATTCCCCTTGACGATGAACGGCTCTGCCGCCTCCAGCACATAGCGCCGGATTCCCTCGGCGATGCGCTTGAGCGTCTTCTCGGCCAGCGGCCGCTTGGCGTTGATGCCGTACTTGGCCTTGATCTCCTCGGACGTGTCGAAAATCGACGGGCAGGGGATGGACCAGTCAATGCACTCGGCAGCCGCGCGCCAGGGCAGGAGCTCGCCGGACTGCACGGCCTCGCTCTTGGGGTCGCCGTGGGTCGGCTCGGGCCAGGTGATGGGCTGGCCCGAGCAACGGGCGATGAGGAAGAGTCGCTTGCGGATCGTGGGCGCGCCGTAGTTGCATGCCCTCAGTTCCTTCCACTCGACCTTGTACCCTGCCCGGCGCAGTCTGTTGATAAACTGGCGGAAGGTGTCGCCCTTGGCCGACTCGATGATGCGGCCACGGTTGTCGAGCGGCCCCCATGTCGTGAACTCCTCCACGTTCTCCATGATGATAACGCGGGGGCGGACCTCGGGAATCCACTTGTCCACCAGGACCATGGCCAGGGACCGTATCTTATCGCACCGGATGGGTGCGCCGCCCTTGGCTTTGGAAAAATGAGTACAATCCGGAGAGGCCCAAAGCAGACCGACCGGGCGGCCTTTCGTCACCCAAGATGGAGACACCGACCATACGTCATCCGTGAAATGGACGGTATCCGAATGGTTGACCTTGTGCATCGCCACGGCCTTGGGGTTGTGGTTGACCGCAGCGGCAGGGTTCTTGCCGGTCGCAATGCGGATGCCCTCGGATGCCCCGCCGCCACCGGCGAATAAATCCACCGTGATCTCGTCCTGTAACTGGCTGCCGCCAGATATATCAAAGAGGGTTCTCATTTTGCGCTACCTACTATCAATTCCCGGACATGCGCATCACGGCCACGTTGAGAGCGGCCCCGGCAGTGAAATAGAGCGCCCGCCACCATTGGCCGTTAACCGCGTCCAGGAGCCCGGCACCGGCCATGAGGGCGATAAGTGCGAAAGCAAACCAGTTCATCCGACTACCCTCCATTCTCGGCTTTCATTTTGGCCCATGCCTCGCGGAAGACTTCCGTCTTGAGACATCGCGCACAGGTCACGCGCCCGAGGTCTTTCGTGTACTTCTTGAACTCACGGCTACGGCAAGCGACACGTATAAACCTGTCGTCAATGGCCGGAATTTCGTAGTGCATTTTACTCATTTGCCCACCTTCCTCTCAGGAGTTGACGGCTTTCATTGCGGGCCACCTTCTGGTATCGGGTAAACGTATTCCAACCCGTAAACCCTCAACCAGAAGGAGAACCAAATGTCTGATAAATTGAATGAAGCCACAAAAGATGCTCTGGTAATGGACGCAAAACTCAGAGCCGCCATCTACCAAAACGCCATCGAAATCGCCGGGAAGCGCGGATGGGACTGCACTGATGGTCTTGAGGCGCTGTATCTGATCTTCGCGGACAAACATCATTGGACTCCAGAGCAAGTGCGGCACCTCTCTACTGAGGAGATACACATCTTTCTTCAAGCTGTTTGATCTTCCCTCGGAGCAGGTCGCACTCCAGCGAGAGCTTCTCTTTCTGGAGGGAGGCCGTGCTACGTGCGCCGGATGCTTCCACCAACCTGTTGCCTTCACACAGGCTCTTGACAAACTGTTCGAGGGCCTGCGCCTCGTTGGAGGTCTGCGGATCTTCCAAAATATAGCCGTTTTCAGTCTTGGTAATCTTCATCGTCTTAATCTCCTTTGATTGATATGGAGTCCACTGACTCCTAGTTCGCGGACCCATCCGAGTCCTCAATCCACGGCTCCGTCAGGATCAACCCGACGTGGAGAGCCGCCGTAAAAACCGCTACGCCTACCCAAAAAGACATGGCCTACCTCCCCTCTTGCAGCGTGACTGGATCGATCCGGCGGCGGCAGGACTTCGCCCCGGTCCGCCTGATCGAAACCGGCAGCCAGGTGAATCGGCCCAGGCCGAGCTGGTACTCGGCGCGGGCGCAATTAGATTCCAAGCTCGGACAATCCGTGTCGGCGCAGCGGCTCCGGTCCAGAGCCAAGTCCCGTGATTTGATTTGCTGCTTGGTCACGACTCACACCCTTGGTTGGTAAAAATTGGATCGCCGACAGGCTCAAACTCGTAGGCCAGATCAATCTCGGTCCGGGGGACGATGGGTCGCTTGGGGGCAAGGACAACCGGCGGGGCTGCCGAAACAGCCTCTGGCCGGCCCTGGGGCAAGCCGTCCTTGATAACCTCCAACACGGCCTCGTCCACGGCCCAAGCCACCAAATGTTGCCGCTCGACCCTGGTCAACCCGATACCAGCCAAAAATCGGTACAGCTCGAAGCTGGACACAAACTGCGCCCGGGTCGGGAGGCCGTGATCGACAACGGCCAAAATATCCCGCCCGAAAATGTGATCCGGGTTGCACGGCAACAACAACCGGATAACCTCGGCCACCCGTTGGTGACGCAGGCTGGAAACATCCTTGATCATGACAACCCCCGCCCCAGTCGGAGCTGGCGACGGCGCGAGGCACGCCAAGCAAGCACAGCACGGACAACACCCGTAATCCCCCAGGCCAGGGCAACAAAAAAGAGCATCGCCAGCGTCCCGAAAGTACCAGCCGGATTGTCTGTCAAAATTGTCCAGTCCATGCCTACCTCCCTTGCTTTTTTTGGGGGCCGCCTCTGCCCCCGGTCCTATTTCGAACGAGTATTATTACGCCCCGGCAAGGCGATCCCGGAACCATTCCGGGAGCCGGAAATTTGCTAATTCCGGTCCCCTGCGGGCAGGCTGTGGTCAATTCCGCCCGACGGGACAATGCGCCGTTGCCTGCGCTGTCTGTCCTCGACGACACGGCGCAAAAAATATTGACTCATGGAGAGCCGCCCGATCTCGTCGCGCATGGTTGGGTCCTGCTTGGCCCTTGCCACGACATCGGCCAACTCGATCTCGATGGTTTCGATACGTTCGGTCAGAGTCTGCATGGGCTAGTCCTCCCTTCTAGATTTGAGCACACCCTCGCAGGCCACAATCATAGCCTTGGCCGTACTCATGAGCTTGTTCGCCTGAGCTTGGAACATCTCCAACTCATCGTCCGTCACTTCACGGCCGCCGGGACCGTGCTGATCCTGAGCATGCTCAAAGCTGCGGCACAACGCCCCCAGTTCGCCCATGGTTTCCATGGCGACCCGTCTTGCTTCCGAGGGTTCGCCGATCATCTCCGGCAAAGACACGTAGAGCCCCCCCGCTTTCACGGCAAAGTATTCGGCAACAAACCGCTCGCCCCCGGCGGCCGCAATGATCGACTCCAAAGACTCGATCCGAAGCTGGCAACCCGCATTGGACTCGGTCCGTGACAGCCCGTTCATAAGTGTCGAGTAGGCAAGGCTAGCCAAGGCTGCAATGCGCCGGGCCGTGTGCCCGTTGGGGGCGAACTTGACCAGGTCGTGCAGCGCCTCGGCCAGATCGTCATAAAAATTGGGGGCCTTGAGATTTTGGGGCATCGGTAAATCTCCTTTTTGATTACCGCGTGTCAGGCAAAAAAAATCGTGATACGAGCAAGCGTGATCGAAAATCCACTAGGCCGAACTCTGCTCAGGACAGAGGGAACCCCCACAGCTTTCCTTAAGTGCAGCATTCTCGCACCGGAGCATCTCCACTTCCTTGAGCAATTCACCCTTGGTCCTGGTTGGCGGCGGCAGCAGCTTGGACGGGACGCCGCGACGGTCGCAGACATCCAGGAATTCCTTCGGGGCCGACGGATGGTGGTAGAGGTAGCCGTACGCAACGGTCGTGGTCTTGCCGTAGTCTTCGGCCAGCATGGCCGGGGTCACATCGGAATGGTCGATGAACCACTTTTTTAGTTCCTGCTTGCGATTGAGCATTTTTTAAAATACCTTTATAAAAATTAAAAAAGGAGAATCTTAGTGTCAGACATCCCGGCAGTGAACATGCGGCAATTGGGAGCCTCCATCGGCAAGGACGGACGCTCCATGCGGCTTGAAATAGAGGGAGAGGACGGAAGCGAAACCCACTTCATTATGCATGCAGCAGAAGTACCTGCCATGTGTGCCAGTCTGCTGGGAGGAGCCCGAGACTGCCTGGGCCAACTTCCACCGGAGGAGCAGGTCAAGCTGCTCGCTACGGGCCTGCAAAAGAATCTACTCAACCCGATCCATGCGACCATGGCCAAGGCCGTGATGGGAGACTCGCAGGGGCAGCTCATGCTGCACCTCGGGACCATCGCCTTGCAGTTTCGATTACCCACTGGAGAGCTTCGCGCTCTTGCTCGGGAGATAACAGAGGGATGACCGGCTTTGGCTCGTACGGGACAAACTCCACGTCATTCGCGCACGGCGGGATGACGTTATTTTGAAAAGATATGAAGCTGACTCGAACAAACTCCTGATTCACGACATCCTCCTCGCATGTTGATTGTCGCTGATGGGTATAGGCGTATTTGAGAATTTGAAAATCGTCAAGCATTTTTCAAAAAAAGTTTTATTAATTTGAAAAACATTGGACAAAGACTACTCTTTTTAGCCGAGAATCTTGAAAAGTCTCGGTCAGCATTCACAATGAAGATTGGCGTGAACAACTCCACCTTTCACGGGTATTTTGACGTGAAAGGACAAGAAAAGGTACGCGCCTCCCTGCTTTTTCTAATTCTTGAAAAGTACCCTCAAATCAGACGTGACTGGCTTTTCTTTGGCGACGGTGAACCCCTAATCGATCCAAACATCCGGATGACCATCAAGGATGGCAGCGCAACCGTCGACCAGATCAAGGCACCAGGCCCGGTCACCTTGGCAGTGGCCGGAATCGAGCAATCCATGGAGGGCGCGGACGAACTGGACGTGATGGCAGCCGTGGTCAAGACGCTCTCGGCCAGGCACAAATTGGTCTACAACAAGCGTGGCGGGTACGGTGACAACCTCCGCGAAAACGAGGTGCCAACCATCCACGAGGACAAAGCATCCTACGGCGGGGAGGCCTGTGACATCGACACAGACCCACCTACCGGGTTGCCGCAATACGTCAACGGAAAATCGCTGAGAAAAATAAGGATACGCGAACCAAAAGAGTAAGGACGGCAGGAGGCTTTGGCAGGTATTTTTTTTGGCTGCAATGATAGATGAAACGAATTTCAGACCGATTAAGTCATATTCATTATACGCAGAAGGAAAACTCGTACAATGACCATCCGCATCCTCGATCACGACTACGACCAGTTCATCCTCGGCACTGGCCCGTCCGGCGAGCACACGCTCGTTCATCTCGGCCAGCCGCAGTTCGTCTGCAAGGTGTCGGATGATATTCACTCGGTTCCCCCTGAAAACTTTATCCACGCCTGCGGCGATGGCCGGGTGCTACACTCCCTGGCCCTGCTTGCGGGAGACATTGAAACAGTGGATGATCTGAAAACAATTATGGCTGAGGCAGAAAGCGCCATCAAAAAATATAAATAAAGGAAACCACCATGTCATTTGTCCAAGATAATCTCCTGTCCAACGAACAAGTCCTTGCCCAGGCAAGGCTGCATAAGATCATACTCCTCAACGGGCCCACCATCTTTCTCCTCGGGATACTTTCCACCATCGAAGGGAGTCACGCCCTTGGCACCGTCCTGTTCATCCTCGGACTTCTCGGGTTCATCATGGCCCTGCTCCGTTTCAAGACAACGGAATTCGCCCTGACAAATCGCCGGGTCATAGCCAAATGGGGCATCCTCTCCCGCCACACCATTGAACTGAACCTCGACAAAATTGAAGGCGTCAACGTCAGCCAGGGAATCCTCGGGCGCATGCTCGGTTACGGATCGGTAATTCTTGTCGGCACCGGCGGAAGTGCCGAGCCCATGAAACAAATTGCAGACCCCTTCGCCATCAGAAAGGCGATCCAGGAGAAGCTCTCTGCGTAAGCTCACCCTCACCCTCGTCCTGCTCCTGGCCATCCCGGCCATGGCCCAGGAGTTCGCCCCGGTCCAGCCAGGCGACAGGATCACGGCTCGCGTGACCCACGTCACGGACGGCGACTCGCTGGTGGTGACGTTGCGCGGCCTGCGTGTGGCGGTGCGCCTGGCCGGGATCAACTGCCCCGAATGGGATGCCCCCGGCGGCCAGGCGGCCACGGAATTCACCACGGCCTGGGTCAAGTGCGGCGCAACCGTTGACCTCGAAGTGGCGCAGGATTGCTACACGAACAAGCCGAACTCCTGGGACAAACACGGTCGCCTGCTCGCCTTCATCTGGCGCGACGGCGAGATGCTCAACGAAGTAATCCTGCGCGGCGGGCATGCGCAGGTGAAATATATTCGGAAGACAGGGAAATATTATGAGCGGCTAGTGACTGCGAAGAAATGAGGAATAGTAATGACGGACGACAGCCAAAAAATTAGAAAGGATATGGAAAAAACCACAAGTGAGGGGAAAAGCAAGAAAGGTGCTCGATATGCTCTTGAAGCTTTAGGCGGTATGATTCCCTTCGCCGGAGGATACTTTGGAGCTGCGTCAAGCGCGTGGTCTGATCACAAGCAGAAACAATACAACAAACTCCTTGAAACCTGGATGAAACTCCAAGAAGAAATGATGAAAGAGATGGGGATGACCATCGCCGAGATTTATGAACGGATCGACATGACAAACGAAAAGGTGCACGACCGGGTCGAAAGTCCCGAATATCTTTCCCTCCTCAAGAAATCCTTCCGCGACTGGTCTGGCACCGAGAGCGAAGAAAAACGCAAGCTCATCCGAAACCTGTTGAGCAACGCTGCCTCGTGCGACCTGACCAGCGACGACGTCGTCCGACTCTTCATCGACTGGATCGACAAATATTCCGAGATGCACTTCAAGGTCATGCGCGAAGTCTACACCACCCCCAGGATCTCACGGTACGGCATGTGGATAAACCTCCACGGAGACACCCTACGGGAAGACTCTGCCGAGGCTGACCTATTCAAGACTATCATACATGACCTCTCCGTGGGTCATGTTATCAGGCAGCACCGCCCGGTCGATCATATGGGTAGATTTATCAAACCCCCACGGAAGAAGCCCACAAGAGGCGGAGGAAGCGACACATACAAATCCGCCTTTGACAACGAAAAACCCTATGAGTTGACCAGTCTCGGCAAGCAATTCATCCACTACACGATGAACGAGATCGTGCCGAAAATCGAAGCCAAACCAAAAACCGAAGAGAAATAGATGCCCAGTATTCAAACAGATGAAACCAAAAAAATTAGTGACAAGTATGAAGGCGGACCGTGCTCGCACCCGGAACTCTTCAAGGAATACTACCAAGGAGCAGCCACAGGCGACTATGTCTGCACTCAATGCGGTGACGCTTTCTGGGGACCGACCTATACGGCTGCATCCGAAAATGCAGCAGCGCATCCAAGAAAAAAATAAAATCAAAAGCCCCCGGCCTTAACCAGGGGCTTCTTTTTTACCCTTCACACATACCCAACAACCCCGGCGCGGGGTCGTAGTTCATGATCAGCAGCTCGCCGACTCTTTGGTTCTCCTCACGGCACACCGAATAGGTGGTCTCCACCTCGCGCAGGATAAACCCGGCGAAGGTTTCGCGTATCTCCGGGACGTCGTTGATGGAGAGCAGGAACTTGCCCTTGATCCCGGCGAGCTGCTCTGCCATGCGCTTGTAATCGGCCCGGTCAAAGACGCCCTTGCCGTAATCCCTTTCGCCGCCGTGATAGGGCGGGTCCAGATAGAAGAACGTGCGCGGTCCATCGTAGCGGCGCAGGTGCTCATCCCAGGGCAAGTTCTCGATGCGCACACGAGTCAGACGCAGGTGGACCTGGGACAACTCCTCCTCGATGCGCAACAGATTGACCTTGGGCAGGGCCTGGTGGTCCACGCCAAACACACCGTCGAGCTTGCCACCGAACGCCTGGCGCTGGAGGTAGTAGAATCGGGCCGCCCGCTGGATGTCGGTCAAGCCGCGCCCCTTGATCTGGTCACGAAAGTCGTCGAAGAATTCCCTGGACGAGAGCAACCACTTAAACTGCCGACAAAACTCTTCAAGGTGATTCTGCACGCAGCGATAAAACGAAATCAGATCGGAGTTGATGTCGTTGATGGATTCATACCTGGACTCCGGCTTGCGGAAGAACACCCAGCCCGCTCCGGCAAAGACTTCGGCGTAGTGGTCATGGGCGGGGATGAGCTGGACGATGCGGTCAGCCAGGCGCGACTTGCCGCCCAGCCATGGGAGTGGTGATTTCATGTGATGCCCCTTGCGGGCTGAGACTCGCCCTGCTACGTTCCCCGGCAGCCTGATCAGGCCAGGGGGCAGCGGACATGTCCGTGATTCGGTGTGTGAGCACCGGGTCGGTGAACCGCTGCAACGGTTCGCCTGCTCCATCTATCTGGAACGGACCGGCAGTTTGCCGGTCCGTTTTCACTACTTATTCCCCACCCGCGCCCGCGCATCCTCACCCCACTGCACCAAGCGCTTGAGTGCCTGGGCGCAGTCGTCGTGCGCACCGTGCAGCCGGAGGATGTATTCCCCGACCGCTTGATCGGTCAGGGGATCGGGCGGCAGGGCCGGGGCGTCGGCACAAACGGCCAGCTCCGGAGGCGGCGACAAAATCACGGTCTCAGTCTTGACCACCGGGACCGGCTGCGTGCGTGCGCAGCCAGCCAAAAGCAGCACCGACAGCAGGACCAACTTCAGGGCAATGCGCATATTCAGGTCTCCTCTTGATAGTTTTCAACTTGGCGATCTGGGCGACGTACTCGTCGCTGCGGGCCTGCCGTTCGGCGGCCACCCTGGCTTGCAACGCGAGGTCGGCGCGGAGTTGCTCCACCCGCTGCCGCCCGGCCTCGACCTCGGCGGCATTGATGACGGCCAGCTCCCCGACACGGGCGGCAAGGACCGCGTTCTCACCGCGCAGATCCTGGTAGTCGTTCCACAACCAGACCACCACGGCGGCGGCCACGGCATAGCCCAAATACTTGACGATGGTGGTCACGCCGAACTTGGCGGCCCAAGAAATCAGGGTGCTCCACATATCAACTCCTCATGCCAACGGTGGATGCGCTCCACGTAGGTGACAGTCTCGCGGCTGTGCTGGCCGGTGACCAGATGCAGGGCGCGGATGATCTCGGCAAAGCCGGTTGCCCCGCCCGCCTTGCGCTGGGCCTTGAGCAGGTTGCCCATGCCCGCGTTGTAGCTGGCCCGAGCCAGATCCATGCGGTCGATCTCCGGGCGCGGGCTCGACCATCCGTTGCGCAACCGGCGCATGTAGCAGGCAGCGGCCAGGATGGAGTGCCGGGCAGAGTGCGGCGAGACATGGCCCCACCGCATCAGGCGGCAGACATCGGCCCAGGTAGGCGGCATGAACTGACCCAACCCGGCCGCACCCACCGGCGACACCGCGTCCGGGTCAAGGAGCGACTCCTGGTAGAGCTGGCCCTTGAGCCAACGCCAGTCCCCCTCCGGGATGGGCAGCCACCAACGGGCGGCAGCCGTGCGGATATGACGGTCATAGCGGGTGACGAAGCGTCCGGCTCCAGCCTCAGAAGGCCAGCACCAGAGCGCAGCCAATCCACACAGCAGACTGATACAGAGCCAGCGCATGCGGGTCTCCCTCGATTTTTTCAATGGTGTTGGACCAACGACGACCATTAAATCGCTCCAACAGCCGGAGCATCAGCCACAAGATGAACAGAGCGAGGAGCTTGTAGACAAACTCCACCACCAGGTTGATGGTTGCCGACTCGAACAGGGTCATCAGTCGCCTCCTTTTTCGTTGAGGATGCGTGTCTTCTCCTCCACCGGTATCCCCGAGTGCACGACCAAGGCCCGAACCATCCGGAACAGGATGGCAAACTTTTCATCTTGCCGCACATGCTGTTCGCGGCATTCCACGCGGGTCACGGACCGGTGCTTGACCACCAGGCCGACGGCCACGGAGAAAACCACCGTGATCAGGCTGACTTCGAGGGGCGAAAACTGCATGGATACTCCGGGACGTCGTTGCAATTTAATCCACGGTCACGGCCAGGATGTCCGCGAGGACCGTCATGGCCTCCACTTCGGCACGGGTGGCCCTGAGCGTGGTTGCCTGGGCCTCCAGGGCTGTCAGCCGGGCCTCGTCGTCCGAGTCTCTGGTGTCTCCGGCGGCGTCGGCCGCCAGGATTGCCCGCAACGGGCGCACGGTGGCCGGATCAATGGCCGTGAGTGCCAAGTTTATCTCGGCCAATTTATCCGCCTTGGCCGTGTCCACGTCCTCAGTCCAGGCCTTGACCTCCGCATCCCACAGGGGATAGTCGTCCGGCGGCACGTCCGTGGTGTACCCGGCGGGTACGGTCTGGCCTTCGCTGACGTACATGACCTCCCGCGTCGCGGTGTTGTAGAGGGTCGTCTTGGCAACCGGGTTGGGATAACGGACCTCGATCACGCCGCTATCTGTCATGGTCTCCACAGGGTCGCCAGCGTCATACTGGTTGATATCGCCATCATACGGGTGCACCCGCCGCACATCGGTTATACCAGTACCGGCCAGCCGGGTAATCCAGGCCTCGTCCGTCTCGCCATCGCGCTGGGCGAGGTATGCCGACGGGATGGTACTGCCGTGGGACTCATAGGCATGCGCGGGGCCGGTCGTCTTGTCGGGATATGTGTACTTGATAATCATCGTATTCTCCTATGCTGGATCAATTTTGTAAGGGCCGAGCACGGAGCCAGCACCACCGGGACCACCGTCGTAGAATAAGTATCTACTGGCCGCTACACCACCGTTAGCATCGCGCGTCCCGGTGAACGTGTAGGAATCACTGTAGAACAGTGCAACAATCCCACCGCCGGAAGAGCCGCCAGACATACCATTACTAGAGGAACCACCTGTCACACCAAGCGATTGAAATTGCCCGCTCCCGGCGATGTTCCGTGCTATCACGATAAGCAGCCCACCAGTGCCGTTGCCGCCTGGACTATCTCCTGGGTGTCGCCCCTTTGCTCCACCAGGGTTCCCAGCACCACCACCAGCAGCTTGCCCAACCCCCGCACTTCCTGCACCACCATAAGGCAGCGCGTCCGTGACAACGGAAGTATCATACGCTCCAGCACCGGCCGAACCTCCCGAGAAGCATGTCCCGGCTGAACCGGCACCTGAGCGGGTAGAGTTTACCGCACCACTGCCGCCACCACCCGTACCATTTACAGCAGTTCCACCCGGTGCACCGGCACTCTCCCATGTCCTGTATGCACCACCGGCCCCACCGACGGCGGGTATGACTATGACGAGGCCATTGCCATCGACAGGCGGCTGATTAGCCTCGGAGTTGACAGCCGCGAGGCCACAGCCGTACATAAGGTTGTTATCAGTGTGTGTATCTGTTTGCCCCTCGGCCAGCCGCCGGAGGGATATCCCCGCCACGGGCACGGCATTGCTATCACCCGGAGCCACCGGAGTATCGGTTGTCACCGCCGCATCCGCTGGATTGGCATGGCAGCCTCGGGCGGTCATGGACAGGGTACCGTTAATCGTGCAGTTGCCGGTGGTGTAGATCAGCAGACCTCGGCACCGGTTGGCCACGGTCAGGGTGTACCCGCTGTCAATGGTGAGGTTGCGGGCGTTGACGATGACCATGTCACCGTCTTGGACGGACGGAATCGACACCACCGAGCCGACCAATAGCCAGCCCGTGATGGTCGACCACGTCACGCCGCCGTCAAAAGACTGCTCGGCTCCGGCGCTGGTGATACGGATATCGCCGTCGCTGCCGGTGCCGAACCAGTTACCGCGGGGATGGCCAAATAAATGTGCAGTCCGAAAAACTGCCATTATTCCACCGTCCCGAAGTTGAGCGCCGCGTATCCGCGGATGACGCCGGACGAGCGGATCGGGAAGGCGAGTAGGTCGTCAGCGTAGGGCTCCATCGTCAGCTCCGGGAGGGCCTTGCCTGCCCACCTTATCCCCGACGGCATGGCACAAGTACGGGTGCCCGTGGAATCCTGTAGGATCGTTAACATCGGCGTGGTGCCATTGATGGGGTTGGTCATCATAAAGCTGGTAACGTCCTGAGTCAGGACCAATAAGGCGTTGGGATAACGCAGGTCCCATGTCACTGCGCCATCGGTTATGGCAAGATCGGTCTGGGCGTAGGACTGGACCTTGGCCCATTCGTGACTGGCCCCGAATATGTCCAGGCCGTTGGCTATCAATATGGCGAGGGCCTGGAGGAGCTGGGTCTGGTCCTCGCCGTCGAGATCAATCTCGGCTTCGGCGATGACCGCGATAATCTCCTCCTGGACGTCATTCAAAAATTTTGCCGGGACCACGGTGGCCGGGACACCTTCAGCCGGGTTACCGTCGGTGAACAGTCCTTCCGGCGTAGCGGTTGCATGTTCGATTCTATTCATCGTCTCCTCCGTAGGTAAAAAGGGCGTTGCCGTCGGCTGGCCCGAGTTGATTGATGATGCATTCCAAACGGGCATGGCCCCATGTGTTGAGCGGCTCTCCGGCAGACCCGGCACCGGCGGTGAACGGACGTACCGGAGTCTCCGGGACGTGGATCAGGTACCAGTAGTCCCAGGGATCGTTGGTCAACCTGTCGCCTGCGGCAGACGCCCCGGCCCGGAAAGAGTCGTATTTTGAGCCGGCGCACACCTGCCCCGTGTAGTCCGACGCCACGCCCACCAGGTAGGCCAAAGACTGACCCCCTGTGGCCGTAATCTTGGACACCGCGGCAGCACGACGCTCGGCCATGGTCTCGTAGCTTTGGGAGCACTTGTCCGGCAGACCGCACAGGTCCTCCCACTCCGGCAGCATGAGCACGGTCGTCAACGGGTTTGACTCCACCACGGTCTGCACGGTGGCCTTGTCCACACGGTTCAGCTCGACGCCGATCGCGCCAAGCAGGGCGTCTCGCGTATCCCCTTCCTCTCGCGGCCAGGCAGCTCCCGGCGGCAAAAGCTGGCGGAGCATGTCCAGATATTGTTCGGCGGTGTAGGACTGCATGCGCTACTCCCAGGTGATGGCACCAAAGATCGGGAACTCGCCCTTGGCAATGACGATATCCGCGCTCGGCACGGTCATGATGAAATCATACTCACCCGGCGCGATAGACACAACCTCGCGAACATGTGACAGCGGGATGGTCGTGTCCGGCTTCCCTTCACGCAGGACGAGATCCCGCAACTCAGCTTCCACGGCTGCGCGGGTTGCCACGGTGTCCGGGGTCAGGCTGATGGTGAAATCAAGCGTCACCGGCGTGGGCGCGAACGGCACGGGATGCGCCACGGCAGAGCAGACCTCATCCAGGTAGGCCAGCACTTCGGCGACCTTGTCCTCGGTTGGGATGGGGCCACCCTCGGTGTCGTCGCACACAAACGCCACACCCACCCGCTTGGATTCCTCGGGAAAATATCCCTTGTACGCCCAGGCTCGGGTCACGCCAGGGACCTCTTTGGCCCAGGCCTCGAAGTCCGCTGTGTTCCCGCCGTGGGGCGTGTTCTGGATGCGCTCCACGATGCGGGCACGCCAATCCTCCTCGTCCTCCTCATCCAGTCCCTCGCTGATCGACACGACCGTGGCCGACGACTGCACCCCGGCAATGGGAGACACCAGCGACAGCGACACCCCAGAGGAAGCATTCCCGCCCACGCCGGCGAGTTGGGCGGCCAGGTTGAGATCGGCAGTGCCGGAGACGATGGTTGCATCCGCCGTGGTCAGATATCCCACAGCGTCGGCGCGTTGCATCTCGGTCCCGGCCGGGATGACCGCGCCGTCCGTCCCGGCAATGGTGGCCGTGCCCGAGGCGAACGCTGCCGCCTTGCGAGGTTTGCTCCACAGATAGCCAAATTCTGGAAGCTGATCCGCATCGCACAGGTGCGGCAGGAACTGGCGGGATGCCCAGGCGATGTAACCATAAAGCAAATAGACACCACCCGACTGGACGCGGACGAGCACGGACTCGACACTGCGTCGCGGCAGCTCCGGCAACCCGAGTCGGCTGGCGGCTTCGGCGGCATCTCGATCAACAATTTCGGCCAGGGTCGGTCTGGTGTACGGCATGGTCTATCCTCACGCGGGCTGCATGGTTTCGGTGTCTACGGTCAACGCCCAGTCGTAGGTTCCCTCGGCTTGGACGATGGTACCCGAGAGCGCAATCATGGTGTTTCCCATGCGCTCGGCGGAAATGGGGATGGACTCGGCAGCCCCCTCGTCCACCAGCCACTGCAATGCCTCAGCCGCGTACTCGCGGAACCTGGCAATGGTCTGGGGCGTAAGTTTCTCGCGCCGGAGCAGCCAAAGCTTGGAGCCGATGGCATCCGCGCCACCGTCAGGGAGATATGGGAGGGTGTGATCCAGGCACCAACCGCGCCGGTTGGTCTCACCGGCAGGTAATTCCTCATCATAGTCGGACAGCCGGTCGGTGAACAGGGAAATGATAACCGCTGTTTCCAGGTCGGAGGCCGTGGCAAGACGGTCAGAGTCCACACGCAAGTCGCCGCCTGAATCTCGAAAGATCAGTTTCAGCATACGGACACCCCCGACGGGCGGAATTCGATGGGATGCTGGGGTGCTACCGTTGCATGCTTATGGCTGCGACCGCATAGAGACAAAGACATGCAGCGGACACGCTGAACGCGGTGGCCAAGGCCAGGGCGAGCACCGTGCGACGACGAACGGCCGACACGACAACAGCTAGGCAGACGGCCCCGCACGGGAGCATCAACGCGACATACGGCCAGGTCGTGCAGAAACGAAGCAACCGGGCAAGGGCCGGGATGATGGAGGGCCACTCCCCGCACGCCGCCAACACGGACACGACCAGGATCGGCAATGCCGCCATGATGAGCGCGCCCCAAGTAAGGGAGGTAAGACGCGAAATGCGGATGGAGGTCAACGTGATTACTTCTTCCATGGCTATATTTCATAAACGTACTCCTCGAAATCGTCAACCGCTCTCGGCAGGGCATAGACAAAGAAGTCTCCGCCGAGGCCGTGCCTGGTCCTGAAATCCCGAAAATCGGCATTCGTCACGTTGGGGTACACGGCGGTCAGGAACCACTCGCATTCGAGTTCTTCGCAATCGAAATACCCCAGAGACTGATCTCCCTCGAAGTCGAATCCGTCCCGCAGGTAAAAGGACACGCCGGTCACGGTTATCTCCCAGCCGTCAGACTTCGGGGCTGTCGTGCCCTTGGCCAGGGCATAGAGAGTGTACGCCCCGATTGATGCCGTCAGTCCATCAATTGCAGGGTATTCGTCAACCGCCAGATACTGGAACTGGCGATCATGCATGGCCGTGTAGTCCATGACCGTGTAATCGAACGCGCCGCCATCGCCGGACAGGTACCCGTCATCATCCAGGTACCCGGCAAGGACCGATTTGGCAGCGACGGTGAAAAGCTGCAAGGGATTGGTCAGGTTGTCCCATGCGGTGTCCACCCTGGAATATTGCAGCAGCCAGTCCCACTCCACGAACGCTGGCGACTGCAACGATTTGTCCGTGGACGCCACAGCACAAAACCATTTGTGCAGAAATCCGGAAAGCAATGCCCAGCCCGTGGCGTCCGGATCGCTCGTATCCGCAGACTCCGCCTCGGCAATGGCCGGGAGGCAAAGCAGAAGCCGGTCCTTGTCGGTAGTTGTGGAATCCGCCAAAAGCGCGGCGCGCTGCTCGTGGAACCCGCCGATCTCCAGCGGCTGGATGCCGTGCTCCACGCTCGGCAGGACCGTCGCCCCCAGAGTGTAGGTGTCGGTCTGCCAAATATTTCCACCCTTGAAATTCAGCGCCTCACCGTACCCGGCCACGTCCATCTCACGCCGCTCGTCTGCGTGGATCTCGACATATCGACCGGACAGGTGCAGCCGGTTCTCCGCCCGCAGATCGATGTCGGCTGCCTGAATTTCCACCCGGTTGCCGCGCTTGAGCACGATACGACACCCATCCTCGCTCGCGTTCTCGTCGGTGTAGATGGCCACCTCGCCAGCAGCCAACCCCTTGATGCGGTAGCGGCGGTCCTCGGTGGCAATGATCACGCCGTGGGATCGGTCGCCGCCGGGGAAAACCATCACTCCCTCGCATGCAGGAAACGGCACCGAGGTGAAGCCGTACTCCTGGAATCGTTCGACCTTGTCGCGTGTCTCTCCAGCGTACAGACCGGCCTGCGCCTCCTGGACCTGGGGGGAATCATCCACCAGGAGCAGATGGCACTTGCTGACCAACAGCTTGATGCCGCGCCGGATGTTTGCAAAAATTCGCTCGCTCATCGTCCCCACCCCAGCTTGCTGACGGACGTTACCGCCTTGCTCAAATCCATGGTCAGGTCCAGCGCGGAGGCCACGGTCTTGTCCGCCCCCGGCTTGCGAGCAAAGGCATCCTGGCGGCACAGCTCCAGCACCGTGGTGGTGCCGGACGCACCCAGGGAAAACCGCACGCTCGTGATGACCAGATCCCGATCGACCCACAACGACGGGCTCTCCACGCGGGCCAGATCGCCCACGGTCCAGAGACGTCCGTCCTCCATGCGCCACCCCTGCACCACCGCGTTGACCGTGCTCGACTTCGCGGCTCGGACATTGGCCTCCCACCCGGCTCGCTCGCGGGCGGAATCGGGCGTAGCCTGGGTCTCGGCAATGATCTGCAATGGCCGGTAGCGCGAAACCGCCGCGTCCGTGGCCTCGGCCCGAACGCCGCACGCCGCTACGCCGGACACCGTGTCCGATCCCTGGCACTGGCCCACGACCACGTACTTGGAAAACCGTTCGCGGCCATCACGCGGGGCCGATCCACTGAGCAGATTGCGCCCTTCGATGAGCGCGTCCGCCCGGCCCTGGCCGACCTCGCCCAGCACCAACCGCCCGCGAGCATCCGACCGGGCCAGCACGCCGCGTTGACGGCACGCCCGATCCAGGGCCTCGAACGCGGTTTCGCCTGGCTCGAATTTGAACACGTCGAACGCACGGCCTACGCTGCCGATGGTCACCACCTCGATGGAAAACGGCTTGCACAAGGCGCGGGCAATCCCGGCCAGGTCCTGACCGCGCAGTTCGCCGGGCGAATGCATGACGCTGCAATCCACCAGGTCCTTGGTCCGGTCGCGGCCGGACACCCGCATGGATCGGCTGCCGGAGGAAAAGGACGGCTCCACATCATCCACAAACCCGGTAATGACCGGCTCGCCGTCGAGCAGGAGTTGGCACGACTGCTCGGGAAATACCGGGACCGGATCACTTCCCTGCTCCCACCGATCGGTCAACTCCAGGGAAAAGCTGCCCGACACGGCAGACAGGGCGCGGGTCACGGAGACCGACTCCCATCCGACAAACTCGGTGCCATTGATCACAAGGGAGACATCAGGCACTGATGACCTCCAAAGGTTCGACGCCGACAAATCCGGGATGCCGGATGGCGTTGCGTGTGACCAGATCATCGGCGGCCAGGGCCCCTTCATCGCACGCCCGATGCGCCACGACGAGGGCCGGACCGGTCATCGTCGGGGTGAATGTCCGCAACCGCTTGGCCTGCCTCGCCCGCTCGGACAGGTCACGCACGGTCACGGTCCGCAGATCGGAGAACGCAGTGAACACGGCATCATCCGCCGTGGTTTCGAGCACAGTGTCGATGGCGTCCGTGACCTGCACGGTCATGCGGTCGGCATCGGCCTTGGTCTCCGGGGTGACGGCTGCCGCAGCTCGGGCCGCCTCGCTGGCCGCCATCTGCCGCAAAAAATCCGAAAGCGCGTTGGTGTTGGACGCCTCGATCAACCGGGATGGCGTGGCAATGACCGCCGCGACACGGGCAGGGGCCGTGGCTGCCAGCGTCAACATCTCCTGCATCCGGGTGGCGGGCAGGTTGAGATCGGCCAGGGAAGTCACGCCATCATCGAACAGCAACCCGCCTAGCTCCGTGCCGGGGCTGATCGTGGACAACGTCGATGCGGTCATGCCAACCAATGCTCCAAGCGATTTGGCGAAGGCCGCGCCGTCCAGCAAGGCAGTGCGGACCTCCCCGATCCGTTCGACGGTTTCGACAAAAGCCGCATGCGATGAAGTGGTCACAAAACTCGGAACGCCGGACAAGGTAAACTTGCTGTCCAGGGTGGACACTGCCACGGACGACGCCGTACCCGACTTGTCCCAGACATGATCCTGGGTCCGCATGGCTCGGCCCGGCGTGACTTGCTTCCCGGCAACCACGAACGCCATCTGGAACTGGGCCATGCCCCCCTTGTCCGTGGAGTGGCTGACCCGGAAGGTCTGCACCACGACCTCGATGCGTCCGTACTGCGGATGCACCAGCAGGCCGGGACCGTCGTCCTCCAGGGCAGCGACCAGCTTGTCGCGCCGGGCGAAATAATCGGCACCGACGACGAACGCGGAAAGGGAGAATCCCCTGGCCTTGAGCCCCAGATCCTCAGTGTACGGCACGTCCCGCAAGGGGTACTCGTGCGTTGCCGTCCGGCGTCCGCCGTTCAGTTCGTCAGACTCGACCTCGAACGGGACGCCGCGAAACGACGGGGATGCAATGTTTTCTTTCCAGCCCACAGCCAACTCCTACGGCATGGTCATGGCGTAGCCCATGGACATGTCCACGGGGGCATCGCCCTTCTGGGTCACACGAGTGCCTCGCGGCACGTCCTCGAACTTGACCTTGACCGTGGTCTCCCGCTCCTGCCGGTCCACTATCCCCTGCCGCCCGTACCGGTTGCGCATCATGCGCCCGGCCCCGACGGTCGGACGACCCGTACGCACGGAAGCGTCGTCGCCTTCCGTACGGTTGACCTTGACCTCAATCTTTTTCTTCCCGGTCATCCAGTCGGGCAACCAGTCGATGACGGCCTTGAGCTTTTTTTCAATCCAGTCCATGGCTCCCCGGAAGGTGTTGACAATGCCGCCCCAGAGGTTTTTGAAGAACTCTGAAATCGGGGTCCACTTCCTGATGATCAACACAGCCAGTCCGACCAGGACAGCCACGATGGCGATGAACCACCCGATGGGCGTGGTCAGAAGGGCTGTGCCGAGGGACACGATGGCAGGGATCAACACAATGGTAATTTTGATGGCAAAAGCCCCCAATGCGGTCCCAAGAGTCATAAGAGCCGGAACCAAGGCCACAACAGCCGAGACCAGCGGGCCAAGAATGATCGCAGCCAGGGCGGCCAGGACCATGTTCACCCCACCAAACACATCGGCCAGCCTGCCCACGAAGGAAAAAAACGGTGCAAGCTTTACCAAAAGTTCGCCCACGGCTTCTTTGAGTTTCTTGAACGCCCCCGGCAGTTCCACGGCAACACCGTGCACCCACTCCCGGATCTCGGCCTGGTGCTCCACGAAAAACGTGGTCAATTTCTGGGCAAGGTACGCGACCGTCGGCATCAGCTCCTCGCCGATGACATTCTTGGCCCCGGCGAACGCGGCCTTGAGGTTGGTCATGGTGTCCATGTACGCCTCGCTGGCCTTGGTGGTCGGGCCGGACAGGACGTTGCCGTACCGATGCGCCTCCCGGCGCATGGCGGCCAGCCCTTCCCGTCCGCCGTCCAGCATCTGCACCAGCTTGACACCTTCGGAGTCGAACAGCTTCATGGCCAGGGCATTGCGGATGGCCGGGTTCTCGATGCGAGAGAGCGACTCCGCCACATCCATGAAAAGGGAATCCACGCCCCGCATCTTGCCGGACGAATCCTTGAGATTGATGCCGAGCTGCTTGAGCGCGGTCACGGCCTCGCCCTTGCCCATGAACGCCTCGCCAGCCCGACGACCGAAACGCTGGAAGGCCATCTCGAACGTGCTGACTTCGACCCCGCCGCGTTCGGCAGCGTAGGTCAGTTCCTGCAAGGCCGTTGTCGAAAGCCCGAGTTTCCGGGACGTCTTGGCAATGTGATCCCCGGCAGTGGCCGTGGAATTGACGATGGCAAGCAAACCTCCGGCAGCGGCAGCCGTAGCCGCCACGAACCTGACGGCCAGGGCCTTGATCTCCCTGGCAACGGAACCGATCCGTTTCTTGAGCACGCCGACCCGGTAGGCAAGCTTGTTCCAGCCGGACTCCTGCTTCAGGTTGGCACTAGCCTTCCTGATCTGCCGGATGCCCTTGGTGGATTCGCTTACGCGCTTATTGAAACGCCTCATGGGCGCGGAGAACTTGTCCACCGCAGCCAGGATGTATTCGAGTCGGGTCTGTTTTTTCTCGCTCATTAGTCAGCCTCGTCCGGTTGCGTTTTTTTGGCAGCCTCGTACCAGTAGATCAGGTCATCGATGGTCAGGGACCAAAGCACGTCGGGCGGCCACCGGAAGGTGACGGCCACGACGGCCAGGGCATCCTCCCAATCTAGCGGGCACTGTCCAAAAAATCCGCAATCACCTCGACCAGGGCCAAGCCGTCAGCGGCATCGACCTGATTTTTCAAGGCAACGGGGAAGTCGCTGATCCGGCAGACCACGGTCATGGCCATGGACATGTTGGTCAGCTCGTCAATCTTCACCCCGCGCAGATCGCCGGACGTAGGCCGCCGATTGAAGGTCACCTTTTCAACGATGTCGTCACCGTGCTCGACGGGAAACTCCAGATCGACGACGTGGGGAATTTTGATCTCGGACATATTTCGCTCCTAGTATTCGTCGAGGGTCTTGCCTTCCCAGCGGACCGGGACGGTGGACTTGCCTGTGGAATTTTGACCTTCCTTGACCTGCCAGGCCGGGGAAAGCTTGGCGGTCTTTCCGTTGGCCTGCTCCAGGGTGATGGTCTCCCCATCGGCAGCCAGGAGGGTCTCCATGTCCACAGACCCGGTGTTGTAGAGGTTGCCCTCAATAAATGGCACCTTGGGTTCCTCGGAATAGCCGACGACGCTGCCGTCGCTGCCGAGCAGGGAGGTCCGCTCCGAGTTGCCGTAGCCGAAGGTAAACTCGCCTTCGCAATCCAGCAGCTCGCCTTCGACTTTGACGAAGATGGTCCCGGCAATGCGGTTGGGATTGTTGCTCATGGGATTCTCCTTTGCTTACCAGATGAACTGGAACTGGGCCGCGAAGATGTCGGCCTGGTTGATGAGATCGGGCGGGAGCATCATGTCCAGCCGGTTGCGATTGCTCGCGTTGCGCTCCACGATGAGGTCCGCCTTGAACTGGCTGACGTTCTCCACAAGACCGATGTCCTCCCAGTCGCGGAACAAGGCGAGCAGTTCGCCCTTGGCAACCTTGGGGGTGATGACCTTCTGCCCTGCGCCGAAGCGGGTTCCGTCGTCGGCCAGCTTGTGCCGGGGGAACTTGAGCAGGAACCGGTTGCGCAGGGAGAACCGCATGTAGGACAGCGTCATCATCGTGTTGAGGTACAGGTAGGACGTGTCGTCCGCACCGGCGGGCGAAGTCTTGTAGGTGGTGATGAGTTTCTCGATGCGGACCGTTCCGTCCGAGTCCACGACGAAGGTGGACACGCCGTCGAACAGCAGGAGGTTGCGCTCCTCGATCGAGAACCGGTCGCCCACGACGGGCGGCAGCACGCCATTCAATTCCAGGGTGGTGAACGGACGGGCCGGGTCAATGGACCCGTAGTAAGCCACGACACCGGCCAGGGCGGCGGCCAGTTCACAGGGCTGAGTTGGCATGTTCTTCGCGCCCATCAGACAGACATGCGGCGAATTTCGGGTGTCGCCCAAGGTGCCCAGCTCCGAGTGGGTGCCGCTCGCGGCGCAAAAAATGCGCCCGTCGTAGGGATGCAGCGGCTCCCAGCGGCGGTCCATTTCAGACTCCAGGGCGGCCAGGCTCACGGCATCGGTGTAGGGGCAGGCGATGAAGTGATACCACTCGTCACCCAGGGCGGCGATGAGGCTGTCCAGCAGAGGGTTGCCCGCGCCGCCGGTCATGGCATTGATGGTGACGGACAGCCCGGCCGGGAGCACGTCGCCATCGTAGTAATTCAATCGCACATCGATATCGTTGCCGACCACGCCCTTGTTCCGGGCGGTCAGGGTTACCGTGCCGGTGGCAGCGGCAGCCGTGACCGGCAGGTCGGCGTTCGCGTTGATGGCAGCGGCCAGGGCAGTGGCGACATCGGCAGCCGCATCCTCGATGGACACGGCAGCGCGGACCAAAACCCCGCCGACGTAGGCAGCGAGGATACCCGAAGCCGTTGCCGCGCCGGTCAGGACGACAGTCCCTGTGGCGGCCACAGCGGCGTCGTCATCGTCCAGAGCCACACAATGGACCTCGGTGAACGAGTTGTTTTTGTTCCACGCCGCGTACATCCTGGCGAGCATGGAACCCTGGCCGAAATAATTCTTGGCGTCCTGGACATTGGTCACACGGACAAACTCCAGGGCGGACTTGGTGCCGGAGGCCAGCCGCTGCCCGATGACCAACCCCTTGACAGGCATCAGGGGCAGGCCACGCATGGCGTTGGAGGAATCGAACTCGGCGTACACGCCGGGCACCCGCAGGTTGATCGGGACTTCGTTGAACGAAATGGACATGGGCTACTCCTTGGCCTTGCCCTTGGCGGGCTTAATCTCGATTACGTCGCCGTCATTGATCCGGCGAAGCCAGTACGAGGTTGCCGGGACCGAAGCTCCTTCGGACGGCAGGTGCTGCGAAGTGTCGGGAATGCGGACCTTGACTCCCTCCCTGGGCTTCACGAAAAATTTCCTGGGCATGGATTATTCCTCCTCAAGGTTGATTTGATCCTGGGCTTCAAGCTGCCCATCCGGAACGGGACCGAGATCCCAATCCGCCGCCACGACATCCAAGTCGTTGGACAGCCCTTCCGGCGGCACGGTTTCGTAGGTAACGCGAAATATGATTCTGGCAGAACCGAACTCGCGGTCTCCGGCGCGGGTGGGCCGCAGATCGGTGTCGGAAAGCACGCAATCCCATGCGGTGTCGTCGAGCGTTTCGTCGGCCAGAAAGATGTTCTCGACCTGCTCGGCCAGCCCGTCGAGCAGCTCGTCCACCCGCTCATCGGCCAGTTCCGCTGCAACGATCTCCACCACTAGGTCCTCGGTGCGAACGTACCGGCGCGGGTTCCGCCCGCCGTCATCGGCCTGCCCCCCGTTAAAATAGATGCCGATGGCCGGAAGCTTCCGATGGGAAAAAGGCTTGACCCTGGAGCAGTAGACGTGGGCCCCGGCAAGCGTCTTGCCGAGCAGCAACGCCTTGGCCTTATCGCGGATCACGGTACGCTGATGCATCAGGCCACCTCCCGATGCAGGTAGACCTTGCTGGTCAATCGCTTCGGCTGGATTTCGATGACGAAAAACGATCTGCCATCGACCACCACGGCGTCCCCTTCGTCCGCGCCGTCCGGCAACTCGTCGTTGCGGACATCGATGCGCGGCTCGGTGGACATGATCACGGCCTCGGTCTCGGGATCGACCGCTTCGTAGGTCTCCTCGAAAATCACGACCATGGGTACCGGCTCGCCGCCGGGCACCGTCCACGTTGCGGGGTAGGTCTCGTCGGGGCTGAAAAAAATATCCAGGTCAGCCAAGGCCAGTTCGTCGAGATGCATCACAACCCCGCCTTGCTCATGAGATGGTCCGCGTACCGCTCGAACTCCTGGAAGAATCCTTCCTCGATGTCGCGGTAGATTCGATCTTGCACGTCGTCTTTCTCCAAATGCCGGATGGGCGCGGACGTGAACATCTTGGCGATGGGCAGCCGGGCAGTCCCTTCCCGCTTGAAAACCACCGCGCCGCCGGGGTTGACCTTGACGAACGCACCCTTGACCGGCTTCCTGCCAGCCGACCGCTTGACCAGCACTGTCGGACCGACCTTGGGCCTGCGCTTGGGACCGTTCTTCGGCCGCAGGAAATGCCCGAGCGAAATGTTTGACGCGCCATGGATAACCATCCGGGCGTCGAGTCTGCCAGGGCTGGCCTTGAAGACATCAACATGGTCCTTGCCCAGAATATCCAGCTTGCGCACGTTGAACTCGTCCTTGACCTCACGCCATGCCGCCGCCTTGCCCTTGCGTTCAAGCGCGGTGTTCATGGCCCCGGAGACAGCCCGTTCCATCTGCTTGGGGATATCCAGCAGGCGGTCGGTCTTTTCTTCGAGACGCTTGGTGTTGATGTCAAATTCGATGGTCATTGTGTTCTCCCCTCCCCAGGGCGGTCGGGCAAAGACAGTAAATCCCGACCACCCCTTCGGGGAGGTTGTTATGAAACGGCGATGTTACTTGATGCCGGTGATGACGTAGCCACAGTTTTTGGAGATGTTCGACAGGACACTCGTGCCGTCGTCGTCGAACGACTGGAGCAGACGAACGTCGATGTCATGCCGGACGCGGATGATCTGCGCCCGGACTTTCTCTTCGTAGTAGTCCTCCACGATGATCTCGTCGCTCGCGCCCTCATTCCAAAGGAACGTACGGCCGATGGAAGGCTCAGTGATGTCGGAACCTTCCGGGGCGACGCGGGCAAGCGTGGCCACGGTGTCGGACCAAATGTCCTCCAGGGCCACGTTTTTGGATCGGTTCGCCCCGTCGACCATAGCCCCGGCCAGCTCGATCTCGATCTCGAGGTAGGCTTCCAGGTGGTTCAGGCCGATGGTCCCGGTCTTGGCGGTTTCCGGGAAAATCTTTTCCACGGCATCCTTGACCTTGGTCACGGCCTTGAGGTTGTTGAATGTGGGCCAGGAGATGATCAGTTTGTTGGGCAAGGTGCCCTTCTTGCGCATGGCCTCCTTGCCTGCCGCGATGTCAGCCTTGGGATCAGCGGCAGCATCGGACCAGGCACGGCCTGCGGCAGCGGTCAGGAAGTTGCTCGGCTTCTGGAGCTTGGCCGCAGTCTCGATCTCATAGGCTCGCAACACGATGTTGGTACAACGCACAGTGGCTGCGCCTTCCATGTCGATGATGGAATTATACATTTTCTTGAACCGCTCATCGACGGGGACCTCATGGCCGCGCTCGCGGCAGGAATACTTTCCGGCCTCGAATTCGCCACCGGAACGCTTGTAGGCGGCACCCGGTGCCCGCTTCACATCTTCTTTGGCGAAAGCGGCCTTGGCAGGCAGGACGGGGAAGTCGGCAGACTGCGACGCGACAGGGAAATAAGGAACAACGCGGGACGCGATGAATCCCTGGGTCGGGGCATCGACCATGGTTTCGTGAGCCAAAATGCCGAGATCGGGACGAAGGCGTTCGCCGGTACCTTTGGTTGCGGGAATCATAATATCACTCTCCTCTCGGCTAGCTGCCGCTGACGGTTACGACCTTCCCGCTTTCATGGGGAAGCATCTCAATGACGTCGCCGTTCGCGGCGGCGGCTTCCAGGGCAACACCAACTTTGATATAGTCGCCTGCCTCGGCGGGCAGGAGACTCACCTTGCCGTCTGCGGCGGCGTACAGGTCCACGCCCACGGTGACGGCCTCGGTGACCATGATGTGGTGAGTGCCGGGTTTGTTGTAGTAGGCAACGCCGACGTCTTCGCCGACCTCGCAATCATTGCGGGTAACGCCGATGCCAAGGGCATCAGCGTCGGCATAGACCACCTGATCGCTGGAATTCAGCTTGACGCGGCGGGCTTCGACGACATCCTCGCCACAGGTGTGGGTTCCGATTCCGTAATCGTTGTAACTCATGACGATCTCCTAGTTCTGGGCCGCGAGCCATGCGGCATGGGCTTCGGGGTGTTTGCGACCCATGGCAAGCAAGGCCTGACCCTTGGAGCACTTGGCGCTCTCCATGTGGGACTCGACCAGGGCCTCGAAATTATCGCCGTCTTTCGCGGCGGTTTCCTTGCCGGACTGCCCGGCGGACTTGGCCATGGACTTCTCAAAGTCCTCAAGGGCCGCTGCCTTGCCGGACCGTTCCGCGTCCAGTGCCTGCTTGAAAAACGCTGCCGGATCAGTGCCGTCCTTGACAGCCGCGATGGTCAGCTTGGAGTCGGCCCCGGCTTCGAGCAGCTCGACGCAACGCTTGCGCTCGTCGTTCGCTCCTGCGGCAACAAAATGCGCGGCCAGATCGGGGTTGGCCTGAGTCAACTGCTCGGCGGTGAGAGCCGAGAGTTCCAGAGTCGCGGAGCCACCGTTGTCGGCTCCGGCACCTTGGGGGGTGGTTCCGGGCATGTCTGCCTCCTGAGTTAAGTTAATGGGATAAATACTTGCTGAAAGATCAAGAGCCCGCGCGATGGCGAACTCCATATTACCGATGTGATGGACGAATCCGGCGGCTTGGGCCTCGGTCCCGATCTTGGTAGAGCCGTCGGCCAGCTTTGACAGAACCTCCTCGACGCTCATGCCCCTGTTCTTGGCCACGGCCTCGACGAACAGGGAGTAGTAAAAATCAACCTTCTGCTGGAGATAGGCCACGCCTTTGTCGGAAAGAGGTTTTTCGTCCGAGGTAACCCGTTTGTACTCCCCGGCGTAGAGCACCGTGCGCTTGATTCCTTCGTTGGCGTCCTTGCCGGACCGGTCAAAATGCATGCAGGCCACGCCAACGGAACCGACTTCGGCATCCACGGTGCAAACCAGTTCGTTGGCAGCCGATCCGATCCAGTACGCTGCCGAGCACATGAGCTCCGGAGAAAAAGCCACGATGGGTTTGACTTCGCGGGCCGTGCGGATGGTGGCGACCAGATCGGTCAGGCCAAACACCCCGCCGCCGGACGAATTGATGTCCATGGCAATGGCCCGGACAGCCCGGTCATCGGATGCCATGCGCACGTAGGTACCGAGCAGCTCGGTGGAACAACCTCCCGAAATGTCGGAAAACAGATTGAGACGGCGGGCAATGACGCCCTCCACGGAGATGACGGCCACGCCGTCCTCGGTCACGACGTACGGCTTGACCGCACCGATCGAATCCCCGGCCACCTGGGTGAACATCTCGCCGCCCGTTTCGCGCCCTTCGATCAAGGCCTGGGCAAAGTCGGCCACCTGGATCAATTTTCCAGGCTCCAACGCCCACACCTCGCCGGTCAGGGCGGCGACGGATCGTTTAGCTCTGATCTGCGCCATCATCATATTTCTCCTCGGGTTTCCACGCAGCGTCGGGAATCTGATAGGAACTCATGTCCACATCGTGATCCGCTTCAAGCTGCTTGATAAATTTCTTTTCCTTGGCGACCTCAGTAAGAGCCTCACGCCAATCCTTGCCCTTCCGACCGTAGAGAGTCCGGTAGCTCGTGTTGTGCGAACCCAGTTCGAGGACATCGGCCTTGGCCTGCTTCTCGCGGTCGATCTGGGTCTTGGGCTGCGGCAGGTGCTCGCAATGGGTGTAGGCGTAGAGATTTTGAAGGAAATGATCGACGGACTTGACCGGCAGCCGCGAACGCAGCGCGGACTCGTAGAGCATCCAGGACCAGACCGGCTGGTTGAACTGGCCGTTGAGCGTGCGGTGCTCAAACTCGTTGAACTGATCCGCCTTCTCCATGGACGCCTTGGAGGCCGAGTAGCTGGCCTGAAACTTCCGGGCCACGTTCTCCGCACCGCGTCCGGTGGCCATGCCGAGCCGGTCGATGATGGCGGTAAACATTTCCGAGTACCGGGACGGCGCGGCCTCGTGCTGGAAGAATGTCGGCTTCTCCTTGCCGTGCCCGACAAGGATGGTGCCCTTGGGTGTCTCCAGAATCCGCTTGTCCCACGGGGTGTCCTTGGACACGTTCCCCTGCCCGAAGTCGTTGATGAACATGGTGTAGAGATTGCGGATCATGGCTCCGACCACGGCAGCCTCGGCCAGGTCGTTGGAGTGGCGGATCTCGGAAATCATCGGGCCGATGATCGAGTCCTGCCGGTACTCGGCGATGTTGCGCACGTCGGTGACAAGCAGGATGCGCGGCAGGCCGGTTTTCTCATCCCAGATGTCGAACGACTCGCAGTTGGCGGAGGTGGGGCGAACATGAAACTTGCCAGGCTTACACAACCAGACCTTGACCGGTTCGCCGTCGCGGTCGATCTCGATGCCGTCGTAAATTTCTTTGTCGGACATGTCGGATGGCGTGACCAACCGGAACGGATCAAGAGGCAGCACGCAGGTTGACAACGGGGCCATGGGCCGGGGCTTGGAAATGATCTGAAAAGCACCGATGCCGAGCAACTTCCAATTGAAATACGCCAACCCCTGGAGACCGTAGTAATCGAGCCGTCGCTGGGCATCGCACCAATGACGGCAGTCAAGTCCCTGCTCTTCCCAGGCACGCAGGGCGGCAGACTGGAATTCGGCCTCCCACTCGCCATCCATGCCAAGCCAATCGGTCTTGGGTGACGGCTGCGGGGAAAGGCCAATGCCCACGGCTTCGACAAGCAGGGATTCCAGCACGCCATGGGCCATGGCATCGTTGTGGTAGAGATCAAGAGCACGCTCGCTGGACCGCTCGATCTGCCGCTCGACTTCACGCTGGGAAACCGTGGAATTGATCCATGTCGCCATGGCCCCTTCCAGGGATGCCCCGGTACGGCGGGCGTGGCGGCCGCGACCAAGGCGGCGGGCATAGGCTTGCTGACGGTTGGCCACGGCTACCTCTTCACCGCGCCGACGTGCGCACGCTCAAGGATGTTGCCGCAATCGCGGGCGCGTTCCTCGGCCCCGACTTCCCGCGAGACATCGAGCAAGGTCCGCAGATTTGAACGGCGAACCTTCTGACCTTCGCGCTCATACTCTTCGGCCTCGACAGTCTTGATCAAGGCTTCGTCGGTTTTCTCTTTGGTGAATTCGTCGGCCATGCTCATCTCCGGTTTTCGCGGTAAAAGTGATTCCTGTTTACCGGAGAAAAAAGGGGGCCGTCCGTAGTAAATTACTACATGTAGTAAATTACTACGTGTAGTAATCTACTACGCCGGACACAAAAAAACGGGCAGCCAGTGGCCACCCGTTTCGAGAATTGATCTTTATAAAATAGCAAAGTTCGTGCCGACTAGGCCGGACGAACATTGTAGAAAACCTTGTTGATGGGCGAGACCCTGTGCACATGAGGAAACTGCCGCATGGAACGCCCGACCAAATTCATGGATGGCACCTCGGACGAACGCAAACCGCGTACCTCTTCGCACCAGGTGGAGAACAGGGTGTAGATATCCTTCATCTGCGTCTTGAGCTGGCGCGGCATGGTGCCGTGCGTGATGTCCGTGACCACCAACGCTTCCTCCACAAAGGCGGACACCAGCTCCGCGCACGGGTCATCGCCTATCTCCTGCTGCTTGGCCGGACGAGCGGCAAACAGATCGCAGAACTCGCCATACAGTCGCTTCACATCAGCCTCGGAGCCGTTGTCCAGCCGGGCAGTCTGCACGGCGGAGTGCAACGCCTGGGCACGCATGGACGCCTTGATGCGCAAGGCTCCTTCGCCCGGGGCCAGGGCCAGCGGCACGGCAGCCTCTGTTCCGTACCGCCCGTGCTTGCGCAGACTCGGCAGGACCTCGCCCGTCACCCACTTGCGGAACCGCTTGGCCTCCTCCTTGCGCGACCGAAAGATCAGGGAGTAGAGGCCGGACTCGGAGATAACATTCATGTTCGGATTGCCGCGCTGAATACCCTCAGTAATTCTTAGGGTACTCTTTTCGTCCTCGTCTAAAGCGCGCAGGGTCTCGGTCGTACCGCGTTGCTCAACTCCAACACATCGCACACGTCCTTGGCCACAAACCACGGCTCGTCATCTTGCATGACCACCCGTACCGCGTCGCCGTCAAAGTCGAAAGGAATGACGCTAGGCATCGCGCACCTCCGACAGGTTGACGACGTTGCCCTGTGACGCTTCGGCGAAGTTGAGCGGAGTCATCTCGTCCACCTGAACTGCCAAACGTTCGGACATATAACGCAAGGTGCGGCTCATGCCGAACAGGGCCTCGCCCTGCACATCCCTGCCGCCATCTTCCACCGCCAGGTAAGCCAGTACGGACAGACCCGCCACCTCGCCGGACGTGTCGTTCAACAATTGATTGATGGACCTCAGTTCGGATTCCGAGATGAGAAATGTGCGTTCCATGAGAGAACTCCTGTTGTTTTCTAATGGCGATCCTTCGACATGAAGGATGCCGGGAGTTAGAACCTCAACTTGGAAAGGCTGGGTACTTTAGGCCGAAGCCCTGGACATCTCCCCACTCCCGGCAAAACATGAATTGCTCAGATGGCACAAAAAAACCGCGTCTGACGAGGATGGCGGTGTCCGCCAAGTTGGAGTTTCTAAGCTCCGTACAGACACCATTGCCAGAAAGCAGGGCGGGTGTCAATCCTAGTAGTCATCCATCTCGTAATCGGAACGCTTTTCGCGGATTGTCTCCCGTGAATGATCCTCTTCATACTCGGCCCATGAAGCCTGAAACTGTTCACCGTCAAATCCTGGCCACGGCTTGAGCTTGAATAAATCCCATGGCGAACAGTCACGGCTAAAATCCTTCTTCGTGCGTCCGGATGCTGAGCATATCAACCGCCGCGGCCTGAGCCTTATTCCTAAACTTTTCCGTAATGCCCAAATCTCTGGCAAACTGCCGAAGGTCGTTGATACGCATAACTTGTAGGCGATCTTCAAGCGGGATCACAGTCCCCCCGCTCGGCCATGCCAGTACCTAGGAGTGTCTCGTGGCCTTTTCACGATAGTTAGTCTTCGACTGGCACATACTCGCAAGAGATATTGCCCACTCTTGCCGCCCACATCCGCAAATTGAACAAAAACCCATGCCCACCACAAAGCGACTATCAATTCTCGCGTGATCGGCGGCTCATTTGCTTCCCACGCTAGCCGCTCGGCCATACCATATTCGTCTTCATTACGTGCCAACATCATAGGCACTTTCCAATTTCAACTTTGGCTTGGGGGGCCGACCTTCACCGATAAACCATGAAACAATTTTTTTCAACATATCGCGCACCAGTTCAAGGACGTGCCCTTGGCCTTGATCTCCTCCTTGTACATCATGAGCGATCGTTGCGTAGTTGCACATGCCGATTCCGCAATACTGCTTGATGATACGAACCAAGGTATCCTTGTCTTCGGCCTGCAACAATTCCTTGAATGCTTTCAAATTCTCATTCTCCATCAATCTGGAGATGTGGCATTCGGAATCCATACCAATCTTGGCGACAGGCCTGTTTTACGTCCTGCTTGATGTACGCTATCACTGCCGCCCTGTTTGCATCGAAGTCGCCTCGAACCCAATAGGGCTAACAAAATCATGCAGAAAATGCCGGAACAGTCTTATCCGACAAACAAAACAACACCAACAATAATTTTTTCATAATATTACTGCTTGCTTTGTACCGAAGTTCATGGAGTTCCTCGCGGCCTTGGACAAATGATGTCCTCATAGGTCATTCCGTCATAAAAACGGCGTATATTCCTCTTGATCTCCTTTTTTGGAAACAGGCCAAAAGTACCGTCATCCCCACAAACGTCTTCTGAAAACTCTCCCGTTTATCCTCTGGGAGTGGACTGAACCATCTCTTGATCCAGACGCCTTAAATGTTTCATCAGAGGAAGCATCAATCTATCAAAAAGCTGGACGAACACCCCGCTAGCCACCAGCAAAAACGACATCAAACAAAGAATGAGCAAACGATGGCCAAAATAATTCTTGACATAATTTATCCTCCACATAAATTGTACTATTGAAAGACAGATAACGCGATACAAACATTTTGTCTACCCATCCACCTCCACACTCTTAAACCGCAGCCCGCATGACCCGAACAGCGGTGAAACCGTTCGCGCACCGAGCCGGACCCATGCGCCGGTCGTCGTCGTCACCCGACACCGCTCCGCGCCGCAGACCGGGCACACACCGCCGTCATCGCACGCTGTAATCCACGCCCTCGGGCCGTCCTGTATCTCGTTCCACGAGTTCGCGGAGCTGCTCCGCAGGAATCTGTTCTGCGACCTCGTGCATCAGTAGCGCCCTCCGTAGTTGGGGTTGATGATCCGGCCTGCCAACGGCGAGGACGAAAAGCCTCCCGTCTGAAAGCCTGACGATGGCTGAACCGTCTTCCGGTACATCGGCTCCGGCAGAAGCTGCAAGTGCCGGGGTCCAGTCCGGGTGGGCGCAGGCCGCTGCGTAGACCTCGCAGTCCAGCAGATGGTTGGCCGCTTTTTTCTGCACCCACCGGGGGTTGCCGTTCTTGTCCACATCCCGCTCCTCGCTGGACATCTGGCGCAGGTAGTCGTCGCCGACATCACGGTGCAGCCACATGGGTTGAAGCGAGTCGGGGTGCAACCGCACCATGAAGATCAGGTCCTTCAAGTCGTGTGTGTCCAAGGTGTAGAGCGTAATGTTCTCCTGGTATTCCTTGGGCACGTCCTTGTGCACGCCGGTCTCGGAACGGCGGACCACCACGTCCTGCTTCCGGCTCGCACCCTTGACCGCGTAGAATCCGTCGTCGCCCAGCTCCATGACCAGGAGCTTGACCTCTTCCGAACGCGACCACCCCTCGTCCCGGCTCTCGTCCCGCGTACCACCGATGTCGATGGACTTGCGCCAGATGGGCATGACCACGTCGTCGCGCCCGGCCACCGGGTAAACCGCGTTGAGCTGGTCCTCCAACGCCGACCGGTTCGCCAACTCGCCGTAGTCCACCAGCCAGGACTCGCCGGACTTGGCCCAGGCCCGAACCACGAAAAAGTAGCTGACCTTCTGCGAGTCAATGCCCATGGTCAGGGCCACGGCCTCGGCAGGCACCTCCCTCGGCGAGCGGTCGTGCTGGATCATCGCCTTGATCTGATCCTCGGGCGTCTTGAGCGTGATGACCCGGTACGGCTTGGAGGCGTGCGAATTGTCGAACCACTCCATCTTGGAGGGTGTCCCGGCTTCCAGGGCGATGAACCAGTCGGCCATGACCTTGGAGAGCGACATGCCGGGGAAGTACCAGGACGGCGTGATCACGGCCACAGCGGTGGCGTTCTCGATATCGTGCTCCGCCCACAGATCGCCCCGACTGACGGCGAGATTGCGGTGGTGGTCGTCCCACTTGAAATCACAGGCGATGCAATGATATCGGGCAGCCCGATCGTTGATGATCTTCTTTGGGTCACGCATTTTGCCGGGAACCCTGATGCGCTTGAAGTCCATGACCTGCAACGTCCCGCAGTTCGGGCAGGCCGCCCGCACCTCGTAGATGACCTGGGCCTTCTCCTTCATCGCCCGCCAGAACGACGACTGCCGCTCGTTCCCGCGAATCTTGGAAAAGCGGAAGGTCTTGGCCTCGTCGTCGTAGGACATGTTGCGCTCGCACATGCGCTCGGCGGCCATGGTGTCGAGGTAGGCATCCTCCTCATCGACGAGCACGATGCGCGGCGAGATGGACGAGGCCGAGGCATCGGACCCGGAATGCATGCCGTAGATGGCCCCGAAGCGGGTCAGGATCAATCCCTTCTGCACCGCCTGCTTGTCGTCCGGCAACAACTCGCGCAACACCTTGGATTTTTTGAAATGCGGCCCGATCTTCTCGTCGAAGATGCGGTTGCGGGTGTCCTTGTCCGGCATGCCCACCGCGCAGGAGCACGGGTTGCGAAACAACTCGGCGGCCATGCAAACGTAGGCGGTCGTCGATTTCTTCGTCACCTGCGAAGGCCCGCCCCAGAACAGGGTCTGCACCATGGGCTTGTCCCACAGGTCCATGACCATGCGGCCGATGGGACTGTGGTCCAGGCGGTAGGTCTCCCCCGCGTTCGGGCCGGTCACGAGCCGGAAATGCTTCTCGGCAAACTCGGCGGTGGACATCCAGGGGCGGGACTCGAACACCTGGCGTTCGCCAGCGTAGAGCTCAAACGGCGGCGGCATGTAGGTCATCGGTCAACCCTCGCCTTGATTTCGTACTGCTCCAGGACCGCGTCCAGTTTGGACGGATCGCCGCCGAGCAGCTTGACCGCTCCCAGGGCCACCTCCGCCTCCTCCTCATTCTGGGCGGCAATCAACTTTTCCCACGCTTCCTGCATCTCCTCGGTGAACCACTCCCCCCGGGCGTAGGTGTTGAGCGCGGACACCAGCCGACGCCGATAGGTGTCGAGCAAAAGAGGACGCCGCGAAAAGATGAACCCGGACAACCGCTCCGCCTGTTCGGGATTGCCCTCCACTATTTCGATGATTTCGAGTGCCGCCTGGATATCGCCACCCACATGGGAGAGGATTTCCGGCGAGGCGTCGCGCATGAACGACGACAGGTTGAGCTTGAGCCCCTGGGCACGCTCGCCCAGCTCGCGCTCCACCGCAGCCGTGGGCACGGTCTGCCCCAGCTCGCGCTTGAGTTTCAACTCCTGGAGCTTGGCCGTGATCTCCTTGACATGGGCATCGGCCTCAACCCGACGTGCGGCACTTGCCTGGCTGCCGGTCATCTCCACCTCGTCCACCTCCGCCGGGTCCGCATCGGCCACGACGTTCGGAAGATGCGTCTTGGCGTAGATATCAACGGTGCGCTTCGGGAAACAACGCTTGCGGTTGCGCTTGAGCTTCTCCTTGCCGTCCTTGTCGTCGATGTGGTTGTAGATGGTTTTCTCGGACACGGAGTATTCGATGCCCTTTTCCTTGAGCCCGGTTTCCCCGTCACCCCAAAGATATTCATCGCCAATCGGGCAGGTCAGATATTGATGCACCTGTCGCGCCGTCTTGAACCAGATGGCCTGGGTTGTCTCTTGCTTGCTCATCCGCGTACCTCCAACCGATCACCAAAAAAGCCACGCACCACAGCCTCCAAACTGGTTTCTTCGATCCACTCGTCCAGGGTCCGAGCCGCGTGGAACCGCTGCCGCGCCTCGAAAACCAACACCCCCACGGCCTTGTCGGCATAGCGGGACTCATCGGCGCACCCCACCCAGAGGCCTCCCTCGCGGCGTCGGAAAATCCGCAGGCCGTTGGCCTGGAGATGCTCGCGGAACGCGATCACCTCGGCACGCCACAGCGGAAGGCCGTCAGCCTCCATCTTGTCGAGCACGATCTCGATGTACGGCTTGGGTGCCGGAGCCGGGGTCGACGCAGTCTTGGACGGGGTGGGCTTAGAATTGCTGAACAACTCGCGCTTGACGAAATTGGGCAGGCCGTCGAGCACCCACTGCCGGATATCCAGACCGTTGGCCACGGCGTCGCCTACGTCCTTGCCCATGGAGGGCGGGGCCGGGTAGCGGATGGATGTCGGGTACTCCTGCTCCCAGAATGCGTAGGTGTTGGTGGTCCCGGCCTGGTCGAAATCCAAGGCGTTGAGGATCACCTTGGCGCGAGCCAGGATGTCGGCCACGTAGCCGCTCGGACGCTTGCTCGCTCCACCGTTGCCCATGGCCCCGATGCCCAGGTCGTGGACATATTGCCAAACCAAGGCCGCATCGCGCTCGGTCTCCATGACCATCCAGACCCGATTGAGCGGGTTGCCGTAGGTGTGATAGAGACCGTTGGCCCCGCCCTTGACCTCCCAATATTTTCGGGATTCGCCCCAGGGCGTGACCGGATCAGGGCGACGAATCTTGAGCTTGAGCACCTGACCGTCACGGATGGCGGGCATGACCAACCCCTCGGGGAGCCATATCTTCTTTTCCTTGCCCTGCTCATTCTGCTCCAGGGGCAACCCCCAAGCTGTGACCGGCGGCCACTTGTCCCGGTCATTCCAACCGAACCGACACTTGCGGGCCGTCTCACTATCGATGCCCCAGCCAGCCAGTTCGGTCAGCCGTTCCGGGCTGGACTGCAACCGCTCCACGGCGTGCTCGACGAAAGACGCAGCCTTGTCCATCCACAAATCCGCCGGCAGACCCAGCGGTTTGGGTTGCCACTCCCGACGAAGGTGCGGCTTGCGATCCTGACTGACCACCGGCCTGGAGCCATCCTCCGGGCAATATTTCCTGACGAACTCGGCGCACCCGTCGGGATCAGCCGTAGCACGACCGGTCACCGCGTTGAATATTCCCACCAGGTCGGCATCCGCACCACAACTGTGACAATGCGCAGCGTCGATCTCGAAATTATAAAAGAACGCGCCGCCGGGAGTCTCCTCACGGTGGAACGGGCAATGCCCCCCGAGTTCGTCAGCCTTGAACGGTTTGGGATCAATCAACAGCGACTCGGCTATTGCCATCCGATCCACTGCGCTCAGTCTATCTTTTGCGATGCTCATTTCGCGCCCCCCCCTGCCGCATGGCACAAAAACGGCCTGCAAGGATGAGGAAGGGCGAAGAACGAACAAACCGGACCGACACACCCGCTAAACCCCGAAGACTTCGGGATCGGCTTCGACCATGAAAACAGCCGACAAAGACCGTGAGACAAAAGGATCAGCCGCAGCCTTAGACTCTTCGACGAAAAAAGAGCAAAACCTCCTCCTATGGTTTTTCCGTTTTTATATTCTCTCTTTTTTTCTCTCCTCCTACTTTGTATAAATAAGGTATAAGGAAGGCTAAGAAGGGAAAAAAGATTGTGAATTTGAGAGGTTGACCCTTCGTGGATATCTTCGACCAACCTTCGATCTTCGATGATAGGATTAAAACGGGCCATTGTACCCCTCCCTCCACTCGGCCTTGATCGAGACGTTGTAGTACGTTTTGTTCTGCGGAGAGACCCGGAAGAGTTCCGTGCGGTTCCTGAAGTCGCTGCCCAGCGTACGCATGGCCCACACCTTCTCCTTGATAATCGCCTTCTCCTCAATGCACCATTTCTTGAACACCTCGTAGATATCCTTCATCTGTGCCTTGCATTCGGGCGGCGTATTGGTCTGGGGGGCATCCGGATGAACAACCAGACAGTCGGTGAGAAACTCGCCGATGAAGTCATTATCCATCATGAAGTCTTTCGTTTCAGCCAGCACGGACTCCGGCGCGTCCAGCCTCCCTGTTTCCAGGAAATCCTTGGCCCCACGAACGCACCAGGCAAGTATCCCCGACAGATGGTCGGGTGTGTGCATCTCTTTTTCAAGCTGCGGGTTCATCGGATATATCTTGGCCTTGGGATCGGCCTCGACCCCCTGCTTGAAAGTGCACGGGAATTTGATGATACGCAGTCGCTCCTGGAAAGCTTTGTCATCACCATTCACAGCCGGGACACGGTTGGTCGCAAACAGCATCTTGAACTTGGGAATGAATTCGGTAACGTCCAGGGAGTACATTCCCCGGCAAGTGATCGGGTCGCCGCCCGAGAGTTGCTTGATGGCACCCTCGGAAAACTTGGCACGCTTCGGAGCCTCCGACGCACAGGCTAGGCGGGTGTGTTCGAGCGAAACAAGATGCTGATCTGGCTTGTCTGTATTCTGGAGGCTCTTCTCATCAAGCAGATATTTCGAGGGCATCATTTGGAAATATGAGCCCATGACCTTGCGGAGCGTCCGGAAAAAAACACCTTTGCCATTGCGTCCCTGCGGACCCCACAGGCAGTAGAATTCCTGGAACGTCATGAGTCCGGTCATCCAATAGCCGACGCATTTTTGGATGTAGTCTATGAGTTCCTGGTCCTCGTTGAACACCTGAGTGAGGAACATATCCCACAGATCACTCTCGGCTTGCAGCCCTTTCCATTCGATTTCCGAAGCTCGGTTGATGAAGAATCGCGGATCAGGATCAAGGGCCTTTCCGGTACGCAAATCAAGGACCTTGTTGCCGCAGGCAAACAAATATGGATCAAGATTCCACTCCTTGCCGACGATCCCGAGATACCCAGGGGTGGCCACGCTGGCCATGTCCAGGACCTTGTTGATCCGGGTCGGGTCCTTGAGATCCTTCGCCCGTGCTGCCCAAGCTTTCTGCTTTTGCAGGAACGGTTTGAGATGGTCATTTTTTTCCGTTTTGGTCAGCACCTCAAACTCGGGCTTGGTCATCTCCTCCTTGGCCCGCCGTTTGTAGTATTCAGATTGTGCCTTGAAGTCGGCAGCCACCTCGGTAACCCTGTGCTTGTGGACCCGCCCCTTGTCCTGAAACCAGTGGGTGCAGTTATATTGATACCAACGCCCTTGAATATTATCGAAAACTATCTTGCCATCAAACTTGGACGAAAACCGCCGGGCATCACCAAGGTGGTTATCGTCAAAATCAATCTTGAGCTGATCGAAATACCCTTTGCCGGGCTCATCCTCTGACGGCCCTTTCTGAGCTACCTTTTCCGCCTGCTCTTGCTGGTACTGTTCGCGCTCCTGTTCAACGGCCGCCTCAATCTCTTTCTTGGTGTCGCTGGTCATAGGCCAACCTCCACCAAACGCCTGCGACCAACAGGCGGCAAGAATTGTAAAATTGTAATAATTTTACCAACCCACAGATGCAGAAGAAACGCGCTCGATAGCACCCGTATTAGAATTAGGCGTGGGAGGACCCAAAAGGGACTGGATACACTGCTGGGTTGCCTTAGACCTTCTAACCAGCTTTTTTTGTAAAAAAGGGGCGCGGGGGAAAGAGAAGCGGAGCTACCCTTAATGGATGCGCCCGCTTGCGCGGTCGCGGACATGAACGCAGGCTGGCTAATGAACGAAAGTAAAATCCAAAAGGGCATCAAAGCCTCCTCCTATCATAAATAGGATGAAACAACTGATGGCCCAACTCACCTTTTACTCACCTTCCCGAGGTAAGATAGGATGGTCAAGCAGGGGCAGGAGGCGTTCTGCAACATCGGTTCCCGTGATATCAGAAGCCGTTAGGCACCTTCACACGGTGGAAGTCACAGGTTCAAATCCCGTATCGCCCACCATCGAAATTCCAAAGAATGCCAGGCATCCCAACGCTTTATAGGGCCTGGCATTCTTCTTTTTTGCTCTTATGCAAATAAGCCGAATTCACCTTTTTTATGCCCTTTTTCACCCTTTTTCGACCAATTTGGCACACGAATTGGCACACGATCCCTCCACTCCGATTCTTACCCGCATCCCATAGAGACAACTAAAAAACAAACGAAAGGCGTCAATTTCTCTAAGAGCCGCCAGCATTTCGCCAGCGGCTCTTTCCTTTTATGAGGCCCGGACGATCAAGCCTTCGTCTCCATCAGCCTCCCCTTCAATTTCATCCTCCAGTTCATCCGTCTCGTCCTCGCCTTGATCGACGGAACGGGGCTTTTCATCCTCTTCCATGGCAAAGACGCCAGTCACGGCCAGGATGCCGACCGCGACACCGCCAATAAATGTCCAAAAATCACGCATAGCTTTCTCCTCGGTTTAAGTTTTGAATTCAGCGCCGCACTGGTTGCAGCGCCATTCGCTGATAATGTGACGGTCGATGTGCTCGCCGACCTGGTTGCCTACAGCAGCTCCTGCAAAGAAGCCTGCCAATGCTCCGGCCAGCCCTCCGGCGATGAGGCCGAGTCCGGTTCCCACGACAGGGACCACCGAACCGATGGTAGCTCCAGCTGCGGCACCGGAGGACGCACCCCAGTATCCGGCTGCTCCCCCAGCTGCGCCGCCGACTGCGGTGCCAATTTTTTGGTTGGTGTTTACCAAAACAACATGAGTCGAACTGTCGCAGTTCGGACATTTGGGAATCTCATTATCCATATTTTCCTCGGGATTATTTGCGGTTATTTGATGAGCGCACCGCGCAACATGCCAAACATGGCGGGAGCCAATTCAGCCAAATCGTTGATGGTGCGGCTATGATCAGGGAGCAACTTGGTGATGGTCTCGGACAGAATGCCCAAGCCATAGATTTCAACGCCGAACCTTCTGCCCTCGTCAATGGCGTCCAAAGCCACGTTGAAGGAATCAGGATCTCCGTCGGTCAGGATCAAGACAATCTTGCGCGACTCCGGAAGCGGCACAACTTGCTGCAATACCCACCAAAACGCCTCGCCCAACGGCGTACACCCGGCAGCACTTACTGCGAAATCCCCGTGCATCCGTTCTCCATGTCTCAGGATCGGACAGACCGTAGGTCCACGATCGTTTCCATTACCGCCGTCAATCGGGGTGCCTGCCGGGAAGACCGTCACTCCCACGTTGATACCGTCGATGGCGTCCCAAGGCAGTGGCCACTGCGTGACACACCTGCGTGGTCAGCGAGATGCGTCGCCGCATGGAGCCGGAGCAATCCACAAGGATGTGCACGGCGGTATTGATGCCGACCTTGCGTCCGTTACGTTTGAAGACGCGAGCATCAGCCACTGACACCCCTGTGCAATTGCCGGGCATCCAGTCTGCCATGACGGCCAACCTTGCTCCGCGTCAGCACTGACGATTGCAGCAACCCTTGGAGTTGCGTCCGCAGGGCGATCGATGCCCGCTTGGTTGCGGCCACATCTTCCGGATCGAGCAGCTTCACGGCCTTGGTGCCGATTTGCGCGACTTGCAAGGATTCGCTCAATTCCCTGGGCGTTTCCCTGCGCAGGCTGTTTGCGAGCGCCTCACCGAGATCATAGGGCAGATCGTCCTCATCGGCTTCGATCAGCCCCTCCAATTGCTGCCGGGAATCGATAAAAACAGCCTCCGAGGACAGTCCATCAGGATCGCCCTTTTTCACCGCTTCTCGCTGCATAAGTTCCCCATTTTTCGGGGGCTGGGAAGCCAATATCTCCTTGAGAATGGAAACGACCTCCCGCGCGTAGATAATGCACTCCTGCGTTGAATCACAGTAGGCATGCACCTTTTGCAAAACGAAGTTCAACCGTCCGATCAGGCCGGGATACTGTCCTTCGACGAAGATCCCGACAGCATCTCGCTGGTTATTCAACGACGGGACATCCCATGCCCGGACCGACAGCAATAGCCAGTTCAGTATCGCCATGGCCGGATCGGCCGTCTTCTCCGATGCATCCCCGAAGAGATGCTGAATCAGCCAGTTGAAGTTTTGCCTGCAACCGGGGAACAGCCGAGCCAGCCGATGCTCTACCCGCCAATCCTCGAAGGTGTTCCAGACGTGCATTTCCAGTGGCGTCAGATTCGCCAGATGCAGCCAATCAAAACGCGTCTCCCGAATATGCGCGGCCTCATGGTCCAAAAAACCTCTGGCCAGACCGATAAGCGTCTCAGTGCATTCCAGGGGTAGCGCAGGCAGATGGATGGTGTTGCCGTCCGTGTATGCGCCCTTGCCGCCGATGACGACCTTCACGCCGTACTTGTGCCCGAGCACGCTGGCCACCATGGGCAGGGACTTCATGAGCAGATTGTTCGTCATGACGATCACCAGAGTCCATGGCTGTCAATTGCATGCTGGTGCACCGGCTCAGGAACACAGAAAACCGGAGGCAGCTCTACCGACTCCTCCTCGGAAACAAGCGGAACATCTCTTGCCAGCAGTCCCATGAGGATGTCTGCCGCATCCTGCCCTTCCAGAATCTTCTGGCCATGCGTTACAAGGGTCGTGGGATCGCGCAGGAGAGAAACCACCCCTTGAAGCATGACCAGTTCACTCCCCTGGATATGACCTCGCTTGGGCATGCGGTTGAAGGCCGTATCAAGGAGATCCATCACGGGCATGACGCGGGGTTCCACGAAGCTCAACCCGGACAGCTTGGCATGAATGGACCGCAGAGGTGACAGTGCCTTGTGAGTCACCTTATCCTTGCCCTCAAAGCAACGATGCCAGGTGTCGGTAGCCGTCTTGGCGACTTCTCCAAAGAGTGTCCCGCCAAGGTCAGTAATCTCCTCCCGCAACCCTTGGTGGACGGAGTCGTCCGCCGGGGGCAGTAGCTTGAACATCTGCCATTTGAAGCCGATGCGGCTGCGGACATAATCCGCACTGACGGTGGAGGTCCCGATGAGGCTTTCCCATCCGGGATGCTGCGATATCCAATCACGCACAGCTTTATCATACCGATTGAGAAACTGCTCCTTTGCCGCCAGAAAGTCGTCACGGATCACGGTCAGCTCGGCCACGATCTCATCGGCCTTGTCCTCCGGGATAGCCCATCCGCCGAGAAAACGAACGCCGGTCCGGTCCAGAAGGTTAACGGCACGAGCCTTGAGCGTGCCGAAGATGCGCAGTTCCTGCGGGTTGCAAACCTTCTTGCTGCCCAGCGAAGCCAGGTCTTCAGGGGGAAGCTCTGCACCACCAAAATCGGCAGGCGTCAGCTTTTTGCGGGCGGTCCATATGTTTACGTCCAGGTTAATAGCCATCAAATTGTCGAGCACGGTGATGTCTGTTTTGGTGTCCATAATTACTCCTTGGTTTCTTGAGGGAAGATGCGTTGCGCCAGCTCATGCAGCACGGTCCGGGTCTCCGGAGTGGCGCGGTAGCCAAGCGCACGATCAAGCGCATAGGTCACGGGTTGGATGCCCTGTCGGGCGAGAGGCTGGAATCGGACGGTCAAATCCGCCCAGCGAATGAGGGTGCGTGTCGAGAAGGTCACCTCGATAGTGTCGCGGAAATTGCCGTCAGCCTCGCCCATAAACAGTTTGCGGACCTCGTTGGCGTATTCCACCATCTTGGTCCGCACGTCCTTGGGAAGCCCCGGAGCTTTGCGATGCAGTAACTCCCGCTCCGCCTTGGGGCAGGGGTAGCCGATCTCGCACAGCCAGAAGCGGTCCATAAAAGCGAGGTTCTGCCGAAGTGTCCCCTGGTACAGGCCGGTCTCGTCGGTCCCACCGTTGGTATTGGCTGTGGCCGCAAACCGAAACAGGGGATGGGGCTTGATGACCTCGCCTCCGTTCTCGGGAATGCACAGGGGGTCTCCATCCAGGATGCCATTCAGACCGGCAGCGGTTGCCGGATCAAGCAGGTCAATTTCATTCAGTAGGAAGAGCCCACCAAACTTCATGGCGAGCGCAAGCGGTCCGTACTGAAATGACATGTTCGAGTCTTCAACGGTCAGATGCCCAACCATATCCGGGAATTCCAATCTCCCATGGCCGGTGATGTCGAAGACAGGGTAATTGAGCTTGGCTGCGAGTTGTTTGATGAGGCTTGTCTTGCCAGATCCAGCTGGCCCGAACACGTAAAGCGGGTCCGACGAGTCCATGAACCAGACCACGGCATCGCGGCTGGAGTCATGGAACAGGTATTCCGGGTTGGGATCTGGGGTGAACGAGGACGGGGAGGCGAACCCGCGCACCATACGTTTGGATTTTTTGCCGCTGAAGATTGAACCGGCATCGTGTTCGGTAGGGTTCAGGGCCTGCAACTCTTTGAGGATGTCATTCATGGTTTTCTCCTTTGAAAAAGAAAAGCCCCTGCTCCACATGACGTGGAGCAAGGGCACAATCCGTTGCGTGTCGGGAAGCTAAAAAGAACTTGTTCTTACGTAAATAATATATTGTGAATCGGCGTGCAAATATGACCCACCTGAGCCGGTAATCGGCGTCGAAATTTGACCCACCCCGGCAAGCCCCCTCAAGGTCACGAGAAAATCGTGACGGGAGGGCCAGCGAGGAGATGCTGACGGTGGAAACAATTCGAAAGATTAAGGTGGCCCATGACCGGCATGAGACGCCGATCAGGCAGATATCCAAGAATTTAAACATGAGCCGGAATACGGTCCGCAAGGTGTTGCGCTCGGAGGAGACGCGCTTCGAGTACAAACGAGCGATCCAGCCCATGCCCAAACTTGGTGAATTCACGACCTGGCTGGAAAGCGAGTTGGAGCGGGATGTCGGGCTTCCACGCAAACATCGACGCACGATCAAGGTCTTGTTTGAGCAGCTTCAGGGGCAAGGTTACGAGGGAGGCTATGATGCTGTCCGGCGTCATGTCTCCCGCTGGCGCGAAGCCGAAGGGCACAGGGTGTCGCAAGCCTTTGTCCCGCTGACTTTCGCCTCTGGAGAGGCCTACCAGTTCGACTGGAGCCACGAGCAACTCGAAATTGACGGCATGCCAATGACGGTCAAGACCGCGCACATGCGATTGTGCCATAGCCGGATGGTCTTCTGCTTCGGTTACCCTCGGGAGACCCAGGAGATGGTATTCGACGCCCATCAGCGCGGCTTTGCCTTCTTCGGCGGATCTTGTGGCCGAGGTATTTACGACAACATGAAGACCGCAGTGAACAAAGTTCTACGCGGCAAGCAACGCGAACTCAATTCCCGCTTCGAGCAGATGTGCACTCATTACCTGGTGGACCCCACGCTGTGTACGCCTGCTGCTGGCTGGGAAAAAGGACAGGTGGAAAATCAAGTCCATCTGGTACGTACTCGTTTTTTATCCGGCAGATGGCGTTTCGGGAGCCTTGAGGAGTACAACGCCTGGCTGCTGGAGCGAGCTATTGGTTGGGCCAAGACTCAGGCTCATCCGGAGATTACGGACAAGACGATCTGGGAGGTCTTCCTGCAGGAGCGTGAAAACCTAATCAAGCCCGCAGCCCCTTTCGATGGCTACCGTATTCAGGAATGCCGGGTTTCCTCCACATGTCTGGTGCGGTTTGATCACAACCGGTACAGCGTACCCTGCGAGGCGGCTGGACAGGCGGCGCAGATCAAGGCGTACGCCGACCACATCTCGGTGATTCGCGATGGCCGGGTGCTGGCCGTACATGCCCGCCGATTCGGCAGAGAAAAGACTGTCTATGACCCGTGGCACTACGTGCCTGTCCTGGAGCGTAAGCCCGGAGCGCTCCGCAACGGCGCTCCCTTCCAGGACTGGAGGCTTCCTGCGCCGATGGAGCAAATCCGTCTGTCCCTGCGGCGGCATAAGGACTGGGACCGACAGTTTGCGGGTATCCTGACAGCGGTGCCCAGCCATGGACTCCAGGCAGTAACCGACGCCTGCCAGGCGGCCCTGGACCAGAACACGGTGAGTCGGGACGTGGTCCTTAACATCTTGAACCGCTCCCGTGATCAAAGGCCAACCCAAGAGGTTTGCGTCCCCGATCACCTCAGGATCAAATGCGAGCCTGTGGCCGACTGCGGACGTTATGACCAGCTATTGGAGGCGAGCCATGCTTCGCAATGACATCTTGGCTTTGCTCAAAGAGCTCAAGCTGCATGGCCTGCGCGGAGCTTACGACGAGATGCTTGAGCACGGTCGTCGATCCGGGGCCACTCTGGAACGGTTTCTGTTAGATCTGCTCAAGGCGGAACAGGCCGAGCGCCGCGTACGCAGCATCCGATACCGCCTGGGGATCGCCAGATTTCCCGTGAGCAAAGATCTGGACGGTTTCGACTTCCAGGACTCGCACGTCGGTGAGGCCAGGATCAGGGATCTATACCAGGGCGGCTTCATGGAGAGCTGGATCAATGTGGTCTTTGTAGGCGGCACGGGCACCGGAAAAACGCATTTAAGCATCGCCATCGGCTCCAATGCCGTGCGCAACAGCGCCCGAGTGCGCTTTTTCAATCTGGTGGACCTCGTCAACCAGCTCGAGCAGGAAAAGGCGGACGGCAAGGCCGGACGGCTGGCCGAGACTTTGGCGCGCTTCGACTTGGTCATCCTGGACGAACTCGGCTACCTGCCGTTTTCCAGGTCAGGAGGCCAGCTGCTCTTTCACCTGCTCTCAAAGCTCTACGAGAGGACCTCGGTGCTGATCACCACGAACCTGAGCTTCGGGGAATGGTCACAGGTCTTTGGAGACGCCAAGATGACCACGGCCCTGTTGGACCGCGTCACACATCACTGCGAGATCATCGAAACAGGCAATGAAAGCTGGAGGCTGAAACAAGGCAGGGGACAGCACCAAGGGCAGGACGCATAAGCGTCGGCGGCAGGGTCGGGAATTCCGGTCGCCCTCCGGGCTCCCTCCATTCCCGACCCTGCCGCCGCCCCCGGAAAAGCCTCCCCCCAACACCCGAAAATCACGTTCGGGGTGGGTCAAATTTCGACGCCGATGATGGGTCAACTTTCAACGCCGATTGACACGTTTTGACTTTAATGAGGTACTTGAGAATATGAAGGAGCAGTCGCGTGGTATTCAGGCCGTACACCGGACCGGGCGGGAAATACCGGATACAATTCAAGCACAAGGGCAAGCTTTACAGCCAGGTCGTGAAGACAAAAGCGGACGGCGAAAAGTGGAAAACCTCGAAGCTCAAAGAACTCGAATCGGCGGACAAAAAAGTCAACGCCGGTTTGACGTTTTCCGTAATGTCCGGGGCGTATCTGGAAGACTGCCGCGCCAGGATGCGACTACAAACGGTTGATGAAAAATACCGCCACCTGACCAGCTTCGCCGAGTATCTTGGACAAGATGTTTTCCCCGAACAAATTTCAATCAAAATAGCACAAGCCTTTATCTCGTCGGTTCAAAAATCCAAGACCAACAAAACCGCCAACCGCTATCTACGCAATCTCAAGGCATGTTGGAACTGGCATATCAAAAATGGTGAGCAAATCGGCAACCCTTGGAACAACGTCGAGAAGTATCCAGAAGAAGAACATATAAAAAACGTCCCAACTGCCGAACAGGTCGCCGCCGTGCTCATGGCTGCCGACAGTTTCCAAAGCGATCTCCTGCAACTCCTTCTCCAAACAGCCGCCCGTCCTGGCGAGATTCGTCTCTTGAAATGGGACGATGTCCTTTTTGACAGGCGCGTAATTATCTTATGGACACGAAAGCGCAAGGGCGGGAAAAGAACACCGCGTCCATCGCGTATGACACAGACCATGCATGACATCCTGCAACGCCGCTGGAAGGCCCACAAGGGAGGCCCATGGGTTTTCACCCATCCAAACACCGGAAAGAACTACGAACGCCACTCCAACGCGATTCAGTATATGATGAAGAGGCTGTGCAAGAAAGCCGATGTCCCGTTCTTCGACATGTATTCCCTGCGCCACTATGTCAGTCAGAGGGTGATTGATTCTGGAAAGGCGAAGCCTGTGGACGTCCAGAGGCTGCTCGGACATCAGCGGCTCACCACCACGGACAATTATATCAAAACACTCATCCCGGACATGGAAAACCTCGACGACGTTCTTGAGTCTATTTTAGACACGAATCCTGTAAAAAATGGACAAAAGGATGCACAAGAGGGATGCACAAAATAGAATTAGCCACAAAAAAAGGGTCACGCCGATTGACGTAACCCATTGATTTTGGCGGAGAAGGAGAGATTTGAACTCTCGATGGAGTTTAACGCCCCATACACGCTTAGCAGGCGTGATCATGCCCTAATGATTACGGTAAGTTACTGTAATCCTGTGGAACAAAGTGTGAACAACTGCGCAAAACAGCACCCTGCGGCATGGCTCCGTTCCACACTTTGTTCACACTTTTTCCAACCCCAGGAATTCCGAGATCTACCGCCGAGGACTCCGGCCAATGGTCGCCCCATTTTCCCACTCCGTCGCCCAACATGCCGATAAAACAGGAGGAGGTTAACCTCTTGTTTCGCCTTGAAAATCCTCGTTGACGTCGCCGTGGATCGAGTTATCGTTTCCGGAAACAAGGGGGCGAGATGGACGAACGCATTTTGGTGGAGGATTTGTTGGCCGGGCAACGGTACGAGGCCCTTGAAAAGATGATGGTTGACGAAATCAAGGTCGAGATGTCCCGGTCGGTACGGACAGGAATTCCGTTCAGCGCTGACCTGTTCGTGACTGGGGCTGTCATGTACCACCTCCGTGTCGAACACGACGGGGTTAGGTTCGTCGCCCGTATTTTTCGCGGATTTTCAATCGACGAACGAGACCAGGTTGCGATCGCTGACAACGGGGTCCAGGGCGTGGCAGAGGCCGCTTACGAGGCGATCGCTGACCCTAGCATTATCGACACATGCGTCATGGAGGAAGAATGCTGAAAAGCCAAGACAGTACCCGTATCCGCCGCCAGGACGTGACCCTTGATGTCCACGCCCTGAACAGCTTTCTCCGAGGCATAGCGGCCAACGGCGTTTCGTTGTCGGAGGTGGTCATGGGACTGGAGCTGTTCGCGGAAGCGAACGGGACGATCGTCGCCGAATGCAGACTGGACGGTGGTAAGTCGTTCGACTTCCGCGTTTTCCAACCACACGAGTGGGGGATCAGTGACAACGCCGGCGACCTGACGCGAAAGGTCCTCGAATCGATCAGGCCCAAGCCCCCTGTTCGCGGAGTGTTCGACATCTTCACCGGCAAGGCGATCGAAAGGACGGCCCAATAGGCCAAAAAGGAGGAAAAATGAAAAAACAGCAGAACGTGTTCAGTCCGAAGCGCCAGGGGGCAATGGAAAACGGTGAAATCAACGCCGTTGATGCCCATCAACAGGAAATCTGGTGCTCATGGACGGAACTTTTTTACGCACCGGAAGCGTTGGCCTCGGAGATCAACCTGACCGGCGGTTACCTGCGTATATCCGAATCGGGCATGGGGTTGCAGGAATTCGCGGAGAAGGTCAACGAACTCAAGAAACAGAGGATGATCCCAGGACCGCTGCGGCCGCAGGATCTCCTTTGGGACGGGCAAGATTGCCGCGTCTTGTCCGCAAAACTCGCCAAGTTGATGAAACACGGCACGATCGACCAGTGGCACCTGCCGGGGTATGAATGCGGCCACCCTGCTGTCCTGACCGCCGATATCACCACCACATGCCTCCTGGCGGACACGATCCACGGCCGATCGATCGCATCGCTGACAGGCCGGGTTGCTACACTCGCGGAAATCAACGCATGGGAAGATACCGCATCGACACGTATCAGATCGTATTCGACAACCCCGGCGATTGTCGCCCGTTCGGGAGTCCTCCTGTGCGGCGAGGAGCACATGCCGGACAGGTCGATGATCCTCCGTGCAATCCCGGAAGAGGGCCAGGCCAAGGTCCGCGCCCGTTGCCCGTTCTGCGGCCGAGTCATCGACGTTGCTGGCAACCTTCTCGACGGTGACCCCAAGTTCAGCGTCGGGACCTATCCCCAATGCGGCCACGTCCGGCTGGACATCCAAGACCTGGACGGCACCCCGCATCTTGCGGTGATACACGTCAAGATCCCGGAAAAGTACAAGCGCAAGTCCCGCTGATCATCCTCCTTCAGGCCCCTTCGGGGGCCTTTCGTTTTCCCACTTCCATTCGTTCCCATTCCTTCCTTTTCAATCGCTTCCTTCTTGCTATTGTCACCAGTAGCACGAAAAAAACTTTCGTGTTGTGGCCTCCTGCGTTGTTCTCCGGGAGAAAAAGCCGTGAGCGTCAGGCCTTTTTCGACTGGAAAATAGTTTGGGCAAAAAGTTGCGATCTGGGTTTTGAACATGAAATATTCTTATCAGAGCGGGCAAGACAGAAACGATCTAAAATGGAGATAAAAAGATGGTTATCATCAATCACAGAACAGCGCAGGGAATGAACGAACTTGAGGATATGACCGCCGCCGAGATCAACAAGTATCTCGGAGACGGTGAGGTCAAGATCGCGCTTCACGCAGGTGGCGTGAGCAACGTAGCGGTGGCGTTCCAAGGAGACTGGAGAATCCACGATTGCAAAGGCTACCTTTGGTACTACGGCGTACCCGAATGCGAGCCACTGTCTACGGTCAGGATCGTCGAAAAGGCTTACGAAAACGGAATCAAGCACGGACACAACATCGGACACGCGGCCGGGAAAAGGGCCGTACAAAAAGAAATCATGCAGGCAATGGGCGTATAGAAGAAGCCGAGTCAACAAGGCCAACCAGGAGGCAGGTTGGCAACCAACAAAACAGAAAAAACAGGAGCCAAAAGGATGAATGCGGCACAACTTGAACAGATCTTTGGACCGGCCGCCTCCGCCGGCGAAACTGAGGCAAACGGACTGATAACGGTCAAGCCTACCGTGGCCTTTCATGGCCCACACGGGGGCGAGGCTGGGTGGAACAAGGCTGTGGATACGGTGCGGGTATGGGTCTCGGAAGTGCGTGGGGAGGCCCTGGTTTCAAAGCACGGTGTCGTGATTAGCAGGAGCGGCGTCAACGGGCGGAGCAACGTCATGTACTGCGACACCTACGGAAAGGGCGATGACCAGATCGGCGAACAGTCGATCGAGCTTCCGTTCGGGACTGTCGTCCAGGCCGGGATCACGATCGAGATGCGGAGCGGCCGCCGGTTCGTGACGACGACGGTCGGGATCGTCCCGGAACAAAGCCCGTGGGACAGGCCCGGAGACAACGTGGCGGTCGGGACGAGCCGTATAAGGACCAATGCCGCCGAAATCCTTATCGAGGGTGTCGTGCAACTGTCGCCGGAGGGTGCCGCTTTGGTCAGCAAGATGCGGCACCAAGTGGCGGTTCACGGCGAAGATCACGTCAGGGCCGTCCTGGGGCTGGTCACAGGCAAAGGCGACAAGGCAGATGACGCCGGTCAGCAGTTCGGCGAAGAGAAGTTCGTCTAGGACGCAAAAGCCGGTAGGCTCAGGCGTTGCTGATCCAAAGAAATCAAAAGGCCCCGAGGGGCCTTACTTACTTCTGCGACGTGGCTGTTGGCTAGTCGTCGTTCGCGTCACGTAACTCTTCGACCAGCTCCATGGCGTAGTCGCCTGTGCCGACAACTATCCAGTAGTTGCCGTCGTAGCCACCGTCCAGGTTGTCGTCCATCAAGCGTTCCAGGACCGACTCGGGATCGCTTCCGAGATACTCCAGCGTGTAGGTAGGCGTATCACCGATGGATGCGTGCAAAAAGCCGTCCCTGATCTCGAACGAGCCAGAAAAATACTCGGCGGCGGTCGTGATATCAGCCTCCACGGCCTCAACGTCAACGATTCCGTCCGTCAACCTGTCGTAGAAATCACTGGCCTCGACGTCGTCGTCAAAGTCGAACTGCCCGACCCAGTTACTTCCGTCCCACGTCTCCTCGAAACAAGCGCGGACGCGGCCGAGCATTTCCAGGTTCTCGTCGATCGGATAAACAAAAAAAGCCCACCGTCTTAAGTCAAGACGTTTTCCATAAATGTTGAGGAAAACGGCTAAATTCAACCATAACCCCCTGTTTGCTATAGTAAACAGGGGGTTCTTCTTGTGGGCAAAATATTTTCCCAGGTTGCTACAAGTCAGTTTGGTTTAATTGATAGTTGTTATGTGATATTCACGCAGGCGGGAGGCACACTATGACCACTGAAAATATTGCTTTAATCACTGCGGTTGCTTCATTGCTTTCGTCACTTGCAGGCATCGTTGTCGCCATAGCAGCTTGGAAAAGCGCAAAGGCTGCTGAACGCTCTGCAAACGCCAGTCAATACCTTGCCGACCAAGCTGCGCCACCTGGAGCCCAAAAGCAGATTATGGACGCATTGGATAAAAAGCGTTGGTAACTGGCTTCTTATTCAAGGCACCCACAAATTTCTTATATATTCAATTGCTTGACACTTCTATGGCAATGGTCGTCTCGGAGGTCTTTATGAGAAAAAGCGCAGGCTTGCTTGCTGATATCAACAACTTTTTGTTCTGGGTTACAGGCCCGATAAGACGCTGGTGGACCAAGAAGGATGACGTTTGGTGGATCACAGAGGGGCGTGAACCCTTTTGGGAAAATGTCCGGTCAATTTTTGCTACTTGTGGGCGATTGTTCTTGGCGTTCTTGCGACATCCTCTATTTGTAAGAGTCGTAGGAGCGATATTAACAATCATAACTTCGTTAATAATTTGGCACCTTACTGTCGGATGGGAATAAACCATTTCGACCACTGCCAAACAAAAGTGCGACGTCTCAAAGAAGTCCATCAGAAAGGCCCCCAAATACTGGGGGCCTTTTTCAACATTTATGGAAAACGTCTTGGTCTTAAGTGGGCTTTTTGTTTTCAGTCTACTCAGCATTACCAGCGAGAGGAAGAATAATGCGAGTGATGAGACTGATGAGAGCTATGCGAATAATGTGAGCTATGAGAAGAGTGCCATGCTTGGAAGTCCGCTCCTTCCATGCTTGAATTGAGTCCGGGCTGCGTGAGAACAAGAGGAGTTTGTTCCGTGATGGTTATTTCTTTAGCCTTCACATCAGGCAGAGCGGCGTGAGAGTCTGCGACTCCAACACCAACCATGGCAGCTATGCCGCCGACAAAAAGAGCAATCTTGCTAAATACTTTCTTCATGGTGTTCTCCTTAAGAGTCTAAACCCGCCATGACAATTCTTAATACAGGCGCTCGGTAATTGTAAAGTGGCAATATGATATTTTGTGCAAAAAACGATATCCAACCACTATGGTATGGATTTAATGTTGATGCTCAACGCCTCGCCGGATGTTGTAAATACTCCACAACACTGATCATTTACAGAGCAAGATTGACATATTGGCAAATAGTCGTTTTTCCATGCGGAGATAGACCTTCGTGCAAACCTCCACGCCTTTCGATGAATAAGGCATAGCGGGTGATTGTACGCAGAGACAGCCATGCCTCTTCGATGCAATTCATGGAGGGCAGCTTCAAGTTCAATTTTATACTCAATAGGGTCAATCCAAACATCAGCGAAGTTTTCAAGCGCCAACCCAGTGACTTCAAGCGCCATAAACGTCACATGAAATGCAAAAGGATAATTCTTATAGATATGCTCTGCTATTCTGTGGAGGCGGGCATAGTTAAGCTTGCTAACAACAACTCTGATCTCTACAGGTTGTCCGAGCCTCGCCAAGTTATATAACCCCTGTTGTGTTTTTCTAACCTAATCTGAGCGATTCTCCAGCCTGACACAACATCAAAGCTGGCATATCACCTTGTTTTTGTTTACAATCACATCCAGTCACTACGTCATGAACGTTTCACCCATTTGGTGGAGGGCTGGATGTCCAACTCAAAGAGAACCAAAGCAAAATTCATCGACGATGTCCAAGTCACGAACGACTGTCTGACAAGCCGGGCCGGGCTCAACCTCTTTGCTCGCTACATTCGTGGCATTGGTCTTTTCCCCCACATCAACCGCCTTTTCGGCTCCATGCGCAAGAACCCCAAGGGCACGCCCATCGATGAACTTTTCAAGCAGGTGCTCTGCTTCCTCTTTGACGGCACCAGCCGTCACTTGGCCCACTTTGATGTCCTGACCAAAGATCCGGGCTACGCGGCTGCCATCGAAACAGACATCAAGAGCATGGCCTCATCGCACACCGTCAAGCGGTTCTACCAATCATTCTCCGCACAACGGACCTATCTTTTTCGCCGTCTGTTGCAGCAACTCTTCCTTTGGCGACTCAGCATGACCAGCCCAGAAGTGATCGAACTGAACATCGACACCATGGTCATGGATAACGACCAAGCGCCGAAGCGTCACGGCGTCAAGCCCACCTACAAGAAGGTTCTGGGCTTTCAGCCTCTCCAGATGACCTGGGGCCGCTACATTATAGACGCCGTGTTCCGTGGCGGCGACAAACACTCTCTCAACGGCGACTCAGCCCCGAAGATGATCCGTCACGTGGTGCGCATGATCCGTACCCGCTACAGCAAGACCGTACCCATCATCATTCGCATGGACTCCGGATTCTTCGACCAGGAGCTCTTCGACGAGATGGAGCGGCTGGATATCGGTTTCATCTGCGCAGGCAAGTTCTATAGCGACATCAAGGCCATGATTGGGGCACTTCCCGAAACCGCCTTTCAGCATCACTTCGGCAAAACCGATGAGGATGTCTGGCAGTGCTACGAGTTCTGCGACCGCCGCAAGTCCTGGGAAAAGTCCTTCAGGACCATCTTTTGGCGACCTTTACTGGAAGAGAAGCAGTTCCTGCTACCCGGATCAAGACCAGGCACCATCGTCTACACCAACCTTGGCATGGATAGTGTCGTGGATCAGCAATTGCAGGAGGCTGGCCTCGCGTTCATGGCCGAAACCGATGCCATCATCCACTCCTACCACCAGCGGGGCGCGGACGAACTGGTGCACAGGGCGTTCAAGGATTTCGGATTCGAGGAGTTGCCGTTCCAGCGCTTCGTGCCCAACGCCGCCTTCTATTACACCATGCTCCTCGGCTTCTTCCTGTTTGAAGCGTTCAAGGAAGATGTGAGTGAGCCGGTGGTACCGGTCAAGTCTTTCCCGACCACACTGCGTCGCACCTTGGTGGACGTCGCCGCCAAGGTGGTGTCCCATGCTGGCAAAACCGTACTCAAGGTCACGGCGATCGCCATGGAATCGTTGCGTTTCAAAGAACTGTGGGAGCGCTGCCTGAGCGCTCCAAAATTCGTCTGGACCTGATCTGAACGCCCCGCTCCATGTCCAGCGATGGGAGAGGTGCGTCCAATTTCCTGAAAAATCTGGTATCACAACCGAAACGAGTGGCATTTTCACGCTTCAGCGATCAAGCTGTCCCCATTCGCACCATTTTTGGAGTCAATCTTCTTCCGGTTTCTGCCGAGGAAGGCTTCAATGAGACCCCTCCGCTCGATTTAGGTCTAAAGCTCCCTTTTGAACCAACAATCTGATCGTGAAGGGAGTCTGTGTCTGCGTGATAAGAGACCGCGAAGGCCGCACCTGTATTTAGCTCTGAAACAGACTTAGCAAAGTTAAATCGACTAAATGATTTACCGTTGGTAAGAACTATCAACCTCGATTTAGGGTGTCGCGATCTACAGATAGAGAGAATGTCTTTGAAGTCGTCCCCACATAGGGTTGGCTCTCCCCCGGTGATACAAATTTCACCCTCATAGCCTGAATGGAGTAGCCTCAAAACCTCTCTTGCAGCATTTATATGCACCGGGTCATGGGGCTTGGGAGGTTGTGGGCACATGACACAACGGCAGTTACATGCCTCTGTTAAAAACAAAGCATTGTGCTCTTGAGCTGTCTCCCACAAAAAATGCACTTGTCCAGACGGGGTGAGACTCACAATATCTCCATTCAAAAACATAGTTGAGTTGAGATCGGAAACACACAATGTGGGGACTATTGGGTTTGAAGTGGGAGTAGTTGTGACAACACCGGCATAGCCTATATCCAGTGCTTTTACTTTGTTAGCAACAAGGATAACGCCTTTTCGATTAACAAGCCCAACTCTTTCTGTGGAGATGCGGCCTATAACGTCCTTTTTGATGTTCGAAGTGCTTCCATTAACAGTCTTCATCTCTCACCTCGCTTAAAGGGCGCTTCGTAATCCATGACCAAAAGACATCCATCGTGTCGCGATCATTCTCCTCAATCAACGCAAATAGGTGGTCAAAAATGCCCATATGTTTTTGACAAAATGGAGACTGTACTCGTGATCCAATAATATCTCCTGTCTCTAAATAGTTACGAACGGGGTCTGCGCCACAATAAGGGTGATAAACACAGTCAGCACAAGCTGGCATCACCTCAAGGCAAGATTTTCTGACAACTTCATTCAGTACTTTCCCTTTGAATATATCGCTATAACTATGGGTATGAACGTTACCCATTAAGAATTTCTGATCTTCCATTCTAGCTAACATTCTCCCTTCATCAGCGGGATATACGTCACCGTTGTAGTCATAAATGACCCCACTTATTCCTGCGCCAGAAGGAGATTGGAGATCGACAAAACCTGTCGGGAAGGTGGTCAAAATTCTTGATAACAAAAGAAGGGTGTAAAACTCTATGAAGGGCGTGCCGTCTAGGTTGGCTTGAATGATATAGTCAAGCCCCATTTTATAGCTGGCTACAAACCTATTCATTTCATAGCCAAGCTCAGCTTCATTCTCTGATGCGAAGCCATATGGATTTAAGGCTCTAAAGAACACACCATCAAAACCCAGTCTGATGTACTCATCAATTACTGGTTTGAAGTCATCCACCGAAACAGACGTGGCCGTCATTAAGGCAGCAACTTGGTCTTCTCCGCAGATACTTCGCGCCATCTCCAGTTTTTTTATGACCTGGTCGTAGGTTCCACCTCCCACTCGCAAGACACGGTTTGCGTCGTGGATTTGTTTTGGCCCATCTAAGGACGTAGATATATAGACCTTGTGTTCTTTCAAAAAGTTTAGCTGCTCTTCTTCGATAAGGGTCAGGTTTGTGCAAAGTACAAAGTCTAATTTTTTCCCCGCTGTCTTATTCTTTTCCTCTGCATATTCAATAGTGGAAGTGACAGTTTTCCAGTTCAAAAGAGGTTCGCCGCCTTGAAACTCTATTTTAATTTCTTTTGATGGAGACATAAAAATATAGTCAACAATATTCCTAGCAACCTCCGGTGTCATATCGAACTTGTAGGCAACATCATCCTCACATGAAACCTGACAGTACTCACAACGTTGATTACAACGAAGCGTAACCACCATCATATGCAAACTTGTGAAGTCATTTAAGAAGCTCTTGCGAGACCTGTATCTTGTCGCTGACATATCTACAGCTCTGGCCAAATCGGCGCTATCTGTTGCGAGAAAGTCTTTACTCTTGAGGTCTTGGAATAACTCTAGTTTCGGTGAAAGGCTTCCAGAAAGAATATCGTCAAATTCACCCGGTGTGATGAAATGAAAATCTCCAGCCTCGTTAGTAAGTAAAAGCCTGTCGTGTACTGGTTTGAAACGAAGAGGGAGAAGAAAATAGCTTTGATTGTTAGGCATTGATTTCACTCTCTAGGTCAGCAACAGGACTGAACGCATGTCTAACAATAAGTTCACGAATACGTCCGTTCCTTGCCTCTAAGTCTAACCGCACCTGTTGATCGAGCACCTCATTTGTAAAAGCCATCGCTATCGTATTTAAGTCTTCAAGAGACATTTCTCTTTTGGGTTCAAAGAATACTCCAATGTGAACATCTCCCACAGGTTCAATTAGGATAGTACATTTGTCTGTAAATTTATAAGCTGTCTCGAAAACAGCCTCCCGTAAATAGTACTCTTTGCTGAGCTTGAGCAGAAGTTTCCCATCTTCAATTTGATTAATAATTTTATCTTGCACTGATCTATCCTCCTTAAATTGGTAGGCTTTCCCTTTCCGGCAAGAGACTACCCCTCTTGTAATTCCTTGTAAACAGATTACATAAATATCTATACAAATGTTCAAATTTCATATTTGTTTTGAACAAAAGGAGCCAAAAAGGACATGAATGAAAGAAAAGAAGAAGGGCAAGGATCAAAGGATCCTCGCCCCCTTCACTCGGTTTCTCGCCGCCCCCTATCATCGGGGAGCCGGGGGAAACAGACTAAGCAACATCCCTTCTCAGGCTTCCATCCTCGGCCACGAGGCACCGACGCCAGTACGAGCTGACGCTGATATCGCCCAAGCCGCTCTCTTCTTGATCCTGCGTCTACAAGCTTTTTTCATTTAATTTCCTTTACTTTTTTTACTTCATTTCCTTCCATTTCCTTCGCCTTCGCCGCCCCCGCCCAGGGCGGCGTTGATTTCAATCTTTTTAGGCTTTTTGGTCTTGTTTCGGGGTCCTGGCCTGGGCAGGGGCCGGAGGAAGAAGTGAAGCCTGGACGGATGTCGGGCGGTCCGGATGGTCAGGACTGGGCTGGTGGCGGCCGGAGGACCTTGCGGTGGCCCGGACGAGAAGCTCGTGGACTGCCGGGGCGTGTCGATGCCGCCATATGGGACGACACGGCGAAGAAATGCGGCCACCGGGTCGAGGTGTTGGAGCCATACGGCATGGAGGACCTTCTGGGCGGATTTGTGGGCGGAGGAGACTTACGGACGAAGAAGGAGCGCCTAGCTCCCGGTTTCCGGCCGGTCGGTGCAGCGGGTGCGCACTTGTGCCGGCGACATCGCTGGCTGTTCGCCAAACTGGATACCTTGGACACGGTAAATGGCGATCGGAACGATCGACGACCGGCGGCCACGGCGCTCGCGGAACCAGTGTGGCTTCCACGAAGTGGAAGCTAGAGGATCATTTCGAGACGGTCGCCTTTTTTTCATGGGGTCTAAAACCGCTTCGGTTTTTCGTGATATGCATGTGGATGCGTGATGGTCAGGAACGGGTCAAACAGCCGCCCTGGCGGCCTTGACTTCTAAAGACGTAGTGGAAGTCGGTTTTGAAGATGGAACGCTTCTACGAGCCCGTCTGGCACGTCGTGCTTGACGTGATCGGCGACAAGTTCGGGGCCGGTCGCCCCACCTTCCTCCTTATCGGCCCTCTTCACTCTTCTCCGGTCGAGATGGCTCGGGTATCAGACCCATTGAAAAATCAAAAACTAAGAACGACGACATGCCTCTCGTCGTCGTAGAGTTCTTATTTGATATGTGCTCTATTTGAGGAGGTTGTAAAACCCGCGCAGGACAAGGGTTTGCCACTGATATTTTGCATTGAACCACATGGATTTTGCATTGAACCACATGGGAGGCCTGCTATACCTCACCAAACCACATGACTTTTTGCACTGAACCACATGATTTTTTCAAAAATTGTGATTTCAATTTCACTTTGACTCTTGACTTTAGGGTTTACGGCAAAATATTTTGAAGCAGGAGGCACAAGTTTTACCATCAAGGAGTTTCAAAGTGACAAAAGAAATGAAGAATGAAGCGCAATCACCAAGCCTCCCCCTCGACCCGGCCAAGACAGTGGTCAAGGAGCTTCGCATGTTGGCCGAGTCGCATCCTAACCGGAACAACGGGATGACGGCACGGGATATTGAGATCCAAACGTTCCTGCGTGGCGACGTCACGTTGACGCACCGCACCGTCGGCGACACGCTCCCGCTCCCGACCGACGCCCCTGCATACTACTACGTCCTGGGAGTTCTCGGTCGCGCTAGGGCAAAGGACGAAAGCGTCCGGACGATCGTCGTCAATGTCAGAGACGTTGTTGACGGGATCGGGCTGACTAGGGCCAAGTCCTCATACGACTCAGTCCGGAACGCCCTGCGCAGGTACAGCCGATTGAACGTCGAGATCAAATCCCCGATTGCGAATGGGACAACAGAGTTCAGGCTTTTTGGCGTGTCACCGGTCGGTGCCGCTGCCATGCGGCTCGATTTTTCGCAGGACTACCTGGACGCACTCGAAAGCGGAAAGAATCAGGTTCATTACCTCGCCCTACGCCATATCCTCCCGCTCGGCGGATTGGCGATGTCGTTGTATGCGCTGATGCAGACGCACCTCTTCCACAGCCGCAAGCTTGACGTTGGCGCAAGGCGTTTTTGCCGGACATGGCTCGGTGAAGAACGTGGCGGAGAAATCCCGGTAAGTAGGGCATTCTCGGCATATGTCCGCCCTCGTCTCCAGGAAATAGCCGACAAAACAGGGTGGACGATAGCCGCCGAGAAGGTCGGTCGTGCAGACGACGCTCGGTACGTGTTTGCGACCGAAAGCGTCCCCCAGGCGTTTGCTGTCGTGAAAAACGGAATCGAATCCGACACGGCGGCAGCACTCGGCGAGCTGGACGACGAGACCAATGCCAGACAGACAACGCAACCGGCCGCCAAGGAACCGGCCGTCGCAACGCCAGACCCAATCACTGCCCCCACTATCTCCCCCACAGTGTTGTCCGCCCTCCCCCCGTCTTCCAGGGACGACAAGTCCTTCCTCGTCGCCCTGGCCGCCCTGCCGGAGGCTGATGCCCTGTCCGTGATCGAATACGTCAAGGCGAACGCAAAGAAAGGCTTCGGGCCACTCCTTAATCACTTGATACGGAACAAGGGACTCGCCAGTCTCGCCACCGAGATCAATGAGAAGAAGGCAGATGTGGTACCAGACGGCGCTACAAGATACTGGATTGCATACAAGTACATGCGAGACTATTCCGAGCACGATATCAGGAAATATGCGAACGAAAACGGACACGACGCTGATGACATGTTGCACTGGTTCGCCACATGGAAGGCACAGGGAAAATAGCAACCATCCCGCCATTCAACGCAAAAGAAGAGGCCCCCGCAAGGGCAAGACGTTTTCCATAAACGTTGACGAAAACGCCTAAAATCAATCGTAACCCCCTGATTGTCTAAACGATCAGGGGGTTACTCTTATGGGTAAAATATTTTCCCAGGTTGGGTCTTTACGCTGGTGAACAGGTTTCTTCTCTATTTGGATACCCCCAAAATTTCGAGACATAATGCACGATGATCCGCTTGCGAAATGTTTTTGAATTTTTCGTACACTTTTCTGCTCATCTCGGCGACGTTTGTAAGCTTGCTTTTGCCTTCAAAAGATTTGAAGTTTTCTACTCGTGCCTTAAATGAGCCTTCCGTCATGCCTCGTTTTTTGGAGACCGTTATTGGTGAAATTAATATTTCCTCACCATACGTTGCGACATAAAAAGCAAGGATATCGTCTTCTACCGTGTATTTGTATCGGCCTTGCATGGCCCCTCCCTATTTGTTGAACCTGTCGCGTAGTTCAAACAGGTAATCGATCCACATTTCAAAATTGGGTTGAGCAGGCGTGTCATACCATTCCTTGCAGACCCAGTATTTTCCAAGAAGAAGATCGGCATAATACCGACGATAGCCATTGCCATCGTGTCCGTTCTTGCTGGCCAAGGTTATTGCGGGGAACTTCAAATCGAATTTCTCCTTGCAGTAGCCACGATCTTGAAGCCTTTGGACTTCCTTCTCATCGACCACGGCGAGTATCTTCGGCAATACATCGAACAGATACCCTTTGGTATCTTTCCCCTCTCGATGCAGGTTGATTTTGCGGCCTTTGATTTCCACATGTTGAACGCCTTCATTCGCCATCATTTAGCACCTCCTAATCGGGTTGATTTTGGGGCAAGATAGCACGCCTAGAAAATATGTCAACCGCCTATTATCTTTGATATTATCAAACATGTAGCCATGTAAAATGGGTAGCATTATCAAAGGTCGATTTTTGGCAATATCAAATATCAAGCCAAAGCAATTGTCGTCGGTTTGGCAAAACGATGAACCATACGGGTTTCAATAGAAAAGCAAGAGCCCCCTAGCTAATGCTAGGGGGCTCTTGTTTTCAACATTTATGGAAAACGCCTTGCCGCAAGGGGGCCTTCTCTTGTCAAACTGTTGCCGCAAAATCCATCAACCATCTCCATCATCATAGTAAATGTTTCCAATCAAGTAAAACTTGGCCGGGTCGGTGGTGTCCGAAAAGATCGTGAAGTCGTCCTCTTCTTTGTCGGCCATGGCCTCCGCATCGCCGCAAGAGCCGTTGATCGCACCAAGAAAGGCGATCCCGAGCCAGACAGCAAGCACCAAAACCACAAAGAAGACTGCTTGAAAATCAGTCATCGCTGTTGTCCCACATCCAGTCGTCGTCGCTCGACCAGTTGAAATCGTCCTCGAACGGGTCATGCCAGATGTTGCATGGCATCCAGGAATATACCGGCGAGGTATACATGTCGTCGTCGAACCAGTCATCATCGCCCAATGCGTACATGTCGTCATCGTCACCGTCCAACAACGTCCAGTCAATGCTTCCGCTTCCGCCGATGACCCTGAGGGTTGCCCGGCCGACAAAGCCGACAAACACCACAACGCCAAGCAAGATAAGCCAAGTCATCCTTTTTCCTCCCGTTTTTTTCCCATTTCCGCTCCACCATTCGCTCTTTTTTGTCCAAGAGCCCAGCTTTTTCTTCAGTTTTCCTGTAAATAAGACCCTTTTTCATCTTTTTCATCTTTTAGGGGTGTCCAGGCGGCCAACTTGACTCGGTGGTTGCGAATAAGCTCGCATGGTGTATGAAAAACGATTTCTGTCGGCAGAGGATGCCCTGCGGTGGCTCGTGGACGAGTGGGACACGGCCGGGAATGCAGGGACTATCACAGGCAAATGTGTAAGGGACGGTGAACTCGGGACCACACCGGACGGCGACGTGTTTGGGGCCGGAATGGACGATAGGATCCACATGCGCCGGCACCTGAAGATGATAATCAGCGACGGAATGGACAGGATGACCCGCAAAATCCTGGACGTGTACCTCGAATGTGGTTGCGTCCGGACGTTTCCGGTCGACGAGGACGGCGAACGGGAGCCGGGGGCGGTCGACTATGTGGTTTACTGGCGACGGTGCAGTCGGCAATGGGCGAACAAGCTGATCTCGAGGATGCTCGACCAGGTGGAAGAGAATCTGGAGCGGTACGACATGCTTTGGGGCGGCCCGGACGTTGCCGGGGATGCAGGGTTGCCGGAGACGGACGACGGTGACGGGATCAGGGCGAGGCGCATGATGATGACCGAGGATGACCTTGCCCGTATCAAGGAATACTATCCCGATTTCGGTGACGGAGACGATGGCATAGAGGTGGTGCTGGTTGGAAAAAGTTGTTTGAAACAATGACCGCCCATGCTTTTGGGTTTTGCGGCTCCGGTTTTCCGGGGTTGGTTTTGATAGTTGATGACAACTTTTTACTTTCCCTCTGAAGGACGGTTCCTGCGGACTTTACTTTGTATCCTTATGGACTCCCAAATGTTTGCGGTCGCTTTTTCAAGAAGGCGGCCGTTTCCGCATTTTTGGTCGTTTTTGATCAAAAAACACCATTTCAATGTTTTTGGTTCCCCCAAACGGAACCGCACGAAGATGAAGGGGGGCGGCCATTCCTTTTCCTTTTTTCCTTTTTCCCGGTTTCGGAGGCTTTTTGACAGGGCGGCGGCGAATAAGCTTGTGATGGTCGTGATGATGCGGTCCGAAAACAAGGAGAACAACGATGGCCATAACCAAGTTTGTCAACGGCGGAACGATTGCCGGAAAAGATGGCGAAACGCTGACTCGGTGCTACGTGTGCGAACAGCCATACATTGAACTGAGCCAGCTCGACACCAAGCGCAACGGGAAACTCAGGGCCGAGTCGGAAGCGACACGACGTGCAGGATCCTTGTCCATGATCTTGTCTGATTCCGTGAAAGCGGCGTTCTCGATAACCACCTCGGAGACCTGGAACAGCGTGGTGTCGACCACTCTTTTGATGATGACTTTCGTCTTAATGTAGCTGGCAACACCTACGTCTTTGGCGAACGCAGGAAGCCCAGGATGGACACCAATCTGCTCGGCTACGTCGTTGACGAGAAGGTGGTCAAAGCCGCCGTCCGGAGGTTTCATGCGGATGATTGACCGCCTCCTCACCTTCTTTCGGCCATCCCCGACACCAAGGCACCCATGTCCTACCTACCACCCCGGGAAGACAGGATGATGCTCCGGGTCCTGGCAGCGTTCGAGCGTTCCAAGGCGACATCCAACCGCAAGAATCCGCCAGTGTTTTCGATTACCGAACACCGTGGGCGGCGCCGCTGATGCCCTCGGCCGTCCGTGCCGTTTCAGCATCACCTGTCGCCTGTACTGAGACGGCTCTGTCTGGCCGTTTCCCCCACGCTTCCCCATGGACATGGGAACACGAAGCTGAGTGAAGGGGGCAAATGTCCTTGATTTCCTTGGCCCCCATCCGGGGGCCTTCTTTCTCCCGATCTTCTCCTGATCCTTTCCCTGTTTCCCCCACTTCCATCCCCTTCCATCCTTTCCAAAACCCCATGAGCGCCAAGATTTTTTGTTCCAAGTGCTAGATTTATCTCCCCTTTTTTCACTTTTTTCCCGATCTCGACTTGACTCTGCGATTTGGCGGCAGTATAACTATGTCATACCTGATAGGGAAACGGGTTCCCGGACGGTACGAAGATACAACAAAAAAAGGAGAATCAAGATGACTAATGAAATTAAGGAATACCAGTCCAGCATCGAACGCTTCGAGCTGATTTTCACTGACGGCGGCAGCTTGGTGGTCCAAACCCCGGATTTCGTCCACTCTTACGACGACATGGGCCAAGCGGCGCGGGATGTGTTCGAGTTGATGCAGGGTGAGGATCCGTCGGGGTGGGACGGCAACGAGCCGGAGTACATGATTGATTTTGCGTCCGGGGACGGTTGCCAATGTTTCGCGGCAGACGAGATCCCGTCTGACGAAACCACCCTGACCGGACTGGCAAAGGGGGCAGGAGGATTCGCGGAAGGGGATTTTTTCGCGAAACTTGCCAAACTGTTCGCGTGATGAATCGAGCATAAGCGCCAAAGCCCCCGGCCCGGACAACGGGCAGGAGGACGGGTGCCGGAAACCAAGAAAACGAAGACGAAAAAGACCGAACGGAGAAATACAATGGAAAAGACGAACGAAATCACTGCCAGGGGACGCGAGTTTTTGGATACGATTGAACAAGACGAACAGGGGCGGTACGTTTTGCCGGAAGACTACGCTCGCAGGTTGTGCGACGAAAAGACCCTGAGGTTTCTCAAGCTGGCAAAAGCCGAAGAGCTCGGTTGTGCCATCCTTGTCGTACACTACGGCAACGCTCGCGGAGTTGTCGCAATCAGGTGGTTTGGCGGGATTTTCGCGAGCGCCTGCGGTGCGAACGGACTTTTTGTCGGGGACTGCAAAGAGCCATTGTACGACATTTTGACGAGGTCGTCCGACGTGGTGGCGAACGCGGAGTTTGTCGCACAACGTGTGCTTCTTGATGTCGAAAAGGCCGGAGCTGACAGTGCGATCGTCAGCCCAGTCCGGAATCAGATATTCGGGGGGGACGCATGGTGAGAGCGATAACAAAGGCAATCTCGGTCAAGATAGACCGCAGGACCGCCGCCACGCTGACGTGGTGGCGGGACCAGGGGATCAACGTCACGACCGCCGTGATATCGTGCATACGGTACGGCCTCGCTGTCAAAAACCCACTCCGGCCGTCGTACGATCGCGGAGAACTTGAACAGATCGGCCTCCGGATCCAGATCGACCTCCTCAAGGGTGTCGATACCCTGGCCGAGCAGTGGTCCGCGTCACGCTCGGAGATGATCGACGTGCTGATCCAGGTCACGATCGCCGACGGGATCGCCGGCGTCCGCGTCCCGCTGACCGTGTTCCTGCCGACCCCCACCAACCCCACCACTTGGAGGTAGATATGGGCCTTGCAAGACTCCAACTCACCACCGTCCTCACGGCAATCCTTGCCCTAGTCGCCGCCGTCTATTGCCGCCTGTCATCGACCCAGTGCGACTCCACCGGAGTCAACCTGGCCCTCGCCGTGACCATCGTTTCGGCAACCCTGAACGCCTGGGCTTTGGCCGGACATTGGTCTGTATCCAGAATGGTGTCGGCGCTGATCACCTCCACCTAGATCTGCTTGGCGTTCCTCTTCGTCATGACAGGCCTCGAGGCCGTCGAGACAGGTCTCCTATGGCGTGTGCTGATCGCATTCGCGGCCGTGGTCGCCTCGATCCTTCTGCCCCGCGCCGGGGCAAGGTTCCTTAACTCCGCCGCCGATCGTCCGGACCGCCTCGAATAGCTGCCACAACCCCACCGCCAACGCCAACAGCAAGTCGCCACCACAGGGGTTCTTGCTCCTCATTCCGCATCATCCGGACCGCACCCGCCCACAACCTTTCCAATGCTTTTTCCAACTTTTTCATCATTTCAATCCCCTTTTGCGGCCAAGTTGCCGTTCTCGCGGCGAATAAGCTTTTAGGCCGCACTGATGCGGCAAGGAAACGTTCCCGGGAGGGAAGATGAACAGATATCTCAGGTTCGCATTCATGGCCGCCGCCTTCGGCTCGGCGGTCGTCGCCGGCATCAACGCATTCGCCGGCAACGTCGGCATCGCCTTGGTCGCCATTGCCGTGTCCACGGTCTGCGCCAGCTACCCCGTCGTCAACACCGGCGGCTGAAAGTAACCACGAACCGCCCCGCTTCGGCGGGGCCACTTTTCTATAAGGAGAACAGATCATGGGTAAAGAAAACTGGTTTATCAGAATGGTCATTGCGGTCAGGCGGCTCGTCACCAGGACGGCTGACTCGGTGGCGGATTCTTTCTGCGACTGGGCCTACAAAAGGCAGAGGTGCTAATACCCAAATTGACTATCTCTATTGTTTAAGTTAGCTCTTGAAAAAAGGCGAACGAACAGGTGAGTAAAATGAATAAAATAGCGATGATAACTGGAGCCAGCAAGGGTATCGGAGCGGCAATTGCTATACGACTGGCAAACGACGGATTTGATATTTGGCTCAACTACAAAAGCGATCAATCAGGCGCAACCAATACTGCTAACAAAATTCTGGATATTGGCCGAGCATGTACTCTTCTACCATTTGACGTGACTGATGCGGCCATAGTTGATGAAATCCTGTCCCCCATACTCAACGAAGATGTGCCTTTTGCCCTAGTCAACAATGCCGGATTCACACGGGACGGATTGATGATGCTAATGAGCAACGACGATTGGAATAACGTGCTCAATGTCCATCTAACCGGATTTTTCAATGTGACCCGACCGATTGTCACCAAAATGCTCAGAAAACGACAAGGACGCATCATTAACATCGCTTCCACCTCGGGAGAAACGGGAGTGCCTGGTCAAACTAATTACTGTGCGGCTAAAGCCGGTCTTATTGGAGCCACACGTTCTTTGGCCTTGGAAGTTGCCAAACGCAACATTCTAGTCAACGCCGTCGCTCCTGGCTTTATCGACACTGCAATGTTGACCCAACTGCCCGTTGATAAAATTACAAAACAAATTCCCTTGGGCCGCATCGGTACCGTGGAAGAAGTAGCGGGCGTGGTCTCGTTCCTCTGCTCAGATGCAGCCAGCTACATTACCGGCCAAACCATCTCGGTCAATGGCGGCATCTATACCTAAACCCCAATTAAGCAATGTATCATGTAGCTATAACAGGCATCGGCATCATTTCCGTACTCGGCAACAATGTTGACCAAGTATCCAGCGCCCTACGGGCAGGTCAATCCGGGATCGGCGTTGACGAAAAACGAATTACGCTCGGATTTGAAAGCCCACTAACGGGCATCATCAAAAACTTTGATCCAAAAACTAGGTTGTCGCGAAAGCAACACAAAACGATGACAGAACACGCCACCCAAGCCCACGCCGCGACCATGGATGCCCTCGAGATGGCCGGACTTCAGCCAAGGGATTGGCAAAATGACCAAACCGGACTCATTTTTGGCTGCGATTCAAGCGCACTGGCTGGAATTGAGCAGGTCAACCTACTCAAGGAGCGAGGCAGCACCGGGCTTATTGGTAGCGGAGCCATTTTCCGCTCCATGACCTCCAATGTCACTATGACTCTCAACACCCTGCTCGGGACCCGAGGAGCTGCGTGGTCACTAAGTGCCGCATGCTCAAGCAGTGGTCACGCAGTGGGACAAGCCGCAACTCTTGTCGCCGCAGGGCAACAGGAACGCGTCATCTGTGGTGGCGCACAGGAAATCAACTGGGAGTGTATGTGCAGCTTCGACGGATTGGGGGCCTTCGCATCCAATGCCAGCGCTCCGGAACAAGCCTGCCGACCGTTTGATAAAAACCGAAATGGCTTGGTGCCAAGTGGCGGCGCAGCGGCCCTCGTGCTTGAGCGCATGGACCTTGCACAAAATCGAGGAGCCAAAATACTTGGTGAAGTGGCCGGCTATGGTTTTTCATCAGATGGTGAGCATATATCCATACCAAGTAAAAACGGCCTTGCCAGAGCCGGAGCTATGGCCCTTAAGAATGCGCATCTTACACCAAGCGACATAAACTATATCTGCGCCCATGCCACGGCGACCCCCGCTGGAGACTTGGCTGAAGTCGTCAACATCAAAGCTCTATTCGACGGATGTACCCCCGCCATATCATCAACCAAATCCATGACAGGTCACGAACTATGGATGTCAGGAGCGAGCCAAGTAGTATACTCAGTACTTATGGCAAGAGACGAATTCATAGCCCCTAACATAAACCTGAATTCTCTGATGCCCGAAGCTGAAGGATTTAACATTATCACCGAGACCGTAGAGTGTGGGCCCAAGACTGTACTATGCAATGCCGCCGGATTCGGCGGAACTAACTCCTGCCTTGTCCTGAAATTTTGATGAAGCAGTTCGATCACATAGTTGTAGGAGGTGGCCTTTCCGGCATGACTTCCGCTCTGCTATTGGCCGGGAATGGCCAAAGTGTATGCCTTGTGGAATCTTTTCCCCTGCTCGCACCCACCGTAAGGGGATTCAGCCGCCAAGGCGTCCAGTTCGATACAGGGTTGCACTATCTTGGTGCCTTGGGCGACGGGCACCCATTGGACATCTATCTCAGGCACCTAGGCATAGCCGATCAGCTCATCAAAGTCCCTTACAACTCTGCTGGGTTTGACCGCTTTATCGACGAACGCAACGGCAAGGTCTTTGACATCCCTTGCGGCTTCGACGCCTTTACAAAAAAACTAACGCTGGACTTCCCCATGGAGGCAGAAGTCGTTAAGCAATATGTCGCGGCTGTTCGAAAAGTCCTGGAATCCTCATCCTTTCTCAATTTCAAAAAACCGTTCGATTTAACAAATGAGATAAACGCGGGGATGGGCACTCTAAAACAATTTCTTGATAATCAAACAAATGACACAACACTAAAAGGGATCCTTGGATACCCCTCTCTACTCTACGGTACACCGCCCGGAAAGGCGTCTTTCGCCACGCACGCCCAAGTCGCTGGATCATACATCCTCTCGACCTATGCTCTGAAAGGAGGGGGGAATGCGCTAGTCAAAGCGTACGAAAAACGCCTTGATGAAGTCGCTGTGGCCATCATGTGCAACCGACAAGTTCACTCTATTGAAGTCGGTAGTGACCGCACGGTGCACGGAGTCGTGTTAAATGACGGCCAACGATTTGAGACGAATTCATGTGTCTGGACAGCACATCCAGCTGGACTGATCTCCGCAACGCCGGATCATGCCTTCCGCCCCGCCTTCAAAAAACGATTAGCAACGTTGAAAGACACGACATCCGCGCTTATGTTGTTCGGCATCTCCAACATCCCAATCCCGGAACTTGAGGGGTGCAACATCATACTCTGGCCCGGGACATCCATTGATGCTAATCTGCGGGGTGAATTGTCGATCGATCAAAGCGTGATCTTTCTTTCCTCGGCCCTCGATCCCATATCCGGCAAAACAGCAATAACGGCAATCGCACCTCAAAAATATTCTGACTACGCCCCATGGCATAAATCCCGTCTTGGGAATCGCCCTAAAACTTACATCGCTCACAAACAATCCATGCTGGACCAATTCGAGAAGGAGCTTTTGCGCCGGGTCCCGTCACTTTCAGACCATGTCCAATTCGTAGACGGAGCTACACCATTAACACTCCGAGATTACTGCGCCACCCCCACTGGAAGCATGTACGGACTGCTCCATTCGGTGGAACAATTCAACCCAGCACCAATCACCAAGGTTAAAGGACTGACCTTAGCCGGACAGGGAATCGTAGCCCCGGGAGCACTTGGCGCCATAGTCTCTGCCTACCTAACCTGTGGCATCATCCTTGGACACGATACCCTGCACAACCAACTGAGGCAAATTGCATGAAACGTGTAGTTATAACGGGCATGGGAGCTGTCTCCCCCTTCGGACAGGGAGTCGAAAAACTGTTCAATGGCCTTATTGGGGGGAAAAGCGGAATCCAAAAGGTGAAGGCCCTAGAGGGCATAACCGGACTTACGCCGACTATAGCCGGACTCATCCCTGAATATGATGCCAAGTCAATCCCGCGAAAATTCCGACGTACTATGTCACCCATGTCAATCTTTGCCACCCTTGCTGCGCAAGAAGCCATCACGCAATCCGGTGTGACGGAAAATATGTTAGCCAACGGAAGGATAGGCCTATCGATTAGTTCGACCGTTGGAAGCGTCCAAGCATTGCAGTCCTTTTTTGAAAGCTATTTAAAGTCATTGTCCATTGAGGGGATCAAATCTACGGAATTCTTTAAAATCATGAACCACAGCTGCGCGTCCAACCTCGCACAACGTTTTGGCATCACAGGGCGAGTCCTAGCCCCCTCCGCAGCTTGTTCAACAGGAAGCCAAACGATCGGCCTTGCCGCTGAGGCGATTGCGATGGGTAAGCAGGACTTCATGCTCTGTGGCGGTACCGACGAATTACACCCCCTGACTGTAGGCACTTTCGACATCATCCAAGCCGCCTCCACTAGCTACAATGAGATGCCTGAAGCAACTCCACGCCCATTCGACGCCAATCGGGATGGTATAGTCTGTTCCGAAGGCGCCGGGATGCTTCTCATAGAATCTCTGGAGTCAGCCAAAACCCGTGGTGCTAAAATCTTGGCAGAAATTATCGGTTTCGCAACCAACTCAGATCCTTCAAACCTAGCAAACCCGAATATTGAGGCTATCCGCGGGTGCATGGAGTCGGCATTGAAAGATGCTAACCTCGCCCCCAATGAAATTGATTATGTCAACGCACATGCCACAGGGACACGACTGGGAGACGCTGCGGAATGCTCCGCAATAAAAAACCTTATAGGTAAAGGTCCACTTGTTAGTAGCCTTAAGGGACATTTGGGCCATACCATGGCCGCTTGTGGAGCAATAGAACTAATAGCCACTATTTCGATGATGCATAAAAGACTTGTTATACCAACTCGAAATTTGGTAAAAATCGCCCCGGAATGTACTGGAATCCACCATGTTCTCGAACCCGAGACAACGGCTGTAAGAACAATTCTCAAAAACAACTTTGCCCTAGGGGGCATTAACACAAGCATAATATTACGGAGATATAATGACTGATGAGGAACTAATCCCCTTTATTAACAACCTGCTAATTGAAGAATTCGAACTCGAACCAGAACAAATGAAGCCCGAAGCTCTTTTTCGCGACGACTTGGAACTAGACAGCCTAGACGCTGTAGACATGGTGGTGGTCTTGGAACAAGCATTCAAATTTAAAATAGAAAAAGACGAGGCATTCAAGGCGATCAGGACCCTTGGAGATCTGCACACCTTCGTGTTGGACAAGAAGAAAGAGCCGATAAGTCACCCTTAAATTAGGAGATTCCCATGCGTAAATTCTGTCCACTACTGCTATTGCTCTTCCTCCTAGCTATGGCAGGCTGCCAATCTTCTTTAATGGCAAAAACAGCCGATAATGTTAAACCTTATACTCCCGATCCACAAAAATCAGTTGTGATCTTCATGCGCCCTTCCGCATTTGGCGGCGCCGTACAATCCACGGTATACCAATATGACAGTGCACCGATATTTGTGGGCATAGTTTCTTCTGGAAGCAAGATTGCTTACGAAGTAGCCCCCGGAAAGCACATGTTCATGGTCATGGGTGAAAATGTTGACTTTCTTGAAGCGAATCTCGTTGCCGGACATATCTATTATGTAGAAGTCGAAGCCCATTTCGGATTTGCTAAAGCTCGATTCTCACTTGAACCCATCCCACAATCGGAATTCGACTCTAAGGATTTCAAAAAAAATACAGGCAAATGCTACTTCGTAACCAACACTCCTTCCTCTGAACAATGGTTCATCGAACACCGCCAAGAAGTAATTAAAAAGCATGACAGTTACTTCCCCAAATGGCAGACCAAAGAGGAAAAAGAGAAAAACAAGCTAGCTGCGACGGATGGACGCCCTCTATAATAAAGACAAATATGAAGGCCGGGGCAACTCGGCCTCATCTTTTCAAACATGTTAAGCCTTATTTGGATCAACATTGGTATATACTCAACGACCATCGCTTGGACCATAATCGGCCTAGTGATCGCACCCATTGCCTTTACCTGGTTCAGATTTGGTGTATCACTTTCCAAATCCGAAAGTACCCAAAAGCTTATTTGGATATACGGGCATATCTGGGTACGCATCATCTCCCTCTTCATCCCTGTCAGCCTTTCACATGAAAAAATACCTTCCCCCTGCATCTTTGTTGCCAACCACACCTCCTTTTTCGACATGTACTTTGTTGGCATTCAGCCATGCTGGAACGTATGTTTCGTCGTACGCGACTGGCCATTCAGAATCCCCTTTTATCGCCCTTTCATGAAGATGGCTAAATACATCAGAATTGGAACAGATTCTCTTGACAAGGTCGTTAAAAAATCAAAAGAAATATTCAAAAATGATGCTTCCGTGTTTTTCTTCCCCGAGGGCACTAGATCTACTGACGGTAGCTTAACTCGTTTTCATTCTGGGGCTTTTTATGTTTCCTTGGAAACCGGAGTACCGATCATTCCACTATGTATTGCAGGTACCCACCAACTTCTGCCGAAAGGGAAATGGTTGCTTAAACAGGCCAAAGTGGAAGTCCGCTTGCTTCCACCGGTATATCCAGATACATATCAACTTATCACCAACGGGCATGTGAAAATGCGAAAAGACGTAAAAGAAGGTATGGCACGAGCCCTTCAAGAAATGGCTGGTGCCTACAAACCAAACTCAAGGAGCTAACCATGAAAAAACTAAATCTGGTTTTACTTTTTTCCGTCCTCTCCGTAGTTCTTATGCTTACTGCATGCCGCACAGCTCCTGTCTACAACGTTCATAATGCGGCCATTCCCAACACAGAAAAAGCTCCGATGACTATGCAGGATATCGAAGCAGCTATTGTCCGGGCGGGAGCCGGACTTGGGTGGAATATGCGCCCAGTCAAACCCGGCTTAATAACAGCAACACTCAACCTTCGTTCTCACCAAGCCGTGGTCGATATTACTTACGATCTGGCAGATTACAGTATTGATTATAAATCCAGCATCAATCTCAAGTACAATGGGAATAAAATTCATTCCAACTACAACGGCTGGATTCAAAATTTAAACAACGCCATCAATGCACAACTATCAACCGAAATGTACAAATAATAAATCAGGGGGGAGCAAGCTCCACCCTGATTTCAAAAACTCCATGTCCAGTAATCAACGCTGGGGCACCCCGTTTACGGATGCCGAAATCGAAAGAGCCATCCAAAATGGGCAACTCCTAACTATGGAACTGGAGCTGAGCCACATCTGCAACTTGCACTGTATCTATTGCTATGCAGAATCCGGTGCACCCTTAAATAATGAGCTTCACTTTGAAGAAATCATAGACATAATCGACCAAGGAATAGATCTGGGGGTCCGTAAAATCATTGTCATCGGCGGCGGTGAACCCATGGCCTACCCCCGAATTATGGATATCCTCCGTACCATTCACTCACGAGGATTGGAAATCGAATTATTTACCAACGGTACCTTGTTGACTCCTGATATCGTGGAGGAATTTAAACAACTCAAAGTCAACCCGGTCACTAAGTTCAACAGCATGCATCCGGAGGTGCAGGACTACCTCGCAGGCAAACCGAATTCATTCAAGTCCATCCGATCTGGACTGGACATGCTGCGCAAAGCCGGATTTCCCAATGACGAGCTTTCACTGGGAGCACAAACCGTCATATGTCGACCCAATTACGACGAGTTGCCCAACATGTGGCGCTGGCTCCGCGTAAGGTCTATTATCCCATATTTCGAGGCCATCACCTATCAAGGCCGCGCAAAAGACCATGACTCCCTTGCCGTATCACCAAACGATCTCCATGCGCTATTTACAAAACTCTCTCGCATCGACCGCGACGAATTCGACATCCACTGGGAACCCAAACCGCCCGTGGCCGCGTTTACCTGCCGCCGCCATCTCTTTTCCTGCACAATAACCGCCATAGGTGACGTCATCCCCTGTCCTGGCGTGGACATCTCGGCTGGGAACATACGCCAAGCGCCTTTGGCCGAGCTTTTGTCCAAAAGTGAGGTGTTCAAAAACCTCCGTAACATTAGAAAGACGATCAAGGGGAAATGCAGGACATGCGAACTCAGCCAAGAATGCTACGGATGCCGGGGAATGGCCTACCACTACTCAGGCGACTACCTCGCTTCTGATCCGCTCTGCTGGCGCAAAGGGACGGTATCTTCCGATGCCATTACCGCTCGCGGCGAATAGGATCATCCCGCACAGGGGGGCCATGCTTCTCATTGATACTCTCGTCGCCTCCACGCAGGGCAACGGCAGAGTGACAACGACCCTGCCGAAATCGTGCATCGCCGCCGGAACCGCAGGCGTGATCTCTCCGCTTATCCATATCGAACTGATGGCCCAGGCCTTCGCCGCGGCGAAGGGCTGGGAAATCATCGAGACGGGCGGCGAATTCCCCATCGGATACCTCGTGGGCGTGCAGCAATTTTCAACCCTTTCCGAGGCAAAGGCCGGTGATTTGCTCACCATCGAGGTCGGCACGGTTGGAGAGTTCGAGGGCTTCGCCATTGTCGAAGGCTCGGTCAAACGGGGTGACACCCTCATCGCCGCAGGCAAGATCAAGCTATGGGTGCCCCAGGACGAGGAGAAATGATGCGAACCGCCTTGATGCTTCTCATTATACTCCTGCCCCTGCCGATCCTGGCGGGCCAAGCCCCCACGGACGCCGTCCTGGCTGAACTCAAGGCCAAGGCCGGGACCATCCAATCCATCGAAAGCCGTTTCACCCAGGAAAAGCATCTCGAAATGTTCGACGAAATACTCATTTCCACCGGATGTTTTGCGTTCCGCCGCCCCGCAAGCCTGCGATGGGAATACGACACGCCGTTCCGGACCGGGTTCCTCCTTCACGGCAGCTCGGGCATCGAATGGGACGAAGCTAGCGGCGAGCAACGAGACTTTACCTTGGAAACCTCCCCGGCCATGGCCATGGTTGCCCGCCAAATCATCGCTTGGACAACCTTCGACATCCCATGGCTGCGGAAACGTTACGCTATAACCCTCGCCTCTAACGCCCCGCTGACGCTCGTCCTCCGGCCCTTAAGCACGGAAGCCAAGGAATTCATATCCCACATCCAGGTCGTCTTTACGCCCGACAACGCCACCATCGACACCCTGGATCTCGTCGAGCCGGGCGGGGACTATACCCACATCTCATTCGACGCCCCGCAAATAAACGCTCCGTTGCCGGACACTGCCTTCACCACGGTCAGATGACGCAGGACAGGGTGCCCTGGAGCACATACGATTTCCTTTCCTCCAGGCGTGGGCTTCTCTACTCTCTCGTCCTCGCCCTGCTGGCGGCCAGCCTCGCCTTGTTTGCCAACACTCCCATCAGGGCCGACATGCGTGCTATGCTCCCGGAGGGTGACGGCGGAGTTCTGGCGGACGACTTCGACCAGCTCTCCCGCTCGAATATGGCGAACAGCGTCTTCATCTCGCTGACAGCCGAGGGAGCGGGTACCCGCGAACAGCTGATCCAGACGGCCGACGACATGACCAGACGTCTCGCCTCCCCCGACCTGACCTTTGCCGACCCGGCGGAAATCAACCCGCTCAAGGTGATGCGCTTCCTGCTCGACAATGCGCCGAATCTCATGAATGAGACCGACCTCCGCCGTGTCGCGGAACGACTTTCCCCCGAGTCGGTTAAAGCCGGCCTCGACGAGGCCCTGTGGACTCTCAACTCACCACAGGGAATGGTCATGAAAACCATCATCCGGCGCGACCCGTTCAACCTGCGCTCCATCCTGGCCCCACGGCTAAAGGAATTTGAATCTCTCACCAAAGCCACGGTGACGGACGGCCATATCTTCAGCCCCGACGGACGGTCCATCCTGCTCACGGCAAAGTCAGCCATTCCCCTGACCGACGCTGACGGGGCGGCCCGGATCATGGCAATGTATACCGCCGCGAAACAACAACTTCCGCCAAACATCAGGGCGGACATGGTCGGCGGCCACGTCCACACCCATGTCAACGCCGCTACCATCAAACAGGACCTGGTCACGGTCTCCCTCGTTGCGGCCCTCGCCCTGACCCTGCTTTTCGTCATCTTTTTCCGCTCCCGCCACGCGGCAGGGGTCTTCCTCGCCCCCCTGGCGGCCATGGGTTTCGGACTCGGCGCGCTGGCGCTCTATGCCGCCACCGTCTCGGCGATCGTCATCGGATTCGGCTCGGTGATCATCGGCATATCCGTCGATTTCTCTATGCACGTCTACTTCGCAATCGCCCGCTACCACGGCAACCCGGGCCAGGCCGTCCAAAGCATAGCCAGGCCAATCCTCTTCTGTCTGCTCACCTCGTGCGCAGCCTTCGGCGCACTGTTGCTTTCCGGCATGCCCGGCATCCGGCAACTCGCCGTATTCTCTATTGCTGGACTCGTCGGTTCTGCCATTTTCTCGCTCTACGTCCTGCCGCACCTCTGTCGGCATGCCGTCTTGGCCGGGCCTCGCGCCGTCGCATCGCGCCCCGGCAAGAGCCGATCGCCCAAAGGCGTCATCATCTGGGTAGCATGCATGATCGCCTGCCTCTGGTTTGGCGGAGGCATCACCCTTGATCCGAACCTGCGCTCCATCGAATACGAACCGGAATCGCTCCGGAACTCTGAAGCCCGGTTTAAGGAGACATGGGGAGACATGCAAGGCAAGGGCGTCATCTACTCACAGGGCAGCGACTTGACCGAAACGCTGGCCGAGAATGAAAAGATTTACCATGCCCTCCGAAACGGTCTGCCCGGCATACAGGCGATCAGCCTCGCCCCCCTTATCCCGTCTCTCCCCACCCAGTCGGCCCATCGGAGACTGTGGACCGACTTCTGGAACAAAGAGCGGGACACAGCCATGTCGCGGCTGGCGCTGGCAGGCGGGAAATTAGGATTCTCCACCAAGGCGTTCGCCCCCTTTTCCGACTTCCTCGACTCCAGGCCGAACCCGGTTGTCCCGGATAGCCTGGATAAGGCAAGCCTAGGATTTCTCAAGGACATCTTCATGCCCGAAACCGAGATGAGGACCATGGCCACCTATCTGCCGGACACCCCTGAGGTTCAAGCATTCTTTTCAAGCGAACGGGAAACGGAACTCGGTGTCCGCTTCATCTCAAGCGGTCGATTCAAGACACTCATCGAAGCGGCCATGAAAAATGACATCAAGCAGTTTATCCTACTCTCCGGCCTAGCCGTCGGCGTTCTGGTTCTTCTGCTCTTCAGGTCCCTTCGCCGGACAGCCATCGCCCTGATCCCCGCCATCACCGGCATTGCGGCCGTATTCGGCGTCCTCGCCATGATAGGCGTCCGGCTCAATCTGTTCCATATCACAGCCCTCCCGCTCGTCATCGGACTCGGTGCGGATTACGGCATCTTTCTGGTTGACCGCGAGGGCCAACTCCAGGACCTTGACACCACCACTGCGGTGGCCGTATCCGGCATGACCACCCTGGCCGGGTTCGGCGTCCTGGCCATTGCCCGCCATCCCTCGCTCCATTCACTTGGAATCACGGTGCTGCTCGGCATCGGCGCGTCCCTGGCGTCCGCCCTATTCCTCGTCCCCCACCTGCTCAGGAGGCAGCCATGACCAGATATCTCCTCACCGTATTGCTGCTCCTGTCGTGTGCCTGCTCCCCCGTGACCAGGCCCACTGCGTCACCTCCCCCCTGCCCGGATGTCCTGCACGGCCAAAACCTCTGGTACGTAGCGGAGACGACGCTCAAACTCCGTCATGACGGTATTCTCCGCATCGGCGACACGACCATCCCCCTCTCCGGTTTCATGGTCCTCGACACCGACAAAAGGAAAGCCAAGGTCGTCATCCTCACCGGCCTGGGCATCAAACTCACTGCCCTAGAAGTGGGGGAAACGACGAAAACTCTCCTTGAAAACAGCCCCGCAGCCAGGAATATCCCACATTTCCAACGCATGGCGACCCTTTCCATCAGGCGCATGTTCCTGACGGACTTTCCCCTGGCCACAGACTACTGCACCCGCGACGGCGACAGCTTCCTGTTCTCCGGTGCCAGGCGGCGGGGAACCCTGAACTGCCGCGTTGACCGGGAAAGGGATTTCATGACACATAAAACATTCGTTTCTGGCGAAGAAAACTGGACCGTTGAATACGCTGGGGCCGTGAGTCTCGAAGGCATGACGTTGCCCGAAAGAATCCTCTTCACGGATGGCAAAGGAAAATATTCCGTCATCCTGCAACTCAAAGAAGCGAGGCGACAGTGAGCAGGCTGGAAAACGCCATAGCCGATGCAGGCGGCCCGCTTGAAATGGACGGAACCGCATTTGCCAGAACCTACGTTTTCCCCGAGAATTTCGTGGGATTCGAAGGGCATTTCCCCGGCAACCCGATTTTGCCCGGCGTGGTACAACTCATGGCCGGGGCCATGACGGCCGCCGAAGCCACGTCGTATCCCGGCCCTCTCAACTGGAGCGCGACAAGCATCAGCCGGGCAAAATTCCTCAAGCAGGTCGGACCTGGAAACGAATTGCGGATCAAAGGCTCGCTGAAGCCCGGCGAAGACACCACTTCGGCAACGGTCACGATAACGATGGACGACGAGCTTGCGGCCACCTTTCGCGTCACCCTAAGCAAAGAGGCGACATGAGTAAAAAACAGTATTTCAAACCGGTGGAAGGCGCTCCGGCCCCCCTCAGGGCCGTGATCGAACGGCCGATCCGCTTCGAGGAAGTGGACCCACTCGGCATCGTCTGGCATGGGCGCTACCCCAGCTATTTCGAAGACAGCCGCGTCAACCTCGGTCACAGGTACGGCATCGGCTATCTCGACTTCAAGGCGAACAACGTGGCCGCGCCCATCAAGCAGATGCACATGGACTACCTGATGCCGCTCGCCTTCGGGGATACCGCCCGCATTGAGGCGATCCTGCATTACAACGAAGCGGCCCGGCTCAACTACGAATTCATCATCCGCAACGGAGCAGGCGACATCACCACCACCGGATACACCGTGCAACTCTTCGTTGACTTCGACCAGGAACTGATGCTCGCTCCGCCGGAGTTCTACACCGACTTTCTCGCTAAGTGGAAAAACGGAGACCTCTAGTGGCCCGCATCCTGCTTGTCTCCACGAACACCACCACCGAACCGTACCCTGTCTATCCGTTGGGCATGGGCGTGGTGGCCGCCGCCCTGATGCGGGCGGGACACAAGGTGAGCCAGTTCGACTACCTGGCCGCAGGCCAAACCATGGATGCGCTCGATGCGGTCCTCAGGGAGTTCAAACCGGACATGACCGGCATCTCTCTGCGCAATATCGACAATGTGGACTCCCTGTCTTCCGACAAGAACTGGTACCTGGCCCACGTCCGAGACATCACCCGTTTCCTCGGGGAACAGGGACAAACGGTCGTGGTGGGCGGCCCCGGATTTTCACTGATGCCGGAGCCGGTACTCGAGTACCTTGGCGCGGACTGCGGTGTGGTGGGGGAAGGCGAAAAAAAAATGGTCAGACTGGCCGACATGCTGGCCAATGGGGAAACCTTGCCAAGGCTCATGAGGCCGGAAACGGGACTGGATGCACCAGACATGCTCTCCCCGGCATGGGACGAAAACATCCTCGCCTACTACCTGAAACAAAGCGGCATAGCCAACATCCAGACCAAGCGGGGCTGCGACAACCGCTGCGTCTACTGTTCCTACCCGGCAATCGAAGGCGGCAACGTGCGCCCGCGCGACCCGCTGGCCGTGGTCGAAGAGATGAAGGAACTTAGGGATGCTTTCGGCGTCGATTTCGTCTTTTTCACGGATTCCGTCTTCAACGACGCTGGTGGGCTCTACCTCGAAGTGGCCGAGGCTCTCGCCCGGGAAGACTTGGGCATGAACTGGAGTGCCTTTTTCCAGCCCACCCGCATCGACACCAGAACCCTGCGCCTGCTCAAGCGCTCGGGACTCGCTTCCATGGAAGTGGGAACGGACGCCTCCACCAACGAAACGCTGCGGGCCATGAACAAGCCGTTCACCTTCGAGGACGTCCGCGCCTTCAACGAAACCTGCGTTAACGAACGCATTCCCTGCGCCCACTTCGTCATCTTCGGCGGTCCCGGCGAGACCATGAAGACGATCGAACGGGGCATAGACAACCTCAACTCCCTCGATTCCTGCGTGGTCTTTCCCTTCTCGGGAATCCGGCTGCACAAGGGGACGCCGCTCTATGCCCGGGCCATTCACGAGAAGGTTGTCCCCACGAACGCAGACTTGCTCATGCCCCACTACTATTTTTCACCAATGGTGGACGCCGCCGCCATGAACCTCCTGCTCGGCCAGGGATTTTCCGGCCGAAGGGACCGAATATTCCCGCCTTCGGACGGACAGGACCGCATGAATGTCCTGCGCCGGTTCGGCTATCGCGGGCTGCTCTGGGATACCCTCATCTCGTTTCCCGAGACCGTCGCGCACGGCAAGGACAAAGAGGCCCGGCCATGAGCGATGTCCTCATCGTCATACCGGTCTTCAATCACGGCGCGACCCTGCGCCGGGTGGTGGAGGGAGCACTCGTCGCGCATCCCGACGTGCTGGTCGTCGACGACGGCAGCATGGACAACGGTTACGACACCATAGCCGACCTGCCCGTTGCCGTGGTCCGCCATAAGACCAACCGGGGCAAGGGCGCGGCCATCCTCACCGCCGCGGGAGAGGCCGCCAGGCTGGGAAAAAGCCACATCATCACCCTGGATGCGGACGGGCAGCATTATCCGACAGACATCCCCGCCTTCATCCGGGCAATCCGGGCCGAGCCGCGCGCCGTCATCATCGGTGCACGGCGCTTCGACGGCCCCAACATCCCCGGCTCCTCCAAATTCGGAAGAAAATTCTCTAACTTCTGGCTGCGTATCCAGACAGGGGTCCGCCTGTCTGATGTCCAATGCGGTTTCCGCGCCTATCCCGTCGTTATATTCGAAGCCCTCAAGCTCCGGGAACGTCGGTTCGCGTTCGAAGTGGAGGTGCTGGTCAAGGCGGCCTGGGCCGGTTACCCGCTCCGGGATGTGGACATAGACGTGCATTATCCCGAGCCGGACAAGCGGATCTCCCACTTCCACGCACTCAGGGACAATGTGGAGATTTCTCTCCTCAACACGCGGCTCACGGCCCGCTCGTTCATGCCGGTGCCGCACCGTCAGTTCGCCGAGGATAAAAACGGCAAGGTTAGCGCCATTCATCCTATGAAATCCCTGCGCATGCTGCTCCAAAAGGACGAGACACCCTTCATGCTCGCTCTGGCCGCCGCCCTTGGTATGCTGCTCGGCACACTGCCGCTGATCGGGCTGCACTGCGTCGCCATCGTGGTCGTGCTCGGCTATTTCCGGTTGAGCAAAATCACCGGCCTGGCAGTGAGCCAACTTTGCATTCCTCCCTTTGTCCCGGCCCTCTGCGTCGAGGCGGGCTATCTCATGCGCCACGGACAACTTCTCACGGAAATTTCGCTGAAGACCCTCGGCTACGAAGCCCTTGACCGGCTCTGGGAATACGTAATCGGCTCCCTGGCGGTAGCGCCCATTCTGGCAATTGTCATGGGTGTTATGGTCTACGCACTCGCCTGGCTGGCTAAGGTGCGCCTCAACCGGAACCGGGCTTCCGCATAGGACGATCACCATGGCAGACACCCACTCCGGCTCCTGGTCAAGCCGCAGCCTGGCTTCATCGTTCGCCCACTCCATCTTCTACTACGCCATCCGGCTGGGCGGCCGCTGGATCGCCTATTTCATGCTTGTCTTCGTGGTCGGTTTCTACACCCTCAGGCCCGACGTGCGCCGCCGGTCGGAACAGTACCGGCTGCGGCGGTTCGGCCGACGGTCCGGCATCCGAAGCCTGGCCGACTGCTTTCGGCTCCAACTCGAATTCGGCATGATGCTGGTGGACCGCGCAGTCATGGGCATCCTGGGCGATTTCATCATGGAGGCATCCGACAAGGACAGGCGGAAACTAGCCAAACTTGCCGGACAAGGCCGGGGGCTGATCCTCGTCACAGGACACGTCGGCTGCTGGCAGCTCGGCATGTCCGTCCTGGACCACATCGACGCGGCCAAAGCGGTGGTCATGTACAAGAACGAAGGCGACGTGGACAAACACTACTACGAACACGGCGTCCGTGGGCCGTCGTTCGCCGTCATCGACCCGCGCGGCCCCATGGGCGGAACGCTGGAGATGATGGACGTTCTCAAGAAGGGCGGCGTGCTCTGCGTCATGGGTGACCGGAACTTCGGCAGCCCGAAGAACGTCGTGACGGTGCAACTCCTGGGCGGAGACGTCGAAGTACCCATGGCCGCCTACAAACTCGCCTCCACCCTGGAAGTGCCCATGGCCGTGACCTTCTCGCACCGCTCTGGGCCGGGGCGTGGACGAATTTGGATTTCAAGGGTAATTAACGTGCCTGGACAGCTCGGAAGGACACCGGATGCCTATCGGCCCTATGCCCAGGAGTTCGCCGACGGGCTGGAGAAGTTCATCCGGATGCACCCCTGGCAATTCTACAACTTCTACGACATGTGGACGAAAGAGTAAGCAATGGATATCAAGAAAAAGATAAAGGCAACACTGGTCAGGGAACTCGACCTCATCGATATAGACCCGTTGCAGATTGACGATGACGCCCCCCTGTTCGGGGATGACGGCCTCGGCCTGGACTCCCTGGACGCGGTGGAGATCGTAGTGCTGGTCCAGAAATTCTTCAATACGGAAATCAAGGATGTGGAGGAGGGCAAGATCGCTCTCCAGTCCATCAATTCGCTGACCGAATTCATCGAGAGCAGACAGTAGCCATGACCAAACCGGGCGCAGCCATCATCGGGGCCGGGTGCATCTGTGCGGCCGGAGCCAACCTTGACGCATGCATGGATTCCATGCTTGCCGGAAACGGCGCGCCGACCGCCCCCACACGCTTTCGCTGCGAACAGACCGTCGCCTACCCTGTCTTTGAAGTAAACGATGACCACTTCGAGGCTGCCCCCGAGACAACTCGTTCCGTCCACCTGCTGGTCAAAGCGATGGATGAAGCCCTCGACGGCCTGTCCGTGTGCGAACTGCACGTCGGCGTCTGTATCGGCACCTCGGTGGGCGCGTCCCTGAACTTCCTCGATTTCTACCGCAGGTGGAAGGACGGGAAGCAACCTAGCCTAGCCCCCATCCACCGGTACCTGGCTAGCAATCCAGCAGAATACATAGCAAAACGCCACGGTTTCTGCGGTCCATGCCAGACCGTAGTCAACGCCTGTACTTCGGGTGCGGACGCCATCGGCATCGGCATGGGCTGGATTGGGCAGGGGCTGTGCGACATTGTCGTAGCCGGCGGCACCGACGAACTCAACGAAATTTCATACAACGGCTTCGCACGGCTCATGATAACCAGCCCGGACCCGTGCCGCCCTTTCGATGCGGACCGCAAGGGCCTCAACCTCGGCGAAGGAGCGGCTGTTCTCGTTCTTGCTTCGGACGATGCGGTCCGCCGCATGAGAGCGTTTCCGAAAGGACATGCGCTGGGGTACGGAACCTGCGGCGACGCCCACCACCTGACCGCCCCGCATCCCGAGGCGCGCGGCCTGAAGTCGGCCCTGAACGCGGCCCTTGTGCGGGCAGGCATCACTGACGGGGATATTGACTTCATCAACGTGCACGGCACCGGCACCCCGACCAACGATCAGGTAGAGGGCTTAGTCATACGTCAACGGTTCCCCGACACCCTCATCTCCACGACCAAAGGGTTCACCGGCCACACTTTGGGTGCCGCCGGAGCCATCGAAGCGGCTTTCACCCTGGCCTGCCTGGAACGCGGCAGCCTCCCGCCCGGCAAAGGTTTTGCCAGGCCGGACCCGGCCATCGGCGTCGAACCGGTCACTTCGCCCACACGCTTCGACGGCCGCATCGGCCTGAGTCAGTCCCTAGCTTTCGGCGGCAACAATTCCGTCCTCATACTTGAGGGGGTGCGGACATGAGGCTGTCGATACTTGGCATGGGCCTAGCCGCTCCCCTAGGCGGCATTCCCGAATTGGAAGCAATCCTGAACGGACACCGTTCCGCGCCCGCCGGGCAAACCGATACCTGCGGCCTCGACTCATATGTGCCCGCCCGCAAGCTGCGACGCATAGACCATTTCACGAAAATGACACTCCTAGCCGCCTACCGTGCCCTGGAAAATGCGAACAGGCTCGAAACCCTGCCGAATCTGGGCATCGTCATGAGCACCGGGTACGGCCCGGCGCAGACCACCTTCGACTTCCTGGACACCATTATCATGGACGGGGCGCACCTCGCCTCTCCCCTCGCCTTTTCCCATTCGGTACACAGCGTTCCGGCCGGGGTCCTATCACTCCTCCTCAACTTTCCCTGCCCCCAGACCACACTGTGCCAGTTGTGCTCGCCGACTGTTTCTGGTCTGCGAACCGCCGCACTCTGGCTTGGGGAAAATCGTGCCGACGTCATCCTGTTCGGCGTGACAGATGAACGCACACCCCTGCTGGAAGAAAATCTGTCCAAAATCCGCCGGGACAGCGGCGAAGATACGCCCGAGGTGGGTGAAGGCTCTGCATTTTTCCTCCTCGGACGGGAGGGCACCGGGAAAACCTCCGTTGAGTTCGACATCCCGACCGATCTGGGTAAGGCAGTCAACTTGGCGCGGGTCATGGGAACCATTCCCGTCTTGTCAGGTTTTGAACTGGCTGCCGCCGCCCTGCAGGCCAAAACGGACGGTGTGGCATACTGCAGGGAAGACGACTACTGGATGCGCGTCGCCGAGAACGGCCATGACTAACCTGCCACTGACCAGAAAGGACGTTCGGGAAATGCTCTCGAGCCTGCTCATGGCCGAACTCCCGTATGATGCGCGGATGCGATTTTCCGAAGGCGCTTCACTGACGCCGTCATTCCGTCCTACCGAAGCGAATGTCCCCAACCTCGATCGCGTCTCCAGTGCGGCCTGCGCCATGTTCCACGTATCCCCGCCAGCGGATATCTCAGGCACGACTTTGAACGAGTGGGCCGGGATGCTTTTCAAGCAATGGGCCAAAGGCGGCGAACGCATCACCTTTTTCACCTCGGGCAGCACGGGCGAACCGAAACCGGCCACCCACGACTTCGCCGCCCATGTACAGGAAGTCCACGCCCTAGCCCAAATATTCTCCGACCGCGACAGGATCGTTTGCTTCGTGCCCAGACACCATATTTACGGATTTCTCTTTTCCATCCTGCTGCCCAAGGCGTTGGATATTCCGGTTAAATGGGAGGCGCCCCTGCCGACTCCCGGGCTCGCCGCATTCCTCAAGCCGGGCGATCTCATGGTCGCCATCCCACTCCTGTGGAGGAAGCTGCTCGAGATAAACACTCACTTCCCCAAGGGAATCCATGGCGTCACATCCACCGGCCCTTGTCCGCCGAACATCATCCATGGCCTGCGAAACAACGGCCTGGAGCGTATGTATGAAATATACGGCTCGTCCGAGACCGGCGGCGTTGGCTATCGGACAGACCCCGAACATGGGTATAGCCTTCTCCCGCACTGGACGCGCACTGAAAGCAAAACAAGCCTGATAAGGGTCGTTCCCGGCCAACGGGAGTTGATACACGAGCTCCAGGACGTGATACGCTGGGATAATTCCACCTTTACCCCCTGCCGCAGGACGGACAATTGTGTCCAGGTTGCTGGCATGAACGTGTACCCAGCCCGAATTCGCAGCCTACTGACCGGTCTACCGGGCGTGAAGGATTGCTCAGTCCGTCTCATGCGCCCGGATGAAGGGGAACGCCTTAAGGCGTTCATCATCCCCGAGCAGGACAGCGACATATCACAACTTAAGTCCGATCTGCGGGCTTGGACAAAACACCATCTCGCTCCCGAAGAACGACCTCGATCCTGGACCTTTGGAAGGTGTCTTCCTACCAACATTATGGGCAAAGAATCGGATTGGTAGTGCGAGTACCACAAATGTAACAAGCTCAATTCCAAGTACAACGAGAAACATTTGGCGTTAAATCGCCGCAATGTGGGGAAATAACAAGTCTAGTCAAATGGCCTCTCTTATTGCGATTAGATTAGGCTCTAATTCTTGGTCAGATTAGGGATTAGCCCTCCAGAATTTTTTATCACGAGTAATTGTGTTACGTTTGAAAACACCTATTTCAGCCGATCCATTCTAGGCAACACTTTGACACACTCCTTCTCTCCTTGGGTTTCCCCCCACCCCCTCAAGGAAGGGTGAACTCGATAAGAAGTGAAGGGGGGAGAGATCCTTTCCTCCGGTGTCGCCAAAGGCGGTGACAATTTCCATTTCCTAACTATTTCTGCCGTTCCTTGCTCTTTTTTCAATCGCCGTCTTGCTTTTTATTTTTCGCAAAGAATACATGATGTTGTGAGTAAATCTGTTCTCCTCGCATCCGCAGGACGTTCAGTATCGACTAACCACCTTGCCCCCGTGCGGGGGCCATCTTTTTTCTCTTTTTCAATCCCTTCCCGCCCCGAAAACGTGGGCTTCTGGCGAAAAATGCCTGATGCCCTGGGCTTTTTCGGCGGCATTGGAGATGTTTTGAAGTTCAGATTTATCAGCCAGAAAACTTGACTTAAGGTGGTCTGGCGTGAAATATTCACGTCATGGGCGAGACGGAAACGACAACGAAAGCGAGAATGAAGATGGAAGTGGTCAGACACAGCTGCGGACACGAAAGAAAGTATCGGTTGAACGGCCCGGCGCACAGCGTGCAGCGGCAGATCGAGCATAGGGAAGCGATGTCCTGCCCGAAGTGCAAGAAGACGCAGGAAGAAGCCAGGTTTATGGAGGAATGTGAAGCGGCCGCACTGGCGAATGCAGAAATGGGATTGCCGGAGCTGACAGGCACCGCCGCCCAGGTCGCCTACGCCGAGAAGTGTAGGAAGGATGCGATCATGTACGCCAGAATGAAGTCCACGCCGATGGCTGAGATCACCGAGGCCATGAGCCGCCCGACTGCCGCCAAGTGGTGGATCGACAACAAGGACTTGGGGATGTGCGAGTGGCTGCCGGTCATCAACGATCAGTTTCCGGCCAGATAAGCCGAAGGGAGATATAGACATGAAGAAGGTAAGGAAGGTCAAACTGGCCGACAGCGGGAAGGGCTGGAAGCGCATCAACTTGACGATGTGCCGAGAGGCCAGGGAAATCCTGGAAACATGGAACGGTAACGGGATAGCACTCCCCACGGCCTTGGCGACGTGCGTCCGGGTTGTCGTCGATGACGATTCGTTCATAGAACGGGTCGAACGTGGAGACATTGCGTCGGTCACATTCCTGCTTTCCGACATGACCAGGGCAGATCTCGGTGGATTGGCAAAAAGGTGGGGTGTGAGCAGGTCGGAAGCCGCGGACATGGCCGTCATCGGCATCGCCAGTGTCGTTCGCGGGGAAAACACGTTGCGTGTGTCTTTGGCGGACATTCTGCCGCTCGACACCGGCCCCCGTGGCGGTGAGGAGGGATAGGCATGGGTATCGCCAGGATTGACCTTGCCACCTGGTTCGCCGTCGTCGTCGGCCTTGTGGCCGTGTTAGTGATCCGGTTCGTCATCGGCCCCGGCGGGTCGATCTGGTACGCCGTCTGGGCGGCCATGGCGACCGCCCCGCTATACTTGTGGGCTGTCATGGGACATTGGGATTGCAACCTGCGGCTCCCGGTCCTCGTGTCCCTGGCCGGGGTGGCGGCGGTGTTCCTGGCGGCGGAGACGGCCTTGGCTTCCGTTAACGATGGCGATGCCATACCGGCCATGATCGGGGCATGTGCGGTCGTCAGCGTGAGGATTCTGGTGTCGTGCATGGTCAGGTCGCCGATGTTCAGCCGTGATATCGACAAGATCGACTGATTCCCCTCCTGTTTTTGTTGGACTTTTTCTGATTAAAAAAATGCATTGCCATCAATCCTTATATAGTGCATGTTTTAATATTGGTCAAAAAAGTTGTTGACATTGCCATGGATTTGTGAGAGATATTGGCCGTCGTGACCGAGATTGCCGGACAGCCGGAAATCTGGAAGTGACAAAAAATCGTTATTATTAGGAGGGTTTATAGAAGCATTGCATGACGTATTCGGCGGAAGCCCCGGTAACACATTGCTATTCTTGCAATGAGGCTGACAAACCATATTGTCAGCGGGAAAAAATCCCATGCCGGAAGACTCCCAGGAGTCTGTTATGACCAGAAAAAACCGTATCAACCCCTTCGAACTGATCCACCCCCTTTTGAAGGTCGGGATCGTCAAACGCATCGAACACACCAAGGACAAGATCTTCGTCGAGCAGCTTGACGGAAATCTCCTTGCTGGTGCCGAAGTTGTCTTCGGTGCCGAAAACACGATCTTGGCCGGTTGCGTCGAGACCAACAGCGGCATCATCGACGTCGAAATGGACATTCCGCCCGAAATGTTCACCAACCTGATGCCGGCGTTCGACGAGTTCGCACCTTGCGCCCCCAAGTCCCGCCGTGCATCCGTCATCTACAAAACCGGAAAAAGGCTGTTCCGGACCAAGCGCCCGGCGCTCGTCAGGTCCGCCGACTGCATCCTGCTCGCGGGCGCATATGTCGGCGTCAGCGACGGAAACTGGTTCATCCACGGTTTCGCCCAGGGTCGTCCCGACATGGTGGCCAACGGCGTTGTGCTGACCGAAGACGAGGCGCGGCGCGTCTTGTATGATGCCGGCTACTTCGACTTCACCGACCCATGCGACCGCAACCCGTCCAACTACCCCCGCCCCAGGCCCCGCACGGCCCCGCGTAAGCGTTGTCCGAACGCCGTACAGGCATCCCTTCTCGGCTCCATGGGGGTGTCCGATGACCGCTAACGACACCAAGCTCCAGACCAGGTTCATCGTCCAGGCAGACCTGCCCAACATCCACCCCTGGGGTCCGTGGTGGTTCACGGATCAGCGGAACAGGCTCGGGGACTACCTCCAGTTTCTCATCGAGCATGGCATCGACCCGGAACCCAGGGCCATCTCCCATTACGACGACCCGGACAGGATCGGCGGCTGCGGCCGACCCCTGTGGCGGTGCGACTTGACGTGCCCCAACCCCCAGGAAACATTCGTCGGCCCGAAACTGCCGGTTCCGGATCCCGAAGATGATGTCCCGTTCTAGGGCCACATCCACCCCATAATAGCCAATAAAACCTGCGGTGACACAACTATCTCGTTCGTGTCACCGCAGGGAAAGTCCCTGGCGCTCAGGCGTTTTTCGCCCGGCGAAAGTTGACAACGCCTGAACTTTGTATGTTGTTCAAACATTTTAACATGTTAGGTCTTGACTATTGACCTTGCGACGTCGTCCAATCTGAACATGACGGCACAAGGTCGACGCCGAGGGGTTCGGCAAGACACGGAAAGCCGGAAACAAAAGGAAGGAAAAAGATGAAGAAGATGTCCACCACCAACAATACTAATACCCTGGCCGCAAAGGCCTTGGGACTGTTCCTGGCTTCTGACGGCCCCCGTGCGCTCTCGGTCGACGGCGGGTCCTGCGGTCAGATCGGCGCATTCATCGGCGGAACGCTGATCAAAGACGGCCTCGGCAACGTCGCCCTGTGCGATGCCGTGCAGATCGACACCAGCAAGATGATTTTTGTCACGCCGCTCCCGGCCGGTGCCGTCGAGCTGATGGCGGCCGGTGACGGGGATGACGCAACGTGGCACCTCGGTGTCTGCGTCCCTGCGCTCGACGTAGACCAGATCAACGAAGAATACGCCGCCATGGCCGAGGTCGCTGGCAGCAAGATCGAAGCGACGAGGGACGACCGGATACGGTACATGGCCGTCGCCATGGAGCTGCTCGGCATGGACGTCAGCGACCGTAAGGTCGAACTGATCGACAACGAAATAGACGAGATGGCCAGAGCCAAGGGCGAGATCTGACCGACAGCCACGTACCCAGCGCCGGCTACACCGCCAGCGCTACAGCCTCCCCCACCGCCACCCGCCAACCAAACCCAAAGGCCCCTTCCGGGGCCTCTTCCTTTTTTTCTTGTCCTTCATTTTCTCGGCCGGGAAACGTGCTTTTCGGATATTCGGGGAGCGAACATGCAAGTATCTTATTCAATTCCTCCGTGAAAGCCGACGGTACCTCCCAGAAAAAGGTCGGCGGCTTCCCGCTTTTTTAGGCAATTAGATGCACATCGCTAAACTTTTTTGCATGCAATATATTGCACTTATTTTTTATATTCAATCTTTTCAATGTGTTAACTTGTAGTGCAAAAAACAGGAACTGTCAACTCGTTGAAATACTTGTTGAAATCCGTTTTTGGCGTGTTATATTCACGCCGATTTGGGACAGATGCGAGGCAGGAGGCGTTTTTTTGAAACAGAAACGGGGAGCAGAGTGCTAGTTGACGTCGACACATTGTTGAGGGACCATTTGAAGGGTGTAACCAAAGCCATGATCAGGCGGGGTAATCTCTGGCAGACATGGCCACACACGTTCATTACGGGCGGGAGGACGCTTAGGTCTGCGTTGTTCTGCCCGGAAGATGTGGAATCGTTCATTATCGGGAGGAATGGGGTAAACTATGGCGAGATTCACGCTGGACACGGAAAGGGTCAAGACAAAGAAACGGGGCACCGTGTACCGCGCCTGGCTCCGAGAAGGCCGAACGAAACTTGCAAGCAAGCAGGGGTTCGCGACCATCCGGGAAGCGAAGGAGTGGGCGAACGAGAAGGAGACGGAAATCCTACAGATGCGGGAACTGGAAGCTCTGGAAGCGGAGAAGGCGACCCGCATAACCTTCTTAAACGCATCAAACGATTACCTCGACTGGGGTAAGCCGAGGTGGGGCCAAGGGACATACGTAGGCAAGGTGGGGATTTATGCGCGATTTCTCGAGTTCCTCGACCTGCATCACCCTGACGGCATCGACGCGGAGCTTGATGATGTCCCTTCACCGCTGATCGAGCGCTATATGTATCACGCCGCTGCGCAGGAGGGGTGTTCCAACAAAACTGGAAACCGGCATTGCCGGGAAATCGGGGCAGTGTGGACCCACGCCATCACCAGGGGGCTGATGGACGGGATCAGGAGGACAAAGCAATACATCGACAACCCGACCCGTGACATCAAGCCGTTCACCGTTGAAGAATACTCCCGGCCCGTGCCGACGTATGAAACGGTGCAGCTGTACCGTGGCGAGGCCCGTCCCGGTGACGAGTCGGACTACATCGAAATCATGTGCAACACTATACAGCGCGGAAGGAGTATCAGAACTCTGGAATGGAAGAACGTCAAGCTGGCGGAACGAAAAGCAGGATTCAAACATGGGAAGCGGGACGGAACGATAACCACGGTCTGGATCCATCTCAACGACACGGCATACGAGATCCTCAAGCGCCGGTTCAGGGAACGTGAAACCGACAGTCCGTTCGTGTTCGTGAACCCGCTGTCCGGGAACCGGTACCAGCGCAACGCATCGCTCATCAAGCACCTGTTCTCGAACATTAGGGAGCGGCTGGAAAAGCGCCTAGGCATCGAAATAGAACACGTGACCGGCCACGCACTGCGGCATTGGGGGTCGCACATGCTCGACGAGGCCGACGTACCTGAAGAAAGGATTGGCAAGATGCTTGATCACCAGCGGCCGTCCACAACAAAGATCTACCTGGATAAGATGCGGGTGGACGAGGGTGTTGCCAACAAGTTGGAGGAAATATCCAAAAACGGCCCACGGAAGCCGAAACACCTAAAACTGGTCAAATAGCGACCTACCAGATCCGCTCCAAACAGGCCCCTTCGGGGGCCTTTTTTCATGGCCGACAAAAGGTGTTTACCTGAAAAATGTGGTTCCTCGACGTTTGATGTGGATTTTTCATGAAGCCAGTAACTCCTTGATGGGAGCGCCGATCAGGTAAATCATGGTGATGAAAGTTTTCACGTTTCTATACCCCCTGGCTCGCGATCTCGCCGCTTGGAAGAGGCCGTTGAGTCCTTCAAGCCTGGCGTTCGACAGTAGCGACTCCCACCGGCGCAATATGCGCGGCAGGTGCTCCCGGAATGTCCCCAGTGCCTTGCGTACGGGTTTGAGCAAGTCCGATTCCCCAGCCAACTCCTCGGCAAAAGTAAAGAATCTGGTCGCTCTCCATTTGGCTGCCTGCTTGGTGTCGGCCAGACGCACCCAGCGCAGCAACTCTTTCACCCGAAACGCCGTGGCTGTGGCCAAACCCCGTTCTTCCAACTCCTTCAAGGCCTCTTTCTGTTCCTCAGTCCGTCTTGTCTCCAAGCCTTTGAGAACCGCCCAGCGCGTGCCCTTCGGCAAGGCAAACTCCTTGGCTTCCAGCCGTCGAACCTCATCCAACGCCTTGGTGAAAAGCTGGACGACATGGAACCAGTCCACCGTGACGGACGCGTTCGTGAAGGTTTTTCCGGCCGCAGACAGGAAGGCTGGTGACATGTCGCAGACCACCTCAATGACGTTGTCCGGATTGCCTCCCCGGTTCTTGAGGAACTTGGCGAAAGCCCCAAGGCAGGCCTTCCCCTTGCCGGGTGTGGCGAAGATCACGGGTCGGGTCTCCCGGTCCATATCCACAAAGATGGTTACGTAATGATGCCCGCGCTTGGTCGCTGTTTCATCAAGGCCGACCCCACATAGGCCGCTGAGATCAAGCTTGCGCATGGCCTCAAAGACGTAATGCCGGACTACGCGCCAGATGCGCTGGTCGGTGACGCCAACGTACCGGGCGACGGTCTTTACAGGCATCTCACGGGCCAGAAGCATGACCGCCTGCTCGAAAAGCAACGTAAAGCCGCTCCCTTCACGAGCCCAAGGGACATTCACTCGATGGATGCCGTGCTCGGGACATTTGACGCGTGGGACCCGGGCCTTGATCAGACAATGGTGCTGGAAGAAGTTGAGGTGCCGCCATGTAAATTCCTTGAAATCATGAGCCTTGCAAAGAGCTTCGCACTTCGGGCACGGGTATGTCGATCCGCGATCCGCCTCAACCTCAAGCCGCAACTCGCTGGGCTGCTTTTCCAGATCCAGCGCTTGACCGACCACCTTCCAGGGTTCGGTAAGGCCGAGTCCCAACGTAAGAAGATCATTCGCATTCATAGGCAGTCACCTCCCATTGGAGGTCTTGAGCTATCGCACAGTCGGAGTTGTAGTCAATGAAGTCAAATTCCACACGCCGCGTCGAGGAACCAAAAATGTTCACACTTTGTTCCACACTTTTTGTTTTTAGGCCATTTATTCCACAGAAAAAGGGGCTACGATTTTACTCGTAACCCCTTGAAATCTGGCGGAGAAGGAGGGATTTGAACCCTCGTATGAGTTTTACGCCCATAACACGCTTAGCAGGCGTGCGCCTTCAGCCAACTCGGCCACTTCTCCATTTTCGCCCCAAAACGATTTCTCGCTTGTAGAGCGAAAAAAGGCCTACCTTTTCACCCAAGCCTTGTCAATAAACATAACCACTATTTATTCTTTTTTTGCTCGCCATCGTCTTCTTTCCTGCGCTTGCTCTTGAGTGCCTTATACTTGGTTTCGTGACGGCGCGTCTTGGCTCCACCGATCCGCTCACGGCCCGGACCGCGTTTGCCGAGGGCGGATATGCCCCGGTTCTTCTCCCACTCCTTCTTGTCGTGACTGGAACGAAAAACCACATTCACCGGCGCGGTATTGATACCGAGCAGCTTGCGGAACTGATTTTCCAGATAGCGCGCATAGGAGGACTTGACGAGAGTATGATCGTTGCAGAAAAAAACAAATGTCGGAACAGGCTCGTCAGCCTGGGTGACATAATAAAACTTAGGCCGACGCCGTTTGACCACCGGCGGTTGCAGCCGTTCCAGCACGGCTTGCAACGAACGATTCAACACGCCGGTGCCGATACGAATTTTGCACTCGTTGCTCATTGCCTCCGCCATGGGCAGCAACTTGCCGATACCCACACCCTTGTGAGCCGAGGTCATGACAATGGGCACATGCGGGATAATCCGCAACTCACGCCGAAAGGCTTCCAGAGCCTGGCTCGTCTCATTGCGCGGCACCAGGTCCGCCTTGTTCACCACCACGATGAACGGCGTGTTTTCTCTGGCCAGGAACTCGATGAGCCGCTTGTCCTGTCGCCCCACCCCAAGGGAAATATCAATGACCAGAATGGTAATATCCGACCGCTTGGAATTCTTGAGCGCCCTGATGACACTGATCTTTTCCAGATGCTCCTGGATGTTGGCCCGCTTGCGCACTCCGGCTGTATCCACAAAGGTGTAGCGCTTGCCATTTTTCTCGAACGTGACGTCAATGGAGTCACGAGTCGTACCGGCAACATCGCTGACGATAAGCCGGTCCCTGCCGATAATCTTGTTGATAATGGAAGACTTGCCCGCGTTGGGTCGACCCAGCATGGTCAGGCGCAACCCGCGCTCAATGCCGTCGTCCTCTTCCTCGGGGAACCCCAAGCCTTTGACGAATTTACGGACAAAATTACGCACTTCCTGCAAGTTGTATCCATGGGCGGCGGAAACCGGCATGAACTCCAACCCCAGCGAATGAAATTCCGCAGTGCTCTGGTGCTCAAACTCGCTGCCATCCACCTTGTTCACCAGCATGAATACCGGTTTACCGGACCGGCGTACGAACTCGGCAGCCTGTTCGTCGAGCTGAGTCAGCCCTTCCTTGCCGTCAACCACAAAAAGTATCGCATGCGCCTCTTGGATGGCCTCCCGCGCCTGCTCGAAAATCTCGTCCTCAAAATCCTTGCTGAGCTCGGGAGTGGCCTCGGACTCCAGCACCATGCCCCCGGTGTCCACGAGATCGAACCTGACATCCTTCATCTGGCACTCGCCGTAGATGCGGTCCCGCGTCACTCCCGGCAGGTCGTGGGTTATGGAACGCGACTTGCGCAGCAGGCGATTGAACAGCGTGGACTTTCCCACATTGGGGCGTCCGACAAGGGCGACGATAGGCAGCATGGTTCAGTCTCCAGCGATAAAAGGTACGCGGACGGTAAATTCAAAATCCGCGCTTCCCGTTGACAGGGGAAGCGCGGGCTTAACTTAACTCAGGACAAATGTCGAGTCCATCGTCCTTGACACGAAGTTTTCAAAATCACTTGATAGCCATCTCCTCTATCACGGTATTCAGACGGGAGGCCATGGAAGACACTTCCTGAATAGCCTTGGCGGCCTCCATCATCACATGTGAAGTCTCAACGGATATGCGGTTGATCTCTTCAGTGGCCCGGTTGATCTGCTCACTGGTGGCCGACTGTTCCTCGGCGGCCGTGGCAATAGACCGAACCTGATCTGCGGCGTTCACCACATGCGCCACGATCTCATGCAACGACTTGCCCGACTCACTGGCAAGTTCGGTACTGCGCTGCACCGAAAGCGCGGCGGTTTCCGTGGCCGCAACATTGTCACGGGTCATGGTCTGTATCTTGGAAATGGCATTGCCGACCTCGCCGGTTGCCGCCATGGTCTTTTCCGCCAACTTGCGGACCTCGTCTGCAACGACCGCAAAACCGCGCCCGGCATCACCGGCACGTGCGGCCTCTATGGCGGCATTGAGAGCCAGCAGATTGGTCTGATCCGCGATGTCGGTAATGACTTCGAGCACCTTTCCAATATCTGCGGCCTGCCCTCCCAAATCCTCCATGGATCTTTTGAGGTTGTTCGCCTGTTCCTGCACTTCTCCCACGGATCTGATCACCCGCCCGACGATATCCTCGCCATATTGGGCATGTTCCTTGGCCGTATCGGCGTCCTCGGCAGCCCGACCGGAACTTTGAGCCACTTCAAGAACAGTGGCGTTCATTTGCTCCATGGCAGTGGCAGTTTCGGCAGATCGCTGTTTCTGGGTTTCAGAACCCCGGCTGGCCTGCTCGATCTGGGCAGAGAGCTCCTCCGCCGCGCTGGACAAATACTGCGATATTTCCTCTGCTTCATGAACGACTTTGGAAATGCGAGCATTCTGTTTTTCGATCTGGTTCTGCTGGGTGCGAATTTCCGTGATGTCAAACCATATGGTCAATGATCCCAAGATGCTGTCATCAACACCGTGAAACGGCGTCGATACAGCCTGAACATGAAGAGATTTCCCGCTCGGAAGGCTGAACTCAACTTCAGTCCTTTGCGCCTGACGCAAGTCGAGTGCCTTGTCGGAAATAGTCACATGTTTTTCATCACCATAGACAAACGCCCCAGGACTATTGCCAATATACTCATCCGGTTGGCCCGGCTTTTCCAGCAAATCGCACATCTCCTGATTGATCCACAGGATTTTATGATCCGGATTCAGAATGATACAGGGAAAGATTATCCCGCTGAGCACTCCTTCGGAGAATCCAAGCCTGTTTTTGAGTTCATCAACCATGATTTCTATCTGCTTCGACAACTCCGCGAATTCGAATCGGTAATGGCCTTCAAGTCGGGCATTCAGATTGCCTCCGGCTATGCCCGAGGCATATTCGAGTATCCCCTTCATCGGATTGACAACAATCTTTCGCACCAGCAAGACGACAACACCGATCAACAAAAGAGCAACGACAACCCCACCTACGGCAAGCGCATTGCGTTGCTGAATGGCAGCCGCCGTGAGGTCGTCCTCATAGGCACTCATGACCATTATCCACCCGGTTCTTGGCTGGAAATTAAAGGCCATAACTTTGTTGCGCCCTTCCCATACATACTCGACACTTCCCTTTTTTCGGGAGAGCGCGATCTGCACGAAATCATACTTGCCGAAATCTTTCAAAAGCAGATCCTTGTTCATGGCATGGGCAATCATCCGCCCCTTTCCATCGAGCATGAAACCATACCCGTTTCCGGCCAACCGGAAAGGATCGACAAATTTACTGGTGAACTCCTCCCATTTGGGGAAAAGGCCCACACCGCCAATAATTTCTCCAGCTGCGTTATACACAACCCTTGCTACGGCAAATATCAAGATACCACCGCCGCTCTTTGAAACAAGTATCTCATTGGAAAGATAGGTTTTTTCCTTGCCATTCCCGATGGGCTTGACGTACTCGTGCCCGCTGTGGTCCGCTCCCGTCAGGTGCAAGCCCTTGGCATCGTAGCCCGCCATAACCTTGCCGTTTCTATCAAAAGCAAACGCGGCCCAATAGGCGCTTGAAGAATCGAGCAGTTGTTTGAAAAGCACATCTGCGGCCTCGGGATCACCTCCTTCCAGGGCGGTAACCACCGAAGGCTGTGAAGACAGCACCCTGACCATGCTCTCGGCCTGGGATATATATCCATCCAGAGCGGACATGGCCTGTTCGACCACATTGTCCATAGCTTCTTTCTCCACGGCATAGACGGTATCACGGGTGTCTGTATTGACCCACAACACACCCATAACAACCGAGAAAGAAATCACTATCGCCACCAACGCCGCGATAATGGTATTGACGCTTTTTATCTGCATAGAGGCTTCTCCTTTCACCTTCATCCTCACTCAACCGGAACCGCCACTATGCATCATACAACATCCTGATCAAAATATCCCATGATTATCCTCTTGAATCCAAGACGCATGCCCCCGTATTGACAATTCCAAAATAAAAAGGCGAAGCCCCGGTTGGCTCCGCCTTGTTTTCCAATCGTCAGAATCTATGATTATTCAAAAAGCTTCTTGATGGCTTCGGTGTACGGCGGATAAAGCACACCCTTCTCGGTAATAATACCCGCGATAAGCTCATTGGGAGTCGGATCAAAGGCGAGATTGTACACCTCCACCCCTTCGGGCGGAATCCTGTGATCGCCGATATGGGTCACTTCACGCGGATCGCGGTCCTCAATAGGCACATCGTCGCCGGTGGGCGTCTCGATATCGATAGTGTACTGCGGAGCGGCCACGTAAAACGGAATATTGAACCGGTCGGCCATAATCGCCACACCAAAGGTGCCGATCTTGTTCACGGCGTCGCCGTTGGCGGTGATACGGTCGGCACCGACCACAACCTTGTCCACCAGACCGCGCTTCATGAGCAGGGCACAAGCGTTGTCACAGGCCACCTTCACCGGGATGCCGTCCTTGTGCAGCTCGTAGGCGGTAAGCCGTGCCCCCTGCAGGAACGGCCGGGTCTCATTGGCGATGACCGAAACCTTCTTGCCCTGATCAATGGCACCACGCACCACACCCAGAGCCGTGCCATATCCGGCGGTGGCCAGGGCACCGGCATTGCAATGGGTCATGATGGTGTCGCCGTCGTCCATGAGTTCGCCACCAAATTTGCCTATCAGTTCGCACATCCTGATGTCTTCAGCATGAATTTCCTTGGCATGCTCAAGCCAGATGTCCAGCAATACTTCCAGAGAGATATCCCCGGCCTCCTGCCAAACGCGGCGCATCTCGCGCACGGCCCAACGCAGATTGACCGCTGTGGGACGGGCGTCGTGGATCTGGTCGAGCTTCGCTTCAAGATTCGCCTTCCAGTCACCCTCCAGCCCCTGCACTTCACGTCCGGCCAGATAACAACCGTAGGCAGCGGTCACGCCGATGGCGGGAGCACCGCGCACGACCATCACCACCAGGGCAAAACAGATGTCATCCGTGGTCTTGCACGTAAACCAGTCCTCGCGGTTGGGCAGGTAACGCTGATCCAAAAGGATAAGTGCATCTTTCTCGGGAGAATACTGAATATGCTCTGTCATTGCAGTTCCTTGTAATTATGAAAGCTTTTTCTGAATGAGCTGGGTCACGATACCGGGGTTGGCCTGTCCCTTGGAAAGACGCATGACCTGGCCCATGAAAAAGCTCATGAGCTTGGTCTTGCCGCCCTTGTACCCCTCTACCTCGGCCGGATTCTCGGCCAGGACCTTATCGACCATGGCCTCCAGTTCGCCGGTATCGGACATCTGCACCAATCCCTTGGCCTTGACATACTCGGCGGGGTCGTCACCGGACTCGCAAAGGCCGCGGAAGACGTCCTTGCCGATCTTGACCGAGATAGTGCCGTCGTCCACCAGCTTGAGCAGCGCGACCAGTCTGTCGGGCGTGAGCTTGCAGCCACTCGCATCGATCCCGGTGTCGTTGCAGAACGGCAACACTTCACCAACCACCCAGTTGGTGATCTTCTTGACCTCACCGTCATATGCCTTGACAGCAGCCTCGTAATACTCGGCCACAGCCATCTCGCCCGTCAACAGGACTGCGTCGTAATCGGCAAGGGCATACTCGACCATGAAGCGGGCACGTCTGGCGCTCGGCAGTTCCGGCAATTCGGAACGCCACTGCTCCACCCGGGCTTCGTCCAGAACCAGCGGAACCAAATCCGGGTCCGGAAAATAGCGGTAATCGTGGGCCTCCTCCTTGCCGCGCATGGAGTGGGTGGTTCCCTTTTCCACATTGTAGAGGCGGGTTTCCTGCACCACGGCCTCGCCATCCTCGACGAGGTCTATCTGGCGATCGACTTCGTACTCAATGGCCTTCTGGATATTCCTGAAAGAATTGAGATTCTTGAGTTCCGCACGGGTGCCAAGCTCCTCCTGACCAACGGGACGGACAGAAACGTTGGCGTCACAACGAAAACTGCCCTCTTCCATGTTGCCATCGCAGATACCGAGATACAACAACGTAGAACGGATTTCCTTGAGGTAGGCGACCGCCTCCTCGGCGTTGCGCATATCCGGCTCGGACACGATTTCGATGAGCGGCACGCCGGTGCGGTTGAGATCCACAAAACTGGCGTTGTCCGCAGCAGAATGAATATTTTTGCCCGCGTCTTCTTCCATGTGGATACGGGTCAGACCGATGCGCTTCTTTTCACCGTCCACCTGGATATCCACATATCCATGCTCACAGATAGGCAGCTCGAACTGTGAAATCTGATACCCCTTGGGCAGGTCGGGATAAAAATAGTTCTTGCGCGCAAAGACCGATTTGAGATTGATCTCGCAGTTGGTGGCCAGCCCCATCTTGGAGGCGTACTCAGGCACCTTTTCGTTGAGCACAGGCAACACGCCGGGCATGCCGGAGCACACCGGGCAGACGTTCTCATTGGGATCAACACCGAACCGGGTGGAACAGGAACAGAATATCTTGGTCTGCGTCTTGAGCTGGGCATGAACCTCCAGCCCGATGACGGTTTCATACCGGGTCATGGCAGATACCTACTTTTTGTTTTCGTACAGCTCCGGATTCAGGCTCGGATCGTTGTACATCTTGAACTGGAAATAGACCTTGGGCTTTTTGGTTCCGGCCGCATACTCGTCAACGAGTTCCAGAATGGCGCGTTCCAGATCGACATGCTGCTGGCTCAAGGTCACCACCTTGGCATCACATTGAGCCCGGTGCGCTTCCCCCACATCCTTGCGGTTGCACTGCTCTTTCATATGATAAATCTTGAGTGCCTGGATGGAAAGCCGATCCAGGGCCGCGCCAACGGTCTCGGTATTGTAACGCTCGACAGCGTCGGCGGACAACAACGGCTCCAGCATGCCCATGAGACATTCGTCTACCCGTTCGATCAGGTCATTGCGCTGCTGGTTGAGTTGGTCGATGGCGTACTTGCAATCCGCGATGACCTGGGCATCCACGTCCTTGCGGCGAGCACGATCTTCCACATGCCAAAGCCGAAAATTGGTCCAGTGCTGACGAGCGACCAGTTCGCGGAATCCCTGTACGCCCTGCAAAACGCCGGGTTCCCCTTCATACACGGGGTTGCCAAAGTGCCAGTCCATGACGGAACGGGTCTGGTGCGCCACAGCATCCCGAATCATTTCCTTGACAATGTCGTATGTAATTTCAACCATTTATGAGTGCTTCTTTGCTTATAAGGAGATACACGGTGGCCTCGGTCATGATATTGTTCGCGACGGATTCCACCTCATTTCCTTCACCGATGTAATAGTCCAACCGCGATCCGCGGATGGCGGTGCCGGTATCCTGGGCAAGGCCGATGCCTGCCACGATGCGCTTGCCCACGGGCCTGCCATTTTCCTCCTTGGGAATTTCCGCCTCAAAGGCGAGCAGGCTGCCAAGCGGCAAAAGCTCTCGGTCTGTAGCCAGCGAAACCATCGGCGTCAACGGCTTTCCGATGGCCCCTTCGGGCGGCGCATCGGCCAACCGGAAAAATACATAGCTGCGATTCTCCGCCATGAGTTTAAACATCTGCTCGGGATGTTTGACAAAATATGCCATGACGTGATTCTTTGACAACTGCCCTTTAGGCAACAATCCCTTGGAATACAAAATGTGTCCCAAGCCCCGGAACCCGTGGCCGTTCTTGGCCCCATACAACACGTTGCGGGTCGTCCCATCGGGCAGACGCAACCGACCGCATCCCTCCACCTGCATATAAAAGACGTCGAGCGGATTCTTGGCCCAGGCGATTTCCAGCCCCTTCCCGGCCAACACGTGACGGACATCCACGTCCTTCCGCTCATAATACGGCCTCACCCGGCCGCGCTCCACGCGGTAAAAACTTTTGCGGCCACGCACCTTGCCAAACCGGAGGTCCTGCGGCACGCCGTAGATGGGAAAATCGTATCCTGGCCGACGGATCAGACTCGCCTCGATCTCCGCCGTGTAATACCCGGTCATAAGTGGCTTGCGACGCATGCCGTACCAGACGAAACGACGGGCAAGCAGTTCGGGATACTTGTCCAGATGTGGCAACACGGCGAGAAACTCCTCCAGACTCCGCACCACCTGCCCCCAAGTCAACGACATGCCGGGCCGGGCAAGGGCCAGCTCATCCTTGGGCATGTTCAGGGCGTATTCCAGGCTACGCTGCACCGGACCTTCCAGAGCGGTCCACGACGGAAGCCCCTGGCTTTTTATGTCGATCCGGGCCGTAGTCTCCAACCCTTCATGCGAGGAAAGAGGAAAAAAAAGATCACAGGCAGGCAAATGCTCGGGTTCCCGGACCGAACGCAGGGTCAGCCCCCGAGCGACTCCAGGTTGGCACAAGCCAACCACCCGCCCGGACCGGCCGTCCTTTGCCGGTGGCGTCACCTCGCCACGGACGACATGCCCCTCCTTCATGCAGGAGAACATTCCCACCATAGCGATGGAAAGGAATACCAGCCGAATCCAGCTCCTGCTCCTCATCCGCGACACTCCGTCTTCATCTTCTTCCGATCCCCTTCTCCGGTCAGTCGCATGAATCAATGGCTACATCGCAGAACTTGCCGACACCGTATTCCCGCCGCCGGAAGAATTTTTCCGGATTGGGACCGATAATCTGAAGCTCCGGGTGCGTTCTCTGCACGTCAAGGGCGATATGCATCTCCTTGGTACAGCCCGTGGAATAGGTCGCATCCTTACCCGTCCAAACAGGCGGCACCTTGCGGCTCATGATCTCGAAGCTCTTTTCAATATCGAAATGCGTCTGAAAACGCCAGACATCGATAAACCCGCTACGCTGGACCTTTTCCCACATGAACATGAGATCGTCCGCGTCCATGCCTTCCTCGAAATGCTCACCGGGATTGATGATGAACACATCATCGAGCTGATTCCGCAAATGCTCCACGTAGGTGGTGATCACCTCGATGGCGGCCTTGGTCTGTCCGGGAACGCTGCCGATGATACCGGAATAAAACATGACAGTCTCGCCCTTTTCTCGCGCATCGTGCATCTGGGCAATTATCTCGTCGGCCTTGTCTGCGATGTACCGCTCGCTGAACTTCTGGACCGAAGACCGCTTGGGTTTGAAATGCAAATGGAAATTCCCGCTGCCGTCCCGGAAAAAATTGACAATGTCGCGGGTAAAACGGTGGCTGATCTGAATCAGTCGGTTGTGCATGAACTCACCCTTGGCCAAGATCAGATCACACTCCTTCCAGGCCCTGGCAAAGGTCACCGAACACCGATACGGATTGAATCTCTCCCGGGTACCATCCGAGATCACAACGAACTGATGCTTGGACATGATCTCCAGCAACCCGTTCTTGGACAACCGATCCTCTGGCACGAAATACGCACCGTTAAAGGCTTTGACCAACTCGGGCTCGTTGTCCCGGTCCCAGAACGTCGGTGACTCGAAAAAGAATCCCTCCTTGAGGGCCATGACCACGCGATGCCCCAACCGAAGCAGGGTCTTGACCACCTGAAGATCGAAAATGAGTCCGCCAGCCCGGTTGGGGATATAGAGTATGCGTTTATGATCGGTACCATCCATGCCCAGAATATCCTGTATCGGACTGAACAAATCGGGCTTTTGCCTGATTTCCGCGTCAATGTCCGCCCGGATCAGCGCCTCTTCGTCAAAGGACTCCGGCGACCAGTTGTCGGTCAGGGTCGAGATACGCATGAGCCGTTCGATCTCAAGCATGTCGAGCCTGAAACGCAGGTCATCCATGCGAGCGCACGATTCCAGGCCATCCAGGCAGGTATTCACGACGGAATCAAACACCTTGCCTTCCACAATGCGCGCAGCGCGGCGGTTGAGCGCCTTGCGAATTCCGCGATAAGGGTCGTCGATACCGCTCTGGGTCATGAAAATGGTGACAAGCCGCTTCAACAACCGGGATGGAATGACAATAGGCGAAGCCAAAACCATACGGAACTTGTGCCGGGCCAGTTGCAAAAACCGGCTGGCCTGCTTCCGGTCCGAACAAAAATTACGGGTCAGCCTAATAAAGATTTTCCACTGCTCAAGATACTCGTCCAACAGCAGCTTGGGCAGCCCTTCCTTGAGCAGCATGAGAAACATCCAGTCCGAACAGGGAGCGTAAAACTCACCCTCGCCCAGATCAAGCATGAACTTGAGCTGCTCCATGGAACCATTTTTGTCGGGATCGATGGTATATTCCAGATGATTCTCGGTCATGAAATGCAAAAGCAACGCATCCAGAGAAACGTCCTCGCCGTACTTGATATCCAGGACCGATTCAAATTTTCTATCAAAACCCATGCTTTTTCTCCATCAGGCGATCTTTCGGAACAACGTGAGGGAAGACCATTGAACCGTTTACGCAGTCATTTCATTTCGACTGAAAACGAGCCTTTCCCTGAAAAAAGCTCATGATTTTCCTTTAAGCAGGATATGAACAAAATTTGTAGTTAAAATTTCAAAAACATTCAACCTTTTTCCCTTTTTCCACAGCAGCCCAAAACCTTTATTCGTCCTTTTCTAGATTTTTTTCAGCTTTCACTCTAAAGTTTTTTTAACGAACGACGATTCTATCTATCAAGGAAGGAGTAATACCGTGAATTCGCAATCAGCCACCGTTCGAACAATGCTGCGTACCTATGGCAGGCAGCTTACGAGCGCGAAGCGTCTGGCACGCTTCAGGCAGGCTCTGGGTGCGACGCCCCCCTTGGACAACGTCGCCCGCCAGGCCAAGCGACGCGAATTGGTTGAGCGCATTGCGCATGAGGTCATTGAAAATTTGATTGTCAGCACCACCCCTTCGCCCGTGGTCACCGCCATACTGGACCAACTGGAGCGAGAGTTCGGGCACAGATACGTATTCGAATACCCGGTGGATGGAACTGACGTTCAAATATTACGGGGAACACAACAAGGACCGCTTGACGTTGATGGAACGGAAAGAGACAAGGTCATGCGGAGGTTGTGGGAGATAACCCTGTCAAAGGTGGATGACACCATGCTTTGATAGGCCCGAAAACTCGGGAGGGATGACATGGTTATCAAGAACATCGTAGGGGAAATGAACCCTTACGCAAACAAGAAGGTCGAAGGACAACGGCCGGTCGAAGCGCAGCAGAAGGCCCAGGAAGCCGTCAAGACTTCCGGCGAAGTTGCGGACCGCGTCGTGCTGTCTTCAGAAGCCAGATTGCGGGGCGCAGCCCTACAAACGGCCAACGAAACACCTGATGTTCGCCGCGAAAAGGTGGACAAGCTCAAGCAACAGGTGAAGGACGGCACGTACAAGCCCAATCTGCAAAAGGCCGCCGCAAATCTGATTCGCGACGACCTGGATCTTCTCGTTTAGCGCAGGAAGGGAAAGGACCTACAGAGTTAACGCTGTGCCGGTCGGAAGTGCGTGGGATATCCCGCTTCCACCTGAGGTACCTGGAGACCTATTCTCGCAAGGGTGTTGATGACAATCGGCCCCTGCAGATTGAGAGTGGTGTCTTCGGGTTTGCTCTGTGGGATGGTCACCGTCACCAGGATGGCCAACTGCTTGACGTTCTCTATCTTGAGGGTCTTGCGGTCCAGATTCTCCAGCGTCACATCATAGTCATCAATAAAAGAAAGTTCCTCGACGTTTGATGTGGATTTTTCATGAAGCCAGTAACTCCTTGATGGGAGCGCCGATCAGGTAAATCATGGTGATGAAAGTTTTCACGTTTCGATACCCCCTGGCTCGCGATCTCGCCGCTTGGAAGAGGCCGTTGAGTCCTTCAAGCCTGGCGTTCGACAGTAGCGACTCCCACCGGCGCAATATGCGCGGCAGGTGCTCCCGGAATGTCCCCAGTGCCTTGCGTACGGGTTTGAGCAAGTCCGATTCCCCAGCCAACTCCTCGGCAAAAGTAAAGAATCTGGTCGCTCTCCATTTGGCTGCCTGCTTGGTGTCGGCCAGACGCACCCAGCGCAGCAACTCTTTCACCCGAAACGCCGTGGCTGTGGCCAAACCCCGTTCTTCCAACTCCTTCAAGGCCTCTTTCTGTTCCTCAGTCCGTCTTGTCTCCAAGCCTTTGAGAACCGCCCAGCGCGTGCCCTTCGGCAAGGCAAACTCCTTGGCTTCCAGCCATCGAACCTCATCCAACGCCTTGGTGAAAAGCTGGACGACATGGAACCAGTCCACCGTGACGGACACGTTCGTGAAGGTTTTTCCGGCCGCAGACAGGAAGGCTGGTGACATGTCGCAGACCACCTCAATGACGTTGTCCGGATTGCCTCCCCGGTTCTTGAGGAACTTGGCGAAAGCCCCAAGGCAGGCCTTCCCCTTGCCGGGTGTGGCAAAGATCACGGGTCGGGTCTCCCGGTCCATATCCACAAAGATGGTTACGTAATGATGCCCGCGCTTGGTCGCTGTTTCATCAAGGCCGACCCCACATAGGCCGCTGAGATCAAGCTTGCGCATGGCCTCAAAGACGTAATGCCGGACTACGCGCCAGATGCGCTGGTCGGTGACGCCAACGTACCGGGCGACGGTCTTTACAGGCATCTCACGGGCCAGAAGCATGACCGCCTGCTCGAAAAGCAACGTAAAGCCGCTCCCTTCACGAGCCCAAGGGACATTCACTCGATGGATGCCGTGCTCGGGACATTTGACGCGTGGGACCCGGGCCTTGATCAGACAATGGTGCTGGAAGAAGTTGAGGTGCCGCCATGTAAATTCCTTGAAATCATGAGCCTTGCAAAGAGCTTCGCACTTCGGGCACGGGTATGTCGATCCGCGATCCGCCTCAACCTCAAGCCGCAACTCGCTGGGCTGCTTTTCCGTAAGCGTCCGAGGCACTGCATCTCCCGCCTCGCTTCCGACTCTGCTATGCCAGTTTCAGCCGATTATTCAACCGATTCGTTCTTTGACATATTCCAAGGCAACAGCGCTTTGACGTCCTCCGGGCTTTTGGCCGTAGCCAGACCCTCAAAGGTTTGGCAGAGGAATTCGATTGGGTTCCAACCGTTGGCCGAAGCGGTCTCTACCAGGCTGTAGATGGTGGCGCTGGCCCTGGCTCCGCGCGGGGATCCCGAGAACAGCCAGTTCTTGCGACCGATGGCGAAGGGACGGATGGCGTTCTCTACGATGTTATTGTCGGGCGTGAGCTGGGGGTTATCCATATACGCCTCGACCTGACGCCATTGGCCCAGGGCATAGGTGATTGCCCTCCCAAGCAGACCCTTGGGTGGCACCTTGTTCACCGACGACATCAGCAGCGCATGGATCTTCTCGAAGATGGGACGGATCTTCTCGTCCCGCATGGCCAACACGGCCCCGGGATCCAACTCGGCCACACGGGCCTGCTTCTCATGCTTGTAGATCTTGGCGATGAGATTCATCACCGTGGCCGCCGTACCCTTCTTGGAATTCTTCGCTCCGGCCTTCATGGCCTGGTCAAATTTCCTGCGGACATGCACGAGACACCCGACATGGGTGATGCCTTCAGCCTCGCCGATGGAGTTGTAGCCAGCATAGCCATCGGTCTGCAGATACCCCTGGAAGTTCCCCACTATCTCCTTTGCCACGTTGCCTGACCGGCTCGGCTCATACCGGAAGAGGACCACGGGCTTCTTGCCGCCACCGCGGGCGACCCACATGTAGGACTTGGAGGTGTTCTTCCTGCCAGGCTCCTTGAGAACCTGCACGGGCGTCTCATCGAGGTTGATTACGCTGCCGGCACGCATGTGCTCACGCATGAGTTCAAGGAGAGGTTCGCACCGCTCGGCCGCCTGCAGCGCCCAACTCGACATGGTGGAGCGAGAGATGTCCACACCGAGGCGGTCGAACATCCGGCTCTGCCGATAGAAGGGCAATCCGTCGCAGAACTTGTTGGCGAGGATGTATGCGAGCAGCCCCGGTGTCACGATCCCCCGTTCGATGAACTGGGGCGGCATCGGGGCCACGCAGACCGTGGGCCCGTCATCCTCCGTGCCCTCGCAGTGCCTGCAGGCGTACTTCGGGCGAATGAAGCGCTTCACACCCACCCTCTGGGGGATGATGTAGAGCTTCTCGCTGACGACCTCACCGATGCGCTCCTTGGAACAGCCGCAAGGACAGACTTTGCTTTCCTCGGGGACATCAATGATGACCTCCTCGCGAGGCAGGTCAGGGGAGATGGCCTTGCGGCCACTCTTCTTGCGGGAGTGTGCAGGAACCTGGACGACTTCGGGCTCTTCTGCCGCGGGGGCCTCTTCAACGACTGCCTCGGCCTCGTCGAAAAGGGAATACTGCATCTCGTTCCGGGCAGGCTTTTCCCGCATCTCGGAACTCTTGGCAAAACGAAGCGCCTTCAGCAGCCTGACCTGCTCGGTCAGCTCTTCGATGAGGATGCCTTGGTCTGCAATCTGAATTTTCTGCTCGGCCAACTGCGAGTCGCGCTCGGCAACATCGGCCGCAAATGCGGCAACGAGCTCCTTGAGAGCGAGAGGATCATCTGGCAGGCGAGCGGCGTTCATAACCTGCAAACTCTGCCAAGCTTCAGACAAAAAGTCAATTAAATTCTTATATTTAAGCCATCATTTTGTAGTGCAGGGCAGGATGTCCGCGGACGTGGGACGGGTCCAAGCCGTCGAGCAGCCAACGCGGCTCGCGGTGGCCAAGCTCAAGGACCTCCTGGACGCTCTTCGGCCAGGAGAACCGGTGCTTCTCCAACCGTTTTTGCCAGAGGCAGAATGTCAATCGGCGTTGAAAGTTGACCCATCATCGGCGTCGAAATTTGACCCACCCCGAACGTGATTTTCGGGTGTTGGGGGGAGGCTTTTCCGGGGGCGGCGGCAGGGTCGGGAATGGAGGGAGCCCGGAGGGCGACCGGAATTCCCGACCCTGCCGCCGACGCTTATGCGTCCTGCCCTTGGTGCTGTCCCCTGCCTTGTTTCAGCCTCCAGCTTTCATTGCCTGTTTCGATGATCTCGCAGTGATGTGTGACGCGGTCCAACAGGGCCGTGGTCATCTTGGCGTCTCCAAAGACCTGTGACCACTCCCCGAAGCTCAGGTTCGTGGTGATCAGCACCGAGGTCCTCTCGTAGAGCTTTGAGAGCAGGTGAAAGAGCAGCTGGCCTCCTGACCTGGAAAACGGCAGGTAGCCGAGTTCGTCCAGGATGACCAAGTCGAAGCGCGCCAAAGTCTCGGCCAGCCGTCCGGCCTTGCCGTCCGCCTTTTCCTGCTCGAGCTGGTTGACGAGGTCCACCAGATTGAAAAAGCGCACTCGGGCGCCGTTGCGCACGGCATTGGAGCCGATGGCGATGCTTAAATGCGTTTTTCCGGTGCCCGTGCCGCCTACAAAGACCACATTGATCCAGCTCTCCATGAAGCCGCCCTGGTATAGATCCCTGATCCTGGCCTCACCGACGTGCGAGTCCTGGAAGTCGAAACCGTCCAGATCTTTGCTCACGGGAAATCTGGCGATCCCCAGGCGGTATCGGATGCTGCGTACGCGGCGCTCGGCCTGTTCCGCCTTGAGCAGATCTAACAGAAACCGTTCCAGAGTGGCCCCGGATCGACGACCGTGCTCAAGCATCTCGTCGTAAGCTCCGCGCAGGCCATGCAGCTTGAGCTCTTTGAGCAAAGCCAAGATGTCATTGCGAAGCATGGCTCGCCTCCAATAGCTGGTCATAACGTCCGCAGTCGGCCACAGGCTCGCATTTTATCCTGAGGTGATCGGGGACGCAAACCTCTTGGGTTGGCCTTTGATCACGGGAGCGGTTCAAGATGTTAAGGACCACGTCCCGACTCACCGTGTTCTGGTCCAGGGCCGCCTGGCAGGCGTCGGTTACTGCCTGGAGTCCATGGCTGGGCACCGCTGTCAGGATACCCGCAAACTGTCGGTCCCAGTCCTTATGCCGCCGCAGGGACAGACGGATTTGCTCCATCGGCGCAGGAAGCCTCCAGTCCTGGAAGGGAGCGCCGTTGCGGAGCGCTCCGGGCTTACGCTCCAGGACAGGCACGTAGTGCCACGGGTCATAGACAGTCTTTTCTCTGCCGAATCGGCGGGCATGTACGGCCAGCACCCGGCCATCGCGAATCACCGAGATGTGGTCGGCGTACGCCTTGATCTGCGCCGCCTGTCCAGCCGCCTCGCAGGGTACGCTGTACCGGTTGTGATCAAACCGCACCAGACATGTGGAGGAAACCCGGCATTCCTGAATACGGTAGCCATCGAAAGGGGCTGCGGGCTTGATTAGGTTTTCACGCTCCTGCAGGAAGACCTCCCAGATCGTCTTGTCCGTAATCTCCGGATGAGCCTGAGTCTTGGCCCAACCAATAGCTCGCTCCAGCAGCCAGGCGTTGTACTCCTCAAGGCTCCCGAAACGCCATCTGCCGGATAAAAAACGAGTACGTACCAGATGGACTTGATTTTCCACCTGCCCTTTTTCCCAGCCAGCAGCAGGCGTACACAGCGTGGGGTCCACCAGGTAATGAGTGCACATCTGCTCGAAGCGGGAATTGAGTTCGCGTTGCTTGCCGCGTAGAACTTTGTTCACTGCGGTCTTCATGTTGTCGTAAATACCTCGGCCACAAGATCCGCCGAAAAAGGCAAAGCCGCGCTGATGGGCGTCGAATACCATCTCCTGGGTCTCCCGAGGGTAACCGAAGCAGAAGACCATCCGGCTATGGCACAATCGCATGTGCGCGGTCTTGACCGTCATTGGCATGCCGTCAATTTCGAGTTGCTCGTGGCTCCAGTCGAACTGGTAGGCCTCTCCAGAGGCGAAAGTCAGCGGGACAAAGGCTTGCGACACCCTGTGCCCTTCGGCTTCGCGCCAGCGGGAGACATGACGCCGGACAGCATCATAGCCTCCCTCGTAACCTTGCCCCTGAAGCTGCTCAAACAAGACCTTGATCGTGCGTCGATGTTTGCGTGGAAGCCCGACATCCCGCTCCAACTCGCTTTCCAGCCAAGTCGTGAATTCACCAAGTTTGGGCATGGGCTGGATCGCTCGTTTGTACTCGAAGCGCGTCTCCTCCGAGCGCAACACCTTGCGGACCGTATTCCGGCTCATGTTTAAATTCTTGGATATCTGCCTGATCGGCGTCTCATGCCGGTCATGGGCCACCTTAATCTTTCGAATTGTTTCCACCGTCAGCATCTCCTCGCTGGCCCTCCCGTCACGATTTTCTCGTGACCTTGAGGGGCTTGCCGGGGTGGGTCAAATTTCGACGCCGATTACCGGCTCAGGTGGGTCATATTTGCACGCCGATTCACAAATCATCGGTGCACTGACCCTCTGCTCCATTCTGGCAAGCCTCGGCCTGCTCTCCTTTGCCGGCTATTGGATGGACGTGAATGATACGCCCGTCAAATCGGACTACATTCTCCCCCTGGCCGGAGACACCCACCGTTTCATCAAGGCTGCAGAATTGTACCAACAGGGATTCGCTCCGGTCATTCTCATAAGTAATGCCGAACGCCTGCCCCCGTCGCGTTTGCAAAAGCTCCATTGGAAGATGGGCTTTCCCCACTATTCCCCAGGTCAATACCGGGAGCAGCTCCTTCAGCTTCTCGGGGTGAAATCCGCAAAAATGGAATCGTTCGGTAACGGACACATCAGCACCGTAGAAGAAGCCGAGGCGCTCCGTGCCTTTCTGGACGGGCGTTCGGCAAGGCTGTTGATTGTAACCTCACCCTACCACGCCCGCAGGGCAAAAATGATATTTGAAGGGGTTCTGCCCACATGCGAAATCACCATGATGACGACCGAAGAAGGTGCCTTCAAGAAGAAATGGTGGAAAGACCGGCTTTCGGCGCAAAACCTCGTTCTGGAATTCGCCAAAACCGTACATTATCTGCTCGGCGGCGTTTTCCGATCAACTGATCCGGTCCCCACGAATTAGGGTGCTTATGCCTCTTCGTTCCCGCTGCATTGCGCAGTTTGCGACGGAGCGATATCAAGCGCGTATGAGGGATATTGCTCGGCACATTCAAGTAGAGTCAAATTGAAATCACTGCCAGCCGAAGTTTGGCCCAAGCCGGCGAACAGCTTGTCCAGAAAGCCGAACTTTTCGGCAAAACCTTTGAACACCCGGTTAACACCGTCCATGTTGACCACCTTGATGATGTCGAGCACCCGCACATTGTCCAGGGCTCGGGCCGGTGCAAAAATTTCACACTCACTGTTCTCGGTCTGCACGGCATACCCTGCCCTTTGCAGCAAGCCAAAAAGATCGGAAACCAGAGTGGTCGGCGCCATGAAGCTATCGGACATATCCTCCACCGAAGGAAGCGGCTTGCCATCGTGGAAGCGCTTAGCCAGCACGATCATCATGAGCACTGCCAGCTTCTGTCGCTCAAACGGCGTAGCCTCACCGAAATACCGCTGTTTCACGAAAGAATTGATGTTCTGCCAGGCGTAGCTCACTTCCGAACCGAGAAGCACAATGAGCCAACTGATATATATCCAGATGAGCAGGAGGGGCAGTTGAGCGAAACTGCCGTAAATGGCGTTGTACTTGGCTGCGCCGATCTGCCAGTTGATGTATAGCCACTGGGCCATCTGCCACAGAACTCCCCCGACGAAACCACCAAGAAGCGCACCGCTAATCTTTATTTTGGTATAGGGTATGAAGGCATACATGAAGGCAAAGGCAAAAGTGATGAGCAAATAGGGCGTGGCCTTGAGAAACATGGCCTCCAAAAAGCCGATGGCCTTCACACTGAGCAAGCCCTTGACGATGTCCTGTTGTTGTAGACTGACATTGAAACTGGATGCCACCAGCAGAACAATCGGACAGATCAGGATGACCGGGAAAAAATCGGTGACTTTGCGCCAGGGCGACCGCCCCTTGGTCACATGCCAGATGGTATTGAAAGCCTTTTCTATGGTCCCTATCAACGAGAATACGGTAAAAAGCAGCGTGGCCACACCAACCCAACCAAGGGCCTGCACATTAGTACGATCAATATATTCAATGATCTTGTCCGCTACCTCCACCCGATCCGTAGTCATCTTGAGAACCAGCGTCCGGATAAACTCTGTATTCTGAAGTCCGAATCCCTTGGAAATGGAAAAAGCCACAGCAAGAAAAGGCACGATGGAAAGGATGGTCGTGAAGGTCAGTGCTGCCGCACGAATCACGCATTGATCCTTGAAAAAACCAAAAAAAACAAGATAGAGGAGACGGCACACACCGCGCCACAGGCGCACGACATACGGTGTTTCCAGGGTGTCTCGTACCCAAATCCCTTCAGCGAAATGGTGCTTGATATTCCAGGAAGTCCGTTTCAGCTTGGCCGCGCTCATATCATGCTCCGTGAAAACGTTGAATCGTGAACAATGTTCCGAGTATACCGTAATTCTTCAACCAGGCAAACCACGCCCTGCTACAGGAAAAGATCACGCAAGAACTTGAAGGATTTTTCGGGCAAACTCAAAATGTTTCGAACCGTATCATTGACGATCTTGCCCTTGGGAACTTTCACCTCCGGGTCCGACAGCTTCCCCACGATATCGAGGGTTACACTTGGCACGGCCAAAAAGTCGTTACGCACAGACAACTTGATCGTGTCATCAGGAAGATTGAACCATCCTGAACCATACGACTGAAGCAAGGGCGGTGACTCAACGCGGAATTTGTCCACGTTGAAAACACCCTTCTTGACGGTAAAATCAACCATGGCCTTCTGAAATACGGTTCGTGACTGCCTTTGGCTCTTTCCCACCTGACCCATATTTTCCGATCCAATCGGTTCAGAAGTCGATGCCACATCATACCCGGAAAACTTGAACGATCCATTCCGAACCCGAACCCTACATTTTCCATCGAGATTCTTCACGATATCGTCGTCCGTGACCCCGAAACTAGTCAAGTCCACATCGATATCGGATTCACCCTTAACGTATTCCCGCTCGACAATATCCTTCAAGAGAGGCCCGGCCTGCATATTCTCCACATGCAACAATAAATGAGTCGTCAGCCGATCCTTTTCGATCTTGCCCGTCAGTTCGCCTGTCAACACCCCGCCGTATTGCTCGCCCTTCGCCGAGAGGATGCGAATGTCCCCCTTTTCGGCTAAGATCATTCCGGTAAGCGGACGAGTTCGAATGTCGGCCAACTTGAATTCCTCGAACGCCGCCTTGCCGCTCAGGCGTAAACGTCTGAGAAACGACAACGGCAAATCCACAGGTGATGCTTTTTTCATCTGCTTTCCTGCCCGTATTTCGGCCAACGTCAATTCCTCGGAACGAGGCAAATACCTGTCCAAATCGAATACTCCGGCAGAAAGGGTAAACGTCAGCTTGGGATTTTTGAGTCCCTGCCCGACCACAAGACCGTCAAACGCCATGCCGTCGAGATCACCCTGTACCTCATTCAGCGTAAATCCGGTGTCGGATATCACATATCCTGCGGTAAGACTCAGGGTTTTGAGTGCGGCCACATCATTGAGATCAAGCCGTTTTCGGGCCAGGAGATAGATTATCCTACGCACGTTGGCCCCAGTAATTTCCAGCTTCCCCGTGGCTTTGACCTTGTCTCCCGTCCCATCGACGCGAGCATTGCCCTTGACCGTCGTTTCCAATGTTCGCACGGTTGCATCAGTAATCTCGACCAACTTCCCGGCTGAATCAAATGCCAATTTACCGGAAACGGAAAGCCGATCGGATACATCCGCATACAAGCGACCCGCCAGTTGGGTTTTTACAGCCAGCCCCGAGCTAGCTATCTGGCCGTCGTCCACACCCCAAAGAATCGGTCCATCGGCAACAAGAGAAAGGAGGTCATAAGCCTTCCCCTTTTCTCCGCGGAAAGAACTATCTATCTTGAACCCGTAAAAGCCATCTCTTTCCACAGGCAGGGGAAAGGCCTTGAGCACAATGGCTGCCGTGGAATAGGACTCCTGATATGCTTTTCCCTTGTCATCGACAAAACGCGCCAGGCCAGCTCCCATGTGAAGAGAAGAATCAACCGTTGTGTAGCGCAAAATATTGATGGAACGCGCCTCAGGAGGACACGGCATCGAAGCAACCCGAATGTCTGCCTTGAACAAGCCAGCACCAGTCAATCCCAGCCGGTCGGTATTCAAAAGTTCAAATCCGGATTTTTGGGATTCCGCCGTCAACTTTGCGTTCAAGGCAAGGGTCGGAATATTCCCGCCCTGGTCCTGACCAAAGACAAATTCCATATTGCCGCCGAGTGCTCCTTGCCCTTTTCTGAAAGCCCCCGCATCAACAAGGATGACTTTGCCGTCAGCCTTCACGCTCACCCGGACATCGGAAAGCAACGTATCCACCAGCTTGAAAGTATCCGCAACAATCCGCCCATTCCCTCTGAACACACGAAAGACATCCAGTTGAAAATCATTCCAGACAAAAGGAGTGTCCGTTCGGAAGAGCGGCAGATAACGGTCCAGATCAACGATATCCCCACGCAAATCAAAAGAGAAAGCCGGACGGGAATACCCCTTCATTGCAATGGAACCACGGACTGTCATGTCATCAAGCACGGCGGCCATATCCGTTAGGGAGAAGCCCTTTTCGTCAAACTGGAAAATCGACGTAAAGGCTCCTTCCTTCAAACCGTCAACGGACTTGACCGGAACTTTTGGATAATAGCGTTTCACAATGTCGACCGGCTTGAACGGACTGATGGTCAGATGCCCCTTGCCGCTGATCCCTTTGCTGAGGTCGCCGCTGAGCAGTGCTCCTTCCCCTCGCAAGCCCAGGAAATGGACTCGAATATTCTCCAGGGAAACCATACCGTTATCCCAATCCACGCCGATATTGGCCGTAATTTGTCCAGGAATAGCCCCTTTGGGCAAAAATGGGCCACCGATGGAAGCGTACCCTGTTGCATTCTTGAGAGAAATATTCCCGGAGGCATGATCGGAGACGACCATACCCTTGAGAGTCAACTCGGATTCTACCCCCTGGTTCTTCCAGATAAAATTACTTTTTGCGGTAAAAGGAATATCGCCACCCGAAACAATGGCTCCCGTACGCAGGGCAACCCCGGTCAATCCCAATCGCTGCCCATCCTGATTGTCGGTGTAAAAGACCGTGGCGTTGACCACTTCAAGGCCTTCAAGAGACACCGTATCGAAAAATCCGACACCGCCATCATCTCCGGTCGCATTCGATTGACCGGGCAGAGACTGCCAATTATATTCCCCATCCTTGGAACAAATTAAGTTCAGTTCCATCCCCCGCACGACAATAGTACGAATTTCCAATCGATTCGAGGCCAAAGGCAACAGTCGGGCACTCACCCGCAAGGACTGAAAACGCATCAAGGGAGTATCAGGAGATTCGGATTTCCCGAGCAGGGAGAGATCGTACACCTTAAGCGACAGGACAGGATACAGGGCAATATCCAACTCGCCTTTCAAGAGAACGGACTGTCCGGTCAACCTTTCGACAATCGTGGTGAATTCCTGACGGAATTCATCAGTATCAACGTAATATGCTGCCCAAAACAACCCGACAGCAATAAAAAGAACGAATACAGCAGACACCTCAATAATGAGGAGCAGCATTCGCCTCATCATTCGGCAACCTCACACGACGCCTCTTCGCTCGAGACGATGGTCTTGTAAAATATGGATTTCCCCAGTTCCATACCGGTCTCCTCGGCCACACGTTTACACTTAACCTTGAAAGCGCAAAAAATATCGGGCCAACGCCCTTCCAGGGCCTCGAAATTCCCCTGCCCCTTGGCCAAGATTACGTCAGCGGCTCGCATACGAACAAGAAACTCTGGCAAACAACGATCCAGAACAGTCCCGGGGGTATCCACCCCACTTTCAACGACATCGCACAATGCTGTCATTCCCACGACCTCGGCGTCAGTCATGGTGGCATCATTAATGATGGGCTGGGAGCGAACGGCATAAGTCACCTCGCAACCCCGACGCTTGAGTTCCTCCACAAGTAACAGATCCAAAACAATCTCGCCCGTATTGTCGCCCAAAATGAGAATATTGGCATCCTTACATGCCAGGGACTTGAACTCCGTCAGCACATCAGGCGAAACAGAAGTCGAAACATCCCGAAGCTCCGCTTCCCAATCGACCTCCAAATCAACACCTCGGTCAATATAGTTGCCGATGATAGCCAATTCCAACACGAAATCCAAAGGATCACCGTTGCCCTCGTCGCGATGCGCTTGAACCATCTTCCGCAGACCAGGCAACAGACTCAGGACGCGAGCATTGGACTCCCGCTTGTCTTCCAGATAGAGATCCCCACATCCGGTCATGGACATAATCAGGTCCAACAAATGGCGAGCAAGGGCCGGAGGGGGGGCAGTCAGATCGAGTTCGCCAATTTTTCTACCCCAGGCGGCGACAATGGCATGATGCATTTTTTCATCACCTGGACAGGCAAGTCTCGCATCATTCAACGCCATTTTCATAAAACACGGCATACACTCAAGGGAAGTATTCATCCACTTTTCCTGCTAGGATTTATACAGTTCGAATAATATCAACTACCCATTTGGATAGCACCATTCAATTTGAATTCCAAATGGTTCCAGAAAGGAACCCGCGGCAGAGCGAACGTGGTGGGAAAAGTGGATCAATAAGAAAAAATCAAAAATCAGCCTGATCATCCGTCAGGCCCACAATGGCAATACCGTGTTGCCCGGCAAAGGTCAGAGCCGCATCCCGATCAAAGAACAAGCTCTTGCCCGCTTCGACGCCGAGACATGTCGCCTTGCCTTCGGCCATGGCCCGTATGGTGTCGATACCCAGGCTGGGGAGGTCCACCTGCTCCTGCTGGCCCGGTTTGAAAACCTTCACAACCACACACCCCTTGCCGCCCAGATTGCAACCGCGGCGTATGGTTTCATCGGTCCCTTCCAATGCCTCAATGGCAGAGACTATTCCCTCCCGAACGACAAGACATTGTCCAATATCCATTACGCCGAGTTGTTTGGCTATTTTCCAGGCAAAGCGCAAATCTTCCCATTCGCGTTCATCCGGTTCGCGACGAGTCAGCACACCACTGGGGGTCAGCAGTTCCGGCAGATATTCATGGGCCGGGACCACAGTCATACCCTCCCGCTCGAATTCTGCGGCCAAGGCACCGAGGATCGCGGAATCCCCCTTGTTTTTCTGTTTGAAAACCACCTTGACGGCACGCAAGTCCAGATGCCGGACATCCATGATCTTGGGCTTGTTGATGGTTCCGGCCATGACGACCTTGTCCACGCCATTCTGCTTGAAATAGGTGAGGAGTTTCGTCAATTTGCCAAGCTTGAGTTCTTGCCAGACATCGGCATAGGGAATCACGTCCATATTGGTATGACCGGTAAACCCTGCGATCACCAGCCGAAAGCCACGTGCCTTGACTCCCTTGGCTACCATGATGGGAAATTGTCTCCCGCCCGCGATCAGGCCGATGGTGGTCATTGCTTCCCCCACGATGGTGTCCCCAGTTTAGTCACCGTTGCCGTTGCGCTGCTTGTGGTCCGGAGTGACTCCGTTCTTGCTCTCACGAATAAACGCGACCAAACGATCAACTTCAACAATTCCCTGAATTTCCTGCTCAACCTGCTCCAACCCCTTTTCGCGGGTCAAACCAGAACGAAAAATAATTTTGTAGGCCTTCTTGAGCGCCTTGCAGGTTGCGGAGTCAAAACCGTTTCTCCGCAAACCGATGAGATTGGGCCCATATAGCGTACCACGCACACCATGCGCCAGCATGAACGGTGGCACATCAAGCTTGTAGCCGCTGGCTCCCCCGAGAAACGTATATTCACCGATACGGATGAACTGCTGTACAGCGGACAGACCACTAATAATCACGTTGCGGCCGACTTCCACATGGCCGGCCAGATTTACGGCATTGGCTAAAATGACATTGTCACCAATGATGCAATCATGGGCGATATGCGCATAAGCCATAAACATGCAGTTGGAACCGATCAACGTCTGCCCCTCGCCCTGCACGGTACCCCGATGAATGGTCATGCATTCCCGAAAGATATTGCCGTCACCAATGCGGGTGAAGGTTTTTTCGCCTTTATACGCCGTGTGCTGCGGCTCACCGCCAATCACGGCATGAGAATGCACGTGGTTATTCCGCCCCATTTCCGTATAGTCCCGGATGACCACATGAGACTCAAGCCGCGTTCCATCACCGATAATGGATTCAGATCCGACCACAACATAAGGCCCGATCTTCACGTCTACGCCCAACTGGACGGACGGATCAATGACCGCACTGGAATGGATTTCACTGGCCACTATAGATCTCCTTTATTGGCCACTGCGGCAGAGAAATCACCCTGAGCAACGACTTCACCGTCTACTTCGGCAACGCCTTTCATGCGCCAAATATTCATTTTATGTCTCTCATAAGCAACATTGAGGATGAGCTGATCCCCAGGCACCACGGGCTTGCGGAACTTGACCTTGTTGAGACCGGTAAACAGGAAAACCTTGTCATCAAGTGCTTCTTTGAGCGTACTCATGACAAAAACGCCGCCAGCCTGTGCCAGTGCTTCGAGAATCAGTACGCCCGGCATGACCGGAAGGCCCGGAAAATGTCCCTGAAAAAACGATTCATTAATGCTGACATTTTTATAGGCTTTCAATCGAACGCCGGGTTCAAACTCCAGAATCCGATCCACAAGCAGGAAGGGGTACCGATGCGGCAACATTTCCATTATTTTCCGAATGTCGAGAGGATACTCGTTACTCATCCCTTTTTCCCCGTTCAGCTGTTTCTTTCAAAGTGGAAAGTTCCTTTTCCAGCCTTCTTACCCGTTTGAAAAGATCAGGCAATTTAGGCATACACACTCCAGCCGCCTTCAAAAATGTGTTGGCTGGCATGACCGGTGACCCCGCGAGTCTGCTGCCGGGCGGAATCTTTCCGGCAATTCCACTCTGCGCGCCGACCATTGTGCCGTCACCAATATCCGCATTATCCGCAACCCCGACCTGACCGGCCAGAATAACGCCATTGCCGACCTTGGTACTGCCCCCTACGCCAGCCTGTCCGATGATGAGACAGTGCTCGCCCACCAGAACGTTATGACCAATCTGAACCAGGTTGTCGATTTTGGTCCCACGCCCTAACCGCGTAACATCCAGTGCAGCCCTATCAATGGCGGAATTGGAACCGATTTCCACGTCATCGTCGATCACGACCGTACCAATCTGCGGAATTTTCATATGCCCGGCAGCCGTCTGCGCGTAGCCGTAACCATCGCCGCCCACAACGACACCCGGTTGCAAAATGACTCTGTTACCGATCGTCAGACCGCCCATGACAACGACGTTGGGATACAGAATGCAACCAGTACCGACCGTGGTATTTTCGCCCACGTAACAACCGGCAAAAATCGTTGTTCCGGCTCCGACAACGGCATTCGCGCCAACAAATGCGAAAGGATACACCGTCGCTGTCGCATCCACCTTCGCATCCGGATGGATAAAAGCCAACGGACTGTGGCCGCTCAAGCATCCCTGCGGTTTCGCAAAGAAATCAACCACCTTGGCAAGATCCATGTACACATTGGAACTGACGAGCGCACAACTGATTTGCTCGACGTAAGGGCCGGAGGTGAGAACACATCCGGCCCGAGTCTTCGTCAATTCCAAAGCATACTTAGGGTTGACCATAAACGAGATTTCATCAGGCCCGGCCTTGTCCAGGGTATTGACCCCGGTAATCTCAATGTCTTCCCCGGTATGATCTAGACCAAGCTTCTCGGCTAATGCCGACAACTTGATTTTCATTGTTATTACTTTCCAGTTTTTTTCATCTTGTTAAGTTCTTCAATGAGATTATCAGTGATATCCACGCCTTCGCCCATATAGGAAACACCCCCAGTACTCATTTCCATGATAATCGTATAGTTATGATCCTTGCCATACTTCGCCATCACTTCAATGATCTTCTCGATAATGGGCTGGCCCAAAGTCTGCTGTTCTGCCTGTCTTCTCTGGCGGTAGGAAACAACACTGTCCTGATAGTCACGGGCCTTACGGCGATATTCCCGCTTCTTGTCTTCCTTAGCATCCAGCTTGAGGGCCAAGTCCTGATTCTTGAGTTCGGTTTCCAGTTTCTTGATGGCCTCGGCCTCACGCTGCAACTCCGTTTCCACAGGCTCAAACTTGGCCTTCAACTTGGCGGTAACAGCTTTGCCATAATCACATTTGGTCATGACGGACCGCATGTTGAAAACACCGATCTTGCTATCCGCGAATGCGCCGACCTGAAACATCAAAACAAAAGCAATGGTAAAAAACAAAATCCGTTTCATCATATATCTCCTTAAAATTATGAACGTTCTAGAACTGCTGCCCCATCAGCATTTCGATCTTGTGTCGTCCGCTGGTACCAATTCTGTCCATGCCGTAGCCGTAAACAAAACCGATCGGCCCCATGGGAGAATACCAGTTCAAGCCACCGCCCATACCTTTGTACAGACCAAAGGTAGGCCTGGTCCCTTTACGGGTAGGATCGGAAAATATCATTTCATCTTCCTTCCACGAGTTACCCGCATCAAAGAAAACCATCGCCGAGATGCCATATTCCTTACTCAATTGGCGCTTAAGTTCAAGGTTCACATAAAACGCCTTGGTACCGCCCTCGGAAGCATCGGCCGAATCAAGCGGGGAAATGGCGTACTGGGAATACCCTCGAACCGATCCAACGCCACCCAGTTCGAACCGCTCCGTTGTGGGCACTTTGGATCCCCCAAAGTTTTTATGCAGAAATCCACCCCAGAATTTGGAATGAAAAACAACTTCTTCGAAGGCAGGCGTATACCACTCAAACTGACCAATGTACTTCACGAAATCATCCGTACCGCCCAACGGCCCGCCACCAAAAACAATACCGAGGGAAGATACCGTTCCCTTCGTCGTGTTCATGTAATTATCACGAGTATCCCGATAAAGAGTTCCGGAAAGCTGGCTCAGGAAATGTGTTCCCTCATCCTCTTTGACGGAATCCGATGCATCCTCAGCGATATCGCTGAGAATATAGTACTCGGCCGCGTAATCCCAGAGTACATAGGTGTACTCCCCTATTGGGTAGGAGAAATCAAACGTGGAACCGTTGGCACGCTTGGTATAGTCGCTAAAGTCCTCGATCCGGTGATGCGCCTCCGCGCCGAAGCCCAAATCGGTATCATTGACGTGAGGATTCTTGAACGCCAAGGTGAACGCAGTCTTACGCCCGCTAAAAGCACCGTTGAGCCCAAGAGAATACCCTTTACCGAACAGATTGGACTCGGAAATGTTAGCTGCGACATACACACTGTCATAGGTGGAATATCCAAGACCACCACCGATTCGTCCGGTGGGCTTGTCCTTGACCTTGACCACAAGATCCATCTCTTCTGGATTACCGGTCGGCACGGGTAAAATGTCTACTTTCTCAAAAAACCCCAAATTATTGAGACGCTCATGGGAGCGATTCAGCTTACTTCCATTGAACATGTCACCATCGGCGAGACGCATCTCACGCATGATGACGTTATCCCTGGTCGCGGTATTGCCTTCAACAAGTACACGTCGAATATGCACCCGCTGATGTTTTGAAATGGTATAGACGACATCGACGATTTTGGTTTCAGGATTGTCCTTGAGGTTTACCTGAACGTCGGCATAGGCATAGCCGTAATTATTGTAATAGGTTGTCAGGGCCTCAACATCTCTCTTGAGCAGAGTACGATCGAAATACTCATCGTCATCCTTAAGCTTATCAATGACGGTGACAGTCATCAACTTCTCCGGTCCTTCTATGAGATCACCCTTGAAGTACGTTTCACCCATCTTGTAGCGCTCACCTTCCCAGACCTGATAAATGACATCAATACCATCATCTTTGATCTGAACCTCGGGCTTGCCAACTTTGACATCGATAAAACCCTTGCTGTTGTAAAAAGCCTGAATGGCCGCAGCATCGCGGTCCAGAAGCTCTTCCTTCAACACGCCGGTATTACCGATCCAAGAGAGAAAACCACGCTCCTTGAGAGCGAGCACTTCCTTAATGTCATCGGGATCAAGCTGTTTGGCCCCATCGATGATGACATTCTGGATATACAGCTTGGGTCCTTCGTCGACAATAAAGGTCAGTCGAGCGACACCAGCCCCGGCATCTTCGACCTCGTGTGTCACTTTGGCTTTGTAATACCCGTCCTTTCGATACATCTCCCTGATGACACGAATGTCGTCAGCCAGCACCTTCGGGTTGATTACGCCACCTTTCTTGGTGGATACGGCCTCGATAATGTCTTCGGAATCAATGGCACTGGCCCCCTTGACACCAAGGGCCTGAATACGGGGCTTTTCCTTGACGGAAAATATGACTTTTTTACCATCAGGGATGGTGTCCACTTTGACTTTGACGTCATCAAAATACCCGAGATCATAAATATTTTTCAAAGCGGTGTTGACCGCCTTGGCGGTCAGCATATCGCCTTTCTGCAATGTGAGACGCATGAGGACAACATCCTTGTCCAAAACCTTGGTGCCTTCCACGTCCACTTCAGCGACAATATCGATTTTGAGCAGATCCATCTTCATGCGATCCACAAGACCATCCACGGCGGGAAGCAGGTTGATGAGCCCTTCCTTGTTCACCGAAATTTTCTTTCCGGGGGTTGTCCCAAAGGCGTCCACAAGACGCGCATCCAACGTCAAATCATCGCCTATCTGATTAAGTGAGCCATAAACAGAAAATCCGGCGCCGGACAATAACGCCAATTCGCGAGCCGTTTTTGTGTTGATGGACGTAATACCCTTTTCATCGATGATGCGTCTTACCTCGGCGGAATCGACAACCTGAAAACCGGCTTCGCGCAAACGATCGGTAATGAGTTCCGGCAAGCTGTCCTGAAGATAGGAAAGGTCGTCGCCAGCATTGATAGAAAAAGGCAGCACAGCCACCTTCACATCCTGCGTAACATTGTCGGCAGCTCCCCCCACTCCGGCCATGACCAACAGCAAGGTGATTATCATTACAAAATCGCGAACGCGACTACTGAGCATAGAGTTCTCCTAAACGCAATTCCACACGCCGGTGCATCAGGCCAGCCAAATTCGGATTGTGCGTCACAACCACAAATGTCATTCCCAACTCTTTATTCAGAGAAACCAGGAGATTACCGATCATAGCCCCGCTCTCCTCATCCAGATTTCCCGTGGGTTCATCCGCCAACAGCACACGGGGCCGAAGCAAGATAGCCCTGGCAATGGCGGCTCGCTGCCGCTCTCCGCCCGACAAAGTCGTTACCTTGTGCTCGAAACGATGCTCAAGGCCGACCATGCCCAATGCCTCTTTTGCCAACCTGATCCCTTCGGTGCGCCCCTTTCCGGCGATTATCGCCGGCATGGCCACATTCTCCAGTGTGGAGAATTCCGAGAGCAGATGATGAAACTGAAACACAAAACCGATTTCACGATTCCTGAGTCCAGCCCGTTGCCTGTCTCCCAATTTACTCAGATTGACATCATTCAAAAATATTTCTCCGGACGTCACTGTGTCTAGCGTCCCAAGTATATGCAAAAGCGTCGTCTTTCCTGAACCTGAAGCTCCGAGTACGGCTAGGGAATCGCCTTCTTCAATGGTCAGATTCACTTTCCGCAGTACCCGCACAGGCTCTGTAGGGCCTGCAAATTCCTTACTCACTGCAACCAGCCTGTATAATGCGTCTTTACTCATAACGCAAGGCATCGCTGGGGTTCAAGGCAGCCGCACGACGTGCCGGATAAATGGTTGCCAAAAAGCACAAAAGAAACGCTGCTCCACCAATGGCCAACAAATCCATGGCCTCCAGCCGCACCGGCAGATAGTCCACCGGATAGACATTGCTCGGCAACTTGATGAACTGATACTCCTTGAGCAACAGGCTCACCGGAACGCCGATCAGGTACCCGATGACCGTACCGGCCAAACCAATAAACGTTCCCTGCATCATGAATATCCGCCGGATGCTGGCCACATCGGCACCGATGGACATAAGCACTGCAATATCTTTTGTTTTCTGTATTACCAGCATAACCAGGGTTGTGACAATGCTGAACGAACCAACCAGCACGATCATGGCCAGGATTATGAACATAGCCGTTTTCTCCAGCTCCAACGCCGCGAAAAGATTGGCGTTCATCTCCTGCCAGTTCCGCACATAGACAGCGAAGGAGCCAACGCTCTTTCGCAGCAACTCACTGATGTGCTCGACGTTGTAGACGTCGTCGACACTGATCTCCAGTCCCGAAACCACATCGCCCTTGAATCCGAGCAATTTTCGGGCGGCGGGCAAGGTCACATACCCCAGGGACGAATCGTATTCAAACATTCCAGTACGAAACACGCCAGCTACCACGAACCGATTGATATTGGGGGTGAAACCAGCCGCACTCGAACGACCGGACGGTGAAAGCAGATTCACTTCAGACCCGTGGGTCAACCCCAAGCGTTTAGCCAACTCCGAACCGATGATAATGCCCGGAGTATCGCCATTGGCTTCAAGATTCGCCACATCCCCGCTGATCATGTCCTTGGACAAGCTCAGCACGGAATCCGAAGTGGCAGGGTCAATGCCTCGCAGGACAACCCCCTTGACACCGCTCCTCGTGGACAGCATCACCTCCGAATAAACAAAAGGCGTTACGCCGATTACGCCCGAAACCTTTCTCGCTTCATCGGCCATTTCCCTGTAATCCTTAATTCCACCTCTGAGAGAGGTGACCAGGATATGGGCATTGACGCCGAGAATCTTATCCCGCAGGTCCGTGGAAAAACCGTTCATCACACCGATAACCACAATGAGCGCGCCCACACCAATGGCCACGCCGCATACGGCAAAAAGTGAAATGACAGAGATAAACGACTGTTTGCGCAAAGCAAACAGGTATCTCATTGCAACGAACGTCTCAAATCGCATACGCGGTTTTTCGCCCAGGCGACCCGACGGGTCTACCCGGCCTCCGGTCTGAGCAACGGAAACAAAATCACTTCACGAATGGACGCACTATCCGTAAGCAGCATGACCAATCGGTCAATGCCAACCCCCTGACCGGCCGCTGGAGGCATGCCGTACTCAAGGGCACGAACATAATCCTCATCCATGAAGTGTGCCTCTTCGTCGCCTGCTTCCTTTTCCGCCACCTGCTCCTCGAACCGGCCACGCTGGTCCACAGGATCATTGAGTTCGGAAAAAGCGTTCGCTAATTCTCGGCCCGTCATGAACAGCTCAAAACGGTCCGTGATATCAGGATTTGCCTCATTTCTTCGAGAAAGAGGCGATATATCCGTAGGATAATGATAAATGAAATGAGGCTGGATCAATTTTGGCTCAACCAGAATATCGAAAAGCTTGGCCTGAAGTTTGCCGAGTTTTTCGCCCTCAACAACCTTCTCGCCCTTTTCCTTCACCAATGCCTTACATTTTTCATAATCCGAATACACTTCGGGAGGCACGCCGCCGACCTCTTCCAAAGAAGCATGAAACGCCAGCCGGGTCCACGCTCCCACGGAAAGATCAATCTGTTCGCCCTGATAAGGCACCACGCTGGAGCCGGTGACCTTCTTGGCCACACGGGAGAACATCTCCTCCGTAAGATCCATCAGGTTCTCGAAATTGGCATAAGCCCAGTAAAACTCAAGCATGGTAAACTCGGGATTGTGCTGGGTGGAGGTGCCTTCGTTTCGGAAGTTACGGTTGATTTCGTAGACCTTCTCAAATCCACCCACCAGAAGCCGCTTGAGATACAGCTCCGGCGCAATACGCATGTAGAGCTTCATGTCCAGGGCATTGTGATGCGTCTCGAAGGGTTTGGCCGTGGCTCCGCCCGGGATGGCCTGCATCATGGGCGTTTCCACTTCCATAAACCCCTTCTCGTCCAGGAAATTGCGCAACTCGCGGACAATAGCTGTGCGAGCCTTGAAAATCTCCGATGTCCTGGGTGTGACAATGAGATCGACATACCGCTGGCGGTACCGAGTCTCCACATCCTTGAGGCCGTGATATTTTTCCGGCAGGGGGCGCATGGATTTGCTCAACAATCTGAAGGATTTTGTCTTCAGCGTGAGCTCCCCGGTCTTGGTCCGAAACAAGCTGCCCCCGACACCGACGATGTCACCGATATCCGTCTTTTTAAACAGCTGGTACGCATCAGTACCGAGTTCATCCCTGGCGGCATAGACCTGAATCTTTCCGGTCCTATCCTGCAAATGAAAAAACGTGACCTTGCCAAAAGAACGATAGGAGACAACCCGACCAGCCACGGTAAAAGGCTTATCCGCAGCCGCCTCCAGAACTTCTTCATCGGCTTCGGAGAACTCGTTCCAAATGGATTCGACCTCGGCATCACGTTTAAAATCATTAGGGTAAAGGTGAATATTGGCATCGAGAAGCGTGCAGGCCTTCTCAACGCGAGTCTTGATGACAGAGTTCAACTCATCTTTGGCCTGTAGGGCCTCAAGCATGGGCATAAACCGCTGTACATGCTCCGACTTGGTTGCAAGCTTGATTTTCTTATTGATTTTCTTATTCTGTGACAATTTTATTTTCCCTGTCTCCTGAAAAGTCTAGAAAAAAACAAGAGACGTTGAATCCGTAAGCCAAATAACGCTTCCCGTCAAGAAAATGAACCCTTTAAGATTCAGATAATACAAATTCGTTTTCAAAAAAAAGTCTGTATTTTTTTCTTGACCGCCTCTGGTGATTTGTTTAAACACTCTTTCGCTTCAACACGAAGTTTTCCCCAGTAGCTCAATTGGCAGAGCGGGTGACTGTTAATCACTAGGTTCGCGGTTCAAGTCCGTGCTGGGGAGCCAGAATAGATACAACCCCTTGGTCTAAAGACCAAGGGGTTTTTTCTTTTTTTTTTAAATTAATTATTTTGCGCAGTTACCGCTATCCCTCCCCGGCCTGAGTCATAGTACCCCCGGCAAAGCCGGGGGCTTGAGTTTGTGAGCCGCTCAAAGCGGCTTTAAGCACCGCCTAAAGGCGGAATTTCAATTGCTCGATTCGCTTATCTTCCTGCTCTTGCCTACGGATGTATTCGCGAATCACCTTTTCATCTCGACCTACGGTAGAAACAAAATATCCACGTGCCCAGAAACTCTGACCGGCATAGCCTCTTGCTCTGCCTTAAACTTCCCGAGCTATATGGATAGCGCTCTTTCCTTTCATAAAGCCAACAACTTGCGACACAGAATACTTGGGCGGAATCGCAATATACATGTGGACATGATCCTTACATAAATGCCCTTCCAGAATCTCACTCTCCCGCTGTTTCGCCAGCTTATGGAAGACTTCTCCCAAGTATGTCCGAATTTTACCAAATAGAACCTTGCGGCGGCATTTCGGTATCCAGACCATGTGATACTTGCAGTCCCACCGCGTGTGACATAGGCTTGAATTGCACTTCATTTAAAGCCTCTCCTGTGCTCACTCTGAGCAGCTCACCAGGGGAGGCTTTAAACTATTCCCGCAAAAGTCAAACTTTGTTGGTCCCCCAGCAAAGCTGGGGGGTTTCTCATTGGACTAAATCTTTAATCCATCTGAAAGCGCTTGCTGTAGAATTCCGAATCAGGTAGAAGCTCACTTCTATGACTACTTTAATGTTCACATCAATCCTTGTCGGCTGCGGCGCTCTCCTGGCTTTCGTTCTCATTGCCAAATCCTACAAAACCCATCCCAGCGACCGGCCAAATATCAATATCGATTTTGACAGCGCCAAAGAACGGGAAGACAAAAACCGTTATTTCAGCTGATTCCACTCCCAAAGTTTCAACGAAAAGTCACGTTGGATGCAGCTTTTTCGTTTCCCACATTGTCTTTCCTGCCGACATGACGTATTGTATTGACAAATCAAAACAATATTCAGTCATGTACAATAAACTCATTCCCCTACTCGCCCTGCTCGCTCTAACCTTTCTGGTGGCTTGCTCCGATACCCCGGCAAACCTTTTCCAAGGGTATATCGAAGGCGAATACGTCCAGGTATCCTCTCCTATCGGAGGAGCCTTGGACACACTCCTGATTGTCCGCGGACAACAGGTGCACAAAGGTGACCCGCTCTTTTCCCTTGAACACGACTTCGAGCTGGCCGCCGTAAATGAGGCAAAACACGGCCTGCGTCGCGCCCAGGACAATCTTGCCAACCGCGAAAAAGGGCAAAGACCCTCCGAAATCGCCTCCATCCAGGCTCGACACCGCCAGGCTAAAGCCTCGTCGACACTCGCAAAGCTGGAATATGAACGGCGGGTGAAACTTATTGCCGAACAGACCATTTCCCAAGAGGAGCTGGATCGCGCCAAAAGCGACTACGACCAAAAACGACAGGCAGTCAAAGAAATCGCATCCGAACTGACCACGGCTCGCCTTGGGGCACGCAGTGACGAAATACGCGCCGCAACCGCCGAGGTGCTGCAAGCGCAGGCCAAGCTTGATCAAGCTCGCTGGAACCTGGATCAAAAAACACAATCAACCCCAGCCTACAGTCTGGTTTTCGACACCCTCTACCGGGTCGGCGAATGGGTGGCCGCAGGGCAACCCGTCGTCTCTCTTCTGCCTCCGACCAATGTGGAAGTCCGCTTTTTCGTTCCTGAAACCGTGGTCGGCCAACTCAAGATCGGCCAAAAAATCATGATCCGCATCGACGGTATGGGTGCCTCCGTTCCTGCGGAAATCTATTATATATCGCCTGCCGCTGAATTCACACCGCCGGTCATCTATTCCAGCCAAAGCCGGGCCAAGCTTGTCTTCATGGTCAAAGGTAAACCCATCCCGGGGGAGGCCACCAAACTGCACCCCGGCCAACCTGTCGATGTAGTCGTCCCCTCTCTCACGCCGTAAGGAAAGTTCGCCATGACCGCTGAAACCGTCATAAATGTCCGCGGGCTGACCAAAATATTTGACGGCAAGACCGTGGTCAACAACCTGGACATGACCATCCGCCAAGGGGAAATCTACGGCTTTCTGGGACCGAACGGCTCGGGAAAAACCACCTCCATCCGCATGCTCTGCGGTCTGCTCACGCCTGATGCGGGTAGCGGCACCTGCCTCGGTTTCGACGTGATCCGGGAAGCGAGTCGCATCAAGCCCCATGTGGGCTACATGACACAGAAATTCAGCCTGTACGAAGACCTGACCGTACGCGAAAATCTGGAATTCACGGCCCGAATCTTCGGCCTGGAAAATCCCGAACGAATCGTGAACGAATGCATTGATCACATGGATCTCACCGCCTTTGCAAACCAACTGGCGGGAAACCTCTCCGGCGGCTGGAAGCAACGGCTCTCTCTGGGTGCCTGCACCCTGCATTCCCCGAAACTCCTGTTGCTGGACGAACCGACCGCAGGGGTGGACCCCGGCGCACGCCGCGACTTCTGGGACCAGGTACATACGCTGGCGTCCAGGGGAATTACGGCCCTCATCTCCACCCATTACATGGACGAAGCCGAACGATGCCATAGGCTGGCCTACATCGCTTACGGCAATCTGCTGGCCACAGGAACGGTGGAAGAAATGATTCGGAACGCCGAACTGACCACCTGGAGCGTCAGCCAGCGGGAAGGAGAATCCATCCTGCACACCCTATCCGAGCAGCTCAAACCGCTCCCCGGGGTGGACCAGGTGGTGGCCTTCGGCAATACCCTGCACATCAGTGGTCGCGATCCCGCCCTCCTCGAAAAAAGCATTCTTCCATACAAAACAGCTAGGTATAATTGGGCACAAATCGACACCAGCCTGGAAGAAGTCTTCATCGACCTGATGCAGCAAAGCAGGGACGGTCTCAAATGAATCTCTTTTCCTTCAAACGATTCGTAGCCATGGCCGGCAAGGAATTCGTGCAGATGCGCCGAGACCGCCTCACCTTCGCCATGCTGATAGGCATCCCGCTCATCCAGCTCATCCTGTTCGGTTATGCCATCAACTCCGACCCGCGCCACCTACCCACTGCCGTACTTTCAGCCGACAACACACCTTACAGCCGATCCATAGTCACAGGCATGCAGACCAGCACCTTCTTTGACATCACCCACCACCCGAAAACCCGGGCCGAGGTTGTCCGGCTCATCTTGGAAGGCACTGTGCAATTCGCCCTGACCATCCCGGAAGGCTTCGGTCGGGACCTACTGCGCGGCGATCGGCCCGTCCTCCTCTTGGAAGCCGATGCCACTGACCCCATGGCAACAGGTCTGGCGGCCTCGTCCTTCCCCGAAATCGTCCGCCGGGCTCTCCGCAAAGAGCTCAAGGGGGTGGACGCACAACTGAATCAGGATGCATCCCCCGTGGATATCCGCATCCACAACGAATACAACCCTGAAGCCGAGACCCAGTACAACATCGTGCCCGGTCTTATGGGCGTCATCCTGACGCTGACCCTGGTCATGATCACCTCCCTGGCCATCACCCGCGAATCCGAACGGGGAACCATGGAACATCTGCTCTCCACCCCCATCCGTCCATTGGAGGTCATGCTCGGTAAGATCATTCCCTTTATTCTGGTGGGTTACATCCAGATGACGCTCATCGCGGTGGCCGCAAGATTCCTGTTCGGCGTGCCCATGCACGGCTCTGTTACGCTCGCCTTCCTGCTCTCCATCGCCTTTATCGGAGCCAACCTCTCTGTTGGCGTCACCATCTCAACCATGGCCAGAAACCAGCTACAGGCCGTGCAAGTGTCCATTTTCTTCTTTCTGCCCTCCCTGCTGCTGTCAGGCTTCATGTTTCCCTTCAGAGGCATGCCCGTCTGGGCCCAGACCATCGGGTCCATCCTTCCTCTGACCCACTATCTCCGCCTCATCCGGGGCATCCTGCTCAAAGGCAACGGATTCGCGGAGTCCATCCACCACGTATGGCCCATTCTTCTCTTCTGGATCATTGTGGTCATGGCCGGCCTCAAACGATACCGCCGCACCCTGGATTGATCGGATTTCCATCCGCAAAGACCTTATTGAATTTTCTGCACGGTAATGTAAGTTCCAGCCCAGACAAGGAGCCACAAAAATTCCATGACCTTCTCCACACTGGCCGGACTATTCGGAGGCCTCGGCCTCTTTCTGCTTGGCATGAGACTCATGACCAAGGGCTTGCGCAATGCTGCCGGCCCCTCTCTGCGAACTATCTTGGGTAATTGGACCAAAACGCCACTCCGAGGACTCTTCACCGGCTTCATGGTCACGGCCCTGGTCCAGTCGTCCAGTGCCATCACCGTGGTCGCCATTGGATTCGTCAATGCGGGACTCATCACCATGGCCCAGTCCGTGGGTGTCATCTTCGGCAGCAACATAGGTACCACTGTGACCGGCTGGATCGTGGCCGCCGTGGGCGTCAGCGTGGAGGTCAAAGCCCTGGCCCTGCCTTTCGTAGGTCTAGGTGCGCTGCTCCGACTCACCGGCAATAACAGCTCCCGTCGCTATATCGGCGACGCCCTGACCGGCTTTGGCATTTTCTTTCTCGGCATCGAGGTCCTTCAATCTTCCTTCCTCTCGGTGGGAAATTCTATCGACCTGTCCACGCTCCACTTCGGCAACATGTTCGACATCGTCCTGTATGTTGCCATCGGCTTCACCCTCACCCTGCTCATGCAGAGTTCGAGCGCTGCCATGGCCTTGGTTCTCACGGCCACCATGTCTGGCGTGGTCAGCCTGGAAAGCGCAGCCGCCGCTGTCATCGGAACCAATATCGGCACCACAACAACAGCCCTGTTCTCGGTAATTGGTGCCACGTACAATGCCAAGAAAGTGGCTGCAGCCCACATCATTTTCAATCTTGTCACCGGAGTCGTGGCCATTTTCCTCATACCAAGCTTTCTCACGCTGACGAACTTCTTGACGACGCAGGGGAACTCTCCCGGCATGGCAGCCACTTTGGCCGGATTTCACACCACCTTTAACCTGTTGGGCGTGCTTCTTTTCTTCCCCTTCATCCACCGGCTGGTAGCCTTTCTGGATCGGCACATCGGACGCGAAGTAGTCGAACTGGGCAAACCCCGCTATCTCGACGACAATGTGCTCAAGACCCCAACCCTGGGCATTGACGCCCTATTCATGGAACTGGGACGCCTGGGTGAAATGACGCGCGCCATGGCCCAACGCGCCCTGACCTCGAAATTCCGCCACAAGGATTTCATCAAGGACCGGGCAGCCATGGACTCCCTGGTCACGGCCATCCGCAAATACTGCATCAAAATACAACACCTGGACCTGCCAGAAGCTGTTGCCGACAAACTTCCGCACGCTTTACGCGTGGTACAGTACTATGTAAAAGTCGCCAACATCATTGATCAAGTTTCCAGGGAACACTCTTTGCTCGACCACACGCTTCCCGGCATAGCCTCAGTGTCCGCGCGAAATTTTCGCCGAGAAGTCCGGGACATTCTCAACGTTGCCCACACACCCTGTGTCCCCGAATTTGAAAATCTAGCAAAACTTCTGAACCAACTGCATGAAGACTATGACGAACTCAAGGACGCTCTGCTCCGGTTGGGGACACAGGAACGTATCGACTTGGGCCGCATGGTCGCCCTGCTGGACTATTATTCAAACATGCGCGTCATGTGTGAACAGGCCGCCAAAGGCACCACCCACTGGGCCATGTTACGAGACAAGGATACCACCTGCGCCTCGGCCACCGAAGACAACGAGTTCGCCTGGAAACTAAACCAATAACCTGATATCAAGGCCTCACCGGAGGCATTATTTAATGAATCGCAAACAAATCGCTGCCATATTCCTCGTCTGTGCCGTCATTCTCGCGGCAGGGGCCTATGTGCTTCTCTCCAATTCCGAACCTGGCCCGGTTCTTCGACAGACGGTAGCCACCCCGACTGAACCTCCGGCCAAGGCCCCGGCCTGGGTCGAATCGGGTCAGACTCCCAAACCGGATTACTCCCCGGCCACTGCGGCAGAACACAACGCGACCCCACAATCGCCTGCCACTCCCCCTAAAACAGCCGTCATCGAAATAAAAGAAGACCGGATCGTCACCTTCACCTTCGTGGAATCCCTGGCCGATTTCTTTCTCACCCGTTTCGTGCCCGAATCGGAACAGGGCAAACCGGTCACTCTGGTCTCGGCAAAAGCGATCAACATGTATTTCGGTCGAGAACTCGACGGCTTCGCCACAACCGGAAACGACATCCGCGCCATGCGCAAAACCGTGCTGGACTATGTCTTCACATCCGCCACGATTGCGACCCTAGCCACAGCATACTCTCCATTGTTCATGGAACAAATCGTGGATTCGGCACTCAACGACGAGCGAGAATATTCCAGTGCGGGCGTCAAGAAGAACCGCACCCTTTCTCCGGGTGAAACCGCTGCGATGCTTCGACTCAATGCCCAGTTGCTCGAACAGACGGCCGCCGTCTTCAAGATCATTGCCAATGACCCGGAACTCATTGACATGGCAGCCAAATATCTCCGGGCCTCCAAGGCCGTGAAACGGGCCAACGGGCAATTACAAAACGCCATCGCAGAACAGGGCGGGACCAAACAGGCAGGTCAACGCTACAAACAAGCCATACTGCAACGCGAAAGCATCAAGGCAGCCATTGTTTCCCGCATACGAAAATCGTGCAAGAACTGTCCGTCTTCCGATGTATTCTATCTCACCCAGTGGGCCTACCGCCGTACCCTTGGAGAGTCCAAGGACAAACTAGCCGCTTTTGACATGGCCGCCGACGTCATGGACACCCTGGCCAGCCAATTCCTCGAAAAAAGTACGGAACTCGAAAAACAATAACCCATTCACCGGTTGCAATTTTCTATTTCAGGAATTATTATCATTTTATTGCGTAAAATTCACTGAAGGAGAAAATATGTATTTCAAACAAATAGTCACGCCGGGCCTGGGTTGTTTTTCCTATGTCATCGGCTGCCCTGCCGCCCGTGAAATGATCGTTGTCGATCCCAAACGCGATGTGCAAGACTACCTGGACATCTCCCGCGAACAAGGCATGAAGATCGTCCACGTCATTGATACCCACGTTCATGCCGACCATGTCTCTGGATCCCAGGAACTCAAATCGCACACGGGTTGCGACATCATGGTCTACCAGACCTCGCCCGTCAGCTACCCCTTCACCCCCCTGGTCGAAGGACAAAAACTGGTGGTGGGCAATGCCGGACTGGAAGTGTTGCATACGCCCGGCCATACCCCGGACGCCCTCTCCCTGCTGGTCACGGATTTTTCACGCGGCCAGGAACCCTGGTTGATCCTGACCGGTGACGTACTCTTTGTGGGCGACATCGGTCGCCCCGATCTGGTTGGTGATGCCAAGCTCGATGAACAGATCACCAATCTCTACAACTCACTTTACATCAAGCTTGCCAAGTACCCAGACTACCTTGAAGTCTTCCCGGCCCACGGCGCGGGGTCCCTGTGCGGTCGCGGCATGAGTTCCAAACCAAGTTCCACTCTGGGCTTTGAACGCAAGTACAATCCCATGCTCGGCTTCGACAGCTTCAAGACCTTCCACCTAGCCATGAGCCAACACTTCCCGGAACGCCCGAAAAGTTTCACTCACATCATCAACACCAACGCAAAAGGTGCACCGCTTCTGGAACGCTGCCCTATTGATCTCGCCATGGAACCCGATCGTTTCGAGGAAAAAATGCTGGCGGGTTCCGTGGTGGTGGACATCCGCGACACCGCCGCCTATGCCGGATATCATATCCCCGGCTCCCTCAATATCGGCTTCGATCCTGGCCTGGCAAACTGGGTTGGCATGGTGGTGGAACCTTCTGCGAACCTGCTTCTGGTCGTGGAAACCGCAGCCGACTACGAACGCATGCGCACGGAACTCCACCGCATCGGCTACGACAATATCTTCGGTTACCTCAAAGGCGGCATCCAGTCGTGGGTCTACAGCGGTCGCCCCGTGGACCGGCTATCCATCGACTCCGCCCAGGAAGTCCAGAATGGCCTGGACAACAATACGCCCCTCAGCATCGTCGACATCCGCACTCCCGGAGAGACAGCCGGAGGCATTGTCCCCGGGGCCATAAAGATACCGCTGAACGACATCCTGGCCGGGAAGTTTGACCTCTCGGAAGATGGACATCATATAATCTACTGCGCCTCGGGCTACCGCTCCAACATCGCGGCATCCTACCTGCAGCAACACGGTTATTGGGACGTCCGCGTCATGGCCGGAGGCTTCATTGCCTGGGTCCGGGCCGGATATCCCGTGAAAAAATAACCTTTGACCAACCCAACAAATCAAAGCCCCGGAGTTGCGATCCGGGTCTTTTTATTACAACAAGATATCCGTCACCCAAATGACATGACTGTTAATTATGCCCACAACTCTCTCATAGATAATGAAGGACTGCCCATGGAACCAACGGAATATCCGTGAGCATGGTGCCCTCAATTAGGAATTTGCACCAAACCATTCGGTAAGTGGCAGAGTTTTATCGGGCAACGGTTTGAATAAGGGTTGACCTTAAACTCATAAAACGCGAAAAAAACAGAATACTGCGAACGCTTCACTAAGCAAGGTCCAACCACAGGGAGATTTCTCACCGCCATGTTGTGATTTTTCATCATGGAAGTGAAAAATGTTCGCAATAATAATACTGGTACGCAGAACCAGAGTTTATTTGTTGATGCAGGTTCAAGACAAAACCTCGGAGAAAGACACATGCCCAAGAAGATGAAGACCATGGACGGCAACACGGCCGCAGCCCATGTGGCCTATGCCATGTCGGAGACGGCCGCCATTTATCCCATAACCCCCTCCACCCCCATGGGTGAAATCGCCGATGAATGGGCGGCTCAGGGACGAAAAAACATTTTCGGACAAAAAGTGCAGATTCGGCAGATGCAGTCCGAAGCCGGTGCAGCAGGCGCCGTTCACGGCTCCCTTGCAGGAGGAGCACTGACAACCACGTTCACCGCCTCGCAGGGCCTCCTGCTGATGATCCCCAACATGTATAAGATATCCGGCGAACTGTTGCCCGGCGTCTTCCACGTCTCGGCCCGAGCCATCGCGGCCCACGCCCTGTCCATCTTCGGTGATCACCAGGACGTCATGGCCACCCGGCAGACCGGATTCGCCATGCTGTTCTCCAATTCGATTCAGGAAGTCATGGATCTGTCCCTGGTTTCGCACCTGGCAAGCGTCGAAGCAAGTGTCCCCTTCATGTCCATATTTGACGGTTTCCGTACCTCTCATGAGATTCAGAAAATCGCGGTCATCGACTACGAAGACATGAAACCGCTCCTGAACATGGATAAATTGGCAGAATTCCGAAAGAAGGCGATGAACCCCGAGCATCCGAACATTCGCGGCACCGCCCAAAACCCGGATATTTATTTCCAGGGCCGCGAGACGGTCAATGCCTACTACGACGCCATCCCGGATATCGTCACCGACTACATGCAAAAAGTCGGCAAGATCACGGGCCGCCGCTACAAACTCTTCGACTATGTCGGCCACCCCAAAGCGGATCGCATCATCATCGCCATGGGCAGTGCCTGCGAAACCATCGAGGAAGCCGTCAACTATCTGAACTCCACGGGCAAGAAAGTCGGCCTGGTCAAAGTCCGCCTGTATCGCCCGTTTTCGGTCAAACACCTGTTCAAGGTCATCCCCAAGACCGTCAAGAAAATCGCGGTACTCGACCGTACCAAGGAACCCGGTTCCCTGGGCGATCCGCTCTACCTCGACATCTGTGCCGCCTATGCGGGCAACAAAAACGCCCCGGTCATCGTGGGTGGTCGCTACGGCCTTGGGTCCAAGGAATTCACCCCGGCCATGGCCAAGTCGGTATACGACTCCCTGTCGCACCCCAAGCACGGCTTCACGGTCGGCATCGTCGACGATGTCACCAACACCTCACTGTTTGATTGCGACTGTGTGGACACCACGCCCGAGGGCACGGTCCAGTGCAAGTTCTGGGGTCTTGGCTCCGACGGCACCGTCGGCGCGAACAAGCAGGCCATCAAGATCATCGGCGACAACACCAAGCTGTATGCACAGGGCTACTTTGCCTACGACTCCAAGAAGTCCGGCGGCATCACCATCTCCCATCTGCGCTTCGGCAAGAAACCGATCCAGTCCACCTACCTGATCAAGGATGCGGACTACATCGCCTGCCACAATCCGAGCTACGTCAGCCTCTACGACCTGTTGGAAGGCATCAAGGACGGCGGCACCTTCGTGCTCAACTGTCCCTGGACTGCCGAAGAGATGGACAAGAAGCTGCCTGCGGCCATGCGCCGCACCATGGCCGAGAAGAACCTCAAGTTCTACACCGTGGACGCGGTGAAGATCGCGGGCGAAGTCGGCCTGGGCGGACGTATCAACATGGTCATGCAGACCGCCTTCTTCAAACTTGCGGATGTCATTCCCTTCACCAAAGCCGTCGACTTGCTCAAGAAAGGCATCGAAACCGCCTATGGCAAGAAGGGACCGAAGATCGTCACCATGAACAACGCGGCGGTTGACAAGACTGCCGATGCCATCGTTGAGATCCCGGTTCCCGCCTCGTGGAAAGAACTCAAAGACGAAAAATCGTCCAATCGCAAAGAATCCGCCTACGTTACGGAAGTCATGCGCCCGGTCCTGGCACAGAAAGGCGACAGCGTCCCGGTTTCCGCCTTCTCTCACGACGGCACCATGCCCTCCGCCACCAGCAAACTGGAAAAGCGCGGCGTGGCCATCCTGGTCCCGGAATGGATCAAGGACAACTGCATTCAGTGCAACCAATGCGCATTCGTCTGTCCGCACTCCGCTCTCCGTCCGGTCCTTGCCTCAGCCGACGAACTCAAGAAGGCTCCCAAATCCTTCGAGACCGCTGACGCCATCGGCAAAGACGTGAAGGATATGCAGTTCCGTCTGCAGGTCAACTCGCTCGACTGCCAGGGCTGCGGCAACTGTGCCGACATCTGTCCGGCCAAAGAAAAGGCGTTGGTCATGAAGCCCATCGCCACCCAGACCGAGCAGCAAGTCCGCAACTTCGATTTCGCGGACAAAATATCCTACAAAGACGCCTTCGGACGCGACACGGTCAAGGGAAGCCAATTCCGTCAATCCCTGATGGAATTCTCCGGTGCCTGCGCCGGTTGCGGCGAAACGCCGTATGTCAAGGTCATCACCCAGCTCTTCGGCGAGCGGATGGTGATTGCCAACGCCACCGGCTGCTCGTCGATTTGGGGAGCCTCCGCACCGACCGCACCTTACTGTATCAACAGTGACGGACACGGCCCGTCCTGGGGCAATTCCCTGTTCGAGGACGCCGCCGAATTCGGCTACGGCATTGAAATGGCCCTGGATCAACGCCGCAACCACCTCGTGGCGCTGGCCAAAACGGCCGCCAAGACCGAAACGGGCAAGATCAAGAGCGCCCTCAACAAATGGCTCAAAGGCAAAGATGATGTGGAAGAATCCCGAATCGCGGGCGACAGCCTGAAAGCCGCGCTCAAGGGCACCCGCAAAAAAGATTTGAAAGAAATTGTTACCATGGCCGACCTGTTCACCAAGAAATCCCTGTGGGTCTTCGGCGGTGACGGCTGGGCCTACGATATCGGCTACGGTGGTCTGGACCACGTCCTCGCATCCGGCAAGGACATCAACGTCCTGGTCCTGGATACCGAGGTCTACTCCAATACCGGCGGCCAGTCCTCCAAGGCCACCCCGCTGGGATCCATCGCCAAGTTCGCCGCTGCGGGCAAGACTACGGGCAAAAAGGATCTGGGCCGCATGGCCATAACCTACGGCTACGTCTACGTGGCCTCGGTCGCCATGGGTGCCAACAAGAACCAGTTCCTCAAGGCGATCAAGGAAGCCGAAGCCTACCCTGGCCCGTCTCTGATCATCGCCTACGCACCCTGCATCAACCAGGGCATCAAAAAGGGCATGGGCAAGACCCAGCTCGAACAGAAACTGGCTGTCGATTCTGGTTACTGGCCGCTCTACCGCTACAACCCGCAGTTGGCAGACGAAGGCCAGAACCCGTTCATCCTAGGATCCAAGGCCCCCGACGGAACCTTGCAGGAATTCCTGTCCGGCGAAAACCGCTACGCCATGCTGGAACGATTCTACCCCGAGTTCTCCAAAGAATACCGTAGCAAGATCGAAACAGACTTCAACAAACGCTATGAGACCCTGAAGCACATGGCCAGTGACGGCTGCGAAGAGAAAAAATAACCCGTTCCGACATACGGATAAACAAGGCGTCCGCAGACAACTGCGGACGCCTTTTTATTATCCTGTGCAAAAACATGTCAGAGGGTTGCCAGCAACATAAGGCATGGCTACAGTAACGGTATGAAAATTGTGCCCGTTAGCATCGAAAAGACGTATCTGAACACAAAAAAAAGCCCGGCTTTTCAGCCGGGCATTGTAATCAGAGTGGTGGGTCACCAAGGAATCGAACCTTGAACCTCCGGATTAAGAGTCCGCTGCTCTGCCAATTGAGCTAGTGACCCACTCCGTGCCGCTTGTTTCCTTGCGACGGAGAGAATAACTAGTAGCCGTACCGGGATTTGTCAACACTTAAAATCAACAAAATCACACTTTTTTCCCACAGGCTCTCCATGAACCGCATAAAGATCTTAACCACCCTGATTCTCTTTGTTCTTTTTCTGGTTGCAGGCGCGGCAAGCCAGGCCGCATCCACGGCCTCATCCGTACTGAAAACCCCGACAGAGGCCTTCAGCGTCAAGAATGCCACCCTGCTGGTTATCACCCTGGACATTGAGAAGGACTGGTACACCTATGCCGACGATCCCGGCGACACGGGAAAACCCACCAAACTCTCCGGGACCACGGCGGACGGACACCCCGTCACCCCCTTCTATCCCGAGGGAATCCAGAAGCCGGACAGCTTCGATCCGTCGGTCACCATCAATGCCTATAAAAACGGCACACGACTGTTCGCGCTCATCCCGGCAGAAGCCACCGCCCCCTTCCCGATCACTCTCACGCTCGACATGCTCCTGTGTCACCCCACCAAATGTGTCCCGATTCGACGGACATTGACATTCGGCACTCCCGAAATCGACGCGACCACACTGGCCCCGGCCATGGATCAACCCTGGTGGCCGCAATTTCTCTCCCTGGCTCACGTCAAAAACCCCACCGCACCGCCGCCTCCGGCCACTGCAAAGGCAACAACAATACAGGATGCAACCAGAGCCGATACCGGCACCATCCAATGGGAATTCACGCCCCAATATCTCCAGCCCGGCCTGGAAGTGGCCAGCCTGCTTTCCGCCGTACTCATGGGGATTTTGGCAGGCCTCATCCTGAATATCATGCCATGCGTCCTGCCCGTAATCAGCCTCAAGCTGTCTGCCCTGCTCAACGCAGCCACGAAAGACGAAGCCTCCCGCGTCAAGGCCTTTCGGGAACACAATATTTTCTTCGTGCTGGGCATACTTTCCTTTTTCCTCTTTCTGGGAATTGTTCTGGGCGGAACCGGCCAAGCCTGGGGCGCCCTCTTCCAAAACAAATGGCTGGTGCTCGGCATGGCCGGTCTCATACTGGCCCCTGTCTCTCAGCCTGTTCGGCCTCTTCCATCTGCCAGTCATTGACCTGAAATTCGGCTCTCAGTCCAACAATCCCAAAACGCAGGCCTTCTTCACGGGCTGCCTGACCACCCTGCTTGCCACGCCGTGTAGTGGCCCTTTTCTTGGCGGCGTACTCAGTTGGGCGCTGGTCCAGGGACCCTTCATCATTGCTGCGGTTTTCATCTCCATCGGCATCGGCATGTCCATCCCCTACCTGTTGCTGATCATAAATCCGAGACTGTCCCGCTTCCTGCCCAAATCCGGCCCGTGGATTGAGTATGTAGAAAAAGGCATCGCCTTCTTTCTGGTGGCAACCGCCTTTTATCTCGCCTCCATCGCACTGGGTGAGGAATCTATCCGCATTCTGGCCCTCTTGTGGGCAGTTCTGCTCGGTGGCTGGCTCTGGATACGAACCAAAACAGCGAATGCCAATACCCGTTGGGCTGTCCGCCTGGCCTCCCTGGCTCTGCTCTGTATCCTCATCGTCTGGACTACGCCCCCCACTGAACAGGAAACAGTATGGGAACCCTTCAACCCGGTGCAATTCAGCCAACGTCTTGGCAAAGAAAAACTCTTTCTCGACTTTACGGCTGACTGGTGCCCCACCTGCAAGGTGCTTGAGGCCACGGTCATGACCCCGGAAAACGTTACCCGATGGAGCAAAAAATATGGCGTGACCTTCATCAAAGTGGACATGACCGAACGAGACCCCGAAAAAGAGGCCCTGCTCGGTGCCCTGGGTAGTGCCAGTATTCCCACCGCCGCCTTATTCGTATCCGGTGAGAAAAGCACTTCTCCACTCGTCCTGAGAGACCTTTTTACGGAATCACAACTTGAAAACATATTGGAATCGTGGGATTAGACTATACAAACTTTAGGAGAACCCATGCTCAATTTCCAATATTTCATGCCCACCCGACTCGTCTTTGGCCCCGACACCCTGAACCAACTCGGCGACACGCCGCACCTGCCCAGGGGCAAGAAAGCCATGATCGTCATCGGCGAGTCCGGCGTCATGATCAAACTCGGCTACCTGTCACGGGTCCAGGGACTCCTGGCCAAACAGGACGTACAGTCCATCGTATTCGACAAGATCCGGCCCAACCCGGAATCCGACTTTGTGGATCAGGCCGCAGCCATATGCCGGGAAAATGACGTTGATTTCGTGGTCGGCTTGGGCGGCGGCTCCACCATCGACTCGGCAAAATCCATTGCCACCATGGCCACCAATCCCGGCAAATATTGGGATTACATGCAATCCGGCAGCGGCGGCGGCCAAACACCGGAAAACGACGCCCTGCCCATCGTAGCCATCCCAACCACGGCCGGGACGGGCACCGAAGCCGACCCATGGACCGTGATCACCAAATCCGGCAGTGCGGAAAAAATCGGCTGGGGCAACGACTCCACATTTCCGATGCTCTCCATTGTGGACCCAAAACTCATGCTCTCGGTACCGCCCAAACAGACGGCCTACACGGGCATGGACGCCTTTTTTCACGCAGCCGAGGCCTATCTCGCCACCTGCCGCCAGCCTGCCAGTGACATGCTGGCTCTGGAAGCGGTCCACCTCATCGCCCACACCCTGCCCCAGGCAGTGGCGGACGGCGACAACCTGGAGGCCCGCACCATCATGGCCTGGGCCTGTTCCGCTGCGGGACTGTGCGAATCCTACTCTTCCTGCATCTCCCAGCACTCCCTGGAACACGCCCTGTCTGCCTTCCATCCGGACATGCCCCACGGAGCGGGGCTGGTGCTCATCTCCAAGGCGTACTTCGGCTTCCTGGCCTCCTGCGGAGAGGATCGACTCGGCGACCTCGCCCTGGCCATGGGCGATACCCTGGAAGAAAATCTGGAAGAGGAAGTAGGCGGCGTGACCTTCCTCGATGCCCTGGACAAACTCATCACAGACATCGGTCTGGCCGAGGAAAAACTTTCGGATTACGGGGTTACGCGGGAAGAAATTCCGGCCCTGGCGGAAAACGCCCTGACCACCATGGGTGCGCTTTTCGACATAACCCCTGTAAACATGAGTCTGGAAGACGTCATTGCCATTTACGAAGCGGCATACGAATAACAACACAATGAGTTCAAACCAATACCTGAAATCAATCCCTGGCTTCGGTCCCCTTTTCGAGGGGGCCGACCATATGGATATCAAAACCATCGAAGGAGAGGTGGACCTCCGCCATTTCTTGGCAGGCCTCTTCAACTATTCACCCGGTTGGTTGAAATTCCTTTACACGATTCGCGCAGGATTCGTCCGTCTGTTCGGCATGCGGCAGGAAGAGAACCAATTCAGTGACATTTCCCCGGAAGACATTTCGTTCACTCCGGGGGAACCGTGCGCATTTTTTACCGTTACCCACGGCAAGGACAATGAATACCTTGCCGCAAAGATACAAGACAAACACCTCGACGCGCATCTGCTCATCGCCGCAGTACCCCTGCCCAGCGGAGGCAACCGCTTTCATGTAGGCACCATCGTCCACTACAATCATTGGACAGGTCCGGTCTATTTTACGGTGATCAAGCCATTCCACCATTTGGTGGTTCGACTGATGATGCGTGCTGGTGTCAAAAATCGATAGCCCCCCTCAATCAACCGTTGCATACTTGACTGATCCCATGACGCATCAAAGGCTTTCCCCCCGTTCGCGCAGACAAACAGCACAAACCCTTTTAGTCACCGATTCTCCTGAAATTCACCTTCCTTTTGAGAACCGATTTCATATTTTATCTAATACGCTTGCGTCGTCACGGTCAGTTTTGATATTTATATAAAAATTTTTATAAGGAGTCGAAAGAATGGATCTCTGGTTTGGCAATCTTAACGGGCTTGATATCTTTTTTATCGTCTGTGCGCTGATTGGCGGAATCCCTCTTATCATTCGATTTATTCTGCAATTCACGGGGGGTGACTTCGGTGACGAAGCATCCATGAATACGGATTTCGAATCTCCTGACGGCGATGCGGACTTCGATGCCGATGCCAGCTTGAAATTCCTTTCCCTGCATGGCCTGACGTCGTTTCTCATGATGTTCGGACTGGTCGGCTACGCCCTCTATCGTCAAAGTGAGGTGGGTGCCGCTTTCTCGCTTCTGGGCGCGACAATCGCCGGATTCGTCTCATTTTGGATCATCGGCAAGCTTTTCGCCCTGATGGCAAACATGCAGACCAGCGGCACCATCAAAATCAATCAAGTCATTGGAAGCGAAGGCAAAGTCTATACGACTATTCACCCTGACAAGACCGGAAGCGTTATGGTTACCTGTCTCGAAAGGCTTCGCGAATATGATGCATCGTCGGCAAACAACCAGACAATCAAAACCGGCACCCGTATCAGGGTGACCGGAGTCAGCGGCAACATACTCGTCGTTTCTCCCATTCAGTAATCGCAAGGAGACAGCATGTACTACGAACTCTCATCCATCGGATTCTGGGCGTTGCCCATCATCGCATTCATACTCCTGATTGTCGCCACAATCACTTTCATGGCATCACGATACAAACGATGCCCTTCGGACATGATCCTTGTGGTCTTCGGCAAGGTGGGACGTGGTCAGTCTGCCCGCTGCATACACGGCGGCGGCACCATTATCTGGCCGCTGATTCAGGATTTCAGCTACATGAGCCTGACGCCGATGACCATCGCGATCCCCCTGCAAAAGGCCCTGTCGCTTCAAAACATCCGAATCAATGTTCCCAGTACCTTTACTGTTGGCGTCAGCACCGAACCCGGCATCATGCAAAACGCGGCCGAACGCCTGCTCAACCAGACACAGCTGCAAATCGAAGAAATGGCTATGGAAATCATCTTCGGTCAGCTTCGTCTGACTGTTGCCTCACTGACCATCGAACAGATCAATCAGGACCGCGAAAGCTTTCTTGAATCCGTTCGCGAAAACGTTTCCCCGGAACTCAACAAGATCGGCCTCTACCTGATCAACGTGAACATCACCGATATCACGGATGAATCCGGGTATATCGACTCCATAGGCAAGAAGGCGGCCTCCGAGGCCATCAACCAGGCCAAGGTGGACGTTGCGGAACAGGACAAGCTCGGGGCAATCGGTGAAACCAGTGCCAACCGGGAAAAAGACATCCGCGTTGCCGAAAACCTGGCGCAATCAGAAAAAGGCCAGAAAGAAGCCGAAGCAGACAGGCGCATCTTTGTACAGCAGCAGGAAGCGACAGCGTCTATCGGTGAAGCTAATGCCAACCGCGAAATGGAAATCAAGGTTGCCGAGAACCTGGCCGAAGCAGTCAAGGGCAAAAAGAAAGCCGAGGCCTCCCAGCGCATATTCGTACAGGACCAGGAATCCGAGGCGGTCACCGGCGAGAATAAGTCCAAGGCTGAGATTGCCCAGGCGAATGCTGACCTCCATGTCAAACAGGCTGAAGCATTACGACAGGGAGAGGTCGCCAAGCGCAGGGCTGAGGCCGAAATCCAAAAAGCACAATACCTAGCCGAAATGGAACGTTTGAACGCCGAAGAAGTGGCTGTCCAGGAAATTCAGAAAAGAAAAGTCGAGATCGCAGCCGAAGCCGAAGCCGAAAAAACCCGACGTGAGGCCAGAGGTGTTGCCGATGCAACGCTCATGCAATATGAGGCGGAGGCCACAGGTATCAAACAAGTCCTTGAAGGCAAGGCTGAAGGATACCGTCTCCTGGTCGAAAGCACGGGCGGAGATGCCAAGGCGGCTGCAACCATGCTGTTGCTTGAAAAACTCGAAAGCATTGTTAAAACCCAAGTTGAGGCGGTCAAAAACCTCAAGATCGACAAGGTCACCGTCTGGGATGGGGGCAATGGCAACGGCTCCACTTCTACTGCCAATTTCTTCTCCAGTCTGGTCAAAAGCCTGCCGCCTTTGCAGGACATAACCAAGATGGCGGGCCTTGAACTACCCGAATACCTCGGAAAGATGAGTGATGAGCCAACCCAGCCGGAAGCTGACGAAGCAGGAGACGCTGTCGAAAAAAATGCGAAAGGTTAAGAATCAACCGAAATATCAGTAATAAAAGACTCCCTTGCGGGAGTCTTTTTTCATTCTACCGGCACCATCTCATAGGAATCGCCGGAGATGCACCGACAGCCACTCTCAGTGATCTCGAAGGTGTTCTCCACACCGACCATAGCCTTATCACGCACGCCCTGCTTGGGCTCAATGGCAATGACCATGCCTTTTTCCAGCGGCAAGTCGAATCCCTTGGCAAGAGGAGGAAACTCATCGACGGTCAGGCCAATGCCGTGGCCGATAAACGGGACCTTGTTCTCGTCCAGCCCCATGAACCCATCAGCGAAACCGTGCTTTTCCGCCTGATCAAGGCAGTAAGCATAGAGTTCGGCAGGCGTCGCGCCGGGCTTGGCGTGAACGCAGACCCAATCCTGCATTTCAATACAAAAATCATGGGCCTTGCGCAGATCGTCCGGGATGGCCGCTTCGGGACCGGCAAAGTAGGCTTGGGTCTTGTCGGTATGGTACCCCTCAATTTGAAAACCGATGTCGAGCATGAGCGGCTCGCCCACTTCCCATACCTTGTGAGCGCTCCCCATAAGCGCTGAGGCCGGATGCTCGCCACGCAATCCAAGCGGACCATTGAACCCACTGGGGTAATTGCCGGAGTCCCCGGCAGCCACATGGCCAAGGAAACATTCTTCACCATGGGCCTGCATGCGCAGGACACCCATGTGCCCTTCGGAAAAAAACGCTTCCCACGCCTTGTGGGCTATTTCGCGCTCGGTCATGCCGGGCCGAATCGTGGTTGGCAGGATATCGTACAGACACTTGTGGTGCTTGGCACCGCAACGCCGCAGGATATCCAGCTCGTACTCGGACTTGACCATCTTGGCCAAAGCCACGGCATGGTCGCCGGGAACCAAGACGTATTCCTTGAGCTTGGCGGCCAACATGTCCCCGAGCTGCCAGGTCAACCCAGCCATGACGACGGCTATGGTCTTGGTGAAGGGAGAACCGGCGTCCGCGCAGAGGCCTTCCAGCTCCGAATAGGACTTGAACGAGGCAATATGTGAAAGGGTCGATTCCAGTCGGGCTCGGCTCACGCCCTTGCGCAACATGAGCACCGGCTCACCTACAAGCGGAAGCCAGAGGACTCCTTGTCCGAAAGTTCCCGTAAGGTAATAAATATTCAGTCGGGAAAAGACGAGAATCCCGCCGGCCTCCGGAACAAGAGTCTGCAAGTGAGCGCGTACCGAGTCCTGGCGGCGCACCAATTCGTCAACGGGGATATAGTTGGTCGATTCGAACATTGAAAACTCCATAAAATCTTACGACTAGGCAACGAGAGTGGATTGCGGTAAAAGGACATTCTTCAACAAACAAGAAACGTATGCATGCTGTACAATGATAAAGAGCTAGCTGCCCTGCTCAATAAGGTCAAGACCATTGCGGTCATCGGTGCCGTGGACAAGCCAGGTCGACCGGTGGACGACGTGGCTCGGGCCATGATCGACATGGGATTCGACATCATCCCCGTACACCCCGTACGCGAAAACGTCTGGGGGCGCACGACGTACAAGTCAGTGACCGACATTCCCGTTCCAGTGGATGTGGTGGATCTCTTCCGCAACGGGAAATTCTGCCCTGCTCACGCCAGGGAGGTCCTGACCATGCCCACTCTTCCACAATGCTTCTGGATGCAAGTCGGCATATTCAGCCCGGAGGCCCGGGAACTGCTTGACGGCACCGGCATGACAGTTGTCGAAGACCGCTGCCTCATGGTGGAAATGCAACGACTGGGAATCACCCGATGAGTGAACAAGCCTTTTCATGTAAGATGTGCGGGCATTGCTGCCAGGGAGAGGGCGGCATCGTCATGACCGGCAAGGACCGCAAACGATTGGCCGAACATCTCGGCATCACCGTTGACGAACTTGTCGAGAAGTACACGCAGGAACGCGGGGGAAAACTTCATCTCATCAGCGGCGACGATGAATTCTGCATCTTTTTTTCCGAGGGATGCAGTGTCCATCCTGGCAGACCGGATATCTGCCGTGCCTGGCCTTTCTTCCGCGGCAACCTCGTGGACGAAACCAGCTGGGAAATGATTCAGGATTACTGCCCTGGCGTGAACCCCAAAGTCGGGCACAAAGAATTCGTCCGTCAGGGAAAGCAGTATTTGCGCGACGAAGACCTTTTGCGCTATGATCCCGACACGTCACCCAACGCCCTCATTTCCGACGATTGATCCGGACTACCGGCACAGGGAAGGAGCCTCATGACACTTCAGGAATGCCTCAAAAAACTTGATTTGCACCCCAGTGCCGGCATGAAGGAAGTCAAGGCTGCTTTTCGCAAACTCGCCTTCAAGTATCACCCGGATCTCAATACCCATCCTTCCGCCGCAATCAGATTCCGCGAAATCAACGAAGCCTATGTCATGGCCAAGGATTTGCTGCGGACAAACGGTGAAACCCCAACCGGTTCCAACTCCACCCAAACGGACCAAGAACCGAAAACCAGCCGCAAGGAAGGAGCCGACGCATACGCCCGCCAACAAGATGCAAGCCGACAGGAGCAGCACAAAAAGCACCAATCCGCCCGCTCACGGCATCAGAAAATGTACTACAAGGAGGAAGAGGTCCTCAAAACCATACTAAAGGACCCCTTTGCCAAAAAGGTATTTGAGGACATCTACAGCCAGATCAGGCAAGAAAAACCCGGCTACAAGGGCCCTTTGGAAATCAAACGGAGCAAACTCCAAATGCACTGGGGCGACCGTACCCTCAACCTCGATTTTACCAAGGGATTCTTCGGCTCCATCAAATCCTTGTTCACGGGCCAGATGGATCATGAACAGACGGTCTACTTCCCCGCCCGCAACCTGCTACCGGGACGAAAAATCCGCATCACCGTAGAGCAATCATTCAGCAGCGGTCCGAAAACAATAGAGATTTCGCTCCCCGGCGATTTCGTGGTAGGACGCCCCATTCGACTCAAGGGACTAGGGCGCAAACTCGGCCCCATCTCCGGCGACCTGCTTTTAAAGATACTCGCCAAATAACCTACCAGAACCGAACCAACTTCTTTTCTTTCCTGAATACGTCGAACCTCGCGGCCTTTGCCAACCTTCGAGCAACAATAGGGGCCATCTCCACATTGCAAAAAGCAGGGCTGCAACCAACACGAATGCCAAAAGCCCCAAACTCAACATCATGATTTAATACATCATATCCCCCCCCTTTTTTGTCACATTGTTTCTGCTTCCTTATTTCAATAGATATCCAAAGTGCAATAAAGTCTGAATTTCAATAGGTTGGTCAAACATGAATTCATTTTCGTAGAAAAAATATTACAAAAAAAATTACAACAAAATTAATGACTATACATTTTTGCCAATAATAAAAAACCCCTTGTTTTCCCCACCGTTTTTTACTAGTCGCTTTAGTGAACAAAAGAATTGAGCGGAGGGAAGCATGCTCGCCATTTTCGACTACAAAGCGGGAAACCAGACCAGCGTCCATAGGGCTCTCGAACATCTTGGAATTCCCAATGAGATAACCAACGACCCGGAAAAACTGAACGGTGCCGAAGGCATCATCTTTCCCGGCGTCGGTGCTGCCGGACAAGCCATGGACGAACTCCATTCCGCCGGACTGGATGATGTCATCAAGCACCTAATAACACAAAAAAAACCGGTACTCGGCATCTGTGTTGGGTGCCAGATCCTCCTGGATTACAGCGAAGAAAACGACACCAAGGCGCTGAAAATAATTCCCGGCGAGTGCCGCTTGTTCAACCCATCCTGGGTGGACTATGAGAACATCCCTATCCGGGTCCCGCATATGGGCTGGAATCAGGTCAACGTGAAAAAGGACTGCCAACTGTTCAGGAATATCGATTCCGACGCAGCGTTCTACTTCGTGCACAGCTACTATCCCGCCCCCAAGGATGAATTCGTCATAGCCACCACACGCTACGGCATCGACTTCTGCTCGGTCCACGGACGTGAAGGCCTCTGGGCCGTCCAATTCCATCCGGAAAAAAGCGGTCGGCCAGGTTTGCAAATGCTCAAGAATTTCCACAACTACTGCATGGAGGCCGCCGATGCTTAGCAAACGCGTCATCCCCTGCCTCGACGTACGCAATGGCCGCTTGACAAAAGGCATCAAGTTCGAGGGAAACATCGATATCGGCGACCCTGTCGAGACGGCCAGAAAGTACTATGAAGACGGTGCGGACGAGATAGTCTTTTACGACATCACCGCCTCGCATGAAGCTCGCGGGATATTCCTCGACGTGGTGGAAAAAGTCGCTTCGCAGATATTCATCCCCTTCTCCGTGGGTGGCGGCATCAATACTGTCGACGATATGCGTGATGTCCTCGTCGCGGGGGCCGAAAAAGTTTCGGTCAATTCAGGAGCCGTGAAAAATCCGGACATCATCAGCGAAGGAGCCGCTCGGTTTGGCTCCCAGTGCATCGTGCTCGGCATGGATGTAAAGCGTGTGGACAAATCAGAGGACATTCCGTCGGGCTTCGAGATAGTCATCCACGGCGGCCGTAAATACATGGGTATAGATGCCCTTGAATGGGCCAAGACTTGCGAAGCTCTGGGGGCTGGTGAAATCTGCCTTAACTCCATAGACGCCGACGGAACCAAGAACGGTTACGATCTGGAACTCACCCGCCTGGTGGCTGAATCCGTGACCATCCCGGTCATCGCATCCGGCGGCGCGGGCTCCCCCCAGCACATGGTGGATGCCGTGACTCAGGGGCGTGCCACCGCCGCCCTCATAGCGTCCATCGTCCACTATGGCGAGTACACCATCTCGGATCTGAAAAAACACATGGCCAATGCGGGCGTCCAGACGCGTACAGTCTGGTAACCCCTTTCCGCAAAACGCAAAAAAGCCACCGCCCGCATTCGGACGGTGGCTTTTTTTACATTCGACTCTCTTCCGGCTATTCGGCCTGGAATGTACCGCTCTTGCCACCGCTCTTGTAGACCAGACGGCAAGCATCGATCACGATATCCTTCTGAACGGCCTTACACATATCGTAAATAGTGGCCGCTGCCACTTGGGCACCGATCAAAGCTTCCATTTCCACACCGGTCTTGTACGTGGTGCGCGTTTCGCATTCCAACTCAATCACGGCATCCTCACTTATCACGTTGAAACGAATATCGACATAACTGATGGGCAGGGGATGACACATTGGGATAAGATCGGCAGTCCGTTTGGCAGCCTGAACGCCCGCTATCTTGGCGGTTGTCAACACATCACCCTTGGGCAATGCATTTTCCATGAGCAAGGCCATGGTCGCGGGTGCCAAACGAATCAGGCATCGGACAATAGCCGTACGCGAGCTGTCCTTCTTGGCAGACACATCCACCATACGGGCATTGCCGTCACTGTCCATGTGCGAAAACTCGACCATGTTATTCTCCCATCACCTTGTCTTTTGCCTTTTTGAAGAAATCCTTGGCCTTGGAAGTCAACTTCGACGTCTCGATCTCAGAGAACTCCTTGAGGAGCTCTATCTGTTTCTTGTTCAGGTGTGTCGGCGTCTTGACGGTCACCTGCACCAACAGATCGCCCTTGTGCGTTGAACCGAGGTGTGGCAATCCCAGGCCTCTCAGACGAAACACTTCGCCACTCTGCGTGCCCTTGGGCACATCAAGATTCACCGGGTCATCCAAGGTCGGCACTTCGAGCCGATGCCCCAACGCAGCTTCCACAAAGGATATCTCCCGGCCTATGATAAGATTTTGGCCCTGACGCTCGAACACGTCATCCGGCTCCACGCGAATGACCACATACAAGTCACCAGGAGGGCCGCCATTGATTCCGCCCTCCCCTTCGCCCCGAAGACGAAGGCGGGAATTGTTATCCACCCCGGCGGGGATGCGAACCTTGAGATCCTTGTCACGAATGACACTCCCCCGCCCCAGGCACTCGGGGCAGGGATCGGTGATGATCTGTCCCGCCCCTCGGCATTGGGGACAAGTGACGGAAATACGGAAAAACCCCTGCGACTGCTGCATGGTCCCGGAACCGCCACACTGGGGACATACCTGTGGATTGGAACCGGGGGCAGCACCTGTGCCGTCACAATTCGGACAAGCCTGCTCCACCGGAATGGTGATGTCGACCTCGGCTCCCTTGGCCGCTTCGCGGAAGGATATGTCGAGGTTGTAGCGGAGATCCGATCCGGGCCGGGGACGATTGGCACCTCCTCGACCACCCGAAGAAAATCCGAAAACCTCTCCGAAAATATCACTGAACGCGCCAAAAATATCTTCGCTGTTCGAAAAACCGGAAAAACCCTGACCATTCATCCCCGCATGCCCAAAACGATCATAGGTTTGCCGCTTCTCGGCATTGCCTAAGACCTCATATGCTTCTGCAGCTTCTTTAAACTTGGACTCTGCGTCGGGATCATCTTGATTGCGGTCAGGATGATACTTGAACGCCAACTTCCGATAGGCCGATTTTATTTCATCCGGCCCTGCCTCCTTGGAGAGGCCCAGGACCTCATAGTAATCACGCTTGTCCATGACTACTTATCGATAGTTCCGGGAACATCAAAATCGATATCCACATCCTCAATCCGCTGATCGGGAAGGACCTTGCCTGCGGCTATCTCGCGCAAAGAGTTTACTATTTCCTTGTTCTTTGTGTCGACCAGGGGTTCGTACCCTTCGCGGTACTGTTTGACGCGCTTGATGCCCATCTGGGTGATAAGAAAACGGTTGCTCACCTTTTCCAGGCAATCTTCAACGGTAATTCGTGCCATGCTTAATCTCCTTAAAATACATTATTGCCGGGGAGCAACAGAATCGGTCCCAGCCGTAGAAATCGGAAACATCCCCTGCAAATCCTTAACTAATCTGCTCGAAACAGGGTAATACATACCGCCGCCATTCTTCATCCAGCACTGTCCTTGGGGCAGGCGGGGGTCGGCGTAAAACGTCAATTCCGTCAACTTCTTGCCTTCCGTATCCATCAACTTGCAATACATGAGCTTGACGGCCGTCTCGGGAAGACTGTTCAAAGGCAAGGCCTCAAACTGTAATTCTGTAAATCGCCACAGCGACATGTCAATGCCGGGAATGTCTTTTTTCTCTCCACGGAAACGCCAACCGGTCTTGCTACGTTCGACAATGTATTCGGTTCCCCCATGATTTACAACAAATCGGGCTACCAAACCAATATCAAGCTTTACCACGGAACGTCCTTGCAAATCGAACGCACTTCGCACGAGTTGGGAAACACTCTGAGCGTTGAGAATGAAAGGCACCGTAAGCCAAGACGATTTGCCGAAATAAATGGTGGGGTCATCTTTGACCGCGAAAAATTCCACCGTGGAAGGTTCCTCAGCCTTGTCGCTCCAAATCCTGATGGTCAACGCGGCTATCCGCTTATCCGTAACCACCGGTTCCAACAAAAGGCGATCCGCCTTGAGCAAAACCAGGGAGTGGATATACAGTTTGAGCGCGGAATCGGAAGCGGGCTTGTCCTTGAGATAACCGGGCAGGGTAAAGAAAAAACCCTCCTTGCGATTTTCCACAAGCCAACTGGAACCGAAAGGTTGCACTAGTTGAACCTTGCTTGACTTGTCCTCGTCGAAACAAAATACCCGCGTGTCCAAAAAATATTTTGCAGGCAAACCAAGTTGTGCCAGCACCTTCTTGTCAAATTCATACACGAGTCCCTTACTGTCGGAATTCCAACCATAAACAGATCCGGAACCGTCAGAAGTCAACTTGACCACCAGAGGCTCTTCTTTCTTACCGCCAAAGGTCACAATAATCTTGATCTGTGGCGTGTCGAGCCCGTATTGCTCGAATCCGCCCTGATCGAAACCGCCAATGGCACGCTGGGGAGCCAGGGCCGCAAGCTTTGTCAGGAAATCCGCCACTTTCTCCGGAACGACACGCGCCACGACATTCCACGACGCGCCAGGTACCTGAGCCTCCCATTGATTGCCGTCAGCAGACAGCATATATGAATCATGCGCGCCCTGGACATGAATGGAGACAACATCATCAAAAGAAAGAGACAACCAACGAGCTTCGCCGACATTTTCTTTTTCTAATGTAGTATACCAATAACCAGCAGCAGCAACCGCCACTAACAAAACTGTGGTCAGTAGATATATGAATCTCTTCAAAAAGCGACCCTCCGAGGGGTACTGAATAGTTGAAGCATTCCGCCCCAGCGCAGTCAACGCGCTCTGCAGAAGCTAATAAATATGCCCCAACAAAGCTTGCAAGTCAAGCAAGAATCATCTATCAACCTCAACTGACCCACACTATACATCAAATCAGAGCTGGAGAAAAACCATGGCTTCCTGGGGAAAACTTACCTACGCACAAAAGCAATGCGTGTCCGCCACGGGCAAACTCATGCAGCAGACCGCAATGGTCGAGAGCGGAGCCCGCATCGGCATCGCCGTTTTCTGGCGGTGTGGATAGTTTTTCTCATGCTCAAGGTGCTGATTATCAGGCAAGCAATCATGCCCTTCCCTGTGGAACTCATGGTCCTGCATGTCAACGCCGGCTTCGACCCGGATTCTCACACGACGCTGATCGACTGGTGCGCAGCCAACGGCCTGTCTGCTCACGCGGAGCTCTCCGATTTCGGCCCACGCGCCCATTCCGAGGAAAACCGCCGCAACTCCCCCTGTTTCTACTGTAGCATGCTCAGACGCAAAACGGCTTTTTGAACTCTGCCGCGATTACAACCTGACCCATCTCGCCTTCGGCCATAACGCGGACGACAATGTCGTCACCTACTTCATGAACATTTTGCAAAATGGCCGCGCCGAAGGCTTGTCTGCCGATGAATCTTTTTTCAACGGCAAACTTCGCGTCATCCGTCCCACCATGTTACTGGAAAAAAATACCGTGATAAAGGCCGCCCGCCAATGGGAACTTCCGGTGTGGGAAAACACCTGTCCGTCCAACGGAGAAACCCGTCGCGACACGATTCACGAATGGCTTCGCCAAACGTGGAAATTGGATAAACACATTAAAAACAACATCTTTAATGCCGTAACTCGCCAACAGGTTGACTTGACAAGTAAAAAAGTCTAGACTATTAACTATTGATACTTAAGGCATAGCAGCCTTTACATTTATAACAATCGACTGGAAAGAATATGCTTTTCAGAAAAATATCATATCGTTGTCTTCAAAGACAAGCAGGGTTCATGCAAGAAATTTCAGTTGCGAGGCTGGATTATTGTAGCTGTTTTCTTTCTTGTTGTCGGCATGGCAACTGGAAATGTCATTCTTTGGAAAAAATATGTTCACAACTTTAGAATGGAAAAAGGACTGAATCTCGCCGAGAAAACAGTCCAGGAACAAAAATCTCAACTACTCAGCCTCTCCCAAAAAATCACCTCGCTGCAACGGAACCTTGATCGCATCCGCGATTTCGATTCAAAACTTCGCGTCATGATCAATCTCGATCAGGATGCAAGCCAGTCCACTGCCCCCAAGGGTGGACCGGCCAATGACAACTTTTCCAAAGGGTATCTTCCGCTATACAGGCAGGAGCTTCTGGCCCGCCAAATGCACGAGTTTCTTCGTCAGCTCAACGTTGAAGCCCGACTTGAAGAGGTTCGCCAGCAGGAAATCATGCATACCCTGCGCAGCAACCAGAACATTCTTGAGGCCACTCCATCTATCTGGCCCACATCCGGCTGGGTAACTTCGGGCTTTGCCTGGCGCTCCTCCCCGTTCACGGGCAAACGAGAATTTCACAAGGGTATCGATATTTCCGCTCCCCGGGGGACACCTATTTACGCACCAGCCCGAGGAGCCATCACCTTCACCGGTCGGGATGGTTCCTACGGCCTGAGTATTCGCCTCAAACACAACGCAAGCCTGTCCACACGATTCGCTCATCTTCACCGCATCGCGATCAAGAGCGGGCAGATTGTATCACGTGGCGAACTGATCGGTTATGTCGGGAGTACCGGACGAAGCACCGGACCGCACCTTCACTATGAAGTTCGACTCAACGGTGTGCCTGTCAATCCCAAGCGCTTTATCTTGAACTAACACGCTCCATTTGCATATGACACCTTCAGCCCCTCTTGGAACCCGGTTTTCCGAGAGGGCTGTTTCTTTGTGGCCCACCGTGTCCAGCCCTCAGGGCTCCCCGGCCCTGTACCTGCGGTCATGTAATGGTTCAGGTTTTGCATAGAAGGTTTGATGGAATTATTCGGATTCAATCCAGGTGAGATCTTAAGCTTCTTCCTGACCCTGCTCAGAATCAGTGTCGTCCTTTTTCTGTTGCCTTTTTTTGGAGGCACCTCCATTCCCAATATGGTCAAGGCAGCCCTGGTTCTGGTCCTTTCACTGGCCGTCTGGCCCCAACTGTCTTTTCCCGGCTCCCAGTTGCCTGCCAACGGTATCGCCCTCGCTCTGATGATCATAGGCGAACTGATCCTTGGTCTGATTCTCGGCCTGATCGTTCGCTTTCTGTTCGGTGCGGTACAATTCGGTGGAATGATCATCGGGTTTCAGATGGGATTCTCCATGGTCAATGTCGTCGATCCAGTCACTGGCACGAGCAATGCTGTCACAGCACACTTTCTCTACATGTGCACCATGCTCACGTTTCTCGTATTAGGCGGTCACCTGCAACTGATCAAAGCCATTGGCGAAAGCTTTGCACACATCCCTCCCGGCGGAATTCTTATAACACCCCGTCTCGCCACCCATCTGCTTGAATATTCCAATATCATGTTCACCCTGTCCATCAAGATCGCTGCCCCGGTCATGGCGGCACTCTTTCTGGTGGACCTGGCCCTGGCCCTCATCGGCAGAGCAGCGCCGCAAATGCATGTGCTGATCCTCGGTTTTCCCATAAAAATCAGTGTAGGATTTTTCTTTCTCGGATTCCTCTTTACCATCATGTCCACATATGTCGGGGATTTTCTGCGGCAACTGGATCATATCTACCTGAACATCCTGAAGGCCGGCTCTCCCGGCATAATGTAAGGGGAATTCAATATGGGTATGGGACAAGACGATCCTAGTAAAACAGAAAAAGCCACAGGGAAACGCAGGGGAAAACTTCGCGAGGACGGCAACGTCGCCAAGGGTGAGGAAATCACCAAGGTCATGGTATTGCTGGCGGGCGTACTGGCCCTTCGATTCATGATAGGATTTTACCACAACCAATTTGTCGAAATCTACCGATGGACCTTCACGGAAGCCATCGGTCTTACCGTAGACAAATCCACCGCATACTGGCTGTTCACTTGGGGATTGAAGAAAATGGCGCTCCTGGTCGTCCCCTTCATGCTCGTACTGGTCGCCATGGCTTATCTCGTTCTGCGACTCCAGGTCGGCAAACTGTGGACCTGGAAGCCAATGCGTCCAAAATTCGGAAAACTTTTCAACATAATGAGCGGCATAAAAAAACTCATGATCAGCCCTCAGGCCGCCGTCAAATTAGCCAAAGGAATCCTTCAATCCATCGCGGTCGGCATCGCTCCATATATCGTCATACGGCAGGAAATGGAAAACCTGCTCCCCCTCTTTCACGCTAATACGCATGGAATCATCGCCTACATCCTTTCCGTGGGCTACAAAATGACCTGTTACGCCCTGGTCCCCATGATGCTCATAGCCATCGCCGATCTCTGGTATACCCGATGGAACCATGAAGAAGAAATCAAGATGTCCAAAGAGGAAATCAAAGACGAACGGCGACAGGCGGAAGGCGACCCTAAAGTCAAGGCCCGACAACAACAAAAAATGATGGAAATGATGGCCAGTCGGATGTTCCAGGACATCCCCAAGGCAGACGTGGTTATCACCAACCCCACTCATTATGCCGTAGCCCTGCAATATGACCCCATGTCGGCCCCTGCCCCCCTTATCCTGGCCAAGGGGCTGAACCGGGTTGCCGAACGCATCAAGGAAATCGCCCGAGAAAATGATATCCCCATCGAACAGAACCCACCCTTGGCACGCGCTTTGTATAAACAGGTTGAAATCGGGGAATCCATCCCTGAGGAGCTGTTCCAAGCAGTTGCCGCGGTTCTAGCAAAGCTTGATAAATTCAAGAACCGAAGGTAGTTACACTGAGACACGGCTCCGCAAGGCAACATCAAAAGACTGCCCGCGAGGTGTCAAAAACATGTCTCAGCCCTCCACGAAAAACGCGATACCCAAAATCGATTACCAGAGATTCGCCAAGCAGGGTGATTTATTGCTCGCAGGCGGTGTCGTGACGATTCTTTTCGTCATGCTCATCCCTCTCCCCACCATGTTTCTCGATTTCATGCTCACGGTATCCATTTCCCTGGGGCTGGTGATTCTGATCACCTCCATGTTCATGATAAGTCCCCTTGAATTTTCCATATTTCCCTCATTGCTTCTGGTCACCACCCTCCTCCGGCTGGCTCTCAACGTGGCAACAACTCGTGCCATCCTACTTCACGGAGATGAAGGAACCAGTGCTGCTGGATCGGTCATTCAAAGTTTTGGCGAATTCGTTGTCGGTGGTAACTACGTCATCGGTATCGTCATTTTCATGATCTTGTATATTCTGAACAAGACCGTCATCGTCACTGGTACCACGCGTATTGCAGAAGTCGCCGCACGCTTTACCCTGGACGCCATGCCCGGCAAACAGATGGCGGTTGAAGCAGACCTCAATGCAGGCCTGATCAACGAAGAACAGGCGACTGAACGCCGCGACCACATGCGTCGGGAAGCTGATTTCTACGGTGCCATGGACGGTGCGGGCAAGTTCGTCTCTGGTGACGTCAAAGCTGGCCTCATGATTACCGGCATCAACATCATCGGCGGATTTCTCATCGGCATCCTGCAAAAAGACATGCAGTGGATGGACGCTGCGCATACATATACCCTGCTGACCATCGGTGACGGATTGGTGGCCACCATCCCGTCCCTCATCATTTCTACCTCGGCAGGTATCATCGTATCCCGCGCTGCCGCCGAAGCCAAAATGGGCGAAGAATTCATCGGACAGCTGACATATCACCATCGCGCACTCAAACTGGTTTCCTGTATCCTGATTCTTTTTGCCATTGTCCCGGGCATGCCGACCCTGCCATTCCTCACCCTGGCAGTCATCCTTTACGCCGTGGCCCGTCTTTCCGCCAAACAACAGGAAGATCTTCTGGGTGATGTTGAAGAAAGCGAAACCTCAGCGGCCTCGACGCTCGACACCCCGGAAGAAGTTCAGGCGTTGCTCCCACTCGACCAGTTGGAACTGGAAGTCGGGTACGGCCTCATCCCCCTGGTGGACGAGGATCAAAACGGCAACCTGCTGTCCAGAATCCGCTCTATCCGCCGCCAGTTCGCTCTGGACATGGGCGTGGTCGTTCCCTCGCTGCACCTGAGGGACAACCTCCAGCTCAAACCGGGCGAATACCGAGTCGTCATCAAGGGCAATCCCGTGGCCCAGGCCGAATTGCTCATCGACCATTTCCTGGCCATGGATCCCGGCGACGCCAAGCACCACATCCAAGGAGTGGAAACGGTGGAACCCGCTTTCAACCTCCCGGCCGTATGGATTCCCGAGGCACAGAAAGAAGAAGCCATGCTGGCGGGCTACACCGTTGTCGATCCTTCAACGGTCATCGCCACGCACCTGACCGAGGTCTTCCGGCGCAATCTGCACGAATTTCTTGGCCGTCAGGAAACTCAAGAGCTCCTGGACAACTTGTCCAAAAGAGCACCCAAGGCGGTGGAAAGTCTGGTCCCCAGCGTACTCAGCCTGGGCGGTTGTCAGAAAGTTCTCCAGTCTCTGGTGCAGGAAAACGTCTCCATTCGCGACCTGCTGACCATCGTGGAAACCCTCGCCGACTACGCCACCGCGACGCAGGACCCGACACAACTCACCGAATTCGTGCGCGCAAAGATTGGACGGACCATTGTCAAACCTTACATGGGCGAAAACGGGGTGCTTCCCATCATTACCATGAACCCGGAAATCGACGGAATTCTGTCCGGTGCCATGCGTCCCGCAGAGCAAGGCGGCTATCTCGCTCTGGAACCAGGGCAGGCCCAACAGATAATCCAGGCCGTTAACAAGGCCACCGAGGCTGCCATGGTCGCTGACGGTCAGCCCATTCTGCTGGTTGCCCCACAAATCAGAAGCCAATTCGCACAACTCCTGAACAGATTCATTCCAACCCTGCCGGTCATATCCCAGGCAGAAATTCCCGCAGATGTTAAAATTCAATCGGCAGCAACCGTGGAACTGTAGGACTGACTTATGCAAATGAAGACGTTTCGGGCCGCCACCTCCACTGCGGCATTCGAAAAAATCAAGGCGGAACTCGGCAAGGATGCCGTGATCCTTTCCAACAAGACCATCACCGAAAACGGCAGCAAATGCTGTGAAATCGTGGCTGCCATAGACCATTTTACGGGTACGCCAAATATCGCGACAAAATCGATGACCAAAAATTCCGTGGTCGAAGACGCCTTGCAGAACAGCGTCGGCTGGCAGCGGGAATGGAGTCAGATCAAAGGACAGATCATGGCGCTGATGAAGCCCCAGATCGATCTCGATAGATTGTCCCCCAAACAGAAACTCGCCATGGAGTACCTGGAACGGGAAGACGTGGACGACAAAGTCATGGCAAAACTCTTTTGCGAACTCCGTGAAAACAGAGAATGTTCCATCGTCCCTGCCCTTGAAGCCATGACCAGGACCGTGCCCTTTAGTGCCAAACAATGGACGAATATTTTCCACGCCTTTGCCGGTCCGGGCGGCGTTGGCAAAACTTCCAGTCTGGTCCGCCTGGCACTCAGAGAAAAAAAGGCCAACCCCAAAATGCGCATCTGCCTGGCCACTGCCGACGGAGGTCGAGGCAAAGGACGCTTGGTCCTCAAGCATTACGCTGAACTTTCCGGCCTTGCCTTCCGGGAAATCATTACCCGCGAAGATTTCACCCTACTGGAAAAAGAAGCCGCCCAATTTGACATGATACTCATTGACCTTCCAGGACTTCCGGGCACCACTAATCTGGAGGAATGGACGGCCCTGTACGGCCTTACCAGCTGCAGAGATCTGTCCATTCACCTAGTCCTTAATCCCTACTATAGTACCGCCCAGTTTGAACGATTCATTGAAAAATATAAAAGTGAACAACTTGCAAGCGTTATCTGGACGAAACTCGACGAAGCCTGTACATTTGGAGCAATATTGAACATGGCGTTCGCCAGCGGGCTGCCGGTTTCCGCTCTTTCATACGGTTCCGGCTTGAAAAACAGCATCGCTCCGGCCACCAACGAAATGCTCTGGAGGCTTCTGTTTATGCGCAAATTACCCGGTGGCAACATCCAACCCTAAGGAGAGATTCTCACGCCATGAGCTCCAAATTACCCCTGGTTCTTTCCGTCACCTCCGGCAAGGGCGGAGTCGGAAAAACCAACATGTCCGTCAATCTGGCTTACTGCCTGAGCATGGCGGGAAAAAATGTGGTTCTGCTCGACGCAGACCTCGGGCTGGCCAACGTGGATGTAATCCTCGGCGTGGCTCCCGAGAAAAACCTCTTTCACCTGTTTCACGAAGACATGACGCTAGAGAAGATTATCTTCGACACGCCCTATGGTTTCAAGATTCTTCCGGCGTCCTCCGGCGTCAGTGACATGGTCAACCTGGACAAAGGACAAAAGCTCGACCTGCTTGATGCCATGGACTCCCTTGAAGAAACCGTGGACTATCTCATTGTGGACACAGGTGCCGGCATCAACGACAATGTCCTCTATTTCAACCTGGCGGTACAGGAACGCCTTCTGGTCATTACCCCGGAGCCAACCTCCCTGACCGACGCCTATGCGCTGATCAAGGTGCTCAAGCTTCAACACGGGGTAGAACGCTTCCGGGTCCTGGTAAACATGGTCAAAGACAAAAAGACAGCCAAGGACGTGTATATCAAGCTCCTCAACGCCTGCGACCACTTTCTGGACGGCATCTCGTTGGACCTGGTTGGCTTTATCCCCTTTGATACCAATGTCCGCAACTCGGTCATCGCACAGACGCCGTTTTGCCATAAATTTCCAAAAACTCCAGCAAGTACGGCGGTCAGACAGACTGCCCAAAAAATAACCGCTTGGGATGTAACCCCAAATACCGATGGCAATATTAAATTCTTCTGGAAAAAACTGCTCTTCCAGGAACGATCCGTGGCGTGAACTGGAAAAGGGCGTCAAAACCTGGGACGAATTCTCATCGCGTGATCGTGAGAACATCGTCCGCTTCTACGCGCCCAAAATCCGGATACTCGCCCTTCGACTCAAGGCCAAGCTCCCGCAAAGTGTCGAGCTTGGCGAATTGATCAGCGCAGGTAGCCTCGGTCTTCTGGACGCACTGGGAAAATTCAATCCCGAATTGGGCATCAAGTTTGACACCTACTCCGAAAACAGGATCAGAGGTGCCATGCTCGACGAATTGCGAAAAATGGATTGGTTTTCCAGGGGACTCAGGCAAAAAGTCAAGGTATTGGAAGACGCTCAACGCCAAATCGAACACGAAACCGGTTGTCCGGCCACGAACGAACAGTTGCAAGACTACACCGGCATGTCCGAAAAAGAAATCCAGCGTGGATTGGAAGCCCTGCACAATCAAGTCTGCCTCAGCCTCGACAGTTTCCAGGAAAACCTCGTAGGCCGAAAAAACATGTCGGATGACGAACCGTTCCAATCTACCGCATTTCAGGAGATAGTTGACAAAGTAGCCAATCTCATTGAGGAATTGACGCCACGAGAAAAATTGGTCATATCTCTATATTATGGTGAGGAACTGAACATGAAAGAAACGGCTGAAGTCATGGATATAACTGAAGGGCGCGTTTCTCAGCTTCACTCCCAAGCATTAAAAAAAGGTTCCTCGACGTTTGATGTGGATTTTTCATGAAGCCAGTAACTCCTTGATGGGAGCGCCGATCAGGTAAATCATGGTGATGAAAGTTTTCACGTTTCTATACCCCCTGGCTCGCGATCTCGCCGCTTGGAAGAGGCCGTTGAGTCCTTCAAGCCTGGCGTTCGACAGTAGCGACTCCCACCGGCGCAATATGCGCGGCAGGTGCTCCCGGAATGTCCCCAGTGCCTTGCGTACGGGTTTGAGCAAGTCCGATTCCCCAGCCAACTCCTCGGCAAAAGTAAAGAATCTGGTCGCTCTCCATTTGGCTGCCTGCTTGGTGTCGGCCAGACGCACCCAGCGCAGCAACTCTTTCACCCGAAACGCCGTGGCTGTGGCCAAACCCCGTTCTTCCAACTCCTTCAAGGCCTCTTTCTGTTCCTCAGTCCGTCTTGTCTCCAAGCCTTTGAGAACCGCCCAGCGCGTGCCCTTCGGCAAGGCAAACTCCTTGGCTTCCAGCCGTCGAACCTCATCCAACGCCTTGGTGAAAAGCTGGACGACATGGAACCAGTCCACCGTGACGGACGCGTTCGTGAAGGTTTTTCCGGCCGCAGACAGGAAGGCTGGTGACATGTCGCAGACCACCTCAATGACGTTGTCCGGATTGCCTCCCCGGTTCTTGAGGAACTTGGCGAAAGCCCCAAGGCAGGCCTTCCCCTTGCCGGGTGTGGCGAAGATCACGGGTCGGGTCTCCCGGTCCATATCCACAAAGATGGTTACGTAATGATGCCCGCGCTTGGTCGCTGTTTCATCAAGGCCGACCCCACATAGGCCGCTGAGATCAAGCTTGCGCATGGCCTCAAAGACGTAATGCCGGACTACGCGCCAGATGCGCTGGTCGGTGACGCCAACGTACCGGGCGACGGTCTTTACAGGCATCTCACGGGCCAGAAGCATGACCGCCTGCTCGAAAAGCAACGTAAAGCCGCTCCCTTCACGAGCCCAAGGGACATTCACTCGATGGATGCCGTGCTCGGGACATTTGACGCGTGGGACCCGGGCCTTGATCAGACAATGGTGCTGGAAGAAGTTGAGGTGCCGCCATGTAAATTCCTTGAAATCATGAGCCTTGCAAAGAGCTTCGCACTTCGGGCACGGGTATGTCGATCCGCGATCCGCCTCAACCTCAAGCCGCAACTCGCTGGGCTGCTTTTCCAGATCCAGCGCTTGACCGACCACCTTCCAGGGTTCGGTAAGGCCGAGTCCCAACGTAAGAAGATCATTCGCATTCATAGGCAGTCACCTCCCATTGGAGGTCTTGAGCTATCGCACAGTCGGAGTTGTAGTCAATGAAGTCAAATTCCACACGCCGCGTCGAGGAACCTAAAAAAATTGAGAAAAACTTTCAAGGCTCGCTACGAAAACGAGTAGTTGAGTGTAAAGGAGACATCCATGAGTTACAATACAGGTATGCGAGTTCTCGTTGTTGACGACTTTTCCACCATGCGAAAAATCATCAAAAACATCCTTCGGCAGCTCGGTTTCAACAACATCGTTGAAGCTGACGATGGCTCCACGGCATGGGAAGTTCTCAACAAAGACAACATCGAATTCATTGTTTCCGACGGGAACATGCCCATAATGTCAGGCATTGAGTTGCTCCGGAAAGTTCGCGGCAGCGAAGAGTACGCGGACATCCCCTTCCTCATGGTCACGGCCGAGGCTCAGCAGGAAAACATCATCGAAGCTGTCCAGGCCAAGGTTTCCAACTACATTGTCAAGCCGTTCACTCCTGAAACACTGGGCCAGAAGATCGACAAAATCTTCGCCTAACTTAAAGCCTTTTAGGCATATACTATGGTTCTGCTCGTCCCCGATGATTCGGAAGATGTAACTGAAGAGGTCAACGATACCTCCCAGGATTCCGGGCATCCCAAGTCGCAACTTGATGATAGCGAGGCGAGCAAGGCGACCCAGAAGGTCGATCTTGACCTGGATGACGCCCCGTTCCTCGAAGACGAGGAGGACGAGGAAGAACTTATATCAAAGGAAGAAGAGGAAACTCCTCTTCTTGAAGAGCCGAAAGAATCATCCGGCTTTGACTTCAAGGCTCTGCTCAGGAACAAACTATTTCTGATAGCTGTGGGTGTCATACTTCTGCTGTTGGTCATCATATTCATCCTGCTCCTGCGCGAACCGGATGCACCTCCGCCGCCACCTCCCCCCACTGTTGAAGAACCCACGAAGAAGAAAGATATCGTCGATGAAAAACCGGAGATTATCATACGTCTGGACCCTTTCCTTATCGAGCAGCGGGACAAGGACAATAAAATCCGCTTCCTTGAGGTCCGAATAGCAGTCTCCACCCTTGAAGAGGGCTTGGCCAAGCAGTTCAAACAGGAAACGTATACGGTGCGAAACGCCATATACTACTACCTGAAGAATAAGGATTTACAGTTTCTGTCCGATAAAGAGAACAGTGATAAACTAAAAAAGGAACTGCTGACGATCATCAACCAGTATATGGGATTTGGGCAGTTCGATAGCCTGCTGTTTGAACAATACCTTGCGAGGTAAGCCATGAGCCCAACACCGCTGGATCTCCCAATCCTCATTTCGCAACTTCCGTATGTTGCAAAAGTTGCTCATGTGGAAAAAGCCAAGCCGGAAATACAAAAACAATTGTTCGGCCCGCTCATCAACGAACATATCCGCCAGAACGAAAGCAAGGTTCAGCAAGTCGACAAGAATGAAAGGACTTCCCCTGTTGATCGCGATGGGCAACAAAATGAACAGCAGGCGCTGCCGGAACGCAAAAAGCAGGAAAAGGAAGAGGAAGCATCCCCATATACCGGAGCATCCTCCACTTCTCCTTGGGCGGGAAACATCGTCAACGTCAAAATCTGAACAGTATCGAGAAACGCATGTCCAATCTGCTCCTCATCCTCTTCACCTTCAGCGAAATAGTTCTCCTGGTAGTGGTGATCCTATTCTTTCTGCGCCTGAAGAAATCGGAAAGCCTTCTCTCCGGCCTCCAGGCCAAGCAGGAGGAATTCATCAAACGTCTACAATTCAACACCCAGCTCGAAAATGAGCTGGTCTCCACGTTCGCGCAGCGCCAACAGGAACTGGTAGCCATCAACAATGATATAGAAAAACGGGCCACCGAACTGAAGAAACTGGTAGACATGGCCAATGAGTACAGCAAATCACCCCAGTTCATGCGTGAGATAATCCTCAACGGCCATCGATCAGGGAAATCCCCAGTCCAACTCGCAAAGTCCACCGGTCTCAGCCTAGAGGAAGTCGAACTCATCATCGATCAGGCCTGACATGCGTATCCGTAATTCTGGCTCCGGATTTTCAGGATTCAGCAGTGACAGCCGATCCTCCTCCTTTCGCCAGGGACGCCGCCCCGGACAAAAGGTACGCGGCAAGCTCCTTAAATGGGTTTCCGAAGACATGGCCTGGGTTGAAATCGAGGGACACAAGCTTGTCAATCGGCGTTGAAAGTTGACCCATCATCGGCGTCGAAATTTGACCCACCCCGAACGTGATTTTCGGGTGTTGGGGGGAGGCTTTTCCGGGGGCGGCAGCAGGGTCGGGAATGGAGGGAGCCCGGAGGGCGACCGGAATTCCCAACCCTGCCGCCGACGCTTATGCGTCCTGCCCTTGGTGCTGTCCCCTGCCTTGTTTCAGCCTCCAGCTTTCATTGCCTGTTTCGATGATCTCGCAGTGATGTGTGACGCGGTCCAACAGGGCCGTGGTCATCTTGGCGTCTCCAAAGACCTGTGACCACTCCCCGAAGCTCAGGTTCGTGGTGATCAGCACCGAGGTCCTCTCGTAGAGCTTTGAGAGCAGGTGAAAGAGCAGCTGGCCTCCTGACCTGGAAAACGGCAGGTAGCCGAGTTCGTCCAGGATGACCAAGTCGAAGCGCGCCAAAGTCTCGGCCAGCCGTCCGGCCTTGCCGTCCGCCTTTTCCTGCTCGAGCTGGTTGACGAGGTCCACCAGATTGAAAAAGCGCACTCGGGCGCCGTTGCGCACGGCATTGGAGCCGATGGCGATGCTTAAATGCGTTTTTCCGGTGCCCGTGCCGCCTACAAAGACCACATTGATCCAGCTCTCCATGAAGCCGCCCTGGTATAGATCCCTGATCCTGGCCTCACCGACGTGCGAGTCCTGGAAGTCGAAACCGTCCAGATCTTTGCTCACGGGAAATCTGGCGATCCCCAGGCGGTATCAGATGCTGCGTACGCGGCGCTCGGCCTGTTCCGCCTTGAGCAGATCTAACAGAAACCGTTCCAGAGTGGCCCCGGATCGACGACCGTGCTCAAGCATCTCGTCGTAAGCTCCGCGCAGGCCATGCAGCTTGAGCTCTTTGAGCAAAGCCAAGATGTCATTGCGAAGCATGGCTCGCCTCCAATAGCTGGTCATAACGTCCGCAGTCGGCCACAGGCTCGCATTTTATCCTGAGGTGATCGGGGACGCAAACCTCTTGGGTTGGCCTTTGATCACGGGAGCGGTTCAAGATGTTAAGGACCACGTCCCGACTCACCGTGTTCTGGTCCAGGGCCGCCTGGCAGGCGTCGGTTACTGCCTGGAGTCCATGGCTGGGCACCGCTGTCAGGATACCCGCAAACTGTCGGTCCCAGTCCTTATGCCGCCGCAGGGACAGACGGATTTGCTCCATCGGCGCAGGAAGCCTCCAGTCCTGGAAGGGAGCGCCGTTGCGGAGCGCTCCGGGCTTACGCTCCAGGACAGGCACGTAGTGCCACGGGTCATAGACAGTCTTTTCTCTGCCGAATCGGCGGGCATGTACGGCCAGCACCCGGCCATCGCGAATCACCGAGATGTGGTCGGCGTACGCCTTGATCTGCGCCGCCTGTCCAGCCGCCTCGCAGGGTACGCTGTACCGGTTGTGATCAAACCGCACCAGACATGTGGAGGAAACCCGGCATTCCTGAATACGGTAGCCATCGAAAGGGGCTGCGGGCTTGATTAGGTTTTCACGCTCCTGCAGGAAGACCTCCCAGATCGTCTTGTCCGTAATCTCCGGATGAGCCTGAGTCTTGGCCCAACCAATAGCTCGCTCCAGCAGCCAGGCGTTGTACTCCTCAAGGCTCCCGAAACGCCATCTGCCGGATAAAAAACGAGTACGTACCAGATGGACTTGATTTTCCACCTGTCCTTTTTCCCAGCCAGCAGCAGGCGTACACAGCGTGGGGTCCACCAGGTAATGAGTGCACATCTGCTCGAAGCGGGAATTGAGTTCGCGTTGCTTGCCGCGTAGAACTTTGTTCACTGCGGTCTTCATGTTGTCGTAAATACCTCGGCCACAAGATCCGCCGAAGAAAGCAAAGCCGCGCTGATGGGCGTCGAATACGTAACCGTCCAGACGACTGCTTCTTACGTTCCCCCGCATTTGTGTGATGATGCGTCTCCCAACCAAGGAGGACATCATGGGAAAACACCAAGGGCCTACGTTTTGGGCTGAGCAGATTCGGCGATGCAGAGAGAGTGGGAAAAGCCAGAAAACGTTCTGTCAGGACACCGGTCTTGCCCGCAGCACCTTCGAGTACTGGAAACGGAAGCTGCAGAAGACGGCTGGCAGCAGCCATATTGTCGCTGTACCCGTTGAAAAGATGGTTCGCGCATCACCTCCCTTGCGCCTGCATGTGCGCGGGGGCTACCTTCTGGAAGTCGAGCCGGGATTTTGCCAGCAGACGCTGCGCGAGATCCTTGAGGTGGTGAACGACTGATGCTCCCTCTGGATTCCAGCGTCAGGGTGTTCATGGTGCTCGGCCACACCGACATGCGCAAGGCGATCAACGGTCTCTCCGTCATGGTGGCCGACCATCTCGACCTTAATGTCTTCACGGGCAATCTCTTCGTCTTCTGCAACCGGTCCCGGACAATCATCAAGGTGCTCTACTGGGACCACAACGGGTTCTGCCTCTGGCAAAAACGGTTGGAGAAGCACCGGTTCTCCTGGCCGAAGAGCGTCCAGGAGGTCCTTGAGCTTGGCCACCGCGAGCCGCGTTGGCTGCTCGACGGCTTGGACCCGTCCCACGTCCGCGGACATCCTGCCCTACACTACAAAATGATGGCTTAAATATAAGAATTTAATTGACTTTTTGTCTGAAGCTTGGCAGAGTTTGCAGGTTATGAACGCCGCTCGCCTGCCAGATGATCCTCTCGCTCTCAAGGAGCTCGTTGCCGCATTTGCGGCCGATGTTGCCGAGCGCGACTCGCAGTTGGCCGAGCAGAAAATTCAGATTGCAGACCAAGGCATCCTCATCGAAGAGCTGACCGAGCAGGTCAGGCTGCTGAAGGCGCTTCGTTTTGCCAAGAGTTCCGAGATGCGGGAAAAGCCTGCCCGGAACGAGATGCAGTATTCCCTTTTCGACGAGGCCGAGGCAGTCGTTGAAGAGGCCCCCGCGGCAGAAGAGCCCGAAGTCGTCCAGGTTCCTGCACACTCCCGCAAGAAGAGTGGCCGCAAGGCCATCTCCCCTGACCTGCCTCGCGAGGAGGTCATCATTGATGCCCCCGAGGAAAGCAAAGTCTGTCCTTGTGGCTGTTCCAAGGAGCGCATCGGTGAGGTCGTCAGCGAGAAGCTCTACATCATCCCCCAGAGGGTGGGTGTGAAGCGCTTCATTCGCCCGAAGTACGCCTGCAGGCACTGCGAGGGCACGGAGGATGACGGGCCCACGGTCTGCGTGGCCCCGATGCCGCCCCAGTTCATCGAACGGGGGATCGTGACACCGGGGCTGCTCGCATACATCCTCGCCAACAAGTTCTGCGACGGATTGCCCTTCTATCGGCAGAGCCGGATGTTCGACCGCCTCGGTGTGGACATCTCTCGCTCCACCATGTCGAGTTGGGCGCTGCAGGCGGCCGAGCGGTGCGAACCTCTCCTTGAACTCATGCGTGAGCACATGCGTGCCGGCAGCGTAATCAACCTCGATGAGACGCCCGTGCAGGTTCTCAAGGAGCCTGGCAGGAAGAACACCTCCAAGTCCTACATGTGGGTCGCCCGCGGTGGCGGCAAGAAGCCCGTGGTCCTCTTCCGGTATGAGCCGAGCCGGTCAGGCAACGTGGCAAAGGAGATAGTGGGGAACTTCCAGGGGTATCTGCAGACCGATGGCTATGCTGGCTACAACTCCATCGGCGAGGCTGAAGGCATCACCCATGTCGGGTGTCTCGTGCATGTCCGCAGGAAATTTGACCAGGCCATGAAGGCCGGAGCGAAGAATTCCAAGAAGGGTACGGCGGCCACGGTGATGAATCTCATCGCCAAGATATACAAGCATGAGAAGCAGGCCCGTGTGGCCGAGTTGGATCCCGGGGCCGTGTTGGCCATGCGGGACGAGAAGATCCGTCCCATCTTCGAGAAGATCCATGCGCTGCTGATGTCGTCGGTGAACAAGGTGCCACCCAAGGGTCTGCTTGGGAGGGCAATCACCTATGCCCTGGGCCAATGGCGTCAGGTCGAGGCGTATATGGATAACCCCCAGCTCACGCCCGACAATAACATCGTAGAGAACGCCATCCGTCCCTTCGCCATCGGTCGCAAGAACTGGCTGTTCTCGGGATCCCCGCGCGGAGCCAGGGCCAGCGCCACCATCTACAGCCTGGTAGAGACCGCTTCGGCCAACGGTTGGAACCCAATCGAATTCCTCTGCCAAACCTTTGAGGGTCTGGCTACGGCCAAAAGCCCGGAGGACGTCAAAGCGCTGTTGCCTTGGAATATGTCAAAGAACGAATCGGTTGAATAATCGGCTGAAACTGGCATAGCAGAGTCGGAAGCGAGGCGGGAGATGCAGTGCCTCGGACGCTTACGCTTCTTCAGCAGGATATGTTGATGAATCATTTGTTTTCGGGGTCCAAGGTCGGTCAGGACTTACGTAGTATGGTGCTCGGAGAACCTGTCAGGGCGCAGACGTTTACCAATCCTTTTGAAGAGGCTATCAGCGGAACGCTTCGGGCTGACGCAGGTGCCACGCGACAGGCTGCTCGGAATGTTGGCGAGGCTGCCTCGATGATGGGTGTGGCCAGAACCAGCATGAGTACTATTGTCGATGCCCTGCAATCCATGGAATCCATAATTGAGGATATAGAGGCCGGTAATCTGGAAGCAACAAGCAGCGTGGTTCAGGCAGACTATGATGCTTTGCGGGATAAGATCACAGGGGTTATCAGTTTCACTGATTACAATGGGATATATATGCTGGACAGTGCCCAATGGGGTACGGAACAGATTTCTTCCGGCGGCCAGGTGTCTATCCAATCCAGTAAGGACGGTGGATTCAACATTTCTTTTCATGCCGTCAATGACGGTTCAACCAGTACCGACTGGACGGATTTGAGTGGTGCGGCCCTTGTTGGAGATCTGGCGACGCAGAAGAGCTATGTGGATGATCTGAAGGGGTGGGCTGGTGCTGTCGAGGACATGTACCAGGTCAAGGAAGATAATTTGGAATCTCAACAGGTGCAACTTGAAAGCCAGGCGCAGTTGCTTGATAGCGCGGCACAGATGCGCAAGCCAAGTGACCCGGATTATTCCCTGGAAAAGCTGTTGGCGGATTTGATCATTCGGGAAACGGGAACGATTTATGACACCAACGGATAATTGGGTGTGTTTGAGGATGAAAGCAAAGGCCGGTCAACGTCTGACCGGCCTTTTTGATTGGCTGAAATGAAAATCGCCGGTCCAGAGACCGGCGATTGGATATATGGAGCTGACGAGCAGGATTGAACTGCCTACCTCGTCCTTACCAAGGACGCGCTCTACCGATTGAGCTACGTCAGCATTCCGTCTGTTTTCGATGAAATGGTGGACCGACTCTTGGTCGATCCACCGGGGTACTTCATCGTTTGGTCGGGATGAGAGGATTTGAACCTCCGACCCCTTGAACCCCATTCAAGTGCGCTCCCAGACTGCGCTACATCCCGACGCGAAGGGAGTTACTATCCGGGAGAGGCGTCTGTTGTCAATCCCTTTTTCAGAAAAATGTTCAATAGGTTGATTTTCTTTTGATTGCTGGAGAGTGATTGTTTGTGCAGTAAGGACTTTTTTTGAATCTGATATATGTTTATAATGGTGTTAGGTAAAATTGGGGAATATAAACATAATGGCAAGGACAAGTTGTCTTATTATGGATATGTGAGGTGCGTACGTTGCTTTTGATCAAGAAATTCGATGAATCCTCAAGCATGCGGGGGAAGTCTCATGACTGATGATGCCTTGAAAGATATCAATCAATTCCTGACGTTTACCTTGGGTAAGGAAATCTTTGCCCTGGATATCGGAACAGTCAGGGAAGTGTTGGAGTTGACATCCATTACCAAGATTCCGAGGACTCCCGAGTTCATGCGGGGTGTCATCAACCTTCGCGGGCACGCCGTGCCGGTGGTGGATATGCGTCTCAAGCTCGGCATGTCCAAGGGAGCGGACACGGTCGATACGTGTATTATTATCGTGGAGATTGAGTTTGATGGAGAGTTCACGGTCATGGGAGCCTTGGTGGATTCCGTGCGTGAGGTTTTCGAGATGACTCCGGATACGATCGAGCCTGCTCCCAAGATGGGGGCGGCCATCAACGCCGAGTATATCAAGGGGATGGGCCGCCAGAATGGGCAGTTCATTATCATTATCGACATCAATAAGATCTTTTCAGCCGAAGAACTCGCCATGGCCAAGGAATTGGCTGGAGTCAGCGGCGGGGCCGATCAACCGTCCGTCGAGGAAGTGGCTGCGGCGTCTCCCGCGTAGACAAAATACCATGTCGGCACTCCTAAGTTTTGCTGGTAATAATACCAGTGAAACCCAAAACAAAGGGAGACCGACATGGCAAAGCTCAAACCTAAATCGAGCGGAGGGGTCTCATTGAAGCCTTCCTCGGCAGAAACCGGAAGAAGATTGACTCCAAAAATGGTGCGAATGGGGACAGCTTGATCGCTGAAGCGTGAAAATGCCACTCGTTTCGGTTGTGATACCAGATTTTTCAGGAAATTGGACGCACCTCTCCCATCGCTGGACATGGAGCGGGGCGTTCAGATCAGGTCCAGACGAATTTTGGAGCGCTCAGGCAGCGCTCCCACAGTTCTTTGAAACGCAACGATTCCATGGCGATCGCCGTGACCTTGAGTACGGTTTTGCCAGCATGGGACACCACCTTGGCGGCGACGTCCACCAAGGTGCGACGCAGTGTGGTCGGGAAAGACTTGACCGGTACCACCGGCTCACTCACATCTTCCTTGAACGCTTCAAACAGGAAGAAGCCGAGGAGCATGGTGTAATAGAAGGCGGCGTTGGGCACGAAGCGCTGGAACGGCAACTCCTCGAATCCGAAATCCTTGAACGCCCTGTGCACCAGTTCGTCCGCGCCCCGCTGGTGGTAGGAGTGGATGATGGCATCGGTTTCGGCCATGAACGCGAGGCCAGCCTCCTGCAATTGCTGATCCACGACACTATCCATGCCAAGGTTGGTGTAGACGATGGTGCCTGGTCTTGATCCGGGTAGCAGGAACTGCTTCTCTTCCAGTAAAGGTCGCCAAAAGATGGTCCTGAAGGACTTTTCCCAGGACTTGCGGCGGTCGCAGAACTCGTAGCACTGCCAGACATCCTCATCGGTTTTGCCGAAGTGATGCTGAAAGGCGGTTTCGGGAAGTGCCCCAATCATGGCCTTGATGTCGCTATAGAACTTGCCTGCGCAGATGAAACCGATATCCAGCCGCTCCATCTCGTCGAAGAGCTCCTGGTCGAAGAATCCGGAGTCCATGCGAATGATGATGGGTACGGTCTTGCTGTAGCGGGTACGGATCATGCGCACCACGTGACGGATCATCTTCGGGGCTGAGTCGCCGTTGAGAGAGTGTTTGTCGCCGCCACGGAACACGGCGTCTATAATGTAGCGGCCCCAGGTCATCTGGAGAGGCTGAAAGCCCAGAACCTTCTTGTAGGTGGGCTTGACGCCGTGACGCTTCGGCGCTTGGTCGTTATCCATGACCATGGTGTCGATGTTCAGTTCGATCACTTCTGGGCTGGTCATGCTGAGTCGCCAAAGGAAGAGTTGCTGCAACAGACGGCGAAAAAGATAGGTCCGTTGTGCGGAGAATGATTGGTAGAACCGCTTGACGGTGTGCGATGAGGCCATGCTCTTGATGTCTGTTTCGATGGCAGCCGCGTAGCCCGGATCTTTGGTCAGGACATCAAAGTGGGCCAAGTGACGGCTGGTGCCGTCAAAGAGGAAGCAGAGCACCTGCTTGAAAAGTTCATCGATGGGCGTGCCCTTGGGGTTCTTGCGCATGGAGCCGAAAAGGCGGTTGATGTGGGGGAAAAGACCAATGCCACGAATGTAGCGAGCAAAGAGGTTGAGCCCGGCCCGGCTTGTCAGACAGTCGTTCGTGACTTGGACATCGTCGATGAATTTTGCTTTGGTTCTCTTTGAGTTGGACATCCAGCCCTCCACCAAATGGGTGAAACGTTCATGACGTAGTGACTGGATGTGATTGTAAACAAAAACAAGGTGATATGCCAGCTTTGATGTTGTGTCAGGCTGGAGAATCGCTCAGATTAGGTTGAAGCTTTTTCCAATGAGAGAGTTTGGATTGGTGCGCTTTCCCCCAAAATTCGGACCACCGGTTAAGGTGGAATCAGCGTCCTTAAACCGATAAGGAAGGACGTATGACAAAGAGCAGCACAAGACGGAAACATTCTGACAAGTTCAAGGCCAAGATCGCACTTGAGGCAATTCGTGGCGTGAAAACGTTGGCGCAACTGGCTGCGGAGCATAAAGTGCATCCCAATCAAATTTCCATGTGGAAGCGGCAGCTCCTTAAAAACGCCGAGGATATTTTTTCCAGCGGCAAGAAGGCCAAGAGCCAGGAGGAAGTAACCGCTCCTCTATTTGAGGAGATCGGTCGGCTCAAGATGGATATCAAATGGCTTGAAAAAAAGTTGTAAGCCTGCCGCTTGAACTTCGCCGCCAGTGGATCAAACCTGATCGGAAGTATTCCACTCGGCGACAATGTAGGCTGGCAGGCATTTCCCGTTCGGGCTTTTACTACAAGCCGGTAGCCCAATCCAATGAGAATTTGGGCTTGATGCGTCTTCTCGACGAGCAGTACCTGCGTCAGCCGGATTACGGCTCGCCACGCATGACGGATTGGCTGAAGACCCAAGGCCATCAAGTCAACCACAAGCGAGTTGAGCGACTGATGCAACTGATGGGCTTGCAAGCCATCACTCCAGGGCCGCATACGAGTGTCCCCAATTCGGAGCATCCCGTGTTTCCCTATCTGCTGAAAGGAATTGCCATTGAGAGGAAAAATCAAGTCTGGAGCGCTGACATCACCTACATTCCGATGCAGCGAGGCTTTCTCTATCTGGTGGCAGTGATAGACTGGTGGAGCCGATTTGTGCTGGCGTGGGAGCTATCAAACTCGATGGATAGTTCATTCTGCGTGGATGCACTGAACAAGGCGTTGCGCATCTCCACGCCAGAGGTGTTCAATACGGATCAGGGAGCACAATTCACGAGCCGTGAATTTACCAGCGTTTTGCAAAGCAATGGCATCACCATCAGCATGGACGGTAAAGGCCGCGCGATCGACAACGTATTCATTGAACGGCTGTGGTGGACGGTGAAATATGAGGATATTTATCCCAAGGCGTACTCTGATGGAATCGAGCTATACCATGGGTTGGCGCGGTATTTTCACTACTACAACGAGGAACGCGCTCATTCTTCGTTGGACAAAAGGACTCCCGCTGCTGTATACAGGGGCATTGAATTGGCTGGTAGCCGTTGTTCCGCTCCGCCCTCGGCCCTTCGGGCCGCCCTACGGGGACGGGCTACGCTCCACAACGGCTACGGTGAACCGCCTCTACGGAGGCACAAACTCGGACGCCGGACTCCACCTTAAAATGACCGATCAGTGGTCCAAAGGATGGGGGGAGGCGCAAATAACTCGAATCTTAAACACCTCCTTCCCCAACGGCAACTATTGTGCACCTCATCACTTCATTCAAAGAACTTTTCAAAGACGCATTCACCGCGACCATCGAGCTCTTCAAGGTCATGGTCCCGATCATCATCGGGGTGAAGATACTCCAGGAGCTGGGTCTTATCAGCTATCTGGCATGGCCCCTGAAGCCGGTAATGGAGTTGGTGGGCCTGCCCGCAGAGATGGGCCTGGTCTGGGCCACGGCCCTGATCAACAACATCTACACCGGCATCATCGTGCTGGCCTCCCTCATCGGCGACCATCCGCTGACAGGTGCCCAGGCCACGGTACTGGCCATGCTCATGCTGGTGGGCCACGGTCTGCCCATAGAATGCGCCATCGCCCGAAAATCCGGTGCCCGCTTTATTTTTCAAAGCCTCATGCGTCTGGTCGGAGCCTTTGCCTTTGCCTGGATACTCCATGGCATCTACGACACCACGGGCACCCTGCAAGGCCCGGCAGTCATGCTCTTCCACCCGGAACAAGCACCCGACCCGTCCCTTGCCACCTGGGCCCTGGCTCAGGGCAAAAACCTGATTTCCATCTTCGGCGTCATCCTGGGACTGCTCACGATCATGCGCCTTCTCCACGCCATCCGGGCCATCGACCTCATGAACCGGCTGCTGCAACCCATACTCAAATGCATCGGCATCGGTCCCAAAGCCTCGGCCATCACGGTAATCGGCCTGACCATGGGACTGGCCTACGGTGGCGGCTTGATCATCAACGAGGCCCGAAGCGGCAATGTGGGCAAGGAAGACATCTTCTACTCGCTCACGCTCATGGGGCTGTGTCACTCCCTGATTGAGGACACCCTGCTTCTCATGCTCATCGGCGGTCATCTCGGTATTCTGTGGGCTCGGCTCATCTTTTCCCTGATAACCATGACGATCATCGTCCAAATCGTGCGGCGATTGCCTAACAAGATCAAAAACACCTATCTCTGGGTCGCCAATTAGCACCCGGATAACAAGGAGGCTCCCATGTCCGACATCACGCTCATTCACACCGACAAGGCCCCGGCAGCTGTCGGCCCATACTCCCAGGCCACCCAGGCCAACGGCATGCTTTTCGTGTCCGGCCAGCTCGGCATCATCCCGGACGAAGGCAAACTGGCCGAAGGCTTCAAAGCCCAGACCAGACAGGCACTGGACAACCTCAAGGCTATTCTTGCCGAAGCGGGTTCCTCGCTGGACAAGGTCCTGGCCGTGGACGTATTCGTCATGGACATGAGCCGGTTCGCGGACCTGAACGCCATCTACGCCGAATATTTCGACACCCACAAGCCCGCCCGCGCCGCCATCCAGGTGGGAGGGTTGCCGCTGGGCGGACTGGTGGAACTCAAATGTATTGCCCTGGCCGGGTAACACGTCCTCATTCCTCGAGCCATTACGTAAAACTCTACTTGACAAGCCGCAGAAAATTCGGCTAACCGGAAACCATAATGCACAACAACACCGCCCGATTCTTTTTCTTTTTCAGCTTTTATTTCAGGAACGCCTGCGGTCTTGGTGTGCATTAGTTTTTGCTAAACAGAACAACCAAAGAGGCCGCGGATACCATCTGCGGCCTCTTTTTTTTCGGCCGCACCCCGGTCAAAAAAAAAGGAGAGAATCATGCATTTGGGTAAAGCGATCAGGATGGAACGTATCATGAACCGCAACAATGGCCGCACCATCGTGGTCCCGCTCGACCACGGCGTCACGGTCGGCCCCATCTACGGGATTGTGGATCTGCGCGAAACCGTCAACCAGGTGGCCGAGGGCGGTGCCAACGCCATGTTGATGCACAAAGGCATCCCCCGCTGCTCCCACCGTGCGGGAGGCAAGGATATCGGGCTCATCATTCACCTGTCCGCTTCCACCGCCCTGTCACCGCACCCCAACGCCAAATGCCTGGTGGGGTCGGTCACCGACGCGATCAAACTCGGCGCGGATGCCGTATCCGTCCATATCAACCTCGGCGACGAGACCGAATCGCAGATGCTCGCCGACCTGGGCGCCCTCTGCTCCGAGGCCAATGAATGGGGCATGCCCGTATTGACCATGATGTATGCGCGCGGCCCGAAGATATCGAATGAATACGACCCGGATGTGGTAGCCCACTGCGCCCGCGTTGGCGTGGAACTGGGTGCTGACATCGTCAAGGTCAACTATACCGGCGACCCCGAATCCTTCTCCAGAGTGGTGGAAGGCTGCTGTGTCCCCGTGGTCATCGCTGGAGGACCCAAAATGGAGAGCGAACGCGATCTGGTCCAAATGGTCTATGATTCCATCCAGGCAGGCGGCTCAGGTCTCTCTGTCGGGCGCAACATTTTCCAGCATCCCGCCCCGGCCAAAATCGTGGCCGCCCTGAACAAGGTCGTGCACGAGGACTGGGAAGTGGAAAAAGCCATGGAACTGCTGTAAGCATCACGCCGGGGCGGGGATACATATCCCGCCCCGGCCTTTTGCCAGCCGTCAAATTTTCTCCGTCCTGCCCTATCCGGCACCCTTTTCCCCTCGCAGGCGACATATCTCTGACATGCCACTGCAACTCAACGAGTTAGTTGGGGAATATATCCTCCGAAAAGACTCTCCCCATGGCACAAAATATGCTATTGTTTACATAAGCCTGGGAAGCAAGTGAGGCTGGATCAAAGACTGGGGACGAACAGATACAGAATGTTGAAAGGGCCGCAGGCCCAATAAAACAAGCGTTCCAGTCCACCCGCCCACGGTCGACCGGGTCTAAAAAACAAGAGGCGGGTTACCGCCTCTTTTTGATTTCTACTTGTACTCGATAGTAACGTTGGCCAGGTAGTGGGCCATTTGGTCGATTCCTTGCCGGCATTGTTCCACGGCCCCGCACTTGGCCGCAGTCTCAATAACCATGCCGAGATCACCCATGCCTCGCATGCCATACCCATATCCGGTGCCCTTGGCCGTATGCCCCAAACGGATCAACGTCTCAAGGTCCCCCAGGGCAAGGGCCGACCGCATGGCCTCCAAGTCCTTGTTGGAGCTATCGATAAAACGTTCCATCAATGTCTCAAGATCGGGGTCTATTAACTCTATGATCGGGCCACGGTCCATAACTTTCCTTCCAAGATCCATAGGCACACTTTGCGCACCTACTTGAATTTCCCGCCAAAGATTCCTAGAGTATCCTTTCTCTCCAACTAGTAAGAACAAATCACTTTTCAACCTCGAGTGTCAAGGGACAGCCACCGACAAGACAAATGAAATACCTGACCATCATATTTCTCACTTTCACCCTGCTAGCCTCCTGCTCGCGCCAAGATGCCGTCCGCATCGCCCGCGCTGCGGCCACCGGCAGCCCGGCTGCCGCTGCCGAAGCCCTGGCCAGGGACAAGGCGATGGGCTACGCAATGAATCCCAAGGCCCTGGAAGGCGACCTCAAACGCTTCAAAAATATCGTGGACGACTTCATTCAGGCGATCAACGCCGTGTGGGGCAACAAGGACGTCCAGATACCCAGGCCCAAACAATACGTCAAATACACGCACAACTATCTCTCCCGAGCCAACGTGGACTTTGACCGGGGCATCATCACCGTGGAGACCGTTGATCGAAACAATCCGCTTTCAAGCCTGAAAACGGCCATTGTCACCACCCTGCTCACCCCCCGGCGACCCGCGTGCCGTGGATCTCTACTCGGCCAATCCGGTCAAACTCGGGGAAACGCCCTTCCTTATGGGGGAAGTCAAGGACTCGGACGGAAAAAACATTCGATGGGCCTGGCGGGCCGAGCGTTTTGCCGATCATCTCATCAAAAACGAGCTCAAAAGCCGCACCATCAACGGGGAAAACGGCCCGTTATGTCACCATCCCCATGGTCTCCGACCATCTGGACATCCGTGCCCGCAAATTTCGCGCCCAGGTGGAGGCGTCGGCAACACGCTTTGCCATCAGCCGGAATCTCGTCTATGCCATCATGAAGGTGGAGTCCGACTTCAATCCTTTTGCCGTCAGCTCGGCCATGGCTATCGGCCTGATGCAGGTGGTACAAAAAACCGCGGGTAGCGACGTCTACCGTTTCCTGCACGGCAAGGCGGGTATCCCATCCCGCGACACACTGTTTCAGCCAATCACCAACATCACCTACGGTACGGCCTATCTCCACCTGCTCGATACCCGCTTACCTGGGTGGAATAAGCGATCCGGTCTCCCGCGAATACTGCGTCATCGCAGGATACAACGGGGGCGCAGGCGCGGTGCTGAAGACCTTTGACAGCAACCGGAAAAACGCGCCCAGGAAGATCAACGAACTGTCTCCGGCCCAGGTTTACCAGACCCTGCGCAACAATCTGCCTCACAGCGAAACACGCCGCTACCTTGGCAAGGTTCTTGAGGCAAAAAAACACTTCGTCAATTTCTAAAAAACGAAAAAAATGAACATACACCAGCTCGCTGCCGACATCGGCCAAACCCTGACAAAATTCGTCCACTCCCTTTTTCCGGGTCTACCCGCTGAGGCCATCCGATACGGCGGAGCCGCCCTGCTCGGGGCCATAGCCTTGATCATGGTTTTTTTCGCCCTGCGGCTGCTGCGCAACGGCTCGAACTCCCGGTCCTCCAAACGAATCAACATTCCCCGCTCCCTCCAGCGCGAAGGTGCCGTGGTGGATCTCATGTACGGCCCGACAGACGACACCATTCCGGTCCGTTGCGTCTTCACCTCCGTTGCTTCAGGCAAAATCACCTGTGAGATCATTGAACGACTCGACGTGCTCAACGCACCGGAAGGCAAGGAAATCATCGGCGTTTTCGCCCCCATGAAAACAGACCAGGGCAAAGTCAATGCGTTCCACGCCAAGGTCGTCCAGTCCGACCGCTCCGGCCGTCGAACCGACCGCATCATACTCTCCGCACCAAGAGAATATTTCATGATCCCGCGCCGCAAACACACCCGCAAACGGGTAGCCGACCAACAGTTCATCCGGGTCAAGCTCTGGATAGCCAACCCGCATACGGCAAACCTCTCCCTTGAAGACGCGACCCCTCACATCGGGGTCAACTCCTTTGCCCTCGACGGCCCGAACCAATACGCCAACGCGGTGGTCAATATCTCCAACGGCGGCCTGGGTCTGTCCATTCAGGACAATATCATCCCCGAAACATGCGCGACAGGCGCACCCGTGGTCATCAACCTGTTCATGTTCAATTTCAGAGAAAAAAGCTTCAAGCCATACTGGTACTCGGGGCAAGTGCGCACCATGAAAGAAGGACGCCCTGGCTTCACCCGCATGGGTATCGAGTTCGACGGCCAAGGGCAGGCCAACGAAGAAACAGGGAGCCTGCACTGGGAAAAATTCTAGGACTCGCCTCCCCGTCGAACTCCGTCGCTCTTCACCTCAATACTGACAAAAAATACCATGTCGGCACTCCACGGCTTAATCTGGTAACAGTACCAGTAAATGTGAAGCTCAAAGGAGGCCGACATGGCGAGTATCAAGATATCATCAGCTTATCGGTTTGTGGAAGCATTTGTTGATCAGCGCATTTTCGTTGGCGTTGATGTTCACAAAAAGACATTCAGTGTTGCACTCTTACGACCAGACGGAATGATCAAAGATTGGTCTAGTCCCGCCGACGTGGCATCACTTACACAAATCCTTTCCTCACTCCCTGTTAACATCGGTACAGTTTGTTACGAAGCTGGCCCGACAGGTTTTGGCCTTGCTCGAAGCCTCAAGGCTGCAGGTATTCGTGTGATTGTTGCCGCGCCCAGCCGAATACCACGCCCAGTAACCGCAACCAACAAGACAGACAGCCTCGATTGCCGAAAGTTGGCTGAACTTGCCGCAGCAGGACTGATCCGCCCAATTGCCATTCCTAGTGAAAGAGAAGAAGCTTTTCGGTCACTCCAACGTCGAAGACATCAACTCACCGACTCATTGCGTAAAGTAAAGCAGAGAATTCGCGCTTTGCTGTTATCTCTGAGCATTGCCGAACCCGTTGGGATCGACCATTGGAGCAAAATCGCTATTGCAGCTCTGGCTATACTGCCACTACCACCCAGAGCTGACGACACCCGAAATAGCTTACTCGAAGAATTGCATTATCTCATTTCCGCACAGCGTCAGGTTGATCTTCGATTACGAGTCATTTCCCAGGAACAAGACGAGGCAAGACGCATTGCCACCATGAGGTCCGTTCCTGGAGTGGGTGAAGTCGTGGCAACCACCTTTGCGGCCGAGATATTCCGACCTGAACGATTCAACAATAGCAAGGAGGTTACGGCTTACTTGGGCCTTGCGCCTGTTGTGCGGCAAAGCGGATTGAGCAAAGGGAAAGGCCGCTTGCGCCCAGTTGGGCAACGGCGATTACGAAGTTTGCTCATTGAGGCGGCATGGATTTGGAAACAGAGAGACGAATGGGCGAGAGAATTTTACAACCGAATTTACAGCAAAAGCGGAGTTGCTCAAAAGGCGATAGCTGCTTTGGCTCGTAAACTGGCCGCGTTACTCTGGAAGCTTAGCTTACCTGTGGCGCAGTCGTAAACGGATCGCGAGCGGCCTTTGGTAGCCTAGACTACGAACAAAAAATGGCGATCCTAAATTGTTAATGTACCGAATCGGTACTTGGTGCCATAGAGCACGAATAAGAAAAGGAATACATTACTATTATGCTATAAGGCGAGGGTGGAGCCTAGCCTAATTACAGAAGGAATGAAGAGAAAAGGAAGTTCTTGACATGGTGCCGCATAAGAAATACCATGTCGGCACTCCACGGCTTAATCTGGTAACAGTACCAGTAAATGTGAAGCTCAAAGGAGGCCGACATGGCGAGTATCAAGATATCATCAGCTTATCGGTTTGTGGAAGCATTTGTTGATCAGCGCATTTTCGTTGGCGTTGATGTTCACAAAAAGACATTCAGTGTTGCACTCTTACGACCAGACGGAATGATCAAAGATTGGTCTAGTCCCGCCGACGTGGCATCACTTACACAAATCCTTTCCTCACTCCCTGTTAACATCGGTACAGTTTGTTACGAAGCTGGCCCGACAGGTTTTGGCCTTGCTCGAAGCCTCAAGGCTGCAGGTATTCGTGTGATTGTTGCCGCGCCCAGCCGAATACCACGCCCAGTAACCGCAACCAACAAGACAGACAGCCTCGATTGCCGAAAGTTGGCTGAACTTGCCGCAGCAGGACTGATCCGCCCAATTGCCATTCCTAGTGAAAGAGAAGAAGCTTTTCGGTCACTCCAACGTCGAAGACATCAACTCACCGACTCATTGCGTAAAGTAAAGCAGAGAATTCGCGCTTTGCTGTTATCTCTGAGCATTGCCGAACCCGTTGGGATCGACCATTGGAGCAAAATCGCTATTGCAGCTCTGGCTATACTGCCACTACCACCCAGAGCTGACGACACCCGAAATAGCTTACTCGAAGAATTGCATTATCTCATTTCCGCACAGCGTCAGGTTGATCTTCGATTACGAGTCATTTCCCAGGAACAAGACGAGGCAAGACGCATTGCCACCATGAGGTCCGTTCCTGGAGTGGGTGAAGTCGTGGCAACCACCTTTGCGGCGAGATATTCCGACCTGAACGATTCAACAATAGCAAGGAGGTTACGGCTTACTTGGGCCTTGCGCCTGTTGTGCGGCAAAGCGGATTGAGCAAAGGGAAAGGCCGCTTGCGCCCAGTTGGGCAACGGCGATTACGAAGTTTGCTCATTGAGGCGGCATGGATTTGGAAACAGAGAGACGAATGGGCGAGAGAATTTTACAACCGAATTTACAGCAAAAGCGGAGTTGCTCAAAAGGCGATAGCTGCTTTGGCTCGTAAACTGGCCGCGTTACTCTGGAAGCTTAGCTTACCTGTGGCGCAGTCGTAAACGGATCGCGAGCGGCCTTTGGTAGCCTAGACTACGAACAAAAAATGGCGATCCTAAATTGTTAATGTACCGAATCGGTACTTGGTGCCATAGAGCACGAATAAGAAAAGGAATACATTACTATTATGCTATAAGGCGAGGGTGGAGCCTAGCCTAATTACAGAAGGAATGAAGAGAAAAGGAAGTTCTTGACATGGTGCCGCATAAGAAAAGCCCGGCTCATGATGAACCGGGCTTTGATTGGTTTAAACCTGCGGGACGATGCGCCTGATGGGGCCGAGCAACTTGTCCACACGGCTTCGCGTGGGACTGTATACCACGCTGGCACCCCCCGCGGTCTCAAAAGTATAGAACAATTCGGGATCAACAGCCCGCGCCGCTCCCAGGACGTGCTTCATATCCTTTCGCTTGCAGACCACGAACTGAACGGTCACCGGTCCTTCAGAGCCTTCTCCCGCCACGGTGGTGACACCGAATCCTGCCGAACGCACGGCATCGGCAATATCCCGCCCACGCCAAGCGCTGATGATGCGAACAACGACATTACCCAGCGCAAGCTTCTTCTCGGCCAGAATTCCCACCACGTTGCCGCAGGCAAATCCCGCCGCGTAGCATACCCCGAGAAACGGCTCCTCGCCGACCTTGAGCATCACGGCTGAGGTGCCGAAAATCCAGAGCGTCATTTCCAGGCAACCCAGAAAAAACGCCGCCCTGGACTCGCCCAGCACGGTCACCATGGTACGCACGGTTCCCAACGTGAGAACCGCCACCTCGGCGAGGAATATAAGTGCTCCAAAAAAAAGGACATCTATGGTCATCGCAACCCCTCATATCGATTAATGAAGAGCGTGGTTTATAGACGTATTGACACTGGGTCAAGTGAAATATTCACAACAAAAAAAGGCGGTCCCGTAACGGAACCGCCCCTTTTTTTTTCGCTTTGCGAAAACGCTATTTCTGCAGCCAGCTCATCATCTTGCGCAGACGGCCTCCGACTTCCTCAATCTGGGATTCGGCACCGATACGACGCATGGTCTTGAGGCCAACCTGACCAGCCTTGTTGTCCAGGATGAAATCACGGGCGAAATTGCCGTTCTGGATGTCTTTCAAGACGCGGCGCATCTCTTCGCGTGTCTCGTCGGTGATAATACGGGGGCCGGTGACGTAGTCGCCGTATTCCGCAGTGTCGGAGATGGAGTAACGCATTTTGGCCATGCCGCCTTCGTACATCAGGTCAATGATCAGCTTGAGCTCGTGCAGGCATTCGAAGTAAGCCACTTCGGGCTGGTATCCGGCTTCCACCAGGGTATCAAAACCGGCCTTGCACAGGGCGGTCAAGCCGCCACAAAGCACAGCCTGCTCACCGAAAAGGTCTGTCTCAGTCTCTTCCCTGAACGTGGTCTCGATAACACCGGAGCGGGTGCCACCAATGCCCTTGGCATAGGCCAGAGCGATATCCATGGCCTTGCCGGAGGCATCCACGGCAACGGCAGCCAGACACGGCACCGCGCCACCTTCGGTGTAGGTACGACGGACGAGATGGCCGGGACCCTTGGGGGCAATCATGACGCAGTCAACACCCTTGGGCGGAACGATCTGCTGAAAATGAACATTGAAACCGTGACCGAAGGCAATGATGTTGCCCTCTTCGAGGTACGGAAGAATCTCGTTGGCAAAGACTTCGGCCTGATACTGATCGGGCAACAGAATCATGATCATGTCAGCCTGCTTGGAGGCGTCGGCCACGGACAGAGGCTCGAAGCCGTGCTCTTTGGCCAGATCGTAGTTGGGACCGCCGGGACGCTGGGCAACGATGACCTTGACACCGGAGTCGCGCAAATTCTGGGCGTGGGCATGGCCCTGGCTGCCGTAGCCCACGATGGCCACGGTTTTGTCTTTGAGCAAGGTCAGGTCCGCATCTTTTTCGTAATACACTTTCATGAGATTTCTCCTCATATTTTTAGCCATAAAGGCCATAATTCAATAAAATATATAAACATGCGTAAAATCCGGGCGAAAGGCTTGCACCCTAGGCCCGGGACATCGCCTGGTTGCGGATTATAGATCGATATGCATGGAACGCTGCATGGCAACGTTGCCGGTACGGGCTATTTCCTTGATCCCGAAACGGATCAGGAGATTGATCAGCGCGCCTATCTTGCCCTGATCCCCCGTGATCTCAATGGTCACTTCGTCCGGGCTGACGTCTACAACCTTGCAGCGGAAGATGTCAACAATTCGCAGAATCTCGGCCCGTTTGGAATCTTCGGCATTGACCTTGATTAGAACCATCTCCCGCTCAACGGAATTCAATTCAGTGAGATCCTTGACCTTGATGGTGGGAATCAGTTTGCGGAGCTGTTTGACAATCTGCTCAATGATGGCGTCATCACCTTCGGCCACGATAGTCATGAGGGAAACGTCTTTTTCCAGCGTCGGGGCAACGTTCAAGGAATAGATATTGAAACCGCGCCCACTGAACAATCCAACCACACGGGAGAGTACGCCCGGCTCGTTTTCAACCATTACGGAAAGGGTATGTTTACTCATCGTCATTCTCTCCTAAACAAGCAGCATCTCAGTCAGCGAGGCTCCGGCTGGAACCATTGGGTACACATTCTCTTCCCTCTCAACCCGGATGTCCACGATGACCGGTCTGTCCACCTTGAAGGCTTCACGCAGCGTCTTTTCGACATCCTTTTTCTCGGTGACCCGAAATCCCACAGCGCCGTAGGCTTCAGCCAGCTTCACAAAGTCGGGTTGAGCATCCATGCAGGTTGCGCAGTAGTTTTTCTCGTAGAAGAGTTCCTGCCACTGGCGAACCATGCCGAGATAGCCGTTATTGAGTATGACGATCTTCACGGGCAGCTTGTTGCATACGACGGTCATCATTTCCTGGATACACATCTGGATGGACCCGTCACCCGCAATGTCGATCACAAGCTTGTCGGGGAAAGCGCGTTGCGCGCCCATGGCGGCGGGAAAACCGTATCCCATGGTGCCCAGCCCACCGGAAGTCAGCAACGTATTGGGCTTGGTGTATTTGTAGAACTGGGCCGCCCACATCTGATTCTGGCCGACCTCGGTGGCGATAATGGCATCACCTTTCGTAATTTCATAAATCTTCTCAACAACATATTGAGGTTTGATAGCCTTGGAATCATCCTTGTAGGTCAAGGGATGCTCCTTGGCCCAGGTCTGAACCTGCTTGACCCAATCCTTATGCTCGGCCGCCCAATCAAAGTCGGCAAGCGTACTCTCGGTTTCCTTCTTGAGGGCACCGAGAGCGGATTTGCAGTCAGCCACCAGCGGCACATGCACGGACACGTTTTTCTGGATGGAAGTCGGGTCCACGTCGATGTGAACAATGGTCGCACCGGGTGCGAACGTATTGATCTTGCCGGTAACGCGATCATCAAAACGCGCCCCCACGGCCAGCAATAGGTCACAATTATTCACGGCCATGTTTGCCGCATAAGTCCCATGCATGCCGAGCATGCCGAGGAACAAGTCATCATCCCCAGGAAATGCGCCTAACCCCATGAGGGTGGAAGTCACCGGAATATTGAGCATCCGCCCAAGCCAAGTGAGTTCCTTGTGGCTCCCGGAGGTAATGACCCCGCCGCCGGAATATATGAGCGGCTTCTTGGCATTCTTGAGCAGTTTCACAACCTTGCGAATCTGACCAATATGCGGTTTATTCGTCGGCTTGTAGCTGCGCATCTCCACTTTTTCAGGGTAGTCAAACTCTGCGACCTGACTCTGAATATCCTTGGGCAGATCCACCAAGACAGGACCAGGACGACCGGAGCGGGCCAGATAAAAGGCCTGCTTGATTGTCCTGGCAAGGTCCTTGATGTCCTGCACAAGGTAATTATGCTTGGTGCACGGCCGGGTGATACCCACGATGTCGACTTCCTGAAAAGCGTCATTGCCGATAAGCGGACGGGGAACCTGCCCGGTAAAAATGACCACCGGGATAGAGTCCGCATAGGCTGTGGCAATACCCGTTACGGCATTGGTGGCACCAGGGCCGGAAGTGACTAGGCACACCCCTACCCGGCCCGTAGCCCGAGCATAACCGTCGGCAGCATGAATGGCGCCCTGTTCATGGCGCACCAGAATGTGCTCGACGGAAGATCTGGGTATCTCGTCATAGATGTCGATAACGGCTCCGCCAGGGAAGCCGAACATCACATCAACGCCTTCCTTTTCCAGACACTTGAGCAGAATCTGGGCCCCGGTCAATTTCATATTACGCCTCCAAATTCCGATATTTATCCAACAGGCCCTGCAACTTTGTCTTGCCGGCCAACTTCTTTTTCTTGAGTTCCTTCATCTCCTGCGTCTCGGTAGGAGAAAGGTAGGTCTTGGATTCCAGCTTATCCAACATTTTTTCATAAACCATATGCTGATCCCACAGAGCCTTCAGTTCAACGTCTTCGGCCCCGTACTGCTCAATGAGGTCAAGGTCTTTGGCTTCCATGTGCTGCTCCTTTTTTCAGGTTATTGCGGCGTTCCCCTCAAACGAATACTCGCCAATCCGGTTCGACCGCGATATTAAGTGCCAGGCGTTTTTTTCGATTGGTAAGACCCTGTTCGATTACTACCTGGTTTTTTTTCAATTTCAACAATTTTGCCACAAAAGCCACGAGAGCCTTGTTGGCCTTATTGTCCACAGCAGGAGCGGCAAGACGAATTCTGATGCATTGCTGATACATACCGGCAACCTCGGTTTTCCGAGCTCCCGGCTGCACCCAGACAGCCAAACGCCATCCGTGCTCGCTCTTGGTGACAAATTCTGGTTGGGAGATATGGCAAGTCCCGCCTTAATCAACTTTTTTGAGATATTTGACCTTGGATTCCAACACTTCAACCTTTTCCTTCTCCGGATCACTCATGTTCAGCATCTCCAGATGGGATTTGAGCAATCCCTTGAGTTGTATCTCGAACTGGGTCCGCTGTCGTTTGAGTCCCTCGATCTCTTCATGAATCTGCGCCAGTCGGTTGTGTCCCTTCTGGACCGTGGAATCGGCCTTGGCACGGGCTTCGTCGATGATGAGCTGCGCCTCTTTGCCCGCAGTGACCTTGAGGTCATCCACCATCTTCTGCGTGCTCATGAGCGTATCACGCAACGTCTCGTCACGCTGCCGATACTCTTGCACCGACTGCTCCAAATTCTTGATTTTCTTCTTGAGCACCTTCTGACTGTCAGCCGCATCACCCAGGACTTCGGCCAATTCAAGCATGAATTGGTCAACCTCCATGCGGGAATAACCGAACATGCGCCGGGAAAATTGTTTGTTGAGCAAATCGATCTTGGAAACTGACATCGCAGTCCTCCCTGTCGCTTTTTACATTACCCCTGAACTACGGGCCAAAGAAAATGCAAGATTGTCAAGATTCTGCACGACAACAATCTTACAGACCTGAATGACCAGGATCACCACAATGGGTGAAAGATCGAAACCGCCCATCACGGCAAAGGGAATCCATCGACGAATCCTGTAAAAAACCGGCTCCGTAGCCCCTCGCAAGAAACGAACGACGGGGTTGTACGGGTCGGGATTGACCCAGGAAAGTAGCGCGGAGATAATGACGATCCAAAAATATATAGTGAGAACAGTGTTGATAACGAACGACGCCGCTTGGACTATTGTCCCAAAAAATCCCATGAATCCTCCGGATAACGAAACCGAACAGTATGTTTCAATAATTAGAATTATTCGGACTTAATTTCGCACACAGGATAGCAAGAATCAAGCCCTAAAACGTATAAACAGGCTCTTTATAAGCTCGCTGCATAGCGGCCTTAATATCCCAGAAACTCTCAATATGGACCTCGGCATCCAGGGTCTGGTCCCTGTACGCCCAAAAACGGACGCCAGCCGCCTGGCCCGTCTTTTCGTCCACATGGGAGTCTCCGATATAGGCCACCTCACAAGGACGGACGCCATGCTCACGCATAATCGTAAACAATCCCTCGGGATGGGGCTTGGGGGTGGAGACCTTGACCGATGTGATGACGGGATGGAAAAAGCCCTGCAAATCCATCATGGAAAGGATAAAATCCATGGTGTCGGTCCGGCTGGTATTGACGGCCAGCCCGAACCCGGCAGCGCGAAGCCAGCAGAGAAACTCCCGAATTCCTTCGGACCGCTTGAGATACTGGTGCAGCGACGTGGAATCGTAATTCTGGACGAATGTCCAGGCCTTGCGGAAAAGATCCCCCGACGCGATATACCGGATTGCGTCCTTGTGGGTATGGGTATGAACGTAGACTTTTTCTTCTTTCGTAAGCGGAGGAAGCCCAAGTTGTTCCTTGATCATACCGTAATAGCGCATGTTTGCCTCATAGGAATCTATGAGCACGCCATCGCAGTCGAAAACGATCGTCTTGAGTCCCTCTACGAAATGGGGATGCATCATGTGGTTGGCAAGTGCCATGGCCCTCTCCTGGTTATTATCCGAGAAAGGCTATTGTCACTTCGACATGAGCCAACGGCATTTTGGCAGGCTCCCGCCGCCGTCCCGCGAACCGCCAGGCGGGCTGCTTGGCGACCTGCGCCCCCTCGGGAAGACCGAGGCCCGCATCAGCCGGGACAAAGGGGATTTCCAGATCTTCCCAAACGGCAAAGATTTCACTGTCCACACAGACGAGCACAGTATCTTCGTCTATAAATGCTGGCAACGCTTCAACAATCCGCTGCCAGGGGAGTTGCATTTCCCGCCCGTCAGACGCGCCACCCGTGTGGCTTTCAACGCTACCCATATCGACCACGCGAGACTCCAATCGATCCTCTTCACTCACACCCAGCCCTTGATCCATGGCCTGCCAAATATCCTTGACGCCCTGCTCCAAGCCCTGAAGTTCAAGCATTTTCTCCTCAAAGAACCAGGCCAGAATCAGGATGAACTGAGCCCGGGAAACAGCCTCCTTCCTCTCACGCTCCTGTTTTGACCCCTGCCCGTCATCGAACTGCCGCGCAAGCTGAGACTGGATGGAATAGGAGGACCCCTCATAGAAATCGTCCGATGTCTGAACGCCAAAATATGCCATCTCGCCAGGGTTCTTGAACTGCTCACCAAAACGAATGGAATCGTTTATGAGTGCCGTGGCGGTCTCTTTGTCCATGGGAAGCCCTTCGGGACGAAAAACGGATTCATCCGGCTCGTCGAGCATGCCCGGATCGAAAAAACGAACGCCCTCCACCAGGTTCTCGGGGAACAGATAGGAATGCATATAGGGAAAAGCCAGCAGCATGGACAAACTCCTTGTTTCACGCTTGTTCTTCAGGTTCTTTTATTTGAAAGTGATGACATCGCCCCTCACATTCGGGCAGGCCAAGCCGACACAGACCACCCAGTGCATGGAGGCAGGCAGGGACCTCGGCCTCGGCGCAGTACTCATATTCATCACAATGAAACGTCTTTCGAGCCAATCGCCCAAACTGTCTGCGCCAGAGATCAGGCATGGCCTGCTGCTCCACGCCGAAACATTCGGCCCGGGCCAGGAATTCGTCAAAGGCGGACTCCCATCGCGCCAGAACACGACACTTGAATCCGGGGTCGTACCCCGGATTGAGATGTTCCTCGTACAGGCAACGCCCGTTTTCATGGTGTCGGCATCCCTCACCGGGAAGCCGCGTGATGTCGGCCATGATTCTCCCTGGCGCCACGCAAGGCACCTCCCCGATTGTTCTGCAAGGTGTAAAGCCCTACCCGGTGATTGTAAAGATGCAACATGCCCTATCCTGCCACACTATCTTGATGAAGAGAGGTGCATTTTCTTGACCTGACAAAGAGGCGGGTGTATAGGCACTGACAATTCACAATTTCAAGACTTTTATCATTGGAGGCTATATATGATCGGCGGATTCGGGATATGGGAACTGTTGATTATTCTCGTCATAGTGCTGGTCATCTTCGGTGCCAAGAAATTGCCCGAAATAGGTGGAGGCATCGGTCAGGCCATCAGCAATTTCAAAAAGGCCAGCAGCGAGCCTGAAGAAATAGATGTCACACCCAAGGCCGACAAAGAGAAGAAAGAAGAAAAAGAATAATTCATCGGCACACGATAACAAGAAAACCGACTGCCATGGCAGTCGGCTTCTTTATGCCCTCTGTTCAACCGAAAAAACTGCCGCTTATTTCGTTTCCTTATCAGCCAGTTTGAAATTCAAGCCCCGCTGCGGCAAAAAACCCTGAAGCTGCATATTCAGACGCTCACTGCTCAGCAGTCGGAACGTCCAGGTGGCACCGACCCCGGTAGGCTGCATGTCTATCTCGACAAGTCTGACATCCTGCACCGAGGAATCCCAACTGCGCAACACCCGATCGAACTCCAGAACGGCGTCAGGCGAAAACCAACCGGCAACCAACAGAGTGTCCGGCGCGATTTGGGCACTCGCTCCCTGGGACCGGGAAAAAAAACGTCCCCACAGATCGAACCAGAGCGTTGGAATATCTTTGTTGATGGCCATCCATTCCCGGTCATCAAGTTCCATGCGGCCTTTGAACGTCCCCTTCTCCTTGCCTGCTTCCAGGGTGAACTGAGGAAGAATAGACGGCTCGACCTGCAAGCCGGTCAACGCCACGAGCTTCTGCAACACAATTCTAGTTTCTTCGTCCAGATCATCAGGCCAGACCACGGACGCCGACAGAGGCTCTGACAAGGTTGCCAGAAAGCCCATACGCTTCAACCCGTCACGCAAACTCGTTTTATTGACTTGAACATCCAACCGGAGAATCAACCCCGCCTCTGAAGCCTCCGAAGAAATAATCTTGTATCCCTGTATGTATGGCTTGGCATGTTCAAGCAGGTATTCCCGAAACAGTTCCGCGCGGGCTTCATCCAACTTGCCCGGAAGCATTTTCCCGGATTCCTCGAGCACTGCCTGGGCAAATCCCTCGGACATGGCCTGAGATCGAAGCTGCATGGCGGACATGCCTTCTTCCATGGGCTTTAAAATACGCACCTCGCCTGCGGCAGCCCCCCCCGTAAAAACGGTCAGGACCAACAACAGACTGCACACGAAAGATCGAATACTAAACATCGCCATCGCTCCCCTCGGGTTTGTCGCCTACCGCAGGCGCCGAAGGCTCTGACGGATCAAGGACAATAACCACCCTGCAATTATCCACGGCTTCACCGGACCCCATCACCGCCCTCACCAATCTCGCCATGGGAGAGGTAATGATCAGATCGGTTCGCCAGGAGCCATACGCACTCAGCGCCTTGACCACGAGAGGACGCGAGCCGACCCTCTCCTTGAGCACGGCAGGATCGGCAGTGGTGGCATACGCAACGACGCCCTTTTCAATGGCGTTGGTGCGACTGACCAGAAAGGCTCCGTACGCGCCCATGCCGTCCTGACCGTAGATCACCGGAGTTAGGGCCGGGGTGACCTTCAGCCCGCGGGCGTCGAAAATGACACCGGTGTAGCCCGCAGCCGAGGAACCCACATGCTCGGGGGCCTGACCACCGAAAGCAAGGCTTTGTTCCATGGAGGTGGACAACTTCGGCGGAATGCCGCTCTGAAACTGAATGGTGGTTGGCAAAATCAATTCCACCAGCTTGCCCCGCAATGCTTCCGAAACCCGGACTTCGCCGTCGTCTCCAAACAGGGCAGGCCGCACAAGTGGTGAATTCTGGACAACGCCGCGAACCCGACCCGCCAGTTGGGCATCCTCGGAAAGATAGGCACTCACGGTGCTCTTGGCGTCTATGCGAACACCCAGAACCATATCCAACAACTGCTTGCGCGCGCTGGAGGCGGCCTTGCGCACGACTAACGGCGTCAGTGACGACGAACTACCGCCCTCCGTTTTCTGAAGGATGCGGACGACAACCATCTCTCCGCTTCCCCAGGCGATAGTGCCGTTTTCACCAACCGATTGGACATATCCCTGAAAGGCCTGTGTACAAACCGGGAAAACCACCAACACCACAAGGGATAACAATATTTTTCGAATCAACATACGCGCTCTTTGTCCTCACTCGTATTCAGCCCTGCTTGCAGAGCCCTGAAAACCTCCCAGCATGTATCCTGCCTGAAGCTTTTCCGCAACCCGCTTGCAGCACCCTTTCTCCGGTGATACCATTGTGAAAATCCGGCAATACTTGGAGTAATTCATGCTGATACATCTGATGCAACATGGCGCATGCCTGTCCAAGGAATTGGACGAGAACCAACCACTGAGTCCGGTGGGACGGGAAATGGTCGAAAAGACCGCCAAGGCAGCGAGCATCCTCGGCCTCCGCTTCGAACTCGTGGTAGCCAGTCCCAAAGTCCGATCCCGACAAACGGCCGCAATCGTGGCCGAACATACGGGCTATCCGGTCTCCCGTATCGAGATGACCGAAGCGATCAAGGCCATGGCTTCCCCTCAGACGACCATCGACTTCATCCGGGAATACGAGGGGCTGAACTCTGTGCTCATCGTCGGGCATCTCCCTTCGTTGGCCAAGGTGGCATCCACCCTGCTCACCGGAGAACTGTCCGTGGCAATCAACATCGAAAACGCGGGACTTATGCAGATTGCCCTTCCGTCCAAGGGAAACGGCACGCTCAACTGGCACCTCACGCCGAGTCAACTGGCCCATATCGCGACGGGCTAGTTCTCCCGTCGACTCAGCCAGTCCGTAACACCATCGGCGACGGCTTCACTCTGTCCAGGCGCGAACCATTCGATCTCGCTTTCCTTCTTGAACCACGTAATCTGCCGCTTGGCATAGGCGCGGGTATTCTTCACCCATAAAATTCGAGCTTCATCCAGAGAAATTTCACCGCGCAGACAGGCCAGCAACTCGGCACATCCTATACCGGTCCAACCAGGAGCATCCGAAGCCGCACACCGGGCATGGGCAGCCTTTGCCTCGTCCAGAGCTCCCATGGCCAACATTTCGTCAATCCGTCCAGCCAGATGGGGTTCCAACACATCAAGGGCAATACGCATACCGACCTTGAAGGCGTCATAGGGCGCGGGGATGTGCTCGCTGTTGGCATGCCACCAGGTCATGTTCCGCCCGGTAGCGAGATAGACCTCTGCCGCCCGAGCATTGCGCTGGGTATCGTTGGGATGAATCCTGACCGCGTACTCGGGATCGGTTTCGGTCAGCTCGGCATGCAACTTCTGCGGGCCTTCCAGGGCGATTCGGTCCAACACCTGTTGCCGAATTTCTTCTGGAATCTCAGGAATAGGAGCAATGCCGCTCAACAGAGAACGAAGGTAGAGTCCCGTACCGCCGACCAGAATGGGCAGCCGCCCCTGGCCGAGCACGGTTTCGATGGCATCCAGGGCAAGGGCCACAAAACGGGCCGCCGTCATCTTTTCTTCAGTGGGCAAAAAACCATACAACAGATGAGGACAGGCGGCCTGCTCCTCCGGGGTCGGCTGGGCCGTAATAATCGGGAAATCCGAATACACCTGACGGGAATCAAAATTGATGACGCTGGCAGGCACTCGCCGGGACACGGCAATGGCCGCCGAGGTCTTGCCCGTTCCGGTAGGGCCGAGCAGGCAGAGGATGGCGGGCTTCTTATCCATCGTGTCTGGTCTTCTTGTCTCCACAACCGTACCCGGTTCCGAATTTTACCTGCAACGCCTTGACCACCGGTCCCGGCACCAGCCCGCAGATATCGCCGCCATACATGGCCACCTCTTTAACGATGGTGGAACTCAAGTACATCCATTTGAAATCCGTAATCATGAACACGGTCTGAATCTCACGGTCGAGCTTGCGATTCATGAGCGCCATCTGGAATTCGTATTCAAAATCAGACACGGCACGCAGACCCCGCAGGATGGAACCGGCTCCCGTATCTTCCACATAGTCGATAAGCAGGGCATCAAAGGAATCGATAATGATATTTTCATCATCCCGAAACACTTCCTTTGCCAACGCCACTCGCTCTTCGACAGAAAAAAGCGTTTTTTTAGGCGTGGATGCGGCAATGCCGAGAATGATCTTGTCAAATACCTTGAGGCCTCGCCGAATCAGACTGACATGGCCCATGGTCAAGGGATCAAAGGTTCCGGGATACACCGCCAACCGAGGGTTCAATTCCGCCATAAAAGTATCCTGGTTTGGCCGTATTCTCGGTCAGTTAAAAGTTCCATTTCAGCAATGGGTCCCGTTTCGGGTGCCTTGACTGCGGCTTCAACCTCTGCCAGGACCAAGGCCCCACCAGCGATCCAACCGTTGTTCAAGGCCTTTTCCAGAGAAGGCACCAGCATACCCTTTCCATAGGGAGGATCAATGAAAATCAAATCAAAAGGCACATCCGGCTGTTTGGCCAATATGCCGAAAAGATCCTTGGCGATCACTTTTGCATGATCGTTCCCGATGCCGAGTTCCTTGAGATTCTTCCGTATCAGCCCGGCAGCCTTGGCTCCCTTCTCCACGAACCAGACGTCAAGGGCACCACGACTGAGGCATTCAAGCCCGAGACTGCCACTGCCTGCAAACAGGTCAATAACCCTCGCCGCACGGAAATCGACACCGCGCGCGAGAAGCATGGAAAAGATGGACTCGCGCACCCGCATGGTGGCAGGCCGATAGCCCGGTCCTTCGCAGGTTTTGATGCTGCGTCCCTTGTACTGTCCGCCGACAATGCGCATGGACTACATCTCGGAAATGAGTTCCACGATATGCTGATTGACGGCCAGAAGCTTGTCCCGCAGATCCACCTGATCCACCCATGGACGGTTTTCCACATCCTTGACGCGCTTTCGAAGCTCGGAATACAGCGTTTCCGAATCCCCGAGCAGGAAATCCCAATCCACCCGCGGTCTGGCCACGGCCATATCCACCACCGGCTGCAATTCCACACCGGGCTCCAATTCCAATTCCTCCATGTATTCGGGAATATGGACATCGAATCCGAACTTCTCGGTTATGAGCTCGGCAAACTCTTTCTGCACTTCGGCTTCGCCATGCACCAGGAGGATTTTTACCGGTCTGCCACGCATGACTTCCAGCCAGGCCATGAGATCGCTCTGATCCGCATGTCCCGAAAATCCGTTGATGGTGAATATCTTGGCCGCAACGACCACCTCTTCACCAAACAGCCGTATCTTCTTTGCCCCGCCCAAAATCTTCCGGCCCGGCGTACCGACGCCCTGCCATCCGACGAAGATGACGCTGGCCCCCGGTCTCCAGAGATTGTGGCGCAGATGGTGCTTGACCCGCCCGGCATTGGCCATACCGCTGGCCGAGATGATGACAGCCGATCCGGTGGTCTCGTTAATGGCCTGGGACTGTTCCCGGGATTCCGTGAAATGGAGGTTGGGCAAATCAAGCGGGTGTTCACCGTTACGAATGAATTCCTGCGTCTTTTCATCATAAAACTCAGGATGTTTTCTAAATATCTCGGTGGCCCGAATCGCCAGCGGACTGTCCAGATAAATGGGCATGTCTTCGGGCAAACGCCCCTGTTTCCTGAGCAGGAACAGGCTATAGATTATCTGCTGGGAACGCTCCACGGCAAAGGCCGGAATAACGACCTTTTCCCCGTTGTCGTAACTGTACTTGATGGCCTCGGCCAATTCGTCCAGGTTGTGTTCCTCGTCGGGATGGGTCCGGTTGCCGTACGTGGACTCCAGAAATACATAGTCTGCATGCCCCATTTCGTCCGGATCTTCCACAATAAGCTGCTCAGGCCGCCCCAGATCGCCGGAAAAAATCACCCGAGTCCGCTTGTCCCCCACCCGATAGTCCAATTCGATAAAGGCCGAACCCAAAATGTGGCCTGCATTCTTGTACTTGACGCGAATGCCGGGTGCCGGTTCAAAAATCTTATCGTATTCGACAGTGGCAAGAAGCGGAATGGTATTTTCGGCATCCGCAACGCTGTAAAGGGATCGTATGGTCTGCACACCGGTCCGCATCCGCTTGCGGTTGGCCCACTCCGCTTCCATCTCCTGGATATGCGCACTGTCCAACAACATGATTTCCATGAGGTCTCTGGTTGGGGCGGTGCTGTAGATAGGATTCTTGAACCCCTTGGAAACCAGGGCGGGCAACAGTCCGCTGTGATCGATATGTGCGTGCGTTATCAAGATAAAATCAAGCTTCTTGGCATCGTACTGATCAAAATTCCAATTTCGTTTCTCGATTTCCGCGTTGCCCTGGTGGAGACCGCAATCGACCGCAAACCGCTTCCCGGCGCATTCGATGATATAACAAGAGCCGCTGACAGTCCGGGCCGCGCCCATAAATGTGATCTTCATCGGGTGTCCTCTTGAAATCCCATCCGACAACGGAATGCAATCTCCGCTTCCGAATGGGAAAAATTCGTTGTATTATGAAAGTTACCAAGAGGCGGTGTACAACTTTCCGCCACCGGGCATACATGCCTCATAATCGGCAATCAGGCAACTCCCACACGATTGTCGAAACGATTTGCAAGTGAAAGGAGTTTACATGATCCAACGTTCGAAACAGTATCTCATCGACGACCTCTCCATGCAGGAGTCCTGGCGACTCTTCAAAATCATGTCCGAAATCGTCGACGGGTTTGAAACCCTCTCCGAAATCGGTCCGGCCGTGTCCATGTTCGGTTCGGCCCGGGTCAAGCCCGATAATCCTCTGTATGAAAAGACGGAACAATTCGCCAAGGAACTTTCTGAGGCGGGCTTTTCTGTCATCACCGGCGGCGGCCCCGGCCTCATGGAAGCAGGCAACAAGGGAGCTTTTGAAAACGGCGGGGAATCCATCGGTCTGCACATCCATCTGCCCATGGAACAACACAACAATCAATACATGAACATACGCAGCGACTTCCGCTACTTTTTCATCCGCAAGCTCATGTTCATCAAATATGCCCTTGCCTACGTGGCCCTGCCCGGCGGCTACGGCACTCTGGATGAACTGGCCGAGGCCCTCGTACTCATCCAGACGCACCGCATCAAGCCGTTCCCCATCGTGCTCTTAGGCAAAGAATTCTGGGGCGGCCTCGTCGATTGGTTCAAAAATCAGATGGTGACCAACAAGTTCTGCAACGAGGAAGATCTCGATCTGTTCATGGTCACTGATGATACGAAGGAAGGGGTGGCCTACATCAAAAAACACGTCATCATCTAATCGCGTGACTAACCGCAAAAAAGCATTCTTCTTCGGTCTGGCCGCGGTGGGCATCTGGTCCACCGTGGCTTCGGCCTTCAAGATTTCGCTGCGCTACCTTGACCCGCTGCAACTCCTGCTTTTCGCTTGCATGGCATCCGTCGCGGTGCTTGCTGGTGTGCTGTTTTTTCAAAACAAGTTAAAACTTGTCAGGAAAGTCAAAGGGAAAGAACTCTTGCGGTGCGGCCTTCTGGGAGCACTCAATCCGTTTCTCTACTACGTCATCCTGTTCAAGGCCTATGACCTGTTGCCCGCTCAGGAAGCTCAACCAATCAACTACACCTGGGCAATAACCCTGTCCCTGCTGTCCATCCCACTCCTCAAACAAAAACTACGGGCCAAAGACATCATCGCCATCCTGATCAGTTATATGGGCGTTCTCATCATCTCGACCCACGGCGAAATCTTCACCCTGCAATTTTCCAATACCACCGGTGTTGAGCTAGCACTCGGCAGCACCGTCATATGGGCACTCTACTGGATATTCAGCACCAGAAGCACCCTGGACCCCACGGTGGGCCTCTTCCTCAATTTTCTGTTTGGCCTGCCACTCATCCTGGTCGCCACTGTCCTTTTTTCCGACTTGTCCACCGTCCCTTTCCAAGGGGTTATCGGCGCCGTCTACGTGGGTTTTTTCGAGATGGGCATCACTTTCGCCCTATGGCTGTCAGCCATGAAATACGCTGCCCTCCCTGACGGAGGCGGCACAGCACGAGTGGCAAACCTGATTTTTCTCTCCCCCTTTCTCTCCCTGGTCTTCATTCACTTTCTGACAGGTGAACACATCCTTTCCGCCACGGTAGCCGGACTCGGATTCATCGTCGCCGGCAATGTGCTCATGCAATACAAACCCAGGCGCACCTCATAAAAAAAGCAGAAAAGGGAAACACCCTTTTCTGCTTCTTCTATCAATATATCAACGAGCTACACAGCCACACGCACATCGGCCGCGATAACGCCCTTGATTGCACCGTTGCCGTCGACAAACGGACTGGACACGGTGATGCAGTTCTCACCCGAAGCCGACGAGACATAGACATCCGAGATGTAAAAAGTACGATTTTCGATAGCTCCCGTAAACCAGGGCCGAGACGCCCATTCGGAATCGTACGCGGAGCGGTCCTCAGCAAAATCCATGACCCTGCCACCAATGTTGCTGACGGTCTGTCGACCCTTTTCATCGGTGATGTAAAGCAATTCAAGGAAATCGTTATCCCTGAGCGCCCGGCGCATGAACTCTTCCTGGCGGGCCCGTTCACGGGACTGAACTTCGACCGATGAGGCCAACTTGCCGATGACATCCTGTACTTTGCCATTCCCTACCAGACGGAAAACGCCGGTCATGGTGGAAAGATCATCTACCCGCTCGGTCAACCGAACCATGGCAGAGGCGGCCTTTTCCATTCCCTCCCCCGTGGCCTGAGAAATCGAGTGGATTTCTGACATGGTCCGAGTCACCTCTTCGCTGGCGACGGACTGCTGAGCTGCTGCAGAGGCAATGGAACTGACACGCGCGGCGCTGGTTCCGGCAAAGGCTACAATTTCTTTCAACGCAACCCCGGACTCGTTGGCCAAGCCTGCGGACTGATCCGCCAGTTCGGCAATTTCACGCACGCCGCCAATGGTTTGGCCAACCTGGGTCTGAATACCATCAATGGCAACGCCAACGTCGCGGGTGGCAACCATCGTCTTTTCGGCCAACTTTCTAACCTCGTCAGCCACCACGGCAAACCCGCGTCCGGCCTCACCGGCACGAGCCGCCTCAATAGCGGCATTCAGGGCCAACAGATTGGTCTGGTCGGCAATATCCGAGATGACTCCCATGATTTTTCCCACCCCTTCGGCGCGGGTTCCAAGAGCGGCCACTCGTTCGGTCAATGACTGGGAATTACCCGAGACAAGGCCGATGGCGTCTACGGTGCGGGTAACAACATCTGCCCCACTCCTGGCATACTCAATGGCCTTTTCCGCATCGATTGCCGCCGCCTCGGCATTGATGGCAGTTTCCGACACGGCCGCGTTCATTTCCTCCATGGCAGACAAGGCCTCGGCAAGATAACGCTGTTGATCAGCCGCACCGCTGCTCGCCTTGCTGGAAGAAGCGTCAAGACTGGTGGATGACTCACGGATGCCTTGCACCGAAGCACTCAGAGTCCTGGCCGCAGAAAGCAACCCCTGACAACGAGCAGCTTCACCTTGTTCACGCGCATGCTCCGCCAGATTCACCGCAGTGACAACTCTGACTTCAGCCTCACGGACGACATTTTCGCTCTTTTTGACTGTATCTTCCAACTCACTAATGTACTTAACAATCCGGTTGATTCCTTGAGAAGCTTTGCCAAAATTGTCCACTCCGTCATTCGGCAAAGAAATATCTCTCTCTCCCAAAAGGACACCATCCAAACTTTCAGATAACAATCTGAATTTACAATCCATTAATCGACGAGTCAGCAAAAAGGCAGCAAGGATACCACCGCCCCCCACAACCACGGCTGAGGTCAACAGTCAGGGGAATGCACTCGCTTGGGCTGACAGAATTGTCAGATCATCCGTTGCGGCACAGACAGCCCGAACACCCGGGCCAACTGAGGCGGCAATCGATAAAAACATCGTATCTACCACCGGATACAATAACTTTCCAAAATTCATCCCAGTTTCCTTATTGCTAAACATGAAAAGTCAACAACTTCTCATAGCAATTGCGGGGCCAAACCATAACTAGCTGGAATTAAAGAACTCGAAGGACAGGCGAAGCAACCCGCAAAATCACGGGGAATTGCTGTCTTAAGAATATCTAGACTTTCTCAAGACGAAAAAAGGGGCTGCAAGCCCCTAAAAATCAGGAAAATCAACAGCCCCCAAAAATGGATTTTATAAAAAATCGGGATCAATGGCCGCTTTTCCGCTGGCCAGGATGGTCTTCATGTAACGGATAGTACTATCATCCACGGGAACGATGGGGAAGTTTTCGCGACAGGCATCGCACTGGGCCATGGCCGGACGCGAAGGAGCAATCAAGGGCACTTCCCGATTGCAATGGGGACAGGGGTACAAAAAGATCAACTCCATGCCCGCAGGCTTTACCGGAGTCAATGGCTTGTTCGATTCAGACATGGTTACCCTTTTTTGATAAGATTCCTACCGGTCATGGCTTTGGGTTGTTCGACACCCCACAGCCCGAGAATGGTCGGGGCGATGTCCCCCAAAATCCCTTGTTCCAGAACAGTGCCTTCGGCCCCGTTCTCAATATAAACCAACGGTACCGGGTTGGTCGAATGTGCCGTATGCGGACTGCCGTCTGCCGCGATCATCTGTTCGGCATTGCCGTGATCCGCGGTCAGCAAAACCCGCCCACCGAGCTGGAGCACCGAATCCACTATGCGCCCTACACAACCGTCCACAGTCACGCAGGCCTTTTCCGCAGCTTCGATGATACCGGTATGCCCCACCATATCCAGATTGGCGAGGTTGCAGACGCACAGATCGTAGTCGCCCAGACGGGCAATCAACGCATCTGCCACCGCATCGGCACTCATCTGCGGCTTGAGATCATAGGTGGCCACTTCACGCGGCGAGGGAATCATCACGCGGTCTTCATTTTCAAACGGCTCCTCGCGTCCACAATTGAGAAAATAGGTCACATGGGCATATTTCTCGGTTTCGGCAATGCGAAGCTGTTTCATCCCCAGGCCGGAGACAACCTCCCCCAGCGTGTCATCATAAGATTCGGGTGGGAACGCCGTGGGCAGCGGAAAGGTACTCTCATACTGCGTCATGGTGGCGAAACAGGCCGTTCCCGGCACCTTCTTCCTCCCAAACTCACTGAAATTCGGTTCAAAAATGGCCCGGCTGATTTCACGTGCCCTGTCCGCACGGAAGTTGAAAAAGAACAGACCGTCGCCGTCGCCGATACTGCCATTCACGCCCTCAATGACGCTCGGCATAACAAATTCATCCTCTTTCCCGGCATCATAGGATGCCTGGATGCCGGACAGGGGATCGGCCATGGAAACGCCCTCCCCCTCAACCAGCGCACGATAGGCCACTTCCACGCGCTCAAACCGCTGATCCCGGTCCATGGCCCAGTAGCGCCCACTGACGGTCGCTACCGTGCCGATGCCAATCTCTTTCATCTTGTCGATCAACTGGCGGACATACCCCAGCCCACTGGTCGGCGGCGTATCCCGCCCATCAAGAAATACATGGATAAAAAGTTCGGGGATGTCAGCCTGTTTCGCCATTTCAAGCAGGGCATAAATATGATTCTGATGGCTATGCACCCCCCCATCGGAGACAAGCCCCATGAGATGCAACCGCCCGCTCCCCGCTTTTGTTCTGACAACAAGATCCTTGAACGTCGCGTTTTCGGCAAAGACATCTTGCTCGATGGACAAGTCGATACGGGTCATGTCCTGATAGATGACACGACCGCCCCCGATGTTCATGTGACCGACCTCGGAATTACCCATGAAACCATCGGGAAGCCCCACCGAACGCCCGGAACAGGCCAAACGGGTACCGGGATACCGGTTCAACAGTTCATCCAGATACGGCGTGGGCGCATTGCGTACGCAATTTCCCTTACCGTCAGGGGCAATTCCCCAACCATCCAGAATCAGGAGCAATGTCTTTGTCAGCTCAGCCATCATGTCTCCCGATCACTTTACAGTGCAGCTCACTCGCGGGGCCTCGGACCACATGCCTTCGATGTTGTAAAACTCCCGCAGTTCATCCAAGAAAACATGAACCAGGACGTCATTGAGATCGAGCAAAATCCATTCTCCGGTCCGGTGGCCTTCCATGCGCAGAAATTCTATTTCATTCTCGGCCGCCATAGCCAAAACGTGATCGGCCAAAGCTTTGGCATGCTTCACGCCACGCGCAGAAACAACCAAGGTCATATCCGTCACCGAACTCATGGCAGCCACATCCATGATGATGATGTCCCGGCCCTGCTTGGCATCCAGCCAGTCCGCCACGATGCGGGCTTTTTCCATACTTGCTATTTCACTGAATTTTTTATTATTATTCATCAATCTGTAGATCCGATATATTGTTATCATCCGTTTCCGGGTATCGCCCCGCAATCACTTCATCCAGACTACGCTTCGGAACATGGTGTGTTCCGTCCGAGCTGCGCCAATACTCGATTTTTCCGCCACTGGGAAGCGCTTCCACAACGACCTCCTCGGCGGGAACCCCCAATGCAAGCACCAGAAGCACCTCCATATCAGAAGAAAGGTCAAGCAACCGAGCGAGCTTTTTCCGGTTCACCGTGGCGATGATGCAACCACCAAGCCCCTTATCGACAGCCCCGAGCATGATGGTCTGGCTGACGATCCCCTGATCGCAACCGGGGTCTGTTGAAATCCCTTTATCAAGCAAAATGACAATGTACCCGGTTGGCCGCTCGCCCTCGGCAGGCCCGGACCAGTCCTTGAAATACCCGGCCCAGCCAAGCAGCGGGAATATTGCCTCGCACTGTGCCTTGGCCGTTACAACCACATATTTCAGCAGCTGTTTGTTCATGCCGGAAGGGGTGAACCTCGCCAGATCAACGAGTTCAACCAGCGTCTCCATGGCGACCGGCTGCGATTCATCGAAGATACGCCGAGTACGGTTTTTTGCAACCAACTCCTTGAATTTCATCTTTCCTCCAGTGGGTATTCTCCTATTTTATACCTAAATCGTGTGAATCGGCGTGCAAATATGACCCACCTGAGCCGGTAATCGGCGTCGAAATTTGACCCACCCCGGCAAGCCCCTCAAGGTCACGAGAAAATCGTGACGGGAGGGCCAGCGAGGAGATGCTGACGGTGGAAACAATTCGAAAGATTAAGGTGGCCCATGACCGGCATGAGACGCCGATCAGGCAGATATCCAAGAATTTAAACATGAGCCGGAATACGGTCCGCAAGGTGTTGCGCTCGGAGGAGACGCGCTTCGAGTACAAACGAGCGATCCAGCCCATGCCCAAACTTGGTGAATTCACGACCTGGCTGGAAAGCGAGTTGGAGCGGGATGTCGGGCTTCCACGCAAACATCGACGCACGATCAAGGTCTTGTTTGAGCAGCTTCAGGGGCAAGGTTACGAGGGAGGCTATGATGCTGTCCGGCGTCATGTCTCCCGCTGGCGCGAAGCCGAAGGGCACAGGGTGTCGCAAGCCTTTGTCCCGCTGACTTTCGCCTCTGGAGAGGCCTACCAGTTCGACTGGAGCCACGAGCAACTCGAAATTGACGGCATGCCAATGACGGTCAAGACCGCGCACATGCGATTGTGCCATAGCCGGATGGTCTTCTGCTTCGGTTACCCTCGGGAGACCCAGGAGATGGTATTCGACGCCCATCAGCGCGGCTTTGCCTTTTTCGGCGGATCTTGTGGCCGAGGTATTTACGACAACATGAAGACCGCAGTGAACAAAGTTCTACGCGGCAAGCAACGCGAACTCAATTCCCGCTTCGAGCAGATGTGCACTCATTACCTGGTGGACCCCACGCTGTGTACGCCTGCTGCTGGCTGGGAAAAAGGACAGGTGGAAAATCAAGTCCATCTGGTACGTACTCGTTTTTTATCCGGCAGATGGCGTTTCGGGAGCCTTGAGGAGTACAACGCCTGGCTGCTGGAGCGAGCTATTGGTTGGGCCAAGACTCAGGCTCATCCGGAGATTACGGACAAGACGATCTGGGAGGTCTTCCTGCAGGAGCGTGAAAACCTAATCAAGCCCGCAGCCCCTTTCGATGGCTACCGTATTCAGGAATGCCGGGTTTCCTCCACATGTCTGGTGCGGTTTGATCACAACCGGTACAGCGTACCCTGCGAGGCGGCTGGACAGGCGGCGCAGATCAAGGCGTACGCCGACCACATCTCGGTGATTCGCGATGGCCGGGTGCTGGCCGTACATGCCCGCCGATTCGGCAGAGAAAAGACTGTCTATGACCCGTGGCACTACGTGCCTGTCCTGGAGCGTAAGCCCGGAGCGCTCCGCAACGGCGCTCCCTTCCAGGACTGGAGGCTTCCTGCGCCGATGGAGCAAATCCGTCTGTCCCTGCGGCGGCATAAGGACTGGGACCGACAGTTTGCGGGTATCCTGACAGCGGTGCCCAGCCATGGACTCCAGGCAGTAACCGACGCCTGCCAGGCGGCCCTGGACCAGAACACGGTGAGTCGGGACGTGGTCCTTAACATCTTGAACCGCTCCCGTGATCAAAGGCCAACCCAAGAGGTTTGCGTCCCCGATCACCTCAGGATCAAATGCGAGCCTGTGGCCGACTGCGGACGTTATGACCAGCTATTGGAGGCGAGCCATGCTTCGCAATGACATCTTGGCTTTGCTCAAAGAGCTCAAGCTGCATGGCCTGCGCGGAGCTTACGACGAGATGCTTGAGCACGGTCGTCGATCCGGGGCCACTCTGGAACGGTTTCTGTTAGATCTGCTCAAGGCGGAACAGGCCGAGCGCCGCGTACGCAGCATCCGATACCGCCTGGGGATCGCCAGATTTCCCGTGAGCAAAGATCTGGACGGTTTCGACTTCCAGGACTCGCACGTCGGTGAGGCCAGGATCAGGGATCTATACCAGGGCGGCTTCATGGAGAGCTGGATCAATGTGGTCTTTGTAGGCGGCACGGGCACCGGAAAAACGCATTTAAGCATCGCCATCGGCTCCAATGCCGTGCGCAACGGCGCCCGAGTGCGCTTTTTCAATCTGGTGGACCTCGTCAACCAGCTCGAGCAGGAAAAGGCGGACGGCAAGGCCGGACGGCTGGCCGAGACTTTGGCGCGCTTCGACTTGGTCATCCTGGACGAACTCGGCTACCTGCCGTTTTCCAGGTCAGGAGGCCAGCTGCTCTTTCACCTGCTCTCAAAGCTCTACGAGAGGACCTCGGTGCTGATCACCACGAACCTGAGCTTCGGGGAGTGGTCACAGGTCTTTGGAGACGCCAAGATGACCACGGCCCTGTTGGACCGCGTCACACATCACTGCGAGATCATCGAAACAGGCAATGAAAGCTGGAGGCTGAAACAAGGCAGGGGACAGCACCAAGGGCAGGACGCATAAGCGTCGGCGGCAGGGTCGGGAATTCCGGTCGCCCTCCGGGCTCCCTCCATTCCCGACCCTGCCGCCGCCCCCGGAAAAGCCTCCCCCCAACACCCGAAAATCACGTTCGGGGTGGGTCAAATTTCGACGCCGATGATGGGTCAACTTTCAACGCCGATTGACACTAAATCGAGCGGAGGGGTCTCATTGAAGCCTTCCTCGGCAGAAACCGGAAGAAGATTGACTCCAAAAATGGTGCGAATGGGGACAGCTTGATCGCTGAAGCGTGAAAATGCCACTCGTTTCGGTTGTGATACCAGATTTTTCAGGAAATTGGACGCACCTCTCCCATCGCTGGACATGGAGCGGGGCGTTCAGATCAGGTCCAGACGAATTTTGGAGCGCTCAGGCAGCGCTCCCACAGTTCTTTGAAACGCAACGATTCCATGGCGATCGCCGTGACCTTGAGTACGGTTTTGCCAGCATGGGACACCACCTTGGCGGCGACGTCCACCAAGGTGCGACGCAGTGTGGTCGGGAAAGACTTGACCGGTACCACCGGCTCACTCACATCTTCCTTGAACGCTTCAAACAGGAAGAAGCCGAGGAGCATGGTGTAATAGAAGGCGGCGTTGGGCACGAAGCGCTGGAACGGCAACTCCTCGAATCCGAAATCCTTGAACGCCCTGTGCACCAGTTCGTCCGCGCCCCGCTGGTGGTAGGAGTGGATGATGGCATCGGTTTCGGCCATGAACGCGAGGCCAGCCTCCTGCAATTGCTGATCCACGACACTATCCATGCCAAGGTTGGTGTAGACGATGGTGCCTGGTCTTGATCCGGGTAGCAGGAACTGCTTCTCTTCCAGTAAAGGTCGCCAAAAGATGGTCCTGAAGGACTTTTCCCAGGACTTGCGGCGGTCGCAGAACTCGTAGCACTGCCAGACATCCTCATCGGTTTTGCCGAAGTGATGCTGAAAGGCGGTTTCGGGAAGTGCCCCAATCATGGCCTTGATGTCGCTATAGAACTTGCCTGCGCAGATGAAACCGATATCCAGCCGCTCCATCTCGTCGAAGAGCTCCTGGTCGAAGAATCCGGAGTCCATGCGAATGATGATGGGTACGGTCTTGCTGTAGCGGGTACGGATCATGCGCACCACGTGACGGATCATCTTCGGGGCTGAGTCGCCGTTGAGAGAGTGTTTGTCGCCGCCACGGAACACGGCGTCTATAATGTAGCGGCCCCAGGTCATCTGGAGAGGCTGAAAGCCCAGAACCTTCTTGTAGGTGGGCTTGACGCCGTGACGCTTCGGCGCTTGGTCGTTATCCATGACCATGGTGTCGATGTTCAGTTCGATCACTTCTGGGCTGGTCATGCTGAGTCGCCAAAGGAAGAGTTGCTGCAACAGACGGCGAAAAAGATAGGTCCGTTGTGCGGAGAATGATTGGTAGAACCGCTTGACGGTGTGCGATGAGGCCATGCTCTTGATGTCTGTTTCGATGGCAGCCGCGTAGCCCGGATCTTTGGTCAGGACATCAAAGTGGGCCAAGTGACGGCTGGTGCCGTCAAAGAGGAAGCAGAGCACCTGCTTGAAAAGTTCATCGATGGGCGTGCCCTTGGGGTTCTTGCGCATGGAGCCGAAAAGGCGGTTGATGTGGGGGAAAAGACCAATGCCACGAATGTAGCGAGCAAAGAGGTTGAGCCCGGCCCGGCTTGTCAGACAGTCGTTCGTGACTTGGACATCGTCGATGAATTTTGCTTTGGTTCTCTTTGAGTTGGACATCCAGCCCTCCACCAAATGGGTGAAACGTTCATGACGTAGTGACTGGATGTGATTGTAAACAAAAACAAGGTGATATGCCAGCTTTGATGTTGTGTCAGGCTGGAGAATCGCTCAGATTAGGTCATAGTTTTCTCCTTTTGCTGCTTAATAACGATCATTTGCTCTGCTAGCGCTTGATGTTGATAGATGTCTGCAACATGCCGTCAGAGGTGGTGATGGCCTTGGAATTGATCTCATACGCTCGCTGCCCGACGATCAATCCGACCATTTCATCCACCATTTCCACATTGGATCCTTCGAGAAATCCTTGGGCCATGGTGCCGTAATTCTCGTCGCCGGGCGTACCGGCCACGGCCGCACCCGAGGCTTCACTTTCACGGTAGAAATTACGCCCCGCAGCGGTCAGCCCGCCGGATTCTGGAACCGATAGAGCTCCAGGCTTGTTTCGGCCAAAGCGGTTCCGTCCTTGTCGAGCGCGGCGATATTGCCGGTCTCGGTAACAACCACGCTGACCGTCTCGGGCGGCACGGTGAACTCGGGCTGCAACACATGTCCGCCCGCCGTGACCACACGCCCTTCGTTATCCAGTTTAAAGGAACCGGCGCGGGTGTAGACATCCTCACCGTTCATCTGGACCTTGAAAAAGCCGTCGCCCTCAATGGCGATATCCAACGGGTTGCCGGTGTTTTTGAAATCGCCCTGGGAAAAAAACTTGTGCACGGTAACCGGGCGGACGCCCATACCGATCTGCATTCCCACGGGGATACGCCCGCCGGTCTGATTTTGCGTACCAGCGATCTGAAGCGTCTGGTACATGAGATCCTCAAACTCGGCCCGGCTTTTCTTGAAACCCGTGGTGTTCACGTTGGCCAGGTTGTTCGAAAGCGTGTCGATGTGGGTCTGCATGGCGACCATGCCAGTCGCGGCAGTCCAAAGTGAACGCATCATAGCCTTTAGCCTCCTGTTTATCCTGTGATTCTGCCTATTCGCGTAATCATCTGTTTATCAAGCTGATCCGTGCTCTGGAGCATCTTGGAGTACATCTCAAAAGCACGCTGGGTCTCAAGCATCTCGACCATTTCGGTCACGACTTCGACATTGCCTTGCTCAAGATAGCCCTGCTGAACGACCAGATCCTGCGGTGGAGTTTCCGCCGCGCCCTCGGCCGCCCTGTAAAAATTGCTGCCAACCCGCTCAAGCCCCTTGAGGTCATCAAAGGTGGTGAGATCGAACGAACCGGCGGGATCGCCGTTCACGGAGATATTGCCGCCGTCGTCCACGGACAGTTTGGCACCCGGCGGCAAAACCAACGGTCCGCCCACCAGGACAGGGTGCCCCTGCTGGGTAACCAGAGTCCCCGTAGAATCGACAAGAAAGGCCCCTGATCGCGTGTACAGATTCCCCTCGGGAGTCTCGACCTTGAAGAATCCATCACCGGACAGGGCCAGATCCAGCTGGTTGCCGGTTTTTTTGAGACTGCCCTGGGTGAAATCCACAGACTGGTCAGACAGACGCGTCTTGGCCATGATCTTGGGCTCGGGAAACATATCCTTGCCGCGCAAATACGATTTCGTGTGCGCTTTCCCCCAAAATTCGGACCACCGGTTAAGGTGGAATCAGCGTCCTTAAACCGATAAGGAAGGACGTATGACAAAGAGCAGCACAAGACGGAAACATTCTGACAAGTTCAAGGCCAAGATCGCACTTGAGGCAATTCGTGGCGTGAAAACGTTGGCGCAACTGGCTGCGGAGCATAAAGTGCATCCCAATCAAATTTCCATGTGGAAGCGGCAGCTCCTTAAAAACGCCGAGGATATTTTTTCCAGCGGCAAGAAGGCCAAGAGCCAGGAGGAAGTAACCGCTCCTCTATTTGAGGAGATCGGTCGGCTCAAGATGGATATCAAATGGCTTGAAAAAAAGTTGTAAGCCTGCCGCTTGAACTTCGCCGCCAGTGGATCAAACCTGATCGGAAGTATTCCACTCGGCGACAATGTAGGCTGGCAGGCATTTCCCGTTCGGGCTTTTACTACAAGCCGGTAGCCCAATCCAATGAGAATTTGGGCTTGATGCGTCTTCTCGACGAGCAGTACCTGCGTCAGCCGGATTACGGCTCGCCACGCATGACGGATTGGCTGAAGACCCAAGGCCATCAAGTCAACCACAAGCGAGTTGAGCGACTGATGCAACTGATGGGCTTGCAAGCCATCACTCCAGGGCCGCATACGAGTGTCCCCAATTCGGAGCATCCCGTGTTTCCCTATCTGCTGAAAGGAATTGCCATTGAGAGGAAAAATCAAGTCTGGAGCGCTGACATCACCTACATTCCGATGCAGCGAGGCTTTCTCTATCTGGTGGCAGTGATAGACTGGTGGAGCCGATTTGTGCTGGCGTGGGAGCTATCAAACTCGATGGATAGTTCATTCTGCGTGGATGCACTGAACAAGGCGTTGCGCATCTCCACGCCAGAGGTGTTCAATACGGATCAGGGAGCACAATTCACGAGCCGTGAATTTACCAGCGTTTTGCAAAGCAATGGCATCACCATCAGCATGGACGGTAAAGGCCGCGCGATCGACAACGTATTCATTGAACGGCTGTGGTGGACGGTGAAATATGAGGATATTTATCCCAAGGCGTACTCTGATGGAATCGAGCTATACCATGGGTTGGCGCGGTATTTTCACTACTACAACGAGGAACGCGCTCATTCTTCGTTGGACAAAAGGACTCCCGCTGCTGTATACAGGGGCATTGAATTGGCTGGTAGCCGTTGTTCCGCTCCGCCCTCGGCCCTTCGGGCCGCCCTACGGGGACGGGCTACGCTCCACAACGGCTACGGTGAACCGCCTCTACGGAGGCACAAACTCGGACGCCGGACTCCACCTTAAAATGACCGATCAGTGGTCCAAAGGATGGGGGGAGGCGCACTTCGCCCTTGAATACCATAAAAAGCCTGAGCCTGCTTGTACGTCATCTCGCCCTTTTCCACCTGCGCCACCACCGACAATTTAAAGGCCATCGTGTAGTCGCGCCGAGTCCGTCTAACTCGCTGTTTGGGATTGCTTTCCATAAATAGGTCCTTTGGTTATCAACCTATTTCAGGACGGGACACGCATAAGAAAAAGGCCTTCCCGAATTCGGGAAGGCCTTTGTCGTACAGTAATACGATCAACTTACCAAAACCCCGGCATAGCCGACCACCTGGTCGAAATCGCCGGAGACCTCGCCGGAGTTGGAATAGGCCACCAGCTCGCCCTTACTCGCCCCAAGTTCCAGAGCCGCGAACAGACCGACGGTCATGGGCAGCACCCCGCACATGGTAATTTCATGCGACCGGACCGTGTTGAACAGCCCTGCCGGGTCCAGGTTCACCGCCGCTTCCAAGGCCATGGAATCAAGCCGTTTGGCCTCATCCTGAGAAATATAGTGGCTCATGTCCGAGCTGACGACGATGGAAACCGGCCGCCCAAACATCTTGATCGCCTGCCCGATGGACTTTCCGACCCGCTCCAGATCTACAAAAAGACTGGCAGAAATCGACAAGGGGACGATGGTTGTGGCCGGATTCAGACGCATCAGAAACGGAAGGACGACTTCCAATGAATGCTCGCGCACATGGGCCATGATATCAGAAGAAATGGAAGTGTCGGCTTTGAGCAATGCAGAGGCCAATTCCGCATCCACAGGCACTTCCGCCCCCGGTATGCTCCAGCTTCCCTCGGACCAAAGGGAAAACCGGGCACCAAAACCAGTGTGATTGGGCCCCAACAGAAGGACGGTAGGGGCAAGATTGGCCTGGGCAAGGGTCTTGCCGCAGACCCCGCCGGAAAAGACATATCCCGCGTGGGGAACCATGGCCAGAAGGGTCGATTCTTCACGCTTCCCCTCTCCGAGAGCAAGGCAACGATCCACCACCCCGTTCAACTTGTCAGGATCGGCGTCGTAAAATCGCCCTGCCACACTTGGTTGTCTCAGCATATCTCCTCCATAAAATTACTGCGGACCCGGCGCGTACTGCTGAGCCTGCTGCTCCAGGGCGTAGGTGTCCAACGCGGATTTGGCGAGCTGCGCCTGCAGGGAATCCGGTTTCTTCTCGATGATGTCGCCCAAAAGCTTCTTCCACTCCTCCATGGCTCCGGCCTTACGGTAGATACGCGCCAGCTTGAACCGGGTGGAAGCCCATTCCGGGTTATCGACCTTGATATACTTGTCGTACTCTCTGGCCCATTTGAGCGCTTCACCGTAGCGCCCCGAACGCTCGGTGGCATAGATGGACATGAGGACCACATCCTTGATCTTCTCGGGATCGCCATCGGTCTGCAACAGCAGAGCCAACGCCTCCTGGGAATAAACAAAGACCTTACGCAAATCCTGACGCTCCATAGCCGCCTATGCCATGTAATACATGGCATAGGCACGGAAGGCGGGTACCACCTTCACGTCCTTGGCCAGTTCCGCCCACATGGGCAAGGCCATGGAATCATCGCCGAGGTTCTGCAACGACATGGCCCGGGCATAATCGAGCTGCAGCATCTGCGCCTCATCGAGTTTCCAATTCTTCTTGACCATGGAGACAAGCTCCGCGATCTCTTTCCAGGCGAGGCTGTCCAGATATATGTTCACAGCCATGCCAAGCGCCTTGGCAGACACATCCTTGGCCTGCCGCTCCTGCAGATAGGGTGTAAGAAGCGCCAGAGCCTTCGCCGGCTTGCCCACCTTCCAGTAGCTCATGGCCACGCCCAGTTTGGTCTGGTCGTCCACCTTGGTATCCTTCTGACCGATGAAGTCGTAGGTTTCCCAATACCGGACCACGCGACCAAACCGTTCCTCGTCAACCATACCCGGCACGGCCAAGGCGAACACGGCGTCACCGAGCTTGCGTGCCCGTGCCACCAGCGGGCTATCGGGATACTTTTCGATCAGATCCTGGGCAGCGGTCAACGCTTCGGGATATTTCTCGCTGAAAGCGTACCACATGGCGAGCTTGAGCTGGGCAATGGGTGCCAGCGGATTATCCGGGTGCTCCTTGACGATTTCCTGGTATATCTTTTCCGGCCGCTTGTTGTAGGGACGATTGAAGATATTCCCCATCTGCGGCATGGTCGGATCGTCGTAAATACCTTCCTCGGCCAGACGCATCTTGGCAACCAGCCCCCCCCTCCTGGGTGGGGAAATCCTGCACGGCCTTCTCGTATATCTGCCTGGCCGCCTGTTTTTCGCCTTCGCGAATGTAAATGTCACCAATACGCGCCAGCACGATATCCGACCCCTTGGCCTCAGGATTCAGGTTGTAAAAGGTAAAGTAGTGATTCTTGGCCGCAGCCCATTTGCCCAGCCGCATCTCCACACCACCGGCCAACCGAAGGAACTCAGTATTTTCCATGTAATAATCCGGCCAGCGCTTGTCGATGTAGTCGACAATCTGAAACGCCTGCTCGTAAAATCCGGTCCGGTTGAGCGAGTCGGCCAGATAAAACGCCGCCCGCTTGACAAGTTCGTGCTCGGGATAGGTCTGAATGAGATACTGGAACTGATCGGCCGCCTTCTTGTAGTCGCCCTTCTTGTAATAATATTCGCCCCAGTAGTAGCTGATGGACGGGATATTGTCGTCATCGGGATACTTTTCTTGAAGTATCTTGAAATATGCCTTGGCCTCGGGGAAATTCCCCACCTGGAGATTGATCAGACCTAAATTGAGCAACGCACTCGGGACCTTGCTGGAATGCAGGTTGGCATTCATGGCCTCGATGTAGCCCTGAGCAATCTCGTCGAACTTGGCAGCCAGATTGTCGCGGTTGAGCTGCCGCTTGATATCGGCCACGGCATAGAGCGTCTCTTCGCGTGCTGCGGAATCGACACCCGGCATCCTGAGAATCTTTTCATATATTTCAAGAGCTTCAGGAAGATTGCCGTTGAACATCATGGTCTGCGCTTCATAGAGCTGATTCTTGATCTCCTCCTGTCGGGCCTGGGCCTCCTGCGTGGCATTGTCAACGGCCACATCATCAACACCCTTGACCGCATCAGCGGCTGTATCAGACCCACTCTGGGCCACCTGATCCTGGGGAGTCTGATCCTGAACAACTTCCACCGGAGGCGGTTGCACGACACTGGCCGCCTCTTCGGGCGTGGGTTCCGGGGGCGGTGCACCCTCGACCACCGAAGGCGGCGGGGCCACTACGCCACCACCGACCTGACCTGCGCCCGAAACGGGCTTGGACATCACGAGGGGTTGAAGTACGACAGGCGGTTCTTCGGGTGCGGGTGCCACACCACCGGAGACAGCATCCCCGGTCTGTTGCACCGGTTCCGCATCCACAGGCTGCGGCGTTGGCACGTCGCCCGGCGGCGGGACTACGCTTCCGCTCACGCCATCCGTCGATTGTGCGGCAGACACCGGGACATCAGCGACATGCCCCTTCGAACCGGCCAATTCCGCAAACTTCACTTCCTCGGCCGTCTTGTTCACAGCCTTGAAACGAAGCTCATTGGTCGAGGGAAGCTTGTCAACAGAGACGCCAGGGGAAGACGGCACCGCAACCGGTTGCCCCTGTCCAGGAGGCGGCGTCACCTCAGTCCGAACCGAATAGGGAACGGAAAAAAACGGTTTTCTATCACCGGTCGTCCGCTGTTCCGGCGGCAAATCCGCCTCAACCTGCGTGGCGACAGGCTGTGCGGATTGCGCAGTCGGCACGTCGGCACCGGGAGTCTCTGGTTGGGCCGAAGGGACCGCTGCCGGTAACGGCTTTTCGACAGGAGTTGCAGCACGAGGACGTGGCTGGACGGGCTTGGCCGGTGGCAGAGTCGGAGTAGCCGGAGGTTCCGCTTTTGCGGGTTTCCATCTGCTCCCGATAGGATCGCGGTAAAGCTGAAGAAGAAACTGCGATTTCCCCGCGACAGGCACTCGAATAAATCCGAAAGCATTAGTCCTGGTCGTAATAAGGACAGTATTGCCGCTGACCCGGATCGACTGGACCAGTTTACCGGGAAAATCCTTGTCTCCAGGCCGGGCCTCGGTCTTCCACACGTCGGCAGGCAAGGTAATGACCAGGGACTGCTTTCCGTCACGGCGCACGGAATATTCCGGTAACTTATTTGAATCAAAAGAAAAAACCATTTTATCCGAATCACCCTGCCGCTGGATGTTCACCCGCAGGGCATCCGCCGGAAGGGGCAACAGCAACCCGGCAACAAGGGCCAACACCGTGGGCCAGAGTAAAATTTTAGCGCTTTTCACAGTCACAACGAATGGTTATGCAATAGTCATGCTATCCGATCCACGGAATGACTCCGCCCGCCCTCTGACGCCTATAACAAATCCCGCTTTTTCAACTTCTCAATAAGCGTTGTCCGCTTGATGCCGACCAATTCGGCGGCTTTGTTCTTGACCCCATCCGCCTTTTCCAGGGCCTCGGCCAAAAGCCTTCCCTCTATGGCTTCCATGAACTCCTTGAGCTTGAGGTCCTTGCCTTCCATATCCCTGAGCGAGGGCCAGGCAAACCCCGCCGGTCGGACCGGCTCGACCTCGACCACCCTCCTGAGCGGCTTTTCGCCGATATCCTCGAATATCTTTACTGGAAGATCTTCGGGTAACACCTCGTTGCTATCGCAAAGGATGGACAAGCGCTCCATGAAATTTTCCAGTTCACGAACATTGCCGGGCCAGGAATAAGTCAACAGCATCCGCTTCGCCTCGTCCGAAAGGACCAGACGCCTGCATTGCTTGCTGGTGCAATGTCCGGCAAGAAAATGTTCAGCCAGAAGCAGAATATCGCTGCCGCGCTCCCGCAGAGGCGGCAATTGCAGGGGAATGACATTGAGGCGATAAAACAGGTCTTCACGGAACCGCCCGGCCTTGACTTCGCCCTCCAAGTCCCGATTGGTGGCGGCCACCACGCGGACATCCACCTTCTTGATGACTGTCCCGCCCACCCGCTCGATTTCTTTTTCCTGCAAGGCGCGGAGAATCTTGACCTGAAGGCTCAAATCCATTTCACCGATCTCATCAAGAAAAATGGTCCCGCCGTCAGCCAGTTCAAACCGTCCGGGCCGGGTACGAATGGCGTGAGTGAACGCGCCTTTTTCATGCCCGAACAATTCGGACTCCAGCAACTCCCTGGGAATGGCCCCGCAATTGATGGGTACAAAAGCGCACTTGCTGCGAAAGCTGTTCTGATGCAGCGCACGAACGAGCAGTTCCTTGCCAGTGCCCGATTCTCCCGTGACCAGCACCGTACTGTCTGTGGGAGCCACCTTGCCAAGAATTTTGAACACCTCGGCCAAGGCCGGGCTATCACCGATGATGCCATCCAGGTTGAGGGACATCGCTCCTCCGTAATCGCGTGGAAATGCAACCAAAGAAGACCGCGTCTCCTTGGACTATTTCTTTAATATACATCATCCCTGTCAACATTCTGACAGTATGTCAACGGTTGTATAGAAATAAATTTAAAAAAAATCTAGAGAAAGACAAATACAGGAAGAAACCTGTATTGATGACACAAGATCAACTTCAACAAAAAAGCTGTCAACCAACTATTTTTTCTTACTTTTCAGAACTGTGCCAAGGGCCTTGTCTATGCTGTGTATCACCGCGTCGGGAACGCCGCGGCTGTAAATAATATACCGTGCATTTCCAGCCGGAACATCGGCAAGGGCCTTGTGTGCGAACAGGGCAGGGTTCAAATGATTTTTCTTGATAAGAAAGCCCATCCCCTCGGGTGGCCCGAGAATATACATGAAGTACTCCTCCGCCAGCATGCGGACCAAGCCAGGATAGCCATCGGTGACACACTGGACAACGGGTTTACCCGTCTCGATAATGCCATCCACGACCGATCCCTGAGAATACCCCTTCAGCATCCCGAGCGTAAGAGATTTGTCCTGCACCAATCCGGCAAGCGTATCCCGTCCCTCGAACAACGACATGTTCTTTTTGAGGAAAAGGGCCCAAATCGGCCTATCTTGATATATCTTCCTGGAAAATTTGACGAAAAGCTCTCGCTCGGCCGTCTTGTACCACCCTATGGAGCATATGGGGTTGTCGGAGTGTATATTTCGAAGAACCCGTTTGGCGGGGAGGCTTTCATAAACCACCTCGACCCCGGCCTTGGCAAAAGCGGCGGCAGCCATCTTCAACAGGAAACCGTCCGGCTTCAAATCGCTATTGGTATAATAATAGGGTGGAAATTCGATATATTGAACAATAAGTTTAAACGGGGCGCGTGCATCCTGCGCCTCCGCAGAAAAAGAGACCACCCCCAAGACAAGAATTACCACCCACAACCATCGGATCGAACGCATGCCCTACCCTAGCTTTAAAATTATACCCAATAGCTATGATTATTCTAAATATGCGAAAAAGGAAAGCCGGACAGTAACACACACCAACACTCGCTACTTTCGACGAAGGATTTCCTTTGCCGGAATAAGTGCCGTGGCAGCCGCGCCCACGATATTACCCGCCACTCCAGGGCCATCCCCGGCCACAAAAAGGCCTTTCACTGCGGTCTCCAGGTGATCGCCGGTTTCCACCTGGGTGGCGAAAAACTTGATCTCCGGGGCATACAGCAGCGTCTCGTCGTTGGATACGCCGGGAACCACATTGTTGAGCTGCTCCAGCCCGTCCATCAGATTGGTGACAATGCGCTCGGGCAGGGCCATGGCAATATCGCCGGGAACCGCATTCTTCATGGTCGGCTCGATGTACCCGCTACCGATACGGTCCCAGGTGGAGCGACGGCCACGCCGCAGGTCGCCGAACCGTTGCAGGATGGGCTTGCCACCACCGATGAGCGTGGCCAACCGGCCGATGGACTCACCGTAGGCCTGGTTGTCCTCCACCGGGTCGGTGAGCACCACCTTGGACAAGAACGCGAAATTGGTGTTGCCTGATTTGGTATTCATGAGCGCATGACCATTGACGCAAACGAAATCCTGATAGTTCTCCAGGGCGACGAATCCGCCGTAATTGGTGCAGAAGGTCCGAGTCTGGTCGTCGTACTTGTTGGTGCGGACAAAAAACGTCGGGTCATAGATGATTGAACAAAGATCCTCCATGATCTCGTTGTGGACCTCGACGCGCACGCCGACTTCGATACCGCGTTGGGAGACCTCGATGCCGTGCTGCCGGGCCACTCCGGCGACCCACTCCGCACCCACGCGCCCCGGAGCCAGGATCACGTTTCTGGCCGTGTATTCCTGGCGATTGGTCACCACACCCGTGACTCTGCCCTTATTGACCACCACGTCCCGGACTTCCTCGGAAGTATGAAAAATCACGCCCTGTTCACGAATATGATCGGCCATCCCCGCGATATGTCCAGGCAGATTATCGCTCCCCAAATGCTTCTGCTTGATGACCAGCAGGTCGATACCGTGCTTGCGGGCCTGCTTGCGGATTTCCCCCGCCTTAGCCATGTCCGTGGGAAAGACCTTGCCGTCCATGCCGAAACGGTTGAAAATCTCCTCGGTCTCGTCAATAAGCGCCATGGCCTCGGTCGTTCCCACAAACTGGGTCAGGTCAGTCTTGCCGAGTTTGTGGATAAAATTAAGCTTGCCGTCGGAAAACAATCCGGCCCCACCCACGCCGCACAAAATATTGCAAGGACGGCACTTGAGACATTCCTGGTCCCCGGAAAGAGGGCAATTCCGCTTGAGTGAACGCTTGCCCTTGTCGATGACCAGCACATCCAGGTCGGAATGTTCACCCAGGTAATATGAGGCAAACAGCCCGGCCGGGCCGCCGCCAACAATGATAACGTCGAAATCTGTCTTCACGGTCTTTGCGGTCATGATATCCTCTCTGGTACGCAAGTATGGCCCGTTCAGGAGCACTCCTCAATAACGGAGCACACGCAGACGGGCCATGATAGACCGTAAAGCATGTTTTTCAGGCGTGTCAAGCTACCATGTTCAGCAAATGTCCGGTCATTTCCTCGGAAGTGCGTTCGGCAGCCACATTGGCGGAAAAGGCATGGCCGGTTTGCATCATGTCCACCATCTCGGTGCCGATGTCCGTATTGGAACCCTCCACCCCATCGACAAAAGGCCCCGCATTGGTGGATTCCTGAATCCCCCCCACGCGAACGCCCTGCCCCTCGGGGCCGGATTCGAACATGACCGAACTGGCATTGAAGCCGTCGGTATTCACATTGGCAATGTTGTCGGCCGAAACCTGCTGGACAACGCCCATGGCGGACAAGGCCGAAATATTGACATCAGACATAAGTTCTCACCCCTCCACGAACAATTGAAGGGAAGCAGCCAGTTAAGACAATACGCGTTTTCAGAGGGTCATGCAACCCGGCCTAGAAAATCACCTTGCCCGGCCAGGCCAGAATGAACGCGCCGTCTCCCTGGAAAAGACGCTTGGTCAGAGCCTTCAATTCGAGGCTGATATCCTTCTTGGCACCGATGATGAACGAAAGATTTTCCCGGTGCTTCACGATACCGTCTTTCAGGGAACCGCCATGGGTGGAACCAAGCTCGGTGAACCCACCCGCCAGCTTGAGGATTTCCTTCTTGAACTCGACAACAGCGGGAGCGGAATCCGATCCATCGGGCAGGGTCTTGGCGACCACGACGAAATGAACGAAAAACGGCTGCTGGTCACCGGTATCGGCCTGGACAGTCGAGACACCGAGGATCAGACACAGACACAGGGCAAAGGGGATCAAACGTTTCATGATTCACTCCTTGGAATTGAAATACGCCCGATGCCACAGGCATCAGGCATTGCTTTCTATCACGGCAAACGCCGAATGGTTGTGAATGGACTCGAAGCTCTCCACCTCAACCTTGTACCAATGGATCTGGGGATGCTCCGAAAGTCCGTTGGCCGCGGAACGCACCACATCCTCCACAAAGGTCGGGTTGGCGAACGCGGTCTCGGTCACATATTTCTCATCCTCGCGCTTGAGCAGAGAATAGACCGGACAGGAACCGGCAGCCTCGCCAATCTCGATAAGATCCTCAAGCCAGACAAACCCGTTGAACCGGGTACGGATGCGGACCTCGGCTCGCTGGGAATGGGCACCCTCGTCAGAAATCGCCTTGGAACAGGGGCAGACCGTCATCACCGGCACGTCCGCGCCCAGGGTGAAAATCAGCTTTCCGTCCTTGAGCAACCCATCCACCCGGCAGGTGTAATCCATGAGACCGCTGGCCCCGCTCATGGGTGACCGCCGCCGCAGGAAATACGGAAACACGAAACGCACATGGGCGCTGCGGGCCTGAAGCCGAACCACGATGTCATCGAGCAGGGAGCGAAAGGAAGTGTAGTCCAAGTCGCCGGACCAATATTCCAACGCCTCCACGAACCGGCTCATGTGGGTGCCCTTGAACTCGGCCGGCAGGTCCACGGAAAGCGATACTTCGGCCACGGTGTGCTGGGTGCCGGACTCCCTATCACGCACGATGATGGGCAATCTGAGTCCCTTCACCCCCACCCGATCAATGGGCATGGCGATGTCGGCATGATACCTTTGTACGTCTTCCATCTAGATCAAATCCCTGCCGGTTGTGGTCAAGGCCAGGTTGCCATGCTTCACGCCCTTGGTTGAAATGAGCTTCTGCCCCAGATCCTTGATGGTGTCGGCATCCCCCTTGAGAATGATGACCTCAAGGCAATTGTGATGATCCAGGTGCACATGCAGAGACGACTGGATCACCTCGTGAGACTCATGCTGAACCTCGGTGAGCTTCTGGGACAGCCCGGATTTATGGTGGTCGTAAACCAAAGTCAATGTCCCGGCCAGATCACCTTCGGCCTGCTCCCACTCACGCTGAACCAGGGTGTTGCGGATGAGGTCGCGGATGGCCTCGGAACGCGTCTGATAACTGCGCTCACCGCAGTGCTGGTCAAATTTGTCCAGTAACTCGGAATCCAAGGAAACGCCGAATCGTATGGTCTTGCCCATTTCTTCCTCCGATATTTCCGTCCGTCCGAACAGGCCCGAACACACGCCGCAAAGTATTTCAAAGCCGATACACCCTCCCTCTGGGAAGGACTGAATGCCTTGAGACAACACGACAACCGGGCCGTTTTCAACGAACGAGTATTTCCCACAGGTTGACGGTGGCATTCTGGCCACACAGAGCGACCTTTTCCACCGTCAGTTTCTCGGGCGAGAAACCTTCCTCACGCAACTCATCCCACACAGGGCGCGACACGGTGCGAACAGGCTCCCCGATCCATATCCTCCCACCCGGCGCCAGGGCATGGCGAAACAGCCGAATGAGCGGATCGAAAAATCGTTTTTCATACAGTACGTCACCGCCCCAGATGAAATCGAAGGCACCGGCCTTGAGTGCGGGTCGCCGCCAATCCATGAGCAGCCAAAGCGGCTGGTCCACTCCGTTCAACTCCGCATTGTGCCGTGCGAACCGTACTGCGGGCCATTCGTAGTCAAAAGCCACCACCTCGGCACCCACCGAACTGGCGATCATGCCGGTCAGCCCCAGGCCGCAACCGATATCCAGGCACTGTCTGCCTTTCAGGCGAGCCGCATTACGCAGGATATGCCTCCCCAACAATACGCTGGCAGGCCAGACCTCGGCCCAGTACGGTAACCGCTCATCCTCGCCAAGGTCCCCGTCATCCATCTGGTCCCAAAGCGCCTCCATATCGGCGGCGCGGTCCAGAAGCCAGGTCCGCCCCTCCACTCCGACTGCCACACGGGAACCGGGATCGGGCAAATTGTCTGCTGCGCTGATTTTCATACGTAGCAGAAACATACAAGCCTGTCGTGTCATCGTCAACAGAATGCGTAATACTTTTTGCACCGATTTAACCACGGTCGTATAACGAACCTCTTGTTCGGCAAAAAAATATTTCCATAAAATCAAGCTTGAATACGGCGAAAAAGAACAATCAACGTCATCTTTTTGGCGATTGGAGAAAACAATTTTGTACAGACGAAAAATAATGGAGAAAGCGTCATTTTTTTTACTATTTTCAATATGATTATACCATGGTAAAGACGGGCAACTGCAACGTAAAACCTTATGCAACAAAAAAAAAGCCAAGGAGCAATAAATATGATTCCTGAAGATCTCAAGTATGCGAAATCCCACGAATGGTGCCTGATTGAAGGCGAGATCGCCACTGTCGGCATCACACACTTCGCGCAGGAACAACTGGGGGATATGACCTTTGTGGAACTTCCCGAGGTAGGCGACACCTTCGAGGCCGGGTCCGAAATGGGGTCTGTCGAATCCGTCAAGGCGGCCAGCGAAATTTATGCTCCGGTGTCCGGCGAGGTCATCGAGATCAACGAGATGCTGGAGGACGCCCCGGAAAAGGTCAATGAAGAACCGTTCGGCGACGGCTGGATGGTCAAGTTCAAGATCAAAGGCGAACCCGAAGGCCTTCTGGACGCTGCGGGCTACGCCGCCGTGGTCGAAGCCGAAAGCCACTAGCCGCGAACATTCAAGGCCGGGGCGGATGTCCCGGCCTTCTTTCCTTGAATACGCAACCTCAATTCATCAGCAGGTATACCCATGCCGTATGTTCCCCATACCCAAGACGAAGTCAGAGAGATGCTCAAGACTATAGGGGTCGACTCCATCGACGCCCTCTTTGCCGATATCTCCGCCGACATGCGCCCCAAGAGTTTCGCGCTTCCCGAAGGGTTGAGCGAAATGGAAGTGCTCATCAAACTGGAAGCCATGGCAGGCAAGAACGCCACCGACCGCGTCAGCTTCCTGGGGGCCGGTTTCTATGACCACTACATTCCGGCGGCCGTGGACGCCTTGACCATGCGCGGCGAATTCTACACCGCCTATACCCCGTACCAGCCCGAGGCCTCCCAAGGAACGCTCCAGGCAATCTTCGAATACCAGACCGCTGTCACCCGACTGCTGGGCATGGAATGCGCCAATGCCTCGGTCTACGACGGGGGCACCGCCCTCTACGAAGCGCTCATGATGGCCGTGCGCAAGACCAAACGGCGCAAGATCATCGTTTCCGAGGCACTCAACCCCATCTACCGGGTCATGCTCGACTCCTACACCTCGAATCTGGACATTGACCTCGTCACCGTGCCCCACAAAAACGGCATGACCGACATAGAGGGACTGAAAAGTGCCCTTGACAGCGAAACCGCTGCCGTGCTGGTGCAGAACCCGAACTTCTTCGGCTCCATCAACGACTTCACCGAACTATTCGCCGCAGCCGCAAAGCAGAAAGCCGTATCCATCATCTCCAGCTACCCGGTGCTCCAGAGCCTGCTCAAGACGCCCGGTGAAATGGGCGCGGATGTGGCCGTGGCCGAGGGCCAGTCCATCGGCCTGCCGCTTTCCTTCGGCGGCCCGTACCTGGGCATCATGACCTGCACCAAGACCATGGTACGCCAAATGCCCGGTCGTATCGTGGGCCGCACCGTGGATGGCCAAAACCGCACCGGCTACGTGCTGACCCTTCAGGCCCGCGAGCAGCACATCCGCCGCCAGAAGGCCACCTCCAATATCTGCTCCAACCAGTCCTTGTGCGCCCTGCGCGCCCTGGTCCATCTGTGCGCACTCGGCGAACTCGGCCTGAAACGCGCAGCCCGCATCTCCATCGAACGGGCCCACATCTGCGCGGACAAGCTCACCGCCATAAGTGGCGTGGACATGTTCACCAAGGGACCCTTCGGCAACGAATTCGCCGTCACCCTGCCGGTGAACAGCTACGAAATCATCGCCAACCTCACGGCACGCGGCTTTGTTCCCGGCTTCCCCTTGGGACGCTACTACGACGGATTGGAAAACGGGCTGTTGGTGGCTTGCACCGAAAAAGCCAGTGAAGAACAAATCGGGATATTCGCCGAGATGCTCAAGGGGGCGCTCAAATGAAGACCATATTCGACAAATCCGTAGCCGGACGCGAAGGCTGTTGGCCCTGCGAAGGCATGGCCGAGGAAGCCTATATTCCCACCGAACTGCTGCGTGACAGCGACATAGGACTGCCCTCGGCATCCGAGCTGGACGTAGTGCGCCACTTCACCAAACTCTCGCAACGCAACTACGGCGTGGACGGCAATTTCTATCCGCTGGGTTCGTGCACCATGAAATACAACCCCAAATTCACCGAAATCGTGGCCGCCATGCCCGGCTTCACCCGGCTGCATCCGGTGCTGCCGCAGCTCCAAGGCGCGGGCGGCCTGTGCCAGGGTGCGCTGGAGGTCATATACGAGACCGAACAGCTCCTGGCCGAGATCACGGGCATGCACGCCTACACCCTGCACCCCATGGCGGGTGCCCACGGCGAATTGACCGGCGTCATGCTCATGGCCGCCTACCACAAGGACCGAGGCAACAAGAAAACCAAGGTCATCATCCCCGACTCGGCTCATGGCACCAACCCGGCTTCCGCCTCCATTGCGGGATACGAAGTGATCAGCGTCGAGTCCGTGGACGGCATCGTGGACCCGGCCGCCCTGGCCGAAGTGCTGGACGACGAAGTCGCGGGCATGATGATGACCTGCCCCAACACCCTGGGCCTTTTTGAAAAGAACCTGCCGGAAATCGTCAAGATGCTACGCAAGGTGGACGCCCTGCTCTACTACGACGGCGCGAACCTCAATGCCATCATGGGCAAGATGCGCGTCGGTGATGTGGGCTTCGACATCGTCCACCTCAACCTGCACAAGACCTTTGCCACCCCGCACGGCGGCGGTGGTCCCGGTTCCGGCCCGGTGGGCGTCAGCGAAAAGCTGGTGCCCTTCCTGCCCATCTCCCGCGTGGAAAAACGCGAGGATGGCCAGTTCCGCCTCAATTACGACTATCCGAAATCCATCGGGTACGTGGCTCCGTTCTACGGCAACTTCGGCGTGGTGCTCAAGGCATACGCCTACATCCTGCGCCTGGGCGGCCCCGGTCTGACCCGCGCCACCGAAAACGCCGTCCTGGCCGCCAACTACATGCGCAAGCGGCTGGCCGACCATTTCGAAGTCCCGTACAACCGCATCTGCATGCATGAGTTTGTGGCCTCTGCCAGTTCCCAGACCAAGCAGGGTGTCCATGCCCTGGACATCGCCAAGGCGCTGCTGGACAAAGGCTACCATGCGCCAACAGTCTACTTCCCACTCATCGTGCCCGAAGCGATCATGATCGAACCCACAGAGACCGAGAACAAGGAAACCCTGGACCAATTCATCGACGACCTCGTCGAGATTGCCGAGATGGTGGACACCAACCCCGGAGCCATCACGGCTGCCCCGGTCACCCTGCCCGTATCCCGGTTGGACGAAACCAGGGCCGCACGCGCCATGGAGCTGACCGATGACTTATGATCTGGTGGTTCTCGGCGCTGGTCCGGGCGGGTTTGACGCCGCCGTGGAAGCCGCCGGTTACGGGCTCAAGGTGGCGCTGGTGGAAAAGCAATTCCTCGGCGGCACCTGCCTCAACCGTGGCTGTATCCCCACGAAGCTCTGGCTAGGCGCAACCTCGGCCATTGAGGAACTCCACAACCAGGCCAAAATGAAGATTGCCTCCGGGGAGGTGCAGGTCGATTTCTCCGCTCTCCAGGCGCGGGTGCAAAAGCATCTGTCCGGCACCCGCAAGGCCATGTCCATGCAGCTCAAGAAGCTCGGCATCGACCTTGTCGAAGGCACCGGCAGATTATCCGGGAATGGCCAGGTGACGGTGAATACCACTGACGGAGACCAAGTCCTGAATTACGAGAACCTCGTCGTCGCCACCGGCTCCAAGCCGATCTTCTTCCCCGGCCTGGAACCCGACGGCGACTGCGTGCTTGATTCCGACATGTTCCTTGCTCTGGAAGCAATGCCCAAATCCCTGATTGTGGTCGGCGCGGGCTTCATCGGCCTGGAAATGGCCCAGGTTGCCCACCGCTTCGGCGCGAAAGTGACCGTCGTGGATGCCATGGACCGTGTGGCCCCGCTTGAAGACCCCGAGGTCTCCAAAACCCTTCATTCCGTATTCAAACGCTGGAAATGGAACGTGCTGCTCGAAAAACGCGTGGCCGGTGTCCAGACCGAAAACGGCATGGGTGTGCTGACCTTCGACTCCCGCGAGAAACTCGAAGCGGAAAAGATTCTCGTGGCCGTGGGCCGTGGCCCCGTCACCCAGGGTTTCGGCCTGAATAAAGCGGGAATCGAACTCGAATTCAACAAAATAGTGGTGGATGAAAATCTCCAGACCGCGCCCAACATCTATGCCATAGGCGACGCCAACGGACACATCCAGCTTGCCCATGCTGCGTCCCACCAGGCTCATTATGTGGCCGCCAGAATCGCAGGCAGGATTGATGTGCCCTACGTATCCGGCCCGGTACCGAGTGTGCTCTACGGTGCTCCCGAAGTCATGCGGGTAGGCACGATGGGAAACGAGGCCTTCCTGTCCGACCACACTACCACCGAGACCTCCCAGGCCCCGCTTGCGGCCAACCCCATGGCTCAGGCCCATGCCGCCACCCAGGGATTCGTCAAGGTGGTCTGGTCCAATGGCCGGGTCATCGGCGTCACTGCCGTGGGCCATGATGTCTCACGCCTGACCACAGCGGCCACCATGATCGTGCAGCAGGAATGGACCGCCGAGGATATTCACCAAATCATCTTCCCCCATCCGTCTCTGGATGAGTCGCTGTTCATGGCCCTCAAGGCCGAGAGGACAAAGGTCGAATAGCCATGCGATTCGATATTCCGGGACATGGCATGTTGAACGTGGACCATATCGTCTGCGACTACAACGGCACCCTTGCCCTGGATGGCCACTTGCTCGAAGGAGTCGAGGCAGGACTCAACCGGCTGGCCGAACAGGTGACGGTCCACGTCATCACTGCGGACACGCACGGCTCGGTCCGGCAGCAACTGACAAATGTCAACTGTGCCATCGTCGTCATCGGGCAGAAGGCCCAGGACAGGGAAAAACGTGACTTTGTCCGAAAGCTCGGCAATGATGCCGTCGTCGCCATCGGCAACGGCAGAAACGACGAACTCATGCTTCGGGAAGCTGCGCTGGGCATCGTATTGATCCAGACGGAAGGCGCGTTCACCAGGACCGTCATGGCATCGGACATTATCTGTCAGTCCATAGTCGATGCGCTGGCTCTGTTCGAAAACCCCGACAGGCTCATAGCCACCCTGAGGAACCAATGATACTGGACCACCTTGAAAAAGCCGGCAGATACATTGCTCTCAACCCACGCTTTGCCACAGCCTTTTCCATGCTGAAACGGACCAATCTCGTCTGCCTGCCCCCGGGAAGAATGGAGATCGACGGGGAAGATGTCTATGCGATGGTGGCCAGGGGAAAAGGAAAATCCCCTGAAGAGGCACTGCTGGAAACCCATGACCGCTACATTGATGTGCACTATGTACTGGAAGGCACGGACCTGATCGGCTGGAAACCCCGCACGAGCCTCGGCCCGGTGGCCAAGGCTACGAAAGGCGACACCATTTTCTACGCGGACGAGCCCGATGCCTGGACCCTGCTCAAACCGGGCATGTTCGCCATCTATTTCCCGGAAGACGCTCACATGCCCATGATCTCCTCCAAGGAAATCTGCAAGGTAGTGATCAAGGTGGCCGTGTAGCCTCTGTTGTCCTCCGATATTTTCCGGGGCGTTTCGAACGAAACGCCCTTTTTTTCTGTGTCTTTACACAATCGGACTACCAAGCTATTCTTTGAATAATATCCAACCGATCAGCAGGAAAGACGCCATGCACGCTCAAGACATCAACAAACGGCTCGTTTTTGCCATTGCAGCCGTGGCCGCCACCGGTGGACTGCTCTTCGGTTTCGATACCGGCGTGATTTCCGGCGCCCTGCTCTTCCTCAAAAAGGATTTCTCCCTGAACGCCGAGGCCCAGGAATGGGTCGTGAGCGCTGTGCTGCTGGGCTGCATTGCCGGGGCGGCTCTCAGCGGACGAATGGTGGATATCCTGGGCCGCAAGAAAGCGATCATCGGCACAGCCTGCGTCTTTGCCGCCGGATCGGTATGGACAGCCACAGCTTCCTCCATCGCCTCGCTCGTCGTCGGACGCGTGATCATCGGGCTGGCCATCGGCGTGGCTTCCTACGCCGTGCCACTCTATATTTCGGAAATCTCGCCACCGCGATACCGCGGAGCCCTCGTTTCGCTCAACCAATTGCTCATCACCATCGGCATCGTCGCCTCCTACCTTGTGGACGATGTCTTTGCCGGGACCAACGACACCTGGCGGTACATGTTCCTCTCCGGCGCGGCTCCGGCCCTCATTCTCGGCATCGGCATGCTCTTTCTTTCCGAAACCCCATACTGGCTGGCCGGAAAAAGGCGCGACGAGGAGGCCCAAAATATACTGAGCCGACTCATGCCCGGCATCGACGCCGAGGCGGAACTCGATGCGATTCGCCAGAGTTCGGCCCGGGAAGAGACCGGCAACCTCGGGCAACTGGCCGCACCCTGGCTCCGGCCCGCCCTGCTCATCGGCGTGGGCATCATGTTCATCCAACAGGCCACCGGCATCAACACGGTCATCTACTACGCGCCCACCATCTTCGAGATGGCGGGCTTCACCACGGCCTCCACGGCCATCACCGCCACCGTGGGCGTGGGCATGATCAACGTGCTCATGACCATAGTCTCCATCCGGCTAGTGGACCGGCTCGGACGCAAACCGCTCCTGTCCGCCGGACTCATCGGGATGATCCTCAGCCTGGCCGGACTGGCCTTGGGCTTCCAGTTCGAGACGGCCGTGGGCGGGGACCTCAAGTGGCTCACCGTGGCCCTGCTCTTCGTCTACATCGGCTCCTTCGCCGTCAGCCTCGGCCCCATCGCCTGGCTGCTCATCGCCGAGATATACCCGCTACAAATACGCGGCGTTGCCATGAGTCTGGCCACCTTGTCCAACTGGGTGTTCAACTTCATCATCTCGGTCACCTTCCTTTCCCTGATCGAAACACTGGGCAAGGCGGGCGTGTTCTGGCTCTATGCTGGAATCGGCATCGTCGGCTGGTTTTTCTGCCGCTTGTACGTGCCGGAAACCAGGGATGTGCCTTTGGAAACCATCGAAAGAAACCTGCGTGGCGGGGCCTCGGCCAAAGATCTGGGACAAGCGTGATCTCCTGGCGTCGGCAGCCATCGGCTTACCTGTCTCACAAAATGTGAGACGAACCAGCGGTCCGCACTCCACAATCAGGCACTCCTCCCGCAGGCCGTCCGGCCCGAGCCCTGAACCTTACCCACAGATCAGGAAAGTCGAGAGCATCCCAAAAGCAGGGCAGTGCGCGAAGAAGTCGAGCACGCCGAATTCGAATATGATTTGGATATGATACAGGCATACCTGCTCCTCCGGTTGGATAATTTCCAACAGGGGAGCAGCCGTGAGCGGTGTTCTCGCTCTATATATAAATTCGGAACCCCTCGCAATATGGGCAAAAAAGGACCGAACAACTCGTCGCGCTAGAGATCCGAGAACTGTTTCTTGAGCATGATGTTGAGGATGGTCTTGTCGGTCTCGATCATGCCGTCCGTAGCCAGGGTGCCCACATTGCGCATGGTATCTTCGGAGGAGGTGCCAATAATCCCGTCCGTGCTCATGACATTGACGCCCTGAAGCGAAAACAACGCGGCCTGAACCGCAGTCCCGGCGGCAGTGGCCAGTTTGAGGGCACACCCGGCCTTGGCTCCGTCGCAGATGATCCCGGCCAGGTCTTCCAGCAGATTCTTGATGGCCCCGGCAATATGGTGGGCATCGCCGCCCAGCAGAAAAGTGATCCCTGCCGTGGCCCCGGCTCCGGCAGCAACGGAACAGCCGCAGATGGCGGAAAGACGGCCGGTGTGCGCCTTGATGTACGCGGTAACGATATGGGAAAGGGCAATGGATTCAAGCACGGTCTTGCGGTCCACGTTCTCGACATAGTCCTTGACCGCCCAGATGGGCAGAATGGCAGTGAGACCGTGGTTGCCCGATCCGGCAGAACTCATGGCCGGAAGCGGCACGCCAGACATACGCGCATCAGCGGCACCGGAAGCCAGAATACGGGCCGCCAGCATCATGTCCTTCTTGATCAACCCCTGACGCGAAAGCCGTTCCAGGGTCTTGCCCACACCGAGTCCCAGACCGAACTTGAGACCTTGCTCAGCCAGACGAAGATTAGTATCCACGCCCTCCTGCATGAAGGCGAGGTCCTCTTCGTCCAGATCATCGGTCAGAGCCATGAGCTCGATCAGGCTCAATTCCTTGAGCCAGGCTTCCATAGCCGCCAGCGGGCTTTCGCCCTTCTTGGCCCCCTTGGCCAGGAGCGGGCTGTCCACGTCCTTGCCGTTGAGCTTCAGGGAAACGATGTTGTCGTGCAGTCCCTCGATGATGGACTCGGCCACATCGTCGCCCTGGGTGATGATATTGCTCACATAGAGTCCGTGCCGTTCCTTGAGCAGGGTGACCTTGACCTTTTTGGCCTTCTGCGCGGCTTCCGCCTGCCTGACGTCTTCTTCGGTGACGGACTGAAGCACCTCCAGACGCAGGGCGGGATCGCCGCCAAACGCGCCGAGGGCCGCAGCCATATCCAGGCCGGAATGCCCGCCGGTCCCCGGAATGGAAACAGCCAGGGCGTTCTTGTACACATTGGGGTCCAGCGCGAGTTCGATGGAGTCGAAGTCATCGCCGGGCAACAGGGACATGGCAGCGGCTGCACCCAGGGCAATGGCCACGGGTTCGGTGCAGCCGAGAGCCGGAGCAACCTGGAGCTTGAGAACGTCCTTGACTGTAAATGTCATATCATCACTTCTTTAGCGTGCTTTTGGGGCAGGTGTCGCTCAGGTAGCAGACTTCGCACCCGCCAGTGTAGGGATAGGGTGTCAAAACCGCATACTTGCGACTGACCGTGCCTTCCTCATTCCAGGAAAGACCCAATTCCTCAAATGCGCCGAACACTCCCTCGCCCGGACGGGGCAACGGCGCACATTTTCCGTCTGCCAATTCCGGGACAAATCCCTGGGCCGTGCTCATGACCATGGTGATAGCCAGGCCGTGAAAAAGCAACCCGTGGGTCGGAGAATCCTGCCAGATGCCCTCAATGGCATTCTCGGCAGCCTCGTCGAGGTAGATGAGAACAAACTTGCCCTCGCCATCCGGGTTCACCAGCTCGAAAGCCTTGAGACTCTCACTGGCCCACTTATCCCAGAACGGCTCGAATTCTTCCATTATTTCCTGATCAATACGGGATTCTCCCGCGATTTCCAGAAAATACATCAAATCGAATTCCGGTTTCGGATCAAGCGGATTGATATCGTATTTACCCATGCATGCTCTCCTGCTGGTATTGTTTGCGGAAGATGTGGATACCTGTTTTCCGGGCAAGGCTCAAGTAGTTCGACATCCGTTGCCATGAATCGGATTTTTTGGTTAAGATGATATCAAGGGAAACACATCGGGCAATCCAAGTGTCCACACCCAGCCATCGCCCAACCCGGAGTTTCGATGCCCGACGCTCAACGTGAACCGTTTCTGGAACGATTGCAACGGTCCAATATCAAGAACCTCTTCCTCGCCATCCTCATCGGTGCGCTTGCCGGTTACGGCGCGGTCCTGTTCAAATTCGTCCTCAAATTCATGCAGTGGGCGTTCTACCAGCATACCGGAGAAATCCTGTTCTTCGCGGACTCCATTCCGCTCTGGGTAAAAATCGTCATGCCCATGATCGGCGGACTGATCGTCGGACTGGTCGTTACCTTCTTTGCCAGCGAGGCCAAGGGGCATGGCGTTCCCGAGGTCATCCAGGCCATCGCCTTGCGCGGCGGACGCATTCGTAAACGGGTGGCCGCGGCCAAGATCTTCGCTTCTGCCGTAACCATCGGCTCGGGCGGCTCGGTGGGGCGCGAAGGTCCCATGGTCCAGATCGGCTCGTCCATCGGCTCGTCCATCGGCCAACTCTTCCGCATCCCGAGCGCGCACATGCGGACCATGGTCGGCTGCGGCGCGGCCGCCGGGATCGCGGCCACCTTCAACGCACCCATTGCGGGCGTGCTCTTCGCCCTGGAAATCATCATCGGCGACTTCGGGGTAATGCAATTCTCGCCCGTGGTCCTGTCCTCAGTCACGGCAACGACCATTTCCCGATACTATTTCGGCGACTTTCCGCAATTTTCCATCCCGCAGTACTCCATCGTCTCCAACTGGGAACTCTGCTTTTATCCCATTCTGGGAGTACTGTGCGGATTCGTGGCCCTGAGCTTCACCAAAACGCTCTACAAGCTGGAAGACTGGTTCGACGCCATACCGATCCCGGAATGGATCAAGCCCGCCATCGGCGGCGGCCTGATCGGCTGCATCTTTGCCGTCGTCCCGGAGGTCTTTGGCGTGGGCTACGGTGCCATGAATCTGGCACTGACCAATTCCATGTCGCTCACCCTGCTGTTCGCGCTTATTTTCCTGAAGATCCTGGCCTCGTCCATCACCCTCGGCTCGGGCGGCTCGGGCGGCATCTTTGCTCCGTCCCTGTTCATGGGCTGCATGACCGGCGGCGCATTCGGCATGCTTCTGCATACCCTCATGCCAAACATGACCGCCCTTCCCGGAGCCTACGCCCTGGTGGGCATGGGTGGCCTGGTAGCGGGCACCACCTACGCGCCCATCACCGCCATCCTGATCATTTTCGAGATGTCGGGCACCTACACCATCATCCTGCCGCTGATGCTGACCTGCATCACGGCCACGGTCATGAACTCCACCATCCAGCGGGGCTCCATCTACACCATAAAGCTTCTCAAGCGCGGCATCGACATCGAATCAGGACGCGGACGCCACCTGTTGCAGCACATCCTGGTCAAGGAAGTCATGACCCAGGAGGTGATCACCATCCCGGAGACCATGTCTCTTTCCCGGATCATCTGGACATTCAAGACGGAAAACGCCCCCTACCTGCACGTGGTGGACGAAGAAGGCAGACTCACCGGCATCATTTCCTTCCGAGACATCCGCGCCGTGCTGAACGAGGAGGACCTGCTGGAGTTGATCATCGCCTATGACCTGGCCACCCGTGATCTGGTAGTGGTCTCTGCCGACGACACGCTCCAGGATGCTCAGGAACGCATAACCAGAAGTGGCGTCTCGCAATTACCGGTACTCTCTTCGGGGAAAAAGCCTATCCTTGTAGGGACATTGACAGAGTCCGCCATCAACTCGGCCTACAACTCAGCCGTAATCAAGGATGAAATCATCAAGAAGGACTAGGGGAGGCTGCCGGTTGTCGCGCGGAACGCATTGTGCTAAATGCCTCCCTTCACCTGTATCGGGCACCCAAGGAGCAAAGGCAGAATGAACGAGATCCGAATATCCGCTACCCTTTCCCTGGACGAAGGGTATCCCGAGGATGCCTACATCGACTTCAACCTGTCGGTGGACGGGCAGTACCTGCATGATGTCAACGTGTACATTGATCCGGTCGCCCTGGTGAACTCATCCACCATGTCGGGCGAGTTTTTCATCTACACCTGCGATTGCGGCAACCCCGCCTGTCTGGGCATTGACGACGGTGTCATGATTTCGCACACGCCGGACACGGTGAAATGGCGTTTGAGCAATCCCATTTCCTGGCCTCCCGATGAACCCAGACCGGACTGGTCGCACGACGCCGAGTTCACCTTCGACAAGACCGACTACATGCAGCAGGTAATGATTGCACTGGATCACGCCAAACGGCTGGCTCGAGGATACCAGACCAAGGGGACCCTGTGGGTCGGCCCCGATTTGTCACTGGAAGGACTCCTGGCCCTGGAAATGCCGCAGCAGGGAGGCTTCTTCACCTCCGAACCCGAAGGCCGGGCCGTGCACTAACCCACAAACACACTGGGTTTTCTTAGAAATATACCAAATTCTGCGGCGGCGTTTTTCCCTCGAAAAATGTTTCCAGCCGCTCCTTGTCCCCACCGCTGATCTTCAACTCCGAGACGTTGAGTACACTACCAACTCCACCGTAAATTTTCACGGCGCGATCAATGAAATCCGCATCCACAAAAACGGCCCGGAGGGTAACCGTCGGCCCGCCCCATCCCACGGTCAGCGATAAAACCGGATCGCGTTCCGGCCCCTTGGTGATGAGATTGCCGGTCTTGACCAGCGCCTCGGTCACCTGATCCGGAAACATGCCGCCGATCCGCCCAAGCTGCTCGACAAAAGCGGGCATGACCGCCAGGTAATAATACTGGTCTACCTTGCAGGCCACGGATCGGCCCGGCAGATTGAGCGTCCACGGCTCCTCGGCAAACGCCTTGCCCAAAGCCCGCTGCAACTTCTCGATAATACCGGTAAAATCTTTCAACGGCATGGCACACCCCCTTGACCTTTTCATAACGCGCAAATCCGCATGGATTCAAGGCCCGACAACAAAAGAAAGCCCCGTAAAAACGAGGCTTTCGGCATTATCATTTAGTCGGCTTGTAGAACCGCTCCAAATATCGGGCATTCAAAACCTTGTCCACCTTGGTCCTGATGGCATCCGTCTTTTCCTTACCCAGCTGTGGCTCCAGCCGCTTCAGCATCTCCGGAAGGATTCTCTCGCAATATTCACTGCGACCGTAGGTATTCAGGTTGATATGTTCATCGTGTTCCACGGAGTAGCAGGCCACGATCTTGGCCGCGTAAAAATTCTCATAGGCACCAGCGGCATCGCCCGCCGTGTCCGCGCACTTCCCCTTGAGAAAATAGGCAAGGGCGAGGTCCATAAGTGCATCCGGCTGGGCAATGGTCTTGTCCAGATAAGACGCGGCACCCGCACAGTCCCCCTTCTTGACCATGGCTTGCCCGATATCCAGATCGTTTTTCTGTGCGCCACAGGCGGCCAGAGACAAGGTCATGCAAACAATGGCAACAAATACGGCAAGTTTCTTCATGCTTTTATCCTCATTGCAAATCAGCTCAGTCTTTTCAGCTTGTTTTTCAATTAGCGCAACATCCCGCACAAGTCCAGACGATCAGATGGAAATCACCAGCGGGATGACCACCGGGTCGCGGCCCAGCACCTTGCGGAAGAACCGCCTCAGCGCCGAGCGGATACGTTCCTTGAGCTTGGTGGTTTCGCCGGGCGCGATATTTTCGTACACATCCAGGACAATGCACTTGGCATCGTCAAGCACGTGGCTGTACTGCTGCTCGAACACGAATCCCTTGGACATGATGTCCGGCCCTATGGAAATCTCGCCCGAAGCCTCATCCACCACGAGCACCACAATGACCATCCCCTCGCCCGCCAGGAGTTGGCGTTCCTTGAGCACACTCTGCCCGACATCGCCCACGCCCTTGCCGTCAACCAAGATTTTCTCCGCCCTGATCAACGGCTCGAATTGATGCGTTCCATCACTGAAGAAAGTCACGGGCTGTCCGTTCTCCACCAGCAGGGCGCACTCTTCTTCCACGCCACAATCAACGGCGAGCCGCCGGTGCTTGACCAAATGGCGGTACTCGCCATGCACCGGAATAAAATACTCGGGACGCACCGCCTCAAGCATGACCGTCAACTCGCCTGCATGAGCATGCCCCGACGCGTGAATACCATGCATCTTCTCATACAGGACCTCGGCCCCGAGACGGTAGAGATTATTAATGACCTTGGTGATGGCCCGGACATTACCCGGAATGAACCGCGACGAAAGAAGAAACAGATCGTCCGGCTTGACCGTGAGCTGGCGATGCTCACTCATGGCCATGCGGGAAAGCGCGGCCAGCGGCTCCCCCTGCGATCCGGTGACCAAAAGCACCAGTTCGGAATCCCCGAACTCATCCAGCCGATCCAGCTCGATGAAAGTCCCCTTGGGAATCTTCAGGTGCCCCATATCGCGCGCCAACTCGATATTGCGCATCAGACTGCGGCCCGAAACGGCCACCTTGCGCCCCACGGCATCAGCCAGGTCGAAGACTTCCTGTATCCGCTGAATATGGCTTGAAAAAAGAGAAAGCAGAATTCGCCCCTTGGCCGTACTGAATATCTCCCGCAGGCTGACTTTTATCTCGCGCTCGGTCAGGGCGAATCCCTCGCGCTCCACGTTGGTGGAATCCGAAAGCATGAGACGCACGCCGTTCTCGGAAAAATTGCGGAACGCAGCCAGGTCCGTGGCATGCCCGCCCAGGGGATTGCGGTCAATCTTGAAATCACCGGTGTGAACCATGCGCCCCACCGGGGTCTCGATACCAAGGCCGAACCCCTCGATAATGGAATGACAGACCGGGAAGAAATTGAAGGTGAAATCCCCCAGCAGCAGCCGGTCGTAGGGACGAACAGGCCGCAGGTCGGCCCATTTGTCCAACCCGTGTTCCTTGAGCTTGTTCTCCACCAGACCAAGAGTGAATTCACTGCCATAGACCGGCACATCCAGGTTCTGAAGCAGCCAGGGAAGCGCGCCGATATGGTCCTCGTGTCCGTGGGTAAGCACGATGCCATTGAGTATCTTCTTGTTTTTGATAATAAAATCAAAACAAGGAATAACCACGTCCACACCGAAATGATAGTCTTCAGGGAACATAAGCCCGCAATCAACCATACACATGGACTGCTCGGTCTTGTAGGCCATGCAGTTCATGCCAATCTCGCCAAGCCCTCCTAGCGGATACAGACTTACAAACGATTCCGTCATCTATGCGTCCTTTGCCAGGAGTTCCCTGTATGCCTGGCTCATCGTCTCACGTAGATCGTTCTTGAATTTTTCCCGATCCTTGATCGTATACTGCGAAGGATCGATGATTGGCAACGCCTTGAAACGGACCACATGCCGATTATCGATGAGAAAAGCTCCCTTGCCCATGACTTTGCCCGTATTGGTAATGACAAACGGAACCACGGGCAACCCGCACTTGAGCGCGATGATCATGGCCCCGATCTTGAACTCCATGAGGTCGTCGAGCTTCGTATTGCGGGTTCCCTCGGGAAAAACGAGAGGAGAAATGCCGCTCTTGGCCACCTGCACGGCCTTATTAAGGCTCTTCATGGCCGCCCTCTGGTTCTCCCGGTCAATGCATATGTGCCCGGAATGGCCCAGTGCCTTGCCATAGATGGGAATATCAAACAGAGACTTCTTGGCCACAAACCGTATGCGGTTGCCCTTGAGGAGCTTGAACAACACGGGAATGTCGAGATTTGACTGGTGATTGCCGATGAACACATAGTGCCCCTCGGGATCAATGTCCCCCATGTCCGCCTCGATGGTGATTCCGGACAACCGGACAACGGCGGCCCCCCAGGCCAGTCCCCAACGGTCGTATTCCTCGGGCGTACAATTCTCCGCGTCAACCCGCAACATTTTCAAACTATACCAGATGGTCACCGGGATTGCGAGAAGGGTAAAAAATATCCGTTTGAACATACGATTTCCCTGTTGTTTTGCTCCCGAATGAGTAAACCAAATCAGGACGCGAAACAAGCCGTATATAGTAACTCCTGCCACTCTTCGAGACAGGAGAATCTCGAATTCACTCTGGAAAATAAAAGGCGACGGGAAACCCCGCCGCCCTTTCCTTTTGGCTGAACGTACTGTCTACGCTTCGTCGCCGCCCTTCTTGTTGGCGGCAATGACCTTTTCCGCTTCCTGGGGCGGGCATTCCTCATAGGAGGCAAACTCCATGAAGAAAGTGCCCTGACCGCCGGTCATGGAATTGAGATCCGGGGCGTACCGGAGCATCTCGGCCATGGGCACGTGGGCCTTGACCTCGGTGATACCGGCCTGGGAATCAGAGCCCAGAACCTTGCCGCGACGCGACGAAAGGTCGCCGATGACATCGCCCATAAAAGAATCAGGCACGGCCACGGTGACCAGCATCACGGGTTCAAGCAGGGCCATTTTGGCCTTTTCACAGGCCTTCTTGAAGGCCAGGGAACCGGCAACCTTGAACGCCATTTCCGAGGAGTCCACGTTGTGGTAGGTGCCGTCGTACAGCGTGACTTGGAAATCAATGACCTGATATCCGGCTAGCACGCCACGGGCGGCGGATTCCTGAACGCCCTTGTCAACGGCCGGAATGAACTGACGGGGAATGGAACCACCGACAATCTGGTCGACGAACTCGTAGCCTTCACCGGACCCTCTGGGAGCCACATGAATCCAGCAATCGCCGAACTGCCCACGACCGCCCGACTGTTTCTTGTGGCGACCCTGGATTTCCCGGGCGCCGGTCTTGAAGGTCTCGCGGTACGGGACCTTGGGCGTTTTCAAAACGATATCGGCCTTGTAGCGACGCTTGGCCTTTTCCACGGATATTTCAATATGATTCTGCCCCATGCCGGAAACCAGAATATCGCCGGATTCCTCGTCGCGGGACAGGGTCAGGGTGATATCCTCGTCCAACAGCTTGGCAACAGCGGCATACACCTTGTCCTCATCGCCCTTCTCGGCCGGAGCCAAAGCAAAGGTGATGAGCTGTGGCGCGATCTCGGGCTTCTTGAGCTTGAATTCGTCCTTTTCCACCAGAGTATCGCCGGTAGCGGTATTTTTCAATTTAGCCAGGGTGACGATGGAACCGGGACCCATGGCGCCGGACGCCTTGACCTGCTCCTTGCCATTGATCAGCAACAACTGGCCCACGCGCTCCTTTTCGCCGTTACTGGCGTTAAGCAAATGGGAATCGGACTTGAGCTCACCGGAAAGCACGCGTACCACGGTCAACTGACCGGCAAAGGGATCAGCCAGGGTCTTGAACACGAAACAGGCCAGGGGCTCATCCGGGGAGCTGGTACGCTCGCCTTCCTCGCCCTCCCAGGCCTTGTGAGTCAGGGGACCGGGCAGCAAATTCTGCACGGTGTCGAGGATCATCTGGCCACCCTGATTGTTCAGAGCGGCGGAAAGGACCACGGGCACCAGTTCACCGGAAGCCACACCAGCCTGGAGGCCTTTGGTGATGTCCTCGGGGGAAAGCTCGCCATCCTCGAAATATTTCTCCATGAGTTCTTCGTCGGACTCGGCGACATTTTCGATCATGGCCTCACGAATGGCCTCGACCTCGTCTGCGATGTCGCCGGGGATGTCGCCTTCGGACACGGCGCCGTCGGCACCGAACATCAGGGCCTTGCCGGACAGCATGTCCACCACGCCCTTGAAGTCTTCCCTGGAACCAATGGGATAATACAACAGGGCCGGGCGGGCACCCAAGGCCTCGGAAATGCCGTTGAAAGCGATGTCGAAATCGGCCCGGTCACGGTCCATCTTGTTGATGACGACCATGGAGGGCAGACCCAGTTCCTGAATCTGGGCCCACACCTTGCGGGTCAGAGGCTTGACGCCGTCCACGGCATCGATGACCAGCACGGCCCCGTCAGCGGCGGTCAGGCTGTAGGAGAGATCGCCTGCGAAATTTGAGTCACCGGGAGTATCGATGAGAAAATGGTCGTTTTTATTCCACTGGAAACTGGCGAAACCCGGCTGGGTGGAACCGCGACGTTTGATTTCTTCGGGTTCGTAGTCGAGCACGGTATTCCCGTCTTCGACCTTGCCGAGACGGTTGATGACGCCAGCGTTGAAAAGCAGCATTTCAGCCACGGTAGTCTTACCGCTACCGCCGTGACCGACGAGTGCATATGTTCTCTGGGTTTTCAGGTCAGGCATTCTTTACTCCAGTATATTTATTGGTTTTTCACCATGATCCGGGACACCTCCGACCCCATGGGATCATGAGCACTTGGTTTTTGACAGGTTTAGTCCTATAGGAAGAGCAACGCGAGCTTGTCAAGGGGGTCCGCCCGCAAAGCTCACTCTCTCATCGCCTTATAATTATTAAAGTTTTATACGACAAATTGCCATCTTTGCAATTTATATCAATGTTTACAAACTATTACCATCTCAAAATATTAATCCTTACGGAGTAGACTTTGCCGTTTTCAAACGAGATACGCACTGTACCGGCAGATACTGTCCGGGTCACCAAAGGCCATCTTTTCTGGGCCGCCGAACCCGATGAGACACTCATCGATTCCATCCGGGAATTCGGCCAGACCGCGCCCATCCTGGCCCGCGATACCGACAACGGCATGGAGCTTGTGGCCGGATACCGCCGTCTCCAGGTCCTCAGGCAACAGGGCGATCTGGCCCTGGCCCGCATGGTCTCCGCCCCTTCCCCGCTGGATCTGGGCCTGATCTATATGGCCGACAACACCGGACGGGTGCTCGATGACGGCATGCGCCTCGCCGCGCTCCGCTATTTTCATCCACTGCTTAACGATGCGGCCCTGAAAAAGGACATCCTTCCCCGCCTGGGCGTGAAGCCCAAAAGCAAGGACGCCCGGCTGCTGGCGACCTGGCTCGACCTGCCCACCGAGTGGCAGGACCATCTCGCCGTCGGACGGGTCCCCCTGGCCGCCGGAGACGTTCTCGCCCGGATGGACGATTCCGACCGTGACGCCGTGACACCGTTGTTCCAAAAACTCGCCTGGTCCCGGTCCAACGGCGTCAATGTGCTGACTTGGCTTTTCGAGACCGGGAAAATGACCGACACCCCCATCGCCGAAGTCCTGCAACGGGCGGGTCTGGCCGACACCCTGAGTCAGGGGCTTTCACCCAAGGATGCCATCGCCCGCCTGACCGCCGGAGCACGTCTGGCGCGCTTCCCGCATCTTGCCACCCTGCAGGACGACTTCAACCGGGCCGCCCGCGAGATCACCGCCGGGACAGCATGGCGCGTGACCCAGCCCAACAATTTCGAGACCGGTGGGGCCGAACTCTCCATCCAGGCACGAAACAATGACCAACTCGCCAAGGCGGTCAAAGACCTCGAAACCATGGCCGGACTTTCGCCCTGGACCACCCTCTGGAACCTGGGCGGCAAGCATGACTGATCCCATCCGACTCCCTCGCCACCTGCGCAAGATCGCCCATGTCTTCGTGGACGAAACCATGCAGGATTCCCCCCTGACCCACCGCGTGCGTGACCGTCTGGCCGGGACCACCCAGGCAAGCATCCCCTGGACCGTGATCCCGCAGGACCAGGACCGTATCGAATTCGATCAGGGCGACGATCAAGCCCTTTACCTCAAGGAATACAAAGGGAAATTCCTGCGCTTCTGCCCCGGCACCCGCGCCTATCACTGCTGCGGCTACCGGATCATCCACATCGGCGAAAACTGCCCCATGGCCTGCTCCTACTGCATTCTTCAGGCCTATTTTCAAGACCGTGTTCTCAAATTATGGGCAAATCAGGACGCGCTCTTCAGCGAACTGGCCGACGGCTTCAGCACAGACCGGACCACCCGATTTCGCGTCGGAACCGGCGAATTCACCGACTCTCTCGCCTTGGAGCATCTCACCGGATACAGCCATGATCTTATTGAATTTCTCTGCGATTACGACAATGTAGTCCTTGAACTCAAATCCAAGGTGGTGGACCTGTCCTGGATGAATGCCACCACACGCACTGACCGCGTGCTTCCGGCCTGGTCCCTGAACGCTCCGATCATCAACGAACGCCAGGAGTTCGACGTATCCACCCTCACCGAGCGGCTTGAAGCCGCCCGCACCTGCGCCGAAGCGGGCTTCCGAGTCTGTCTACATTTCGACCCCATCATCCACTTCCCGGGCTGGCGCGAAGGCTACGCCGAAATAATCGACCGCATCTTCGACTACGTAAAACCGGAACAGATCGCCTACATGTCCCTCGGCTCCTTCCGCTGCATGCCACAACTCACGCCCATCATCGCGGACAACTTCCCGGACGCGACCTACATATATAATGAATTCGTGCCCGGTCTGGACGGCAAGGCACGGCTGCTACGCCCCCTGCGCCTCGAACAGTTCACCTTCATGGTCGACCGACTGCGCAAGCACGGCATGGACAGGCAGCTCTATTTCTGCATGGAATCCACCGAAGTCTGGAACGATGTCTTCGGCTACGCGCCCAAGGATTTCGGCGGGCTGGGAAAACGGCTGATGGAACAGGCATTCGGTGATTAAAATATGGGGCTGTACCAGATAACTAGCCCATTTGTTTCTTAACCCACTGTTTCAGTTGTTTAAACTGGCTTTGTGGATTGGGGTTGTTAAATCGCCACTCGCATTCCTTCAAAAACAAGTGAAAATGCTTGGTCGGAATGCCGTTAAATTTTCGTAAGTGACGCTTGGCCTGGTTCCAAAAATTTTCGATTCCGTTGATGTGGTTCTGGCTATCCGCGAACAACTTGGAGTGGTTGATCCGGAAGTGTTTGAACTCTGAAACATCAAGCGCATTGTAGCCATACCAGCAGTCCGAGTAAACGATGCTATCAGGCTGAATCTTTTCTCTGATGATGGGCAGTAAAGTTTTTGATTTTGCGTTTGGAATCAACTGGGTATAAACTCTTCCACCGCGTTTGAGGATTCCAAAAACAGGGACTTTGCCAACCGCGCCACGTCCTCTTTTACCCTTTCGCCGACCTCCAAAATAGCTTTCATCGACCTCAAATTCGCCGAACTGCGCCCCCTCATTGGCTTCTTCGTCGGCTATAATTTCCCGCAACCGATGAAAGTAAAATGCCGCTGTTTTGGGATTCACACCAACAAGATTCGCGGCGCATCGGGCTGTCGTTCCAGCCACAAAATGCTCGATCAGACGGAGCTGCTTTTCACGACTTAACCGGCTCTTTCGCATTGCCATACTGATAACCCAGAGGAGTTATCTGGTACAGCCCCAAAACTTTTCGCTACAGGAGAATGGTCCCGATCATGTACGTAACACTCTTGCCCGCGATCTTCACCCGGTCGCCCAGGTGCTCGCAATCAAGTACCCCTCCGCGTCTGGATGCCTGGTAGGCATGAAGGGTAGTCTTGCCCAGCCGGTCCGCCCAGAACGGCACCAGGGTGCAATGGGCCGACCCGGTGACCGGGTCCTCGGGAATACCGTGTTCCGGCACAAAGGTCCGGGAAACGAAATCATAATCCAACCCCGGCGCGGTGCAGATCATGCACATGCCGTCGAGCTTGGACACCAGCCGGTAATCCGGGGTGAGATTGCGCACCTGAGCCTCGGTTTCAAAGACGGCCATCATGTCCCGCTCACCCATGTAGAGCTCGACGGGCCGTTCTCCAAGGGCCTTGGAAACCCGCTCGGTGACCTGGATTTCCCGCAGATTCCAGGCCGGGAAATCCATGGAATACCTGTCCCCTTCCTTGTCCACGAACAAACGACCGGACTTGGTCTCGAAGACCACCACGGGATCGGTGTATTCGAGATGCGTGTAAAGCACGTGGGCGCTGGCCAGGGTGGCGTGACCGCACAGATCCACCTCGGCTTCGGAAGTGAACCACCTGAGCTCGAAATACTCGCCCTTGCGCACAAAAAACGCGGTATCGGACAAATTGTTGGTTCCTCGACGCGGCGTGTGGAATTTGACTTCATTGACTACAACTCCGACTGTGCGATAGCTCAAGACCTCCAATGGGAGGTGACTGCCTATGAATGCGAATGATCTTCTTACGTTGGGACTCGGCCTTACCGAACCCTGGAAGGTGGTCGGTCAAGCGCTGGATCTGGAAAAGCAGCCCAGCGAGTTGCGGCTTGAGGTTGAGGCGGATCGCGGATCGACATACCCGTGCCCGAAGTGCGAAGCTCTTTGCAAGGCTCATGATTTCAAGGAATTTACATGGCGGCACCTCAACTTCTTCCAGCACCATTGTCTGATCAAGGCCCGGGTCCCACGCGTCAAATGTCCCGAGCACGGCATCCATCGAGTGAATGTCCCTTGGGCTCGTGAAGGGAGCGGCTTTACGTTGCTTTTCGAGCAGGCGGTCATGCTTCTGGCCCGTGAGATGCCTGTAAAGACCGTCGCCCGGTACGTTGGCGTCACCGACCAGCGCATCTGGCGCGTAGTCCGGCATTACGTCTTTGAGGCCATGCGCAAGCTTGATCTCAGCGGCCTATGTGGGGTCGGCCTTGATGAAACAGCGACCAAGCGCGGGCATCATTACGTAACCATCTTTGTGGATATGGACCGGGAGACCCGACCCGCGATCTTCGCCACACCCGGCAAGGGGAAGGCCTGCCTTGGGGCTTTCGCCAAGTTCCTCAAGAACCGGGGAGGCAATCCGGACAACGTCATTGAGGTGGTCTGCGACATGTCACCAGCCTTCCTGTCTGCGGCCGGAAAAACCTTCACGAACGCGTCCGTCACGGTGGACTGGTTCCATGTCGTCCAGCTTTTCACCAAGGCGTTGGATGAGGTTCGACGGCTGGAAGCCAAGGAGTTTGCCTTGCCGAAGGGCACGCGCTGGGCGGTTCTCAAAGGCTTGGAGACAAGACGGACTGAGGAACAGAAAGAGGCCTTGAAGGAGTTGGAAGAACGGGGTTTGGCCACAGCCACGGCGTTTCGGGTGAAAGAGTTGCTGCGCTGGGTGCGTCTGGCCGACACCAAGCAGGCAGCCAAATGGAGAGCGACCAGATTCTTTACTTTTGCCGAGGAGTTGGCTGGGGAATCGGACTTGCTCAAACCCGTACGCAAGGCACTGGGGACATTCCGGGAGCACCTGCCGCGCATATTGCGCCGGTGGGAGTCGCTACTGTCGAACGCCAGGCTTGAAGGACTCAACGGCCTCTTCCAAGCGGCGAGATCGCGAGCCAGGGGGTATCGAAACGTGAAAACTTTCATCACCATGATTTACCTGATCGGCGCTCCCATCAAGGAGTTACTGGCTTCATGAAAAATCCACATCAAACGTCGAGGAACCAAATTGTTTTCGGTCGCAATATGCTGCATCAGGTCGTCGGAAAGCCACTCGAACAACGGGACAACGGCTGCGGGATTGCCACTGAAAACTCCGTCCGCAAAGGCGTCCACCTGGTAAAGATCAAGTTCCATACGCCGTCCTTTCTAGAAGGTCTGCTTGAACAAATCATCCTGCGATGCCGGTGCGTCGCCTCCCCTGCCGCTGGGTGCCCTTTCGGTCGGCTCCGTACCTTCCTTGAATGGCAGGAAAAATTCCGTAGAAGAACCGGGCGAGGCAAGCTTGCCGGAATCACCATCCACTTGGACCATAACAATTCCCGGCGGCTGGGTGAAGTCCTGATATGGATAATCTGCCTCAACCTTCTTGCGGTAGTCCACCCAGATGGGACTGGCCGCTCTCGATCCGGTCTCCCACTTGCCCATGGGTTTGAGTTCGTCGAACCCCACATACACCCCGGTGAGCAGATACGGGGCGTATCCCATGTACCAGGCATCCTGCTCGTTGTTGGAGGTCCCGGTCTTGCCCGCCAGAGGGCGTTTCAGGATCTTGGCCCGCCAACCCGTGCCATTCTGCACCACCTGTTTCATGAGCGTGGCCATGATGTAGGCGGTTTGCGGACTGATGGCGTCCACGGCCTCGGGCACAGAGGTGAACATTTCGTCACCCCAGGCGGAGTGCACGGAAAGCACGGTGCGCGGCTTGATGTAGGAGCCGCCGCGAGCAAAGGCGGTGTACGCTTCGCACAAATTGCTCAGCGTGACCACGGCAGACCCCAGTGACACGGAAAGATCGACCGGGAAATCGGACCTGAGCCCCATGGCCTCGGCCCGTTCGATGATCTTGCGGATACCCAACTTCTGGGCAATACGGATGGTGACCAGGTTCTTGGACTTGACCAGCGCGGTCCGAAGCAGTGTCGGGCCGTCAAACGTCCCCTCGAAATTCTCGGGACGCCACAACTTGCCCTGGGCATCGTTGGCATAGACAATAGGCGCATCCAGAATAATGGAAGCAGCCGTAAATCCATTGTCGATAGCCGTGGAATAGACGATAGGCTTGAATGCGGAACCAGGCTGGCGCTTGGCCTGAGTGGCTCGGTTGAACTGGCTGCGGTGGAAGGAATAACCGCCGACCAAAGCCACGACCTCGCCGGTATCCGGCTTGATCGAAAACACGGCCCCTTCAACCAGGGGATCACGTTCCAGGTCCAGAGTCCAGAGTCCTTCGGGTTTTTTCGGAGCCTCGGCCACGGTCACCCAGACCACGTCGTCCTTCTTGAGAATCTTCCTGACATCAGTGGGCTCAGGCACATCTTCGTGGCTCTTCTTGGTATCGGGGTCCCGCACCCACCACATGGCCTTGAGGGGAATAACGCCGTCAAATTTTCCAAAACGGACAAATGCTTTTTCTGCGGACACCTTGGTGACCCAAGCCTTTACGGGCCGGGCCTTATCCATGATGCCTTCGGTATCCTGTGGACCTTCGGCCAGTACCGTGGCGGCATCGGCAGGATTCACATGCGCCACAGGGCCCAACCAACCCCGCCGCTGGGCTGAATCCAGCAAGCCACGACGCAAGGCGTTTTCCGCCGCTTCCTGGTGCTTGAGATCACACGGAGTGGTCACGGTCAACCCGCCGTTGTACACCACATCCTCGCCGTACTCTTCAACAAGCCAACGCCGGACATCCTCCAAATAATAAGCCCCTGTCTCCCAGGACGGATCGGCCATGGAGTTAAGCACGATTTCCTCGGCCAGGGCCGCATTATACTGGGAAGCATCAATCCATTTAAGCGAATACATCTGCTCCAGGACGTATCGCTGCCGCTGCTTGGCCTGATCCCAACTCTTGTAGGGATTGTAGCGGCTGGGAGCCTGAGGCAACCCGGCCAGCATGGCGGCCTCGGCAATGGTCAGGTCCTTGGCATGCTTGGCAAAATAGGTGCGGGCCGCCGCTTCCACCCCATAGGAATGGGCGCCCAGGAAAATCTGATTGAGATAGATAGTGAGAATTTCTTCTTTGGTCAGGTAATTCTCAAGCCGGAAGGCAAGAATCGCCTCCTTGAGTTTCCGTTTGTAGCTTTTTTCGGACGACAACAGCAGCCGCTTGATGATCTGCTGGGTAATGGTCGAGCCACCCTGCTTGTTCCGTCCCGCCCGCATGTTGGCGACAAAGGCACGAGCTATGGCGCTCAAATCCACGCCGTCATGCTGGTAGAATCCGGCATCCTCCGCCGCCAGGAACGCCTTGGGCAACCACTCGCTCATCTGGTCCAGGGTCACCAGGAACCGCTTTTCCTTATAGAAATAGCCAAGTACGCGATTATCCTTGGCATAGACCGTGGTCACCAGGGGCGGATTGTAGTCCGTGATCTTCTTGAAGCCAGGCAAATCCTTGGCAGCCCAGTTATACAGGCCAAACGCTCCGGCAATGCCCGCCACCAGACAGATGACAAAAAGGACAAGCAGAATCTTCAATGCTTTCATGGGAATCAGAATCCTTTGTTTACCTTGAACGCACCCTTGGCGGGCGGCAGACCCCAGGCCAGCCGAAGCCGTCCGTAGAGATCCTTTACGTTCGCCTTGTTCGTGTCAAGACTGCGAAACATCTGCTTGAGCGACCGCGACTCACGCCGCGCCAGGCAGGTGGGGGAATCGAAAACAATGACCTCGTGTCCGACCATCCAGAAGGGATACAGGCGACAATAATACGGCCTGACCTCCTGCGGGATCTCGCACCCCTCGGGTCCGAGAAACCGGCACGCGCCCATGGTGTCCACGGCTAGACGAAAATGTTCCTTGCTCTCGGGAAACAGCGCCTGCACCAGGGGCTCCTCACCGGGAAACAGACGACAGGCAAATTCGATGAATGCCGGTGAATTCTTCGACAGGGCAAAGCCGCCGGTGTACGGCACATGCTCCTGGATGCGCTCCTTCTCCTTCAGGGAAAGAGGAAAACAGAACTCCTCCTGTCCGGCCGTGATACGGCAACAGGTAGCCCCCTGCTGGGAACAGCGCAGACAAACGTCCGAGTCGCCGGTCTGGGTGAGTGTCATGCCGCAGCCCGCCGGTTATCCGGCGTCCTCCCCGGAATGACCGCCAGAAAATCGCAAAGCGCCCTTGCCAAGCAAATCGTGCAAATGCACCATGCCGGCCAGTTCGCCACTGTCGCGGACAACGGGCAGAACCGTAATTTCATTCTGCTCCATGACATCCAGTACAAGGGCCGACGTCCTCGCCCACCGTGGCTCGTTTGGGGGACGCGGTCATGACCTCAACAACCGGACGGTCAACGTCGAACGGCCCGCAACAGACCTCGCGTCGGACATCGCCGTCACTCAACACGCCCTTGAGGATGTTGTCCGCGTCCACGATGGCTACCAGACCAAGGCCGCCCGCATTGAGGACTTCAAGCGCTTCCCTGAGGAGCACGCTATCCGTCACAATCGGCAGGTCTTCTGTATGCATGAGACTGTCCACACTCGCGGCCAGGCGCTGCCCCAGAGAACCGCCGGGATGGAATTTCCTGAAATCTTCCTTGTTAAAGGACTTCCCACTTCATGAGGCAAACGGCCAGGGCATCCCCCACGGCCAATTGCGCGGTGGTGCTGGAGGTGGGGGCCAACCCCATGGGACAGGCTTCCCTCGGCACCTTGACCTCAATGGTAATGTCACAAAGCGCGGCCATGGCCGACCCCGTGTTGCCGGTCATGGCAATGACCGTGGCACCCAGGGACTTGAGCGTGGGGATGATGTTGTTGACCTCGTCCGTGCCGCCGGAATTGGAAATGGCGAGGATCACGTCCTCCTCGCGCAGCATGCCCATGTCGCCGTGGGCACCTTCCACCGGATGCAGGAAAAAGGACGGCGTGCCAGTGGAAGACAACGTGGCCGCGATCTTGCGGCCCACCAGACCGGATTTGCCCACGCCGGTAACCACCACCCGGCCGGAACATTCGGCCATGGCGGTCAGGGCGAGTGTGAACCCGCCATTGAGTTGTTCCCGCACGGCGGCAAGCCCCTCGGCTTCAATATCGAGCACTTCACGGGCCAGGGAAAGAAAGTCAGTGGTGTCGGTACGTCCCATGGGTCCGCCTCCAGCTAACAGAATTCCTTGATTATGCCGGGCTCGGCCTCCAGGCAGTCCTTGCCCATCCTGTCGGACAGGGGGATCGGATAATTACCGTCAAAACAGGCCAGACACCAGGCATCGTCATCCGTGACCGAATCCAGCAATCCGGGGATGCTCAGGTAGTGCAGGGACTCGATGCTCAGGAACCGGGCGATGGCCTCCTCGGTGTGGGCAGCCGCGATAAGCTCACCCTTGCTGGAAAAATCGATGCCGTAAAAACAGGGGTACCTGATGGCCGGGCAGCTCACGCGCAGGTGAATCTCGCGGGCACCAAGCTCGCGCAGTTTCTTGACGCGAGCCTGGATGGTCGTGCCGCGCACGATGGAATCCTCCACAATGAGGATTCGCTTACCCTTGACCATGGACTTGACCGGGTTGAGTTTCACCCGTACCGAAAAATCGCGCATGTCCTGCGAGGGCTGGATAAAAGTGCGGCCCACGTAATGGTTGCGAATCATGGCCAACTCCAGGGGCAGGCCGGATTCCTGGGAATAGCCCACTGCGGCGTAATTGCCGGAATCCGGGAACGGCATGACAAAATCCGCATCCACGGGTGCTTCCTTGGCCAATATGGCTCCCATGGCCTTGCGCCGTTCGTAGACTACATCACCAAACACGTTGGAATCGGGCCGGGCGAAATAGATGAGCTCAAAAATGCACTGCCGTCGTGGCTTGGGCTCACAGTACTGCCGACAAGTCATCTTGTTGTTCTGGATAACCACCATCTCACCGGGATTGAGCGGCCGCAGATACTCCGCCTCGATAAGATCAAAAGCGCAGGTTTCCGACGCAAACACGTAACGGTCCCCAACCCGCCCCAAGGCCAGGGGCCGGACGCCGTAGGGGTCCTTCAAGGCGATGAGCTTGTCGTTAGCCAGAATGAGCATGGAAAATGCACCACGGACACGATTGCACGCCTTGGCAATGGCGTCTTCGATGTCGCCGGAGCCATTGAGATACTTGATGATCAAGTGGGCAAAGACCTCGGTGTCCATGGTGGTCTGAAAGATGGACCCACTCGCTTCAAGTTCGGAACGCAATTCATAGGTATTGACCAGGTTGCCGTTGTGGGCAAGGGCAAGACGCAGATTGCCGTGCCGGACGATAAACGGCTGAGCATTGCGGATGAGGGACGCGCCGGTGGTGGAATAACGGATGTGCCCCATGGCGATCTGGCCCTTGAGTTCCTTTCCCAAATGGCGTTCGTTGAACACGTCAGCCACCAGTCCCATGCCCTTTTGCTCGCGGATTTTATCCCCGTCCCAGGTAACGATACCTGCGGACTCCTGACCGCGATGCTGTTGGGCATAGAGCCCGAAATAAGTCATGCGAGCGGCCTCTTTATGGCCGTACACACCGAAAAGTCCGCAATACTCTTTTTTCATGACTGCTCTCGTGTCACCTTTGGCGTCTAGCCGCCGTAATATTTCTGCAGGCTCTTTACCTGGAGCCCGGTCTGCTTCATCTCGTGAATCGCCTGGACCACGGCCCGGGCACCCGACACCGTGGTGGTGTAGGGGATATCATACAACAATGCATTCTGACGGATGACCTTGGCGTCTCCCACGGTTTTCTTGCCCGAGGGGGTATTGATGACCAAGGCAATATTGCCGTTCTTGATATGGTCGACAACATGGGGACGCTGCCCCTCGTGGACCTTGTGCACACGAGTCACGTTCACGCCCTTTTCGACAAAGAAATCCGCCGTGCCCCCGGTGGCCATGACATTGAAGCCCATGGCCTCGAAATCCTTGGCCACCAGTACCAGCTTGGACTTATCCCAGTCGTTGACCGAAATGAAAATATTACCCTTGGTGGGCAGTTTCTGCCCGGCAGCCAGTTGCGATTTCATGTAGGCCAGACCGAAACTCGGATCGATGCCCATGACCTCACCCGTGGACCGCATCTCAGGGCCGAGCAATACGTCCACATTGGGGAAACGGTTGAACGGGAACACAGACTCCTTGACCGAGATATGCCCCTTCTTGCGCATCTCCCATGGCTTGAGATCCTTGATTTTCTCACCCAGCATGACCCGCGTCGCGAGCTTTGCCAGGGGGACACCCGTCGCCTTGGAGACAAACGGTACGGTCCGCGAAGCCCGAGGGTTGACCTCGATAATGTAGACCTCACCATCCTTGATGGCAAACTGGACATTCATCAGCCCGACCACGCCCAGCTCCATGGCCATGGCAATAGTCTGACGCTCGATCTCACGGATCAACTCCGAGGACAGAGAATACGGCGGCAGCACCGAAGCCGAGTCGCCGGAATGGATACCCGCTTCCTCAATATGCTCCATGACCCCACCGACGTACACGTCCTCGCCGTCGGCCAGGGCGTCCACATCCACCTCGATGGCGTATTCCAGGAATTTGTCGATCAAAGTTGGATGCTCGGGCGAAACCCGGGCGGATTCGCGGAAATACCGATCGAACTCGTCCATGGTGTACACGATGTCCATGCCTCGTCCGCCCAGTACGTAGGACGGCCGGAGTACCAGCGGGAAATCGAGATGTTCAGCCACTTCGCGCGCCTCGGCCATGGACATGGCCGTGCCATTGGACGGCTGCTTGAGGTGCAGCTTGTTGAGGAACTGCTTGAACCGCTCGCGGTCCTCGGCCCGATCGATGGCGTCGGGGCTGGTGCCGATGAGCGGCACACCCGCGTTCATGAGTCGCACCGCCAGGTTGAGCGGGGTCTGCCCGCCAAACTGGACGATGACGCCGTCGGGCTGCTCGAAATCGATAATGTTCATGACATCCTCGAAAGTCAGCGGCTCGAAATAGAGCTTGTCGGACGTGTCGTAGTCCGTGGAAACCGTCTCCGGGTTGGAGTTGACCATGATCGACTGCACGCCCATCTCCTTGAGGGTGAAGGAGGAATGGCAGCAGCAGTAGTCGAACTCGATACCCTGGCCGATGCGGTTGGGACCGCCACCCAGAATGATGACCTTCTTCACGTCGTCACGGACATTCTCCTGTCCGGTCTCGTACGTGGAATAATAATACGGCGTGTACGCCTCGAACTCGGCAGCGCAGGTATCGACCAAATAGAACGTGGGGATGATGTCCAGTTCCTTGCGCAGGGCGCGGACAGCATCCTCGCTCGTCTTCCACATGGCTGCAAGCTGGGGATCGGAATAGCCGTATTCCTTGGCCTTGCGGAGCATCTCCGCCATGCCTTCGGCCTGGGCGTCGACGCCCTCTTTCTTGCCGAATTCGATGAGCCTTTTCTCCATCTCGTAGATATCCGCAAACTGGCGAAGGAACCACGGATCAATTTTGGTGGCCTCGTGAATGTCCTCCTCGCTCATGCCACAACGGATGGCATTGCGCAGGGCGAACAGCCGCTCGGAATTGGGCCTTCTGAGCAGCCGCAAAAGCTCGTTCTGGTCGATGTCGCAGGACTCGAAACGCTTACCCAGACCGGTATGCCCGGTCTCAAGGGAACGAAGGCCTTTCTGCAACGCTTCCTTGAAAGTCCGCCCGATGGCCATGGTCTCGCCCACGGATTTCATGGCCGTGGTCAAAAAGTCCTCGGTGCCGGGAAATTTCTCGAAAGTGAACCGGGGAATCTTGACCACGCAGTAGTCAATGGCCGGCTCGAAGGAAGCCATGGTCTCGCGGGTGATGTCGTTGGGAATCTCGTCCAAGGTGTAGCCCACGGCCAGCTTGGCCGCGATCTTGGCGATGGGAAACCCGGTCGCCTTGGAGGCCAGGGCCGAGGAACGGGAAACACGCGGATTCATCTCGATGATGATGATCTCGCCGTCCTCAGGATTGATCGCGAACTGAACGTTACTGCCGCCGGTCTCCACACCAATCTCACGCATGACAGCCAGGGAGGCGTCACGAAGCTTTTGGTACTCGTCGTCGGTCAGGGTCTGGGCCGGGGCCACGGTGACGGAGTCGCCTGTGTGCACACCCATGGGATCAAGATTTTCGATGGAGCAGATGATGACGCAGTTGTCCTTCTTGTCGCGCATCACCTCCAGCTCATACTCCTTCCAACCGAGGATGGAGCGTTCAAGCATGATCTCGCTCTTCATGGACAAGGCCAGGCCGTTGGCGCAAATCTGCTCCAACTCCTCCATATTATAGGCCACGCCACCGCCCGAGCCGCCCAAGGTGTAGGCGGGCCGCACAATGATCGGAAAATCGATCTTCTGTCCCCACTCGCGGACATCGTCCATATTGCGACAGATGCCCGACTCTGGCATGGACAGGCCGATATTATTCATGGCCGCACGGAATTCCTCGCGGCTCTCGGCCTTGTTGATGACCGCAATGTCCGCGCCGATCAGTTCGACATTGAACTTGTCCAGCACGCCCATTTCGGCCACGGCCAGAGCGGTATTGAGGCCCGTTTGCCCCCCCAAAGTCGGCAAAAGAGCGTCGGGACGCTCTTTTTCGATGATTCGGGCTACGGTTTCCGGTTCAAGAGGCTCGATGTAGGTAGCATCGGCCAACTCCGGGTCGGTCATAATCGAAGCGGGGTTCGAATTAACCAGGACGACTTCGTACCCCTCTTCCTTGAGCGCCTTGAGCGCCTGGGTGCCGGAGTAGTCGAACTCACAGGCCTGGCCAATAACAATGGGCCCGGACCCGATCAACATGATCTTCTTGATATCTGTGCGTTTGGGCATTCTTTGTGGAGACAGTTGAAGTTACGGCATTTTTTCTGGTCGAAATTACGTTCTGCGCTTCGGGTCAGGCCAGGCAACGCCGCCACCCGCCGGACAAGCTGTTTACATATAGGGATATGCACCGAAACGCAATGCAAAAGACACTCCCGCCCTCCGACAACATGCTCAAAAAGAAACACCTCACCACCTTGATGGCCTGGGGCATCATGGACACAAAAAGACCCACCCTCCGCAAACCCGACCCTGGCCCAAATCCTGAAGACCCTTCACTGCCGACTGTATCGAGATTTCCACTTTGCCAAACCCATCCTGCTTGAAGCTATCGGCATGCTGCTGAAGCATTACCCCCACAGTTCTCCGGACAAAAACCAAACCGAACCGCCGGATACTAAAACTTTCCCACTTCTTCATTGACACGGTCTAAGTTGAGACTTATTTTCAATTTCAGCAGATTTTGAGGGAAATAAATGACAATGAAACGTTTGACCGATTATCCGGCAGGCACCATCGTACGCATTGCCGACATCAACGGTGGCCAAAGGGCTAGGTCCCGCATGCTCGCCATGGGCATGACCCCGGGATGTCCCGTGGAAATACTGTCTGGCGGCCCTACCGGCTGCCGTGTTCGAGTACGCGGCTCCGAGGTGGTGCTATGCTGCGGCTTGGCTGCCAAGATTCTGGCTGTTGACAACGACTCCGCAGAAGGCCCCCGCTGCAACTGCTGCCCGGATCCCCATGCCAGGGCATCCTGAGTCCTCCCACACAAAACATAAAAAAAACAGCCGCATTATGCGGCTGTTTTCTTGTATACCAACAATCCTATCAGAAAAAGTCATAGTACCCCCGGCAAAGCCGGGGGCTTGAGTTTGTGAGCCGCTCAAAGCGGCTTTAAGCACCGCCTAAAGGCGGAATTTCAATTGCTCGATTCGCTTATCTTCCTGCTCTTGCCTACGGATGTATTCGCGAATCACCTTTTCATCTCGACCTACGGTAGAAACAAAATATCCACGTGCCCAGAAACTCTGACCGGCATAGCCTCTTGCTCTGCCTTAAACTTCCCGAGCTATATGGATAGCGCTCTTTCCTTTCATAAAGCCAACAACTTGCGACACAGAATACTTGGGCGGAATCGCAATATACATGTGGACATGATCCTTACATAAATGCCCTTCCAGAATCTCACTCTCCCGCTGTTTCGCCAGCTTATGGAAGACTTCTCCCAAGTATGTCCGAATTTTACCAAATAGAACCTTGCGGCGGCATTTCGGTATCCAGACCATGTGATACTTGCAGTCCCACCGCGTGTGACATAGGCTTGAATTGCACTTCATTTAAAGCCTCTCCTGTGCTCACTCTGAGCAGCTCACCAGGGGAGGCTTTAAACTATTCCCGCAAAAGTCAAACTTTGTTGGTCCCCCAGCAAAGCTGGGGGGTTTCTCATTGGACTAAACGGCCTGACTCTCGGGTTCGAGCATAAGCCGAACGCCCTTTACGTCGCCCCCACTCTCCAGCCAGGAACGAAGCAGTCGCCGATTACGCATGACCACGGGATGCGGCCAGCCATGGTACGCCTGATCCAGGAGCCCTGCCGCCACATCCGGGTAATGCTTGGCCGCACTCAGACAGGCCAGCAGGTTGAGACACAATTCATTGGCGGGGAAGCCCAGAGTCATGGCCTTGCCCAGGGGTCGCATGACCTCGCCATACCGCCGCGCTCCGAAATATGCCACGGCCAAATCGAACTGCACGGTGTGCAGACCGGGCAGCGCCTCGGCCGCGGCCTCTCGGTCGGCCACGGTGTAGGAAACCCTGTCTGTGGCATAGGGCATGCCATCCGTATGGGTGATACGGAAATCAAAACCAAACTCATGCGCCCACTCATAGGCTGCGTCAGCCGCATCCGGCCAGAGCCGCATGGTGAGATGCTGACATCCGGCCAACCGCATTTCCCGCAACAATTCCCGACTGGGAGCGTTCTCCAGGACAGCACTCCACAGAACGTTCACGCCCATGACCCGCATGCGGCGGCAGAGCGCAATGCCCCACGCGTGATTGGCAAAAAATTCCCCGTCCTCAAAAACGAAATACCGGGCCTCCTGCTCCGCGATCCAGGACACGATGTCCCTGATGCTCCCGCTTCCGGCCCAACTGACCGTGCTCCACAGCACATTGTTGCCCTGCCCGACTTCCCCTTCGGACCAGACTGCCTTATTTTCTCTATACATGATTCTACCCCAGACCGTCCTTTTTTTGGCAGTTGGACGTGTCCAGCAGAACAAAAGCAAAAAGTCTGCCAAAGCCACAAAAAACACCCCGAAAGCCTCACCGGGAGACGCCCTCGGCAGGGCCACCGGTACAGACCCTTGCGCAAAATACTTGCCGAAAAATCACAAGCTTCTCACCAAGGCGCAAGTACCGCTCCTTTCTGTCGCCTCGCAAAAAAGTCCCATAGAAAATACCATGTCGGCACTCCACGGCTTAATCTGGTAACAGTACCAGTAAATGTGAAGCTCAAAGGAGGCCGACATGGCGAGTATCAAGATATCATCAGCTTATCGGTTTGTGGAAGCATTTGTTGATCAGCGCATTTTCGTTGGCGTTGATGTTCACAAAAAGACATTCAGTGTTGCACTCTTACGACCAGACGGAATGATCAAAGATTGGTCTAGTCCCGCCGACGTGGCATCACTTACACAAATCCTTTCCTCACTCCCTGTTAACATCGGTGCAGTTTGTTACGAAGCTGGCCCGACAGGTTTTGGCCTTGCTCGAAGCCTCAAGGCTGCAGGTATTCGTGTGATTGTTGCCGCGCCCAGCCGAATACCACGCCCAGTAACCGCAACCAACAAGACAGACAGCCTCGATTGCCGAAAGTTGGCTGAACTTGCCGCAGCAGGACTGATCCGCCCAATTGCCATTCCTAGTGAAAGAGAAGAAGCTTTTCGGTCACTCCAACGTCGAAGACATCAACTCACCGACTCATTGCGTAAAGTAAAGCAGAGAATTCGCGCTTTGCTGTTATCTCTGAGCATTGCCGAACCCGTTGGGATCGACCATTGGAGCAAAATCGCTATTGCAGCTCTGGCTATACTGCCACTACCACCCGGAGCTGACGACACCCGAAATAGCTTACTCGAAGAATTGCATTATCTCATTTCCGCACAGCGTCAGGTTGATCTTCGATTACGAGTCATTTCCCAGGAACAAGACGAGGCAAGACGCATTGCCACCATGAGGTCCGTTCCTGGAGTGGGTGAAGTCGTGGCAACCACCTTTGCGGCCGAGATATTCCGACCTGAACGATTCAACAATAGCAAGGAGGTTACGGCTTACTTGGGCCTTGCGCCTGTTGTGCGGCAAAGCGGATTGAGCAAAGGGAAAGGCCGCTTGCGCCCAGTTGGGCAACGGCGATTACGAAGTTTGCTCATTGAGGCGGCATGGATTTGGAAACAGAGAGACGAATGGGCGAGAGAATTTTACAACCGAATTTACAGCAAAAGCGGAGTTGCTCAAAAGGCGATAGCTGCTTTGGCTCGTAAACTGGCCGCGTTACTCTGGAAGCTTAGCTTACCTGTGGCGCAGTCGTAAACGGATCGCGAGCGGCCTTTGGTAGCCTAGACTACGAACAAAAAATGGCGATCCTAAATTGTTAATGTACCGAATCGGTACTTGGTGCCATAGAGCACGAATAAGAAAAGGAATACATTACTATTATGCTATAAGGCGAGGGTGGAGCCTAGCCTAATTACAGAAGGAATGAAGAGAAAAGGAAGTTCTTGACATGGTGCCGCATAAGAAAAGGCCGCCCATCGCTGAGCGGCCTCTCACATTTCTTCAATTGAAAAAAGCAGGAATCAACTCACCCGACTCCCTGGATCCACCTCGCCCGAGGGCGTCAACAAGGCCATCCCGTCCCCACTCTTCACGGCCAGGATCATACCCTGAGAGAGCTGCTTGCGCAGTTTACGCGGCTTGAGATTGACCACGACCACCACCTGCTTGCCGACCAGATCGTCGGGGGCAAAGAAATCGGCTATCCCGGCCACGACCTGACGCAACTCGTCCTCGCCGGTATCCACGCGGACCAGCAACAAACGATCGGCATCGGGGTGCCTTTCCACCTCTTTGACCGTGCCCACGCGCAGATCGAGTTTTTCAAAATCATCGAATTCAATGGTCTTGCCGGAGTTTTCCTTCGATGCCTGCTTCTTGGCCTGCGCCTTCTTCTTGATCCCATTCGCGCCATTGCTTTCCGGCTTGGGCTCGGGCAGCTCCACACGCGGAAAAAGGTTGGAACTCTCGGAAACGGGTGTGCCGGATTCCAACAGGCCCCAAACATCCAATTCCTTGGGAAGATTGAATTTTTCAGAGTCGAACACAAGGCCCAACTGCTTGAGCATCTGCTCGCTCGAATCAGGCATGACCGGCCACAGATGGACAGCGATCTTGCGCATGTTTTCCAGAAGCACGTAAATAACGGTCTGGAGACGACCGATATTCTTTTCCTTGAACAGGGTCCACGGCGCAGTGGCGTCGATGTACTTGTTCAGGCCGCGCACGAGTTCCCACAACCCTTCCAGGCCACGCGAGAACTTGAAGTCCGTGAAATTATCCTGAAACGAACGCATGGCATCCTGGCCGAGTTTCTTGATCTCGGCATCCACGATATCCTCCACGTCGGGACGCGGGATTTCGCCACCGAAATACTTGTGGGTCATGGCCAGGGTGCGGTTGAACAGGTTGCCGAGGTCGTTGGCAAGCTCGGCGTTGAGGCGACCGACCAGGGCCTCCTCGGAAAAACTGGAATCCTGGCCGAAGGACATATCCCGCAGCAGGAAATAACGGAAGGCATCCAGGCCGTAGGTATCCTTCATGGCCATGGGCTCGACCACGTTGCCGATGGACTTGGACATCTTGGTGTCCTTGATCAGCCAGTAACCATGAACATTGAGCGACTGGAACGGCTCGATGCCCGCAGCCTTGAGCATGGTCGGCCAAAATATGGCATGGGGCTTGAGGATATCCTTGGCCACCAGATGATTGGCCTTGGGCCAGAATTTGGTGAATTTGTCGCCATCGGGATAGCCCAAGGCGGAAACGTAATTGATGAGCGCGTCGAACCAGACGTAGGTGACGTAATCCTTGTCAAAAGGAAGCTCAATGCCCCAGGTCAGGCGGGATTTCGGTCGGGAAATGCACAGGTCTTCCAATTCGCCGGATTCGAGCAGGCTGAGCACTTCATTCTTGTAGCTCTCGGGACGAATGAAGTTCGGATGCTTCTTGATGTGGTCCTTGAGCCAATCCTGATATTTGGACATCTTGAAGAAATAGTTCTTCTCCGCGATATACTCGGGCACGGTCTGATGGTCCGGACACTTGCCGTCCACCAGTTCCTTCTCGGTGTAGAACCGTTCGCAGCCGAAGCAGTAATGTCCGCCGTATTCGCCGAAATAGATATCTCCGGAATCGTAGACCTTCTGGAGAATCTGCTGCACCACCTCGATATGGCGCGGCTCGGTGGTACGGATAAAATCGTCATTGGAAATATTCATCTTGGGCCAGAGATTCTGGAACAGGCCGCTGATGGTATCCACATATTCCTGCGGGGACTGCCCCCCATTGTCGGAGGCCTGGACGATCTTGTCGCCATGCTCGTCCGTGCCCGTGAGAAAATAGGTCTCCTCGCCCATGAGTTTGTGGAATCGGGTCACGGCATCGGCCACAGTGGTGGTATACGCATGGCCCAGGTGGGGCTTGGCGTTCACGTAATAAATGGGCGTGGTAATATAAAAACGTTCCAAACCAAAATCTCCTTGTCCGGCGGCAACGCCGTCCGACCCCTTACTTCTTGGTAGGTTTGCGCCGACGTCGTCTCGGCCTGCGCGGTCTATTGGGCTGATCATTATCCGACAGAGTCTTATCCCCTTCCTTGGACGGTCTGGAGGAACGCTCCTGCGTGCTGGAAAAGGTCTCGTTGCCCCCTTTATCAGGACTGGAAGACTCTCCACCGGGGGTACCCAAGGCAGGCGTATTCCCGTTGTCCTGGGTCTCCTTTCGATCAGAATCGTCGTCCGGCTCCGGACGCGTGAGTCTGCGTCCACCCCGCCGGGGGCGCGGCGCCTGAGTCCGGGCCTCGGCCATGGCCTCTTCGTTGGGCGGCTTGTTAACTATTTCATTCCATTCGTCAATGGAAACTTCCTTCTCATCATAATCTTCCGTAAGCAGTGACAAGGATTTCTTGAAGAAATTGGTACGAAGCACCTTCACTGCCCCCAGGGCCGTGGTGTATTTCTTGCCCACACGCGGACACATGCGGTGAAACTCCTCGTACCCCTTTTGCTCAAAGCTGAGGCAACAAAGCAAACGACCACAAATTCCTGATATCTTTGTCGGATTGAGGAAAAGATTCTGTTCCTTGGCCATTTTGATGGTCACGGGCACGAACTTGCGCATGAACCGACGGCAGCAGCATATCTGACCGCAATTGCCGATGGCACCCAGCATTTGGGTCTCGTGCCGGACGCCGATCTGTCTGAGCTCAATACGGGTGCGAAATTCCCGTACCAAATCCTTGATAAGCTCCCGAAAATCTATCCGACCCGGCGCTGTAAAATAAAATATCATCTTGGACCGATCAAAGAAGACCTCCACATCCACCAGCTTCATGCCAAGCTTGTGCTTGCTGACGCAATTGCGGCAGTAGGTGAAGGCGGCCTTGGATAAAGCCTCATTTTCGGCCACGGACTCCAGGTCCTTTTCATTGGCCAGACGATAGATGGGCTTGTGCCCTTCAGAATCCTCGCCTTCAACTTCCCTGGGAGCCTGTTTGATCAGTATAACCTTGCCCAGCCCCATGCCCTGATCCGTCTTGACAATGACGGACTGTCCTTCGCGGACAACGAAAGGACCGGAACCGAAATAATAAACCTGGCCGTAATCATTGAATTTGACACCAAGTATCTGGCTCATTGAAACCTGTCCCGTGTATAAAAACCCCGCTTCTCGGGGGGAGAAAGTATCGTCTAAAAAAAGTAATGTATTAGAAAAACCCTTCTGGGGCAAATGGCCGGATCACAAAATAGCCGGACGGGAACCCCACGGCTCCCGTCCGGCGATTTTGAAAATACAACCTTTTTATTCCATGGGTTACCTAAAGCAACCCGAGGCTCTTGACCTCAGTCATGAGCTTGTCTTCATCAATGGGCTTAACCAGATAGGAGGTGGCCCCGCCCAGGAAAAAGGCATCGTGGGTCTCCTTTTCGTCGTCAAGCATGGTGGTGACCACCACCTTGGCTTCAACCTGGGGCGCGACGTCGTATTCCTTCTCAATGGCCCGAATCTCACGCAAGGCCTGCTGGCCGTCGAGTTCCGGCATGAGCAGGTCAAGGCAGATCAGGTCGTAAGGTTCGCCCTGCATGAGCCCCCGGCGAAAAGCCTCAATGGCTTCCTCTCCGTTAACGGCAATGTCACAGTGTGCCACCGGGCGAAGAATTTCATGAATCATGTTTCGACTGTAAAAATCGTCATCCACGATCAACGCTTTCATGCTCTCCCTCCAAACGTCATTACCCACTTCCCGTCAGGATACTTTCGCATAAATCTCATTTTTCCACACACAATGCAACTGGCCGCCAAAGTTACAATTCAATGGTGTCCCCCTCGCGAGCCATATCGAAGTCCACACCACTCTCTGCCCAGTCTTCCTTCAGACGCGCAAAGAGGGCATCCACTTGCGCATCCGTCCGAGTGATCTCGTGGTGTGTCAGGTAGACCTTGCCGACCCCGGCTTCACGAGCCAGAGCCAAAGCGCGCTCGAAAGTGGAGTGCCCCCACCCCTGTTTGGTGGCATATTCTTCCTCGGTATACTGGGCGTCCACAATAAGGATGTCCACTCCCTGCAAAAACTCACTGATGCCCTGGTTGCGCTCGGCCACGATCTGCCCGTAGTCGTCATAGTCCTCGTCGTCGGGCTGGTAGATATTGTAGAACGGCTCATGGTCCCCGGTGAAAAAGAGCGTTTTGCCGTCACAGACCACCTTGAATCCAAAATCCATGGCCGGATGATTCATGAGAATGGTGGACACCGTGGCAAATCCCAAATCCACGACCTGCCCGTCCGTCAGGGTCTTGTAGGAAATATCGGCCTGCAACTCGGTCACGCGCACCGGGAAATGCGGGTATTCCATCTGCTTGGCCAGGACCGCCTCGATACCCGTCATGGTAAGCGGATCGGGTGGGCCATAGATGATCAGTTCATTCCCCGGCACGAACAGGGGAACGAAAAAAGGCAACCCCTGGATGTGATCCCAGTGGGTGTGCGACACGAACAGATGGCATTTGACAGGCATGTTCCGGGCCAGTTCCAACCCGAGTTCACGAATTCCTGTCCCGGCATCGAGAATGATGATGTCGTCGTTATCGGAACGCACCTCAATACAGGTGGTATTGCCGCCATATTTGACGGTATTCGGTCCAGGTGCGGACAGCGACCCCCGAGTTCCCCGGAAACGAAAGCGCATCTACGAGGCCTCCCCGAGCTTGATGAAAACACGAGCGCGCTCCACCTCTTCGTCCAGGGTGGGCATCTCCTTGATGAGACCGTCAAGATCAAGGGCGAATCTCGCCTTGATGCTCTCAGGCAACGGTTGGAATGTGAAATCCCCGGCCGCGCCGAAAGAAAGTTTCTTGCTGATCTGATTGGCCGCAAACACACAGTCCACCAGTTGTGAAGCACCCCCCTCGCCCACGCTGTGATGCCCGGAAATGGCATCGTGCAGGTTAGCTGGAAGATTCCACTTCTCGGCCAGAAGGGCACCGATCTCGGCATGGTTGGCCCCCAAGCCCTCCATTTCAGCCTGATGCAGAGGAATATTATTCTCGGCCGCATGTTCCAGGGCCTGCTGAAATTCTTGAGACATGTAGAGGGCGAAAACGACCTTCCCGATATCGTGCAGCAGCCCGGCGGCAAAATAATCGGCAGCCTCGTCACGGGAAACGCCGAGCATGGAACCGAGAATCCGAGTAGACGTGGCAACAGCCAGGGAATGGAGCCAAAATGCCCCCATGTCCAATCCGGCCACGTTGGCCTTGGGGATAGCCCCCACCGCGGCCAGACCGAGGGCAACATTCTTGAGTGTGTTCAGGCCAAGGTAGACGCTGGCATGATTGATGGATGTTATCTCGCGCGCCAAACCGAAATAAGCGGAATTGACGAGGCGAAAAATTTTCAGGGTGAAAACCGGATCTTTCTTGATGACCTCCACCAATTCCTTCTGGGAGCAATTGATGTCCGAGGCCAGCTTCAAGACCTGATGCACGCTCTTAGGGAAAGCGGGCATCTTCTCCACTGCGGTCAGAAGTTTTTTTTTGACGTCCTGCATCGGTTCCACGGTCAATTGAAATTTTGGCCCCCGACATCCGACACCGCTGTAAAGGATACCCTCCTACCCAAAGTACAACTATCAAATTATTGCAGGAATATCCAAATTTGGCAAGCGCATCAGGGCCTAAAAGAACGGAGGGAAAGGGAATTCGCCGCATCCCACACTGCGGTCACGCGACCGTACCGCGACGTGGCAAATACCTCGCCCCCCACGGACCGCACGACTTCAGGGTGAGGAAACCCGAATTGATTGAGATACCCATCGGAGCACAAAACCACCTCGGGCGATACGGAACGGTAAAAATCAAGGCTTAAACTCGTCCGACTGCCATGGTGGGGCAGGACCAGGACCTCAGAAGTCAGGGGATATTTCGATGCCAAAAGCGCTTTCAAGCCCTCCGCTTCCACGTCTCCCGGCAGCAAAGCCAAACCCGTTCCGGAACGAACCAGCCGCAGGACCAACGACTGTTCGTTGGCACGGCGACTCTTGAAGGACAGGGCCGGATGCAGAACATCCAGAAAAACGCCGTTCCCCAGCCGGATGCGCTGTCCGGTGTGCAGGGGAACCGGAGCCATGCGGTCGCCCAGCACGGCAAGCAACCGTTCCCCGGTCCTGCCGCGAGGCAGCATGCCATTGGTATAAAAGACGCCTACCCGAAACCGGGACAGAATGAACGGCAGTCCATGACTGTGATCCACATCGGGATGGCTCATGAACACCCCGTCCAACCGGGGCGGACGCCCCCACGTCAAGCTCGGTGCCACCACGGCCTCGCCCACGTCGAAATGGTCGTAACCACCGCCCCCATCCACCAGCCAGCGATGACCACCCGGCATTGAGATAAGCGCGGCCTGCCCCAATCCCACATCCATAAGAGACAGACGGACCTGATCCCGGCTGTCCTCAGCCATGACCACGACATGCGGGAGAACCATGAGCAGGAACCCCATCCCGGCCAACCCCATGCGGACGCGCCGGTTCGCCCAGGCCACGACAGCCACAACCAGGAGCAGGGCGCACCCGACAATCTCCGGCCACAGGGGTCTGAGCACGGAAAACACCGGCATCAGGCCGATCCCGACCGTGCCGCGCAAAAGGGCCAGCAGGCCATCCATACACCCGGCGGCCAGAGCCAGGGACGCATGCCCGGCAGGCTCGGTCCAGGGTAGGGCCGCCAGCAGCATGCCCGCTATCCCCAGAGGCATGACCGCCAGACCAAGCACGGGCAGCCAGACGAGATTGAGCAGGATATTGGGACTCCATGAACCGAAATACCACGCGACCAGGGGCAGAAGTGCCACATTGGCGCACAGGCTGAGGGCCAGCAAGCCTCCGGCCCAGCCAAGCAGACGACGCCACCAGCTCCCCCCAAGAGACAGAAGCGGACGCACCCGAGGATACAGCAAGCCGATTCCGGCCACAGCCACGGCAGACATCTGCAAACTCAGATCATACACGGAGAGAGGCGAAAAAAGGACAATGGTGATCAGGGCAAAAAACAGCCCATCCATGAGTACCCGACCCCGGCCCTGGAGCAGGAGCAATCCCCAGAAACCGAACATGACGGCTGCTCGAATGAGCGATGCCGAGGGCTGCCCCAGCCAGGCGTATCCGAGCACCAGGGGCGCGGCCAGCAATACGGCCAGCTTGGGCCGGGGCAGGAAAAGCAGCATCCCCGGACACAACCAGCCAGCAACCCAGGCCAGACCGAATCCGAAGGCCGCCACAAATCCCACATGCAGACCGGACAGGGCCAAAGTGTGCGCCAATCCTGCGGCACGGGTGTCCCGGAGGGTGTTCTGCCCCAGGCCGGAACGATCGCCCGTGACCAGGGCCAGGACCATGGCACCGCCCGCCGTATGCGGGACATGCCTGACCACGGCGTCACGCAACCCCTGCTTGACGGAATAGAAAAAGATATCGGGCCGATCACCCCAGACAACCGGGGCTTTCCCCCGCGGCCAGCCTCGCCAGAGAACCCCTTGCCGCTGCCAGTACCAAGCGTAGTCCCAACTCCCCGGATTACCGAATCCCCGAACCGGCAGCACCCGCATGACCGCCTCCATGGACTGGCCCGGCACAGGGACGCTCTCCGGGTGACGCCGATTCCAGACCAGCATGCCGGGCAACGCCGTTTCGTCTCCCTCCGCCCCATAGCGAATGTCACGCAAAACGATCCGCTGCCGATGTCCGGCCCTCGGCTCGACGCTTTCCACCACGGCACGGACCGCCACCGGTTGCCGTGCTTCCACCCAAGCGGGAATATCCACCGGCTCCGGCATACGCTGGGCCGCATATCCGTAACCAAACGCGGCGCAGAGGATAAACGCGAGAAGTGGCAGCCGGCAGGACGGGCCACGAAAGGCTCCATCCGTCAAAAGCAGAAGGGCCAGGACAACAAGCGAAGGCACGGGATATTTCAAGGTAAAAATGCCGAGAACAAAGGCCAGAAAATAGCTCTGCCACGGCAGGAGGCCGGGCACGGGCTTGGCATGGTAGGGCACGGCGTCTTTGTCGATCACGGAAGTCCTCGGGGCTGAAGGCTCTCCAAATCTAGCAGGAGAACGCCGCACTAGGCAATGTCGGCCAACCCCTGCTGCATCATGATCTTGAACACGGTCTCCATGAACTTGCCCGACACCACGTCCGGCAGGGAAAACAACGGCAGCCCATCCGAGACCATGGACCCGGTGCAGGCAAACCATATTTCAGCGGAAATTTTCTCCAGGGCGGGGGTCAGCATCTCATTCCACAACTCTCCGTCCCCCACCTTGGCCAGACCGAAAGTCCTGCACTGCAAGGGACGAGAGTCGAAGAGTTTACACGTACCATTTTCCAACAGCGGGCAGACGCTCCCGGCCTCGGACAGGCAATACTGCGTGTTTTCTCCCTCCGCTCCGATGTCCCGTATGGCCCGCCGTTCGGCCCGCGATGTCTCCACGGCACGCTCGATAAGAGCCACCCGCGCCTCGCTGTCCAACACACGGTTGATTCGATGGGTCAGGTGCACGGCCTCGGCCAGAAAAAGCCGAACCGGAGTTGAGCAACACAGGTCGTGATCAAGCCCGCAAACCTGCCCTTTCAGGGAATCCCCGGTACGCTCGACGACACGCTGGACCAATTCATCATAATCATTGAAAAACGGTGACAGGTCGACCAACCGCTTGAACTCAAGGGAAGGCTCGCGCACGGTGAGACGCCCGGACTGCTTGCCGTATTTGCGTACCGTGCGCCACTGCACGAAATTGGCCGGTTTGCTTTTGAGTTTTTTGAGTGCACGTCCGGCCAGCTTGTGGCCAAGCCCACGCCTGAGCAGGTAGGAATTGAGCACCGTGCCCGTGCGGCCGATGCCATGACGACAATGAATGAGCACCTTCTTGCCCAGATAGATGGCTTCATCCAGCCACTCCAGGGTCTTTTCCAATTCGACCAAATCCGGGGCTTCTTCATCTTTTAGGGGAAGATAACGCACCTCGAACCCGGCATCGATTTCAATATCATGCAGGTCGCAAAATTCCCCGCAGAGATTGATGATGGCATCGACCCCTTGCTCCCGAATGGCCTCCAATTGTGGGTAACTCATGGGCGCAGGTCCCACGCCAAGCTGCTCCGTCACCCAGGTGACTTGGTAAACGATCTTACTCCCCGGCTTCTGCATTCTTCCTCTCCGCGTCTACCATGAATTTCTCGACTTCGAGTTCCACCTGCGCCTCGGTATCCATGCGCATGTCCATGAGCCGGGACACAGCCATGAGGTAGCCAAGCCGGGCCAGCAGCCGCCGGGTCTCGTTTTCCCCGATCCGGGCGATTTTGGCGTCAAGCATGTCGCCCCGGGTCTTTGTTTCGAAGCCGTAACGCTCCATCACCCCGCGAATGAATTTAAGGCGCAGGAGACGCTGGTCAAATCCGGCCCCGCCGCCCTTGAACCGGAAATTGATGTAATTGGCACCCTCATCCGCCCCACAGATGGTATCAATGACCGAAAAATGGTAGCCGAACCGGACCATGAGATGGAGGTAGTCCTCGCTGATGAGCCCATAGCTGGCCAGCAGCTTGGAATCGAAACTGAAAATGCCGCCCGCGATCTTGTCAAACTCCTCCCAATCCATATGGGTGAGTTTGTTGGGCCAGTTGACACGGGAATCGGACAGACCGTACCACAGCGCCCACATGGGACGACTCTTGATGTCCGTCGGTTCCACGAGTTTATTGTCGGCGGCATTGGAAAAGAGGCCTTCGCCCAGGTCCAGGAGATACATGACCAGAGGCAGGTTGGTCTGGAGTCGCTTGGCAGCCCCCATGCCGCGTCCCTTCTTGTCCACCAGGGAAAACATTTCGCCCACGCCCTTCTCGTGACAGAAACGCACCACGTCATGCATGGACTTGCACCCTTCCGGCGTGAAATTCTCGGCCTGCGGGTCCGTGAGATTGAGCTTCACCGTCAAGGGAACGACCTTCTCGTATTGCTTCAACACCCGTTCCGAGACCTGCCGTCCCTCGCGCCCACGGGTCAGAATCGCCTCCACACAGCCGCCATAAATGGTCCCGGTGGAACCGTCCACCGTGACCAATTGCCCCGGCTCAAGGGGGGTGCCGAGTTTGCCGACCAGCACGGGAACACCCGACTCCCTGGCAACGGAAGCAAAATGGCTTGCCCGGCTGCCGGTTTCGGAAATAACACCGCTCATGCTGCCGATAAAGGTAAGCAGCGACGGCTTGAGCGTGGGAGTGACCACCACCGAGCCGTCCGGGATACGTGCGATCTCCTTGCCCGTGGGGGCAAAATAAATTTCGCCGCACCCCACGCCCGCAGAAGCCCGCTCAAACCCCTCGAACAAGGGGGTGGCCGCCACCGAATCGTGCTGCACCACCGCCGCCTCACGTTCCATCTGAAGCGGTCGGGCCTGCAGGATGAACAGTTCCCCGGTTACGTCCTCGGCCCATTCGATATCCAGAGGACAATCAAACGCTTCTTCCAGCTTCATGGCCAGGCGGCCCAGTTCCAGCAGAGTCGCTTCACCGGGCAATCCTCCCTCGTCGGGTGTGCAGTCCTCGGCCAGAGACGGTATATTCTCGCGCGAGAGCATGGCCTTGGCCGGGGAGATGGAGCCGTCCACCAGCCCGTCCCCGAGACCGCGCACACCGTATACGCCGATGGCGTTCCGGCCATGACAGTCCGGATCCGTGGAATAGACCACCCCGGCATTGTCCGCATCAACCATGGGGATGACCAGAACGGCCATGGCCGTATCCGTATCCGTCAGCCCGTTGGAAATCCGGTAGGCAATGGCACGCGGGCAGTATTTCCCAGCCAGGACCCGCTTATACGCTTCCAAAACGTCATTGGGCTGGATGTTGAGTTCACTGGCGTACTGCCCTGCAAAGGAAATTTCCCCGTCCTCGGCCAGGGCGCTGGAACGAACCGCGATGAGATCGTCGCCGGAAATAATCTCGGACACAGCGAACCGGATGCCTCGGGCAATCTCTTCGGGCACTTCGGCAGCCAGGATAAGCTCTTGCATCTCGGCGGTGAGCGCGGCCAGAAGGTCGCGGTCGCCCACCACCATCTGCCGGAGCCGACTTTCGATCTCCCCACTGAGTCCGTTGTATTCCACCAAATAATTGAAGGCGTTGGCCGTGATCACGAATCCCGACGGTACGGGCATGCCCTCCACGGCCCGCACCCGGCTCAGATTCGACGCCTTGCCTCCGGCCAAGCGGGGGAAGGACGCGGCGTCATCCAAAGACAAAATATACGGCGGTCCCACGTCGGGTTGCTCCAGCTCAAGGGCCATGCGCACGTAGAAATCCACCTTGCGGAAATACTCGGGCAGATCCATGTACTTGGTGGGATTCATCTCCACCAGTTGCCCGGCCATGGTCTTGACGGACCGGGACAACCGGGCAGCCAGCCAGTTGGCGCGTTGTCGGTCGGCCAAGGTCTGACCGTAGAAGAGCTCCTCCAGGTCCGCGATGAGCTCCAGGGCAATGGCATCATGCCTCAACAACGACTTGAATGCCTCGTACTTGCGCCGAAGCAGGGTACCCGGAGAAAAGACCTGATACGTCCAATGTCTGAAAAGCTGCTTGACGTGCATGGGCTACACTCCGAGTACTTCGGCGACCTTGGTCTCCAATTCTTCCTTGTTGATGGGTTTGACGCAATATTCCTGAGCCCCCAGACGCAAGGCGTCCCTGGCGGTCTCCAGGGTTGGATAACCGGTGAGCATGATCGCCTTGATGTCCGGATTCGCCTTCTTGAGCTCCTCCAGCACCTCGACCCCGGTCATCTTCTTGAGCTTGATATCAAGGATTGCCAAGTCAACCGGCATATTGCGAACGTGTTCCAGGGCATCCTCCTCCTCGGTAAAGGCGGCCACCTCATGGCCCTTGCGTTCGAGAATACGCTTGACCAGCCTGCCAGCGTCCGAGACATCGTCCAAAACGATAATATGTGCCATGATAACGCTCCTTATAGATCGCCGGAATCTTCGTCTTCCGACTGTGTTGCGTTGTTTGCCGCCACTTCGTCCGCGTGGTCCAGGGGCAGATCGACCTCAAAAAGCGCACCGGGGCCGGATATGCCGTGCCGAACATTCTTGGGGAAATCGAATTCTTCCGGCACCGGGCTGATAGCCAGAATCTGCCCGCCGTGATCCTCGATGATGCCAAACGACACGGACAATCCGAGTCCGGTGCCGCGCCCCACGGGCTTGGTGCTGTAAAACGGATCAAAAATCTTGCCCAGCTTCTCGCCCGGGATGCCTTCGCCCGAATCCGCCACCCACAGAGACACGATACCGGCAGGCGTATTGAGCCGCGTCCGAATGACGATGGTGCCCCCCTGCTTCCGCATGGCGTCACGGCTGTTGCTGAGCAGGTTGATCCACACCTGCTTGAGCTTTTCAGGATCACCGTAGATGACCGGGAAACGATCGTCCAGTTGGGTGACGATTTCCACCCGGTCCAGCTGAAAGGTATGCCGGACCAGGCTCACCGCCTCCATGACCGAATTGTTGAAACACATTTCCCGTTTGGAAGAATCGGTCTGCCGCGAGAATCCGAGCAGGTCGGCCACGATCTTCTTGCACACCTTGGTCTGCTTCTCGATGATGCCGAGGTCCTGGTATATCTGGCCGCCCTCTTCCACATCCTCCTGCAACAGTTGGGCATACCCCAGAATGATACCCAAGGGCGTGTTGATCTCATGGGCCACACCACCGGCCAGAAGCCCAAGGGACTCCATTTTTTGCGCCTGGATAAGTTGCTGCTCGAAATCCCTGAGATCGGTGATGTCGCGGTCGGTCCGAAGCAGTCCCGCAATCCGCCCCTCCTCGTCGTACACCGGGATGCAGACCACGTGGAACCAGCGTTCGCCGGACTCGTCCCGAACCATGACCTGGGTATCCAGCCGCTTGCCGGAATCCAGAATGTCCCGGGCCGCCAGATGCCGATCCTCGGCTACCTGTTCCTCGAAAAGATCAAAATCGGTCTTGCCCTGAATCTGCTCCAGTTCCTTGTTCACGGATTCGGCAAAACTCCGATTGGCGCCCTGGTAACGCATGGTGGTATCCACCAGCGAAACCCGGTCCGGGGTCGCATCAAGGATGGTCCGCATGAGTCGCTGCTGATCGCGCAGGCTCCGCTCCACGGACCCAAGTTCCTCAATGTGCGTCTTGAGTGACAGGGCCATGACATCAAAGGTCTCGGCCAAATCCTGCAATTCGTCACCCGCGCTTTCGCGGTAGACGCGGCACTTCTGGCAGGAACTCTGCTTGCTCCCCACCTTGCCTTCGCCACATTGCGGGCACATGGTTCCCGCGATGTACCAACACCGCCGCCGCGTATCGCCGTAAGCAGGACACGACTTCAAGCCGCATTTCATCACTTCCCAACAATGAGCAACATCAGACGGACCGGACTGGGTATCGAGGTTGCCCATGAGCATGTCCTCGGCATGTTCCCGCAACAGGGCCAACCGATGCGCCACGCGTCGGGCGAACAACGTGCCCATGGCCGTGGCCAGGAACAAGGCCCCGGCGAACAAACCCGCCATGGTCGTCAATTGGCGATGAACACTGGCATTGATACGCGTCTTGGACAATCCCACCCGCACCGTGCCGAGACGGTCGGGGCCCACGGCCACCGGCGCAGCAAAATCATATATCCGTTCGGGACCGTTCCCCAAGAGTTGAATGCGCACCTTGGCCAGGTCTGCCACCTGGTTGACCGGAATCAAATCCATGGGAAAGCCCTTTTGGAATGTATGGGCCAGGACATTCCCCTGTTTATTCTGAACAAAGACGTATACCACGTCGCCCATGGTTCGCTGCTCGTCCACCATGTTTTTCAGCCGCAGAAAATCCTGGGCCAGCATGGGCTCGACAGCCCGGGCGGCCAGACTCTCGGCCAGGGCCGAGCCACGCTTCTTGCTCTCCGCAATCAGGGATTTGGCACTCATATTGCCGACCAAAGTCAGCAGCAATACGGCCATGACGATGAGGATGGAACATATCCCCAGGTTGAGCTTGGTCCTGAACTTGAGTATCGAAAAAAATCGCATACGGGCCGCCTACAGAATACCGAGCTTGTGCGCGAGTTCGCGAACGGGGTCATAGTCCAGGTCCTTGGCCGGGATGATGCCGCGCATGCCCGCAGCCCTGAGAATGGCAGCCTGCTCCAGGTTGTCGTCATCCAGAGCGAACATGGCCTTGGCCACCGCCTTGACCACGACCGGGTCGAGTCCCTGACGTGCGGCATAGACCCAACCGGGATAGGGGGGCGTCTCCGCCAGAACCCGGATGTCGTCCAGATGAATCTTTCGGCCCACCACGTCCAGGGTGCCCTTGCGGATGGTGCCAATATCATAGGCCCCGGCATGCACAGCCAGCACGACCTTCTCCTGCTTGCCACCCGGGCCGGGCGCGAAATCCACCTCCGCAAAGTCGTTGAGACGAATGCCGTGGTCGTAAAAAAGCCCCAGCGGGAAAAGATAGCCGCCCGCCGATCCCGGGTCCACGGCGATCCATCGTTTGCCTCGGCAATCCCCCAAGCCCTTGATGGTGGGATTGTCGCTACGGCAGATGACCTGCCCCCGGAAATCCGGCTTGCCCGTGGGCTCCACGCTGCGGGCAAAGGCCGTTGCCCCGGCCTTGGCCAACCGGATGTAGACAAAGGGATTGGAGTAGGAAATATCGATTTCGCCCCGCTCCACCATCTTGATGTGTTCCTCGAAGGTGTCCGGGAATATCTGCCGGAGAGGCAGCCCGGTGGTGGTACGCAGGTACTTGAGCAACGCGCGATGCCGCTGGAAGGAAATCGTGTGGGAGTATTGCGGAAGATAGGCATAGGTGATGGCATCCTTGGGCGTGGGAAGCAACAACCCTTCCCGCTTTTCCAGATCCACCCGGATCAATGGCTCGTCATCGCTGCACCCGGCACATGCCAAGGCCACCACGGCCAGCAGCGACACAACGAGAAGCCGCGTCACGTCTGCCACTATCCGTCCCCGAAACCATTTTCTCACTTCCGTTGCCTTCAAAGCCTTCTCCTCGTACTCCCGACCAACGAACTCACCACGAACATTACAGGTTTTTACAATCCAGTCCAACATTGTCATATCACTTGGCAACCGGGCACCAAGCCCGTATAAAAACCGGAACACACAGCCACAAGGAGTAACCGCTTGGTGAAAACATACAAAGTCCCCATGAAAAAGGTCGTCCTGATCGCCCTGCTTCTATTCATCGCAGGCGTGACCGCCGCCGTTGCCTGGAGTTTTCGCTCCGGACTCCTGTGGACGGGCATCTGCCTGATAGCCGTGGCAGGCCCGCTCTCCATACTCTACTGGTACATGCTCTACATCAACCCCAAACGCGCCGTAATCACCGTGGCCGACGAAGGCATCCTGCTCGCGGCTCCGCCCTTTTCCAGCGCGGTCATCCCCTGGGCCTCTGTAGAAAAAACCTTTCCGGGCAACCTGAAGAAAGACACAACCCTGGCCATAAAAAAGAGCCGGAAAATCATGCAATTTGCGGGATACCATTCCGGCATCGTCGAACTGGAAAACGGCGAAGAGGCCGTGATCGTGGCCAACCAACCGGACGTACTCTGTATCAAGACCGGCGAGCGCTACTACCTGCTCGGTCCCTCCAACCTGGAAGAATTCATCCAGGACGTGCAAGAGACCATGGGAACCTGATGCCGTTTCGCATTTCATTCAAAGAACAAGAAAATGAAAGGCCGCCCGAACCGGGCGGCCTTTCTCGTGGTCGCTAAATATTGCTCGTAATAGGCCGATTCTCCGGTGGTATCTCCGTCTTTTTCAACAGGTCCGAGAAGAGCATCATCTCCTCATCCCCTTCATTTTCCTTGATCTTGCGCTTGATGGTCCGAAAGACCGGCAGCCACGGCTTGGCCTTGCCAAACACAAAACGGGTCAGGATGTATGCGGGAATGAAAATGAACGAAGGCCCCACCGCTCCGATGAAGGGAACAGTGAAATCCACTCCGCCAAAACGGTAAAACAGCCAGCCGATACAAAACGGCACCATCCACAAAGAGGAGGCAAACAAGGCGATGTGCGCAAAAAAATTCTTTCCGAACGCTTCGTTGGCAACGAAGTTACATGCCTTCCATGCTCCCTTGTTCTTGACGCCAATGGCCTTGACCGACAAATTATGATTTCGGACCATGTCCCGGTTCATCTTGGCGAAATGCTTTGCATTGAGAAAATAGACGCCCGCCATGCACAACTCACCGATAACGGTGGCGGCGAGACATATCCAGAAAATACCGAAAGCGAAACCTACATAGGGATTTTCGCTGACACGAAATGCCCATATCAACCAGGAATCGAGAAATTCATATATCATTTGGCCGGTCATGTACTTTCCTGTGGCTTGAACGGGGCCGCCCGAAATGGGCGGCCCCTTTGATTGCGCTTACGGACCGCGACTTAGAAGGGGGGTACCAGGGAATATCCCAGGAAGCCCTTGGTGGTGTAGCGGATACCGACGTACAGAGCCAGAACAATGAAGATGTACTTCAACACCTTGTCCGGGATAAACTTGGAGGTTCTTGGACCGATCACGGAACCGATGACGATACCAACAAGCTCGGCACCGATCAGGCTCCATTCAACCGGAGTGTTTTTTATCAGCATGTACGAGGAAATGGAACTGACCATGCCGACGAATACGGCAAAGGCAGAAGTACCAGCAACCAGGTACATGGGCAGGCCTGCCACGGAAGTCAGGAACGGCACCAGGAGGAAGCCGCCGCCAACACCAAGGAAGGAAGCCAGAGCGGCGATGAAGAAACCACCGACAACCGGGATCAGGGGGTTGAAGTTGAACTCCACGCCGAAGAAAGTGAATTCGCACTTGGTGGGGGTGAACTTCTGAATCTTGACGCCCATCTCGGTCAGGTCGACATCGGCGCCGGCCTGCTGTTCCTTGACGGACTTCTGGAAGGCAGCAGCCGCTTCCTTGGCTTCTTTCTTGTTGGCCTGACCCTTGGGGGTGGTTTCATAGAAGAGGTAGCAACCCAGGAACAGGACAAAGAGACCGAAATAGCCGAGGTAGGCCTTCAGGCTGATCTTGCCCGCAGTAAGAATGGGAACCAGGATGGAGCCGGACACGGAACCGATGGCCAGGGCGATACCCAGGGGCAGCACCAGACGACCGGCCTTGTAATAGTTGAAAGAAGACAAGGCGGCGGAACAGCCGACCAGCCACTGGTTGGACACGCGGATGGAGTCGGTGACGACCTTGTTGAGCTGCATGGTTTTCTTGAAGCTCTTGGCGTAATCACCCAGTCCGTAGATGGTGATGTGTCCCACACCGGCCATGATACCGCCGAACGCGCCGACGGTAGAGAATATCCAGCCCACCCAGATCGCCCAGACAAGGCCTATGATAACGTTGAGCTGCGGTCCGCCGGGGATACCCAGATAGCCAGGTTCCCCCTGCGGTTTGGCCTCGGCGATGGCCTCGACCAGACGGTCGGCCCACGCCGGTTCCGCCACCATGCAGGTGACGGCCAGCAAAGCCAGCATCAAAAGAGTCTTCTTGGAACGTAACACGGTTACCTCCTCCCATTAATTAGTTGAAAAAACCCCAAAAAAATCACCCCGCCATCCCGTATGGCGCAGTTGTCACCAATCTATTCCGACCGGACGAAGGTCAATGCCGACGCCGTACAGCCGGTAACGCAAGCGGGCGTGCCTCCGGCATCCACCCGATCCACGCAAAAATCGCATTTCATGATCTTGCCTGTTGCCGCGTTGAACACCGGCACGGTCCAGGGGCACGCCTCGACACAGGACTGACAGCCGTCGCACTTGCTCAGGTCCACGAGCACCAGGCCGTCTTCACGCTTATGCATGGCACCCGTGGGACAGGCGTCCACACACTCGGGCTTCTTGCAATGCCTGCATGTCTGATACTTAAGCTTGACCGAAGGCTTGCCTTCCTTGTCCGCAATGGGACCGTCGGCAAACAGGCGATTGAGACTCAGTCCTTCAGGCACCTTGTTCTTCACTTTGCAATGAATGAGACAGGCGTCGCAGGCAATACAACGCTTCTTGTCAAACTTGATCTTGTACATGGCCATTATTCACCTCACAAAAATTCGTCATGAATGCGCGCAGTTTTTCTATGCTTCAACGTTTGAAGAAAAAAACATCCCTGGTCAACAGACCTCCCGATTGTGCCATATTTCTCAATGAAAAGTCCCTCGACGACTATTATTTTTTTAAATATCAACAAAATAATGTGAAACATTTCACATCGCGGCATATGATTGCGGAAGGTAGATGCTCATTGCTAGCGTGTGTCAAACAGAAAAAGTCACGCAGACTATTTCATTCCCGCCGGACGCGGGACCGAATCCGGGAGGACATGATGAGTAAGGAATATGTTTACAGCATTTGCGGCATGTGCACCGTTCGCTGCCCCATTCAGGCAGAAGTGGTTGACGGAAAGGTCGAATACATCCAGGGCAACCCCCATGCAGCGGGAATCTTGGGTTCCCTTTGCCCACGCGGCGCAGCCGGAACGGCCCTGACCTATGACGAAGAGCGGCCCCAAGGCCCCATGATTCGCCAAGGCGAACGGGGTGAAGGCAAATGGAAATCCGTCTCCTGGGACGAAGCCCTCGACTACGTGGCCGGGAAACTCACCGCCATTCAGGAAAAGTACGGCAAGGATTCCGTAATCTTCTCCGACCGAGGCGGTCCGTTCCGAGACTTCTACCGGGCCTTCCTTCGTGGCATCGGCACGGCCAACTACAACAATCACGATGCCGCCTGCGCGCGCAACGTGCAAAACGCAGCCCTGTCCGTGTTCGGTTTCGGCCGCAAGGGTGTCTCCTACGATCTGAAGAACGCCAAGCACCTCGTCCTGCAACAGCGCAATATATTCGAGGCCATCAACGTGGCCGAGGTCAACAATACTCTCAATGCCATGGCCGACGGATGCAAGCTCTCGGTCATTGACATCCGGGCCAACGTCCCGGCCACCAAGGCAGACAATTTTTTCATGATCCGTCCCGGTACGGACTACGGCTTCAACCTGGCCGTCATCCACACCCTCATCAACGAGGACCTGTACGACAAACAGTTCGTGGCCGACTGGGTGGAGGATTTTGACAGACTCAAGGCCTTCGTCCAGGAGTATTCCCCCGAATGGGCCGAACACGAAACCGGTATCAAGGCCGACGCCATCCGCGACTTCTGCCGCCAACTGGCCGAGGCCGCGCCCAGCGTGCTCTGGCATCCCGGCTGGATGACCGCCCGCTATACCGACTCCTTCTACATGAGCCGGACCATCTACATCATCAACTCCCTGCTCGGAACCATCGGAGCCAAAGGCGGTCTGCCCTTCATGAACAAGCCGGACGACGTGGGAGGCAAGGGCCTCAACAGCTTCATGAACATCTATCCCAAGCCCGAAGGCAAACGTGTCGACGGTGTGGGCTGGATGGAAGGCCGCAAACACTTCGACGCGGGCCCCGGCCTGGTCAACCTCTCCTATGAGGCTGCGGAAAAGGACTCGCCCTATCCGGTCAAGGCGTATATCGTGAACCGACATGATCCGCTCATGGCCTTCCCTGACAGCGCGGACGTCCTGTCCATGTGGAAAAACATCGAACTCATCGTGGCCGCCACGTTCACCTGGTCGGATACCGCCTGGAATGCGGATGTGGTCCTGCCCATCTCCCCGTACCTGGAACGCGACGACACCATCATGACCAAGAACGGCCCCAAGCCCGCCTTCCAGATTCGCAATCGCGTCATCGAACCGGTCTACGACACCAAGGCCATCTGGGAAATATACGCAGGCCTTGCCAAGCGTATGGGACTCAAGGAACTCGCCTACGAGAAGATTGAAGATATCTGGAACTTCCAGTTGGAAGGCACCGGCGTCACCCTCAAGGATTTCGAGGCCACCGGCATCGTTTCCCTGGCCGACGAACCGCTCTACAAGCCGGTCAAGGAAGGGTCCTTCAAGACCCCGTCCGGGAAAATTCAGATCATTGACGAAAAACTCGAAGCAGACGGCCAGCCCTCGCTCAAGCCCTATGTCTCGCCCGAACGGCCGCCCAAAGACAAATTCCGCATCACCTTCGGTCGTTGCGCCCTGCACACCCAGGGCCATACGGTAAACAACGCCCTGCTGTTTGAGCGGATGCCCGAAAACATCCTCTGGATTCACACCGACCAGGCCAAATCCATGGGCATCGCCACGGACGACTATGTCACCGTGTCCAGCAACGGGTACTCGGCCAAGATCAAGGCTTTTGTCACGGATTTCGTGCACCCCGAATGCGTGTTCATGGTCCACGGCTTCGGTCACACCCTGCCGATGGAATCCCGCGCCAAGGGTCGGGGCGTGGCTGACAACCAGCTCATGCCCAAAGGTATCCGCAAGTACGACAAATGCGGCGGTGGCGTGGCCATGCAGGAACACTTCGTAACGGTTTCAAAAGGATAACCTCCTTACTACCTACCCCCAAGATGAGAGAGGCCGGAGTCGTCGTGACTCCGGCCTCTCCCCTGTCAGCCATCAAATATAATGAAAAAACCAGAATTCCTCCCAAGGGTCGCCTTCGGCGGGAACCTGCCGGGGCCTTGATAAGGCCTATTACCGCTTCGCGGAATATTAGCGCGAACAAATTTGCCATGCAGCAAACTCCGAAGCGGTCATCGCTGCCGTCCCGGTTGGCGGTTGGCGATGAAAATCTCAAAAAAACAGAAAGACAAAACGAATCCCATCAATTGCCTCTGTCCCGATACGCCACCACGACACCATCCCCGAGTTCCTCCCACACCACCAACCCGACAAAGAGACGCTCCCCACTCGCACCCGCACACACGCGCATGCCTCTATGGGATTCCCAAAAGTACCCACCACATTTTCGATACATAAGCCACTGCCTTGTTTTCAATAAGTGATATTGAAAACAATTTCACATTTTTTCCACACACTGAATTTAAAAATCAGCCCCTTATTTAATGTAATTACGACAATACGTTCAAATGCTGTCTGCTCTGATGCAAGTCAGGGCTTTCCATTGACCTCGTCCCGCAAGATCAAAGCCAGCCGAAGCACCTTGAGCACCCTGGAGAGGGACTCGCTGGTCTTGGATGTCCATTGCGGGCTGACCGTATCTCTTGACCGCGGGCAGTATGGATTTTAACTTTTCAGACTATTCAAGACCAACCAAGCGAGTTGTTAAAGTTCGAAGAATAACGCACAGTATTAAAAAAGGGGTTGCTGATTTGCCGGATTATGATGTCATAGTGGTCGGGGCTGGCCCCGCAGGATCTTGCACTGTCAATCGGCGTTGAAAGTTGACCCATCATCGGCGTCGAAATTTGACCCACCCCGAACGTGATTTTCGGGTGTTGGGGGGAGGCTTTTCCGGGGGCGGCGGCAGGGTCGGGAATGGAGGGAGCCCGGAGGGCGACCGGAATTCCCGACCCTGCCGCCGACGCTTATGCGTCCTGCCCTTGGTGCTGTCCCCTGCCTTGTTTCAGCCTCCAGCTTTCATTGCCTGTTTCGATGATCTCGCAGTGATGTGTGACGCGGTCCAACAGGGCCGTGGTCATCTTGGCGTCTCCAAAGACCTGTGACCACTCCCCGAAGCTCAGGTTCGTGGTGATCAGCACCGAGGTCCTCTCGTAGAGCTTTGAGAGCAGGTGAAAGAGCAGCTGGCCTCCTGACCTGGAAAACGGCAGGTAGCCGAGTTCGTCCAGGATGACCAAGTCGAAGCGCGCCAAAGTCTCGGCCAGCCGTCCGGCCTTGCCGTCCGCCTTTTCCTGCTCGAGCTGGTTGACGAGGTCCACCAGATTGAAAAAGCGCACTCGGGCGCCGTTGCGCACGGCATTGGAGCCGATGGCGATGCTTAAATGCGTTTTTCCGGTGCCCGTGCCGCCTACAAAGACCACATTGATCCAGCTCTCCATGAAGCCGCCCTGGTATAGATCCCTGATCCTGGCCTCACCGACGTGCGAGTCCTGGAAGTCGAAACCGTCCAGATCTTTGCTCACGGGAAATCTGGCGATCCCCAGGCGGTATCGGATGCTGCGTACGCGGCGCTCGGCCTGTTCCGCCTTGAGCAGATCTAACAGAAACCGTTCCAGAGTGGCCCCGGATCGACGACCGTGCTCAAGCATCTCGTCGTAAGCTCCGCGCAGGCCATGCAGCTTGAGCTCTTTGAGCAAAGCCAAGATGTCATTGCGAAGCATGGCTCGCCTCCAATAGCTGGTCATAACGTCCGCAGTCGGCCACAGGCTCGCATTTGATCCTGAGGTGATCGGGGACGCAAACCTCTTGGGTTGGCCTTTGATCACGGGAGCGGTTCAAGATGTTAAGGACCACGTCCCGACTCACCGTGTTCTGGTCCAGGGCCGCCTGGCAGGCGTCGGTTACTGCCTGGAGTCCATGGCTGGGCACCGCTGTCAGGATACCCGCAAACTGTCGGTCCCAGTCCTTATGCCGCCGCAGGGACAGACGGATTTGCTCCATCGGCGCAGGAAGCCTCCAGTCCTGGAAGGGAGCGCCGTTGCGGAGCGCTCCGGGCTTACGCTCCAGGACAGGCACGTAGTGCCACGGGTCATAGACAGTCTTTTCTCTGCCGAATCGGCGGGCATGTACGGCCAGCACCCGGCCATCGCGAATCACCGAGATGTGGTCGGCGTACGCCTTGATCTGCGCCGCCTGTCCAGCCGCCTCGCAGGGTACGCTGTACCGGTTGTGATCAAACCGCACCAGACATGTGGAGGAAACCCGGCATTCCTGAATACGGTAGCCATCGAAAGGGGCTGCGGGCTTGATTAGGTTTTCACGCTCCTGCAGGAAGACCTCCCAGATCGTCTTGTCCGTAATCTCCGGATGAGCCTGAGTCTTGGCCCAACCAATAGCTCGCTCCAGCAGCCAGGCGTTGTACTCCTCAAGGCTCCCGAAACGCCATCTGCCGGATAAAAAACGAGTACGTACCAGATGGACTTGATTTTCCACCTGCCCTTTTTCCCAGCCAGCAGCAGGCGTACACAGCGTGGGGTCCACCAGGTAATGAGTGCACATCTGCTCGAAGCGGGAATTGAGTTCGCGTTGCTTGCCGCGTAGAACTTTGTTCACTGCGGTCTTCATGTTGTCGTAAATACCTCGGCCACAAGATCCGCCGAAAAAGGCAAAGCCGCGCTGATGGGCGTCGAATACCATCTCCTGGGTCTCCCGAGGGTAACCGAAGCAGAAGACCATCCGGCTATGGCACAATCGCATGTGCGCGGTCTTGACCGTCATTGGCATGCCGTCAATTTCGAGTTGCTCGTGGCTCCAGTCGAACTGGTAGGCCTCTCCAGAGGCGAAAGTCAGCGGGACAAAGGCTTGCGACACCCTGTGCCCTTCGGCTTCGCGCCAGCGGGAGACATGACGCCGGACAGCATCATAGCCTCCCTCGTAACCTTGCCCCTGAAGCTGCTCAAACAAGACCTTGATCGTGCGTCGATGTTTGCGTGGAAGCCCGACATCCCGCTCCAACTCGCTTTCCAGCCAGGTCGTGAATTCACCAAGTTTGGGCATGGGCTGGATCGCTCGTTTGTACTCGAAGCGCGTCTCCTCCGAGCGCAACACCTTGCGGACCGTATTCCGGCTCATGTTTAAATTCTTGGATATCTGCCTGATCGGCGTCTCATGCCGGTCATGGGCCACCTTAATCTTTCGAATTGTTTCCACCGTCAGCATCTCCTCGCTGGCCCTCCCGTCACGATTTTCTCGTGACCTTGAGGGGCTTGCCGGGGTGGGTCAAATTTCGACGCCGATTACCGGCTCAGGTGGGTCATATTTGCACGCCGATTCACACTGCTGGCCAATGCAGTGCAGGTATTCCTGTCCACGGCGCGTCACACAGACGATCCGCAATACACCAACAGCGGATGCCTGCCTCTGGAAATACCGACAGATTACACTCCTGTCCTGCTGGCCAGGGCAAACACCATACTTCAGACCCTCTTTCGCCCTGGCTACAAATACCAGAAGATAGGCGTCCTTCTCTTCGACCTGATGCAACGCGACCATCGACAATTGACACTTGCCGAGTATGAAATGACTGAAATGACGGACAGACGCACCAACCTCATGCAGGCCTTGGACAATATCAATACGCGCTACGGGGGAAAGGTATTGCATTTCGCCGGATCGGGAACAGGCAAGAAGGCGTGGCACATACGACAACGCCACTTGTCACAACGCTTCACTACAGCCTGGAACGAACTGCCGGTAGTCCATTGATCTCCCAAAAACAATTCTAAACACGCAAAAGGCCCGTCAGCACAATGCTGACGGGCCCGACTTTGCGCGATAAACCAGGTGCTTACAACTTAGCCCTCAAAGGCTTTGATGAAGTTGGGAGCAACCTGTTTCTTACGGCTCATGACACCGTCAAGCCAAACGGATTCGCCCTTGGTGGCGACGCCGAAGGCCTTCTCGACCACAGAAACGTCATCGGAAGCGATCAACATTTCGGTGCCTTCTTTCATGATGTCGGTCAGCAGCAGGAAGACGGAGTGACGACCGTCAGCCTTGACCTTCTCGATCTCAGCCTGCAGAGCGTCCTTGTGGGCGTCCAGCATGGACAGGTCGACAACTTCGAGCTGGCCAATGCCAACTTTGTTGCCGGACATGTCGAAGTCCTTGTAGTCACGGAAAACCAGCTCAGAAGCGCTAGCACCGTCAACAGCGGACTTGACTTTGAACATTTCCATGCCCAGAGCCATGATGTCGCTGACACCGGCAATTTTGGCCAGGGCATCAACAGCGGCCTTGTCCTGATCGGTGCAGGTGACGGACTTGAACATGACGGTATCGCTCAGGATGGCACACAGCAGGATGCCAGCGATATTGGCCGGAACTTCCACGTTGTAAAAATCATACATGGATTTGATGACGGTACCGGTGCAGCCCACAGGCCAGACCCACATCTCAAGCGGGCTGGAAGTGGTCACATCGCCCAGCTTGTGATGGTCGACGACGGCAAGGAGCTCGCCCTTGTCCAGGTTGTCGATGGTTTGGGAAATGTCAGTATGATCGACCAGGATGATCTGCTGGTCCGTGGCATCGGTGACGATCTCGGGAGCGGCAAAGCCGAACTTCTCAAGCACAAAGACGCTCTCGGGAGCGATTTCGCCCTGAGTGATAGCCTTGGCCGCCTGGCCGCGTTTGGTGAACAAATCAGCGACAGCGATCGCGGAAGCGACGGTGTCGGTATCAGGGTTTTTGTGTCCAACAACCAAAATAGCCATATCTAAGTCCTCCTAATTAAATTAAACCTGTTCTCAGGAAATCTGCTTTCGAAATAGAATGTGCCGGATATCACAATCCTTTTCTGCTGCCAAGCTAAAAGCGACTCCAAAGCATGAAAAGTATGAAAAGTATGACCCCCGTTCCAAGAATGACATAAACCCGCTTAAGGCGAAGCGCCATGAGGCCTCCCAGGGAGGCGGCAATCCACAGCTGGGTCCAGGTTATGTCGATGGACGCCAGTAGTCCTGGGTAGACCGCCACAAGGCCGCCAATGGCATACTTCAAGATCAAAATGGTAATGAAAAAAAATACCCATGAGGCAAGAAAAGTCCGCCCCAGAGACCGGAGAACCAGAATGGTCGGCATGTTGGACGACTCTGGATTACGCGCCCAGTTAAGCAGCTGGTTGTAGCTATTTTTTTCCTGCTCGCGGAGCATCTCCTCAACCTTGGTGCCGAGCCATGCCAGGGGCATGCTGGCAAACAGAATAATCATTATTCTGGCAGGATGATCAAAACCAAAATAGGTCGTAAGAGACAGAGCTGAGAATGTGGCCGCCGTCAAATGCGGAGGAAGAAAGGTACCGGCCGGGATGAGGTCAAGCCAGAAAAGTTCAAAAAAGATGGCCATATAGAGGCTTGTCGTGATGTCGCCCAAAAAAATACTCCAGAAAAGTCCGATGACCAGAGGGCGTTCAAGCAGCCCGATGCTCAGCGAATAGCGAAACAGGGAAAACAGGGCAAAAAAAAAGCGACCATGGCGAACCAGAAAAACGGATTGGACAGGGACACGATTAGAACCTCACCTGAATCGGGTCATTGGGAACACATCGAAAGTCGAGTTCAACCCCTTTACGCGACAAATGCTTGAGGCATCCTTCATCTTCGTCGGACAAGGCTACACTGGGCGAAATTTGTTTCTTGCCAGGACTGTAATGTACATTGCCAATATTGAGTAACTCAAAACCGAATCCGCAATCAAAAGCCCGTTTCGCGTCGGAACAACTGGAAAACAACACCAGCATGTCTGAAGGGTCGCCGGGAGTTTCCTTTATCGTAATGGCCAATTTTTCCACGTTGACAAACAAGCTGGAAATAGTCTGTGGAATGGCAAGAGACATGATCTCCTGTTGCAAAATGTCGTTTGCCAACTCGTCGTTGGCCACAATAACGGTGCTCGCACCGGTATATGGCAACCACGCCTCAATGATCTGGCCGTGGATCAAACGATTGTCTATGCGAACGAGAAACACGGCAGGCACCTATTTATTGCTTTTTTTCCGGAGCATTGCACCGGCGACCTTGATGCCCTGTTGCCCTGCGTCACGTACTTTGTCGGCCAAGGCGTCAAGATTCATCAGGCGTGCTTGAAGCGTGGCCACAACCATGGGAAGATTGACACCAGTGATAACTTCCAGATTCTCTGACTTCATCAAGGACAAACTCATGGTGGTGGGGGAACCTCCAAAAAGATCGGTCAAGGCCACAACTCCCCGTCCAGACTCTACGGATCGGATAGCCTTGCGAATGGCGTCCATCGTCTCATCTACACCCTTGTTCACGTCCACACCAACGGCTACACAAAATTCTTGCGGTCCAAGCACGGTCTTAGCCGCCTCAAGCAAAGACAGGCCGAAAGATCCATGAGTGACTATAACCACCCCGATCATCGACTCATTTTTCTTTTTTGATTTTACAGCCATCGTTACCCCAATTCCATGTGTCTGTGTTCGATGGTGACTGCATACCCTTTTTTCCTGAGCGTCGCCAGCATGGATTCGGCCACGGATACCGATCTATGCCGCCCGCCGGTACACCCAAGAGCCAGAGTAATGCGGTACCGCCCTTCGTCTGCATACAAGGGTAAGACATAGGTCATGAAATCGGAAAATTTCTCATTGAACACCGCGCCGACCTCATTCTTCAGCACATAGTCGGAAACGGGGGCATCTAATCCACTCATCTCCCTTAATCCCTGGTCGAAATATGGGTTGGGAAGAAAGCGTAGATCAAAGACAAAATCAGCCTCTGTGGGAACGCCGTACTTGAAACCAAAGGAGATGATGTGGACACGCATTCCCCGTCCCAACTCTTCAATGGCGGACCATTTGGTCTGGATCACACGCCGCAAGTCGTGAACAGAATAGTCGGATGTATCGAGTACCAAGTCGGCATTCTGGCGGATGGTCGCCAGAAGGGATTTCTCCTGCTCCAGAGCCTGCTCAAGGCCAAGAGATTGGCTTTCCAGGGGATGGGGCCGTCGCGTGGTGGCGTATCGACGTACAAGTTCTGTACGACGAGCTTCCAAAAAGAGCACTTGCGGCACAATGCCCATGTGCGCGAATTCGCTGAAGGCATCGTCCCAGCCTTCCAGGAATTCTGGCTGACGCATATCCATTCCCAAGGCCAATCCACGGTATCGGGAGTCTTGATTGAAAATCAATTCGGCAATCTTTGGCGACATGCCTGAGGGAAGTCCGTCAATGCAAAAAAAACCCAGATCTTCAAATACCTTAAGAGCCGTACTCTTGCCCGAACCAGATATGCCGGTGACAACAACGACTGGAAATGTATTGCTGGGAGTCAAGGAAGAATCCTGCACGTTGAGGGGTTAGATATTTTTGAGCAATTTCCACAAGCCGTCCAGGCCTTGGGCGTCCATGAACTGATTGCGAAAATTCTCATCTTTGAGCACGCGGGATATTTGCGCCAGAATACGGAGATGCATACCGGCCACCTGTTCCGGAGCCAGGACCAGAAAAAATATAAAGCATGATTTGTGATCCAGGGCATCGAAATCAACGCCGGAGACGCTTCTTCCCACGATGACAAAGACCTTGTCCAAGTCTTCAAGTTTTCCGTGCGGAATGGCAATGCCGTCGCCAATACCCGTGGTGCCGAGTTTCTCGCGATCAAGAAGGACACGGACGGCAGCGTCCGTGTCCATCTCGGAATCTTTTTTGCCCAATGAAGCGACCAGTTCTGCAAGGACCGCCGACTTGGTATCAGAGGCCAGGTCGGGAAGGACGAGGTCCTTCTCCAGATAATCACCAAGTTTCATATTTAATATCCAGGATCGATAAGGCCGAAATCGCCATTCTTCCGCTTGTATATGACATTTACGTCGTCCGTTTCCGCATTGAGAAAGACAAGAAAATCATTATCCAGTGCATCCAGTTGCATGGCTGCTTCGTCCACGCTCATGGGCTTGGGTTGATAGGAGTCGGTGCCTACGATTGTAGGCTGCTTATCGCCTGAAAAGTCTTCATAAGAAAGAAAACTCATCTGCGCCTTGTTCCCACGCCCCTGCCGGTTACGACTCTTCATCTTTTCACGCATCCGGCGCAATTGCGCTTCGAGCTTGTCCAACACCATGTCGATGGTGGAGTACATGTCTTCGGAGTCTTCATAGGCTGAAATATGTATATTGTCGGCATTCAGGATGACATCCGCCTTATGCCGAAACTTGTCCACCAACAGGTTGACCTGTAAATCGGCTTCGGAGTCTGAAACAAACTTGCTCACCTTTTCAAACCTCTTTTGCGCGTATCCCTTGAGATGGTCGGACGGCTCAAAATTCTTGAAAGTGAAACTGATGTTCATACGCTACCTCCTGGTTTGATTTACCAACAAGCGGATTTTCCTAAAAATACTGCTTGCGTTTTGAAGAAGAGGGAATCCCCATGGCAGAACGATATTTGGCAACAGTACGTCTTGCAATGTTTACTTCAAGTTTTTCCTGAAGGATTTCACCAATCCGTTCATCGCTTAAGGGTTTCCTGAGGTCTTCTTCGGCAATCATCTTCTTGATGAGAGCCTTCACACTTTCCGAACCCACCTGGGAACCGTCATTGAGATCCAGCGCACTGTTGAAGAAAAACTTCAACTCGAAAATGCCATGTGGCGT
>CAXXUE010000029.1:0-57220 GCA_963662475.2 uncultured Pseudodesulfovibrio sp.
CAAGGCCTCAGAGAATCTGGAAGAAACTCTAAGGCCTTGATTTCCCAAGGGGAACGTGAATATCTGTCGTAAACCCCCTGATTTAAGGAAAATTCAGATTTGAAAATTTTATCTACTCACAAATCTACTCACAATGGCGAAAAAAAAGGTCCAACCTTTCGCCAGCCTCACGAGGTGACGTTGGAAAAACCATCGGCCTCGCAACTTCTCAAGAGCTGCCCTCTTCATCCTCCCCAGTCCAACCCACTATGCGTATCACAGAGGGGCCCAGGTCGGTTTTACTGTTAAAATTGACTTCCTGCCTGTCGGACCAGCCAAAGTTTTTTAAAGCAAATATCGCGCGTGATCCTTCCGCCTGCTCTTCGTAGTAGTTTTCTACCCGAAGCAATGCCTTTTTTACGGGACCACAAAAACCGTCCCCGTGCTCACCTTTCCTGTACCTATCCAGTCCACTTCTTGAGTTCATGCCAACGGCCAAACACAGGCCAGTCCATGAAATAGGTCTGCCGCTCTCTTTGCAGTTCTGAAAATAGGCATCGGCCAATATCTCAAAATCAGCAGGAGTATCAAAAGTTCTCGGCCTTCCGTTCTTTTTCATATTCCGCCGGGTGGCGTTGTTCTTGCCGGGCATTGCTGGATTCCTCCTGGATTTACGTTGCCGTTTTCGGGGTCTACGCGGCCCGTGAGCGCGTTTTCGGGGCCGGGGTGGGGTCACCCATCGCCGCTTTGTATTCTCGCTCCACCTGTCGGGCATAATGGCGCAGAAAGTGATAGGCCGCATATTCGGCCCAGGCTCGGCTTTGCGCGAAGTGGAAGGCGCAGCGATAGCGGGCCATGAAGCTGTAGGTCGTCTGGGTCGCGGCTTTGGGTTCCATCTTGCTTCGATAGCTCCCGGCCACCAAGTCAGAGAAGGGAGCCTCGACTACCACCATGAAGGCGTCCAATCCTCGCGCCCTGGTCAACCTCGCGCTCGAAGCGTTCTCTGCCGGTGCTGATACTGCCGATGAAGTCAGCAAGGCTTTTGCGCTCCACGGCCACCCGGCTTTCGAGTCCGGCTATTGAATAGTCGCCAGTGGTCAAGGTTCCCTCGATGACCTCCACGCCGTCAAAGCGGGCATCCTCGAAATGGAATGGGGATTGCTCCCGCGAGTCGCGGACGATCTTCATGCGGCCCCTCCTGGTGGAAAAGCATTTATGCGAACAATGCGTCTGTGCTTCCCGTTGCGGGGTGAAGGTTTGCCCGCATGAGCACACGGCTTGTCCCGGTTCGGGTATGACGGCTGACTCGATGAAGTGGACAGTCTCCACCACTTGGGCGGCGCTCGATGGGGTCAGGCAGGGCGGCGGCAATCCATGCGCGTATCAGGCCCGGCGTTGCGGCCATGTCGCCCACGTCTTTGCCTTGCAATGGGGGCCAGGGCTCGGAATGAGAAAAGTGTTCTGCCCACCACGGCCAAGCCTGAATCCCGGCGCGGTCATGGTCCAGGGCCAGGAGTAGGCGCGGGGGCAGCGTGGAGAAATGCGGCGGTGTCAGCATCGGGCTTGCCGGTCGCGGTTCCAAGGGCCAATGCCCCGGCGAGGTCGCGGGCCTCTTGCCATACCAGCACGGCGTCAAGCTCACTCTCGACCACCACCACGGGCAGGCCAGCACCACCCAATGCCAGACCGGGAACGGATCCGGCCACGGCGCAATACTTCGGCAGCTTGTCCTCGGGCGTCCAGGCGGACCGGCGGACCTTTACGGCCACGATACCGGCACGGCGTCGGCTCGGGATGACCAGCCCGGCAGGCAGCCAGACCTTTCGCGGGTTGCCCTTGCTGTTCGACTCGGGCGGGAGTCCCCACGCCTCGCGGGTCTCGAAACGGGCCTGGGGGTTCCAACCGATGGAAAGGCGGGCCACGGTGTCAGCGGTCAAGCCTCGGCTCTCGGCGTAGGCCATGCCGTCAGAGCCGGGCGTCATGGTCGCGGCGCACTCGGCAACGAATCGGGCGGCCTGTTCCTGCCACGCCTCACAAGGCGCGAGGGCGGACTTTGGCGTCCAGGTGGGCCTTGCAGTCGGCGCGGTCCGCTTCATCGGTCCTGGGGCAACCTGGAGAGTCTGGCAGGCTTCGGGGTAGCTCATTCCGGTGGACTCGCGCAAAAAGGTGATACCGTCCCCGGCCATGCCACAACCTCGGCAGTAGAACCTTCCCCCAGCGTCTCCGCTCGGATGGTCGGGCCAGACGCGGAAACGATCACGGCCACCGCAGAATGGACACGGCCCGGCCCACTCGCCTCCCGACGTTCCTGCAACGTGTTTCAGCTCGGCAGGAATCAGGTCCAGGATGTTGGTCATGCCGCTTCCCCTCCATCCGACTCGGGCAGCGTCCCCAAGGCGGGACACGGGACACCCTTTATAAGGGTGTGTCCCTGCCCGTCCCGCTCGGGACATGGGGACAAGGGCGGGACATGTCCCGTTTGTCCCGCTCTGTCCTGTTGTCCCGCAGGCCAGTAGAAGTCGTCGTCGGTTTTAATATGACCGGACTTTCTCAAATCGGAGACGGCACGGGAAAATGCCTTGCGTTTGGCACTCGCGTCATCGGATGCGGTGATTCCTTGCCTATATGCCTCGGCTCGCCACTTTTCGATGTGCGCCCGGCCTTCGACCTCGCAAAGCTCGCGCAGGGCATCCAGGGCAACACGCTTTGCCCCGGTCAGTGACTTTTCTTTCTTGCCGGGCAGGTCCACCTTTCGCAGGACAACCGAATCAATGGAGTAGCCCGTCTCCGGGTCCGTCCAGCCGGTGTTGACCGTCTCCGGCTCGAACGCTAGGTCCGCAGGCCGCTCATGGTCCTTTGACTTGGTACAAATCAGGATGCGCACGTCGTCTTGCACGTCCAGGCGGTATTCCCGGTCCAGAGCGGCACGAAGGGCGGACGCTCCCCGCGCTCGGTCTTTCTCGTTAAGGCCGGAATGATGCACCACCAGCACCGCGCAACCGAATTGTGCCTTCATACAATCCAGGACGGCGACAAACTCTCCCATATCTTTTGTGGAGTTCTCGTCGCCGGGTCCGAAGCACCGCGCCAGGGTGTCGATGATGATTAACCGGGGGTTCCCGTGTTGCTCGGCAAGCTCGGTGACTGCATGGGTCGCGTCCTTCAAGCTCACAGGGTCAAGGAATCGGACTGCCTCACTAGCGAGGCGTAACGGCACTCGATGGGTATCAATGCCCTTGTCCACAATCCACGCCTGAAGCCTCTTGCTAAAGAGCTTTTGGCCCTCGGCACAAACGTAGATGACAGGTCCGGGCCTCGGCGCGGCGTGACCGTGCCAGGGCAAGCCGGACGCGATGCACATACCCATATCCAGCGCGACAAAAGTCTTCATCGCTTCCGATGCGCCAAAAATCATGACCAATGCTTCGGCCTCAAGGAAGTCTCGCAGTAGCCAGTCAGTGGGGCAGGGCTCGCGCAATACCTCTTCCAAGGTTAAGAGCCGGAAGGCGCGGCGATGTTCACCACCTGCCTGGGGCTCGGGCTCCTCGGCAGCACGGAACGGCTTCACCCGTTCCGCCATGGCAGCGCGGATGCTGGCGCGGTCGTGGGCTTGACTTTCCGGGCTGGGCTGGGCAATTTCAGAGGTGACTTTGATCTCTGCATCTTCCCCGCCCGAAGCCCTGGCCTGCCCGCCGGGGTTTTCGCTTTTGTGGGTCATGACTACGCCTGCCCACTTCCTATCTCGTTAATCAGCTTGCGGATGTCTTCTACTCTCCACGCAGTCGTGCGGGGGGCGAGCTTCACGCCCTTGGGATATCGCCCAGCGGCAACCCCAATCCACCATGCTGATTTGCAGACGGGAATGAATTGAAGGACTTGCGGGAGACGGATAAATCCTGTTTCGGGAAGGGCTGTGGACATAAAAAGGCCTCCTTGAATGGTGTTGTTCAAGGAGACTTTTAAGCCTACGCTTTCGATCATGGAATTTAAGTAAGGAGGGAAAATCTTCCCTCCTTGTATCAGCAACTGTTTTCTATTGAATACTTTCGATACATAAGCCACAAACATAACCCAGGATCTGTGACAGGTTCGGCATTATTATCTACAGCTTTATTATAAATATAAGTCAGTGCTGGATTAAAAGAATCTCGCCCCAAGGCTTCTGAGAAAGCTTCAACAAAGACTACGAAAGCGGATGTATCCCCCTGCCTCCCCCCTATCGAGTCTCTTGCTTTTTCTCCACTAACCGCTTCAAAAAGCCCTTTCAATACGCACAGAACTTCTTGCTCCCATCTCAAAAAAACATTCTTAGCCTCAGGCGTGTGATTCTTCGCAGCGTCCAAAAAAAACCTCAGTGACCACTGAAGTTTATCAAACTCCAGAGTGCCTAATGGAAGCAATTTTTGCCGAACATCATACTTAAAATATATTCGTTGCATTTCATCATGAAACCCCATTGGCGCAGGGTCATCTAATAACTCCAGCAATTTCTCTGCATGACCTGTGATTGCTTTTACTGAGTCAGAAACACGCCCCGACCATTTGTCATTTTTTGATAAAAGCTTTTTCCGCACTTCGACTTCGCTTAAGCGGTGCCCCAATTCTTCCCAAAATTCTCGCTCTTTAGTTTGCTCAAAATCTGGACCATTCTTGAAAGGAGATTCATAGCCCAATTCCCCCAACGCCTTCACAACACTTTCAAAACAATCCATGATATCCCTCTATCATTGCGCCTTCCCAAGAAGAAGAACCTTGCCGCCAGTTCGCAAACCATCCAAGTAATCAGCCCACGCTTGCATCATCTTCTTTCGCTCCGGCAAGTGCTCGGCGTAGTTGTATGCTGCCCGCACCTTGTTTGCTTCAACGTGGGCAAGCTGCCTTTCAATATGGTCCGGGTGAAAGCCCATTTCGTTGAGATTGGTGCTTGCCATGCTTCGGAAGCCGTGGCCGGTCATTTCTTCCTTGGAGTAGCCCATGCGGCGCAGGGCGGCGTTGATAGTGTTGTTGCTCATGGCCCTTGCCGAGGACCGTTCAGACGGGAAAACATACTTGCCGTGGCCCGTCACTGGCTGAATCTCCCGCAGGACCGCGACGGCTTGACGGGAAAGGGGCACGACATGGGGCCGACGCATTTTCATCTTCCCGGCAGGGATGCGCCACTCTTCGCCCTCAAAATCAATCTCCGACCATTCCGCGTGTCGAAGCTCGCCAGGGCGAACAAAGGTCAATGCCGCCAGCCGCAAGGCGCAGCAGGTGACAAGGCTTCCCGAATAGCCGTCAATGGCCCGGAGAAGCTCGCCTATGCCCTTGGGGTCGGTGATGCTGGCCCGGTGTGTCTCTTGGGTCGGGGGCAGGACTCCGGCAAGGTCAGGAACCGGATTGTGGACAATCAAGCCCATTGCCACGGCATAGCGCATGATCTCGCTAATGATATTCTTGACGCGGTGGGCAGTGTGCAACTTGTCCATGCTTTCCAGGCGAAGCAACACACGGCGAATCTGTGGGGCGTCCACCTTGTCTATGGGTAGCGAGCCTATCAGCGGGAATACATGCCCCTCAAGTCGGCGCAGCTTCCGCTTGCCCGTCCGGTCAACCCACTTGTGCCTAAACTTGGAGAACCAGAGCCGGGCGAAGGATTCAAAGGTATTCTCTCCTTTAATCTCGGCCCGTTCCCCTTTGCTGACGGTGGCAGGGTCAATGCCTGTCGCTAGTTGCTGTTTCGCTGCCAAGCACTTGGTCCTGGCCTCTAGTAAGTCGATCTCCGGCCACTTGCCCAAGCCGATCATGCTTGCTTTGCCGTTAAGCCTGTATCGGAATCGCCAGAGCTTCGAGCCTGTAGGCGTGACTTCCAGGCACAACCCCTGTCCGTCTGCCACGCGGTATAGCTTTTTCTTGGGCCGCAATGCTTCAATTGCTTTGACTGTCAACGGCATGGCGACCACCTCGTCAAAAATGTGAGTACGCTTAGATTTGTTCTTGCCATCTACTCAACTGATACTCACAAATGCTCCTGGCTGTCAATGAACCATACCAGACGCTATCAGACAGTAGAAACGAGAAAACCCCCGGTATTCGGGGGCTTTCTGGACTGTATCGGACTGTGCTGAATTGAAATTTGGTACCAAGGGGGGGACTCGAACCCCCACAGGCGTACACCCGGCGGATTTTGAATCCGCTGCGTCTACCAATTCCGCCACCCTGGCACGGGAGACGTCTTTCATAGTGCAGGCGGGCATGTGCTGTCAATCTTCTTGTCACGACAACCGCTTGGTGATAGCACCGAGCCAGCGGATCAACCTCCTCAAGGACCCTCGCATGATACCTCTCGGTTCCATCGTCAATGCCCTGGCAATCATCGGCGGCAGCCTCATCGGATGCTGGCTGCAATCCCGCTTTCCCGAACGGATTCGCGCCATCGTCTTCCAGGGACTCGGGCTCTGTGTCCTGCTCATCGGCATCCAGATGGCACTCAAGGTCGAGAATATCCTCATCGTCATCTTCGCGGTCCTGCTCGGCGGCATCACCGGCGAACTCCTCCGCCTGGATACCCTGTTCGAACGTATTGGCAACCGCTTCAAAAAACTCATCAAATCAAAAAACGCCAAGTTCACCGACGGCCTGATCACCGCCTCGCTCATCTATTGCATCGGGGCCATGGCCATTATCGGCTCCCTTGAGGAAGGCATCAACGGCGACCCCACCGTGCTCTTTACCAAATCCATTCTCGACGGATTCGCCTCCGTCGCCCTGGCCGCCACCTACGGCTCGGGCGTGCTCTTCGCGTTCCTGCCGGTCCTGGTGTACCAGGGGGCCATGACCATCGGGGCCAGCTTTTTCCAGCAATATTTCTCCACTCTCATGATCGCCCAGGTCACGGCCTGCGGCGGACTGCTCATCGTCGGCATCAGCATCAACCTGCTGGAACTCACCGAAATTCGGCTGGCCAACCTGTTGCCCGCACTGGCCTACGTGATCGTGCTCACTGCTTTTTTCGCTTAACAGAACCACTATCGTCGCTTCCCAGGCAAAGATAAGGGGAAACCGCCTTTGGCGGGGTTTTCGGGTGATTTCGCCTCCGGCGGGCAAGGACTCGCGCCCTTGCATCCCGTTTTGTGCCCCTTGGATGCGATGATCGCATAAAAAAACGACCCGCCCTCCGAGGAGAGCGGGTCTGCTGATTTCAAACTTTGTCAGGTCGATTCTTTGTAACCGTCCAGACGACTGCTTCTTACGTTCCCCCGCATTTGTGTGATGATGCGTCTCCCAACCAAGGAGGACATCATGGGAAAACACCAAGGGCCTACGTTTTGGGCTGAGCAGATTCGGCGATGCAGAGAGAGTGGGAAAAGCCAGAAAGCGTTCTGTCAGGACACCGGTCTTGCCCGCAGCACCTTCGAGTACTGGAAACGGAAGCTGCAGAAGACGGCTGGCAGCAGCCATATTGTCGCTGTACCCGTTGAAAAGATGGTTCGCGCATCACCTCCCTTGCGCCTGCATGTGCGCGGGGGCTACCTTCTGGAAGTCGAGCCGGGATTTTGCCAGCAGACGCTGCGCGAGATCCTTGAGGTGGTGAACGACTGATGCTCCCTCTGAATTCCAGCGTCAGGGTGTTCATGGTGCTCGGCCACACCGACATGCGCAAGGCGATCAACGGTCTCTCCGTCATGGTGGCCGACCATCTCGACCTTAATGTCTTCACGGGCAATCTCTTCGTCTTCTGCAACCGGTCCCGGACAATCATCAAGGTGCTCTACTGGGACCACAACGGGTTCTGCCTCTGGCAAAAACGGTTGGAGAAGCACCGGTTCTCCTGGCCGAAGAGCGTCCAGGAGGTCCTTGAGCTTGGCCACCGCGAGCTGCGTTGGCTGCTCGACGGCTTGGACCCGTCCCACGTCCGCGGACATCCTGCCCTGCACTACAAAATGATGGCTTAAATATAAGAATTTAATTGACTTTTTGTCTGAAGCTTGGCAGAGTTTGCAGGTTATGAACGCCGCTCGCCTGCCAGATGATCCTCTCGCTCTCAAGGAGCTCGTTGCCGCATTTGCGGCCGATGTTGCCGAGCGCGACTCGCAGTTGGCCGAGCAGAAAATTCAGATTGCAGACCAAGGCATCCTCATCGAAGAGCTGACCGAGCAGGTCAGGCTGCTGAAGGCGCTTCGTTTTGCCAAGAGTTCCGAGATGCGGGAAAAGTCTGCCCGGAACGAGATGCAGTATTCCCTTTTCGACGAGGCCGAGGCAGTCGTTGAAGAGGCCCCCGCGGCAGAAGAGCCCGAAGTCGTCCAGGTTCCTGCACACTCCCGCAAGAAGAGTGGCCGCAAGGCCATCTCCCCTGACCTGCCTCGCGAGGAGGTCATCATTGATGTCCCCGAGGAAAGCAAAGTCTGTCCTTGCGGCTGTTCCAAGGAGCGCATCGGTGAGGTCGTCAGCGAGAAGCTCTACATCATCCCCCAGAGGGTGGGTGTGAAGCGCTTCATTCGCCCGAAGTACGCCTGCAGGCACTGCGAGGGCACGAAGGATGACGGGCCCACGGTCTGCGTGGCCCCGATGCCGCCCCAGTTCATCGAACGGGGGATCGTGACACCGGGGCTGCTCGCATACATCCTCGCCAACAAGTTCTGCGACGGATTGCCCTTCTATCGGCAGAGCCGGATGTTCGACCGCCTCGGTGTGGACATCTCTCGCTCCACCATGTCGAGTTGGGCGCTGCAGGCGGCCGAGCGGTGCGAACCTCTCCTTGAACTCATGCGTGAGCACATGCGTGCCGGCAGCGTAATCAACCTCGATGAGACGCCCGTGCAGGTTCTCAAGGAGCCTGGCAGGAAGAACACCTCCAAGTCCTACATGTGGGTCGCCCGCGGTGGCGGCAAGAAGCCCGTGGTCCTCTTCCGGTATGAGCCGAGCCGGTCAGGCAACGTGGCAAAGGAAATAGTGGGGAACTTCCAGGGGTATCTGCAGACCGATGGCTATGCTGGCTACAACTCCATCGGCGAGGCTGAAGGCATCACCCATGTCGGGTGTCTCGTGCATGTCCGCAGGAAATTTGACCAGGCCATGAAGGCCGGAGCGAAGAATTCCAAGAAGGGTACGGCGGCCACGGTGATGAATCTCATCGCCAAGATCTACAAGCATGAGAAGCAGGCCCGTGTGGCCGAGTTGGATCCCGGGGCCGTGTTGGCCATGCGGGACGAGAAGATCCGTCCCATCTTCGAGAAGATCCATGCGCTGCTGATGTCGTCGGTGAACAAGGTGCCACCCAATGGTCTGCTTGGGAGGGCAATCACCTATGCCCTGGGCCAATGGCGTCAGGTCGAGGCGTATATGGATAACCCCCAGCTCACGCCCGACAATAACATCGTAGAGAACGCCATCCGTCCCTTCGCCATCGGTCGCAAGAACTGGCTGTTCTCGGGATCCCCGCGCGGAGCCAGGGCCAGCGCCACCATCTACAGCCTGGTAGAGACCGCTTCGGCCAACGGTTGGAACCCAATCGAATTCCTCTGCCAAACCTTTGAGGGTCTGGCTACGGCCAAAAGCCCGGAGGACGTCAAAGCGCTGTTGCCTTGGAATATGTCAAAGAACGAATCGGTTGAATAATCGGCTGAAACTGGCATAGCAGAGTCGGAAGCGAGGCGGGAGATGCAGTGCCTCGGACGCTTACGATTCTTTGACCGTTTACTTGCCGCCGCAACCGGCGCAGGCACTCACTTTCTTGACGTCTTCGTCCGGCTCGACCACCCGAGTTTCGTCCTCGGACTGGATATGGCCCGCCTTGATGGCGTACTCCAGAACGTCCTCGTAAATCTGCTGCGCCTCTTTCGTGGTCACGAATTCACCGACCATGGATCGCTGGAACTCGGGCCGGTCGAATTTCTTGGCCCAGGCGTTGTTCTTGAAATAATCCCAGATGCCGATCTTCGGAATGTCGATGGGCTTGTTGGTCTGGCGGAGTGCCACTTCCCATTGCTCATACGCATATATGTCATCCAGGGTCTCAGCCGGTTTGCAGGCGTGAGTGACGCTGGCCTGAAAGGACAGCACTGCCTTGAGACCGATCTGCACTTCCTTGAAAAAACGACCGAAAACGTCATGCCGAGACGCCTCGACAAGCAACTCTCTAAAATCTTTTGCCATTGAAAACTCCTTTCACAGCGTTCTACAAAAGTACGGGCATACTCCCCCAATTCCCGCACAAACACAAGGGGTTTTCCGGGAAATCGACCGTCCCAAGGGCAGACGAACACGCCGTTTTCGTGCGATCGCGCCCCTACCGCCCCAACACGCCGAGCACCACGGGCAGCGTGGCCCCGGAAAGCACGGTCTGCATGGTAATGACCACGGCCATCAGCCGGTGGTCGCCGCCCATCTGCCGGGCCAGGATGAATGCGGACACGGACACCGGAATTGCCGTGAAAATCAGGGCGGCATCACGCGACACCGGGTCCAGTCCAAAGGCCTGGGACAGAAAAAATGCGGCCAGGGGCAGGGCCACCAGATGCGCCAGCGACGACACGACCACGGGCACCAACTGCCCGCGTAAACCCTCGAAACGCAATCCCGCGCCCACGGCCAGCAAGCCCATGGGCAGGGCCGCCTTGCCCGTAATGACCAGCCAGTCTTCCACCACCACAGGCAGGGCCACATCAAACCCGTTGAGCGCGAACCCAACCACGCAGGACAAAATAAGTGGATTCTTCGCCAATTCCATCAAGGTACGCCCGATGCCGCCGCCGTTGTTCCCGTGGCGGGAGAGCACGAGCACGCACAACACGTTGACCAGCGGCACCAGGGTAAGCAGGGCCACGGCGGACAACGCCATCCAGTCCGGGCCGAGCAGCGCGGCGGCCAGGGAAAGACCGACATAGGTGTTGGGGCGGATACCGCCCTGGAAGACCGAGGTAAAGGCAGGACCATCCGCCCTGAGCAACGGACGGACAGCCAGCAGGACCGCCGCGATCAGGCAGACCGCGATGAAGAGCACGGCGGCCAGGCCGGTGGCCGAGTCGTCGAAACTGCGGCCCGACAGACCGGAGATGAGCAGGGCCGGAAACAGGACATAATAGGTCAGTCGCTCGGACACCGGCCAGAAGCCGGGACCGGGGAATTCGAGGCGGCGCAGGACGAAACCGAGAAATATAAGCCCGAAAATGGGGGCGACAGCAAGGATGATGGGGGACATGGACGGGACCTTACGCCCCGGTCCCGACCGATGGCAAGAAAAAGGGGGACCGCTTGTACGGCCCCCCTCCGAATTATTCGGGTACAGTCTCCATGGACGCCCACTTGGGTTCGTGGAGCGGGAGCACGAAATCGGCCATGCCCTTGGCCTTGAGCAGGATGTCGTAAGCCTCGTTGGGACCGGTGTTGGTGCCGGGCGGGATGACTTCCATCTCCATGGCCCGAACCTCGATGGGCGGCTCCAGGTTCTCCAAAATGGTGCAGAACCCGCAGATAAGGACCGAACCCTTGTCGGTCTCCACCTTGACGGACATGCCGCCGGGCGTGTGGGCCGGGGTGTGGATCATGGTGATGCCGGGCACAATCTCGGTATCCTCGGCAATGGCGATCACCTGGCCGTTTTCCTCCACGTCCTCGATGTAGTCCTCCAGATAGCGGAAATCCAGCGGATGGGGGTCGTGAATGTGTTCCAACTCCAGCTCGTGCACGTATATTTGCGCGTTGACGCACTTGTAGTCGTTCTCGCAGTGGTCGTTGTGCAGATGGGTGTGGATGATGATGTCGATACCCTCGGGCTTGAGACCGTATTTGGCCAGCCCTTCCTCAAAGGTATATATCTTGCCACCGATGGCCTTCTCGCGTTCCTCGGAAATGATGGGCTGCATCTCGCCGGTGTCCACGAGAATTTTCTTGTCCCCGCCCTCGATATACCAGGTGTAGATGGGGATGGTGTACGGCGTGCCGTATCCCTGCTGATAGGTCATCATGCCCTTGTCGAACACCTTGGTTCCCATGCATATGGGATGGACTTTGTATTTCATGTTTCACCCTTGCGGTTAAAAATTCGGCGCGCATAAAAACGCCGGGCCGCCCTTCCCTGAAAGCCCGCACGAAAAATGTACGCACCCTGACGCAAATGTAAAGTGGTGGACGGGAACTTTGTCCGAGGTGCTTATAAAATGATTCCCACCACAGCCCCGGTCATGAGTGTGGCCAACGTACCGGAAACAATGGACTTGGCTCCCAGGCTGACAATGTCCGCCCGTCGCTCCGGGGCCATGATGGACAGGCCGCCGATCATGATGCCCAGGCTGCCCAGGTTGGCAAACCCGCACAGGGCGTAGGTCATGATGATCCGGCTGCGTTCGGACAACGCGCCCGGCTCCAACTTGGCCAGATCCAGGTAGGCCAGAAATTCGTTAAGGATGGTTTTGGTGCCCATGAGCGAGCCCGCTGTCTGGGCCTCGGCCCAGGGGATGCCGATGAGCCAGACCACAGGGCTCATGATCCAGCCGAGCATGCGCTGGAGCGTCAATGGCACGCCGACCACATCGGGCAGGTAGCCGAGCATGGCGTTGCACAGGGCGACCAGGGCCACCAGCACCACGAGCATGGCCACCACGTTGAGCAGGATGTTGACCCCGTCCGCCGTTCCACGGGTCACCGCATCCATGAGGGAGGAGGCGTTGCGCGGTGGTACGGCGTGGCCTTCGGTGACGTCCCCCGTCTCCGGGACCATGACTCGGGAGATGAGGATGGCGGCAGGCGCGGAGATGATGGAAGCCGACAGAATCTGCCCCATGGCATCGGGAATGATCGAGGACAGGATGGAGGCGTACAGCACGAGCATGGTGCCCGCGATGGTGGCCATGCCGCAGGTCATGAGGGTAAACAGCTCGCTCCGGGTCATGCGCGAAAGATACGGCTTGATGACCAGCGGGGCCTCAACCATGCCCACAAAGATATTCGAGGCCGCACCCACGCCGAGCGCACCGCCGATCTTCAAGGTTTTCTCGAGCACAAAGGCGAATCCCTGGACGATGAGCGGCAACACGCGCCAGTGATAGAGCACGGCCGACAACGCGGACATGACCACGATAATGGGCAGGGCGCGAAAGCCCAGGATAAAGGATGCGCCGGGATAGGATTCCTTGAAAGGGAGCGGGCCGCCGCCCAGGTAGCCGAACACGAAGCCGGTGCCGGCCATGGTTGCCTTTTCCACGGATAGGGCGAACTCGTTGAGGGCAAGGAATATCTGCTCGAAAAACGGCACCTTCAGAAAAAGCAGAGCCAGGGCCAGTTGCAGACCAATACCCACAACGATGCCCAACGGGCGCACCTTGCTCCTCTTCTCGCTGACCAGCCAGGCCAAGAAAACCAAGGCCAACAAACCGAACGCGCTTTGCAACATCGCCATGCTCCCTTTGTGCTAATTCCAAAAGGGATTACTGCCAAAAGGACCCAGAGGCAAGCGGGTTAGCTCCGACTGCCCGTTCCCTTGGGAAGCAGCGGCAGAAAGGCCACGGCCGCCAACAGCAGACAGCCCTGGACCAGAAAGCCGACGTCAAACATTCCGGCCTGGCCCATATGTCCGAGAAAAGTGGGGATCAAACCGATGCCGACAATGGCGTTGAACGGCCCCATGAGTGCCACGGCCACGCTGCGTTCCGCGGGATCGAAGGCCTGGGAAAGCATGGTGAATCCGGGCGCAAACAAGAATACCGAAAAAACGGACTGCACCAGCACCATGGCCATCAGGAGCGGTCCCGAAGCCAACCCGAGCACCATCAGGGAAGTGCCCGTGACCAGCAGGCTGAGCAAAATGGCGGGCCGGGCACCCCATTTGTCGGTTATCCAGCCCGCCAAAAAAGGCGCGCAACACGCCGCCACGCGGGACGCGGCCAGGAGTTCGTTGGCCTCCCGTCGGACATAACCGTGGGCGTCCGCCAAATAGAGCGGCAGCATGGAATAGGGTCCGACGGACGCCCCCACCGACATGCTGAAAAATAGTATCAGTATCCAGAAAATGGGCCGCCGAATTATGGTCAGGACCATGCGCGGGCCGGGCACCCGACCGGGATATTCTCCGCCACGCCCGAACTTGAGAAACCACAGCCCGAGGATTATCTGTACCGCGCCCATCACATACAGGGTGACCCGCCAGTTGAAAAAGAGCAGCACCCCTTCGGCCAGCAGGGGGGCCACCACATAGGCGGCATTGGGAGCGAGCTCATGCGTGGCCAGGGCTTTGCCCCAGTCCTCGCTACGCACCAGGGAGGTCACGGCGGCGATGCCCGAAGGCAGGTACAACCCCACTGCCACACCCAGGGCCAGGAGGGCGAAGAACAGGGTGCCGTAACTCTCCGCCAGGGGCATGAGCAGGGCAACAACCCCCGTCAGCAAAGCGGAAATACCCACGGTTCGACGGTGGTACATGCGCCGAGACACGAATCCGGACAGGAGCAGCCCTGCGCCATTGCCCAGGGCCAGGGCCAAGAAAAGATGCCCTGCGCCCGCATGGTCGAAACCGAGGTCCGCCTGAACCTCGGGCATGAGCGGGGCCAGCACTATCCGGGACAGGAAATTGCAGAAGAAAATGGCCGCTACAAACGCCACGGCACCGAGGGCGGCCGTGAACGACGAGGGCTGGCCGGTTGTATCCGTCATTATTTCACCTGTCCCGATCTAAGCCTGATGCGCTGGCGCGGCAAGCGAAAAGAATCCAACGACTCGATATTTCTAATATACACGACTTGACCCACTCTTTTGAAGCCTATAGGTAATTAGAACATGGATGCACTGTTGCTGAATACTCCAACGGAAAAAGCAACGACAACTCTTTATAATATAATTCGGAGCGTTACTCTGACAAAACAGCTCTGATGTGAGAATGAGTTCCAAGGAGATAGATAATGGATGTTGAACTGGCAAAACCCTTCATAAAAGCTGCCGTCGATGTTTTGACCACCATGGCTTTTATCAATCCCCAGGTGGGCAAACCCTACGTCAAGAGAAACACTGTTGCCGCAGGAGACGTCTCCGGTGTAGTTGGTATCACGGGCGAAAAAAACGGCAGCGTATCCCTTTCCTTTTCCAAGGGATGTGCCGTGGCCATCGTCAAGAACATGCTCGGTGACGAAATCGGGGACATCATGCAGGACGTCAGGGACGCCGTGGGTGAAATGACCAACATGATCTCGGGACAGGCCCGTGCCGGACTGGCAGAAAAGGGACTCGTGTTTCAAGGGTCCACCCCCTCGGTGGTCATGGGAGATGGCCATACCATTTCCCACATGGCAAAATCACCGATAATGGCTATCCCCTTCTCCACGCCCGACGGGGATTTCACCATCGAATTTTGTTTTGAGTAGGTCCAAGCACCGCAACAACAGGAAGAAGCATGGCGACACTCGACAATTTCAGGGACAAGGAGTTCCTTGATCAAATAACCATCCTCAACGAAATCTCGGGCAACAAAGATCCGGAGGCGCTTCCGATCCTTCTGGAGCTTCTCAAAAGCCCGATTGGGGATACGTCCATCGACTACATGGTAGTCAACGCCCTCAATGCCGTCCTTTCGAACAGTGAGACCAAGGTGGTAGAGGGACTGTCCGACCCGCATGACGGATTCCGCATCCTGTGCATCCGTGTGGCAGGGGAGCACGCCTTTGCCAGCGCGACCGCCCCTCTCGCTGAAACAGCAAAGACCGAAACCGACGCGGACCGCCTCATGGAGATACTGATCTCCCTGGCCCGCATTGGCGACCCTTCTGCCAAACCGACTTTCCGCCTCTATCTGCAACACACGGACCCCTTCATCCAGTCCGCGTGCATCGAGGCCCTGGGCCGTCTGGGCGACGAAGAATCCATCGCGCAATTCAAAACGATGATCGAGGAAAGCGAGGCCCCGCACCGGTTCGAGGTCTGCGACCTGACCACCTGGAAGGCCGTTGAAGCCCTGGCCTCCTTTGCCAACAAGGAAACCATCCAATTCCTGGTCGACAAGGTCCACCACAAAAATCCCACGGTCCGACGCATTATCACCGATGCCCTTGTCAGCATCGGTTCGGCCTGCATTCCCATGCTGTTCAAAACGTTCGAATCTGGCGACAAGGACAGGAGAATCCTGGCCGTCAACATTCTCGGCTTCCTGAGCGACCGCGCCGGTGCCGACGGTCTGGTGGCCGCCTTTGACAAGGGATTGGCTGATGACCCCAACGTCCGCTACGCCGTGTACGAGGCCCTGGGACGCATCGGTTCCATGAAAAGCATCATCTGTCTGGTGGATGGATTGGGCGAAACCGACGAACTCATTCTCATGGCCGTCGTCGGAGGGCTTGAAAAACACGTCAATCCGGGCATGATCTCCACCCTGACCAAACATATCGCCAAGGCTGACGAACAAAGCAATCGGTTGTGCAAGGCGGTCATCGCCTCCCGTGCTACCGGAATTTTCGATGCCCTGTACGAAAATGCCGGGGCTGGCGACGGGTTGATCGAGGCCCTGATCCAATCCAAGGACCCCGAGATACTCGAAGACTTTCGAAGCCTGCTTTCCGAGATCGGCGGCTCCAGGGCCGAGCAGGATCTGGCAAAGTTGCCGACCATCTTCTCCTCTTCCACCCACAAGGCTTTGGCTGCGGACGATTCCCGCTCCATGTGCGCCATGCACCGGGCCATCCTCACGGACCTCGGTTTCGAACCTTTCATGGCGGCCAATGGCGAAGAGGCCTACGATTTCATCGCTCAGGGCGAAGAATTCGACATCGTCATCACCGACATGAACATGCCGGTCATGGATGGCATGGAGTTGGTGGGCAAGGTACGCAACACTCCTGGATACGAGGACATTCCCATCATCATGGTCACCACCGAGTCCGAAGCCTCCCAGCAGAATCTGGCGACCAAGACCGGAGTCTCCGCCTTTATCACCAAGCCGTTCAAGCCGGACGATCTCAAGGCGAAAATCCTGGAACTCACCGCATAATCCAAGGCCCCGAATTTCGGGGCGTGCGATCAGGAAAATCCGGTCATCTCCCCTGGAGGGGGAGCAAAAACGCCAACACCCTGTCGGACACCTCTCTGGAAAAAAGCATCCAGACATGCCCCATGGGGGAACAACGAATCTCTTGCCAGCCATCCCGTCCCGGTTGCAGCTTGTCCAAGGGGAATACGTAGTCGTCCACCAGGTTGTAGAGGGCGAGCTTGGGACAGGCCGAGTCGACCACCCGCTCCATACGCTGCGAAATATACCGCCCCGGAATCAGGTCCCGAGCCATGCGATTGCCTCCGAACCGAGCCAGGTCCGAACCGCCGTGGGGGGACCCCAGGGCAACCAGCCCAGCCACCCTGTCCCGATAGCGGGGATCACCCGCCACGGCTCGGCAGACCAGCCCACCCAGACTGTGCCCCACCAGAATGACCCGCGCATCTTTGCGCCCATCCAGCAACAAATCCAGCTTCCGGGCCAACCCATCCACCGCCGGGTCAAAGGTCGAGGAAAAGCTGTTATATTGATATGTATGCACATTGATCAGCCCGGCCCTGCGCAGACGGCGTTTCATGACCGTCCAGGCCGAACGGTTGTGATACAACCCGTGGACCAGCACCACGGCAGTGCCCGGTTTTTCGGGTTCATCACCCGCAACCCACCCCAGAAAGTAAAGCGGCAGGACCAGAAAATCAGCTCCCAAAGCGGTGAACCACCCCCGGAGGAGCGGACCGACCAATCCACCCAACTGTTCCCGGACATACGGCAAATGGCCGGACCGACGGCTGAAGATCAGGAACAGCGCGTAGCGGAGCCAGGGGAAGACCAACTCGAAGGCGAGAACGGCGATGAGGATATTGAGCAGCATGGGGCATGGTACTGTTCAGAGGGGTGGGGGTGTCAAGCGAAGATGCTTTGAAGAGAAACGAAGCAACGTTCTCCCTCTCTTCCGGTCAAATTGAAATACTCACTCTTCTTGCCACTTTTTCAAGCCCGAAGTACCCTCCCTTCCTCAACCGAAAAGGAGATTCCCGTGTCCCATACCACTCTGTGCCTCGATATCGGCAGCGGCACCCAGGATGTGCTCCTCTACTCCCCGGACAAGGAGATAGAGAACTGCCCCAAATTCGTGCTCCCCTCCCCCGCGCTCCAGATCGGCCGCCGTTTGGAGGCCTTGCGCATGCAAAAGAAAAACATCTGGCTCCATGGCCGCAACATGGGCGGCGGCGTGACCCGTTTCATCCGCGCCCACCAGAAGGCCGGACTGACCGTGACCTCCAGCACAAGCGCGGCCTACACCATGGCCGATGACCTGACTCGGGTCACGGACAGCGGAATCGAACTCGTAGAGGAGTGCCCGGACGGGTTCACCCCGGTTCGGCTGACCGATTTCGACGAAACCTGGTGGCGGGCCATGCTGGAAACCGCCGAACTCCCCTGGCCCGACCGGATCGCGGCCTGCGCTCAGGATCACGGATTCCACCCCGGCCAGTCCAATCGCATGGGGCGGTTCAAACTCTGGCAATCCTTTCTTGAAGAAGGGAAAGGGCACCCCGAAGCCCTGGTCTACAACACCCCGCCCGCCATGCTCACCCGCCTGGCCGACATTCAAAAGGATATCGGGGGCGGTCCGGTGGCAGACACCGGCGCAGCCGCCGTACTCGGTGCCCTGTTCGTGGACGAGATCGAACAACATGGCATGGAAACCGGCATCACGCTGGTCAACATCGGCAATTCCCACCTCATCGCATTTCTGCTCTTCGACGGCCGCATCCACGGCGTTTACGAACAACATACCGGCTGTGTGGATGGCAAAAAGCTATGGTCCGACCTGGAAAAATTCCGGCGTGGCTGCCTGCCCTTTGATCAGGTTTTCGAGGAAAATGGCCACGGCTGCCTGACCCTGGACCTGCCCGATGAAGCCGCCGGGTTCCTGCCGACCTATGTGATCGGCCCACGCCGGGCCATGCTTCAGGGGTATGACGCCAGCTTTCCCGCTCCGGGCGGAGACATGATGTTGGCGGGCTGCTTCGGCCTTATCAAGGGACTCGCCCTGCAAGACTGACGCATCGTTCACGTTAGAAATTCACTCCGTCACCTAGGCAGATAATTCGAGCCGTGATAGACTGGCACTTCCTGCTATTCGTGCACAAAAGGAGAACTCGCATGCGCCTGAAATACCATTTCTTTTCCACCATTTTTTCCCTCGCCATCCTGCTGACGGCCACCACGGCCATGGCTGGCTGGGGCGACGCCGTCAAACAGGCGGGCGACGCCGGGGCCACGGCCGCAGGCCTTTCCTACACGCCGTCCGAGGCCATACAGGGCATCAAGGATGTCCTTGCCCTGAGCACCGGGTATGCCGAGGCCAAGCTGGCCGCGCCCGGTTCCTTTTCCAGCACCCCGGCCGTGGCCATCCCTCTGCCCGACGTGCTCAAAGGGTTCGGCGACTCATCCGGCCTGCTCGCTTCCCTGAACAAGGGTGCCGAGGGTGCCATTCCCTCCACCAGCGATCTCTTCATGAGCACCATCGAAAACCTGAAGGTAGGCAATTACTCTTCCCTGCTTTCCGGCAGCCAGGACGCCATCACCCGCTTCTTCGAATCCAGCTCGCGGGAAACCCTCAAGACACTGGTCAAGCCGGTGGTCACCAAGAGCGCGGACAGTGCGGGCGTGGGCACGTACATGAAGGCCTTCACCGCAGCCCAGCAGGCGTCCGGTTCAACCTTCGATATCTACGACTATCTCACAGACCGCACCCTGGACGGCATGTTCCACTTCATGTCCATAAAGGAAAAAAGTATCCGCACTGAAGGCGGTGCTGGAACAACTGATCTCATCAACAAGCTATTCTAAGGAGCTGCCATGAAAAAACCACTGAAAATCGGTCTCGTCGTCATCGGCGGGCTGATCGCGCTGTTCATTTCAGCCGCCGTGATCCTGGTGGCCACCGTGGACCCCAACGAATACAAGGAGGAAATCGCCCAGTCCGTGAAGGAAGCGACCGGACGCGACCTCACCTTCGAGGGTGATATCGGATTCAACTTCTTCCCCTGGCTCGGCCTGGAAGTCGGCCCCATGGCCCTGGGCAACGCGCCCGGTTTCCAGCCCAAGGAGATGCTCCGCATCAGCAAGGCCATGGCCTCCATCCGCATCCTTCCCCTGCTGACCGGAGATGTGGCCATCGGCGAGGTGGTGCTGGACGACTTCACCCTGAATCTCGCGGTAAACAAACAGGGCGTGTCCAACTGGGCCGACCTGTCCGACAAAAAAAAGGACAGCGGAACATCCGACTCCAAGCCTGCTAAAAAATCCGCGAAAAAGGATTCCGGCCCGGAAAGCCTGTCCGTAGCGGGGGTGGAAATCACGGGCGCGACAGTGCATTACGTCAACGAACAGACCGGGCAGAAGGCGGCAATCACCGACCTGAACCTGCTCATAGGCGAGGTGGGCGACCGACTGTCCACGCCGTTTGAGCTGAACTTCGGCCTCACGCTCGACGATCCAAAAATCGACACCCGGCCCAAGCTCACGGGTCTGGCGACCTTTGACCAGGGCAAATCCACCCTCGCAATCAGCGAACTCGCCCTGGAACTGCTCAACATGCGCTGGACCGGCCTCTTCTTTGCCAAGAGCGCGAAGGATACACTCAACTATTCCGCCGAACTCAAGCTCGCCCGGATGAACCCCAGGGAACTCCTGAAGCAACTCGCCATGACCCCGCCGGTCACGACTGATCCAAAGGCCCTGACCGAGGCGGACGCGGACATCAAAATCAACGGCACAGGCGACTCCGTCTCCCTGGAATCGCTGATCGTCAAGCTCGACGCCACCACCCTCACGGGCACCGGATCAGTCGCCAACTTCGCCAAACCCGCCATTACCGTGGCCGTAAACGTGGACGATCTGGACGTGGACCGCTACCTTGCCCCGTCTGCAAAGAAAGAAGACGGCGCGGCCAAGACCGAACCCGTGGCCGAGGCCGAAGCACCCGCCACGGAGCCGGACCTGAGCGCGCTCAAGACACTCGATCTCACGGCCAAGCTGACCGTGGGCAAGCTCAAGGCCATGAACCTGCGCATCACGGACTTCCTGTGCCAGACTCGGGCCAAAAACGGCGTGCTCACCATCCAGCCTTTCTCGGCCAACCTTTATGAGGGCTCTCTCACCGGACACAGCGTGCTCGACGCCAACGGCAAGCTCGCCGCCTGGACCGAGACCGCAGACCTCAAGGACGTCCAGGCCGGGCCGCTGCTCAAGGACTTGACCGGCAAGGATCACATCCTGGGCACCACCGTGGCCAAGTACCATGTCACGGGCGCGGGCCTGACACCCGTCAACATCAAGAAATCCGTATCCGGCACGGCATCCTTCGCGTTTACCGACGGTGCCATCAACGGCGTCAACGTCGCCAAGATGATCCGGGACGCCTGGGCCCGGCTCAAGGGCAAACCCGTCAGCAAGGACGAACCCGTGAAAACCGACTTCGCTGAACTGCTGGGCAGCGCGGTCATCGAGAAGGGACATATCACCAACAACGACCTGCTCATGAAATCCCCGCTGCTCCGACTCACAGGCACGGGCTGGGCCGACCTGCCTCAGAACAGTGTGGACTATCTGGCCACCGTCACCGTGGTCGGCACGCTCCAAGGCCAGGACGGCGCGTCCATGGAAGAACTCAAGGGACTGCCCTTGCCGGTCCGCGTCAAGGGCGACCTGGACAAACCGGAAATCGGCCTGGACCCGAAGGCCCTGGCGAAAGCGCTGTTCAAAGGCTCGTTCAAGAAGGGCACCAAGGATCTGGAAAAGAACCTGAAAAAATCCATTCTCGGCACCGGAAAAACCGGCACGACCTCCGACACGCAGCAACAGAAACCCGGCGACAGGCTCCGGGGCCTCATCAAAAAGAAATAACCAACGACCGCTTCGCAAAAAGCCGGGCTGCACCACGCAGTCCGGCTTTTTTTCTGCCCGTTTCCGCCAATTCGTACACACAATCGTTTCGCGAACGCCATGCTCGGTAACACCATTGCTTCTATATACACTGGAAATTCATGAGGAGGCATTACATGCTACGTTCACTGTTCGTCCTTGTTACGGCACTGGTCTGCACCGTTCAGATCGCCTTTGCCGGAGATATCACCATCGAAAAATACGACATCGAAGTCCCCAAACAATACAACGTGCCGTACGCGGGAGCATATGCCGACCGCTTCCCTGACGGGTTCACCGTCGGCATCGGCTCCGGCATGACCTACGTGGGCAAGGATGCTTCCGGAGCCCGGATATTTTACGCCATCGGCGACCGAGGCCCCAATGCCGACGCACCCAAATACGGGGATGCCAGCAAGACCGTGCCAACCAAGATGTTCCCGGCCCCCCGGTACACGCCGTCCTTTGGTGCCCTCCGTGTAGCCGACGGCAAGGCCGTGCTGGCCAGCCTGATCCCCCTGCGAAATCCGGCCATGAAACCGATCTCCGGCCGACCGATCCCACGCGGTTCGGTTGGTGCCACCGGCGAAATCCCGCTGGACGACAAACTCGCCAAGCTCTCCTTCGACCCGGACGGCCTGGATACCGAAGGTATCGCCATTGACCGGAAAAACAAGCGGCATCTGTGGATATGCGACGAATACGGACCGTTCATCGCCAAGATTGACGGGTACACCGGTCGCATTATCAAAAAGTACGTGCCCGGCAAGGAACTGCCCATGATCGCGGCTTCCCGCCAGGCCAACCGGGGCTTCGAGGGCATTGCCGTGACCCCGTCGGGCAAGGTGCTGGCCGCCATCCAATCCGTCTGCGACGTGGACGGCAACATCAAAAAATCCAAGGCCACCTTCATACGCCTTCTGCTGCTCGATCCCGAAACAGGCAAAGTCCGCCAGTACGCCTATCCGCATAACCGCGACGATTACAAGACCTCCGGCGATGCCAAGCTCGGCGACCTGGAAACCATCTCCGAGACCAAATTCCTGCTCATTGAGCGGGACAAGTGCGCCGACGGCAAGACGCGCATCCCGTTCTACGTCATTGATCTGGCCGAAGCCACGGACATCACCGGCATGAAGACCACCGACGGCAAGGAACTGGAGACACTGGACAGCCGAAAAGCCATGGAGGCCCTGGGTGTCCACTTCGTCAAGAAGACCATAATCATGGATATCAAGGAACTGGGCTGGAAACCGGGCAAGGCCGAGGGCTGCGCCCTCCTGCCGGACATGCGGACCATCGCCGTGTCATCCGACAACGACTTCGGTTTCACCTTCAAGGTCGTGGACCCGGTCACGGACGCAAACGGCAAGGATGTGACCAAGGCCGCAGCCTACACCACGGACGGCAGCGGCAAGGTTTTCTACAAAGGCAAACCCGTGCAAAGTCACGTGGAACTCGAACCCACCGGCAAGGCCTCCAAGCTGTGGATATTCACCCTTCCCAAGCGGGTCGACGCGTACTAGGCCCTCCCGATAGAAAAAAGGGCCGCCCTTCGGGGCGGCTCATTTTCATATTCCACCAAAATCGAAGGCTCCCATCCCACCACGTCCATGGTCACCCTCAATGCCATAATCTTTTGACCCGCGAAGCAAGGCCTCCTATGATACACGGATGAAACGAACGCTCCTGCTATCCATCCTCTTCCTTGCCAGCGTGTGCGTGGCCCATGGGGCCTCCATTCGTGATGAAGGCATCATCGCCGACTCGTCAGCCGAGGCATATGCAGGATCGGCACGGTGCGGCGAGTGTCACGCAGAACAATACGAGCGATGGTCAAAAACACTCATGGCACGGTTTGTCCGTTACCGTAAGGACATGGATTCACTCCCGGGTAATTGGGGAAAAAGTCCGCTCAAAAAAAGCGACGTCTTTCTCGTGGTCGGCCTGAATCGCAAGGTCGCGTTTGTCCGACCGGACTGGATCGTGTTCCCGGCCGAGTATCACCTTGATAATCAGAAGTGGATAAAAAAGAAAAGGGGCTGTACCAGATAACTCCTCTGGGTTATCAGTATGGCAATGCGAAAGAGCCGGTTAAGTCGTGAAAAGCAGCTCCGTCTGATCGAGCATTTTGTGGCTGGAACGACAGCCCGATGCGCCGCGAATCTTGTTGGTGTGAATCCCAAAACAGCGGCATTTTACTTTCATCGGTTGCGGGAAATTATAGCCGACGAAGAAGCCAATGAGGGGGCGCAGTTCGGCGAATTTGAGGTCGATGAAAGCTATTTTGGAGGTCGGCGAAAGGGTAAAAGAGGACGTGGCGCGGTTGGCAAAGTCCCTGTTTTTGGAATCCTCAAACGCGGTGGAAGAGTTTATACCCAGTTGATTCCAAACGCAAAATCAAAAACTTTACTGCCCATCATCAGAGAAAAGATTCAGCCTGATAGCATCGTTTACTCGGACTGCTGGTATGGCTACAATGCGCTTGATGTTTCAGAGTTCAAACACTTCCGGATCAACCACTCCAAGTTGTTCGCGGATAGCCAGAACCACATCAACGGAATCGAAAATTTTTGGAACCAGGCCAAGCGTCACTTACGAAAATTTAACGGCATTCCGACCAAGCATTTTCACTTGTTTTTGAAGGAATGCGAGTGGCGATTTAACAACCCCAATCCACAAAGCCAGTTTAAACAACTGAAACAGTGGGTTAAGAAACAAATGGGCTAGTTATCTGGTACAGCCCCAAAGAAAAAATGGGGCGGACATGACTATCGTCAGCATTGCGGCATGTGTCACCTGACCGGCTGCAACCCCTGGGAGAAGCGATTCACCGAGCCAGGAGTCGGCTGCGAGGCGTGCCATGGACCAGGAAAAAATCACGCTGAAACGGAACGCCTGGAATCCATCAGCACACCGGGCAAGGATGGGCACGAGGTGGTCGCCACGTGTCGCCGCTGCCATAACAATCGCAACAACCACGCCAAGGCCATCAAGGGATTCAGCGGGGGCTACCATACCCGATAACCGCTTCCGCAAGCACGATCAAAAGGATGTCCGCCCTCCGAGGCGGCCTTTCTTATGCGGCACCATGTCAAAAACTTCCTTTTCTCTTCATTCCTTCTGTAATTAGGCTAGGCTCCACCCTCGCCTTATAGCATAATAGTAATGTATTCCTTTTCTTATTCGTGCTCTATGGCACCAAGTACCGATTCGGTACATTAACAATTTAGGATCGCCATTTTTTGTTCGTAGTCTAGGCTACCAAAGGCCGCTCGCGATCCGTTTACGACTGCGCCACAGGTAAGCTAAGCTTCCAGAGTAACGCGGCCAGTTTACGAGCCAAAGCAGCTATCGCCTTTTGAGCAACTCCGCTTTTGCTGTAAATTCGGTTGTAAAATTCTCTCGCCCATTCGTCTCTCTGTTTCCAAATCCATGCCGCCTCAATGAGCAAACTTCGTAATCGCCGTTGCCCAACTGGGCGCAAGCGGCCTTTCCCTTTGCTCAATCCGCTTTGCCGCACAACAGGCGCAAGGCCCAAGTAAGCCGTAACCTCCTTGCTATTGTTGAATCGTTCAGGTCGGAATATCTCGGCCGCAAAGGTGGTTGCCACGACTTCACCCACTCCAGGAACGGACCTCATGGTGGCAATGCGTCTTGCCTCGTCTTGTTCCTGGGAAATGACTCGTAATCGAAGATCAACCTGACGCTGTGCGGAAATGAGATAATGCAATTCTTCGAGTAAGCTATTTCGGGTGTCGTCAGCTCCGGGTGGTAGTGGCAGTATAGCCAGAGCTGCAATAGCGATTTTGCTCCAATGGTCGATCCCAACGGGTTCGGCAATGCTCAGAGATAACAGCAAAGCGCGAATTCTCTGCTTTACTTTACGCAATGAGTCGGTGAGTTGATGTCTTCGACGTTGGAGTGACCGAAAAGCTTCTTCTCTTTCACTAGGAATGGCAATTGGGCGGATCAGTCCTGCTGCGGCAAGTTCAGCCAACTTTCGGCAATCGAGGCTGTCTGTCTTGTTGGTTGCGGTTACTGGGCGTGGTATTCGGCTGGGCGCGGCAACAATCACACGAATACCTGCAGCCTTGAGGCTTCGAGCAAGGCCAAAACCTGTCGGGCCAGCTTCGTAACAAACTGCACCGATGTTAACAGGGAGTGAGGAAAGGATTTGTGTAAGTGATGCCACGTCGGCGGGACTAGACCAATCTTTGATCATTCCGTCTGGTCGTAAGAGTGCAACACTGAATGTCTTTTTGTGAACATCAACGCCAACGAAAATGCGCTGATCAACAAATGCTTCCACAAACCGATAAGCTGATGATATCTTGATACTCGCCATGTCGGCCTCCTTTGAGCTTCACATTTACTGGTACTGTTACCAGATTAAGCCGTGGAGTGCCGACATGGTATTTTTTGTGGACGGGCGCCGACTGACGAGGGGGGCGCGTGAGAGTCAATTCCCACGCCGCAGAGCAATACCGCAGGACAGACGCACTGGCCGAAAAGACCAGTGTAAAGCGTCGTACCGAACCGCAGGCGAGCGTGACAACGACCTCGTTCGGCTTTCGCTTGGGCAAGTTCGGCATGGACTTCGAGTCCCAACGGACCGTGCTCGACCCCTCCCTATCCCGCAGCGTGCGCCAGGACCGGCAAAAGGCTCGCGCTTTCGAGACCGAAAGCCAAGTCGAGTCCCTGCGCGCCCGAGTGGGCAGCGAAGGTGCCAGCTACCGCGACCTCTCCGCCGGGGCCGCCACCAGCAAAAAAAAACCCACCATGCAGCAGGTCAAGTCCGCTCTGACCGCCTATGCCAAGTCCGCTGAAGACATCCTTCCGCCGCCGGGCAATATGCTGGCCAGTGTGGTCTGATCCTCAAAAAAACCGCTCGAATTTCTGTTCCGTGATCGCCGGGCCCCAGCCGGTAAAGGAACGCTCCTCCGCCAAAATGAAGCCGTTTCGTTCGTAGAGCGTGCGGGCCGCGTCCAGGCCCTTGAAGGTCCAGAGATAGACCTTGCCGAAATTTCTGCGGCCACAAAAGGACAGGGCGGATTCGAGCAGTCCGGCCCCGACGCCCCTGCCCTGAAACGCCTCGGGCACGATAAACCAGCGAATTCTGGCCTCGTTGTCCCGGCCGCCGCCGTCCACGGCCACGGTCCCGGCGTACTCCCCGTCCGCCGACGCCCACTGAAAGTGGTCACATCCGCAATCCGGACGGGCCACGAACTCGCCCAGCTCCGTTGCCACCTGGGCCTCGAACCGGACGTCGAACCCCCAGTGAGCCGCGTAGTAGACCGCATGCTGGCGGACCGTCTCGCCGATAATACCGGGCCGATAGGATTCGATGGTGATATTTTTCATGCCATCCTCCATACAAAACTGTCCGGTTCAGGTAAACCCGATCCGGCACCAAAGACAGCATGGCCGCAACGACCTGATTGACAAGAAAATGTCGCCGTGAGTAACTGTAAGGGACCATGCAACCTGTTTCCCCGGATATCCCCATGAACATCCACCTGGATTACGCCGAATTCAATGACGGGAAAAACACTCCCGAGGACCTGGTCCGCAATCCGAAAATCCTGCGGGCGTTCGCCTCCCTGTTCGAGCAAATTCCCTCCACCGAAACCATAGCCATCTACGGGTCGTCCTTCAGCGGCTATGTCGCGTACCGATTGATCGAAACCATACATCCGGGTCGGGTAACCTGCATATTCGACAGGGGAGCACCCCTGAAGGAACTTTCCCACCTCCCCCACATCATCCCCGGGGAAGGCACAACGGACATCCGCGTCGATCATGTTGTGGTGGCCGCATCCCCCAGACATTACTCCTCCATCGAGGCCACGCTGCAAAAGGGTTCAGTCGCCAAGGCTGTTCACTGGATGTTTGCACGAGACAGTGCGCCGCCGCTCTACCCCTTCATGGACTTTTCCGGCGGGACTGTTCGCCTGCCGATTTTCTATCGGATGAAAACCGGCTGGGAAGACGTTGTCGAAATCCCCAAAAAACAACTGGCCGTCATTCTCATTCATATATGGGACGACGGGCAGGAACGCTGTCCCTACTGCGGCACCATGGAACCCTTTCTCGAACAGGCCCGCAAACATGATCTGACGATCATTCACGCGACCGGTTTCAAGACAGATGCCAACGGCAGATTCCTTCACGACGAAAAACAACTTTCCCCGAAAAACCGAAATTTCTCCAACACATGGCCCCCCCGTGCCTTTTCCGAAACAGCGGATATGCTGGCAAAAAAAAATCCCGAGGAGCATCAGAGAGAAATTCTGGCCCCTCCCCTCGGAATCCATCGCTGCTCCCTCCCGCAGCAGCGAGCCAATGAATACGTTGCGGACGATTTTGACGAAGTTTGCAATATATTTGAAAAAAAGAAGATACTTTATGTCCTGTTTGCGGGAGGCGGAAGCTTCCAGTGCCTGCCGTTCACGACCGTGGGTTGGGTCAACATCCAACGAGCCGGCTACCACGCCATCCTCATGCGGGACCTGGCCCCGGCATCGAAGTTTGACAGCCATGGAAAAACAGTCAATATGCAGGATGCCGCCACTCTGCTGTTCGAAATAAATTGCAGGATGTCCACGGACTCGAAGCGGGTCATCAAGGCTCTCGAAAACTCTTGATCCCGGAGAATCTCGCCCAGACACCAATTGCCGACCATCCCCCCTTGCCAAACCATGCCGGAATGAGCATCATGTGTTGATAAAGAATTTCAACACGAGGACGGCTCACTCATGGAATCAGTTCAGGCACAGATAAAGGGAATGCACTGCGCGGCCTGCTCCGGGCGCATCGAGCGCGTGGTGGGCGCAATGGACGGCGTGAAATCCGCCCCGGTCAACCTGGCCGCCGAGACCCTGGCTCTGACCTACGATCCGAAGACCGTCACCCTTGATCAGGTGGCCGCCCGCATCAAGGACCTCGGGTTCGAGGCCATCTTCCCCGATCCATCCGGCCTGGAGGAGCTCCATCTCTCTCTGGGCGGCATGCACTGCGCGGCCTGTTCGGCCCGTATCGAGCGCGTAACCGGCAGTCTCGACGGCGTGGAATCCGCCACGGTCAGCCTGGCCACCAATTCGGGCTCCTTCGCATTCGATCCGGCCAAGATATCACGGCGGGCCATCCGCAAGGCCATCAGCGACGCCGGGTTCTCCTCCGAAATGGCAACCGGGGACGGCTCCCAGTTCGACCGGCAGCGCCACGAGGCCGAGGAAGGACTGGCCGCCCGCAAACGGGAACTCATCCCCGCCTTTCTTTTCGCCGCACCGCTGCTCGTCCTTTCCATGGGCCACATGTGGGGGCTGCCGCTCCCGGCCTGGCTCGACCCCAGGCACGCGCCCCTGACCTTTGCCCTGGTCCAGTTGATGCTGACCCTGCCCGTGGTCTGGTCGGGCCGGAATTTCTACCTCCAGGGCATCCCGGCCCTGCTGCGCGGCGGGCCGAACATGGACTCCCTGGTGGCCATGGGCACAGGCACAGCCTTTCTCTACTCGCTCTGGAACACCGGGGCCATGCTCGCGGGCGGCGACGCCACGGCCCTGGCCATGGATCTCTACTACGAGTCCGCAGCCGTGCTTATCGCCATGATCTCGCTGGGCAAGTATTTCGAAGCCAAGAGCAGGCTCAAGACCTCGGACGCCATCCGTGCGCTCATGGGGCTGACCCCGGACACGGCCACCCTGCTGCGCAACGGCGAGCAGGTGACCATCCCCCTGGACGAAGTGGAACCGGGCGACACGCTCCTGATCAAACCGGGCGAACGCATCCCGGTAGACGGCGTGGTGACCGAAGGCCGCTCCAGCGTGGACGAATCCATGCTCACCGGCGAGCCCATGCCCGTGGGCAAGACCGCGGGCGACAAGGTGGCGGGCGGCACGCTCAATACCCACGGTGCGCTGACCATCACTGCCGAGCGCGTGGGGCAGGACACCGTGCTGGCCCGGATCATCCGACTGGTCCAGGAGGCCCAAGGCTCCAAGGCCCCCATTGCCAATCTGGCCGACACCATCAGTTTCTATTTCGTGCCCGCAGTCATGGCCGTGGCCCTGATTGCCGGGCTGTCCTGGTACTTCATCGGCGGCGCGGACTTCCCGTTCTCCCTGCGCATCTTCGTGGCCGTGATGGTCATTGCCTGCCCCTGCGCCATGGGACTGGCCACACCGGTCTCGATCATGGTCGGCACCGGACGCGGCGCACAGCTCGGGGTACTCATCAAGTCCGGCCGCGCCCTGCAGGAAGCGGGCGACCTGGACACCGTGGTCTTCGACAAGACCGGCACCCTGACCCATGGCCGCCCCCAGGTGGCGGATATCACCATGCTCCGGGGCACCCTGGCCCGGACCGAGGCCGTCTATCTGGCCGGGGCCGCCGAATCCATGAGCGAGCATCCCCTGGCCCAGGCCCTGGTCCGCCATGCAAAGGAAAAAGGGCTGGAGCTTCCACAACCCGAGAGCTTCGAGGCCATCCCCGGCAAGGGCATCCAGGCCACCATCGGCTACCGCAAGGTGATCATCGGCAACTGGGCGTTCATGCAGGAGAACGGTCTCGACTTCGGTGAGGACGAGATCGGGCGGGAGGCCGTGGCCCACTACGAATCCCAGGGCGCGACCGTGGTCTACTTTGCCAGTGACAACAAACTGGGTGCGCTGTTTGCCATCGGTGACGCCATGCGCGACGAGACCCCCGGCGTGATCGCGGACCTCAAGGCGGCCGGGTTGACCCCGGTCATGCTCACCGGTGACAGCGAGGTCAACGCCCGGGTGGTGGCCGCACAGGCGGGCATCGACATGGTGCTCGCAGGCGTCATGCCCGAGGACAAGGCCGGGGAAGTGGCCCGGTTGCAAGCTGAAGGGCACAAGGTGGCCATGGTCGGCGACGGCATCAACGATGCTCCGGCCCTGGCCGGGGCGGACATCGGCATCGCCATGGGCGACGGCATCGACGTGGCCGTGGAATCGGGCGACGTGGTGCTCATGAAGTCCGACCTGCGCGCCCTGCAAACAGCCCTCAGGCTCTCCAGGGCGACCATGAAAAACATTCGGCAGAATCTGTTCTGGGCGTTCGCCTTCAACGTCATCGGCATCCCCGTGGCAGCGGGCGTGCTGCACCTCTACGGCGGGCCGACCCTGAACCCGATGATCGCGGGCACGGCCATGGCCATGAGTTCGGTGACCGTGGTCAGCAATGCCCTCAGACTGAGATTTTTCAAGGGATAGGAACCATAACCAAGGAGAGGACGATGCCCGTAGTCAACGTGAAAGGCATGAGTTGCCAGCACTGCGCCAAGTCGGTGACCGAGGCCCTGGAAGGGCTGGGTGCCAAGGACGTCAGTGTGGATCTGCTCAGCGGCGAAGTGATGTACGAGGAAGATACACCCATCGCCCCGGAGGCGATCAAGGAAGCGATCGTGAAGATCGGCTTTGAAGTGGCGTGATTGGTCGCGCTGAATGAAGAAAAGAACCGCCCGGAGACCAAGGCGTTTTCTATTACTGATGAAATCAGAAGGGGAAACCGCCTTGGGCGGGATTGTCAGGTGACTTCGCCTCCGGCGGCCAAAGGGTTGTAACCCTTTGGAATCCCGCTCTCGCCTTCGACCAAACGTTCGTTACATGGGAGCCTGCTGTCGACCACGCCAACCCGGAAAAATATCTTACCATACAAAAAAGACCCCGAAACCGTTGTGGTTCGGGGCTTCTTGCATAGTTATCAACAGTCATGGAAATAGTCTTGCCCGGAGACGGGTGATTTTTGTTTGGATAATTACCGGAAAAACAGCAAGGAGCTGGACATGCGATGTGAAACCGAAGAAGTGATATTTTTTTCTCCCACCAAAACGACACTGAAAGTTGTCGAGGCCGTTGCAGAAGGCATGGGCCTCGACAACGTTTCCCGTGTTGATCTGACCTTTCCTTCAGAAAACGCACCGGAGGCGGCTGCCGGGGATGCGGTCATCATTGGTGTTCCGGTCTATGCCGGTCGGGTTCCCGCACTGGCCGTGGAACGGCTTCGCCAACGGGTCCAGGGCAAGGGGCGTCCGGCGGTGCTTGTGGCTGTCTACGGGAACCGGGCCTATGAAGACACCTTGCTGGAGCTTCGCAACCTGGCCGAAGAGTTGGGATTTGTGCCCATTGCTGCGGGGGCCTTTATCGGCGAACACTCCTTTTCCACCCCCGAGCTGCCGGTGGCCCAGGGCTGTCCCAATGAAAACAACCTGGAAAAAGCCCGCCTTTTCGGTACCCGCATCCTTGAGAAGTTGCAAAAAACAACCGCCTTGGATCATATTCCCGCGCTTCAGGTTCCCGGCAATTTTCCCCATCGTGACGGGATGCAACCTTCTTCCATTTGTCCGAGTACCAAAGAAGACCTGTGCACCCTGTGCGGCGAATGTGCCAGCATGTGCCCCTCGCAGGTGGTGCGCGTCACGGATACGGGTGTGGAAACGGACCCGAGCGGCTGCATCTGGTGTGGTGCCTGCATCAAGGCCTGCCCCACAGAGGCCCGGTTCTGGAATGCTCCAAAAATCAATGAAATCAACACGTTTTTGCATACAAACCACGCTGACCCCAAAGAACCGGAGACGTTCTTGTAAGGCTTGAACAATCCGTGGGGATTGGCAAGGGGGGGATGCCGAAGGGATGCCGGAGGCATTCCGCCTCGGGCCGTGTGGTCGCGAGATTGACGCTCAGAAAAAAAGGCACTCAATGGGAACGACGACGAGATTTGTGTGTAACGACAAACGAAGTATGGCATAAAACCAATCTCCAGATAATCTCGTCACTACACCCGCTAGTCTCGATCATGAAAAAAAACTGCCATTTTTTCTGCTGAGTCAATCAATCTCGGCGTGGGCCGAATTATCAGCGAAGGATCAATGGACATGATTCTTGCCCCGTCCAATGGTGGTCGACGCATCCAATCGGGAATGCCCCCCGTGTGTGCTGCGAATACGATTATATCCGGCTTGAGCCAGAGGAAGGCCTCCCTTGAAAGCCCCTGCCAGGCCTTGCCGTCGCCCAACCCGACAGGCTCTCCGCCTGCACATCGGACAATATCTGCAATGAACGTCTTGGGACCAGCGCAATACAGCGGGGAAACGGAAATAACCGACAGGACGCGAGGGCTTGTTTGTCCAGAGACCTGCTTCTTGATGAAATCAAGTCGCTTCGTATATTTTTGTTGCAAACGAGTTCCCAGCTCTTTCTCACCTAAATATCTACCCATTTCACCTATGGATTCGAGCAGCTTGTCCAATCGAGAAACATTCACAAGCAGGGTCGGTATCCCGAACCGCTCCAACTGGTGCACAAGCTGAGGCGAAGTCGAGTCGGCCAGCCCGATGCATGCCGCCGGTCGCAAAACGAGAATACGCTCCAACTCGGGACGCATGAATTGGCCTATGGTCGGAAGGTCCATCGCCTCAGGCGGATAGTCGCTGTGTTCCGTCGTCCCGACGATGCGTTCTCCAAGCCCCATGGCAAACAACGTTTCCGTTATGCTTGGGGCCAAAGAGACAATCCTGCCCGAAACAGACGGCTCGCCCCCATGCACACCCCCGGCAAAAAAAACCAGGAGAAACAAAGCGCAACAACAGCCTATTCTCGTTCCAAATCCCATTGTATGGACTCCTCAAGGGCCTGTTTGACACTGTTTCCGATCAATTCACCAACAAGCACGTGTTTGCCACAATATTTCACCGCCGGGCCGCTTCCCGCGCAGATGACAGCCACCGAATCCGTGCCCGTTCCCGTGGCAAGGTCTTTCGACACCCGACTCTTCACACCCGCCCGATGCAACACGAACACCTTGGCCTCTGTGGCCACGGCAACGGCTTCAACCATCGCAGCCGGAGTCAGGGCTACATTGGTGATCAGGACGACATTGATTGTTCCGGCCTGCTCCGGTTCCGTTGTGAGAGTACGGCAATCGGCCACATCCCCGGCACACCGGGCATTGGACAGACCGGAAGTAATCAGGGCAGTGACGGCAACAGGCCCTTGCCTCTGCGTGACCACACGCAGAGATTGCATGGAGGCGGCAGTCATCATGCCGACGATCCTCCCGGTCCACCCCATGGAGCGGCAGTGATCGGCAATGACCGCCTCGGGAGTATGGAGACCCTCTTCCGGTCGACAACAACGCCCCCGGACCCTGAGGTTGACCAGACGTTCGGCACGGACATAGCCCCCTTCCAGAACCGCACTGCTCAAGACCGGACGGGGAGCGTCGAAGTCGATATGGATATGGGCTTCAGTGTGTTCTACTCTGCATCCGAGAATGTTCATCGTTTTTTAATACATCCGCGCCCGATGGACGGGCGCGGAATTGTTAGAAGTCGTAATTGACACCCAGCATCATGCTTCTGCCGGGCATGGTGTAATCATCCACACAATCATATTTCTTATCCAATAGATTCTGCACGTCGATATACGTGCTGATGTTAGCTCCGGGCCTGAACGTCAGGCGGGTGGAAAACACGGTGTACCCGGACATTGTCTTGTAGGTCGCCGGAGTCGTCTTGAAACTCTGAATTTTCTGAGCACCGACATAAACCATGTTCAAATCATGGGTAACCTGTTTGCCGATATGGGTTGTCAGGCCGGCGGTGAGACTCGCTTCGGATATATACAACGGAACGTCGGTCCCCCTGGCGCTGTTCAGGGCATCATCCCTGTTCTTGCGATTAAGATAATATATTCCGTTCAGGTACGGCTGAAAAGCAATCCTGGTCTCCCTGCATGTCACCTCATGCGATGACCGGAGGTACCACTCAAGCGCCGTCAGATCGATGCCCTTGATGTTTTCATAGGTATACGCGGGGAAAGAGCCTGTGCTCATAATGGTGTCATCGCTCTTCGTATGAAACAACGTGAGACCGGCTGTAACATTCTCCCAATAGAAATCGGTCCCGATTTCCACCGTGGTGGCCGTTTCCGCCTTGAGGTTTGGATTACCCGTATAGGTGGCGCCAAAATTGGTATAGGACCCGGCCAACTCTTCAGCAGACGGAGCGCGAAATCCCGTGCCCACCGCAGTGCGGAAGCTGCCCCAGTCCGCAGCATCATAAACGGCACCACCCCGCCAGCTCAAATGTGAGAAGTTACGGGAACCTTCGGATACCGTAATGGAAGGGGTCGCTTTCATCTTCATGTTGTAGTCGTCGAAACGGGCACCCAGATAAAAGATGAAATCGCCGGCAGCGAGCCGTTGTTCAGCAAGCAGGGCATAGTTGTCGTACTGTGTGTTCGGCCCCCATACGGTCTCCTGCTGTTCCTCCTTGATCCTGTCATATTCGGCCCCGAAAAGGAGACTGCCAAAACTCCCGGTCCGGACATCCAGGCCCGCCTTGAGTCCTCCGGTAATGGTGTCGATTTCGGTAGCATGGTCATTCCAGTCATAGGTATTCTTGACTGCATACCCTCGGGCATACCAACCGAGTGCGGAGGTACTGCGCTCAGCGGTCCAGTCGAATGCAAGCCGCTGATACGTACTTTTGCTGTGGTCGGTGGAACTCGAAAATCTCTCAGAGCCAGGAGAGCCTCTGTCGGAATAATTGTAAGTTCCTGCAACATGAAGGGTACTGTCCTTGTCTTTTCTGTACGTCAGGCCACCCGAGATTCCTCTGTCGGACAGTTGGGAATTGTCAATCTCCCTCCCGCTTCCGGTCACATAATCTCCCTGCCTTTCTCCATGTCCGGCGATCGAATAGCCAAACGTGTCGCCTCCCGTTGCTCCGGCAACATCCGCCTTGACCTTGTACTGATTGAAGGAACCGGCCTCGGCACCGATACTGCCGGCCATCTCCCCTTTGCCCCGACGGGTGATTATGTTGATGACACCGCCCATGGCAGAACCGCCGTAAATGACGGACCCCGGCCCACGCACGATTTCAATACGGGCAACATTGTCCACCGGCAGCATGCTGACACGGCCTGTTCCGGCCCGCATGCCGTCGATAAGGATCAACGTCTTGCTCTTCAGATCCGTACCGGTCATGCTGTTGCTTCTGAACCCGCGAATCGCAACAGAGGAATAATCCGTCCCGTACTTGTGGAAGTGTCCGGGAACAAACTTCGCCAGGACATCGGAAATATCCTTGGCTTCAGTGCTTTTGATCTCTTCCGACGTGACAATCTGGACATGAACCGGAACTTCTTTGCTCGGGGTAGGGACAGCGGTGGCCGTGACCACCACTTCGGGAAGCACTCCCGCAGAGACGGCTGATCCGGGCTCGGCAGCCCAGGCCGTCGGGATGAACAAACAAAATGCCAGCAGCAACACTACGACATGCATAAGAAAACCTCCTGTTGCAACGTTACAGGAGGCCTCGAGGGGGGGGAAAAAGGAATAGCACACCAGCCAGCACACCGTGCAGGGCGGATCGTGATCCCAGGCTTTGCCTCGAAGCCTACAAAATCCACCTTACGGGCTGGTCTCCCGGCTCGAGGATCAATCTACTCACCGCGCCTTCCCGGGATAACCCAGTGGCGTCATGCGGCTTTCGTCCCCTCTCACGGTTGCGGGCCAGCGTCGGTTTCTCACCGAACTTCCCAATTATCCCTGCACAGCAGGGACCCGAAAGGTAACTACAGTTTACCTATGGACTCAACCATACGAATGTATTAGAGCCCAACAAAGTTGAACACTTATTCAATCATTCAACAAACTGTCAAGTCATTTGAATCTACCATGCTGAAGTACTTCCTTTTTTCGTCGATACTCTTTCATCTGACGCTGGTTGCCCTCGTCGGTGGCTCGTTCACGACAGAGGATATCCGCTCAACGGCATGGAGTACCCATATCGTGACGCTTGAAGGTCTCTCCGGCCTGTCGGGAACCGGGCAGGACAAGGCCTCAAAGGAGGACAAGGGAATCATCGCCTCCCCCAAACCGCGCGGGGAAAATATCGGTCTCAGAAAGGCACCACAGCACGACGGTGCCGATCCCTCCGGTCAAGCCGAAAAAACGCTGAAAAAAACGGAGACTTCTCAAGCGGATGGAGCAAACCCCACAGCCGGCGGCCTCGAACGCGGACAAGGTCAGGATGTGGGACACATGGCCGGAGGGGTTGCCGACACAAACGTGACGAGGATTCCTCGCGGGCAAGGGGGATTCGGAAAAGGAGCCAAGGGATTCGGCATAGGCAAAACGAGCACCCTTCCCGTAGCACTCCATGAGGTGCAGCCAGTGTATCCGCACCGTGCCCGGCAGCGAAACATCACCGGGAAAGTTATTATCTCCTGCACGGTCAATGTTGACGGGTCCGTGGCGGACCTGGTTGTCATTGAATCTTTCCCCAGAGGCGTTTTCGACAAGAGTGCGTGTGCCGCCCTGAAGCATTGGTCCTTTCGTCCGGCCATCCACCAGGGCCGCCCGGCAGCAAGCCGAATAACCGTCCCCTTTCGGTTTGAACTCGACTGACACTTCCCCCTGCGTCTTTCCCGTCACCCTGTCCGTAGGGAGAAACCCCCGGCAGGGGCTCCATGACGAGGTCACCCGGAAGGGATGTCGGAGGCATTCCGCCCTCTGGATTATCTCTTGAACAACCTGATCGGGGAGCGAGGAGAGAATGCGGCAGTGCATCGCTGCCAGTACAGAAAGACGCAGGCGAGGATAAGCAGACCGTCGCGGTAGAGGGTCTGCTTGAGACTGCCGGAATTTTCCGAGAGATCGGAGGGGCCGAAACAGCCGCAGTCCACGTCCAGCCCGAGGTGTACGGCATAGCCGATCACGCCGACGAACACCAACAACTGTGCAACGATCAACCCCAACGCTCCCTTGATGTCGAAGATCACCCCCAAACCGGTGAGGATTTCCACGACAGGCAGGATGTGGGAGAGCAATTTTGTCGTGCGCCAGGAAACCAGGCCATACCCGTCGATGGCAGCGGCAAACGCGCCCGGATCGGCCAGCTTGAGCACCCCCGCGACCACAAACAGGCCGCCGACAATGACCCGGAGCAGAAGATAGAGTGATGGTGAAACAATAATTTTTTTCATGCTATTCCCCCTGTCCGCAGGTTTTGTCGGACAGGCACCGACTACTTAGTACAATCGGCCCGTACTTGGCAAATCACGCCAAAAAACCGTCCCATCCACTCGCCAGGGAAATTTTTTTGGGATTTTTTTATTATAAAAAGTCTAGAAAAAGTTAAGAATTACAACAACAACGGAGTACAGCAACCAAAAAACCGCATTAAATTAGGTGGATAAGGTCAACATTCCCCTTGTGGTGACGCTCATTTTTTTGTACTCCAATGAAAAACAACAAGGTGTCACAAAAAGAGAGGGAAAACCATGACCGGCAAAAAAGTGCTTTCCGTGGCGGAGATCGCCCGCGAACTGGAACTGCCAGAGTCCACTGTCCACTACTGGAAGAACCGATTCGCCCAGCACCTGCCCAGCGTGGGACGCGGCCGCCAGAAACGCTTCAAGCCCGAGGCCGTGGAAGTGTTCTCCACCATTTCCCGTTTGCTCAAGGAAGGGCACACCGCCCGCGACGTCATGGACCAACTCTCCCAGTCCTATCCACTCCAGGCGGATGCCATGATGGACGGTCCGCACTCCGGCGTTCCGGCCACCCTGTCCGCCGGGTCCATGGAACCCGCCATGAAGATGGCCGCAGCCATTGGCCTGGAGATAGCCAAGTCCGTGGGTGAGGGCATCCGCTCGGTGCTGGCCGTTGGCACCGATGGCGGCCCCGATGTGTCCGAGGTCCGGCAGGGATTGGAAGAAGCGGCCCGCCGCATCACCACCACCATGGAAGAGACCGAGGTGCTCAAGAGCGAAAACGCGGAGCTCAAGGAAAAACTCAAGATCATGGAAGCGGAGATGGTCCGGTTGCGCAAGGATCGCCGCGAAATGGAAAAATACCTCCTTGACAAGATCAAAGCCGTAGCTACCTAACCCGAAGCGGGGCGTATCCTCGTTGCGGGAACATATTTCCCTTACACTCTCTCTTGTTTTGTTCCGCAGACCGGGCGTGGATGCCCGGTCTGCGGACATTGATACTACCTGTTGTTTTCGGAGGAAAAATGAGCAAGAAAACCACCCACAAATTCAAGGCCGAGGTCAGTCAACTCCTCGATATCCTGGTCCATTCGCTGTATACCAACAAGGAAATCTTCCTGCGTGAGCTCATCTCCAACGCATCCGACGCCCTGGAAAAGGTGCGCTTCAAGGCCACCAGCGAGGGCAGCGAGGATGGCGTGACACCGGAGATCCGCATCACCGCCGACAAGGACGCAGGCACCGTGACCATCACCGACTCCGGCGTGGGCATGACCCGCGACGAGTTGATGAAAAATATCGGCACCATCGCCCATTCCGGCACTGCCGAACTGACCCGTCTGGCCCAGGACAACAAGGAATCCCTGGACTCGCTCATCGGCCGCTTCGGCGTGGGCTTCTACTCCGTGTACATGGTCGCGGACGAGGTCACAGTCACCACCCGTTCCATCGAACCGGATGCCGCGCCCGTGGTCTGGACCTCGGACGGCCGGACCGACTACAAACTCCAGGAACTGGAGCCCGACGATGCCAAGGACCTGCCGCACGGCAGCAAGATCGTGGTCAAGCTCAAGGAAGACATGGTCTCCCAGTTCGCCGACCCCGCCGCGCTCAAGCACATCATCAACAAGCACTCCAATTTCATCAATTTCCCCATCTTCGTGGGTGACGAGCGCGTCAACACCATCACCGCCCTGTGGCGCGAGCCCAAATTCCAGATCACGGAAGAGCAGTATGCCGAATTCTACAAGTTCCTGACCTTCGACTCCGACGGTCCGTTCGACACCATGCACCTGTCCGTGGACGCGCCCGTCCAGTTCAACGCACTCATGTTCATCCCCAAGAGCGGCAACGATCCTTTTGGCCTGAACCGCGAAAACCGGGGCCTGGACCTCTACGTTCGCCGCGTGCTCATCGAAAAACAGAACAAGAACCTGCTCCCGGAATACCTCGCCTTCGTCAAGGGCGTGGTGGACACCGAAGACCTGCCGCTGAACATCTCCCGCGAGACGTTGCAGGACAACATCCTCATGCGCAAGATCAGCTCCACCCTGGTCAAGCAGGTGCTCGGCCACCTCGAAAAAATCGCCAAGGACAATGAAGACCGCTACGCCGAATTCTGGAACGCCCACGGCCAGCTCTTCAAGGCGGGCTACATGGACTTCCTGAACAAGGACAAGTTCGCGAATCTGGTGCGGTTCAACTCCTCGCACCACGACGACGCCAAGGGACTGGCCTCGCTGGCGGGCTACGTCACCCGCGCCAAAGAAAACCAGAAAGAAATATACTACGCATACGGTCCCAGCCGCGAGGCCCTCGGCCTGTCGCCGCACCTGGAAGTGTTCCGCAAGAAGGGCATCGAGGTGCTCTACCTCTATGAACCCATCGACGAATTCGTCATGGACGCCCTGCGCGATTTCGACGGGAATACCCTGACCAGCGCCGAGCACGCGGATATCACCAAGCTCGACCAGTATGAAAATCTGGAACAGACCGAGAAACCCGACGCCTTGACCGAAGAACAATCGTCAGTTCTCGATAAGTTGCTTTCCCGGATAAAAGTTGTTCTTGGAGAATCGGTTACCGAAGTGAAGGCCTCTAAACGGCTTACCGATTCCCCGGTCTGCCTTGGCAACCCGGACGGCAACGTGACCTCGTCCATGGACAAGATCATGCGCGTGGTCAGCAAGGACACCTCCATCCCCAAAAAGGTATTGGAAGTGAATCCCGACCATCCGCTCGTGCGCAACATGCTCACCATCTTCGAGCGCGACGAGAACGACCCGTTCATCGACCAGGCCGCCAACCAGCTCTTCGAATCCGCCCTGCTCCTCGAAGGGTACCTCACCGACCCCCACGCCCTGGTGGGCCGGGTGCAGGATCTGCTGACCAAATCCAGCGGCTGGTACGTGGACACAAAAAAACAATAGTGGTTCCGGCAAAACCTCATAAAACGGAAAAGCGACGTGAACACGTCGCTTTTCCGCTTTATGAGAGGGGAAACCACCCGCTGCCCGCACCGGACTTTCTTCCTGACCATCTCCTCGACATTACCTTGGAAATCATCGCCCCCAACGGCTCCACTTCCACCGGCTTGGCGAGATAGCCGTTCATCCCTGCCGCCAAAAACGCCTCCTTGTCCGCGGACATCGCATACGCCGTCAATGCCACAATAGGTATCCCGGCATTCTGCGCACCGGCCTCGCCCGCCCGTATGGCCTTTGTCGCTTCGATCCCATCCATGACCGGCAGTTGGATATCCATCAATACCAACGCGTACGGTCTGTCGGACAGCTCGCGCAACGCCTCCACGCCGTTCTCCACGGAGGTGACCCAATACCCCGCCTTTTCCAGAAGGGCCTTGGCCGCTATTCGATTCACCCTGTCGTCTTCGACAAGAAGAATGGCATGGGAACCGGGATCACTCGGTCAGGAGTTTCGTAGCAAAGGCCTATTTTGCGCTGAAATCGCCAATGATGTCAGCTTTTTATTTGCCCAAAATTTGTAAGACCTATACTTTTTGAAATGTTTGACGCTAGAAAGCTATGCTGCAAAACACTTTTCTAGATTTTTACTTGACTTTGTAAGACCCTGGAGATATGGTTTTGCCCATGGCTCATATACACAAGAAGACCAAGGGTGGCAGGAGCTACTACTACATCCGCGAAATGGCCCGGGTGGACGGCAAGCCAAAGGTCGTCAACCAGGTTTATCTGGGCTCGATCGAAAGGATCCTGGCATTGGCCAGCGGCGACAAGAAGCTCGATCTCAAACGCATCCAGGTCCAGGAGTTCGGGGCTCTTTGGCTTGCGAATCTTATCGACAAGGAGATCGGCCTTGCAGGTGTCGTCGACGGCATTGTGCCCCAGACAGAGAAAGCGGGTGGCCCGAGCATCGGGGAGTACTTTCTGTATGCGACCTTCAACCGCATGGTTTCTCCCTGCTCGAAAAGGGCCTTGCCGGAATGGTACAAGGGCACGGCCATCCAGCAGATACGCCCAGTTGACATCCAGGAACTGGACTCGGATCGGTTCTGGCGAAAATGGGAGAGGGTTGGCGAGAAGGAAATCCGGGCCATCGCCGAAGAACTCTTCCGGAGAGTTTCGGAACTGGAGCCCTCGGATTCCGGGTGCTTTTTGTTCGACACCACAAACTACTACACCTTCATGGCCAGTGACACGGATTCCGAACTTGCCCAGCGTGGCAAGAACAAGGAAGGACGGGATTGGCTCAGACAGGTGGGCTTGGCGCTTCTAGTGGCCAGGGACACGAAGTTGCCCTTCTTCTACAGGGAGTACGAGGGCAACCGCCACGATTCCAGACTGTTCGGACAGATCATGGACGAAGTGATGGGAGCGATGGGCGAGCAGGGGAGCAAGGAGGTGACCGTTGCCTTCGACAAGGGCATGAACAGCCAGGAAAACCTGGTGGCCATCGACGGCATGGAGAACGTCCACTTCGTGACCACCTATTCCACGTATTTCGCTGAGGAGTTAACCCATGTGGACAAGAAGAGCTTCTCGGTAGTGGACACTCCCAAGAATAGGCAGCTTGAGGCCCGAGGGCTGGGTGATGATCGGCTCTTGGCCTGGAGGACGACCGGGGAGTACTGGGGCAGGGAGAGGACCGTGGTGGTCACCTACAACCCTCTTACCGCCACCAAGCAGCGATATGGCTTCGAGAAGAGGTTGAGCAGGCTCCAGGCGGCTCTGTTTGAAATCAGATCAAAGGTGAGAGCGGGTCGTCCGTACTGGCGCAGGAAGGAGAATATCCTGGCGAGATATCATTCCGCTTGCGACGAGCTTCACCTGCCGAAGAACCTCTACGACCTGGAATTCACGAAAGAGGGTCAGGGGCTGGGCCTGGGCTTTCGCAAGAACTACTACCGGATCGGTCGCTACATCGATCGTTTTGGCAAGAACATCATCATCACGGATCGGGCGGACTGGAGCGCCGACCAGATTGTCAGGGCCAGTCTGGACCGGTACATGGTGGAAAACGCTTTCAGGCAGACCAAGGATGACGACCTGGTTAGCCTCCAGCCCATCCGCCACTGGACTGACAGCAAGATCAGGTGCCACATCCTGACCTGCGTGGCTGCCTTGTGCTATCTGCGACTCATCGAACTCAAGCTCGCGAAGGCTAACATCCAAATGAGCGCGGCAAGCGTCATGGCCAGCATGAAAAGGCTGCACTCCTGCCTGTGCTGGAAGGCAGGCAAGAACAAGCCGGTGAGAATGCTGGAGGAACCGTCAGAGCAGCAGGGCCAAATACTCCAGGCCTTTGGCTACGAAATCACGAATGGGGTCTTACAGATTTCCAAGCGATAGCGCGTTGTTTTTGTTGTTCTTTTAGGTAAAAACGAGGCCTTTGCTACGAAACTCCTGTCGGTGTGTCGACGCACGCAAAGGGGACCGTTGACTTGATACCTTTATCCCTTTTGAATGGCAGGCAAAAACAAAACGTTGTCCCGACTCCCGGCTCGCTTGTCACGGTCAGTTCCCCGCCCAGAAGCATCACAAGTCGGCGCACGATCGACAACCCGAGCCCTGCCCCCTGATGGGAACGCTGATACCCCTCGTCCACCTGGGTAAACGGCTCAAACAGACGTTCTATCTGGCTCTCCTCGATACCGATGCCCGTATCGGACACGGAAAAAAGTACCCGGTAAACATCAGGAGGGGTGCCGGGCAGGGGAGATGCCTCCACCCGGATTTCCCCTTTGTCCGTGAATTTGACCGCATTCCCGACCAGATTATTCATGATCTGGCTGAACTTCATCGGATCGCCGATCAGGTCGTCCGGTATGGTTTCCTCCAGACGCCAGGTCAGGGCCACGGCCTTTTGTCGGCAGGACAACCCGAAAAGTTGTTCCATTGATTTGAATGTTTCCGCAAAATTGATCGGTTTTTGTGCCACACTGATCTTTCCGGATTCGATCTTCGTCAAGTCGAGAATGTCTCCCAGGAGCGTGGTCAACCGCCTGGCGGACAGTATCGCCATTTCCACATAGTCGTCCTGTTCCTCATCCAACACCGTTGATTTCAACAGTTGATGCACCCCGAGGATACCGTTCAACGGCGTTCGCAACTCATGACTCATGTTTGCCAGAAAAGTGGACTTCGCCTGACTGGCAGCCTCTGCCTTGATCTTTTCCTGGGTAAGTTCGGCGTTCTTCTCCAACAAACGCCGCTGCGCCCTGTCCAAATTCGCAACCATTTCATTGTAGGCTTCCGCCAGTTCAAGCATCTCCTCGGGAAAATTATCTACGTGCTCCAAGGCTACGGGGTCACCCTTGCCAAGGTTGGTAAATGCTTTTTTGAATTGATCTTTTGCCGTGCCGATCAGCTCATTGACGGAAAGAACGGTGATGCACATCCAGTCCAGCGCAAACACCTTTTTCCAGTGTACCTGATACTCCTCCTTGTCCGTTTCCGTATTGGCGTATCCCTCCTCCGTTGAAAACAACTCGCCCAAGTCCATGTTGCGGTATGATTCATGGACTTCATTGAAAGGAATAAGCGAAACCTCGCCCTTGGCCATGGTCTTGGTTGATATTCCCTGGCTGCTGGCAATCAATGACCCGCTGCCATCCACAATGCACGTCAGTTGCGTCTTGCGGTTGGAGATCAGGACATCATGACGAACCAGGCTGTCGACCTCGACGTCAATGCTCCACAACCCGACAAAACGATCTCCCCGATACACGGGAATGGAAGCGGCAACGATCAGCCCCTTTCCGGCATAGTCCACATGGGGCGCGGACCAACGCACTTCGCGCCGGGGGTTCACCTCGGGCTTGACCGAGGCGTATGTATGGTACTGAGACCAATCGAAATCAGGGGTTATCGCCGTTATCTGGTCGATATACGGATACTGCAACGCCGTATTGGCTACATCCTGGTAATATATCCAGGCGGCTCCGGGCAATCGCCGATGCATCAGATGAAGCAGGTCGCCGATATCGCGATGGCAAAACAGGCGAAATCGCGCGTCCTTGTCATTGATTTTTTCCGGCGGCCAGGAAAAGCTCACCACATTTTCGGACAATGTACCCTTTCGATACGCCTCAAGCCGCGACTGACTCTGAAAGAATCCGTCTTCGCCCACACCGAATCGCTCCTCCTCCAACCAGGCGGCTATGGCCTCTTTGTCGCCCGCAGTCTCCTTGAACAGCTTTTTTGTCATTGATTCCAGACAAAAAAGCGTGTCCTCCACCCGCTCCAATTCACAGGAGACAACATGGACTATCGACTTGAGTTGCGTCTCAATTTGCGCATTTTCCAACATGATCCCCGCTCTCCATTTCCCCTACGATACCCCACCCACGAGGTTTGGCGGCATTATAATGTTGAACCATCAAATTCAACAACGCTGCCGAACAAAACCAGGCTTGTTTCACCTCTTGCGACGAAGCAAACCATGCCCGCACCCCGCATCCCTTCCCTCCTGCCCCTTGAAATGGTACAATCCACCCCATCATGCCTTTGCGCGTCATCGAACTCATCACACCCCGCCAGGACAAGGACGAGGTCATCAAATCCCTGGAGGAACACCGCCCGGACGAAGGATACGTCTATTGGATGTCTCCCCTGGAGAGCGACACGGCCCTGTGCTTTCGCATCGTTCTCGATGTGGAGGAGTCTGAGAATGTCATGGATAAACTCGAAAACCTGTTCACCTGGAACGAGCAATACCGCATGGTGGTCTATTCCGCCCAGGCGACACTTCCGCGCCTGTGCGAGCCGCCCAAAGAGGAACCGGAGCAGGAAAACGGAGAAAACGGTGCCAAGCGCAAAAGCCGTATCAGCCGCGAGGAGCTGTACGCCGACGTACTGGACACCTCCCTGCTGACCAAGAATTTCGTGCTGCTGGTCCTGTTCTCGTCACTGATCGCGGTCATCGGGCTGGTCCGCGACAACGTGGCCATCATCATCGGGGCCATGGTTCTGGCACCGCTGCTCGGCCCCAACGTGGGGCTCTCTCTGGCCACAACCCTGGGGGACAGGAAACTCGCCCTGGAGTCCTCGCGGACCCTGGCCGTGGGTATCGGGATCACCCTGGCCGTGTCCGTGGCTTTTGGGCTGTTCTTCGACCTGCCGGATCATTCGGCGCAACTGATAGAGCGGAGCATGACCTCCTATTCGGATATCATCCTGGCGATCATTTCCGGGGCGGCAGGGATCATCTCGTTCACCATGGGCGTGCCCACCTCCCTGGTGGGGGTCATGGTCGCCCTGGCACTCCTGCCACCGCTCACGGCCTGCGGCATCTTTCTCGGAGCGGGCAACTACCCCAACGCGACCGGAGCCGGGCTGCTGTTCCTGACCAACGTCATCTGTCTGAATCTGGCAGGCGTGACCACCTTCCTGTTGCAAGGCATCCAACCTCTGACATGGTGGGAGCAAAAACGGGCCAAGGCCGCCACCATCCGGGGCGTGGCCATCTGGACCGTCCTGCTGCTGGCACTGGTGGGCGTGCTTGCCCTTGGCCGTCAATAACGGGCAGCCTTCAAGAACGCTCTCCAGGCAGCGAGTTGGGCGAACGGGGGATACCAGACAGGATATCCCCCAAAGCCGACGAGTCTACACTGCTCACTTTTCCCCGGCGACAAACCGTTCGTCCGAGCGAAGAGTTTCCGCCTTGTGGGCGTTCTCGTCCAACCAGCCGAACCGATCCGCCGGGGCAGCGTCAAACATCGCCACATACGGCTTGATGTCCAGCAGAGGCGTCTGGTCGAGTATGTCCACACCTCGGACATGCAAGACATTGCCTTCTATGGACTCAAGCCGGACAATCGATGTGCCGATCATGTTCGGTCGCCGGGGTGCCCGCGTGGAAAACAATCCTCGCTGCACGGTGTCCATGAACGGCTTCACCAAGAGATTGTACCCGGTATTCTTGTGAAAATGGTAGTACAGGTGGATATGGGAGAAGCCCTCCAGATCCTGAAGGCCCTCTGCCAGCTCTTCCAGCACATGCACCTCTCCGCAAACATCCCGTGCCCCTGACGGCTGAATGGGCATGCCCTCAAGCGTCTTGAACGGCGAGCGGATCAGGCCAATGGGAGCAAAAACTATCGAGTCCATATTCAACGACCGCCTCAAATTAAATGATCTTCACATTGGCTGCCTGTACGCCCAAAAACGACGTTGTCTGCCGTTTTAGATCCAACTCCTGGAAGGCGTTGGCCGTGATCACTGCGGGAATACACACTTCCCCCACACGAAAGGACAGATGAAACAACATGCCTTCCTGATAGTAATCATCCAGCGTCGCTTCCACAAGATTTCGCACGGAGACGTTTTCCGGCCTCTCCTTGAAAATCATGACGTTTTCCGGGCGCAATGCCACCCGGACATCTTCATCCGGCTGCACCGGGTCCGTTGTGACCAACTCCAGTCCGTGAACTTCCACGCGGCTCATTCCGTTGAGACTTTGCAGGGTCCTTCCCTCATACACGGTCGCCCCCACAAAATCGGCAATGAACCGGCTGCACGGTCGATTGAAGACCTGATCCATGGTGCCCAACTGCGCCAATCGCCCGTCCCGCATGACCGCCACCTTGTCCGCCAAAGCCCAGACATCATCCATGTCATGGGTGATGTGCAAGACCGTGATATCCCGATCACGCATGATCCGCCGCAAAAGCGCACGGGTGGTATGCCGGGTTTGCGGATCGAGCGCGGACAGAGGCTCATCCATGAGCAACAGCCTGGGGTCGACCACCAGGGCGCGGGACAAGGCAACCCGTTGCTGCTCCCCGCCTGACAGGGTCGTGGGCTTGCGGTGCAGGATATGCCCGATATTCAAGGATTCGGCCATACCCTGGATTTTGGCCCGTCGACTCTCTTTGTCATGATCAATTTTTTTCAGGCCGTATTCGATGTTTTCAAAAACATTCATGTGCGGCATCAAGGCGTAATCCTGATACACGATCCCGATCCGCCTTTTTTCGGGAGGATCTTCTGTAATATCGCGTCCATCAAGAAAAATACGCCCTTTTTCCGGTTGATAAAACCCAATGATGCATTCCAGCAGAATTGTCTTGCCCGCGCCGGTCGGTCCCATGAACGTCAGGTACTCCCCACGCCCAAACTCAAAGGAAACCCCCTTGAGCGAGAACTCGCCAAGATTGATGTGCAGATCCCCCACACGCAAGAAACTCATAGCTTTGCTTCCGTTTTTTCAAAAATGAATATGGCCACAAAAGAAACGACAACCAGCAGTATTCCGCTGGTCAGAGCCATACCCATGTTTCCATACGAGATGTTCAGATACAAGGTGATGGGGAGCGTCTCGGTCCGCATATACGACCCGCCCGCGAGGATCAAAACAGTCCCGAAGGTACCGATACACCGGGCAAAGGCGATGACCGTGGAGGCGAGAATGCCGTTCCTCGCCAGGGGCAGGGAGACCTTGAGAAAGGTCTCGAACTGGGTATACCCAAGGCTTCTGGAGACGAATTCCATACGCGGATTGATGTAGTCGAAGGTCGATTTCATGATCCGCACGGAATAGGGCAGCGCAGTAAAGAACTGCGCCACCACTACGCCCTTGCGGGTAAAGACGAAATCCAACCCGATGGAGTTCAAGGCCTCGCCTATCGGAGTTTTCCCGAACAGCAACAGCAGACACAGCCCCAGCACCAACTCAGGGAAGGCGACAGGAAGGTCCACAATGGTTTTCACCACGCCCTTGCCCCAGAAATCGAGCCGGGACAAAGCGAATCCGATGGGCAACGCAAACCCCATTACCAACACGGTGGAGATGCCACCGGTAAGCAACGAAAGCTTCAAGGAGAACTGCATCTCCTCGCACCAGATATTGGCCAACACGTCTTCCAGGGTCGGAACCATGAACAAGGCTCCGACGGCAAAGACGAGTAATATGGTGATGAAAAACGAACAGCCCAGAAGCCCTACCTTGAATGGGGTTACTGAGCGCACGGCTCAAAACCCCACTTTTCCCAGATGAGCAGCCCTTCCTTGGACGCGATATAGTTGTTGAGTTCCAGGGCCAGAGCCTTGTCCTTTGCGGAAATATGCACGGCCGTGGGGATGGTCTTGATCATGTTTCTCTCAGGCTCGATGGGCACTGTCTTGACCTTGCCCCGGCCCTCTGCCCAGGTGGTCACGTCGAGCCAATTGATAGAGGCATCAGCCTGACCAAGGGCGGTGTAAATGAGCAACTGGTTGCAAGTGGGGGTGAATACGACCACATTGGGTTTGACTTTTTCCATCAGGCCGGCCTTTTCCAAAAGCTTTTTCGCGACCTTTCCGATGGCAGCGGCCTTGGGATCAGCCAGGGCGACCTTGACGCCGGGCCGGGCCAGATCGTCCAGACTCTGGATATTGGCGGGATTGTCACCCGGGACAACGATGATGGGGACATGCCGCACGACTTTCTTCACGCTCGGCTCATACACCCAGCCATTCTTGATCGCGTCCTGGGTATATTTCTCTGCGCCGGGGATAAACACATCACAGGTTTGTCCCATGGCCAGCATACCGAAAATTTCGCCGGAACTGCCGTAATGCACCTGAATCTTGACGCCGTGTTTCTTTTCAAATTCCTTCCGAAGCTCTTCCATGGGTTTCATCAATCCAGCCCCGGAAAAAATCCGCATATCATCAGCGTAGGCATTGGAAATTGGGGAAAAACCGGCAAGGCACAGGGAAAACGAGAGAAGTAAAAACATGATACAGCGGTACATTTTTCCTCCGAACAAGATGTTTGACACAATGCATTCAACACAGGACTCCGAGTTTCCTCGAAATCAAACCGATGTAGCCCTATCCCGCTTCCCTCAAACGGCACAAAATCGGGCCGCGTCCTGCGAATAATCAGGCAGCACGCAACCAATCGTTATGTTCGATAAAACATAACGCTCAACATAGCTTTTTTCAATGGTATTTTTCTTTATTACAAATTGGCATTGGAAATGCCGCAAACATCAGACCGAGTGATTCCCGCGTCTGGGGCTTTGAAAGCAGAGAGGAGGGCCGCACCTGGTTACGGCACGGCACAAGGGGCTGATGTCCCCCGCATCTCTATTTCATAATGATCAGTTTCTGGCCGGGCCGGATCACGCTGCGGTTGTTCAGGTTGTTGAACTTGAGCAGCTTCCAGAACGGGATGTCCGCCTTGCGGGCGATAGCGGTGAGGGTGTCACCGCGCCGGACCGTGTAGGTCTTGCCCTTGACGGTCTTGCGATGCTTGATGATCAGCGGCTCGTACCGTGCGGCAAAGCCCTTGGCCGACCCCTTGGGCAGGAAAACAATGTGTTCGCCCGGCGGGATGACATCATTCAGAAGCTGCGGATTCATATCCTTGATGGTCTTGTAGTAGGTGCCTGCGGCCTTGGCCACGACCAGGACCGGCGCAGCGTGCCGAATCTTGAGACGCACCCGGTCAAAGGGCACGGGGCGGTAGTAGTCGCCGGGCAGGAGATCGAAGCCGTAGCGGGCCGGATTGGACATGATCAGCTTGGCCGCCACCCCACGCAGGACATAACGCTCGGTCTCGGTGGACATATCCAGATGATAGTAATTTCTGGTCTCCTGCTGCTTGATGCACTGCGCCAGACCGACCTCGCCCATATTGTAGGCGGCGCAGGCCAGGGACCAGGAATTGAACTCGGCATGCAGCTCGCGGAGATAGTTCAGGGCAGCCCTGGTGGCCAGGTGCACGTTGCGACGCTCGTCGATATAGCGGTCGACGGTCAAGCCCTGACCTTGGCCCGTGGTTCGGATGAACTGCCACACACCGCGCGCGCCGCGACTGGACCCGGCATGGGGCTTGAGCGCGGATTCGATGACCGCCACGAACTTGAGATCGTCGGGCATCCCCGCCTCGGCCAGGGCGGACTCGATGAACGGGAAATAGCGACCCGTGCGCTTGAGCCAAAGGATGACCTGGGCACGGTCCCAGAGCATGAGCAACAACTCCTTTTCCAGCCGCTCACGCACTTCGGGCAGGTGGATGGGCACGGATTCGCCACAGAAATAAATAGGCCCCTTGAGCCGAATGGCGGACTCCAGGGAGGGAAAACGGGAGACCTCCATGGGCGCGAGCATGGTGGGCTGCACGGCCCGGGCCGGAGCAATCAGAAAAAACAGAAGAAACCCTGCCATAAGCAGAAAACAAGAACGCCAAATCGGCAAAACGATATCTCCATGACGCCCGCGCCGAGGTCTCCCCGACGCGAACTATTTCTACAGTTTCGATTTCAGCACAATGTCCGTGATCGGGCCGCGCGAGCGGTCGCCTTTAAGGACCATGTGTGCGTAATTCTTGTATCCCTTGAGCTTCTTCACGGTCCAGTTCAGGCCGTTGTTGGACTCATTGAGATACGGATGATCCACCTGGCGGGTATCGCCCAGGCAGAAACATTTGACGCCCTCGCCCATGCGGGTGAGGAGTGCGCGGGTCTCGCCGCGCGACAGGTTCTGCATCTCGTCCACGATGACCACCGCGTTCTCGATGTTCATGCCCCGAAGGAAGGCCACAGGCTGAATCTCGAATCGCTTCGGATTGAGCTTGTAGGTGTCCGAACCAGGGTCGATAAAAATGCGATTGGCCGGGCGAATGTCATGCAGCTTGATAAGCAGGTCCTGAATATACTTGACGTAGGGCAACATCTTTTCCTCGATGTCACCGGGAAGGTACCCCATCTTGGCCCCGATCTCCACCACTGGCTTGACCAGATATATCTTGCGGTAGGGATTGTCCTTGCGCTCCAAAGTCAGGTACAGGGCCGCAGCCAGGGAGAGGAAGGTCTTGCCGTAGCCCGCCTCGGACTGGATGGAGATCAGGTCGATCCCCTCCTGGAGCATGAGTTCCAGGGCCAGATTCTGATAGATGCTGCGCGGCTTGATGCCCCATGTCTCGTGGCTGTAGCCGATGGGTTTTGGCCCTTCGGCACCGTGGAAAACCGGGGTGCCGTTCTCCCACTTGAAGCAGTTGTTGACCAGCTCCTCCCCCTCTTCGACGAAGCCGGTATAGCGTTGGGACTCGGACCGGAACGGGTCGGAGTCCCGGTATTCCTCGCTGGGAATGCCATACACCTTGGCCTTGATCTGCAGGATGCGGTCATTGGTGATGAGCATGGCCTCTTCCGGGGCCATGTGCAAAATTTCCTTGAGGATACGATCATCCATCACGTCATCGGTGAGGGTGAGCGCGAAATCCGGCGGAAAAATGTGGAGTTCTTCGTCGTGCAGGATGATCCGAACGGCCTGGGACACGATATGGCCGATGCGCGGATCTTTCTTCAGCCCGTCCAGCTCGGTGAGGACGGTGTAGGGAATGTATATCTGGTTTTCCTGCCCGTTGCGCAGGGCAGTGATGCATTTGGGATTTTCAATAAGGACGTTGGTATCGAGGACAAAGTGCTTCTGGGCCATAATCCCCCGTCCGATGGTTGCTGGTTGATTCTCTGAACTTCAACAATCCCGGTTACCCGTGGCCAGGAATCAGCAAATCAATTTCATGGGCACCTCCGTAAATGGTTTCCAACCCTTCCCGAATAGTGAACAGTTTTTGAGAAAATGTCTAGAAACAACTTGGGACAAAACCCGCTTGCGGTCATGTCGGGGAAGTGTCGAATGGGAGGCGGACAGGTGGCAGGTGGTGAGGCTTACCCCAGCCGCGCAGCCAGCAGGCCGGAGGGGTCCCGCGCCTTCAAGACTTTGTCGAACAAGGCTTCCTGATCGTTTTTTCGGGTGATCTCCCGGGCCAGGTGCAGCTCTTCCAGGCCGGAATCCAGCCGGTAGGACTTGAGATCGGCCAGCCCGATCTCGAAAGCCAACCGCCAGTCATCCCGCTCGTGCAGGGTGAGGATGGAGAGAAAACCCACCCGCGCCTGTTCCAGCCCGGAGATCGGACGAAGCATGGTATCGAGCAACCTGAGTGTGGGCAGGTGTTGCGGCTCGTCGGCCAGGATGGTCATCAGGCACTCGGCAGCAGTGGCCGGGAGGTGGATCTTCGGATCAAAGGAGAAACCCGCGCGCAAGATCCGGCCCCGGCGGGACAGGTCCTTGGCCCAGAGGTGTCAGAAGCTCCGTGGCATCGCACGGCGGCTGCATTTTCCTGGAATTCATGGCCAGACAATGGCGATACCAGAAGGCCTTGGCCCCCGTCGAAATGCCCCAGACGCAAAGCAGCCATGGAGCCGGTCAGATTGAGGTCGGAACAGTTCCGCGTACAGCTGCCTGCCCAGAATGGTGCTGAGATTGTCCGTCACCACCTTCCCGCCCCCGGACAGAAGCTGTATCCGAAGCATGGCTGCGGCCACGTCGCTGTCCTGGGCCACGGTCTCCAACCGCGCCAGCACGTCGGCAGCGGAAATCCTGAGCTGACCCGCCTCCCACATGGCGCAGACCGTCAGTGCGGTCCATTTGGCTCCCTGTGCGCCCCTGGCCCGGGCGGCTTGTGGCGTCGGCAGCGTAGTCCAATATTCGTTTGCACCCGATGCACAGGCAGGTGCTCGGCCCGGACCCGTTCGAACGCGGCCCGACCCATGGCCTGGACCAGCCGATCATTGCCCAGATACCGGGCGAGCTTGTGGTCCAGCTCTGCCACATGGGGCGCAGGTGTCGATTTTCCCGGCCCGGCTCGAACAGCTCGGCCTGTTCCTCGCCCAGGTCCTGATCCAGCACCAGACAGCCGCAGGATGCGGCCCTCGAACAGGCGAAAGTTGATCTCACCGAAAATGGATTCGTTGGGAATGATCTTCGCGCTCCGGTAGAGTTCCAACATCTGCCGGAAATTCAGATCCTGTTGCACGGCCAGAGAGTGCGCCCTGCGCCTTGGCCTCCAGAAATTCCACCATCCACTGGCGGGCCGGGCGTTGGGCCGTGGATGCGTCCCACGAACGCGATGTCCGTGGTGCGGTCAGCCATGGGCGTCTACGGCTGCTCGCTGCCGAACCAGGGCAACCAGCGCACGTCTTCGGCTCCCCGCTCCACGGAGGGCACCAATACACCGCTTCTGTGTAGAACAGGTCAGGTCAAACAGCCGGGCCCAGGCGCTGTGCCAATGGGCATTGAGATGCGGGTCCACGCACCAGAGCATGACCGGGCAATCCACCTGATTCAGCCGGATACCAGGCTTCGAGCGCCCAGAGACTCCACCTGAAGCACCAGATCGGGAACGAACGACTGTCCGTCCAACGCTTCCGGAGTGAAAAAAATGGCTCGGGAGTGGCCCTGAGGTCGAGCACGGTACACCCGAGGCTTTTGAACCCGTTGATCAGGGACTGCGGCGCATCAATGAGGCAGATGTTCTTCCTATCCGGCATGGTCGGCCTATACCTTTTTTTCCGGCCCACCGCCACGGGAAAGCGGAAAACACCTTTTCACTCCTTCAGATATTCAACGGTTACAGCTTGTTGGACATTGTCTGGTATGGAAAATCATAATCATTTGAATTGTAAGGGGAACTTTTTCCGACAAATCCCGGAATCCCCCCTAAGTATTCCCGACCCCGTGACCGATAAGATGGGCAACCGTAAATGGATGCATCAACGAGACGCAGTTCGTACGCATCCTGGGTTGCGGGAGGAGCTGTCCGCAGGGACGCGGATAGGGGCTGCCGCAACGGATGGGGAGAACAAGGGAAGGATTGGGAGATCCTTCCCACTGACTTCAATAACCCAGGGAGGGGTTAATGAAGGGGTTATGATGAAAGCCGCTCTACAAGTGCGGGCCAATATAGAGACGGAGCGCGTCTTCGAGGCATTCGATACCACCGAATGCGAAACACCATCATCATAATGATGAGGGGGGAGCGCGCCCGCAAAATTGCCCGGCTCAAATCCGAGGTTGCAATCCGGTGTGTACAAGGCGGATGTCTTGGATATCGCCCGCCTGCTCACCTCGGCCATGGACCCTACGTTGTAAGGATACCGGGAAAAAGTGCCGGACCGTGGACATCTGTCTGCGGCCCGGTATTTTTTTTTGTGCCCGGCAACCCGATGCATCGGGACCGGCCCCCTCTTTTTTTTTCGCTCGCCCGACGTGAACTGATTATACCCCTTTGACGAATAGTTTCAGGCGCGTATATTACATATATGCCGAATTGCCCCCACTGCGGGCTCCATGCGAACCAGGGACGGTGCGCTTTGGCAGGGAGAAAGACAGTGTCCACCAGTGTCACCGACTTTATCGTGGCCGGTCCCCCCGGGTCAGGTGACAGCAGGGCCCCCCCGGATCCTTCATGGCCGGTGGCCCTGGTCGCGTGATCACAGGGCGAACCCGGACACGTTCCCATCGACACCACCCCGGCTCACGTTCCCATTGATACTTCCCCGGCGCGGATACCCTATTCCTCGGCCTCCGGTGCCAGCAGCCAGGGCGGCTCGCTCACCGGACCGGGCTTTACCGGCGGCGGTGGAGGCGGTAGCGGAACCGGCGGCGGAACCGGCATGATCGGTGGAGGCGGCGGCCCCGGCATGATAGTGTGGCGGAACCGGCGGCGGCGCGTCCCTCCTCAGGCGGTGGCGGCATGAACGCCATCGGCAGCGGCAGCGGTGGCGGCATGAGTCCCATCGGCGGTGGCAGCGGTGGCAGCGGCCCGGCCATCCAAAACTCGGGCAGCGGAATCGCAATGAGCGGCGGAGCTGGCGCTCCTTCCGTCAACTCCGGCGGCGGCACGGACAAGTCCTCCGGCGGCGGTTCCTCAGGCCCGTCAGGCCGGGAGCAACCCCATATCCATTGGTTCGGGCGGCGGTACCGTAAGCAGTGCCTCGGGCGGCGGCGGACCTCAGGAACAATCCCTGAGCAAACCGGAAAAGAGTGCCTGGCAGCGTGCCCATCTCTACCTCCCAGGGCAGCCAGTCCGCCTCTCCGGGCGGCATGTGCCGTTTACGCCCAGCTTCGGTCTTTCCATGCCCATAATGACGGGCGTCTGTCCCGATCTCGCCTGCGAGCACGATCCAGGCCTTCCGCATGACCCAGCCCCACGGCTCCTATTTCGGCCACACCCAGAAACTGGCCCAGCGACACCTTCCATCACATGGTCCACTCCTCGGGATTCCAGCCCAAGCAATCCATGGTGATGCCGTGGATTCCCACCATGGACGGCTACGAAGAGCCCTTCAAGGGCGCCAGACCAACGTGGACCTGAGCGACCGCGCCGGGCACACCTACGACCTGTCCATCCATAATACTATTGACATGGACATGAGCAACAACCTGGAATCCAAGAACAGTACCTCCTACAACTCGTCCGAGACCAAAGACCATTGACCAGACCATGGAGAGCGCGGTCTACCAAAAACGACCAACAAACCAACCTGACCACCGTGGACAACTCCTCTCTCCTGACCCAGAACCTGAGCTATGACCGGACCCTGGAGAATTCGCAGACCCTCAACCAGACCACCAACCAGGATTTCCTGACCAACCAGCAGCAGTCGGTCAGCAATGTCCAGGAGACCAGCAACAACGTCAATCTGGCCGAGGAAAACAATATCACCAACAAGAACGAGACCGTGGAAAACAGGTCGTTGACGCACGCCAGATCACCCGGCAGGAGAACATCACCGACCACAGCGAGCAACGCAACAGCTCAATGGAATTCGTAGGATCAGCAGGCCCTGACGGTTCACAACGACAATTCGATCAACACGAGCGAGGACCACTCCCCAGGACAACTCGCAGGTCAGTGAGTCCACTTCGATTCGGTGGACAACTCGGGTATACACCCAAAAAGGATGAGCACCAGACAAGCGTGGACAACTCCAGCGAGACAAACCTGTCCATGAGCGATACCCGAATCAATCAGAGCGACAACTCCATCACCGAGAACTCGCGCCATGAATACCACGCCAACGACGTGGACAACTCGCTCAGACCACCTATGCCTCGGACAACGACGTCAGCTATCGGGAAGACCACACCATCGAGGTCAACAGTGCGGAGACACGGATCAGCCAGGACAGACCAATCAGGGACGAGGAGCACAACCTCACGTACTCCTTCGTGGACCAGGACCTCAGCACGCACACCCAGGTCACCAACAACACGACCAACGTCAACGACACCAGCAACCTGAATTTCTCCTACACCGTGTCCTCGGAAAACAATTTCGACCAATCCGCATCATCGACCAGTCCACCCTCCTTCACCTCCGTGTCCCAGGACCTGAGTCAGACCACCTATGTGGAGGACAACGACGTCAATCTCATTGAGAACAACGACGTCACCTTTTCCTCCGTCCAGACGCGAGAGATCGACAATGACAACTCCAGCCACATCACCCTGGACAACACCTTCAACAACGTGATCAACGACAACTCGATCACCAACATCGTGGACGCCGGGAAATC
>CAXXUE010000030.1:0-52322 GCA_963662475.2 uncultured Pseudodesulfovibrio sp.
CCAATCTTGAAGTGAAGCTGCGCAGGCTGACGGATCTTCAGGCGACGGCACTTATGATTTGGGCTACGGCATACTGGGTCAGCAAGGCCTGGAACGGCGTCTCTATCGAAGATTACGTCAAGCTTTCCTGCGGTTAGCCTTCAGGTCCGACGGGGCCTTTCTTATGCGGCCCCATGTCAAGGACTCCCATTCTTCTTGATTTTACCTTTTCACAAGCCAGACTTCACCCTCACCATTGCGGCTAATTATTTGTATTCCTTTTCTTATTCGTGCTCTGCGGCACCAAGTACCGATTCGGTACGATAAAAGATCGCCATTTTTATTCCGTAGTCTACGCTACCAAAGGCCCGTCGCGATCTATCCTGCTGCAATTGGCAAACTCAATCGCCAGAGTAATGCAGCGAGTTTCCGAGCAAGCGCGGCAATCGCTTTTTGCGGAATGCCATGCCTGCTCAAAATTCGGTTGTAAAAAGTTCTCGCCCACTCATCCCGTTGCTTCCACATCCATGCTGCCTCGATGAGCAAACTTCGTAATCGACGTTGACCAACCGGACGTAAGCGCGCTGTCCCCTTGCCTAAACCACTTTGCCGCACTATCGGCGCAAGCCCAAGATAGGCCGTTACCTTCCTCGCTACGGTTGAATCGTCCTGGCCGAAAGATCTCTGCCGCAAAGGTTGTGGCAACAACTTCGCCGACACCGGGAACGGACCTCATGGCAGCGATTCGACGCGCCTCGTCTTGTTCCTGGCTGATTACACGAAGCCGTTGGTCCACTTTCTTCTGAGCGGAAACCAAATATTCAAGCTCGTCGAGCAAGCTCTCAAGGGTGTCTTTTGCTCCTGCCGGGAGTGCCAATCTGTCAATCGGCGTTGAAAGTTGACCCATCATCGGCGTCGAAATTTGACCCACCCCGAACGTGATTTTCGGGTGTTGGGGGGAGGCTTTTCCGGGGGCGGCGGCAGGGTCGGGAATGGAGGGAGCCGGAGGGCGACCGGAATTCCCGACCCTGCCGCCGACGCTTATGCGTCCTGCCCTTGGTGCTGTCCCCTGCCTTGTTTCAGCCTCCAGCTTTCATTGCCTGTTTCGATGATCTCGCAGTGATGTGTGACGCGGTCCAACAGGGCCGTGGTCATCTTGGCGTCTCCAAAGACCTGTGACCACTCCCCGAAGCTCAGGTTCGTGGTGATCAGCACCGAGGTCCTCTCGTAGAGCTTTGAGAGCAGGTGAAAGAGCAGCTGGCCTCCTGACCCGGAAAACGGCAGGTAGCCGAGTTCGTCCAGGATGACCAAGTCGAAGCGCGCCAAAGTCTCGGCCAGCCGTCCGGCCTTGCCGTCCGCCTTTTCCTGCTCGAGCTGGTTGACGAGGTCCACCAGATTGAAAAAGCGCACTCGGGCGCCGTTGCGCACGGCATTGGAGCCGATGGCGATGCTTAAATGCGTTTTTCCGGTGCCCGTGCCGCCTACAAAGACCACATTGATCCAGCTCTCCATGAAGCCGCCCTGGTATAGATCCCTGATCCTGGCCTCACCGACGTGCGAGTCCTGGAAGTCGAAACCGTCCAGATCTTTGCTCACGGGAAATCTGGCGATCCCCAGGCGGTATCGGATGCTGCGTACGCGGCGCTCGGCCTGTTCCGCCTTGAGCAGATCTAACAGAAACCGTTCCAGAGTGGCCCCGGATCGACGACCGTGCTCAAGCATCTCGTCGTAAGCTCCGCGCAGGCCATGCAGCTTGAGCTCTTTGAGCAAAGCCAAGATGTCATTGCGAAGCATGGCTCGCCTCCAATAGCTGGTCATAACGTCCGCAGTCGGCCACAGGCTCGCATTTGATCCTGAGGTGATCGGGGACGCAAACCTCTTGGGTTGGCCTTTGATCACGGGAGCGGTTCAAGATGTTAAGGACCACGTCCCGACTCACCGTGTTCTGGTCCAGGGCCGCCTGGCAGGCGTCGGTTACTGCCTGGAGTCCATGGCTGGGCACCGCTGTCAGGATACCCGCAAACTGTCGGTCCCAGTCCTTATGCTGCCGCAGGGACAGACGGATTTGCTCCATCGGCGCAGGAAGCCTCCAGTCCTGGAAGGGAGCGCCGTTGCGGAGCGCTCCGGGCTTACGCTCCAGGACAGGCACGTAGTGCCACGGGTCATAGACAGTCTTTTCTCTGCCGAATCGGCGGGCATGTACGGCCAGCACCCGGCCATCGCGAATCACCGAGATGTGGTCGGCGTACGCCTTGATCTGCGCCGCCTGTCCAGCCGCCTCGCAGGGTACGCTGTACCGGTTGTGATCAAACCGCACCAGACATGTGGAGGAAACCCCGGCATTCCTGAATACGGTAGCCATCGAAAGGGGCTGCGGCTTGATTAGGTTTTCACGCTCCTGCAGGAAGACCTCCCAGATCGTCTTGTCCGTAATCTCCGGATGAGCCTGAGTCTCGGCCCAACCAATAGCTCGCTCCAGCAGCCAGGCGTTGTACTCCTCAAGGCTCCCGAAACGCCATCTGCCGGATAAAAAACGAGTACGTACCAGATGGACTTGATTTTCCACCTGCCCTTTTTCCCAGCCAGCAGCAGGCGTACACAGCGTGGGGTCCACCAGGTAATGAGTGCACATCTGCTCGAAGCGGGAATTGAGTTCGCGTTGCTTGCCGCGTAGAACTTTGTTCACTGCGGTCTTCATGTTGTCGTAAATACCTCGGCCACAAGATCCGCCGAAAAAGGCAAAGCCGCGCTGATGGGCGTCGAATACCATCTCCTGGGTCTCCCGAGGGTAACCGAAGCAGAAGACCATCCGGCTATGGCACAATCGCATGTGCGCGGTCTTGACCGTCATTGGCATGCCGTCAATTTCGAGTTGCTCGTGGCTCCAGTCGAACTGGTAGGCCTCTCCAGAGGCGAAAGTCAGCGGGACAAAGGCTTGCGACACCCTGTGCCCTTCGGCTTCGCGCCAACGGGAGACATGACGCCGGACAGCATCATAGCCTCCCTCGTAACCTTGCCCCTGAAGCTGCTCAAACAAGACCTTGATCGTGCGTCGATGTTTGCGTGGAAGCCCGACATCCCGCTCCAACTCGCTTTCCAGCCAGGTCGTGAATTCACCAAGTTTGGGCATGGGCTGGATCGCTCGTTTGTACTCGAAGCGCGTCTCCTCCGAGCGCAACACCTTGCGGACCGTATTCCGGCTCATGTTTAAATTCTTGGATATCTGCCTGATCGGCGTCTCATGCCGGTCATGGGCCACCTTAATCTTTCGAATTGTTTCCACCGTCAGCATCTCCTCGCTGGCCCTCCCGTCACGATTTTCTCGTGACCTTGAGGGGCTTGCCGGGGTGGGTCAAATTTCGACGCCGATTACCGGCTCAGGTGGGTCATATTTGCACGCCGATTCACAATAGACTTTTTTCTGGCGAATCCCGAAGAACGACAAAAGATTGCGGAAAAGGGCAGAGCGCGTGTGCTCAAGGAACATACCTATCAGGTTCGTATGCGTACGTTGTTGGAATTCACGGCTCGGCGTATTGAAGGTTGGCCTCGTCCCAAGCAGGCAACCACATTGTTTGCTGCAGATTTTCCACCGGAACTTGAAGCAGATATTCGCCAATTGCTCGGTAAACTCGGGTTACCTGAAGACGTTTCCTTCGAAGACACTGTCTGGGCGATCCGGCAGCAACAAGGCCGATTGTCTGATCTTGATACCGCCATTCTTTTCCTTGATGAGTGGCAAAAGCTTTATACGCAACGTCCAAAAAAAGTTTAAAGTTTTACATGAAAAAAACCATGTTGTGGATAATGACATGATTTTTTTCAATAAATTGAGAACTTATAAATTCTTTTTGAACTGCCTGAGCCACGCCAACAGTTTGGGTTCTTCTCCCTGATCCTTGGGATGGTAGAATCTTCTGCCCCGGATTTCATTGGGCAAATAATCCTGATCGGCCCATGCCTTCGGAAAATTGTGGGGATAAAGATAGCCTCGCCCATAGCCCCATTCCCGTTGCAGAGACGAGGTGGCGTTGCGAAGGTGTAACGGGACAGGCTTGGGGCCGTTTTCCCGGACCTCTTTTTGGGCCGTGCGATAGGCGGCGTAGGTGGAATTACTCTTGGGTGCCAGAGCGAGATAAACCACTGTCTGGGCCATGGGTATGAAGCCTTCCGGCATTCCGATGGTTTCCACCGCCTGATGGCAGGCCATGGCTTGCGATAGGGCTGGGGGAGCGCCAAGACCGATGTCCTCCGAGGCGGAGATGATCAGTCGGCGGGTCACGAAACGAGGATCTTCGCCACTTTCCAGCAGGCAGGCCAGGTAATACAGGGCCGCGTCCGGGTCACTTCCGCGAATGGATTTGATGAGGGCCGAGGCGAGCTCATAGTGGGAATCGCCGTCACGGTCACCGCGTACTACAATTTCCGGCAAGGATTCGCGAAGTGATTCCGGGGTACGTTTGGCCTTGGGGAGTTCAGCCGTATATTCAAGTAAATTCAAAAGGGTGCGTGCATCTCCACCACCCATTGCTGCCAGGATCGTATGACACTCTTCGTCGAGTTCCAGATCAAGTTCCTTGGCTCCTCGATGGGCCACCTGAACCAGTTCATCCCGGCTCAGAGGCCGCAGTCGGAGGACGTGCAGGCGAGAGAGAAGTTGTCGTGTGACGCTGAAAGACGGGTTCTCGGTCGTGGTGGCAAGCAGGGTGATTTCACCCGATTCAAGCAGGGGGAGGAAGAAATCCTGTTGCGCCTTGGAAAATCGGTGCAGTTCGTCCAAAATCAGAATGTCATGGCCTGGAAGTCGTTTTCTCAATGCGGTAAGGCCGGCCTCAGGGGCACTGACGCGCAGGTATTTTTTGCCTGTCATCTTTGCCAGGAGCAGGGCCAAGGTGGACTTTCCGCAGCCCGGGGGACCGAAAAGCAAGAGACTCGGCAAACGTTTTGATTGGGTAAACGCTTCTATCCTATTGCGAATATGTCCTTGCCCCACAAAATCATCCATAGAAATTGGACGGATTCGGTCGGCAAGCGGTTGTGTGTCTTCGATTTCAAATTTCATTGTTTTTCCTGCTGAGCAAAAAATCCGAGACTGAGGCAGTATGTGGCTGCTGTTTCCCAGCGCAGGATACTGTTTCCCAAGGTCACCGTTGAAAAACCACCGGTAACGAGTGCGTCGACCTCACTCGTATCCAGCCCACCTTCAGGGCCGATGACGATAAGGTTTGTTCCTCCTGCAAGGGCGAACGGTGTGAGGGGCGGGCACCCTTCACCGGATTCCCATGCCACATAGCATTGGTCAAAGCCCTGAGCAAATTCGAGTAGCTGGTCTATGCCGCCGGAGAGGGTGGATAGCTCCGGAAGAAAAGGATTACCGCACTGTTTGGCCGCTTGCAAACACTTGTCACGCCATGATTCCTTGGGGGAATCGGGCAGTTGCCCCTGGCTGCGGCGGGCCTCCCAGAAAGCGATGCCCTGTCCTTTGAGTTCCACTGTTTTTTCGAACAGATAGTTGCGTCGTTTCGACTTTCCCCAACCGATGGCAAGGGTTACGCCACCTGACGGTTTGGGATGTTTTTCAAGCGTTTTCGCTTCAAGAAAAGCCTGATTTTTCGCTAGGTTGCTAATATGAAAGATGCCGTCGTGTCCCTGACCGTCAAAAAGTCGCACTTCCTGATCGGGAGCCGAACGCAGGACGGTCGTCATGTGACGCGTTTCTCCGTCATTAAGCCGGACTTCCTCGCCTGTTTGATGAGGCCAGAACTCCGGTTCCAGATAAAAGGAATTGCATCGTGCCATGGCTGCCTCGAACAAAAAAGGTCGGAGACGAAGCCCCGACCCATCATTTACAGTTCGTTTTTAACAATGTCTTCGTATGTTTCTCGTTTTCTGGCGACAATAACGGCCTCACCATCCACAATGAGTTCACAGGCTCGCGGTCTGGTATTGTAGTTCGAGGACATAGTGAAACCGTATGCGCCAGCCGAATACACGACCAATCGTTCTCCGTCGATCACTTCCGGCAACTCCCGATCCCGCGCCAGGAAATCGCTCGATTCGCAGATGGGACCGACTACATCATAGGTTTTGGTGGTCCGTCCCTGTTGTTCCACTTCCGCTATCTTGTGATACGAGCCGTAGAGACTTGGACGTATCAAGTCGTTCATACCCCCGTCGATAATGAGAAAATTCTTGGTGGGGTTGGATTTTGTGTACACCACTTCGGTGATCATCACCCCGGCATTGCCCGCGATGACACGGCCTGGTTCGAGGATGATCTTCAGGGGGACGTCAGCCAACTTTTTTTTCAGGGCTTCACCAAACGCGGACGGGTGGGGCGGTTCTTCGGTGTCGTAGGGAATACCGAGTCCTCCGCCAAGGTCCAAATATTTGATATTGATCCCCATATCGGTAAGTTTTGCATAGAAAGCAAGTAGCTTGTCCAATGCTTCCAGGAAGGGTTCAATACTGGTGAGCTGCGAACCGATATGGCAGTCCATGCCCACCGGGTCGATATTTTCGAGCTTGGCAGCCAATCCGTAGGCTTCGAGGGAGTGCTCTATGTCCAGACCGAATTTGTTTTTTTGCATGCCCGTGGAAATATAGGGGTGAGTCTGAGGGTCCACGTCCGGGTTGATGCGGAAGCTGATCTTGGCCACCACGCCCATGTCTCCGGCCACTTCATTGATCTTGTGCAGTTCGGCCACGGATTCGACGTTGAACATGAGAATTCCCGCTTCCAGGGCTTCGCGGACTTCCGATGCCCGCTTGCCGACGCCGGAATAGACTATCTTTTCGGCGGCGATCCCGGCCTTGAGAGCACGGTACAATTCGCCACCCGAGACGATATCCATGCCTGCCCCCATTTCTCCCAGCAATTTGAGGAGGGACAGATTGGAATTGGCCTTGACGGAGTAGCAGGTCAGATGTTCCAAGCCGGAAAATGCGGAATCAAAGGCTTCAAAATGACGTCGCAACGTTGCGGCAGAGTAGATATAGAGAGGGGTGCCGTACTTTTCGGCAAGTGTTGTGACGCTGACCTCTTCGGCGAACAACTTGCCCTCACGATATTCGAAATGATGCATGAATGTATTCTCCTTAAAGAAAAATTACTTGTCTGTGGTAATAAAAACGTCTGTGCGTACTAAAGGATTTGTCGGTAATTCACTTTTTCCTGTCACCCGGAAACGATAAGTCTTCTGGGGATCAAGGCCGCAGAGGCTAAGTTTCAGGTGGTTGGCTTTCAAGTTGAATTCACTGTGGTCACGGGCGATATGCTTGGCGAATCTCGGAACAAAGGGGCACCCTTCGCAGCCGTCACCATCCCCATCGCCTACCACTTCATATTCGATGCTGGCGCGATATAACCGTTCCACGGCTCCGGTCACCACGATTTCCAACAATAGGCAATCCTCCTGGCGTTCAGCCACGACGAGTTCCAACGCAAAAGCGTCTTCGCTTGCTTGTGGATTGGGCCATTCCTTTTTGCCCAGGGCACACCCGAAGGTGAGCAGGGTGATAAGCAGCAATGACAAAGCGGTCGTGAATCGCATGGATTATCCTTTTATGATGTCTTTCCACTGATTGAGGAGCATTAACGCCTGAATGGGCGTCATGCCGTCCACGTCAAGATCAGTCAATTGCGTGATGATCGGATGTTCCGTCAATTCCCCGCTGATCTCGATGGGGGGGGCGCCAAATCCAGGCAAAAGCGTTTGCGACGCTCGTTCGACAGCTCCTCCGGAGCGGTTATCCTGCGATTTTTCTTCGAGGTTCGCAAGGATTTCTCGCGCCCGTTCAACAACGGTTCGAGGTACACCTGCAAGCTTGGCCACTTCAATGCCGTAGCTTCTGTCTGCTGGACCGGGGACAACTCTTCGTAAAAATACGATATCGCCTTTCCATTCCTTGACCGCGATATTGAGGTTCCTGAGTCCGTCTATCTTGCCTTCCAGGGTCGTCAACTCGTGGTAATGCGTGGCGAAAAGCGTGCGGATTCCTCCCCGGGCGCGAGTGGATAATTCCTCGACCACGGCCCAAGCCAGGGAAAGGCCGTCATACGTGCTTGTGCCGCGGCCTATTTCATCCAGAATAACCAAGCTGCGTTTGGTTGCCTGACGCAAGATACGGGCGGTTTCGGTCATTTCGACCATGAAGGTGGAGTGCCCTTGGGCGAGGTTGTCGGATGCTCCGACACGGGAAAACACGCGGTCGGCAAGGCCCAGTCGAGCCTTGTTGGCAGGGACGAAGGAACCGATTTGGGCCATGATGACAAGAATCGCCACCTGGCGGAGAACGGTGGATTTACCAGCCATGTTGGGACCGGTAATCAGAAGAATGCGTCTGTCCTTGTCCATTTTGAGATCGCCGGGAATGTAGTTGGAGGCTCCCATGGCATCCTCAACCACGGGGTGCCGTCCTGCTTCGATTTCAATTTCCATTCCCTCGTGCAGTTCCGGCCGTCGCCATTCATTGACCCGGGCGGCTTCGGCCAATCCCTGCCAGTAGTCCAGTGTGGCGACAATGTCGGCCATGAACAGAAAACGGCTTCTGGCCGTAGCCAGTTTTTCTCTCAGTTTTTGGAACAGCGTATATTCAAGCCGTTTCCGCTCATCAGAGGCCGAGAGAATGCGGTCTTCCATCTCCTTGAGCTCCGGGGTGATATACCGCTCGCTGTTGACCAGGGTCTGACGGCGGATGAAATGGTCCGGTACCTGTCCCTTGAAGGCCTTGGAAAGCTCGAAGTAGTAACCGAATACCTTGTTGAATCCCAGCCTGAGCTTTGGGATATCGTTTTCCGTCAGTTCTTTTTGATGAAGCCCGTTGAGTTTGTCCTCACCGTGTTCATTGAGTTCGATAAGTTCATCAAGGTGAGGATCAAACCCCTTTCTGAAAAGTCCGCCATCGGTGATGGTCGGTGGAGGAGAGTCCACAAAGGAAATTTCAAGTAGGGAGGATAAATCCTCCATGCTATCCCATTTTTTGAGAATTTTGTTGAGCTCCGGGGCCGGGGTCAGGTCTTCGTTTTCAAGCAGCGTCTTGAGCCTGGACAGCATGGGCAGGCTTTGGCGCAGAGCAACAAAATCCTTGGGAGTGGCACGTCCCAGGAAAATACGAGTGGACAACCTCTCCAGGTCATAGACGGAGTCCAAGGCATGACGCAGATCGCTTCGTAGCTGGTCGCGGTCGGACAGATAGGCCACACATTGCAAATTTTTTTCAATGGGAGAAAGGTCACGCCAGGGCTGACGCAAACGGGCTTCAAGCAGACGGCCACCCATGGGTGTCATGGTACGATCCAGGACGCGCCAGAGGGTCCCCTTGCCAGCTTTTCCGTCAAGACGCCTGAATATTTCGAGATTTCTTTCGGTCACTTCATCAAGCAAGAGGTGCTTTCCGAGGTTGAGCGGTTTGAATTCACCCAAATGGCCAAGTTCGCTTTTTTGCGTATGTTCCAAATAGGTGAGCAGGGCACCGCAGGCTCGCACCAGCTCCGGTTTGTCTTTCAGGTCAAGGCTTTCAAGGTCCGCTGTCCCTTGCAACTCAATTATCTTGTTGGCAGAAGAGGCAATGTCAAAATAAACACCAGGGGAAACCGAGGTCACTTGATCTGACAGTTCCCCATATTGTGGTGGAATCTTTTGTCCTTGGGACAGGAGTAGTTCTTTGGGATTAACCTTTATCAACCATTGCCAGAGTTCTGCTTCTTTCCTGCTGTACAGACCAGACCATTGTCCGGTGGAAAAGTCGAGCCAGGCAATGCCCCCGGCATCCTTTCCGGAATTCAGGTAAAGCGCAGCCAGGTAATTGTTTTTTTTGGATTTAAGGTTGGAATCTTCAACCACAGTTCCTGGAGTGAGTACGCGCGTCACGGCCCGTTTGACCAATCCTTTGGCTTCCTTGGGGTCTTCTATCTGGTCGCAAATGGCGATCTTGTATCCTTTCTCAAGCAATTGGCTCAGATAGGGTTCCACGGAATGATGCGGCATACCACACATGGGAATGGGATTGGGGTTTTTGGGATTTCGACTGGTCAAAGCAATCTGGACCGCTTTGGCCACGGTTTCGGCATCCTCAAAAAACAGTTCGTAGAAATCCCCCATGCGAAAAAAGAGCAATGCGCCGGGGTTTTCCTCTTTGAACCGGAGGTACTGCTCAAGCATGGGAGTCAGTTTTGTCTTTTCCACGAGAAATATGTGATGTGTTTATTGAGAAAAATCCGTTCGAAAGGCAATGGAATGCCAACTGCGGCAACGGGGACAGTTGAAAAAGAGTTGATCCCGTTTCAGTCCGCAGCGGCGGCAAGAGAAACGCCTTACCTTGCGGGCGCGGTCCATGAAAAAGGAAAGCTGCTCTTTGAAGAAGGGCGTCAACGTCTGGTCAAATTTGGACAATTCGAAAAGTTCAAGCCGGGCAAGCCAGAAATCGGGTTGCAGAACCAAAGTTTTTTCCAGCCAGATTTTCGCGTTTTCTTCGTCACCGATACGCAACAGGAATGCCGCTCCATAGTAATAGAGCAGGACATCAACCTCTTGCGCTTCGATACGGGCAGAATTGCCTTGGTTACCTCTTTGTCGCTACAAGCCTTGGCCCACAAGGGGTCCTCACCGGTTTCGTGTTCCCGTTCCTTTTCCGCCTTGGCAAGCGCCTGGAGCAAACCTTCCAGAAGAACGAAGCGAAGTTCAGGAGCCACCTGTTCCAGTGCATCACGCAGAATATCCGCAACTTTGCGTTCAGAACCGGACTTGTAAGCCTGGACAAGCTGCTCCAGCCAAGCTTCCACGGCGCCGGGGTAGGCGCGGATGGCGTGCCGGAGGGCTCGATGGGCCTGAAAATCGTTGCCTTCCTCAAAATAGTCCATGGCCAGACGAACGAGATAATGGGCTTGGGGTAGAGGGAGGCGTAGTTGACCATAGGATTCCGCCGCCTTTTCAAAGGCTCCGCGTTCTGCGGCAAGGCGGGCCATTTCGTGATGAATGGCTGTGGGGTCCTGTCCGTGGGCTCGGGCATCCTGAAATGCCTTTCCCGCCCGGTCGAGAAAACCACCGCGGCGAAAATCGCGGCCCAATTCAAACAGGGCACGGGCTTTGAACTTTCGATCAAGGCCCGGCCTGACAATTAAGCTATTTCGTATCTGTATTGCGCGTTCAATCTCGCCTTGGGATCGGTACAAACTGCCAAGGGCCAGGTAAATCTCCACCGCCTCAGGATCGTTCTTGACGACCTGACTTAGTTCCTCGATAGCCGCACGGGTATCCTGGACGGGCAGGGCTTCCCCGCCCCCAGCTTCAAGAGCGGCCTTCTGGTTCTGCTCAAAACCGAGTGGTTTTCTGCGACCGAAGATTTTCCAAGTCATGGTGTATCCTGTTAGTTGTCGTTCTTTGCATCCTCGGGGCCATACGGTTGATCTTCGCTGATGGGCATATTGCGCAGAGAGTTGAGCTCCTGCTCCAGGCTGGCCATCCGGGTCTTGCATTCCCTGAGCTTGGAACCGGCCCGGAACTTGTCGGCCACGAGGTAAATCATGGTCAGCAGGGCTCCGGCAACGAAAGCGGCCAGGATCAATACGCCAAAGGGCAGGGGAATGGAGTGAAGCGTCATGGCATAAGGGATATCAAGCTTTAAGGTTAGCCCTTGCAGCAAAACATCATTATTTTGGCTGAAGAAAAGGATGGAGAACACGAAAAGGGCCAATAAAAACAAAATTTTGATAAAACGCATGCAATAAACTCCTTACTCTGTGATTGCATCAAACAACGGCTTGAGCCGGTTGTAGGTTGAAATCAGATGTTCCAGAATGACGGTTGTTTCTCCAAAGACGGCCATGAATGAGGCATCACCGTTCCAGCGAGGCACTATCTGAAAATGTAGATGTTGTGCGATACCGGCTCCGGCGGCTTCTCCTAAATTCAACCCTACATTTATCCCCTGAGGATTAAAGGCTTTTCCCAAAACTTCCACGCTGTGCCTTATCCATATCATACAATCATTGGATTCTTCCAGAGTGAGATCCGTGAGATTGCTTACATGACGATACGGAGTCACCATGAGATGTCCGTTATTATATGGAAATTTGTTCATGATGACAAAACAATGCTTACCTCTGGACAAGACGCAACGCTCTTCATCCTCGGATGTGTCTTGAGGAATACAGAAAACGCATTCTTCCGGCTTGGGACCGAGTATGTAATCAAGGCGCCAAGGTGCCCAAAGTATTTCCATATCAACCTCGTACGAAAGCATTGATTGCAGACATGCAATGGCCTGATTTTTCTACACGGCTTGCCTGCGCAGGGCAAGCATGAATGAGATCATTCATCGCTTTTTGCGGCTTCGTTGTTAACCATTTGATGATATAATTGTTCAGTCAATTGAAGCTGTTGTTCTCGAGTATCGACCTTCCCATCAAGTTTTGCCGTCATAAGTTTGGACAGGATGGCCGTGTAGACAGGACCGGGTTCAATGCCTAATTCTTGCAAGTCGTTGCCGGAAACATCAATTTTCATATTACGCAATCGTGCGAGATATTGTGAAATGTTCCTCTTGATATATTCTTTCTTGCTCCGTGCCATCAGAAACAGGATTCCTTCCACGGGAATGGGGTGGAGGATCGCATACAACGTACTCAGCTTGGACTTGCCTTCGCGCCAACCCATGAGTTTCATCAGGGCATCACCGATCATTTCCCGCAATTGGATGAAATCTTTTTCTTCTTTGGTGGTCAAATGCAGACGGTGGGTCACGTCGCTGATCTGATCACGCTTGATTCCCATTGTCAGGGCCAGGAAAAAGAGTTTCCAGGTAATGATCTTTGGTTCGAGGTAGAGGAGTTTGTACCAGTTGTTTACCTTTACCAACTCCATTAACACCTGCACCCGATCATTTTTCAATTTAAGTTGAGGATGGATAGCCTCCATTATGCCCAATTCCTCCATCCGGTTGAGGCAAGCAAGTGGATCTTCTTCTTGCATGATCCACTGCAATTCGTGCATGACACGGGTGCCGGATAGTTTGCTGAACAGTTCGAGATTCAAGGCGTTTTTTATCAAACGCAGGGTCTGCCCGCCAATCTGGAAGTCAAATCGACGTTCGAAACGGATGGCACGGAGTATGCGGGTCGGATCTTCGACAAAGCTCAGGGAATGGAGCACTCGGATGGTCTTGCTGCGGATGTCTCGTTGGGCACCAAAAAAATCTACCAGTTGACCGAATCGGCCTGGATTGATGCGCAAGGCCAAAGCATTTACCGTAAAATCACGACGGTAAAGATCCATTTTGATTGAGGAAAGTTCCACTGTCGGCAAAGCTGCCGGATATTCATAATATTCTAGCCGTGCCGTGGCCACGTCAACACGCTGTCCGTTGTCAAGGATGGCGACCGCAGTCTTGAATTTTGAATGGGATTTGACCCGCCCTCCAAGCTTGGCAACCAGTTTTTTCGCAAAATTGATACCGTCGCCTTCCACCACCAGATCAAGATCAAGGTTGGGACGGCCAAGGAGAATGTCACGGACAAAGCCGCCGACAGCGTAGACTTCGCAATCCAACTCATCACCAAGTTCTCCTGCTTTCCGCAGTAGATCGAGCATATCCGGAGGAAGGCGGTTGTTGACCATGGAACTGATATTCTTCTCACGGTTGCTGTCCGGCATCAGAGAGTCCGGAATGCGTGCCGGTTCCTCGATGAGCAGATGCATCAGGTCGGTACGGGTAATCACTCCGACCAGCCTGTCACCGTCGATGACCGGGAGCATTCGTTGCCGATTGCCAAGAATGACTTCCATGACACGGTAGAGATCGGTTTTGACTTCGACGGTATCGAATTTGCGGCTCATGTACTCCTTGAGGTCCCAATCGCCCAAGCCATGCGAAACCGCCTTGTCTGCTGTTTTTTGCCCTATAATTCCAATGCATTTCATGGTCCCTGCCGCCACTACAGGGACGTCCTTGAGACCGTAGCGGCTCATGAGCTCCTCGGCATCACTTATGGACTTGTCATCCTCAATGATTACCGGAGGTTTTGACATGAGACTTTCCACTATGATTTCCGGGTTGATCTGGGAGTAGAGCAGGGCGAACAGATCGTCACGTACTTCAGCCAGGGTTTTGTCCTTGATGGTTGCCGAAGCAGCCACGTTGTGCCCACCACCCCCGAGGGAGGAGCATATCTGTCCCACGTTGACATCGGGATTTTTCGAGCGGGCAACGAGATGAATACGATCGCCCATTCGGCCCATGGCAAAGACTACCCTGACATTTTCCATATCCATCATTTTATGGACCAATAGAGCGAAATCAGGAACAAAATTGTCGGTGGAAATCTCCGTGATCACAATATCAATGCCGTGGATCTCGTAGTTGTGAGCGTTTTGCAAGAGTTCACCGAGGTTGGTGATTTGCTCGGCGGACAACTCCTGTGACAAAAGATCGGTAATCACCTCAATGTCCATCCCCTGTCCCTTGAGCCAGCCTGCGGCCTCGAAGTCGTGGGGCGTGGTGGTATTGAATCCGAAAGAGCCTGTATCCTCATAGATACCAACACCCAAGAGTGTTGCCTCTTCAGCTCCCAGGGTGATGCCTTTGCTCCGCATTATATCCACCAGGATAGAGGTGGTGGAGCCCCAGTTCTTGACCACGCTCTTTTCCGCCACCAGATCATCATCAGTGTTGGGGTGGTGATCGTAGAGGTGAATGCGCAAGCCGGGATTGTCCAAGACAAGGCTAACGTGCGGAATACGGGTTCGTTGGCGGGTGTCAACGACCACCAGCAGCTTTACCGTTTCGGGATCAATATCCTTGAATGATTTGAAGTTGAAAAGATAGGTGGTACTTTCGATGAAGAAGTTTCGTAGATTTTTTTCCTGGCTGCCAGGGAAAATAAGTACCGCATCGGGGTAGAGCTTACTCGCCGCAACCATACTTGCTAGGGCGTCAAAATCGGCATTGGCATGTGCTGTGATCACCGTTGGCGCGGCTATTTTTTTTATTTTTGCCATGAATTATTCACTTTTTGTTTGTATTCCCGAGCGAGGGTGAAATTTTTGATGCATGGATTTCAGTCGTCCAGCCTGGATATGAGTATAAATTTCAGTGGCAGAAATATCGGAATGTCCAAGGAGCAATTGAACCGTACGCAAATCCGCGCCGCCTTCCAATAGGTGCGTGGCAAATGAATGACGGAAGGTGTGTGGTGAAATGCTCCGTTTGATGTTGGCTTGGTCTGCGAATTTCTTAATCAATTTCCAGACTCCCTGTCGGGTGAGTCCTTTACCGGAACGGTTGAGAAACATGAAATCTTCCGAGGGTTTGAATTCGGGGCGAGTGTTCTCAAGATATCTGTTCAAAATGTTTTGGGCGATGTCGTGAATAGGGACTAGCCGTTCTTTTGCTCCCTTGCCGAATATCTTGAGCAAGCCGACTTGGGCGTCATAATCCAAGACCTTAATCTGGATCAGTTCGGAAACGCGAAGCCCTGCGGCATACAGCAGTTCCAACATGGTTCGGTCACGCATGCCGAGCTTGGTAGATTTGTCCGGTAGGTCGAGAAGACGCGAAATTTCTTCCCGAGTGAGAAATTCCGGTAGTTTTCTTGGCAGCTTGGGATTTTCCAGAAGTTGCCCAGGGTCTTCCTTGTACCATTTTTCTTGCATGGCAAAGGAAAAAAAACCGCGTAGAGAGGACAAATGTCGTGCAAGAGATCGACTTTTAAGGCCTTTTGCCCTGAGGTACGTCAAATAGAGAAACAGGGTTTTATCCGTAAGATCTTCAACTCGAAAGGATTTGGCGGCTAAAAAGGAGAGTAGGGCGGCTAAATCTTGAGAATAACTGGTCAGGGAGTTTTCAGAAAGTCCTTTTTCAATAAGGACATACTCCAAATATCTATCCACCCAGCGATGCGTTGGCAGGAAATGTTCAGGCGATTTTTTCTTTTGCATCATGATCACACAGTAATCAACTTAACACATTGTGTTTAAAATATAAAAAAGAAAATCTTGTTTCAAGTGCTCACGCTTATCAAAAAGGATTCGACAGACGTTCTTCAACTAGCTATCAAGGCCGAGCCCAAAGAGCAATAATGGTTCGCATTGACAGGCGGTCAGACCGCAATTATGAAAGTTGATTCATAGTTTATTGAAGGAGAATTTTTTAATGTCAGATTTCAAGTTGGCAGATCGCCTTTCAACACTTCCTCCATATCTTTTTGCCGCTATCGACAAGGCCAAGGCCGAAGTTGCTGCAACCGGCATGGACATTATCAGTCTGGGGATTGGTGATCCCGATCTTCCCACCCCGGATTTCATTATCGAAGCACTGTACGAAGGTGCCAAAAAATCTGTAAACCATCGATATCCTTCGTATGTTGGTATGTTGGCGTACCGTCAGGCCGTGGCCGACTGGTACAAACAGCGTTTCAATGTCGATCTGGATGCCACAACCGAGGTTGTGAGCCTTATCGGTTCCAAGGAAGGCATTGCCCACTTTCCGCTGGCGTATATCAATCCCGGCGATTTGGTGTTGATTGCAACGCCTAACTATCCGGTCTACGGCGTTGCCACCAGTTTTGCGGGTGGTCAAGTCGAGTACCTGCCGTTGCTGGAGGAAAATGATTTTCTCGTGGACCTTGAGGCTGTGAGCAACGACACATGGGCCAAGGCCAAGATGATTTTTGTCTGCTATCCGAACAACCCGACTGCGGCCACGGCTACGCGGGAATTTTATGATCGTTTGATAGAAAAGGCAAAAGAATTCAATGTGATCGTTGTTTCCGACGCCGCATATACTGAAGTGTACTATGACCCGGACAACAAGCCCATTTCAATCTTGGAATGTGCGGGGGCCAAGGACGTCTGTATTGAATTCCATTCCCTGTCCAAGACGTATAACATGACCGGATGGCGTGTGGGTATGGCTGTCGGAAACGCCAGTCTGGTTGCCGGATTGGGAAAAATTAAAGAAAATGTAGATTCCGGCATTTTCCAGGCTGTTCAGGAGGCCGGGATTGCGGCACTCAAGAATGGCGAACCCTATGCAGAAAAGTTTCGTGCTATTTACAAGGAACGGCGTGACGTCATGAGTGCCGCTTTGACCAAAGTCGGTATCAAGCATCGCGTTCCCGATGCCTCTTTCTACCTGTGGTGCAACACGCCCGAAGGCTACACCTCGTCGGAATTCGTTACCAATGTCCTGAAACAGACAGGCGTGGTTTTGACTCCCGGCCAAGGCTTCGGAACTCCTGGGGAAGGTTATTTTCGCATTTCCCTGACCGTAAACAACGATCTGCTTGAGGAGGCCGTATCCAGAATATCGAAACTGTAAACTGCTATGTCAGCCTGGGGTCCAATCAGGGCGATCCTGAAGAAAACCTCAACTATGCCTTGACATTGCTGGAAGCATACGGGGATGAAATCACGCTTAAGGCTTTTTCGAGCTATTATTTGACCGAGCCTCAGGGTGAAGTCAAAGACCAGCTGTGGTTTACCAATCAGGTAGTTAAACTCGAAATCGATGCCGAGATTTGGGCTCCTGCAGGTTTTTTGTCCACTTGTACCGCCATTGAAGCCCAAATGGGACGACAACGACAGCAACCGGGTGGGCCTCGTCCTTTGGATATGGATATTATCGCTTGGGGTGATACGGTCATGGACAATGACTTTTTGACGTTACCTCATCCACGTGCCAAGGAAAGGGCGTTTGTTCTGATTCCGCTCAAGGAAATTGAACCCGATTTTGTTTTTCCTGACGGAACAACGATCGATCAAGCGCTTGAGGCTATCGAATACCGCCAGGAAGACTTCAAGATCTGGCAGAGTTAACTCGATCTGGAGAATGTATCATGTGGAAATTTATTGCGATCGGTATAGCGATTTTTATTATTTACAAGCTGTACTCTGGTGACAAGAAAAAGAAAGTGATGAACAAAGATGAGACGATTAAGGCCAAAGTCGCTGCCGGTGATATGGTCAAGGATCCCATCTGCGGGACATACGTGGATAACAATGGTTCAATTCGCGTTAGAGAAGGGGAGAAGGTCCACGTCTTTTGTTCCTATGAATGTCGCGACAAGTACCTCAAGCAGCTGGAAGCTCATACCGTTGATTCAACCTCAGACGACGATAATGCTTAAGTCCTAGTTTTTCTCTTATAGAACTTGAATAGAAAAGGCCCATTTTGGGCCTTTTTTTATTTCATCCATTTCCCGCCATCTGCCTCAAATTCACTCAAAATGCCTCCAGAGGGCCTTTTTATTGTTCTTATGAATCCCACGTTGAAAATTATTCTTTGATGCCTTTAGAGCCAAAAGCTTTGCGCAACCCAATGTTTAAGATCTGATTGAATTCTGGCGCTTTAACAAATTTTATGAATAATATTAACTGGTTGTTTATCTGTCTCATAATGTAAATTATGTAAACTTTTAACAAATGCTGCTGCCTGAAAACGGTTTGAGAAGTCTCCCCCTGCTTTTGCAAGGATGTGCTGTGTTGAGACTTTCCTTCGGTGCTGTTAAGGAAATGAAACACAGTACTTCGCTTCACAACAACAAACCCTGATCAACGGCGTCACGACCAATGAAAAAAATCTCTCTTTTTTGTTTTGTCTGTTTTCTAATCCAAATTTTTGCCATGAGCACTGCGCGTGCTGCTGATAGCCCAAGTTTTGAATCCTGGCTGGAAAAGTATGGTGCTTGGGATCGTCTGGAAAAGGAATATTCCTCTGAAACCGGTGGCGATACCCCTGAAATCATACTCAAACGCGCACAAGTCTATCTCAATTTGAACTCTCCCAAGAAAGCCCTTGAACTGCTTGAGATGACAACGACGTTTGATGATAATGCGACCGAGGCAGATAGACTGTTTCTTGGTGGCATGGCTCATCGTGCCCTTGGCGATCTCCCAAAAACCGTTTTATGGCTTACGCAATCTGCTAAATATATCAACAATTCAAACGAGTTAAAGCGTCGCTTTAAGAGTGAGTCTCACCTCGAATCTATATGGGAAGATGTCTGGACAAAGCTCTATTGGTCTTACTTGTCCAACTTTACGCTTTCCAGAGGGACTCAAATAGAAGCCTTGAACCAAATTTTGGATGTTGGTCGCACTGTTTGGGGGGACGAATTTTGGGAAAAGGCCAATTCGGTCATCAATCCCATTGTTTCCAATGCAACGCAGACGACAGTTATGCCGATTGTCGAGCTCGGCCCTGATGGTCATCCCCTGCCGCCATTTGTTTCCAAGGCTGATTCCGAAGCTGTGATTCGTGCCATGGCCCTGGTTTCACTTGAAAAATTTACTGAGGCACAAACACAAATCAATGTCATAGGCCAAGATACAGTACGTACCTTCTGGCATATGGTTGTTACCTATCTTGAAACCGGCAAGGAACCTGACGATTTATCGATTTTTCAGACAGGTAACTATTTGAAGGCCCATGCTTTTTGGGCTGGGAATGTTTTGGCCCCCTACTCGACATCTCGGGCGCAATGGGTGCTTGGCAATCCCGAGTCAGCCCCATGGAAAAAATTTAGGAATAATTTGCTTTCCATGCCCTTGAACGAAGCACACAAGGCTATCGACAACGAGCTTGGCTCAATGTTGATTTCCGAAGATACCGCTGCCCTGCTCAATAGTTTCAAGTTGGCATTGTCCATGTCTAACGGTGATTTTATTAGCTCTGCAACCACTTGGAATAAAATAAATAAAAGGAATCTTCCTTTAACGCTGCAACTGGCTGCTTCGCTACTCTTCAAGGAGGACTTGAAGAATATCTTGCCCATTGATCCGGCAAAATCTTTCCTGGTCTACCCTACCCTTTGCAATTTATCCGGTGCTGCAGGCAGCGATTTGAACTCCGCCACTGAATCACCCTTCTGGACCATAGTCACGAAAGACCGATTGAAACGGTTATCCACCCAAGACTGGCCGTTGGATAAGTTGTTGGTTCTGGCTTATTGGCAGGAGTCCTTTTCTCAGAAACCGACAGCCGAACTTGCCAAACGATCGGCATTCCTCTTTGACAACACGTCGTTTGGCATTGAATGCATGCTATTCCTTGCCGACACTGCCGTTCAAGTCAAAAAACTTAAGCTAGGTGCCTTTTATCTCAATAGGATAGATTTCGTTTCTCTTTCATCCGTACAAAAAATGGTGTGGTTGAATACGAAAATCCGACTGGAATTGGATGCTGGCAGAAATGATGCTGCGTTCAAGACTTTCAAGGAGATGACCTCACTCGGCGAAAAGATACCGGTCATGACGCGTTTGCGCCTGGCTTTATTGTATCAACAGCGACGTGATTTCGACTCTGCCCGTGATCAACTGCTGATAATGTGGAAGAATCGCAATGAGTTGACATCAACACTTCAAGCGGAAACGTTGTTTTGGCTTGGGGAGGGCGAACATGCCATTCACAATACGGATAAGGCGTTGGATTACTATCTTCGTCTGGCGTGGCAGTATCCGCAGGAAAACATTTGGGCACTCACCGCCATGTACCGGGCCTCGCTGATTTATGAAAAACGAGGGAAATACGATACTGCCAAACGATTGCTGACCACTGTAATAAAACTTGCGGATCGCAAGGAACAACGGGAAGCCGCCAAGGCCCGGATCAATGCCATAGATAAAAAAATGGGCAAAAAAGACAAGGATATAGCGAGCACGCTCACCTATCCGTTTTAGCTAATGGAGTGGAGCACGCCCTCCCTTGGTGTCTTTTCAAGCTGTCCAAGGGAAAAAAGGCTCATGCTTCAATATTGAATCGCTCCATCTTGGAGTACAGAGTATTTCGTCCGATACCCAACGTGTCAATCGGCGTTGAAAGTTGACCCATCATCGGCGTCGAAATTTGACCCACCCCGAACGTGGTTTTCGGGTGTTGGGGGGAGGCTTTTCCGGGGGCGGCGGCAGGGTCGGGAATGGAGGGAGCCCGGAGGGCGACCGGAATTCCCGACCCTGCCGCCGACGCTTATGCGTCCTGCCCTTGGTGCTGTCCCCTGCCTTGTTTCAGCCTCCAGCTTTCATTGCCTGTTTCGATGATCTCGCAGTGATGTGTGACGCGGTCCAACAGGGCCGTGGTCATCTTGGCGTCTCCAAAGACCTGTGACCGCTCCCCGAAGCTCAGGTTCGTGGTGATCAGCACCGAGGTCCTCTCGTAGAGCTTTGAGAGCAGGTGAAAGAGCAGCTGGCCTCCTGACCTGGAAAACGGCAGGTAGCCGAGTTCGTCCAGGATGACCAAGTCGAAGCGCGCCAAAGTCTCGGCCAGCCGTCCGGCCTTGCCGTCCGCCTTTTCCTGCTCGAGCTGGTTGACGAGGTCCACCAGATTGAAAAAGCGCACTCGGGCGCCGTTGCGCACGGCATTGGAGCCGATGGCGATGCTTAAATGCGTTTTTCCGGTGCCCGTGCCGCCTACAAAGACCACATTGATCCAGCTCTCCATGAAGCCGCCCTGGTATAGATCCCTGATCCTGGCCTCACCGACGTGCGAGTCCTGGAAGTCGAAACCGTCCAGATCTTTGCTCACGGGAAATCTGGCGATCCCCAGGCGGTATCGGATGCTGCGTACGCGGCGCTCGGCCTGTTCCGCCTTGAGCAGATCTAACAGAAACCGTTCCAGAGTGGCCCCGGATCGACGACCGTGCTCAAGCATCTCGTCGTAAGCTCCGCGCAGGCCATGCAGCTTGAGCTCTTTGAGCAAAGCCAAGATGTCATTGCGAAGCATGGCTCGCCTCCAATAGCTGGTCATAACGTCCGCAGTCGGCCACAGGCTCGCATTTGATCCTGAGGTGATCGGGGACGCAAACCTCTTGGGTTGGCCTTTGATCACGGGAGCGGTTCAAGATGTTAAGGACCACGTCCCGACTCACCGTGTTTTGGTCCAGGGCCGCCTGGCAGGCGTCGGTTACTGCCTGGAGTCCATGGCTGGGCACCGCTGTCAGGATACCCGTAAACTGTCGGTCCCAGTCCTTATGCCGCCGCAGGGACAGACGGATTTGCTCCATCGGCGCAGGAAGCCTCCAGTCCTGGAAGGGAGCGCCGTTGCGGAGCGCTCCGGGCTTACGCTCCAGGACAGGCACGTAGTGCCACGGGTCATAGACAGTCTTTTCTCTGCCGAATCGGCGGGCATGTACGGCCAGCACCCGGCCATCGCGAATCACCGAGATGTGGTCGGCGTACGCCTTGATCTGCGCCGCCTGTCCAGCCGCCTCGCAGGGTACGCTGTACCGGTTGTGATCAAACCGCACCAGACATGTGGAGGAAACCCGGCATTCCTGAATACGGTAGCCATCGAAAGGGGCTGCGGGCTTGATTAGGTTTTCACGCTCCTGCAGGAAGACCTCCCAGATCGTCTTGTCCGTAATCTCCGGATGAGCCTGAGTCTTGGCCCAACCAATAGCTCGCTCCAGCAGCCAGGCGTTGTACTCCTCAAGGCTCCCGAAACGCCATCTGCCGGATAAAAAACGAGTACGTACCAGATGGACTTGATTTTCCACCTGCCCTTTTTCCCAGCCAGCAGCAGGCGTACACAGCGTGGGGTCCACCAGGTAATGAGTGCACATCTGCTCGAAGCGGGAATTGAGTTCGCGTTGCTTGCCGCGTAGAACTTTGTTCACTGCGGTCTTCATGTTGTCGTAAATACCTCGGCCACAAGATCCGCCGAAAAAGGCAAAGCCGCGCTGATGGGCGTCGAATACCATCTCCTGGGTCTCCCGAGGGTAACCGAAGCAGAAGACCATCCGGCTATGGCACAATCGCATGTGCGCGGTCTTGACCGTCATTGGCATGCCGTCAATTTCGAGTTGCTCGTGGCTCCAGTCGAACTGGTAGGCCTCTCCAGAGGCGAAAGTCAGCGGGACAAAGGCTTGCGACACCCTGTGCCCTTCGGCTTCGCGCCAGCGGGAGACATGACGCCGGACAGCATCATAGCCTCCCTCGTAACTGCGCCTCCCCCCATCCTTTGGGCCACTGATCGGTCATTTTAAGGTGGAGTCCGGCGTCCGAGTTTGTGCCTCCGTAGAGGCGGTTCACCGTAGCCGTTGTGGAGCGTAGCCCGTCCCCGTAGGGCGGCCCGAAGGGCCGAGGGCGGAGCGGAACAACGGCTACCAGCCAATTCAATGCCCCTGTATACAGCAGCGGGAGTCCTTTTGTCCAACGAAGAATGAGCGCGTTCCTCGTTGTAGTAGTGAAAATACCGCGCCAACCCATGGTATAGCTCGATTCCATCAGAGTACGCCTTGGGATAAATATCCTCATATTTCACCGTCCACCACAGCCGTTCAATGAATACGTTGTCGATCGCGCGGCCTTTACCGTCCATGCTGATGGTGATGCCATTGCTTTGCAAAACGCTGGTAAATTCACGGCTCGTGAATTGTGCTCCCTGATCCGTATTGAACACCTCTGGCGTGGAGATGCGCAACGCCTTGTTCAGTGCATCCACGCAGAATGAACTATCCATCGAGTTTGATAGCTCCCACGCCAGCACAAATCGGCTCCACCAGTCTATCACTGCCACCAGATAGAGAAAGCCTCGCTGCATCGGAATGTAGGTGATGTCAGCGCTCCAGACTTGATTTTTCCTCTCAATGGCAATTCCTTTCAGCAGATAGGGAAACACGGGATGCTCCGAATTGGGGACACTCGTATGCGGCCCTGGAGTGATGGCTTGCAAGCCCATCAGTTGCATCAGTCGCTCAACTCGCTTGTGGTTGACTTGATGGCCTTGGGTCTTCAGCCAATCCGTCATGCGTGGCGAGCCGTAATCCGGCTGACGCAGGTACTGCTCGTCGAGAAGACGCATCAAGCCCAAATTCTCATTGGATTGGGCTACCGGCTTGTAGTAAAAGCCCGAACGGGAAATGCCTGCCAGCCTACATTGTCGCCGAGTGGAATACTTCCGATCAGGTTTGATCCACTGGCGGCGAAGTTCAAGCGGCAGGCTTACAACTTTTTTTCAAGCCATTTGATATCCATCTTGAGCCGACCGATCTCCTCAAATAGAGGAGCGGTTACTTCCTCCTGGCTCTTGGCCTTCTTGCCGCTGGAAAAAATATCCTCGGCGTTTTTAAGGAGCTGCCGCTTCCACATGGAAATTTGATTGGGATGCACTTTATGCTCCGCAGCCAGTTGCGCCAACGTTTTCACGCCACGAATTGCCTCAAGTGCGATCTTGGCCTTGAACTTGTCAGAATGTTTCCGTCTTGTGCTGCTCTTTGTCATACGTCCTTCCTTATCGGTTTAAGGACGCTGATTCCACCTTAACCGGTGGTCCGAATTTTGGGGGAAAGCGCAAACCTTGCCCCTGAAGCTGCTCAAACAAGACCTTGATCGTGCGTCGATGTTTGCGTGGAAGCCCGATATCCCGCTCCAACTCGCTTTCCAGCCAGGTCGTGAATTCACCAAGTTTGGGCATGGGCTGGATCGCTCGTTTGTACTCGAAGCGCGTCTCCTCCGAGCGCAACACCTTGCGGACCGTATTCCGGCTCATGTTTAAATTCTTGGATATCTGCCTGATCGGCGTCTCATGCCGGTCATGGGCCACCTTAATCTTTCGAATTGTTTCCACCGTCAGCATCTCCTCGCTGGCCCTCCCGTCACGATTTTCTCGTGACCTTGAGGGGCTTGCCGGGGTGGGTCAAATTTCGACGCCGATTACCGGCTCAGGTGGGTCATATTTGCACGCCGATTCACAGATCTGAACGCCCCGCTCCATGTCCAGCGATGGGAGAGGTGCGTCCAATTTCCTGAAAAATCTGGTATCACAACCGAAACGAGTGGCATTTTCACGCTTCAGCGATCAAGCTGTCCCCATTCGCACCATTTTTGGAGTCAATCTTCTTCCGGTTTCTGCCGAGGAAGGCTTCAATGAGACCCCTCCGCTCGATTTAGGATATAATTTTGCCATGCGGACAAATCATCACTATGGATAATCCTACTGAAAAACTCAGGATCTTCATGAAATCGTTCCGGTGGATACCCACTGATCCGCTCACAGGAAGGGGAAACGTAAATGTACGAGCCGTCTGGGCCTATCCAGCTTTCCCAGTCATAATTGTAGTCAGCCACCATCCGGTAGCGCTCTTCAGATTTTTGCAGTGCCTGGCGAGATGTTTCCAATGCACTGACGGTTGATTCCAGTCGGCGGGTGGTCTGCTCCAATACCCTTTTATGCCTGTGCAAATCGGCAAAGACCGCGACTTTCCCTCTGAAAATCTCAGGTTCGACCGGCTTGAAAAGGTAATCTACGGCACCGAGTTCGTATCCGCGGAACACGTGACGCTGTTCCTTGCTGATCGCCATAATGAATATAATCGGGACACCACGAGATTTTTCATTATCCCGAAGACGCTCTGCCAGTTCGAAGCCGTCCATGCCCGGCATCATGACGTCCAGAAGTGCGACAGCAAAGTCATGTTTCTCGACTTTCTGCAACGCTTCATATCCATCCGAGGCCATAACCAGATTAAGGTCATACCCTCTCAATATTCCCTCAATAAGCTTGAGGTTGATCCGCTCGTCATCAACAACGAGGATGTCTATTGTCATTTTCATAATTATTGACTGTCAATTTCATAATTTTTCTACCCAGAGAACTCTTGCATAACACAACTAAAATAATGATAAAATGCTTTTATAAGTTATAAATACTTCCTATGAATTAAAAATTACCAATCCACATGATATCAATAGCCTTTTGGAATATTGACAAAATACAGACGGCAATATAGTGCCCAGCCAGCAATCCATTGGAGAAAAACAAATGACGGATCAACACAAACAATTCAAACAGGTACTTGACGACCACCACCAATGGCCTTGTCCCTATCTTTTCAAATTTATCATTCCTGCGGATAAACTTGAACAATTCAAAGAGCTTTTCCCAAACGAGGCCATAGACACTCGCACCTCCAAAACGGGAAAATACATCAGCGTGACTCTCGAATCCAATATGTGTTCCTCTCATGAAGTCATGGCTGTCTACAATAAAGCTTCAGAAATTCCAGGGATTATGTCTCTGTAGCCCGCTACATTCCTCCATTTTAAAAATCCTACTCTCCCGGTAGGATTTTTTTGTCTCCCACCTTTACATGTCCTCTCACCATACTTACAACAATTCATGATACGATAGAACGCAGAGGAAACTTGTGCCAAGTTCAAAACACATTCCTCGAAACGGATAAAGAGGAGTCTCACATGTGGGAATACACAGATAAGGTAAAAGATCATTTTCTAAACCCGCGCAATGTCGGGATCATCGACGATGCCAGCGGTATTGGGGAAGTGGGGTCACTCGCCTGCGGCGACGCACTGACCCTGTATATCAAAGTCGATGATGACGGCGTTATCACCGACGCCAAGTTCCAGACCTTTGGTTGTGCCAGTGCCATTGCCTCCAGCTCGGCCTTGACCGAACTGCTCATAGGAATAAGCGTCGAGGAAGCTCAGAAGCTGACCAACAAGGATATAGCGGAATACCTGGGCGGTCTGCCGCGAGAAAAAATGCACTGCTCCGTCATGGGGCAGGAAGCACTCGATCAGGCGATCAAGAACATGCGAGGGGAAGCCCCGTCCAAGGCGGAGCACTCGCACGAAGGCGAACTGATTTGCGAATGCTTTGGCGTATTCGATGAAGAGATTCTCCGAGCCATCAAGGAAAACGACCTCAAGACCGTGGAAGACGTCACCAATTTCACCAAGGCCGGAGGCGGCTGTGGCAAATGCATTGAAGATCTGGAACGGCTTCTTGCTCAGGCCCACGGAGAAGGCGTCTGTCAAACACCGGAAGACACTCCGGCCTTCCCGGCACAGGGGATGACCAACATCCAACGCATGCATCTCATAGAATCGGTCATCGACAACGACATTCGCCCCATGCTCCAGGCAGACGGCGGCAACATCCGTCTGGTCGACATAGACAAAGCCACCGTGACAGTCGAACTCATGGGGATGTGTTCCGGCTGCCCTTCCAGCCAGGCCACGCTCAAAAATTTCATTGAAACCAAGCTCAGAGAAAAAGTCGATCCCGACCTGACGGTACTCGAGGGGTAATTCCATGAATACAATTTATATGGACAACAACGCCACCACGCAGGTGGACCCGGCCGTTTTCGATGAAATGAAGCCTTTTTTCACGGAATTATACGGCAACCCATCCTCCATGCACCGCTTCGGCGGCCAGGTTGGAGTAAAGATCAAACAGGCCAGGGAGCGCGTGGCCGTCCTGCTCGGTTGCGAACCCGCAGAAATAATATTCACTTCCTGTGGATCGGAATCGGACAACACCGCCATCCGCTCCGCGCTGAATGCCCAACCCGACAAGCGGCACATCATCACCACCAAGGTGGAGCATCCAGCCATCCTGAGCCTGTGCAAATTCCTCGAAAAAAAGGATGGATACGACGTCACGTATCTTGACGTGGACGAACACGGCAAGCTTGACCCGGAGACGTTGCGAAAGGCCATTCGAGAGGATACCGCCATCATCTCGATCATGTGGGCCAACAACGAAATCGGCAATATTTATCCCATTGAAAAACTGGCCGCAATCGCCAAAGAGAAAGGCGTTATTTTCCATACGGATGCGGTCCAGGCCGTAGGCAAGGTCCCCATTGATCTGAAAAAAATCCCAGTGGATATGCTTTCGCTCTCCGGGCACAAGCTCCATGCTCCCAAGGGAGTCGGCGCATTATTCGTCCGAAAGAAGCTGCCGTTCAGGCCGCTGCTCATCGGCGGGCACCAGGAAGGAAGTCGCCGTGCAGGCACCGAAAACACCACGGGTATCATCGCCCTGGGCAAGGCCTGCGAACTCGCCATGGAGCATATGGACGAGGAAATAACCGAAGTCAAAGCCCTGCGCGACAGGCTTGAAACCCTACTCATATCCCGGATTCCGAATGCCAAGGTCAACGGAGACAAGGAATTCCGGTTGCCCAACACCTCGAACATCTCCTTTGGCTATATTGAGGGCGAAGCCATCTTACTGATGATGGACCAGGTGGGCATTTGCGCCAGTTCCGGCTCGGCCTGTACCTCGGGCAGCCTGGAGCCTTCGCATGTGCTCCGCGCCATGGGCGTGCCCTTCACCTTTGCCCACGGCTCCATCCGTTTCAGCCTGAGTCGATTCAACACGGAAAAAGAAATCGATTTCGTGCTGGAAGTGCTGCCCGGTATCATTGAAAATCTACGCAAGCTTTCCCCTTTTTCTCCTGAAAAAGAGGCTCCGGCCTGCACCAAGTCCTTTGCGGAGTAACCATGAACATCGCCAATGACATGACGGACCTGGTGGGCAAAACGCCCATGGTCCGTTTGAACCGACTTTCCCAAGGACTGGACGCCACCCTGGTGGCCAAACTTGAATTCAACAACCCGTGTGCCTCGGTCAAGGACCGTATCGCCAAAAACATGATCGAAACCGCCATGGCCGATGGCCGGATCACTCAGGACACCATCCTAGTGGAGCCCACCAGCGGAAATACGGGGATCGGTCTGGCCTTTGTCTGCGCGGTCAAAGGGCTTAAGCTAATCCTGACCATGCCGGAAAACATGAGTGTCGAACGGCGCAAACTGCTCAAGGGATTCGGGGCCGAACTGATCCTGACCCCGGCGCAGGACGGCATGAAGGGAGCCATACGCAAGGCAGAGGAAATCCTGGCCGACCTGAAGAACGGCTTCATGCCCATGCAATTTGACAATCCGGCCAACCCGGCCATGCATCGCAAGACCACGGCCGAGGAAATCTGGACCGATACCGACGGCAAGATCGACATCCTGGTGGCTGGCGTGGGAACGGGAGGCACCATCACCGGCATCGGAGAGGCACTCAAAGAGCGCAAGCCCGACCTGAAGGTCGTGGCCGTCGAACCCGAGGCTTCCCCCGTGCTCTCCGGCGGTTCCCCGGGCCCTCACACCATTCAGGGCATTGGCGCGGGCTTTGTCCCAACAATCCTGAACACCGGTATCCTCGACGAAATCATCCTCATCGACAACGAGACTGCCGTGATCACCGCCAAGGAATTGATCCAGCGCGAAGGCATCTTGGGCGGTATCTCTTCCGGTGCCAATTGTGCGGCAGCGCTCCAACTCGCCGCACGAGAGGAAAACGCAGGAAAAATGATCGTCTTCGTGGTCTGTGACACCGGAGAACGCTACCTGAGCACCACACTCTTTGAATAAGGTGAATGCCATGACCGAACAGGACTATACCCTTGCCGACGTGGTCGCCCTGCTGGTTGAATCCGGGGACTACGGCCCGACCTCGCACCGATACTCCGACGACATGCCCATGCCGTCGGTCGAGACCCTCTCGGACATTGTCCAGTCTCTCCGCAGCGTACTGTTTCCCGGCTATTTCGGCCCTTCGGAAATCACGCCGGACACCATGCCCTACTACATCGGCTCCACCCTGGACCGTGTGGAACGCCAACTGGCCGATCAGGTCAACCGCGGGTATTGTTTTGTCTGCGACAAGACCGAGGTCGAAAGATGTCAGGATTGCAAAACACGCGCCCGCAACGTCGCCCGCAAATTCATCACCAAACTTCCCATGATCCGCGAACTGCTGCTCAAGGACGTGGAGGCCGCGTACGACGGCGACCCCGCAGCCAAGACCCATGGGGAGACCATCTTCTGCTATCCCTCGGTCCGGGCACTGACGAACTATCGCCTGGCCCATGAACTCTACAAGCTGGACGTGGACATCATCCCCCGCATCATCGGGGAGATGGCCCACTCGGATACGGGCATAGACATCCATCCGGGGGCGACCATCGGCACAAGCTTTTTCATGGATCACGGGACAGGCACGGTCATCGGCGAGACATGCATCATCGGCGACAACGTGCGCGTCTACCAAGGCGTCACCCTGGGAGCGAAAAGCTTTCCCAAAGGCGACGACGAACGCCTCATCAAAGGACTCCCCCGACATCCTCTGGTGGAGGACGATGTCATCATCTATGCGGGCGCGACCATCCTCGGTCGTATCACCATCGGCAAAGGTGCCGTCATAGGGGGTAACGTCTGGATAACCCGTGATGTCCCGGCCGGAGCAGAGATTGTTCAGTCCCGAGCCATGCAGCAATCCTACGTGGATGGCAGCGGCATCTGATCCGTTCTAATTTAGAAATGACAAAGGGGAAGGACGTTTGGTCCTTCCCCTTTTCTCGTTTGATAACCCGCGCGATGAGGCATCACGGACAAGCCGAAGCAGTACTCCAGATCATTGATTCAATTTTTTGATCAACTCAACCAAAGGTTGTCCTGTAGGCGTCTTGACGTCGGGGTTTTCCGCAACCAATGATTCCCACACCCGAAGGGCGTTAGCCTTATCATTGAGATCGTAATAATAAACGATGCCCATGTTGTAGCGCGAGGTAACATGCTTCGGATCAATCCGTGACGCCTGCCCGAAGGCATCAAGGGCCTCCCGAAACTGTCCGTCCTGCCTAAACATCACCCCAAGGTCCGACCAGACATCCCCTTGCATGGGCGACAGCTCCAGGGCATGCTCATATGCCTTGATGGCCTTCTTGGGCAATCCATTGTCAAAACAAAAGTTCCCAAGATCGACCCAGGCCTTGGCATTGGTCGGAGCAGCCGCCGTCGCCTTTTCAAGTCGGGCCAAAGCCGCCTGATCGACAACGCCCTCTGTCGGTTTGCCAGCGGGAGAAGAAACCACAGCCTGTCCAGTCCCCTGACGTTGCCCCATATAAAAGACAGTTATGGTGTTGCCGACAAAAAGCCCAACAAGCAAAGCCACGAGGACCAAAAAAATACAGGACGATTTTTTCATATACTCTTGTTTCGTCTCTTCGGCATCACGCTGTTTTTTGTGAACTCCCATACAATCTCCCGTAAAAAGCAATTTCATATTTTTCAGGTAGAGAATACAAGACAAAATCAAGGGACACAAGGCAGTGCAAAGACTTGCTCAAGGCCCAGAAAACCGCCGCAATGCTTGACTTCCGAACCGCGTTATACCAATCTACCCCGATTCATTTGAACGGTCATCATCAAAGACAAATAATATTCCGCCGTCGGAGGACTGCATTAGCCATGAGCGACTATAAAAAAACCCTGCTCCTGCCCAAAACTGGGTTCCCCATGAAAGCCAACCTCAAACAGTGTGAGCCGGAGATGTTGAAATTCTGGGAAGAAACCAAGGCCTATGACTCCATGGTCGCCGCCGGAAACCCAGACGATAACTATGTCCTGCACGACGGCCCTCCCTATGCCAACGGCCATATCCACATGGGCACCGCTCTCAACAAGGTCCTCAAAGACATCGTGGTAAAGTCCCGCAACATGCAGGGCCAACGCGCCCAATATGTTCCCGGCTGGGATTGCCACGGCCTGCCCATTGAGCACAAAGTGGAGCAGGAACTCAAGAAAAAAGACAAAGAACTCGACACCCTGACCATCCGCAAAGTCTGCCGCTCCTACGCCTCGAAATGGCTGGATACTCAGCGCAAGGAATTCAAACGACTGGGCGTGTTCGGCGTGTGGGACGATCCCTACATGACCATGAAGCCGGAATACGAGGCAGCCACAGCTCGGGAACTGGGGCGTTTCATGGAGCGCAACGGCGTGGTGCGCGGCAAGAAACCCATCTACTGGTGCTGCGACTGCCGTACTGCCCTGGCCGAGGCCGAAGTCGAGTACGAGGACCACTCCTCGCCGTCCATCTACGTCCGATTCCCTCTGAATGATGAAAATTTCAAGAAAATCGCCGACATCGACACCTCAAAACTCTATATTGTTATTTGGACCACCACGCCCTGGACCATACCCGACAACATGGGAGTGGCCGTACATCCGGACTTCGACTACGTACTGGTGGAGGTAAACGGAGAATTCCATATCCTGGCTGAAGGATTGCTCGAAGAATGCGCCGGGAGATTCGGTTGGGATTCCCCCACCATCCAGGCCACCTTCAAAGGGGCTGCGCTTGAGAATCTCAAGGCCAAACACCCTATTTACGACCGTGAATCCCTTGTTGTTCTTGCGGATTACGTCACCATGGAAACCGGCACCGGCTGTGTGCACACCGCCCCCGGCCATGGCCGTGAAGACTTTGAGACCGGTCTCAAGTACGGCCTCGAAATCTATTCTCCCATGAATGATCGCGGCGAATTCACCCAGGAAGTCGAACACTTTTCCGGTCTGAACGTCTGGGACGCCAACCCCAAGGTCATTGAAAAACTGACCGAATTGGGCAACCTGCTGGCCTCCGAAAAAATAACCCACTCCTATCCCCACTGCTGGCGCTGCAAAAAGCCGGTCATTTTCCGGGCCACCACCCAGTGGTTTATCGGCATGGACGAAAATGGTCTGCGCAAGCGTGCCTTGGAAGCCATCCGCAACGATGTTCAATGGGTCCCTTCCTGGGGTGAAGATCGCATCTACAACATGATTGCCAACCGCCCCGACTGGTGTATTTCCCGGCAACGCAACTGGGGAGTTCCCATCTCCGCGCTTATCTGCGAGGACTGCGACGAAACCTGGTTTGACGCCCAGTGGGTCTATGATATTTGCGACAAATACGCCAAGCACGAAACCGGGTGCGACTACTGGTTCGAGGCCCCCATCGAGGAACTCGTTCCCGACGGTCTGACCTGCTCCAAGTGCGGCGGCACCCACTGGAAGCGCGAAACCGACATACTGGATGTCTGGTTCGATTCCGGCACCAGCTACGCCGCCGTGGTTGAGCAGCGTTCGGAAACCCGGTTCCCGGCCGACCTCTACCTGGAAGGCTCGGATCAGCACCGAGGCTGGTTCCACTCCTCCCTGCTCGCCTCCTTAGGTACCCGCGAGGTCCCTCCGTACAAGACCGTCCTCACCCATGGGTACGTGGTGGATGCCGAAGGCCGCAAGATGTCAAAATCCATCGGTAACGTCATCGCGCCCCAGGAAATCATCGATAAATTCGGTGCGGAAATTCTGCGCATGTGGGTCTCCGCCTCCAACTACCAAGAAGACATCCGCATCTCGGATGAAACCTTGAATCGTCTGGTGGACGCCTACCGGCGTATCCGCAACACCTGCCGTTACCTGCTGTCCAATCTCAATGATTTCGATCCCAACGATCGAGTGGCTGTCGATGACATGCTGCCAGTGGACCGCTACGCTCTGGACGTGGTTTCACGCCATCATGCCACCATACAGGAGGCATACAGGAAATTCGAGTTCCACAAGGTCTACCACACACTACACAACCTTTGCGTCGTGGACCTTTCCTCCTTTTACCTCGATATCATCAAGGACCGGCTGTATGTGGAGAAACAGGACGGCCTTAAGCGCCGTTCTGCCCAGACAGTGCTCTGGCAGACGCTGCTCATCCTGTTGCAAGACATGGCGCCCGTCCTTTCATTCACTGCCGAAGAGGCGTTCCAGAACCTTCCCGAAACTATCAAAGACAACCTGGAACAGACGAAAACGGTCTTTGGACTGCGTTTCGCACCCGATGCCACGGGCCTGACCGATGACCAACGCGCTCGGTGGGGGAAATTGGCCGATGTACGCAGCGAGGTGAACAAGGCCATCGAACCCAAACGCAAGGACGGCGTCATCGGCAAATCCCTGGATGCGCAGATTACCCTGTATGCCACTCAGGAAGTTCGCGACCTGATCGCCTCTGACGATCTCGATGCCCAGGAGTTCTTCATTGTATCCCAGGTCAATCTGGCCGATGTGGCCGATGCACCGGCTGATGCCTATACGGGTGAAGAAGTGGCCGACTTCAAGGTCGAAGTGAAGTCCGCTGCCGGGCAAAAATGTGAGCGTTGCTGGCGTATCTGTCAGGATCTGGGCTCCGACCCGGCCTACGAGGACGCCTGCCCACGCTGTACCGAGGTTCTGAAAACCCTGGCATAGGCCTCTTATGAATCGTTACGGACACGCAATCATATGGACAAGTGCCACGGTCGTCCTCGACCAGGCCACCAAATTCTGGGTGTCCTCGTCCATGGAAGCATGGACCGGGCATCCCGTGATTCCGGGATTCTTCAATCTGGTTCACGTTCTCAACCGAGGAGCCGCTTGGGGATTTCTGGACAGCGAACACATAGCCTGGCAACGCCCGCTGTTCATCGTCATCGCCCTGGTTGCCCTGGGATTCATCGGCTATATGCTCAAGACGACCAAACCATCCGACAGATGGATGATAACCGGCTTGGGACTCATTGCCGGTGGAGCGATCGGCAACCTGATCGACCGTATCCGAATGGGCGTTGTGGTGGATTTTCTGGACTTCCATGCTGGAGGCTATCACTGGCCCGCGTTCAACGTCGCGGACTGCGCCCTGACCGTAGGGGCGGGATGCATTCTGCTCTCCATGTTCATCAACCGAAATAAAGAGAACAATGCCCATTAGCCGGATAACCGGCACAAGGAGTCAAGTTCATGTTCCCGGATTTTTCAGCCGTCACCCCACTTCAATTGACCATTGTCATCGCAGTTGTGGGCCTATGCTTCTCCTTCAGCGCCTGGACCATCCTCGACGTATGGAAACGAGACTTTGAATCCCCGAATGAAAAGGTCTTGTGGATGCAGTTTTGCATTTTTATTCCCATTCTGGGTTCTCTGGCGTATCTTTCCATTGGCAGGAAACGCGGGACCAAACGAGGATAGAAAAATGACCAGATATTTATCTCTGTTTTTTACCCTTTGCCTTGTTATCACGACTTTGGGGTGTGTCTCGAAAACCGACATGGAAACCCTACAGATAGAACGGCAACAGGATCTGAACAGAATCAAGCAGTTGGAAACGGAATTAGAGGAATCCAAACAGATTATCAGGCAGGAGATCGAAAGCTCCCAGTCTCCCGTGCGGGAAAAAACCGCAAACATATGGTCCGAGCTTCAATCCCTGCGCACGGATTTTGCCAAACTGCGTGGCAGCCTTGAAACCCTGAACATGCGCATGGACCAACAGATGGGCGACAACGCCACCATCACCATGGCCACCCTGAGCGATGAAATTCGGGAAATCGAATTCATTCTGGAAAACCAGCTTCAGGTCGATCTGAATAAAGCCCGCAAGGAACACTCCACCACCCTTGCGGCACCTGTTGCCACCGCAGGCGACAACGCGACGGCACCGGAAGCGAGCCGGGTAACAACCCAAGCCCCCCCTAAAGAAAGTGTCGCAGAATCCGATCCAGCCAAGGCGCTCTACGACAAGGCATACGGTCTTTACAAACAGGGAGAATTTGAAAAGGCCCGTTCCTACTGGGCTGAATTCACAGATGCTTTCAAAACACACACATTTGTTGCCAGCGCCATCTTCTGGCAGGGACAATGTTATTACAAGCTCAAGGATTACGCCCGGGCGGCCATTTTATACGAAGACGTCATCGAAAAACATACCAAGAGTTCCAAATACAAGTCCGCTCTCCTCATGGCAGCATATTCCTGGGATCATCTGGACAAACCGGAGTTGGCAAAAATGCGTTTGAACGAAGTCATCAAAAAATTTCCGGGATCGCCTCAGGCGACACAAGCCAAGCGGTTTTTGGAAAAAATGAAATAAACAGGACATCAACGAGGACACCTGTCCCAATCATGTCCAAAATATTGTTCGGAATATCCAATGAAAGAAGTAATCAAAGGTTTCAGAAAAATCGTCTACCTCTCTTTTCCGCCGGAGGTATCCGGTCGTCCCGTGGTCTGCAATCTGACGCGATTGTTCGATCTGAGTTTCAACATTCTCAAGGCGGACATCAGCCCAAGGCATGAAGGCACCATGACACTGGAACTCTCGGGGTTGGAAGAAGATTTCCACAAAGGTATCGGCTACCTCAAGGAAAACGGTATCCGCATCACTCCGGTGGCGCACAAGATTTTCCGCAATGAGGACTCCTGCATCCATTGTGGCCTGTGCACCGCAATGTGCCCTACCGATGCCCTGAGTCTGGAAAAAAGCGACAAGACCGTCAGATTCGACGTCGATAAGTGTTCCGCTTGCGGCATGTGCACCCGCGTATGCCCGGTCAAGGCCATGACCTTGGACCCGGAGGACGGCAGGCAATAACCTAGGGAAGGACGTATGAGCGAAGAAAAAAGAACTTTCTCGCGTGTTGCGGTCAGATTGAAAGGGTATGCACGAACTACGCACACTCTCGACTCTCCCCCCATTTTCACGGGTGATGTCATTGAAGAAATGACCTGCCGCGACGATCTGTTTCGCGCTAGCAAACTACCAGAAGACCTGACAAAATTTCTAGCCGAGATGGATCGTAAACTTGATCGGGTTCTCGGTCTGCTCAGCCAGGACCGCATCCGCACGGACTTCCCCATAGATATTGAAATAATGGAACTGTCTGCCGCAGGAATCAAATTCCGCTCCAAGAAGAAATTCACCACAGATACCCCCCTGGAAATAGTTCTCCTACTCAGCTACGCTCCGCTCAGAATGGCTGGCAGCAAGGGCCGTATCCTTGGCATGGACGAGGATACCAATCTTTACCGCTTTGAATTCGTCGACACCCGGGCAGCAGACATGGAGACCATTGTCCAATTCGTTTTTCGGCAACAACGCGAACAAATCAGAAACGCAAAAATGTAGAAGACCGTCAGGAGAAAAAATGACCGGCAATGAAGAACTCATCAAACAAATGATGGAGCAGGTTTCCGAAGAACTGGTTGTAAGCCTCAAAAACTCCATCACCAAGGCCGTGGAAAAAGAAATTGCGGCCAATCTCTCGAAATCACTGCTGGAAGGTGAGTTCTATCGCCGGGTCAATATTGACCTCCAGGAAAGTCTCAAAAAAATATACCATGAGGTCAAGGCCGCTAAAGGCGGCCAGGAAATCAAATGTATTGAATCCGATATTAATCCCGAGGATATTTTCAACGAAACGTCGGATCAGCTTGATGCCGTCCTCAGGACTACAGAAAAAGCGGCTGTGGATATAATTGATATTGTTGAAAAGATTCAAGATCTTCAGGAATCAATCAATAAGATTCTCAAAGGCTTCGAGTCCGGGGGCGTGACCAAAAAGGATCGGCAACAGCTCAAAAAAATAAACCAGACTCTGGGGAACGACCTGTCCAATATCATGGTCACCTTGAGCTTTCAGGATCTCACCGGCCAACGCATCAAAATTATCATCAACTCCATCCGGCAAGTTGAAAAAATCGTGCGTGAAGTCATGCTATCTACCGGCCTCATGATCAAACATCGGCAAGAAGAACCGGAAAAGGATATCGACTCCCTCTCCGAAGATGCCAAGGAGCAAGCCACTTCCAAACTCCAAGGGCCCTCAGAAGGCTCCAACCAGGGGGATGTGGACGATCTCCTCGCTTCTCTGGGGCTTGACTGAGTATTCTCTGTCCTCCATTCATCTGGAGCACGCCCCTTTCATTCTTGTCGATCAGCCGGAACCCGGACACAGGGTTCCCGTCATTCTGGTATGCTGTGCCCCGCCTCAGGAGAGAAGCATGATACCCGCCAGGCCGAGCAGAAAGAAAAAGCCCATGGAATCAGTAATGGTGGTCAAGAATATGCTGGAAGCCTGAGCCGGATCACGGCCAAGTTCCTTGAGTAGCAAGGGAATGGACGCCCCCGCCAAGGCACCCAAAACCATATCAACGCCAAGGGCTATACCCATGACAGATGCCAGGGCGAACTTGCCGGAAATGAAATAGGCGGCACAAAAGACCAAGGTCGAAATAATCAGACCATTTACCAATCCGATACGTATCTCACGCAAGACTGCCAGCCAGGCCCTCTTTCGATCAAAACGCTCCATGGCCAACTGGCGAATCATGACGGCCAGTGCCTGTTGTCCGGTGTTGCCCGCCTGGTTTGCAACCACGGGCATAAGCACGGCAAGGACGGCCATTTCGGCGATATTGCCCTCGAAAAAAAGAACCACCCAGGCCGATACGGCCGAAAAAAGGACGTTGATGATGAGCCAGGGCAGTCGGACGCGAACGGAATAAAGCCACGGAGAATCCGTGGTTTCATCGGCACCCGCGCCAACCATTGCCTGCATATCCTCACTGGCCTCTTCATGAATGATATCAATGACGTCATCCACGGTGACCACGCCAAGCAGCCTGTTCCCGAAATCAACCACCGGCAAGGCCAACAAATTGTATCGGGCAATCAGATGGGCCACTTCTTCTTTGTCGATATTGTAGCCGACGGTAATCAGATTCTGCGTCTTGATCAGGTCCTTGAGCACCGAACCGCGCTTGGCAAGAAGGATATCACGCAAGGAAGCCACACCCACCAGCCGTTCCTTCCGATCCACCAGATAGGCATAGTAAGGGATTTCCTTATCCCCGACCTCCTCACGAATCTTGGCAATGCCCTGATCAACGGTAAGATCCTGGTCAAGGATGACCACCTCGGTGTTCATGACACCACCGGCGGTATCGGGATCAAAAGTCAACAGCGTTTTGAGTTCAGCCCGTTCCTCGGCGGGAACGCGATTGAGCAACGAATGTCGAAGCTCGGGGTCAAGCCCTTCCAACAGGTCGGTAGCATCGTCAGGAGACATCTGCTCGACGATACGGGCTGCCAGCCCTCTATTGAGGCTCTCTACGAGTGCTTTCTGGTCATTATCTTCCATCTCCGCGATGGAATCGGCAGCGTCCTTGATCGGGAGCTGCTTAATAAACTTCACCTGATCCGAAATGTCGAGACCTTCAATGGTTTCGGCAGCATCGGCTGGATGTTGGGTCTCAAGCTCGACAGCTGTCAAGCCATCGAACATTTCGTCCTCATATTCACGGACTTCCTCTTTCTCACTCATGGGGAAAATTCCTAGCCCAAATCAAGGCCTAGGTCAAAGAAATCGTCCATATCAAGCGTTATATTATTGTGAAATATTTCATCAACTCCCCCACGACTTGACGAAAGCAAAACTGTGCTATACTTGCCTTCAACCACCTTTATTCAACAGGGAATCGAGCCATGTCCACCAACACCTTCGATAATTTTTTCCAGGCTGAGGCCCGCATGTTTCTCCTGGCGACCATCCGCATCGCCCTGGCTGAAGACGGATCAGACCTCACCTCCATGGGCCTTTTCACGGAAAACGACATGGCCCAGGCCATGATCGTCGCCAAACAGGACACCGTTGTCGCAGGACTCCCCCTCATCCCCATGATTCTGGAATTCGGCGGCACCGATTGTCAGACGCATCTCAATGTGGACGATGGAGACAGTGTCTCGGAAGGAACCATGGTTGCCGCGATCCAGGGTCCCGCCTTGCAATTACTCAAGACCGAACGTGTCATCATGAATTTCCTGTGTCATCTGTCCGGCATCGCCAACCTGACCGCGCAATATGTTGCGGCGCTCAAGGGGACAAAAACGCAACTTCTCGACACTCGCAAGACACTGCCGGGCCTTCGTTTCCCAGAAAAATATGCCGTATTGGCCGGCGGTGCCAAAAATCACCGTCTGACATTGTCCGACATGCTTATGCTCAAAGACAACCATATCGACCGTGCCGGAACCATTACCCAGGCCGTGGATGCACTCTTGCGCGCCCACTCCCCCTGCCCCCCCATCGAAGTGGAATGTCGAACACTGGAAGAAGTTGAAGAGGCCTGCCAATGCGAAATCCAGCGAATCATGCTCGATAACATGGACAAGGAAACCATGACGACAGCACTGGGAGCCATTCCCGATTCCATTGAAACGGAAATCAGCGGCAACATCACCTTGGAAAACATCCGCGACATCGCCGATCTCGAACCGAATTTCATTTCGGTCGGCAAACTGACTCACTCTGCCCCGGCATCAGATTTCAGCATGCAATTCATACCTTTAAGATAAAGAGGAACACTGTGGAAAAGTCCGTGGAAACCATCTGTCGGATACGAAAAACCATGGGTGACAACCTCGTCATCCTCGGACACCACTATCAGTCCGATGCAGTCATTGCCCACACCGATATTCAGGGCGATTCCTTGGAACTCTCACGCAAAATCAGTGACCTCAATGCCCAGCATATCGTGTTCTGCGGGGTCTACTTCATGGCCGAATCCGCCGCCATTCTCAGCCGTCCAGGACAAAAAATCCACATTCCCGACACCGGAGCTTCCTGCCCCATGGCGGATATGGCTGAAGCGAGACGAGTGGAAGAAGTCATCAATATCATCCAAAAAAATGGCCGCAAAATCATTCCGCTAACGTACGTCAATTCGTCAGCAGCGGTTAAAGGCGTGGTCGGCCATTTCGACGGTTCAGTCTGCACTTCGGCCAACGCAAAAACCATGCTTGACTGGGCTCAAAACCAGGGTGACGCCGTCCTGTTCTTGCCAGACAAGCACCTCGCCCGCAATACGGCGACTTTCCTAAATATCCCGGAAAAAGAATGGTTGATACTCCCCAGCGACGTCATTGACGGCTCCCCAGCTCTTTCCGTTGACCCCGCAAAAGCCGACGGAAAACGACTTATCATCTGGCCCGGCTACTGCCCAATCCACGAAAAATTCGGTCTGGACACCATCACCTCCATCCACGCAACCGAACCGGACGCCAAAATCGTGGTGCACCCAGAATGCGACCCCAAAGTCGTGCAGGCATCCGATGGCAACGGCTCCACAACCTACCTCATAGATTATGTCGCCAAGGCTCCCATCGGATCAACCATCTACATCGGAACCGAAACGAATCTGGTCAACCGGCTGGCCCAACGATACGCAGGAAAAAAGATCATCAAACCGCTCACCACGAGCGTCTGTGAAGATATGGGGAAAATTACCGTAAAAAACTTGGCCGCAATGCTGGAAAATTTGGATACAGACTCTCCGGTGGAGGTTCCCGATGATATCAAGAACTCCGCTCGACTCGCTCTGAAACGCATGCTCACAGTTTGCTCCTAACGAACCAAACATGCTATGGACGAAAACATGAATACATTCCGCTTGCAAAGTGATGCCTTGGTCATCGGTTCCGGCATTGCCGGTTCCCTGGCCGCCCTGACCTTGGCTGACGACGGCCTTGACGTCATCTTGATCTCGGCCGGGGATAAGCTGACCAGTGGCAATACGAGTCTGGCCCAGGGTGGCATAGTCTACCGTAGCGAAGACGACGACCCTCATATTCTGGAAAAGGATATCATGACTGCGGGATGGAAGCACAATTTCACCCGATCCGTGCGCTTCCTGTGCCGCAAGGGGCCGGAAGTCCTGAAAGAAGTCTTCCTCGAAAAATACAAGATTCCCTTCAACCAACGCACACCCGGCGATTGGTACCTAACCAAAGAAGGCGGCCACTCCCTGGCCCGTATTCTGTATTGCGATGACCATACCGGCAAAAACATCATGGACGTGCTCGCCGCCGAAGTGGAAAAACACGCCAACATCCGTGTCCTGACCAAACGCACGGCCATCGACCTGCTAACCACGCAGCACCACGCCAAACACCTGGATTTCAAATACAGCCTGTCCAACCAGTGCGTCGGAGCATATGTCTTCAACGAAGACCTGCACAAAGTTGAGACAATCATCTCCAAATTCACGCTTCTGGCCACCGGCGGCATCGGACAAATCTACCTGCACACCACCAACACCCTCGGCTCCATCGGTTCGGGGCTGGCCATGGCCTCACGCGCCGGTGCCCGGCTCATGAACTGCGAATACGTCCAATTCCACCCAACAGCCCTCTATGGAGGTTCAAAACGCGGTGAACGCCGTTTTCTAGTCTCAGAGGCTGTCCGTGGCGAAGGGGCCATTCTGGTGAACACCCACGGTGATGCCTTCATGCAGCGCTATGATCCCCGCGCAGACCTGGCACCCCGAGACATCGTCACCCGGGCCATCATGGACGAAATGCTTCATTCCGGTGATGACTGTGTCTATCTGGACGTTTCCAAGGTCAAACACGACGTGGAAAACAGATTCCCCACCATCTATGACCGCTGTAAATCCATCGGTGTGGACATGAAAACGGACCTCGTGCCGGTAGTGCCTGCCGCGCACTACTTTTGCGGCGGCGTCATGGTAGACACACGAGGTCGGTCCACGTTGGATCGTCTGTACACGGCGGGTGAATGCAGTTGCACAGGCTTGCACGGTGCCAACCGCCTAGCCAGCACCTCTTTACTCGAAGGCATGCTGTGGGGCTATAGTGCGGGCAAGGACATCGCCGCGCGGATGCACCGCAATCCGGGCATAAGCCGCAAACTCAAAGAAAGTATCCCCGACTGGGTCTGTGTCGGCAACAAACACAACGAAGACCCCGCCCTCATAGCGCAGGACTGGTCCAATATCCGCAACACCATGTGGAATTATGTCGGTGTGTCACGCACCGAGGACCGACTGATGCGTGCCTTCACCGATCTTCGCAAACTGACCAAGGACCTTCAGGACTTTTACAAGGAAACCGCTCTCAGCAAACCCATCATCGACCTGTTCCATGGCTCCCAGGCTGCCTACACCATTACCCTGGCGGCCCTACGCAACAAAGAAACCAAGGGCTGTCACTTCAGAACTGACTAGCCATACGTTGGCCGTCTGACAAACGTCCCAGAAGTCCTGCGACGCATTCCTTGCTACACGCCTGACTTCGCCCACTTTCAAGCCTCTTCAGCCCTCCTGCCAACGGGAGGAAAACTCCATATTTCCCCTCAAGATACATCAATATCCTGACAATTTCGCCTCGACCTTCTCGCCACACTATTCTCACCTTACGACGACACACAACCCCGTCTCTTCACTTGCAAAGTGTTGGCTGGCAACAGTTCTAAAAACACTATCGAGAATGTCTAGACTTTGTAACGGCTCGTCAAGCCCTCCCCAATGATCCTTTTGAATCAAAATTTCAACATCTTCGGCAGGTTGTCAGCAAGATGAGAATCAGGTGTCAGGAAACGAGGAAAAACCATCCGTCAGAGACATGAAGAAAAGGGAAAAATCCCCTTCTCAACACATCAGACAAGACGGCACAGGACTATCGTGCAGCAATAAATCCGATAGAAAAAGGTGATTACTTGCGCCAGAATTCAGGCACGAAAAGAATGATGACCGTATAAATTTCAAGTCGCCCGAGCACCATGCAGAAAGTCAGCACCCATTTGGCGGTATCAGGCAACCATGCAAAATTGTCCGTAGGCCCTACCCCGCCGATACCAGGACCGATATTGCCGATACAGGCCAAAGATGCGGCAAAGGACGTCACAACGTCCACACCGGTTCCCGCCACGACAAATCCCGCAAGCACGAACAGGCCGATCCACAGGATGAAAAATCCCCAGACGCCGCTGATGACATCATCCTGCACCACAATCTTACCCATCTTGACCCGCGAGACAGAGCGGGGATGAATGAGCCGGAACAGCTCCTGATAGGATTGCTTGAGGAGCAACATAATGCGCATGACTTTCATGCCGCCGCCAGTAGAACCGGCACAGCCTCCAACGAACATGCAAAAAAGAAGAATACCTTGAGCGAGGCCGGGCCACAGCTCATAATCTGCGGTGGCAAAGCCCGTGGTGGTCAAGATGGAAGCCACCTGAAATGAAGTATACCGCACGGAATCCGACACGGAATCATAATTCCCACCCATATATACGGCTATGGTGAGGATGATGACAAAGAGAAAAAACATCGCGGCAAAAGTCCTAAACTCAGGATCTTTGAACAACGCGCTCGGCTTCCATTTGAGCAACAGATAATGCAGGGAAAAATTGACTCCAGCTATAAACATGAACACGGTGATGACATAATCTATGTATGCGCTGTCAAAGGCGGCAACAGAGGTGTTCTTGGTAGAGAATCCACCCGTGGCCATGGTGCCGAAAGTGTGGCACAAAGCATCAAACAGATCCATGCCACCAAACATGAGCAACACGGCCTCCACTGCGCTGAACAGTACGTAGACCTTCCACAAGGTCATGGCCGTATCCTTGATGCGGGGCTTAAGCTTGTCTGGAGCCGGTCCCGGCACCTCAGCCTTGTACAACTGCATGCCGCCAACGCCAAGAAACGGCAGGATGGCAAGGGATAGGACGATAATTCCCATGCCGCCCAACCAATGCGTCAGGCTGCGCCAAAAAAGGATGCCACGCGGTACGGCCTCGATATCCACCAGAACGGACGATCCGGTGGTGCTGAACCCGGACAATGACTCGAACACACAATCGACAACAGTCTCGAAGGTGCCCCCCAGAAAGAACGGCAGCCCTCCAAAAACCCCCGCTGCAAACCATCCGAGCGCGACAATAGCCATACCCTCGCGGTGCGACATGGCCGATTTCGAGTTCTCGGGATTCCGAAAGGTAAAAAACACCAACGCCCCGGAAACCATGGTAATTACCATGGACAAGGCCAAGGGGATTGCGGTTCCGTCTCCGTAATACAACCCCCATATCAAAGCAAAAACCATGGTCATGCCAATGCAGGCAACAAGCGCTCCTATGATATGGAGGACATATTTCCAACGCATCTAGAAGAACTCCACCTTGGTGGTCAGGACTTTTTCAACTTTGGGTATATTCTGGCGGGTAGAAATAATAATAAGCTGATCCTTGGGTTGGATCACGGTATCACCTCTGGGGATAACCACCTCGTCACCACGCTGAAAACACAGGACGAGACAACCCCGAGGGAAATTGAGGTCTTTGATGGCCTTGCCCACAATGGGAGAATCTTCAAGGGCAATGGCTTCCAACGCCTCGGCCTCCTCTCCCTTGATGCTCACGGAGGAAATGATCCGGCCTCGTCGAATATAATGCAAAAGAGAGTTGATAGCCGAAAGCCTGGGACAAACCATATAATCAATACCAATGGGCTCAATCAACGGCATGTAGCCAAAATTGTTGACTCGGGTAACCGTACTCTTGGCTCCGAGGCTCTTGGCCAACAGACAGGTGAGGATATTGGTCTCTTCATCACCGGTGACCGCAATGACCATGTCCATGTCCTGGATATTCTCTTCCCGCAATATCTCCTGATCCGTGGAGTCACCCATGAGCACGATAGGCCGGTCGAGACGCTCGGACAGGAATTCACACCGCTTCTGTCGGTTCTCTAATATTCTGGTATGATAAAATTTATTATCAAGAGCTTTGGCCAGCTTATACCCGATATTGCCACCGCCAACGATCAGGACTTCGCGCACAGGTTCCGTTGAGACGTTCATCCGTTGGAGGATATCTTCCTGTTCACGAATGTCGCACACGAAATAGACGACATCCCCCTTCCTGATTTCATCCAGGCCGCTCGGGATGATCAGTTTGTCATCACGCACGAGAGCAGCAATGACAATACCGAGATCGTCACCTATTTTTCCTCGTAAATCCATGAGCTTGACGCCAACAACAGGACTGTCGTCGGGAAGATTTATACCGATGAGACGGATTTTACCCCCGGCGAACTCGTTGATTTCCACAGCACCGGGCACGCTCATGAGACGCAGGATGGAATTCACCACCTCTTCATCGGGATTGATTATCTTGGTGATCCCAACACCTTCGCCGGTCAAAAGATGCTTGTAATTGGTATAGATACCACCTCGAATTCGAGCGAGTTTGGTAACATTCTTACTCAGCATATTGGCAAAAAAGCAGGCGATGAGATTGATCTCGTCGCTGTCGGTAACGGCCAACAGAATATCCGCTTCGGCAATCCCGGCATCTTCGAGGACCTCTGGACTGCTCCCTGATCCCTGAACTGTTTGGACGTCTGACGTCTCGGCAATTTTCCTGAGCGCTTCCGCACTCTTGTCAATGACGACAACTTCCTTGTTTTCCACGGCCAAACGCTGGGCAATATGAAAGCCGACTTCACCGGCTCCTACAATAATGATCCGCAAATAATTTCTCCTGCAAATTAAGACTGCGCGACCCAAATCTTGTACGCATGTTTTCCTGTCAGCGCAAGAACGCCAAAAATCAAACAATCACAGTAAATAAAATATCTTCCAACAAACAACAGTCTGGCATGGACAAATCAAATGCGCCAGCAGGCGGACACACGGCCTACAACATGAAAACGCACTCAATTCATTATGAATAGTCTCTCCTTTTTGCAGCCCGGAAAATCATGCCAGCATATCCTGAAAACGCACTTCACAACCAGTTCAAGAACCACCAAGAACCGCTTGCTTGACGGCTTCAACACCAACCCGCTCGACAAACCGGGCGGTCCGCTCTCTAGGCCTGGCTTCCGCAGCATAAAAGCCGAGCACCGCGTCAATAAGCTCCAAAGCCCTGTCGTCAGCAACATTCTCAGCCAAAACATCCCCTTTACGCACACGTTTGCCTGCATTGCCGCCAAAAAGAACCGTCCAGCCATTCTTCTTGCCCACCAAGCCGACATCCCGCACATAACTTTCAGCACACGACATGGAACACCCGGAGACCCCGGCCTTGAGCTTACAAGGAAGGCTGCACCCATTCAGGAATTTTTCGAGACGCAAACCCATCTCCATGGAATTCTGCATACCGAGACGGCAGGAGGTCGTCCCAGGACAGGCCTGAACATAATATTTGCAAAACTCTCCCACCGGTCCAAGCCGTGCAATAACCTCACGAACCTTGTCCTCCGGGATTCCCTGAATTTTCAGGCGCTGTCCCGCCGTAACGCGCACACCGGGCAGATTGAAAGATTGCACTACTGAATTGATGCTATTCAACTGTTCGGGAGTGATCTGCCCCAATGGCATGCGCGGGGTGACGGAGTACACCCCTTCGCCGGTCTGGGCCAATGCTCCCTTTGGCAAATCATCGAGAAGTTCCATGTTTTTCATAATCAAATAGGTGGGGCTATGGTTACAAGAACCCGCATATCAGTAACCGCCCTGACACCGTGGGGCTCTGCGATTTCGGATACCAGCACGTCGCCGGTATTTGCCGGCATACTCGCGCCGTCGGCAGCGAGAAACTCTCCTTTCCCTTCAAGAATGGTCAATGTCAACTCCCCTTCCAAATCATGTGAGTGCACAGGAAGTTGCTGTCCTGCCTTAAAATTGAAATTGATTACCTTCATGAACTCGGATTCATGGACCAGATAATTGGAAAAGGTCAGTTCCTTGAAACCATGCTCCTTGAAAAGTTCCATCTTTTTCATGACAAATCTCCTTGCTGTTGAGACTACAGCGGGACCGTTCCCAAAATCGAACCATTCCTGCCGACAGTGACACGAACGGTATCCACCTTTCTGTCCGCACGTTTGAACGCTTCGAACAAGATGGTAGTCATGGAAGCACAACACGGAACCTCCATCTCCATGACCGTGATGGACTTGATATCGTTATCGCTGATGATGGCCGCCAGCTTTTCAATGTACTCCATCTGGTTGTCAAACTTTGGGCACCCCATGAGCACCACCCGTCCGGGCACGAATTCACGGTGATATTCCGGCAGGGCCACGGCAACGCAATCCGCAGTCAGCAACAGATCGGCGTTCTGCAAAAACGGTGCATTCGGCGGCACCAGTCGAAGCTGGACAGGCCAATGCCCCAGAGACGAGACCGTTGACGCGGCCGCCTGCGGAATGTTGGCCTGCTGGCATGGAGACAGGGAGTGCAATGCCGCACCAGGGCACCCTCCCGTGGACCGACGATCTCCTCCATTTTCTGTATCCAGACGCAGGCTCTCCGGGGTCGGCATGTGGTCCGGCACGGTGCGCCCCTGGGCATTGAGATGCTTCACCACTGCCTCGGGATCAAAATCCTCGGCCTCCCGGACCTCAACCTTGAGCGCACCCGTGGGACAATCGCCCAGACAAGCACCCAATCCGTCGCAGTAGACATCCTTCACCAGCCGGGCCTTGCCATCCACAATGGCAAGTGCGCCTTCCGCACAGGACGGAATGCACTGACCGCAACCATTGCACAACTCTTCGTCGATACTGATCATCTTTCTCTTACTTATCATTATAACACCTCTTTTTCATGTTATTGTCTCTAGATTCTTGCCACACCGAGAAACAGCGCATGCAGACTCACAACCAAAATCAAAAACAGAGTTCGAGCTCTTTCCCGTGTCAGACCGGGAAACTGATAGCCAATCTGCTTATGTGCGCAGGCGGAAATACAGTCATCACACAAGGTACAGGAAATGGCAGGCGTCCCCTTCTCCATCTGTTGGTCATCCAGCGCATTGTATCGACAACGGGCGTAACAGGCACCGCAACGGGTGCAGTCACTGTCGATACGTGTGAATCGGCGTGCAAATATGACCCACCTGAGCCGGTAATCGGCGTCGAAATTTGACCCACCCCGGCAAGCCCCTCAAGGTCACGAGAAAATCGTGACGGGAGGGCCAGCGAGGAGATGCTGACGGTGGAAACAATTCGAAAGATTAAGGTGGCCCATGACCGGCATGAGACGCCGATCAGGCAGATATCCAAGAATTTAAACATGAGCCGGAATACGGTCCGCAAGGTGTTGCGCTCGGAGGAGACGCGCTTCGAGTACAAACGAGCGATCCAGCCCATGCCCAAACTTGGTGAATTCACGACCTGGCTGGAAAGCGAGTTGGAGCGGGATGTCGGGCTTCCACGCAAACATCGACGCACGATCAATGTCTTGTTTGAGCAGCTTCAGGGGCAAGGTTACGAGGGAGGCTATGATGCTGTCCGGCGTCATGTCTCCCGCTGGCGCGAAGCCGAAGGGCACAGGGTGTCGCAAGCCTTTGTCCCGCTGACTTTCGCCTCTGGAGAGGCCTACCAGTTCGACTGGAGCCACGAGCAACTCGAAATTGACGGCATGCCAATGACGGTCAAGACCGCGCACATGCGATTGTGCCATAGCCGGATGGTCTTCTGCTTCGGTTACCCTCGGGAGACCCAGGAGATGGTATTCGACGCCCATCAGCGCGGCTTTGCCTTTTTCGGCGGATCTTGTGGCCGAGGTATTTACGACAACATGAAGACCGCAGTGAACAAAGTTCTACGCGGCAAGCAACGCGAACTCAATTCCCGCTTCGAGCAGATGTGCACTCATTACCTGGTGGACCCCACGCTGTGTACGCCTGCTGCTGGCTGGGAAAAAGGACAGGTGGAAAATCAAGTCCATCTGGTACGTACTCGTTTTTTATCCGGCAGATGGCGTTTCGGGAGCCTTGAGGAGTACAACGCCTGGCTGCTGGAGCGAGCTATTGGTTGGGCCAAGACTCAGGCTCATCCGGAGATTACGGACAAGACGATCTGGGAGGTCTTCCTGCAGGAGCGTGAAAACCTAATCAAGCCCGCAGCCCCTTTCGATGGCTACCGTATTCAGGAATGCCGGGTTTCCTCCACATGTCTGGTGCGGTTTGATCACAACCGGTACAGCGTACCCTGCGAGGCGGCTGGACAGGCGGCGCAGATCAAGGCGTACGCCGACCACATCTCGGTGATTCGCGATGGCCGGGTGCTGGCCGTACATACCCGCCGATTCGGCAGAGAAAAGACTGTCTATGACCCGTGGCACTACGTGCCTGTCTTGGAGCGTAAGCCCGGAGCGCTCCGCAACGGCGCTCCCTTCCAGGACTGGAGGCTTCCTGCGCCGATGGAGCAAATCCGTCTGTCCCTGCGGCGGCATAAGGACTGGGACCGACAGTTTGCGGGTATCCTGACAGCGGTGCCCAGCCATGGACTCCAGGCAGTAACCGACGCCTGCCAGGCGGCCCTGGACCAGAACACGGTGAGTCGGGACGTGGTCCTTAACATCTTGAACCGCTCCCGTGATCAAAGGCCAACCCAAGAGGTTTGCGTCCCCGATCACCTCAGGATCAAATGCGAGCCTGTGGCCGACTGCGGACGTTATGACCAGCTATTGGAGGCGAGCCATGCTTCGCAATGACATCTTGGCTTTGCTCAAAGAGCTCAAGCTGCATGGCCTGCGCGGAGCTTACGACGAGATGCTTGAGCACGGTCGTCGATCCGGGGCCACTCTGGAACGGTTTCTGTTAGATCTGCTCAAGGCGGAACAGGCCGAGCGCCGCGTACGCAGCATCCGATACCGCCTGGGGATCGCCAGATTTCCCGTGAGCAAAGATCTGGACGGTTTCGACTTCCAGGACTCGCACGTCGGTGAGGCCAGGATCAGGGATCTATACCAGGGCGGCTTCATGGAGAGCTGGATCAATGTGGTCTTTGTAGGCGGCACGGGCACCGGAAAAACGCATTTAAGCATCGCCATCGGCTCCAATGCCGTGCGCAACGGCGCCCGAGTGCGCTTTTTCAATCTGGTGGACCTCGTCAACCAGCTCGAGCAGGAAAAGGCGGACGGCAAGGCCGGACGGCTGGCCGAGACTTTGGCGCGCTTCGACTTGGTCATCCTGGACGAACTCGGCTACCTGCCGTTTTCCAGGTCAGGAGGCCAGCTGCTCTTTCACCTGCTCTCAAAGCTCTACGAGAGGACCTCGGTGCTGATCACCACGAACCTGAGCTTCGGGGAGTGGTCACAGGTCTTTGGAGACGCCAAGATGACCACGGCCCTGTTGGACCGCGTCACACATCACTGCGAGATCATCGAAACAGGCAATGAAAGCTGGAGGCTGAAACAAGGCAGGGGACAGCACCAAGGGCAGGACGCATAAGCGTCGGCGGCAGGGTCGGGAATTCCGGTCGCCCTCCGGGCTCCCTCCATTCCCGACCCTGCCGCCGCCCCCGGAAAAGCCTCCCCCCAACACCCGAAAATCACGTTCGGGGTGGGTCAAATTTCGACGCCGATGATGGGTCAACTTTCAACGCCGATTGACACTCCAGATGACCTGGGGCCGCTACATTATAGACGCCGTGTTCCGTGGCGGCGACAAACACTCTCTCAACGGCGACTCAGCCCCGAAGATGATCCGTCACGTGGTGCGCCATGATCCGTACCCGCTACAGCAAGACCGTACCCATCATCATTCGCATGGACTCCGGATTCTTCGACCAGGAGCTCTTCGACGAGATGGAGCGGCTGGATATCGGTTTCATCTGCGCAGGCAAGTTCTATAGCGACATCAAGGCCATGATTGGGGCACTTCCCGAAACCGCCTTTCAGCATCACTTCGGCAAAACCGATGAGGATGTCTGGCAGTGCTACGAGTTCTGCGACCGCCGCAAGTCCTGGGAAAAGTCCTTCAGGACCATCTTTTGGCGACCTTTACTGGAAGAGAAGCAGTTCCTGCTACCCGGATCAAGACCAGGCACCATCGTCTACACCAACCTTGGCATGGATAGTGTCGTGGATCAGCAATTGCAGGAGGCTGGCCTCGCGTTCATGGCCGAAACCGATGCCATCATCCACTCCTACCACCAGCGGGGCGCGGACGAACTGGTGCACAGGGCGTTCAAGGATTTCGGATTCGAGGAGTTGCCGTTCCAGCGCTTCGTGCCCAACGCCGCCTTCTATTACACCATGCTCCTCGGCTTCTTCCTGTTTGAAGCGTTCAAGGAAGATGTGAGTGAGCCGGTGGTACCGGTCCAAGTCTTTCCCGACCACACTGCGTCGCACCTTGGTGGACGTCGCCGCCAAGGTGGTGTCCCATGCTGGCAAAACCGTACTCAAGGTCACGGCGATCGCCATGGAATCGTTGCGTTTCAAAGAACTGTGGGAGCGCTGCCTGAGCGCTCCAAAATTCGTCTGGACCTGATCTGAACGCCCCGCTCCATGTCCAGCGATGGGAGAGGTGCGTCCAATTTCCTGAAAAATCTGGTATCACAACCGAAACGAGTGGCATTTTCACGCTTCAGCGATCAAGCTGTCCCCATTCGCACCATTTTTGGACCTAATCTGAGCGATTCTCCAGCCTGACACAACATCAAAGCTGGCATATCACCTTGTTTTTGTTTACAATCACATCCAGTCACTACGTCATGAACGTTTCACCCATTTGGTGGAGGGCTGGATGTCCAACTCAAAGAGAACCAAAGCAAAATTCATCGACGATGTCCAAGTCACGAACGACTGTCTGACAAGCCGGGCCGGGCTCAACCTCTTTGCTCGCTACATTCGTGGCATTGGTCTTTTCCCCCACATCAACCGCCTTTTCGGCTCCATGCGCAAGAACCCCAAGGGCACGCCCATCGATGAACTTTTCAAGCAGGTGCTCTGCTTCCTCTTTGACGGCACCAGCCGTCACTTGGCCCACTTTGATGTCCTGACCAAAGATCCGGGCTACGCGGCTGCCATCGAAACAGACATCAAGAGCATGGCCTCATCGCACACCGTCAAGCGGTTCTACCAATCATTCTCCGCACAACGGACCTATCTTTTTCGCCGTCTGTTGCAGCAACTCTTCCTTTGGCGACTCAGCATGACCAGCCCAGAAGTGATCGAACTGAACATCGACACCATGGTCATGGATAACGACCAAGCGCCGAAGCGTCACGGCGTCAAGCCCACCTACAAGAAGGTTCTGGGCTTTCAGCCTCTCCAGATGACCTGGGGCCGCTACATTATAGACGCCGTGTTCCGTG
>CAXXUE010000031.1:0-13784 GCA_963662475.2 uncultured Pseudodesulfovibrio sp.
AGAAAAATGCCCAGTCCGCCGATGGGGCGATCCTCAATGGATTTGTTCACATCGGGCGTGTCGGCTTCCAAGGGATTGAAGGGGGGACCCCAATCCCTGAGCAGGCAACAGAACATCTTGTCCTTGACGGTACATTCGACCTCAAGGAAACCATCGCCATCCTGATAGGCGTGTTTGGCAATGTTGACGAGGACTTCCTCGATGACGAGATCGAGCTTGAGCTTCATCCCGTCCGGGAGTGCAGCCTGGTGTGCATTGGCTAGAACGTGTTCCCGGACGGTAGGCAGGCTTGACAGGTCGGCCGCGACGCGCAGGGCGGACATGGCGTTTATCCTGCCAGGGCGTCTTCGACGGTCTTGTACAGGGTGAACATGGCGGCAAAGCCGGAGACACTGAAGACTTCCTCCACCATGCCGGACAGCCCGCAGAAGACCAATTGGCCTTGGGCGCTCTTGAGTTGTTTTGCGGCAGACAGGATGGAGCGCAGTCCTGCGGAACTGATGTATTCCAGGCCGGAGAGGTCGGCGACGACTTTTTTTTCGCCGTCGGCAAGCCATGTATGGCACTGGGCATCGAACTTGGCGGTGGTAATAGCATCCATGCGACCGGTTATTTTGACGACCAGTGCATCGCCATTCTTGCTGTTGTTGAATTCCACGAATAGTCTCCTTTACTTGTTATTCTTCACACTTACCAATGAACTGCATGGCGAGCATGGTGATGTCGTCCGACTGTTCGGCCCCTCGGGTGAATGCCTTGATCGACTGGTCCATTTCCTTGACCAGCTTGGGCGCGAAGGGTTCCTTTACTGCGGTCATGAATTCCATGAGCCGATCTTCCGAATAGAGCTTGTTGTCCGGGTCCATGGCCTCGGTCACGCCGTCGGAGTATATGAACATGATGTCGCCTGGACGCATGATCATGGATTTGGTGGTGTACTGCATACCTTCCATGACGCCCGCCACGGGTTCGCCCAGGGGGGGGGGATCCATTCGGGCTTGCCGCCGCAGGGCATGAATATGGGCGGATTGTGTCCCGCGTTGGCGTAGCGCACGTCGCCGGTTTCGATGTCGATAACGGCTAGAAACAGGGTCACGAACATGCAGGATTCGTTTTCCGCAGCCAGGTCGCCGTTGACCTTGGAGAGCACTTGGCCCGGGTCGAGACCTCGTTCGGAGACCACTTTGAGCAGGGTTTTGGTCACGGCCATGAAGAAGGCCGCAGGCACACCCTTGCCCGAGACGTCACCCAGCAGGAAGCAGAAGTGCGTGTCATCAACGAAGAAGAAATCGTAGAGGTCGCCGCCCACTTCCTTGGCCGGTTCGATGGAGGCGAATATCTCGAATTCCTTGCGCTCGGGAAAGGCCGGGAAAAGCTTGGGCAGGATGCCCATCTGGATTTCACGGGCGATGCGCAGCTCGGACTCGATTCGTTCCTTGGCTGCCGTGGTGCTGGTCAGATTCTCGATATACTCCTTGAGGGACGTCTTCATGGTCCTGAACGAGTTGGTTAGCTGCCCCACCTCATCCAGGTAGCGCGTCTTGGGCAGAAGGAGGTCCAGGTTGCCGTTGGCAATTTCCAGCGCAGCCGCGGAGAGGCGACTCAGTGGGCGGGTGATGCGGCGGGCGATGAAGATGATGACCATGGTTAGTATGGCAAATCCTGCCAGGCCGATCAGGGACATGATATTCGACAACCGGCTGACATCGGCCAGCATCTCCGCCTTGGGGAAGATCACGCCCAGTGACCAGCCCCCATATTCCAGGCCGGTGTAGAACATGTAGCGTTTATCTTCGGATACTATGGAATCCATCAGAACAAAGGCGCTATTGCCGTCGAGCATGTTGCGGCCGATTTTTCTGAGTTGGGGCGAGTCGATTTCCTCGGCCAGGCTGAAAATGGTCTGGTTCATGATCAGACTGTTGTCGGGATGGGCTATGAAGGTGCCGTGCCGCGAGAGCAGGAAGGCGTAGCCTGACTTGTAAATGCGAATGTCGTTGAGCATGTCTTCGAGCCATTCCAGAGAGACGTCGGCTGTGACCACACCCGCGAATTTCTTGTGACCGTCCACGGTGCGATAGAAGGGCACGGCATAGGTGGCCATGAGCACGCCGCCGCCGCCGTCGTCGTAGTAGGGCTCGGTCCAGACCGAGTGGCCCAGTTCCTTGGGCATCTGGTACCAGTCCATGTAGAAATAACGGTATTTCGGGCTGCCGAGCATGGTGAAGGCGATGCGTCCTGCCGAGCGGTAGTGATAGGGCGCGAAATAGAGCTCTTCCTTTTCCAGAAAGTAGGGCTCGAACGCAATGGCCATGCCGTAAATTTCCGGGTTGTTGGAGAGTACCCGTCTATTGAGGTCGAGGATTTCCTCCTTGGTCAGGGTGGCGTCCTCCAGGGAAAAGGCGATGTTGTTGGCCATCTTCTGGACGCTGGAGAGCACCGCGTCGATGCGGCTGGTTGTCTCTTGGGCCAGGAGGCGAGAATTGGCTTCGGCCTGACGCAGGATGATGTCGCGGGAATAATAGTAGTTGTAACCCACAATGGCCACGATGATGACAAAGGTGCAGGAAAGAATGAAGAGCGCCAGTCTCAAGGCTACGCTGAGGTTCTTCATCGGATTGGCCCCCTGTAGAATTCGGGGAAGAGCGGGGCCTTGTCGGTGAAGCCTGTCTCCTTGAGCGTCTTCACGACGTTATCGTAATCCTCTTGTCGGAGAACGCCCATGGTCGGCACATTGTCTGAGAGGATGACGTTTTCCATGCGGGCGAGCATCCAGCGCTGATGGGCGCGGTTGGCGGGTACGCGGGCCTCCCGCATGCGTTTTATGATCGAGTCCAGAGCCTCTTCGGGGTGGTTGAAAGCATACATCCAGCCTCGGGCCGTGGCCTTGACCAGGGCGCGGCACAGTTCCGGCTTGAGGTCGGCGGTTTTTTCCAGGCAGTAGATGCCGTCTTCGGGGAAGTTGAGCCCGTATTCGTTGAAGAAAAATGGTTTGAGCTCTTCGGGTTCCAGGCCGTAGGTCAGGAGTGTGTGGTATTCGTTGTACCACATGCCGGACGCGGCCTGGACGCCGCCTCGCATGAACAGGTCCAGGGAGTCGGACTGAGGAACCACGGTGACGTTGAGGTTCTTTTTGCGGAACAGGGCTCTGGCCTGAATTTGGAATTCATTGGCCCACAACCCTACTTTCTTGCCGTCCAGATCCTCGATTTTTTCGATGCCGGAGGACCGTCTGCTGATGAGCATCAGTGCCGAGTGCTGGACGAATTGGCCAATGTTGACGATGGGCAGGGTGTTTCGCCGCTGGATGCCGGTGGACAGGAAAAGGGTGGCGAAGTCCGCCCGTCCCGTTGCCAGGTATTCGCTGGCCAGTATGTCCGGCCCGCCGGAGAGGATGTGCAGGTAGATGCCTGCCTCCTTGTAAAAGCCTTTGTCCTGGGCCACATAGAACCCGGCAAATTGGGCCTGGGGCGTCCATTGCACCACGAGGGTGGCCTTTTCAATGGCGCGGGCAGGGGCCGGGAAGGCCAGCAGCAGCGCCAGGAGTGCAGGTAAGGCGAGATTTCGGAGACGTGCCATTATCAATATTCCCCTACGGTTTTACAGTGGTGTCGAATTCGATCATTTTGTTTTTCCACACCTTGCTGCCCACTTTGCCTTTCCAGGCAAGACGAGGATCAACCTGGACGATAAGTGTGTCCTGCATGATGGAGTGGGTCGCGTACTTGCATTGGGTGAGTTTGCGCACGGAATTAATCAGCAGGACATGGCCCATCTCCACATCACGCTCCGCACGTTTTATGTCCACCACGATGTAATTGTTGAATTTCACATTGGCCAACAAATAGCTCAGGATCTTGCGGTCACTGTTGTTCAATCGGGTGTCGGCGGTGAGGGTCAGGAGCATTTCCTGGCTGCTGACAATGGACCGGTTGGTCTCGATGACCGGTTTGACCTTGTTGGGGTCTTCGGCAATGGCGCGGACGCCTCCCTTGAGGAAGGCGTAGTCGAAATACCCGTAGGAATCGAGGAAGTACTGAAGCCAGCATACCTGCTTGCCCACGGCGTCAAAGAAGAGGAGACGTTTTTCTGTCCAGATGCGGGAGACCACCAGATCAAGCAGAGGGTCGAGCGGGATGTTGCGAACCCCGTTGATGCGCGGCATGACTGCGCGTTGGAACGGGTCGCGGATGTCGATGACGATGGTGTTGGGATTCTCGGCGACCTTGGAAAAATCTTCAAAGTCCAGCAGTCGTCCCTGAAAATCATCTGTGGAGATGATGCGCCCGGCCCTGGCTGGGGTTTCTCCCATGAGGGTGGCTTTGTCCGGGGCCGCGCTGATCCAGTCGAAGATGCCTCCATCGTAGACGTAGACGTGTGTGAAGCCCAGGGACAGGGCGAGCTGGGCCGCCTGGTAGCTTTTGGCGCAGGAGTGTCCGTTGCAATAGAATATCATGGGCGTGGGATCGTCTTTGGCGCGGAGTTTCTCCAACTTGGCCGCAAAGTCCGAGTCGGTCAGCGGGAGCAGGATGGCCTTGTTGATCTTGGCAACATCGTATTCAAAGCTGGAACGGATATCCAGAATGAGTGTCTGGTCATAGGTTTTGAGAAGGTTGGCAGTGGTGATCCACGGTACTTCGGGATAATAGGGCCTGAGAGGGAAATCCTCGGCGGCACGGGCCGTGAGGCCGGTCAGAAGCACGACCGTAACGATCAGGATGGGCAGGAGTCGGCGAACGAGCATGGTCAGTCCCTCTTTCGGGCGGTTTCAAGGAAACGTGTGAACAGGGGCAGGATGTCCTCCAGGCTTGTCGACAGTCGGTGGCCGTCGGGCAGGAGGTGCAGCCGGGCCCTGTGCTGTCCCGCGAAACGGATTGAGTGTTCAACGGGGACTACGTCGTCATCCCATCCGTGGATGACAGTGATGGCCTCGGGCAGGCCGGAGAATACGTGAACCGCATAGTCCGGAAGATAGAAGGCCGGGGCCAGCAGAAACAGGCCGCATGTGTCGAATTCCCTTGCCGCTGCGGCGGCCACGTAGCCACCCATGCTCGAACCGGCGAGGATGGCAGGTCCGTCGAGTTCGGCCAGATGGGCCGTCAGCCGTGCCACCCGGAGGTCCGGGTCTTCCAGATCTTGGAAGTCAGGGGCCTCCATGGTCAGGCCGATTTCTCGTGCGGCCTCGGCCAAGGCGATACTTTTGGCTCCCCAAGGTTGGCTGAGGGAGCCGTGGCACCATAGCAGATGTGTGTCATTCATTCTGGATTTCTCTGCGGTCAGTTCCGTCATTTTTCTGTCTTATAGTATACAGAAGCTGATCGTTCAACGTATTCCGCCAAAATGACAAAGATTCATCAAGAGATTCAGGCGGGCTTCTTCCCTTCGGACTTGGCGGGGCGGTGTCTGCCTGTTTAAACAGCGTTTGATCATGGGCGGCAGGCGGTCATGTTGGCAGAGTCCAAGTGTGCCGCTTAACGCTTTTTTTGGCATCTGACCTGTTGTGGCGGAGCGTACCTTTCGGGGAGAATCCTCCCGTCTTATGCGAGCTCTTCGGCTTGGCTTTGTCTTTTCGTCAGTTCGTGAATGCAGTCGAACAAGGCGCTTTTCTTTATGGGTTTCGGCAGATGGATGTCTGCACCGGCCTGGAGACAGCGTTCGGCGTCTTCGCTCAGGGCGTGGGCGGTCATGGCGACGATGGGTGTTCGGGGAAGGGATTGGTCGCGTTCCCATTCCCGTATGGTTCGCGTGGCCTCGTATCCATCCATGCCCGGCATTTGGATGTCCATGAGCACGAGATCCACCCCGCCCGCCTTGAAGGCTTCAAGCCCCTGACGACCGTTTTCCGCCACCGTGATGCGACAGGCCGTGTCCTTGAGATAGGTCTGGATGACAAAGGCGTTGTATTTGGAATCTTCCACCATGAGAATGTGTATTCCGGGCAGTGGGGCCATTTCCGGGGGGGAGGGAGACAGCATAGGTGAGGGGGCAACCGACTTGGATTCGGCTTTGAAATGAAGGGAGAAATGAAAGGCGCTTCCCTTGCCGGGGGTGCTTTCGGCCCAGAGACGGCCCTGCATCATCTGAACCAGTTGCTTGCTGATGGCCAGCCCCAGGCCGGTGCCGCCGAATTTCCTGGTGGTGGAGTCGTCCGCCTGGGTAAAGGCGTCGAAAATGGTATCGAGTTTTTTCGTCGGGATGCCGGAGCCGGTATCGGTCACGGAAAATTGCAGCCCGGACCGGTCATCCTTGTCTGGAATGGGTTTCACACAGAGGTGGACGGACCCTTGTTCGGTGAACTTGACGGCATTGTCCAGCAGGTTCATGAGCACCTGTCGCAACCGGTTGGCATCGCCAGCCAAGTGGTCCGGGACGTCCGGGGACAGGGAGAAGGTGAAGTCAAGCCCCTTGCGGACCGCCTTGGGTTTGATGACTGCACAGACGTTTCCCACGGTTTCCGACAGGCTGAAGGGTGTCTCCTCCAGATGCATGCGCCCGGCCTCTATCTTGGAGAGGTCCAGGATGTCGTTGCGGTTTAAGACCCAATCTGCATTCCCTTAAGCAATCGGTGTGCCAAAAAACGGGTATTCTCATTATAGCTTGCAAAGACTAAAGGTTATAAAAAGTCTAAACCTTTCGGGCGGTAAACAGATTCAAACAAAAATGTGTCGCATGCGACACATATGTTGCGACAAACATGTCGCAGATGTCGCATTGCGACATCTGTTGCTATTGTTTGGGTGGGGAAAAAATGAAGGGAGCCGCTAATGCGGCTCCCTTGCATATCCCGGTTAACCGGGTTCCGAACCATAACAGGCTTTCAGGTGTGGGTTGCGGTCCAATCCTTATGCGCCATTCGGAGGTGTCGGTCAGGTTCGGTTATGCGTTGGAGTTCTTGTTCCAGTCCCGAGCCCAGGACTGCCAGGATTCGATATACGGGTACCAGCACTGGCGTCCGATGATGATATCCATGATCTTGCTGATATTGATATGGGAAAACATAATGGTTCTCCTTTGGTTGACTTCAATCCGTTGTTGCGTGTCTGAAAACGGTTCCCTTGTTGTGTCAGGCGTTTTATCAACAGCCGTCCTGACTTGGGCTGTTTTTAAGGCTGCGGACTACGTGCTCGATGGTCTCCTGGAAAATGCCGTCGGATTCGTACGGAGCCAGGAGGCTGGTACGGACGCTGCCCACGATGTTGCCATAGATGATGAGGGCGGTTTTTTCCCGGGGCAGGTCGCGTATGGAGCCGTCGGCAATGCCGAGTGCCACGCAGCGTTTCAACTCGTCTATGAAGATGCTGAATTTTTCCGCCACCTTGGTTCCGTCTACGCCGGGGTCCATGTGGCTGAAGGGGGAGCATCGAAGCAATATGGGAAAGCCGTTGCGATGCTCCTCGGTAAAATTGAAATAGGTGACCATGTAGCGTTGGACCTTTTCCATGCCGCTCTCTCCGTTGCTCGTGGCCTCGGTGAGCCGGGCGATGAGGCGGTCCGCCATGTCGAAGCCGGCGGCCAGAAAGAGGTCCTGCTTGCTGCCGAAGTAGTGCGAAACCAGACCGAACGATACGTTGGCCCGCCCGGCCACATCCTTGACCGTGGCGGCGTTGAATCCCAGTTCGCCGAAGGCTTCCTGGGCTGCCCTGAGTATCGCTTCCTTCTTCGTCATAGTTCGCTATTTCCTATAGTTGCGAGTTCGATTGATTGTACAATCAACCCGTTCGATTTCTGTATAGATTGATTGTGCAATCAATGTCAAGCGTCTTTTGGCAAAAAAATGCGCCGGAAGAAGGATATCTTGTGCGGTTTGCCTCGTGAATCTGGATGTGGTTCTTTTGGTCCTTGGACAAGGACGGCGGAGGAGTGGAGGAGAGAATTGTGTGACAGTCGCACCGGAATGGCGGTGTTTTAACTGCAACCGAATGGATGCCAGGTATATTCTTGACCTCGCTTACGTCATGCCTTTTGAAATCGTGGAGTTGTATCTCGAAGCGCAGGTCGCCTAAGGGGAGCCGGATTCGCTTCGGCCTTTGGAATATCGTGCGGGGTCGGCGTGCCTGTGGCCTATACGCTCTTGGGGCTTGGCTACCATGTTATCGAGTATGCCTGGGTGGTGGAGGTGGTGGCGGCCCGGTCCGGACCTGTGAGGGCCGGACCTGGCCCTGGATTCATAGCCCTTTCATTCCCGGTTTTGCCGGAATATGAAAAAGGGACCGCGCCGGGCGGTCCCTCATTTTGTCACGTTGCCGGAGCCTGTCGGACTCAGCCATTCTTCTGGATCTTGGCCCAGGAGTCGCGCAGGGTGGCGGTGCGGTTGAAGACCAGCTTTTCGCCGGGTTTGTGATCTTTCGTGTCGGCGCAGTAGTAGCCGGTGCGTTCGAACTGGAAGTTGGTGCCGGGTGCCATGTCGGCCAGGGCCGGTTCCACCCAGCAGGTGTCCAGCACTTCCACGGAGTCCGGGTTGATGTAGTCGATGAAGGTCTTGCCCTCTTCCACGCTGTTGGGGTTGTCCGTGGTGAACAGGTTGCCGTAGTTGCGCATCTCGGCCTGGACCGCGTGCGGGATCGAGACCCAGTGCAGAGTGCCCTTGACCTTGCGGCCGTCTTCGGACCAGCCGCCCTTGGTGGCGGGATCGTAAGTGGCGCGGATTTCGGTGATGTTGCCGTCCGCATCCTTGTCGAACCCGGTACAGGTCACGTAGTAGGCGAAGCGCAACCGCACTTCGCGGCCCGGCCCCATGCGGAAGAATTTTTTCGGAGGCTCTTCCATGAAATCCGCCCGCTCAATCCACAATTCCCTGGTAAAGGGCACCGTGCGCTTGCCGTAAGACTCGTCCTCCGGGTGCAGGGGCATGGTGAATTCGTCCATCTGGTCTTCGGGGTAGTTCTCGATGACCAGCCTGACCGGGTCCATGACGCCCAGGTAGCGCGGGGCGCGTTCGTTCAAATCCTGGCGAACGCAGTGTTCCAGCATGGCGAATTCCACGGTGGAGTCCGCCTTGGCCACGCCGATACGGTCGCAGAAGTCGCGGAGGGACTCCGGGGTGTAGCCGCGTCGGCGGAAGCCACAGATGGTCGGCATGCGGGGATCGTCCCAGCCCGAGACGTGTCCTTCCTGCACCAGTTGGATAAGCTTGCGCTTGGACAGGACCGTGCCCGTGATGTTGAGGCGGGCAAATTCATACTGGTACGGACGCTGGTTGAAACCGGGCAGTGCGGCCAATTCATTATATATGGCTGCGTTCTCGTCGAAGAGTTCAGGCTGCCTGAGGCCTTCCATGAGTGTGTCCACACACCAGTTGTAGAGCGGGCGATTGTTCTCGAACTCCAGGGTGCAGATGGAGTGGGTGATGCCCTCGATGGCATCGGACAGGCCGTGGGTGAAATCGTACATGGGGTAGATGCACCAGGTGTCGCCCGTGCGGTGGTGGGTCGCGTGCTTGATCCGGTACAGGGCGGGATCGCGCAGCATGATGTTGGGCGCGGCCATGTCGATCTTGGCGCGCAGGATGCACTCGCCGTCCTTCATTGCGCCCGCCCGCATCTTGCGGAGCAGGTCCAGATTTTCTTCCACGGGCCGATCGCGGTAGGGGGAGTTCGTGCCGGGTTCCTTGAGGGTACCTCGATTCTCGCGGATCTCGTCGGCGGACTGGTGGTCCACGTAGGCCTTACCCATTTTGATGAAGAGTTCGGCGATGAAATAGAGCTTCTCGAAATAGTCCGAGGCGAATGGATTGGCATTCCAGGTAAAGCCGAGCCATTTCACGTCCTCGCGGATGGAATCCACGTATTCCACATCCTCCTTGGTCGGATTGGTGTCGTCGAAGCGGAGGTTGCACTTGCCCTGGTAATCGCGGGCAACACCGAAATTCAGGCAGATGGACTTGGCGTGGCCGATGTGCAGGTACCCGTTGGGTTCTGGCGGAAAGCGGGTGTGGACCCGCCCGCCGTACTTGTCGGCTTCGTTGTCCTTGTCAATGATGGTGCGGATGAAATCTTTGCCTTTTTCCGGTCCGTCGGGCTTGTTGCTCATACGTGTTCCTTGCTGGGTATGTGTTCCGCATTTTAGGCGGTGGGCGTTTCTCGGTTCGGTGGATTTAGGAAATACGGGAAATCGTCAGGCCGGTCAACGCATCCCTTGTTTTACGGGCCGGAAAAGGCCATCATGGAGTCAAATGAACGGGAGGGATTCATGTCGCTTTTCATCGTAGATCAGGGACTGTGCACCTGCGACGGGTTGTGCGCCGCCGAGTGTCCGCTGGGATGCATCGCCTTTGCCAAGGGGGGATTGCCCTCGCCCCATGAAAAGAAGGCGGCCTACTGCATTGAGTGCGGACACTGCATGGCGGTCTGTCCCACCGGAGCCTTTCAGTTGGAATGTTTTGACCGGGCGGCCGGACCCAAGGTGGCCGGGGACAAAATTTCGCCGGAGCAGGCCCTGCAGTTTCTCAAGGGGCGGCGTTCGATGCGGGCGTTCAGGGACGAGCCTCTGGACCGTGATCGGTTGGTGGAGTTGCTCGATCTGACGCAATATGCCCCGTCGGGACATAACGCCCGGCCCGTGCGCTGGGCCGTGGCCGCGACCCCGGAGGGTGTGCAAAAGATCGCCTCGGCCACGGCGGAGTGGATGCGTGGCGAGGTGGAGGCGGAAAGCGAAGCTGCCTCGAAATTGCATCTGGCCGGGATTGTTCGTGCTTGGGATAAGGGGATGGACCTGATCTGTCGCCATGCCCCGGCCCTGGCCGTGTCGTTTGTGCCCGTGGTGGGTATCACGCCGACTGCCGATGGGGTTATTGCGATTACCTACCTGGAATTGGCCGCTTACGGAACAGGCCTGGGGGCGTGCTGGTGCGGGTATGTTCACATGGCTGCGGTCCGAGACCCGGGCGTCCGTGCCGTCTTGGGGGTTCCCGAGGACTGCCTGGTCTGCGGCACGCTCATGCTCGGCAAACCCGCTCGCCGTTTCCGCGCTATTCCCCCGCGCCCAGCGGCCAAAGTCCAGTGGTTGGAATAGCTTGGCTCCATTGTAAAGTACTGCTAGACGAACTTGTCATGTTTTGCGTAAAGTGTTTACAATGAAAATAACCCGGTATCTATATTCCGTCTATCCTCTTGTCATTGGAATGATGATTTTCGGCGTTTCCGCGAACGCCAACGCGCGTGATGTGCGTATTGGGGTTGGGTTGGTGCTGCCCCCATATGTTATTCAGGAAACCGATAGCGGGCTGGAGGTGGACATCATCAGACAGGCGCTTGCCGAGGTCGGGCACCGGGCCGTGTTCGTCTATCTGCCCAATCCCCGGTTGTCATTGGCGCTGGCCACGGGGGATGTGGACGGTGTGGCCACTGATCGGGTTCACGATCTGTCCAGGGAAATGAAACACCCGATCTGTTGTTCCGTGACGACCCTGACTTTTCGCAACTTTCGCGATCTCGCGCCAGTGCTGACGGATACTCCATAACCTGCGTGAAGGAGCTTGAGGGCAAGCGCGTGCTGGCCTTTCACAACGCCTGCAAACACATGGGGCCGGAGTTTGCGCGTGCCGTGCAGGGAGCCAGCCAGTATTCGGGAATTGGCCGATCAGTCGTTGCATGCGGGCATGCTCTATGCTGATCGCACGGATGTGCTTATTTCCGACAAGCGGATATTCGCCTATTGGCGTTTGAAGCTGGCAGAAGTCGCTCAAATCCAAGGAGCCTGGACCTTGCGCAACCCCTGGAGTATCACGCCATTTTCGATCCGATGCCCCGAGCGGTTTTCTTTGTGGAAAAAAAGCTTCTGGGATGCTTTTGACAGGGGGTTCAGGGCCATTCAGGAGCGCGGGGAGATCAAGGCCATTGCTGCACAATATCTGGGGTCGGAGACATCTGTCCCCATCCCGCTGCTTCCGAAGTGCCGATGGAGCGAATTCCATTGGAGCGAAAGGAAACGCCCCGCAGAAGTCTGTCTTCGGGGCGCCTGATCTTGTGGGTATCTGCTCGATTGTCTTCTTTCTCGTTGCCGTGAATCCTGTCCGTTCCTGGCTTTCCGTGCAGACGTTGTCCATAATCTGCAATTGTCGCCTATGCAAGGCAGGCTGGCACCCGGTCCTGGAGAATCAGGCAGCCGGTGGTCACGAAGTGTGGTGTAAACGGATCAGGCCTGAGCTTGTTGCTTCTGGCAGTATTTGAGGAACTTTTGCGCTTCCACGAATTCGGGATTCAAGTTCAAGTGCCTGTTCGAGGTTGGCGATACATTTGTCATTCAGCCCTTTTTCGAAGTAGACTCGGGCGAGGTTGAAAAAAACGTTCTCGTCTTCTTTCACGATTTCGAGGGATTTTTCGTAATAGCGTATGGACTCGTCGTAGTGGCCGTTCTTGCGCAGACTGATGCCGAACTCGTTGAATTTCTGGCGGTGCTCGTAGGTGAAGGCCTCGTTGATGCCCAGGAGGGTTTCGAGGACATCGCGCAATTTGTCGAATTCCTTTCTGTTCGGAATAGACTTCGCCCAGGCCGTAGTTGGCATCCACGTTCTTCTCGTCGATCATGAGTGCCTTGATGAACTGGCTTTCAGCTTCGTCCAGCTTGCCTTCCGCAAAGGCCTTGTTGCCCATTGACAGCTTGCGGGACAGGGTGTCCAGAGCCGGAACCGTATGGGTTCGGTAATAACTTGGCTCAGGCGTGTATTGCTTGAGAAAATCCATTGCCGACAGTTCCGTTCGGACGCCGGACGGGACATGATGGATGTTGAGCGGTTGGACTTCGAATTTGTCTTTGCCGAGCTGTCTGGCGTACCAGTAGGTCACGTTCTTGTGGCTGCCGGCTGTGCCGCCGGAGCCGATATCCGCATCTATCGACAAAGAGTATACACCGAGTATACTAGGGTAATCACTCACTATCTATCTCCATGTGCCTGTTTTTCTTCGGTGTCCAGAATGTCTGGGCGCACCATGGTTCATGTAGAAATTATTATCGTACCAGTGAGGGAAAAGCAATAATTCTTCTCAATTTGTCTGTAGGGGCATGGGGATTGGAAAAGCTCCCCGGAGGGAGCTTTTCTGGAGGGTGAAGTGAAACGGGGGAACCTCTGAAAAGGGTGGGGTTGTCAGTTGCAGGGCCGCCAGGGTTCGTTGAGTTTGCGGTCGAATCCGTGAAGGTTGATCACTTCGGGTAGGGCGTCGCCCATGAAGAGGGGTAAAGGGGTGATAGCTGTAGGTGACCGCCACTTCCACCATCTGGCAGGGGCCGCCCGCGTCACCGGCAGTTCCTTCGCCGGACGGAAGGGAGTTGGGCCAGGACTTGATCACGATGGTCTTGTCGCCCTTGTCCAGGTGCTCCATCCAGTCCTGGGTAACCGCCAGGATTTGGGACATGCGGGTGCCTTGGTCGTCCCCCTGTCCGGTGGCGGCAAAACGTGCGCCCGATTGGGCCGCCTTCTGGATGGTCAGCCAGGAATAGAACATGACGCCCCCTTCGATGACTGCCATGGCAAAGGCCAGGATAAGGGGCAGGATCAGGGCGAATTCCATGGCTGCCAGTCCTCGACGGAGCCTTGTGTTTCGTGATTTCATGCCGTCCTCCCTAGTTTAAGAGCCGCCAGCCGAGCTGTCTTGCCGATCTTCTTGAATATTTCCGGAATGTCGTAGACGGACGGGGCGTCGAAGTAGTGGTCGTCGGTGCCCGGCTTGCTGGAGGCTATCTGCCGCATGAGGTCTATGTCCACGTTGTCCGAGGTGCCGAAACGGATGGCGAATATCTCGATGCCCGCGTCCTTGGCCGCCTGTGCCTCGGCGAGCATGTCCGCGTTG
>CAXXUE010000032.1:0-55459 GCA_963662475.2 uncultured Pseudodesulfovibrio sp.
GATATGCTTGATGATGCGCTTCCACTTTTCCACCGCCGGAAGAAATTCATATTCGAGCAGGTCGGCCAAAAGAATCCAGTCTTCATTTTCAAGGACGGAACTCATTTCGGTAAACATCTCATTGAGTTCCGTTGCACCCTTCTCGTAATCAGCATTGTCCTTGAGGGAGTACTCGTCGCGGAGTACGCCGATCATGCGCAGGAAGTTGCGGATGACATCAAGCAGGTCCTGATAGGTTTCCAGGGCTTCGGCATCGTCCGCCTGACGGAAAAGTCCGGCAACCTGCTTGGCCCCTTCACTCATGATATTGACCACCTTGTAGAGTTCCAGGGTGATCTCCACGGCCATGTCGTCAGCGGACATAGTCACGATCTCCACGGAATCAACCGAATCCATCTCGATGTCTTCGGACTGGTGGGGATAAATTTCGGTGAAAGGCTCTTTGTTGATCATGACATCGGTCACGACGCGATCCTCAAGATGCCCCTCTTCCACAACCTTGGTGAAAACCTGCTCCAGGTTCTCAAAGTTCTGGCTGCCGATGTCATACTGCTTGCCGTCAATAACGATCATAATGATCTCCTCCTCGAAAAGGGATTTTTTTCCGTATAGGTCAATTCTCTACGGATCATTCAAAATCCATGCCGACTACTCGAATTCACCCTTGAGAGAGGAGAAAAGGGCCTGATATCGCGTGGTCATCCCCATAAGAGAGGAAAGATCGCTACCGCACCGCTGAGATTCAAACATCCACAATGATCCAAGTATATTAAGGTAATCGCTGGCAACAAGAATATTCTGCAATTGCTGCCAGGAGGCCAGATATTTGGATTTGGCCTGTGGCCGGGGATTATGCGCAAGCAGCATGCCTTGACGGGAAAGAAGAAACAGCATGTCATGTGCGCTCGTCAAAGTTTTGGACAACGACTCGACAATCTGTCGGCTCATTTTTCCGGCAAGACCGGTTTTCCCCTGGTATACGCCACCATCGAGGAACGGCAGGTAATGGGCCCGCTGCATGGATATCCACAGGACGCGATCCGTGCTTTCGTGCCCGGACAGGGAAACAATATCCATGAATCCATCATCACCGGTTTGCGTTCTCCAGCCGCGAACCCCCGCAAACCGGACAACATCAGCGCCTTCGATCAAGGCCTTGAAATGCCCATACAAGGCCTCGGGCGTGACCGATTTACGACAGGCATTATCAAAACCGCATGTTTTGCCAAACGAACAGGGATGACAGTCCAGGTCCGGCTCCAGGCAAATGTTGCCTGCTCGATACGGTCCCGTGTCCCAGGGTTGGGCCGTGGCCAGAAATACGGCACACACAGGCACCCCAAGCCCCGCAGCCAAATGCATGGTTCCGGTGTCATTGGTGACAAGTGCCCGGCACCGGATCAATACTCCGGCCAGCTCATCAAGCGAGGTAGCCCCGATCAGATTTACAGACGGGCAATCGCTTCCCGACTGAAAACGGTATCCAAGTTCGCCCTCGGCCTTGGTACCGAGCAACACGGGCACCAGTCTGTCGCGCTCCCAAAATGACTGGGCAACCCGAACGAAATACTCCACAGGCCAACGTCTGCGATCCTCGCTAGCCCCCATCTGCAAGGCGACAAACCCGGCCCCCTTTTCCAAGGCATGCTCCTGAAGCAGCGACTCCGCCCGTACCACAACGTCCTGGGCAGGCTGGGCCAGTTCAAGGGAATTGCCTTCGTCTCCAAGTCCTGCCGTGCGGCGAAAAACATCACAAATATTGAACGGACTGGCACCCCGATTGCCGCCCGCCATCTGAAGAAAAGCCGCCCAGGTCGAAGTGTCGGCATTGAACCCGAACTCGTCCACGGAAAAACCGACAGCTTCACCCCGGTCCGGCGTCAGGTCAAAGGCAAGCAGACGGGAGGAAACCGAAGGCGTCAAATTCACGGTCCGATCCGGAGGGAAGGTCCCAAGCACCGAGGCTTTGAATTCCACGGCATCGCGCACGGCCAGCCGCCAATCCCGATCAAGACCGGAAAGCAATCCCGCGCCAGGGAAGGGAAAGACCGCGTCCACCCCGTCCAGCAACGAAGTCGCGGTGGCAAAATTTTCCAGACAGACCAATCCCACACGATGTCCCAACCGCTTGTAGCCGGTGATCACGGGTTGGGTTTGAATCAGGTCGCCGAAACGGGTCAGATTGATGATGAGAACATTCACGCGTGACTATCCTTATATATAAGGCCGTCAACAAGGCGGCGCTGCGCCGAAGGAATGCAAGATCGACGCCGCACGGCTCAAAGCCCTGTCCCGGCCTGGACCAGACGCACGAGCTTCTCCACGGCCTGAATGGCGGACTTGAGCCGCGCCCGCTCCTCCTTGTCCAACGCAGTCGGCTTCACGTAGTTGTGCGGAGGAATACCCTCCTCGTCACAGGCCAGCCCGATTTCAAGCCGTTTGCGCTGGAGATATTCCCAGGCAGAGAGCAACTGCTCGCCGTGCCGCTCCGAAACATGCCCGGCTTCGGCAAGGGCCCGGATACGGTCACAGGTATTGTGCGGTGCCAGATTGTACTTGAGAGCCAGAATACGGGCACTGTTGGTCAGATGGGCGAGCACGCTGTTCTTGATATTGAGGAACCCCTGCCAATTGCCCTCCTTCTCGGTGATGAACGCACCATAAAAAGTGAGCGGCAAGCGATAATCGGTCAATTCATTTATCAGCAGAGACACGGCGATGGGCTTGGTACGCACATATTCCCACAGCCGGTCACGCAGCAGGACCGCATCCTGCCGGGAACCAAACACAGCCTGGAAATCGAGAATGAGGCCGGATTGCCAGGACCCCTTTTCCACGGGATTCGAAAGCCAGTTGGTCAACCGGGCCAGCCATGTGTCAAAATCGCCGCGCCACAATTCATTGCTGATCATGACGCCTCCTTCGCACAGGGTCAGTCCGGCCCCGTCCAGGGAGATGACAATGGATTGGGTCACGTCGTCGAGTTCGTCAGGGTCCGGCATGGTGTGCATGAGCAGACCATTGTCCTGATCGGACCCCACCACCTGTTCTTCGCGTCCCCCGGAGCCGAATTCGAGAAACGTGCACTCGCGAAGCCAGGGGAAATCTTCGGCATGGGCCTCCAGCACAGCCAGAATCACGAAGCGGTTGTAGGCCGAAAGACGCTTGCAGGTATCCTCGGCAGAGAACCCCCGCTCCAGCCAATCCTGAACCAGATCAAGGCGAGTTCGCCGGATGCCGGTCAGTTTCCCTTCCCGAGCCATGGCGAGCAATTCGCGATCCAAGCCGTCGGGAGCGTCAAAACTGCCGCCCGCCGCCGCCCCGGAAGACCAAATATCTGCTGACTGACTGCTCAATGAATTTCTCCAACCCCTTTTCCATGACCGTTAACCGGGGAAAAGGCCCCGCTAACCGACGCGAACAAATGGCAGCGGACCATGACCGGACAAGTTTGACCGTTTACCTGAAATGCAATGCGCCCTTTGTTTCTCCTACTGTAAAAGGATTGTAACGGCAAATTCATCATTCAAACAGGGGGAAAAGTCATGGATCAAATCGAAACAATCCGCAAAAAACAACTCAAGATGGCACTGGGCGTGGGCATCCCGTATTTTGCCTTCGTTATCGGCATTTTTCTGCTCGTCTATCTCGCCAAGGACGCGATAACCCAAGTCAGTCTGATGGGGTTCCCTCTCCACTACTGGCTGGTGGCCGTCGCAATCTACCCGATCACCTGGGTGCTCTTCATTTGGTACGTTGGCAAAGCCAACGCTCTGGAAGATGAAATCACAAACACCCTGGGAGGTAAATAACCATGGAAGCCGGATATCAGATACCCGTCATGGCCCTGGTCCTCATAGGATGCATGCTGGCCTTTACCATCGTCACCACGTTCATGTTCCGCAAACAGAAAACCTCGGCCGACTATTACCTGGCCGGGCGCAAGGTCAACTCTTTCATCAACGCCTCGGCCATTTCCTCGGACTACCTGTCCGCAGCCTCGTTCCTGGGCGTCGCCGGTGTCGCCTTCCTCTTCGGATTCGACGGCATCATCTATGCCCTGGGATTCTTCGTGGGCTATATCGCCCTGCTCCTGTTCCTGGCAAGTCCGCTCAGAAAGTTCGGACGCTACACCGTGCCCGACTTCGTTTCCGAACGATTCCACTCCAAGAGCGCGCGCGTTCTCGGCGTGGTGGGCGTGCTGTTCGTCTCGCTCTTCTACATGGCTCCGCAGATGCTCGGTGCGGGTAAGGTCATGGGATTGCTCCTGAACATGAGCTATGAGAAATCCATCGTCATCATCGCGCTGATCATCACCACCTACGTCACCGTGGGCGGCATGAAGGCAACCACCGTCAACCAGCTGGTCCAGTTCTGGATCCTGTTCGGTGCCATGTTCCTGCTCGCCTTCATCCCCTTCATGATCAAAGGGTATACCTACACCGACGTGGTCGCGTTCATCTCCACCTTCAAGGGTCCCGACCCGGAGACCGGCAAGATATTCGACGGCGCGGCCTATACCAGTCCGGCCTACTGGCTGACCAGCCTCAAGGACACCCTGTCCCTGCTGCTGGCCCTCATGTTCGGCACCGCCGGCCTGCCGCACATCCTGGTGCGCTTCTACACCGCACCTGATGGAAAAGCTGCCCGCAAAACCGTCATCTATGTGCTCTTCCTGATCGGCATGTTCTACATCCTGAGCCCGTATGTCGGTCACGTTGTCCGCTACGCCTACCTGCAAGGTGACGCCCTGGGCGTTTCCCCGCACCTGATGAAGTGGTTGGCCGCCAACGGCAAGAACCTGGCTGTCCCGGTCGCCGGTTCCCACTTCGGCGGACAGATTCTGCTCGGCATCGTCGTGGCCGGAGCCTTCGCGGCCATCCTGTCCACGGTTGCCGGTCTGATCATCGCCTGCGCCGGAGCCATCGGCCACGACCTGGTTGTCAACGTGTTCAACCCGAACATGCCCGAGCTCTCCCGCGTCAAGGTCGCCCGCATCGCCTCCATCCTGGTGGGTCTGCTGGGCATCCCCCTGGGCTTCTGGGCCGAAAATATGCAGATCGCGGTTCTCGTCGGATTGGCCTTTGCCATCGCCGCCTCCACCTTCTTCCCCGTGCTCGTCATGGGCGTGTGGTGGCCCAAGATGACCAAAAATGGCGCCCGCGCCGGTCTGATCGTCGGTATCGTCGGTTCCTTCTTCATGATCCTGGGCAAGGATTTGCTGCCCGGTTTCCTGCAATTCAAGAACCCCGGCGGATTCGTCATGGTCCTCTCCTTCCTGTCCATCTACGTTGCATCGAAGATGGAATACGCTTCCAAGGGTGAAGCCGCGCTGCCGCACGACACCAAGGAAGTCATGGCCATCCTGCACGGCCCGGAAAAGGCATAGATCAACAACTTGACCAACCTCCTTTGGTCAACGGGACGGAGTCGCTGATAGCGGCGGCTCCGTCCCGGCCCCTTGGGAGGCAGGAGATATTCACGAAAATACCATCTTCGGCAACAAAACATAGTGCGGCCTCGAAGCCGCACCTTCCGCTCAAGAAAATTTCTGCGGGAAGGCGATCACCAGGGGGTACACGGGTGACCGCTTTTTCCGCGTTTATCGGCTGAAACACCATTTTGATCACACTGTTCGTTACAAGAGGAGGTTTCGATGACGGACGAAAAAACAATGAGCCGCTGGTTTGTGGTTCTGGGGGCAATCCTCATCCAACTCTGTCTGGGCGCGATCTACGCCTGGTCCGTATTCACCCCAGCCCTGAAAATGGCTGGATGGTCGAAGATGGACACGCAGATCGTGTTCGCGGTCGGGTTGGCCTGCTTTGCGGTGGTCATGGTCTGGGCGGGCAAGAAGCTCGCGGCCTGGGGCCCGCGCAAGCTGACCATGATCAGCGGTCTGGTACTGGGCGGCGGATATGCCCTGGCAGGCCTTTCGGGGGGGACGAACTTCTGGAACCTGCTCCTGCTCATCGGCGTGGTCGGCGGGGGCGGCATCGGCATCGGCTATGTGGTGCCCATCGCCGTGGGCATGCGCTGGTTTCCTGACAAAAAAGGCATGATCACCGGCCTGGCCGTGGCCGGATTCGGATTCGGTGCCATGGGCTGGGTCAAGCTGGCCGGTTCCTGGGGACACCTCCTCGCCGACTACGGATTATCAAACACGTTTCTTTTCTACGGTATCGCCTTTGCCGTGTTGGTCGTTATCGGCGGCCTGTTCATGGTCTTCCCTCCCGAAGGCTGGCTGCCCAAGGGATACACCCCGCCCGCCACGGAAGTAGCCTTTGATGCCGACAGCGACCTTGGCATCAAAGGGGCGGGACTGCTGAAGACCTATCAATTCAAACTCATCTTCCTGACCTTCGTGTTCAGCGCCGGCGCAGGACTGATGTCCATCGGGCTGATGAAGCTCTATCCCATGGAAGCGCTCACGTCCGCCGGGTACACCCCGGCTGAGGCCAGCGCCATCGCCGGGACCGCCATGGCCGTGTTCTTCAGCCTGGCCAACGGTATCGGCCGCATTGCCTGGGGAGCCATGTCCGACCTCATGGGCCGCAAGGTGTCCATCATCCTCATGACCGCCACCCAGGGGTTGTGCGTCATCGCCTTCCCGGCCATGGCCGGCAACGAACTGATTCTCTACGTGGGAGCGACCTTCATAGGGTTCAACTTCGGTGGCAACTTCGCCCTGTTCCCGACCATGACCGCCGACATCTTCGGCGCAAAGAACGTGGGGCTCAACTATCCCTTCGTCTTCCTCGCCTACGGCGTGGGCGGCATAGGTGGCCCCATCCTGGGCGGATTCCTGGGCGACATGGGCAACTTCCCGCTGGCCTTCACCATCTGCGGCGGACTCTGCCTACTCGGCTCGGTACTTACCTGGCACTGCAATGCCATAAAAGCCAAGGAGCATGAACTCTCGGGTTTTAAACCCATTGCGCGCAGATTGGCTGCCGCGCAGGCTGTGGCAAGAGAAGACTGACCTGCTCGGCACGACAAACAAAAAAACAGGGCGGAAAACCGCCCTGTTTTTTTTAAGTTCATCCGGTTCGGGGATACTTTTGGCAATGCAAACCACACTCTGCCATGTGCCATGACGAAGCTGTCGTCTTTCATATCCCAAAGAAGTGACTAGAGCATCTGCTTACTGGCCAACAATTAATCTCCACACGCAGGAAGGTTGGTGGAGGTATTTTTTCGTATGTTCAATTGGTTAATTATTTCTTCCTCTTGGTTTTCTTCATTGCCTTCGCAAACAAGGCAACATCTCTCCAGCGTTCTTTTTCGACTCTATCTGCACTTTTATGTTGTCGTTCCGAGAGATAGTCGAGTTCACGTTTCATCTTGTAATAACTTTCAAGCCGCTCCTGCGAAAATTTCCCATTTGCAACAGCTTCGAGGACACGGCACCCGACTTCATGCATATGGTTGCAATCGGAAAAGCGGCATCCCTGAGCTAAATGCTCTATGTCTGAAAAGGAACTTTCAATTCCACCATCATTATCATGAAATGCGATCTCCCGAATACCGGGATTATCAATCAACATGCCGCCTTGAGGCATGAAAAACAAGTCGCGGCCCGTTGTCGTATGTTTACCTTTTCCCAGGCTCTGGCTGACTGTTCCTGTTGTTTGGACAGACGCACCATAGAGCCTGTTCAGAAGTGTCGATTTGCCTGCTCCCGATGAACCAATCATGGTAACCGTTTTCCCTGAAGTCAGATATTGTTCAAGTTCGAGCAGTCCGCTTGCACCTTCTGCCGACACAAGGTGAACAGGGCTACCAAGAGCAATTTCCTTTACCTCATCCACGCAGACTTCTGGTGCATCGTGCAGGTCTGCTTTGGTGAGTACGATTACAGGATTCAAACCACAGTTATAGACGAGAGTCAGATACCGCTCAATACGGCGCACATTAAAGTCCCGATCCAGGCCGCAAACAATACACACTGTATCCAGATTGGCAGCCATGACCTGTTCATCTGTTGCAGAGGCATTGATCTTCCCTCGACTCCCGGATGCGCCGCGCGACAACATGTTCCGACGAGGCAAAACCTTTGTAATAACCATATCCTGCACGAGGACCCAATCACCAATGACAGGGTACAGCTCCTCAGAATCCGTGGAGGCTGCATGGTAGCGCACTTTCCCGGAAATCGTGGCTTGCCAATCCTTGTCGCCCTGGCTCAGATGGAACAAATCCTTATTTACGCCAATGACTCTTGCCGGAATTCCTGTCCCGGTTGCATGCTCCTGAAAATGAGTATTCCAACCCAGGGATATAAGTCCTGTTAGATTTGTAAAATCTTCTTTTGATGTGAAAGTCGTATTCATTTGGTGTCACCATTTCTTGATTCCATGAAGACCATGACAACCATGCGTGCAGCAAAATTGCCGTGTCTCTGGCGTGTTCAACTGAAATATGCACTCAGGTTGCAAACAATATCCAGAGGATACAGCTGTCCAACAACCTGGATGATACATATATGTCATGAATCACAGGCAATGGTACGTCGCCGACACAATAGGGAACAACAAAATATACGAAACTCTGAACAGAGGTTCGATACGGCAAAAGCCGGGAAGAAGACAGAAGGCTCCTCTTACAGAGTCAGGGGATTCTGCTAGGGCAGAATCAGATCATTCTGTTACCCGCGAGCTACCTGTTGTCGGCAACTCGCTGAACAATCTCCAATGATCTCAAAAACATAAATGCTCCTACGACTAGGTTAAGATACGAAAACACTACTTATGTGGCGACATGCTGTCAACACACCCCCCTCCGAATTAAAGTGTTTCACCCATGCACCATCACGGCACGAGATTACCGAAATATTAAGATGCCGTGTCTTTTCATTGTGTACAAAGTACGTTTGGACCGGATGAACCTTTTTTATGCAGGAGAATCGTTGCCACCTTGACAGTCACGCCCGCCACCCCTACTTAGAAAGCCAACTATTACATCAAGGAGAACAATCATGAATTACGATATCAGGCTCGTCAAACTCGTCAGCGGCGACATGATCGTCGGCAAATTCGACGAAGCAGGAAAAAAAATCAATGACCCGGCGGCCATTCAGGCCATGCCTACCCAACAGGGTACCCAGATGGTCCTGCTCCCCTTCGGCTACCCCTTCGATCAGGAAATGCATGGTGAAATCTCCATGGATAACGTCCTGTTCCAGTACAAAAACTGCCCGGAAGAATTGAAGACAAAATATATCGAAGCCCTGACCAACATCTCCATGTCCAGCGGCGGTCTCGACCTGTCCGGCGGCATGAGTGGCGGCGGCCTCGACCTGAGCTAACACCAACAATCAGGCCACTTCAGGCGGGGTCGGTTCGCTCGGACCGCCCCGCTTTTTCGTCGCCTCCTCCAACACACCATGAAAGAACTTCTGCCCATTCTCCCCCGTCCCTCGCGCTATCTCGGCAGCGAGTGGGGCGCCACATTCAAGGACCCGAACTCGGTCACGGTCCGGTGTGCCCTCGCCTTTCCCGATATGTACGAAGTAGGCATGTCCTACCTGGGCCAGAAAATCCTTTCCGAAGCGGTCAATGCCCATGCCCGCTTCTGGGCTGAGCGTGTCTTCACCCCCTGCGCGGAAACCGCCGCCCTCCTGCGCGAGCATGCCGTGCCTCTGGCCACCCTCGAGTCCGACACGCCGCTGAGCGAAATGGACGTGATAGCCTTCAGCCTCACCCACGAACTCTGCTATACCAATATTCTCTTTATACTCGATCTGGCCGGAATCCCCTTCCGGTCCAAGGACCGGGACGCCTCCCACCCGCTTATACTGGCCGGTGGCGGTGCCGCCTTCAATGCCGAGCCCATGGCCCCTTTCTTCGACGCCATGGTCATCGGAGATGGCGAGGAGGCCCTACCCGCAGTCCTGGCCTGCATCGAAACGGCCAAAAAAGCCGACCTGCCCCGCGAGGAGCAGCTCCGACAACTCATCACCATTCCCGGCGTCTATGTTCCCTCCTTTTTCGAGGATCAGGGACCAGGACAGCCACTCAAACCTCTGGTGGACGGCTATGACCACGTGGAAAAGGCCGTGGTGGACGACCTGGACAAAACCCCCTTCCCCAAAGGGCAAACCATTCCCTTCGAGGCCATCCATGACCGGCTGACCATGGAGATCGCCCGAGGATGCACCCGAGGCTGCCGTTTCTGCCAGGCGGGCATGATCTACCGCCCCGTACGCGAACGTTCCCTGGAATCACTGGACGCCATCCTCACCGAGGGCCTGGCCGAGACCGGCTATGAAGAAACCTCCATGCTCTCCCTGTCCACGGGCGACTTCTCGGCACTCGACTCCCTCTTCACCCGCAGTTTCGACAAATGCGCGTCCGAACAGATTTCCATATCCCTGCCCTCCCTGCGCGTAGGGTCGCTGTCCGCCCCGATCATGGAACGCATCTCATCCATCCGGCGCACCGGTGCGACCCTGGCCCCGGAAGCGGGCAGCCAGCGCATGCGTGACGTCATCAACAAAGGCGTGGATGAAGCCTCCCTCATCGACCACGTAAACATGCTCTTCAAGAACGGCTGGCAGGGCGTAAAACTCTATTTCATGATCGGTCTGCCCACGGAAACGGACGCGGATCTCGACGCCATAGTAGACCTCTGCCTCAAAGTGCGTGACGCTGCGGGACACCACATAAAGCGGCTCCAGGTCACGGCGGCGGTCTCGCCCTTCGTGCCCAAGCCGCACACCCCGTTCCAATGGGAAGCGCAGATTTCGCTGGAAGAAATTTACCGGCGCATAGGCTACCTGCGCGATCAATTCAAACGCCACAAACGCATTTCCATGCGCTACCACGAAGCAAACATGACCTCCCTGGAAGGCGTATTCTCACGCGGCGACCGCCGTCTGGCCGAAGTGATCGAAAAGGCCTATGAAAAAGGAGCCCTCTTCTCCAGTTGGAAGGACCACCTGCGCCTGGAGCCATACAGGGAAGCCATGGACGAAGTAGGATTGTCCTGGGAGGAATACACCGGCCCTCGCGACGTGGACGCTCCCCTCCCCTGGGACCATCTCTCCTGCGGGCTGACCAGGAAATTTCTGCGCGCCGAGCACGACCGAGCCCTGTCGGGGAAAATCACAGAAGACTGCCGCTACGGTGCCTGCCGCAACTGCGGCGTATGCCAATTCGACGGGCATGTTTCCACCTTGTCCAATCAGGTGAAGGACAAGGACATCCGGCCCAGAATGGTCTTTGCCGAACGCGACCAGGAAGGCGAGCACCCCCCCTATTCGGTTGAGAAACCGGACCTCACCATCAGGGAAGGACATTACCGACTCTGGTATGAAAAGACCGGCCCCGCCGCCTACCTCAGCCAGCTCGAACTCCAGACCGTATTCGAACGCGCCTTCCGCCGGGCACTGCTGCCCCTCAGCTTCTCCGCCGGATTCCATCCCATGCCCAAGCTCTCCTTTGGCAAGGCCCTTCCCGTGGGCGTCTCCAGCACGGCGGAATGGATCAACATCTTCCTGCGCGTAAACGTCCAACCCGAAACCCTTATCGAACGCCTCACCCCGGTCATGCCCATGGGATTGGCCCCGATCAAGGCAGACCGGTTGTCCATGGGCAAGAAACAACCCCAGTCGGTGGAAGAAACCTTTGAACTCCGACTTCTCAAGGATGTCGGCACACGATTGGCGCAATGGACTGCTTTCCTTGATTCGACCACCTGTCTCGTGGAAAGACGAACCAAGAAAGGGATGAAGGAAATCGATATCAGGCCGATGGTCAAAGAAACCGAGCTATTGAAAGATGGCCTGCGCCTGACCTTTGACTGGCGGGAACGCTACATGAGCCCACTCGCCCTGTGTCTGGCAGTAATGGGCGATGCGACCACCCTCGACTTTACCCTTACAAAAACCGCCCAGCAGTTCGACGCATAAAAGCATAGGGGGAATTCCCGGCAAAGATTCCCTTCACTTTGCCTGTCCGCCCATGTTTGAAATTGCACAAAGGGTGCACAATGGAATGAACACGGCTGTTCCAGCTCTGTCTCTCGGCAACCGCCTTTGCCGGAAACCGGACCTTCGACGGCTATTTCATCACCCGGCACGAGCACGACAAACCCTCATCCTACCTGGGCCACGACAATATCAATGCATACTATCTGAGCCTCGGCTCCCGGGACACTACCCAGCGAGTGCTGGTATATATCCCGACGAGACATACGCCAGCACACAATCAAGAATAGAAAACGGTCGAGCTGCTGCCACGGAATCTACTTTGAATTGCCAAACGCCTCCTGTTCCAAGCCCACCTTTTCATTGATCAACAAGGTCAACTTCTGAAAACGGGAATTGACCTTGTCGAACAAACGAAGCTCCGTCTGAAAATCCGGGCCAAGCACCTTCACACGCCGAGAGAACTCATCCATAGCCCACTCATAAAGCTGCAAATCAAACTGGTTATATTCACAGATAACGTCAAACTCTTCATGGGTGATGAATGTCCCCGCGTTTGCGGTGCGGACGTTCTGCTTCTCATAAAACGTCGTTTCCAATCCCATGAGTTTCCGCAGCATAAGCAGGCTTTCGTCGAACCGCTCCAGGATGCCGAAGGACACAAATCGATCCTTGAGATGATGCCAGGCGCGATCCAATCTTTCCTCCATGTCCACCGCTTTGGCGCCGGACAGGGAGTTGACCATATTGTTTCGGCCTCGATTGCGTAGTTCCCGGCTCTCGGATGTGACGTATTCCAACAACGAAACATTGTTCCGGTTCAGGTATTCGTACATATGGCTTTTGGGCCACCGCTTGAGAAAATGATACTCGGAAATGACCCGCTGTATGGGATCACGCAGATAAGTAAAAACCTGAAATCGCACCGGACCATCAAATATCTCATCAAAATCACTGATGAATATATGCCCACGAACCAAATCGTACCGAGCTATCTGTTCATAGGAAACATCCGCGAGCTCCCGGTGTTGCGCTTCGGTGTACAAATCCAGGATACGACCGGATTCCAAATTATCGTCGAATATGCTGTTCAGCGTTGTTCCTGCAGTTTTCGGAATATGCAGGAAAAAGAACGGTCGGTTCATCTATCCCTCTCTCGTTTCAGCCTGAAATTAAACTTCACTGTTTTCATCGGCTGAAAAGGGAAGAGGGTTTAGACGCTTTCTCCAAAAATATCCGCTGGCAAGGCCTGTCAGAAAAGACCGCCTCCTTCACCGACATTGACAGTCACACGCTTGTAAATCTCCACGCTTCCCCCTTCCACAGGCTCCATCTTGATGAGGATGTCCGACGTGCCGTCGGCCAAGACAATAAACAGGTACTGCGCGCGCGGCTGTCCGTCCTCCACATACTTGAGAAAACGTTCAAGCTGGAACATGGACGGATCAAAGGATGCCCCGATCACCCGATATCCACTTTTTTCGGGAATACGCATGTCCAGACCGAGGACGTCTCTCTTTTCCACGGATTCGGAATGATCAAAGCCATCATCCAGATCCAATGTTTTCGTCGGCTCAACCCCGGCTGTACTCCCACTAAATATGCCACAACCGGCAAAAAAATGAATAAAAATCAAAAAAATGACAGTAAAAAGATTTTTTGCGAACATAATTCCGCTCTTTCGCCTTGATGCAAAGACTCAAGACACTATTGTTAAAACAAGGTGAAGAGTGTATGAATACTCCGTTTCCGTATGCCCTTTTATACAGGGTTGTCAGTCCGAGGCAAATGCCCATCTGTGACCGGAAACGAAAGGGAGAGGTATGGTGCACGCCCACCTTCAAGGCGTACCAGACAAAAATTCAGGAGGAATTCTCTTATGAAACCGTCGAGGATGCTATCCGCCGGCAAAATTTCTGCCCTTGTACTCGCACTCATCGTGTCCGCTCTGTTACTGGTCGGCTGCGGCGAAGGCGACCAGAAAAAAGAAGCTGCTCAAACACCCGCAGCCCCCGAAAAAGTCGTTCTCAAGCTCGCCATGGATGCCGACCCGGTTTCCCTGGACCCACACGTTCAGCTCTCCGGCGGAATGCTCCAGTATTCTCACATGGTTTTCGATCCGCTGATCCGCTACGCCAAGGACATGAGCTTCGAGCCCCGCCTGGCCGAAAAATGGGAACGCATCGACGACATGACCATGCGTTTTCACCTGCGCAAGGGTATCAAGTTCCACTCCGGCAACGAATTCACTGCCGAAGATGTGGTCTTCACCCTGGACCGCCTCAAAAAATCCGACGACTTCAAAGGCCTTTTCGAGCCCTTCGTGGGTGCCAAGGCTGTTGACAAGTACACAGTGGATCTGGTCACCAAAAAGCCCTACGGCCTGATGCTCAACATGGCCACTTACATTTTCCCCATGGATAAGCAGTTCTACTCGGGCACGGACGAAAAAGGCAAACCCAAGGATATGATCCTCAAGACCGATTACTCGTTTGCCAACGTCAACGAATCCGGCACTGGCCCCTTCGTTGTCACCAGCCGCGAACAGGGCGTAAAGACCGTCTTCACCCGTTTCGCCGAATACTGGGACAAGAACGGCAACGTGGATGAAATCATCCTGAGCCCCATCAAGACCGACGCCACCCGCGTGGCAGCCCTGCTGTCCGGCGACGTCGACTTCATTATGCCCGTGCCTCCCCAGGACCTCGACCGCATCAAGTCCACCGACGGCCTGCAGCTCGTGACCATGTCCGGTTCCCGTATCATCACCTTCCAGCTCAACGGCAAGAGCAACGCCGCCCTGGCCAACCCCAAGGTTCGCTTGGCCATGGCATATGCCTATGACAATCAGGGTGTGGCCGAGAAAATCATGAAAGGCTTTGCCACCGCCGCCGGACAGATGAGCCCCGAAGGCCTCGCCGGATTCAACCCGACCCTGACGCCGCGTTACGACCTGGAAAAGGCCAAGGCCCTCATGATCGAAGCGGGCTATCCCGACGGTTTCGAGGCCACCATGATCTCCCCGAACAACCGTTACGTGAATGATGAAAAACTGGCCGAAGCCTTTGTCGGCATGATGTCCAAGATCGGCATCAAGGTCAGCCTCAAGACCATGCCCAAAGCCCAATACTGGGATCAGTTCGACGCCCAGGTAGCCGACATTCAGATGATCGGCTGGCATCCCGATTCTGAGGACTCCGGCAACTACTACGAGTTCCTGTCCATGTGTCGTAACGCGGACACCGGTTACGGCCAGTACAACTCCGGCAACTACTGCAACCCCAAGGTTGATGAGCTGACCCTGGCGGCACAGACCGAAACCGATCCCGTCAAACGCGGCGAAATGCTCCAGGAAGTCGAGAAGATCCAATACGATGAAGCGGGCTTCATCCCCATGCACTGGCAGCATCTGTCCTGGGCATCCAAGGCCAACATGAACACCAACGACATCATCAATGTCATGAACTTCCCCTACTTCGGAGACCTGGTCATCAAGTAGGGCCAAAGAGCCGCTTGCAAAGAGCAGCAAAAAAGACTCAAGGGGAACCCGAGCACCAATCGGGTTCCCCTTTCACTCGAAACACAACCAGGGAATTCTCCATTAATAGATTCAAGGAAATCAGCCTTCCAAGGCAACTCCTTGACTAAAAAACATCATCCGACACTAAAAAATTATGTTTGCATTCAGCGTAAAAAGAATCCTGCAAGCGGTGATCGTTATGCTCATCATCAGCTTCATCGGATTCGCCATAAAGCACAACTTCGGCGACCCGGTCCGCGAACTGGTGGGCGAACGGGTCACCCCGGCCGAACGGACCGAAATTCGTGAACGCCTCGGGCTCAACGATCCATTTTTTACCCAATACATCCGCTTCCTGGGCGCCGCAGTCCAAGGTGACCTGGGGCAGAGTTACTTCTTCAAGATACCCGCTTCCGAGGTGATCATCAAAAAGGCCCCGGCCACATTGGAACTGGTCTTCTGCGCCGCTTTCATCATCATCGTTCTCTCCATACCGCTGGGAATCTACTCGGCCATCCGCCCCAAAAGCTGGCTCAGCCGATTCACCATGGGTGCTTCCATCGTCGGCGTATCAATGCCAGTCTTTCTGACCGCCATCCTGCTCATCTACATCTTTTCAGTAGAGCTGCACTGGCTGCCCTCCTACGGACGCGGAGAGACCGTTACCCTGTTCGGCTGGTGGGAAAGCGGACTGGTTACCTGGGATGGTCTGAAGCATCTGATCATGCCATCCATCGCACTCTCCTCCATCATGCTACCGCTCTTCATCCGCCTCATCCGATCGGAAATGATGGAAGTGCTGGAGAGCGAGTACGTCAAGTACGCCTGGGCAAAGGGCCTCAAGCCACGACGAGTATGGCTCGTACATGCCTTCAAGAATACCCTGCTCCCGGTCATCACCGTGGGCGGCGTACAGCTCGGCATCATGGTAGCCTTCACCATCCTCACCGAGACCGTATTCCAATGGCAGGGCATGGGTTCCATGTTCATCGAGTCAGTGGAACGCTCCGACACCTCGCTCATGGTGGCCTACCTCGTATTCGTGGGGTTCATCTTCGTTCTGGTCAACACCGCCGTGGATATCATCTACGGTCTGGTCAATCCCACAGTGCGCGTGGCGGGGAGACGATAGCATGAGAACCCGCTGGCAACGTTTCAAAGAATCCTACATGCTCCACTGCTTCCTGCACGATCCGGTGGCACTGACGAGCTTCATCATTTTGGCCCTATTGTTCTTCGGCGCATTTGCGGCTCCGACCATCGCCCCACACAACCCGTACGACTCCACCACCATCAACATCATGGATGCCCAGATTGCGCCCGCCTGGACCGATGGCGGCAGCTCGACATTCCTTCTGGGCACCGACGCCCAGGGCCGGGACATCCTGTCGACCATGCTCTACGGCATGCGCGTATCCATCCTCATCGGTGTGGGCGCGGTCTGTCTTCAGGCATTCATCGGCATCGTGGTCGGTCTGCTTTCCGGCTACGTGCGCAGGCTCGATAACATCCTCATGCGCATCGCCGACGTACAGCTCTCGTTCTCCACTTACATGGTCGCCATCTTCATCGGTGCCATTGTCCAGACCGCATTCGGCGTGGCCGGATACGACCAGGTGGCCGTACCATTGATCATCGTCATCATCGGCCTGGCGGAATGGCCGCAATACGCCCGCACCGTGCGAGCCTCGGTGCTGGCCGAACGTCGCAAGGAATATGTGGAGGCAGCCCGAATCATTGGTATGTCCCGTATCCGCATCATGTGGCGACACATCCTGCCCAACACGCTTTCACCCGTGCTGGTCATCTCCACCGTGCAGGTGGCCAACGCCATAATGAGCGAGGCGGCCCTCTCCTTTCTGGGGCTGGGCATGCCTGTAAACAAACCCTCTCTCGGGTCGCTCATAACCGCCGGATTCGAATATATCTTCTCCGGCTCATGGTGGATCACCATATTCCCCGGCATCCTGCTGGTCACGCTGATCCTGGTCATCAATCTCCTGGGCGACTGGGTCCGGGACTTCCTCAACCCCAAATTATACAAGGGGTAAGGCGTGCAACCTCTCATAGACATCAAAAACCTTCGGGTCGATTTCGAACTGCGTTCCGGCAGGGTCCGGGCCGTGCGCGACGTCAGCCTTTCCATCAACAGAGGCGAACGACTTGGCATTGTGGGTGAATCCGGGGCGGGCAAATCCGTACTCGGCTTCTCACTGATCAACCTCATTTCCAAGCCCGGCAGGATCACCGGCGGAGAAATCCTCTTCGGAGGCCACGATATCTCCAAATATTCCTGCGAACAGATGCGCCACATCAGAGGCAACCACATATCCATGATCTTCCAGGACCCCATGATGACGCTCAATCCGGTGCTGACCATCGGCACCCAGATGAAAGAGACCATCCTGGCCCACATGGACATCACGGAAAAGGAAGCCGAAGCCATCTGTCTGGACAAACTGCAAAAAGTCTACATCCCGTCACCCGAAAAAAGACTGAAACAATACCCGCACGAGTTCTCCGGCGGCATGCGCCAGCGCATCGTCATCGCCATCTCGCTGCTGACCAACCCCAAGCTGATCATCGCGGACGAACCGACTACCGCTCTGGACGTGACCATCCAGGCCGAGATCATGGATCTGCTCCTGGAGCTGTGTAAAAACGAAAACATGGGACTCATCCTCATCACCCACGACCTGGCCGTGGTCTCCGAGGTCACCCAACGTATCGCGGTGCTCTATGCGGGCAAGGTGGTGGAAATCGGCCCGACCATGCAGATCATAAACAATCCACAGCATCCTTACACACGAGGACTGCTCAAGGCCCTGCCTCAGATGGCAGGGGGCGAAAAACGTCTCCATCAAATTCCTGGCATGATGCCCTCGTTACTCAACATGCCCGCAGGCTGTCCGTTCCAACCCCGTTGCGACATCAAGATCGAACGATGTCTGAAGGAAACTCCCAAGCTGACCCAGCTTGAGAATGGAGCCCAGGTAGCCTGCTTCATGCGTGAAGGAGGGAGCAAATAATGAAAAACCTCCTTGAAATCAAAAATGTCGACAAGCACTTCGACATCTCCGGCTCCTTTCTGGATCAGCTCCGGCTAACCGAGGGAAAAATCACGCGCAAAAAGACCGTGGTCAAGGCCGTAAACAATGTCAGCCTGGATGTTCTGCCCGGCGAGACCTTGAGCGTGGTCGGGGAATCCGGCTGCGGCAAATCAACACTGGCTCGCACGGCCCTGGGGCTATACCGCCCCAACAAGGGCGAAATCATATACCGAGGCAAGCGTATCGACCATCTGAGTTCTGGGCAAATGCTGCCCTACCGCACCAAAATGCAGATGGTTTTCCAGGACCCCTACGCCTCGCTCAACCCGCGCATGACGGTCCGCCAAATACTGGAAGAACCGGTCAGGTTCCACAATTCGAGCCTGTCTCGTGCCGAAATCAAAGATCAAGTAGCCGAAGTCATGCTCCAGGTGGGCGTGGACCCGGTCTGGGCAACCAACTACCCGCACGAATTCTCCGGCGGCCAGCGGCAGCGCATCTCCATTGCCCGCGCCCTGGTGCTAGACCCTGAATTCATCGCAGCGGACGAGCCTATCGCCGCGCTGGATGTCTCCATCCAGGCACAGATTCTCAACCTGCTCATGGATGCCCAGGAACAACGTGGGTTAACCTATCTGTTCATCAGCCACGACCTGAGCGTGGTGGAACACATCTCAAACCGCGTGGCCGTCATGTATCTCGGCTGTGTCTGCGAACTCGCCCCGACAAAGGAACTGTTCGCCAACCCCCGACACCCCTATACCCAGGCTCTGCTCTCGGCCATCCCAAAATTGGGAGGCAAGACAGGCGGCCACACCCGGCTGTCCGGCGACGTACCCACGCCCATCAACCTGCCCAGCGGCTGCGTCTTCCATGGCCGATGCCCGCATTCCAATGAACGATGCATGCAGGAGATACCCGCCCGGCTCGAGCTGAACAGCGGAGCCGTCGTGGCCTGCCACGCCGTGGAAGAAGGACGAATCTGATCTGATCCCACTGCCAAAAACGAAAAAAGGGACAGCCATGAATACGGCTGTCCCTTTTTATTTTCAATTGGATACGATCAAAGGACAAGATTCTGCTTCAACTCGTCCAGCACCTTTTCCTTTTCCAGCGGCTTGACTATGTAACAGGAGGCGTGTGTTGTAAAAAAAGCACGACTGACATTGGCATCATCCACCAGGGAAGTGATCATGACCAACTTAAACGCCCTCAGCTTGTCGATGTCCATTTTCTCCTCACGCGCCCGCATGATTTCGGCAGCCTGATGGCCATCCATTCCTGGCATGAGAATATCCATAAACACGACGTCATAGGGCTTGCCCTGGTCATGAGCCGACAGAAAAAGGCCGAACACCTTCCTCGCCAGACAGCGCAACATCACACTGAGCAAACGGCGAAAGTACCGTCTGTAAATACCAATGCACGCTCTCGTCATCATCCACTATCAAAAAACGCACGTAACTCCTCGCTTCACAGCCTCTTCGTCAAGAGACCGGCCGAGGTCAACCCGGTAGCCGCCCAAGCATGATTCTCCAGGGAAAACACGACCTACAGATCCACACCATACTTCTTGATGGCAGCCATGCCACCATGAATGTTGATAACATCCTTGTAGCCACGGTCGACCAGCATGATCTGCGCTTCATAAGACCGCGCCCCGGTATTGCAGAGGAGCACCACGGGCTTGTCTCGTGGGAATTTCAGTCCAACCGTTCGTAGATTTTTCCCTTGGGGTACGTTGTGCCAATGTTCGGGATTTCGCGCCATGTAGGTCGGTGGCATCGGCAGCCTCGCGACAGTCCAGGAAATAATAATCGCCTTCGTCGCGCTGGTCCCACATCTCCTTGAAGCCATCCGGACCCACGCCGCGAATTGATACCCCTGAGAGCATTATCCGCAAGGTTGGCCAGAGAATTGAGAATGTCCATGGCCGCAGCGAACGGCGGCGAATAGGCCAATTCCATGTTGGAGATGTCGTCAATGGTGGGCGCGGACTTGAGAATGGCTGCCACGGCGTTGATGCGTCCGACCATGGCGTCGCCCGAGTTGCCGAAACCCTGGACGCCGAGCACGCGCCGGGTTCCCTTTTCCACTACCATCTCAAGGGTCATGAGGTCTTTGGTGGGATAAAAGTGGGCACGATCAAGCTGAACGAGCAACACACTGACGGCGTCGAACCCGGCGGCTTTGGCGGCCCCCAGGACTCAACCCCGGTCCCAGCCATGGACGTCTCGAAAAGCTTGACCACAAAGGAACCGATCACACCGTCGAGCCGAGGCATCTCCACCGGCCAGATTGGTACCGATGACACGCCCCTGGCGATTGGCCAGCGACCCCAGCGGCAGGAACACGGGACCATCGGTAATGAGATTTTTAACGAGGACACAGTCGCCGCCCGCATAGATATCCGGGTCGTTAGTGCGCATGTGCTCGTCCACAAAGACACCGCCACGCTCGTGCACATTGAGTCCCGCCTCCTTGGCAATATCGGAATTGGGAACCACGCCCGCAGCGATGATGACCGCGTCGGCATCAAGGGTACGCTTGCTGGTGACCACACGGGTCACGCGGCCGTCCTCGCCTTCGATGGCCTTGACGGTCTCGCCGAAATAAAAGGTCACCCCGTTCTCTTCCATATGGCGCTGGCCCATGGTGGCAAGGGCCGGACTGACCAGGCGCGGCATGATCTGGTCGGTAATCTCCACCACACTGGTCTCCACACCCCACATGTCGGCAAAGGCCTCGGCCATTTCCAGCCAATGAACCCGGCCCCGATGATGACCGCATTGCCGACCTCACCCTTGGAGATACCCTCGCGGATACGGGTGGCGTCGTCAGGATTACAGACATAACTCACGCCCTTCAAATCCTCGCCCGGCAATCCCAGCTTGCGCGGGGAAGCACCGGTGGCGATGACGAGCTTGTCGTACTCCACAACGCTCTCTTCACCCGTGGGAACATCCTGAAGATGCACGCACTTGTTCTCGCGGTCTATGCGGGTGGCGCGGGTCAGGGTCTTGACGTCCACACCCTTGACCTCGCGGAAAAATTCCTGATCACGCACCATATGAAAACTGGTGGTGCTCAACTCGCGGGCCTCGGAGACCTCGCCGGAAACGTAGTACGGTATACCACATCCCCCGTAAGAGATGAGCGAGCTCTGATCAACCATGGTCACCGTGGAGCCGGGCTCAAGACGCTTGAAACGGCAGGCGGCCTTGGGGCCGAGGGCCACGCCGCCGATGACTACAATATGTTGTGACATTCTCACTTCCTTGTATATTTAGTGCTGTGGCCGTCCCCCGGCAGCCACAAACATTATTTCAACAATGTTTCAATGGATTTTCCAAGCCGACTGATGCCCGCTTCGATGCGCGACTCATCCGAATTGGAAAAATTGAGCCTGAGCGTATTCTCGCCGGAGCCGTCCACATAGAACGGCCTGCCGGGCACGAACGCCACCTTGTCCTTGATGGCAATATCGAAAAGGTCCATGGACGAAAGGTCTCCGGGCAGCGTGGCCCACAGGAACATGCCGCCCTCGGGCTCGGTGATGGTCACGTCCTCCGGGAAATACCGACGGATCATCTCCACCATGACCTCGCGCTGGCGGCCATACCGCTCGCGAATGAGATCCACATGGGACTCGATATCGTTGGTTTCCAGATATCGCCTCATGATGGCCTGGGCCACTGTGGAGGTATGCAGATCCGCCGCCTGTTTGGCGATGACAAGCTTGTCGTAGATTTCCTTCCCGGCCACGACCCAGCCAATGCGGAATCCGGGCGCGGCAATCTTGGAAAAGGAGCCGCACAACAGGCAATCTCCCTTGCAGAAAGAATAGACGCTGGGCAGGTCCTCACCCATAAAGCGCAACTCACCATAGGGATCATCTTCCACGAAGAGCACGTCGTATTTGTCCAGCAGCTCGGCCACAAGACGCCGCTTTTCCAGGGAATAACTGACACCAGACGGATTCTGGAAGTTGGGCACGGCATAAAAACACTTGGCCCCGTCCTTGAATGCCGCCTCCAGTTCCTCCAGATTCGGTCCGTCATTTTCCAGCGATACGGTGACGAATTCCGGCTCGAAAAAGGAAAAGGCCTGGATGGCACCGAGATATCCGGGACGTTCGATCACGACCTTGTCCCCCTTGTCCAGAAAGACCTTGGCACAGATATCGAGAATCTGCTGGGAGCCGGTGGTGACGAGAATGGAATCCGGGTCCACGGTAAGCCCGCGCAGGGCATACCGGCTGGCGATGATTGCACGCAGCCCCGCGTCCCCTTCGGTTGTGGAATATTGCAAGGCGGACGCCCCTATTTCGGCAAAGACCTCATGGGACGCCACAATCCATGGCACTCACGGGGAAAAGTTCCGGGTTGGGCAACCCGCCTGCGAAGGAAATAATTTCAGGATCAGCGGTGACTTTCAGGATTTCCCGAATGAATGAGCGGTGCACCGATCCCATTCTCCGGGCGAATTTGTCAGACATGTATTTTCTCCTTTCAGGTGGATTTGAATACTCTGAAAGACGCTACCTTGCAAGCGGTCAGCAAATATATTACATTTGATCAATAGCCCGTTTTAAAAAAGCTTTTCCCGTTACTCCGCGATGAAAAAACAGTCACTCCCGACCAACAAATTCAAAAAAACAAATCCCCCCACCATTGCTTCAAATAAAGAAAACTGCGTATATTCGAAACGACGACAGCGGTCTGCCAAAAAGGATTTTTCCATGAAATTTTTGACCCGATTTATACTCAGCCAGATCTTTCTGATATTGTTGTGTTTTCCAGCCAACGCCCAGAAATTCAACATCTTTGCTTCCCCTCTGCCTCCATACAGTATCAACAAGGGACTGCACTTGAACGGCATCGCAGTGGACACTCTGGCCATCATCATGCCCCTTTCCGGTGTCAATATGACCACCCGGGACGTCAAGCTGATGCTGTGGAAATATGCACTCAAAATCACCAAGAAAGGGCCGCGCACCATTATGCTCAACGTGCCGCGCACTGCGGAGTTCGACCCCTTGTTCAAATGGGTTGGGCCCGTCCTGGTGGAAAAATACGTGGTTATCGGCCATAAAAAAGGAGATAAAGCATTCTCACTCTCAGACCTGGACGGATCCAAAGTGGGAACCATTCGGGGCAGCGCACCAGAAAAAGCACTCATTGGACGCAGGGGTGCAGATATCAGCACTCAAACCAGCAGCAACCCCGGTCATTCCCATCATACAACTCAAATCACAACAGCTCGACTTCCTTGTCCACAGCGATTCTGTCACCACCTACCAGATGGAAAAAATGGGCATGAAGACACAAGATTACAAAGTGCAATACACCCTGCAAAAAGTCGAACTCCTACTTTGCCTTCAGCAAAGACGTGAGTGACTCCTTCATTAAAAAACTCAATGAGAATCTGAAGATAATGAAAACGCCCGGTCCCGAGGGGAAAAGCCGATTCGATAAAATCGTGGCAAAATATCTACCGGACGGCGTGATGAATTAAGATACAAAAATGACGCAACACGAAAGGCGTCACCATTGAAATGAAAAGGGGCTGTGGCAGCCCCTTTTCATTTATCTATCTATTCTTTGTCTGGAGACCAGCTTGGGGTCACGATACTTTTCAGGATTGTACAGACGCCAATCGCAACCATCGTCATACTTTTCATCCGCACCAGGGTACGGCGTGTACACCTTTTCATTCTCATCGTCGCCCGGACATTCGATGTTTTCAAAATAGGATTTTTCCATGGTCTCAACCTTCTATTATAACCTATTTTTGCCTCTGACCAAAGCGGTATTATGAGGCCAGGTAGCCAAGCCACCCAGCCCCTCTGTGAATCAATTAGCGGACGCTGTCAAGAGACTTTATAATGCCGCTTCCAGGTTGGGTTTGACGTACAATTCCCCGCCATGACAATCGTTGATAACCAACAGGGGGAAATCTTTTACTTTCATGGCACGGATTGCTTCAGGTCCCAATTCCTCGAACGCGATGACCGTGGATTCCACGATGGAGTTGGACAAAAGCGCACCCGCCCCGCCGGTGGCACCGAAGTAAACACCCTTGTATTCCTTCATGGCGGCCTTGACCTCGTCATTCCGCTTGCCCTTGCCGATGGACGCCTTCATGCCCAGAGAATGCAAGCGCGGCGCATAGGTATCCATGCGGTAGCTGGTGGTCGGTCCGGCAGCCCCGATGGGACGGCCCGGAGGCGCCGGGGACGGGCCAACATAATAGATGGCGGAACCCTGCAGATCAAAAGGCAATTCCTTGCCCGCGTCCAGCAGATCGAAGAGCTTCTTGTGCGCCGCGTCTCGCGCGGAATAGATGGTGCCGGTCAGGAAGACCACATCGCCCGCCTTGAGCTGCTCCATGGCCTCATCGGTCAGAGGGGTATTCAATTTATATTCAGCCATTACAGTACGACCTCCTCGTGACGCTGGGAGTGACACTGGACATTGACCGCCAGGGGCAGGCTCGCCAGATGGCACGGTTCCATGGTGATCTTGACGCCGAGCACGGTGGTCTTGCCACCCAGTCCCATGGGACCGATACCCAGCTTGTTGATGGCCTCTTCCAATTCCTTTTCCCTGGCTGCGATGTCCGGGTCGGGATGGGTGTCATCCAACTTGCGCAAAAGTCCCCGCTTGGCGATCTTTGCCGCATGCTCGAACGTCCCGCCGATGCCGATGCCGATGATCGTGGGCGGACACGGATTGGGACCGGCCTCGGCCACGCGGTTGATCACGAATTTCCTGATGCCCTCCCAGCCCTGAGCCGGAGCGAGCATGGTCACACGCGACATATTCTCGGCACCGCCGCCCTTGGCCATGTAGGCAATTTTCAGCTTGTCGCCGGGCACCACATCAAAATGGATCACGGCCGGGGTGCCGTCACCCGTATTGGCGCGGGTCAAAGGATCACACGCGGATTTGCGCAGGTACCCTTTGTCATATCCCTTGCGGGTCCCCTCGTTAATCAGGTCGCGCAAATTGCCACCGACCACCTTGCAGTCGTCGCCGATCTCCACGAAAAACACGGCCAGTCCGCAGTCCTGACACAGAGGCAACTTGGTATCCCTGGACAAGTCCGCGTTTTCCAACAACTGGCGAAGCACTTCCTTGGCCGAAGCAGACGTCTCCTCCGCCATGGCTCTCTCGAATTTGTTGCGGACGTCCGCAGGAAGCTCGGTGTTGGCCTTCATACACATGTTGGCTACAGCTTCAACAACGTCCGAAGCCTGAATCTCTCTCATAGTTTGCCTCCAATGGAGTAAGGGATGCCTCCGGCGGCCCTACCGGGGGTCGCCTTCGGCGGGACCAGAGAACCTTTTGAAAAAGGTTCTCTGGACTCTCCAAAACTTTTTATAGCGCTTCGCGGATTTGTGCGAGCGCGGGTACTAAAACCTCTTTCATACCACTTTGCCTTGGCCGTACAGACCCTGGCTCAACAGTCCCCCCTTCCGCCCCCCCCTCCATACACGCGCATGCGTCACCAAAAAGTTTAGGAAAGGAAAGGGGATGGGGGTCCGGGGGAAGGGGAAAGGGAGAACCCTTTTCAAAGGGTTTCCCTTTCCCCTTCCCCCGGCCGCCGGAGGCATCCTACTTCTTGAACAACCGCTTCAACGCGGTGATGCCCATTTTACGGCGCAGGAAGCCGAGTTGATTTTGCAACGGCAGGTGTTTGGGACAGACGTCCTCGCAGGCGAGCAATCCCATGCAGCCGAAGATACCCATATCGTTACCCACGATCTCATAGTAATCGTTTTCCGTCCGCTGATCACGCGGGTCGATCAGGAACCGGGCGACGCGGTTGAGACCGGCGGCACCCATGAAATCGTCACGCAGGCGCGCGGTGGCACAGGCAGCCACACAGCAGCCACATTCCACACAACGCTCCAGTTCATAGATAGCCACGGCCTCTTTGTTATCCATGCGTTCTTCCAAGGCCTTGGGATCGAACTCCTTGTCCGTATGAATCCAGGACTCGGTCTTGGTGTACATCTCCCTGAACCAGGAGCCGGTGTCCACGGAGAGGTCTCCCACCAACTGGAAAACCGGCAGGGGCAGCAAGGTTATTTCACCCGGCAGATCCTTGGTCTTGGTGTGACAGGCCAGGCCGGGACGACCGTTGATGACCATGCCGCAGGAGCCGCAAATACCGGCCCGACAGCAAAAGTCGAACTGGAGGGACGCGTCCTGCTCCTCGCGGATGCGGTTGAGCGCAATGAACAGCGTCATGGAGTCGGTCTCTTCCAGAACAAACTCCTCCATGTGCGGCTCGGACAATTTGTCCTCGGGATTGTACCGGAATATATTGAATTTCAGTAATCTGGACATAGTCTAATCCTTTTTGGAGTCGGCACTGATGATTTCGGACTTGCCGTAGCCGCGATCGCCCGGGGGAATCTCCACGACCTCGGTTGCCGGTTCGTATTCGAGGGTCGGCATATCGTCGGATTCGTTCTTCCAGTAAGCCAAGGTACGGTTGAGCCAATCACGATCGTTGCGGGCGGGAAAATCCTCACGGTTGTGAGAACCGCGCGATTCCGTGCGTTGAAGCGCACCAGAGGCGATCATGAGTGCCATCTTGACCTGGCCTTCGAGCTTGAGAGCTGCGGCCAATTCGGGGTTCACCCCCTTGCCATTGGATCGCAGGCCGACCTTTTTGGCGCGGATCAGGGCATCCTGCAGGGTAGCCACACATTCCTCCAGCCCTTCGCTGGTGCGGAAGATATTGGCTCCCTTGTTCAGGGCGTCCTGCATGACGGCCCGGACCTTGTAGATATTCTCGCTGCCATTGGTGCCGTTAATCAGAGCATCGATGCGGGATTCCTGCTTCCTGACCTCGTCATTGATGAGCGCGGTCTTGAATTCGGTTTCACACCCTTGCAGATATTCGGCGATCTTCTTGCCGACGATACCACCGGCGACCACGGTCTCGGCCAGGGAGTTGCCGCCCAACCGGTTGAAGCCATGCATGTCCCAGCACGCGGCCTCGCCTGCGGCGAACAACCCTTTGAGGCCGTATGCTGCGCCGTCCTTGTTGGTGCGGACGCCACCCATGGAATAGTGATGGGTGGGCCGGACCGGAATGAGCTGATGAATCGGGTCCACGCCAAGGAAGGAGGTACATATCTCATAGACCTCACGCAGCTTGCCGGTAATGTGCTCCTCGCCCAGGTGCCGGATATCGAGCCAGAGGTGCTCGCCGTAGGGCGACTTGACGCCATGCCCCTCACGCATGTGATGGGTCATCCAGCGGGAAACCACGTCGCGGGAAGCCAGCTCGGCTTTCTCGGGTTCGTATATGTCCATGAAACGCTTTTCATCGACATCGAGCAGGGTTCCGCCATCACCGCGACACCCCTCGGTGACGAGGATGTCCGTAGGCACGATGCCAGTGGGATGAAACTGCACGGCTTCCATGTTGCCCATGGGAACCACGCCGGAATTGATGCACATGGTATGGGCACCACCGTCGCAAATGACGGCATTGGTGGTATTGGGATAGATGCGCCCGAAACCGCCCGCAGCGATCATGGTCGCCTTGGACAGATAGACACGGAGTTCACCGGTACGCAGGCAGCGGGCAACCACGCCGTAGCAGGTTCCACCGTCCTGAATCAGGCTGATGGCTTCGGTCTTGTCATGAACTTCGACGCCCACCTGAGCGCAACGGTTGTCCATAGTGCACATGACTGCGTGTCCGGTGCCGTCGGAAGTGTAGCAGGTACGCCACTTGGCAGTGCCGCCAAAGGAGCGGGCCATGATCAGCCCTTCCTTGTCTGCGGCTTCGACCTTGTCGAACTTCTTGCCGCCTTTGTAGTAGATGGATTTTCCAGGCACCACGCGGTTCCACGGCACGCCCCAATGGGCCAGACGGCGCATTTCGATGGGAGCCGTATCAGCGAACATGCGGGCGACCTCCTGGTCGCATCCCCAGTCCGACCCCTTGACGGTATCGGCAAAATGGACGTCAGGACAATCGCCCTCGCCCATAACCGAATTGCCAAGCGATGCCTGCATGCCGCCCTGCGCTGCGGACGAATGGGAACGGCGTGCGGGAACCAGGCTCAGACAGATGGCGGAGAAACCGGCGTCCGCGGCTTCAACCGCCGCGCGTTCACCCGCAAGACCCGCCCCGACAACAAGTAAATCGGTGTAGATAGTCTGCATGATGTTTCTCCGTTAGTTGACGCTCAAAAACATGAATCGAATCAGGGTCACCAGACCGATGGCGATGAACATCATGGTAAGCAGATTCTCACCACGTTTGAACTTCTTGCGGTCGGCATCCTTCACAAAGCCCCACTTCACGGCGATACGGTAAAAACCGATGCCCACATGGAGTTCAACCAGGGGAAGAAGGAACAGATAGAAGACAACCCAGAATCCGCCTTGCACACGAGTGGCGGACTTGATGGCAGTGATGGGAAGATCCGTGAGCACCACCCAGATATGGATGGAAGCCATTATCAGGATGATCATGGCGGAAACGGCCTGGACAACCCACAACCAGGTGTCGCCATGACGCAACATGCGGGCGTGCTGCCACAGGGTCTTCTGACCGTCGAAGTGGAAGGGTATTTTCCGTGCGGCAAGCACGAAATGCATCAGGAAAACGAGAAAAATAAGCGGCCCGCCAACCTGCGCCATACCGGTGGACTCGAAAAATTCGGCAATGGCGTTCATGACTCCGGGACTGATGACGACGCTGGAAACCAAGATCATGTGACACCACATGAACAGGATGAGACTGGCACCAGAAAGCATCTGCAACCAGTCCATTGCGCCATCCCACTTACCGGATTTACCGGCAGGTGCGTAACTGATGGACATCTATTCCTCCGTTAGGTTAAACACCTCGACTTTCGGGGTTGAAAGTACAGTTCAAGCAACAGTCAGCATGTTGAAATAATTCATGTTTTATGTTGAATGGTCCTTGCAGCCCTGGTATTATGTTGTTGCACTACAACAGAAAAGCCAAGGAGAAGGACCCGAATGCAGAATACCGCTATCTGCCATGATGTTCAAGAGAAAGAACAGCGCATCACGTGCCGCATCAACCGGTTTTTCCAGCAATTCGCGATTGGGACCCTTGCCCATCGATGCGGTTTCACCAAAGCAAAAGGAGCTCCTCCGGCCGTCCTGCTATCCTGTCTTTTCTCGCTTCCGTTCCATCGCCTCAACCTATATCGATACTTCGCAACCCGGGACAGCCCCGGTTTTGGCAAAGACGCCGTCTACGAATTCATGCGCTCCAGCCGCTTCAGTTGGCGGCGTTTTCTCCTTCTGCTGGCGGCCCGCGTCTGCTCCATGCTTCAGGAACTCACCTCGCAGGAGCGCGAACACGTGCTGATCCTTGACGATTCAACGCTCCAACGGCCGCGCTCCAAGAAAGTCGAGTTGCTGGCCCGCGTCTTCGATCATACCCAAAACGGCTTCCTCAAAGGGTACCGGCTTCTCAGCCTGTGCTGGTCCGACGGCGCCACGCTCGCACCGCTGGACTTCGCGCTGTTGTCGTCCGCCAAGGAGAAAAATCGCTATCAGGGCGTCACCAAACAACTCGACAACCGTTCATGCGGGGCCAAGCGACGCAAAGAGGCGATCTGCAAGGCCACTGAGCTGATCGGGCCGATGCTCAAACGCGCCCTGGCTGCTGGAGTCCAGGCCAGATACCTGCTCATGGACAGCTGGTTCGGCATGCCCGCCATCATCAGCCAGGCCCGCGAGCACATCCACGTGATCTGCATGATCAAGCGCACGCCCAAGGTTCTTTACGGATTCGAGGGGGGGCGCCTGAGCGCGGATGAAATCTACAGGCGGCTGCGAAAGCGCCGGGGGCGGGCGCGGGTCCTGGCCAACGCGCTTGTGACCATGAAGGATGAAAAGCCCGCACGCATCGTCTTTGTTCGCAACAAGCACAAAAAGGACTGGCTGGCCCTGCTGTCCACGGACAGCAAACTGCCTGAGGCCGACGTGGTGCGCATCTATGGGAAGCGCTGGGACATCGAGGTCTTCTTCCGCACGGCCAAGCAGCACCTGGAGTTGGAAAAAGGCTGCCAGGCCAGGGATTTCGACTCGCTGATCGCGCATACGACCATCGTCATGCTGCGCTACCTCTTTCTTGCCCTGGAGCAGCGTCGCCACGACGACCCGCGAACACTTGGCCTGCTCTTTCATGCGTGCTGCGAAGAGGTGCGCGATTTGGAATACGTGGAGGCGCTGCAACGCATTTTGACGCTGACGATGCTACATTTGATGGAAAACAAGCAGGTTGCGGAAGAGTTGGTACAGACGATTCTGGCCGAAGCGTTGCAACGGGCATTCTATCTCTACGGATTCAGCAGGCAACATTGTCAAAGAGCACAGTGCGTTGAAGGGTAGAGCTCAACCCCGAAAGTCGAGTTAAACACACAAATTCCCTTGATAAGCAATCCATAAATCCTAAGCAACCCACAAGTTTCTTGTCAATATCACCTTGGCTCAAAGCCGGACGAAACCCCTGCCCCCTTGAACTTAAAAAGTCCGTAACCCCCATTGATTGCACGGTCAAACAACCAATTTTGCGTCGTTCATTTTTTTTCATTTTTTTCGTCTTCCGTCCTGGGCGGAGACAAATGGCGGTAAAAAAAACAAATCCGCCCCAACCAGCCCTTTGAGGTTTGCATTTTTGCCCGGCTCGGGTAGGGTTTCTGACTTGCCCGATCCAAGCCATCCAACCTTGGCCTCTTGCCAGCGCCAAATCGGGTATTATCTACTATGAAACACTTCCGCGAACAAAAATCATCCAAAACGTTCTCCCTCGGAAACGTTACCTATGGAGAAATCCCATGTTCCGAACACTCTTATTGCTCGGAGGAGTACTCATGCTCCTGACCAGTTGCCAACATCATTCGAAAAGCAAAATTGCCGAACCGACTGCGCCGCCGACTCTGCCCGCCCTACTCAAGGCGGCCAAGGGCAAGACGCATGTTGTCAAACTCAAGAACGGCCTGACCGTGCTCATCAAACAGGATGACCGCTTCCCCCTGGTCAACGCCCGCCTCTACGTCCACGCCGGAAGCGGCTTCGAGACGCCTGAGACAGCGGGCGTCAGCCACCTGCTGGAGCACATGGTCTTCAAGGGAACGGAAAAGCGCGAAGCCGGACAATCTGCCCGCGACATCGAATCCGTGGGCGGCAGCATGAACGCGGCCACCAGCTTCGATTACACGGTCTATTACGTGGAGGTCCCGGAAGATAAAATGGCCCTCGGGCTGGACGTCATCACGGACATGGCCTTTCACGCCGCCATCGACCCGGAGGAACTCAAGAGCGAACGGAAAGTCGTCCTCGAAGAACTGGAACGTGGCGAGGATTCGCCCGGCAACAAACTCTTCAAGACCTTGCAGGGCATGCTCTGGAAAGATTCCTCCTATGAATGGCCCATCATCGGCTACCGCCAGACCGTCAAGGACTTTAGCAGCCAGGATATCCACGACTATATCAAGGAATTCTACCAACCCCAGTCCATGCTCCTGGCCGTAGTCGGCAAGGTGGACCCGGACACCGTGCTGGCCGAGGCCGAACGGCTTCTCGGCGGCCTGAAAAACACCCACCCGGTCACACCGCCGGAAGCCATCGCCATCCCGGCAATAGGTGCTGGTCCACGCGTGGTTGCCATCCCCGGCAAATGGAACAAGGTCTATCTTGGTGCGGCCTTCCCCATTCCGCATTTCTCGTCGGCCAAGATCGCCGGGCTCGACCTGCTGGCGCAACTGATGGGCGGAGACGACACCTCCCGCCTCTACCGCACGTTCAAATACGACAAACGACTGGTGGACGACATCTCCGTATCCTCCCTTACCCTGGAACGCGGCGGTCTGCTCTACGTCCATGCCACTCTGGACGCCGACAAGCTTGAGCAGTTCTGGACCGAGCTTATGGCTGAACTGGCCACCTTCGATCCGGCTGATTTCACGGACCGCGAGATCAAACGCGCCCGCCTCAATCTGGAAGATTCCCTGTTCCTGGCCAAGGAGACCTTGTCCGGTCTGGCCAGCAAAACCGCCTACTTCCAGTTCTTCGAGGGCGGCGATCAGGCAGAAAAGAACTACCTTTTTGAACTCAGTCAGGTGAACCGGGACGAAATGCGTGCCCTGTTCAAGGAATACCTCCGCCCGGACCAGCTCGCCACCTGCCTGCTGACCCCCGAAGGCACGGATATCTCGCCAAAGGCTCTGACCGCCATCACCGAAAAGGCCTGGCCTGCAAGCGCAGCCACCGACAAAAAGGCTGTGGCTGCCGGGCTCACTGCGCAAAAGGAAATCGATCTGCCCGGTGGTGGCAAACTCGTGTTACTGCCTGACGACACCCTGCCTTACACTGCAATCTCCCTGTATTTCACCGGAGGCGACGGCATATTGACTCCCGAGCAGCAAGGGCTCGCCTCCCTCGCGGCCAGGGCACTCACGCGCGGCACCATGAAACTATCCGCCACCGACCTTCAAGACTTCCTGTCCGACCACGCGGCCAGCCTGAGTTCGTCGGCCGGACGCAACATTTTCGCACTGGAAGCAAAATTCCCGGTACGGTTCACGGATGCGGTTCTGCCGATTTTCCGCGACACCCTGACTTCCCCGGCTTTGGACGCGACTGAGATCAAACGCGCCAAACAAGACCAGATCGCGGCCATCAAACGTCGTGAAGATCAACCTCTGGGACTCGCTTTCCGGCACCTGTTCCCATTCCTCTACCAAACCGGACCGTACAGCATGTTGCAACAGGGTACACCAGAGCAAATTGAGAAAATGACCCAGGCAGACATCATGCGCTTCTGGGGACGGCAATCCATGCGGCCATTCACCATGGCGGTATGTGGTCAATTCGACGCAGAGGTCATCAGCCGGTTTGCCACCGATCTGGCATCAGCAATAACCGCTGCCGGCAGCGACTACCAATTCACCACACCTCAATGGAACACCCGGCACGAGGAAACCATGCGGTTGCCCGACCGCAACCAATCGCATCTGCTCATGGTCTTTCCCACTCCGGGCCTGAAAGACCGGGAGACTTCGACTCGCCTGCAAATGCTCAAAGCCGCCCTGTCCGGCCAGTCCGGCCTGCTCTTCCGCGACCTGCGCGACAAGCAGGGCCTCGCCTACTCCGTGACTGCCTTCAACTGGCAATCCATCCACACCGGCTTCATGGCCCTATACATCGGCACCAAGCCAGACAAGGTGGACGCCTCGCTCGACGGCTTCAAACAGGTTTTGGCAGACCTCGCCTCCACCGCGTTGCCCGAGCAGGAGATCATCCGCGCCCGCAACATCCTGATGGGCGATTATTACCAGGAACACCAATCCCTGATCTCGCGCAGCCGTCAGGCCGCCAGCCTCATGGTCCGCGGGCTTGACCGCCACTACGACGAGGATGTTATCGAACAGGCCAAATCCATCACTCCGGTGGATTTACAGGCCACGGTCAGACAATACCTCGACCCGAAAAAGGCCTACATATTCAAGGTCACTCCCTGACAGCTCATTGCATGAAAAATGGGGAAGCCGTATTCTGGCTTCCCCATTTTTTTGTTCATACCCCGCCCATCAGGAAACCACGACCCGATCACGTCCCCTTTTCTTGGCTTCCTCCAGATTACGTGTGGCCAGGGACAAAACTTCCTCAAGATTGGCACACTGCGCCGCCCCTTGCGGCCCTGACGATTCCAGTGACGCCGCCCCAACACTGGCCGTACACCCGTACCCACCCTGACTGCACGCATTGATGGTCCGGCGCATCTTTTCTGCAACTTCAGCCAGATTGCCTTCACTCAAGGCATAAAAAAGCACAACGAACTCCTCACCGCCAAAGCGGGCCACCAGATCCGAGGAGCGCACAACCTGACGAAGGACCAGCCCGATACTCTTGAGCAACGCATCCCCGGCTTCGTGTCCAGCCCGGTGGTTGTAGCCAGAAAAATCATCCATGTCGGCCAGGATAAGGCCGATATTTTTCCCATCACGACGGGCGAGATCCAAAAAGGGCCGCGCCGCATTGAAAAAACCGCGCCGATTCATGAGTCCGGTAAGGCTATCCACATTGATAGATTTCGCCAATTGTCGGTTCTCCTCCCACAAACTCCGAAGCACGTCCCCCAGAAGCTCCATGGCCGGATCGCTGCCACAAAACTTGCCCATTGCCGTAATCAGCTTCTCAATGTGATCGTCACAAGTCACCTCGGAACAAACCAGATCTGCCACAGGCCGAAGCTCCCGTACATAGCTGAAGAAAGCCTCGAATACCGGATGCAACAGATAGTATTCGAGCCGAAAAGCGATAATGAACGCATCCTTATCCGTGATGCCTGGTTCAAGTAACGACACAAGTCCCCGAGCTCGTTCGAAATTGTGCTCCAAGTCGACGATAATCTTGCCGGGATCATCGAATATCTCCGGAATCAGATCCTGCTCGGCCAGAGGAATGAGGACCTCCCAAAAGGCAACATGTTGGGCCTCTTCATCCGCCATTCCCGTCCAGTACTCCCTGAGTTCGGAGTTGACGACAATGCCCGACAGAGTGGCATATGTGCACTCCGCCATACGATCCATTTCCCGACAGAGATTGCAAATACTCAACAGCGTGCCCGTACTCATGACCATTCTCCCGGCCAACCAGCCCATTTATCAATTTACCCCGACGTTTCCACTTTACCCCATTTTCGCCATTTTTGCCGCATCAATTTCACCCGCTTTACGCCTTGTCGAAATTATACTTGACAGATAATAGTCGACCGGTCTATTTCTTGGCTGGGAGCATCAATGAGCGAAGAAACCAAAACCCGTATTCTTGAGGCCGGAGCCGAACTGATCCATCAGCGCGGATTCAACAACACCGGTCTGAAAGACATTCTGAAGGCCGCCGATGTGCCCAAGGGATCATTTTATTTCTATTTCGACAACAAGGAAGCCTTCGGTATCGAGATGGTGGATTTTCTCCGCCAACGTTTCCGGGGCATGACAGCTCCCATCGTGGAGGACCACAACCGCTCTCCCCTCGAAAGATTGCGGGCATTATTTGACGCCTTTCACGGATATTTCGAATCCCAGGGATTCACGCGTGGATGTCCTTTCGGCAACCTGGCCCAGGAGATGGGCGACCTGAGTGCCCCCTTCCGCGCCAAACTCAGGGAGGCCATGGACAACCTGGTCTTCACCTTCATGACTCTTCTGGAACAGGCGCAAACGGCTGGCGAGATTCCAGGCGATCTTGATGCTCAAGACACGGCCACCTTCATTGTCGAGGCATGGCACGGAGCTATCATCCGCATGAAAGTGACCAAGGACGCCGAACCCCTCTCCATCTGTTATGCCTTCATTTTCGACAAATTGCTCAAATAATTGCCGCTCGAGCAATCATGCGGCAATTTTTTTTATCAACATCGTAGACGACCGGTCTACTACAAACAAAGGAGCGCAACATGTTCATGATCGACTACGTAACCCCGGGAAAGGCGAAAGACGACGTAAAAGATATCTACGCCCTGTTTCCGCCAGAAACCGGCGTTCCAACGCCCTTGCAACTCTACAGTGCCAGCCCGAAATACCTGGTCAAACAGATGGCTATCACCCGTGATTACCTTGAAAACAATGCCTACGAATTCAGCCTCCTGGCCGCCCTTCGTTACGTGGGGGCTTCTACCGGTTGCTTCAAGACGTGCATCGACTACAACGGGAAAATGCTCATGGACATGGGACTCAGCGAGGAACAACTGGCCGGGCTACTCTCGAACCCGCAAGCGGCCTTCAAATCCAAAGACGCCGCGATGATTGCCTTCACCGCCAAGGCCGTTGCCGATCCCGACAGCGTCACCCGGTCGGATATCGATACCGTCCGCGCCCAGGGGTGGACTGATGAGCAGATATTCGAATGCACGGCCTACGCCGCCCAAATGACCACGGTGGGTACCGTCTACCGCACCTTTGCCCAAAAATAGGACAACGGGCCGGGGCATCACCTGCTCCGGCCCGTTGTTCAAAAACTTGCTCTAGTGCTCCCGGTGGGTTACAAGTCGTAAACGCGATTTCACACTTTATCCGAGAGGACCGACGCATGGCGCTCATTTTCGGCTCGCCCAAAAAGCAGACCTTAGCCAAAGACGACATCAAAAACGACCACCGCCTGAACCTGGCCAAAGAGATGTACATGGCGGGCAGGATGAAGCTCATGACCACCGAGACCGTACCGGGACGCGAGATTCAGTCCGCCTTCGGCCTCATTGTCTGCCGCAGCTACAACTTCGACAATGCCTTTTACGGCCTCATGGCCCAGGCCGTGGACGTCAATGCCGATGCCATTGTCGGTTACCGGGAAACCATCGCCTTCCACCCCGAAGGGGACAAATACTACTCCTGCTACGGCACAGCCGTGCGGATGAAAAAGATTAAGTAGCTCGGCAAAAACGCAGCAAAAAGCCCGGCTCCAGTCAAACTGGAGCCGGGCTTTTCACATCACATCCCTGTTTCCTAAGTACGTACACCCAATCGCCGGTCTATCAGCAGCAAATCGACGATGGTCAGGGCCATCATCGCCTTGAGCACCGGATTGATACGTGGGATGGCCGCGATGTCGTGCCGTCCGCCTATGGTAATGGCGGTGGACTGACCGGCGGTGGTCACGGTCTGCTGTTCCTGCGAGATGGACGGGATGGGCTTGACGAAAGCACGGACCACGATGTCCTGGCCTGAGGAAATGCCACCCAGAATCCCGCCCGCGTTGTTGGAAAGAAATCCCTCCGGGCCGATGGGATCATTGTTCAGACTGCCCAGCGAACACGCCGCCTGCATGCCCGAACCGATCTCCACGCCCTTGACCGCGCCCACGGACATGAGTGCGTAGGCAAGACGAGCGTCCATCTTGTCGAACACAGGCTCACCGAGACCGGCAGGCACCGAGGTGGCCCGGATCTCGACCACACCGCCCAAGGTATCACCCTGCTTTTTCACTTCCCTGATCCGCTCGTCCCACTTGGCCGGAGCCTCCGGGTCCGGGCTGAAATAAGGTCTTGCCTGAGCTCCCTCGATATCCACGACCTCTGCGGGAATACCGCCCAACTCCACGGTATATGCGTAAATAGAAATACCCTCGGCCTTGAGCAATTCCTGGGCGATGGCCCCACCGGCCACGCGGGAGACGGTCTCGCGGCCGGAGGATCGCCCGCCGCCGCGATAATCGCGCATGCCGAACTTGGCATTGAAGGAAAAGTCTGCATGACCGGGCCGAAACACATCCTTGATCTTGGAATAGTCATTGGAACGGTGGTCTGTATTGGCGATGCTAAATCCGATGGGCGTCCCGGTGGTGATGCCCTCGAATACGCCGGACTGAATGTTCACGATGTCCGCTTCCTTGCGGGCCGTGGATGCGAGGCCGCCCTGCCCCGGCTTACGACGATCAAGTTCCCGTTGAATGACGGATTCGTCCAAAAGGATTCCGGGCGGACACCCATCAACGACGCCGCCCAGGCCGGGACCGTGGGATTCGCCAAAAGTAGTCAGACGGAAAAGAGTGCCAAATGTATTGCCGCTCATAACCTCTCCCTAAAATTTTTCTATCTTCATCACATTTTCCGTCTTGCCGATCAGAACAACGACATCCCCTTCCTCAAACGGTCTGTCCGCCTCGGGAACAAAGCTGAACTGCGCTTCCCCGTTCCTGCGGTAGGCAACAACCTGCACGTGATAGGTGTTGGTCAAATTGAGATCACGCAAGGCCTTTCCCGCCCACTGGTTGATCAATATCTCCCGAGTCACCACATCCTGTCCCATGCCGAAATAATCCTGAATACCGGGGGTAGCCAAACGGTGTGCCAATTGAAAGGCCACGAAAGCCTCGGGAAAGACCACGTAGGGCACCCCGAGTTTGTACAACACCCGTTCGTGCTCCTCGCTGATGGCCTTGACCCATATTTTTTTCACGCCAAGCGCCTGGAGGTTGAGAACGCCCAGAATGCTCGCCTCCATGGACCCCCCGGTGGACACGATGACCCGCTCAAGATCCTTGAACCCGATCTGCCCCAAAGCTTTCTCGTCCGTAACATCAGCCTGGTAGACCTGGGCCAGCTTGTCTTGCGCCCTGCGGACGCGCTCGCTGTCGAGATCCACGCCCACGACATCAAGCCCGAGATCCGTCAGAGCAGACGCCAGGGAAAAACCGAACTTACCGAGACCGATGACACCGATTTCATTCTTCTTAGCCATGCATTTCTCCCCAATTAGCCAAGCGGCAGATCTGCCGTGGGCAACCGAAACCGGCGCTCCGTCTGCCAACTGTGCAGGGCGGACAAAAGCCAGATGGGGCCCAGTCTACCCACAAACATCAGCATAATTATCATTACTTTTTCTGCACTATTAAGTTGGGGCGTCAAGCCGGTGGACAGTCCCACAGTGCCAAAAGCGGAAATAACCTCAAACATATTGACCATGAATTTCTCTCTCCCCATAAGATACGCATACTCGGTGCTCTCCAGAGAAGTCAAAACCATGGTCCCCACCACGATCAGCATCATGGCCAGGGTAAAAAGAGCGACGACTTTGTTCAGGGCGTCCTGGCTCAAGGCATACCGACCCACTGGCACCTGGGAATGCCCCCGGAACTGCGCCGCAACAAAACCGCACATGGCCCGAAACGTCGTAGTCTTGATGCCGCCTGCGCAAGACCCCGGTGAACCACCGATGAGCATGAGTCCCATCATGAAGACCAGAGAGACATTGGTCATGCCGCCGATGTCCACAGTATTGAACCCGGCTGTACGACAGGTCACGGATTGGAAAAGTGCCGTCAGCAAACGCTCGCTCAGGGTCTCAGGCGCATTGTTTGCCAACCCTTCGGCAATAAAAATGACCACGGTCCCGACCACCACCAGCAGCAAGGACATCTTGAGTACAATAGACGTATGCCAACTGAACAGATAGGGACCCTGACGGATCACCTTCTCCCTCATGGCAATACGCTTGACCAGGGAAGCACACTCGTTGAGGACATAAAATCCGAGCCCCCCGGCAGTGATCAGCACCATAAACACAACATTGATGCCCGCGTGAGCGCTCCAGCGGGACAGGCTGTCCGGATACAGGGAAAATCCGGCATTGCAAAAGGCGGAAATGGAATGAAACACGGCGGAATATGGCGAAAACCCAACAGGGTCCATTAGCCACAAAGACACTGCACCAGCGACCTCCAGGCACAACGTCCCCACAACGACCCGGACTAGAAACTTGGTCAGACTGAAGGACGGATCACGCAACAGACTCTGCCCAACGGCAATTCGGTCGGACAGGGAAACATGCTTGCCGAGCAAATAGATAAACAAGGTGGTAAACGTCATGATGCCCAGTCCGCCGACCTGAATCAAAACAAGAATAACATTCTGCCCAAAAAGCGAAAAATAGGACCCGGTATCAACCACGGCCAGACCGGTGACACACATGGCCGAAGTGGCGGTAAACAAGGCGTCAATCAGGGACAACGAATCGCCCGAATGGCTGATATCGAGGTGCAACAGCACTGCACCCGCGATGATGGCCCCGGCAAAAAACCAGACCGGGAGCCAATATGGTGAAAGAATCTTTGTGCGCATCCTCATCCCCGACCGACATACAGCATGAAAATCAAAACGACCACAATCGGTCGCCGAGGCCTCAGTATATATGCCTGTTGGCGCAACCTGTCAAAAACGCTTAGAAAAGACGCCCGATCTCTTTCACGGCGCGCTCCACAACAATCGCCAGAGACGCCTGGGGAAGGACCACGTCCGCACATGCTTCGTACAAGGAGGCCCGCTCGGCCAATATTTCGCGCACCTCGTCAACAACTGATTTGCCGGTCAGCGAAGGGCGCTGCGCCTCATTGGGATCCTGCATGAGCCGGTCGGCAAGGACTTCGGGGGCAGTTTTTAGATAACAAACGATCCCGGTCGAAAGCACGGCCCGGTTCTCCTCACGCAAGACAATACCGCCACCGCAACCGACCACGCGGACCCCTTCCCCGGCAATGCGGGCCAGGGTCTCGGCCTCGCGGTCGCGAAACCCCTCCCAGCCGTTCTCCTCGACATACCGGGCGATCTCCATGCCCACCGTGCGGACCAACTCATGATCGGTATCGACGAACGCCATGCCCAGCCGTTTGGCCAGGGCACGACCGACGCTTGTCTTGCCGCAAGCTCGCGGTCCTATCAAAAATATATTGCGCGTGATATCCATGCACGCCACCGTAGAGGAAATCCAGCCGCTCTTCAATGGGCAAGCATGGTCCGAGATGCTTTGCAATCGCGCGTTTTGCTGCTAGGACGAGTCCACACAAGAATTCTATTTTGGGAGACATATATGAAAACCGCAATTTTCGGCTTCTCCGGCTCCGGCAAGACCGATCTTTTCGCCGCCCTGGCGGGTCCTTCCGCCGTTGCAGCAGGCAACCGCGCCATGGTCAAAGTGCCGGACGCACGCCTTGATCCTCTTACGGCACTCTTCAATCCCAAGAAGGTCATCTACAGCGAGATAGAATACCTCGACATCCCTGGCGGTGGCGGCAAAGGAACCGGCCTGGGCGAGCGCATACTCAATGAAGTGCGTCCCTACGACTGCTTCATCGGCGTCCTCGATGCCTTTTCCGGCATGAACGACCCCAAACAGCAGTGGCAGGCCATCGAAGCGGACATGATGATTTCCGACATGGCCGTTATTGAAAAGCGGCTGGAAAAAATGGCTGCGGACAAGAACAAGAACAAGGCTCTGGTCGATGCCAAGGAAGAAGAAGCCCTAACCCGCGCCCTGACCACGCTGGAAGAAGAAAAACCGCTGCGCGAAGACGAGGCACTTTCCGGACTGCCCGAACTGCGGGGTTACAAATTTCTCTCTGCCCGCCCCATCCTCTACGCTTGGAACTGCCCGGAGGGCGAAGAAGCAAATCAGGAACTGCCCACGGAAACCACCGGAATGACCCATATCGCGGTTTCGGCAAAACTGGAACGCGAACTGGCAGAGATAGATGATCCCGAAGAAAAAGCCATGTTCCTGGAAGATCTCGGCATTACCGAATCCGCCCTGGACAAGGTCATTGCCAAGACCTACCAACTCCTCGGCCTCATCTCCTTCCTGACTGCGGGCGAGGACGAATGCCGCGCCTGGCCCCTGCGCAAAGGGTCCACAGCCCCCAAGGCCGCCGGGGTCATCCACACGGATTTCGAAAAGGGATTCATCCGCGCCGAAGTCATCGGCTATGCGGACTTCCTGGAATTCGGCGACTTCAAGAAGGTCAAGGACGCAGGCAAGGCCCGACTCGAAGGTAAGGAATACGTTGTCCGGGACGGTGACATCATCGAATTCCGCTTCAACGTATAGCAGGCTGTTGAAAAACAGCCTGCCAGGGTAGGGAGAGGCCACCTAGCCGAGCTTTCGGGCGGCAGTGATGAGCCCCACAGTTCCGGGCACAGGATGGAACAGAGGCTCACCGAATCCGGCGGACCCCAACGCCTCTTTCAATTCCTCCCGCTCAATGAAATGGGACTGATATCCGGCCAACCGGGTGACCAACTCCAGCGAGGCCTTGTACAGTTCTCTCCCTGGCCCGATCCGGTCGCAGGCGTGGTGGGAAACAAACCACCCTCCCGGCTTCAGCCCGTAGGCGATCTTTTTCATGATCTCGTCCAAGTCGCTCTTGAAGGCGTAAAGTAAGTCCGAAGTGAACGCGAGATCGAATTGCCCTTCGGAAAGTGCCTCCGTCCTGAAATCTAAGCCCTTTGTCATGACACGACTGCCGAACCCCATCTGTTCACAACGCAGTTTCGACTGCTCGATCACTGGGGGGAGGTCATAAATTGTCCCCCGCATGGCGGCGTTACGCTCCAGCACGGCCATCGTATACATGCCATGATTTCCCCCGATGTCGCACATGGTCCTGAATCCATCGAATCCCGGAAGAGCAGCGATAAAACCCACTACCGGCAGCAATCCTGTCACCTTGGCGTTCTGCGCGGTGCCATCCATGTTTTTGGCAATGGCCCACCCCATGCCAGCCTTGGAGTGGTCAACTTTACCCCCGGACAACAAATCAACAATGGAATCTTCAATCGAGACCACAAAACGCATGGTCATTGCCATGGCATCACCCTGATACAACGGGGCTTCGCTCAACAAAAACTCGGAAGCAACCGGAGTATTGCAATACTTTTCACCCGCTCTCTCCAACAATTCAACCGCAACAAGAATATCCACGACAGGCTCAAGCCTGTTGGCCATCACCCCCATCTCGTCCGCCAGTTCCGACAAACGGACCGCTCGGCCCGCAAGACGATCAAAGAGTTTCAACTCCAACGCCGCCATGATCACTTTGGCCGAAACTGATTCCAGCATCCTGGCATTCACCGGCGCAAAGTCGGCAATAGGCTTTTGAACGAGCACAGGCCCCCCTTCTTTTGTTTAGCTGCTATACTGTGATGCAAAAAATTATTTGAGGTAGTTCTCCATCCATTGGTTCATCTGTTCGCCAAGCTGGCAAACAACGGCATAGGACGCCTCATCCAGACCCGACAGATATTGCAGAAATGCCTGATCGTGCTGTCGGTGAAATGCCATATGATTATCGCTCGCCGCGTGACCCAAATCAGTGGTGCGAATGACAACCCGCGCCATATTTTCCGAATCGGATTCCTTCACCAGTGTCAATCGGCGTTGAAAGTTGACCCATCATCGGCGTCGAAATTTGACCCACCCCGAACGTGATTTTCGGGTGTTGGGGGGAGGCTTTTCCGGGGGCGGCGGCAGGGTCGGGAATGGAGGGAGCCCGGAGGGCGACCGGAATTCCCGACCCTGCCGCCGACGCTTATGCGTCCTGCCCTTGGTGCTGTCCCCTGCCTTGTTTCAGCCTCCAGCTTTCATTGCCTGTTTCGATGATCTCGCAGTGATGTGTGACGCGGTCCAACAGGGCCGTGGTCATCTTGGCGTCTCCAAAGACCTGTGACCACTCCCCGAAGCTCAGGTTCGTGGTGATCAGCACCGAGGTCCTCTCGTAGAGCTTTGAGAGCAGGTGAAAGAGCAGCTGGCCTCCTGACCTGGAAAACGGCAGGTAGCCGAGTTCGTCCAGGATGACCAAGTCGAAGCGCGCCAAAGTCTCGGCCAGCCGTCCGGCCTTGCCGTCCGCCTTTTCCTGCTCGAGCTGGTTGACGAGGTCCACCAGATTGAAAAAGCGCACTCGGGCGCCGTTGCGCACGGCATTGGAGCCGATGGCGATGCTTAAATGCGTTTTTCCGGTGCCCGTGCCGCCTACAAAGACCACATTGATCCAGCTCTCCATGAAGCCGCCGTGGTATAGATCCCTGATCCTGGCCTCACCGACGTGCGAGTCCTGGAAGTCGAAACCGTCCAGATCTTTGCTCACGGGAAATCTGGCGATCCCCAGGCGGTATCGGATGCTGCGTACGCGGCGCTCGGCCTGTTCCGCCTTGAGCAGATCTAACAGAAACCGTTCCAGAGTGGCCCCGGATCGACGACCGTGCTCAAGCATCTCGTCGTAAGCTCCGCGCAGGCCATGCAGCTTGAGCTCTTTGAGCAAAGCCAAGATGTCATTGCGAAGCATGGCTCGCCTCCAATAGCTGGTCATAACGTCCGCAGTCGGCCACAGGCTCGCATTTGATCCTGAGGTGATCGGGGACGCAAACCTCTTGGGTTGGCCTTTGATCACGGGAGCGGTTCAAGATGTTAAGGACCACGTCCCGACTCACCGTGTTCTGGTCCAGGGCCGCCTGGCAGGCGTCGGTTACTGCCTGGAGTCCATGGCTGGGCACCGCTGTCAGGATACCCGCAAACTGTCGGTCCCAGTCCTTATGCCGCCGCAGGGACAGACGGATTTGCTCCATCGGCGCAGGAAGCCTCCAGTCCTGGAAGGGAGCGCCGTTGCGGAGCGCTCCGGGCTTACGCTCCAGGACAGGCACGTAGTGCCACGGGTCATAGACAGTCTTTTCTCTGCCGAATCGGCGGGTATGTACGGCCAGCACCCGGCCATCGCGAATCACCGAGATGTGGTCGGCGTACGCCTTGATCTGCGCCGCCTGTCCAGCCGCCTCGCAGGGTACGCTGTACCGGTTGTGATCAAACCGCACCAGACATGTGGAGGAAACCCGGCATTCCTGAATACGGTAGCCATCGAAAGGGGCTGCGGGCTTGATTAGGTTTTCACGCTCCTGCAGGAAGACCTCCCAGATCGTCTTGTCCGTAATCTCCGGATGAGCCTGAGTCTTGGCCCAACCAATAGCTCGCTCCAGCAGCCAGGCGTTGTACTCCTCAAGGCTCCCGAAACGCCATCTGCCGGATAAAAAACGAGTACGTACCAGATGGACTTGATTTTCCACCTGTCCTTTTTCCCAGCCAGCAGCAGGCGTACACAGCGTGGGGTCCACCAGGTAATGAGTGCACATCTGCTCGAAGCGGGAATTGAGTTCGCGTTGCTTGCCGCGTAGAACTTTGTTCACTGCGGTCTTCATGTTGTCGTAAATACCTCGGCCACAAGATCCGCCGAAAAAGGCAAAGCCGCGCTGATGGGCGTCGAATACCATCTCCTGGGTCTCCCGAGGGTAACCGAAGCAGAAGACCATCCGGCTATGGCACAATCGCATGTGCGCGGTCTTGACCGTCATTGGCATGCCGTCAATTTCGAGTTGCTCGTGGCTCCAGTCGAACTGGTAGGCCTCTCCAGAGGCGAAAGTCAGCGGGACAAAGGCTTGCGACACCCTGTGCCCTTCGGCTTCGCGCCAGCGGGAGACATGACGCCGGACAGCATCATAGCCTCCCTCGTAACCTTGCCCCTGAAGCTGCTCAAACAAGACCTTGATCGTGCGTCGATGTTTGCGTGGAAGCCCGACATCCCGCTCCAACTCGCTTTCCAGCCAGGTCGTGAATTCACCAAGTTTGGGCATGGGCTGGATCGCTCGTTTGTACTCGAAGCGCGTCTCCTCCGAGCGCAACACCTTGCGGACCGTATTCCGGCTCATGTTTAAATTCTTGGATATCTGCCTGATCGGCGTCTCATGCCGGTCATGGGCCACCTTAATCTTTCGAATTGTTTCCACCGTCAGCATCTCCTCGCTGGCCCTCCCGTCACGATTTTCTCGTGACCTTGAGGGGCTTGCCGGGGTGGGTCAAATTTCGACGCCGATTACCGGCTCAGGTGGGTCATATTTGCACGCCGATTCACACGTAGGCCCTTGGTGTTTTCCCATGATGTCCTCCTTGGTTGGGAGACGCATCATCACACAAATGCGGGGGAACGTAAGAAGCAGTCGTCTGGACGGTTACTTTCTTACGGCTCTCCCGAACTTAATGTAAAAGCGAAGACATATACGCTCACGGATGCCGACGGAAAGGAAATCATCATCAACCAAGATGATGTGGAAGTGATCCAGCAAGCCAAATAAAAAAAATCCCGCCAAACGGCGGGATTTTTTATCTAGATCAGATCGATGATTGACCCAAAATCGGGATCGAACAAGCGCTTGTAGGTTCGAACCACGAAACCGTCTGTCATGCCGGATAAATAGTCGCACAGCATGCGCCGCCTACCGTCATCGTCCAACGTTCCCAGTGCTTCATGATACTGGGAGGGAAGGAGTTGCGGGCCGAAAGAGTCTGCCTTCACGTATTCCCGCTCAAGCAGTTCAAACAATTGCCGCAGTATTCTCCCACCCTTGTATTCAAGCTGTTGTACTTGAGGTGTGCGAAAAACCAGTCCGACTGCCAACCGCTTCAAAAGGCTGCACAGTTCTTTTTCACCCTCTTCAACAACAATATCATAGCGATAGCGATTCGTTTTTTCGCTCAAAAAGTTTTCCCGCCAAGTCAACGTCGTGGCGTGGATGAATTGCCCGATGAGTCGAGCCAGAAACGAACTGAACGAATCGTCAAGCACGGCGTCACACAGGGTGTCGAGAAACGCAACATCGCTACCGGAACAGTTGTCCCTTTCACTTTCCATCCAGTTACGGATGGACTTGACCGTGATAAATCCAGCCCGAATGCCGTCGTCCAGGTCATGGATTGAATAGGCGATGTCATCGGACCAATCCATGATCCGGCATTCCAAAGACTTGAAGCCGTTCAACGCTTCCTCGGACTCCAACGCACTGTCAAACGGCACGTCTGGGCTAACAAAATCCAGGATATCCCGCTGAAAATCATAGATAAAATGATTCTTCTTGTCTTTTGAGGCACTGAACAATGTCTTGTATTTCAACATGCCGTCGAGGAAGGCCCGAGTCGGGTTCATGCCCCGCCACTCGGCTTTGTCACGGTAAAAGAGATCGACCAGGATACGCAGATTCTGGGCGTTTCCCTCAAACCCACCGGATATCTCCATCAAAGAGTTGAGGACCTGCTCCCCGGCATGCCCGAACGAGGGATGACCGATGTCGTGCGCCAAACATACGGATTCCACCAAATCCTGATCAATATGAAAATCGTCGCCAAGATCGGAGGACGTCCGATTGAGATGATTGACGATGGATCGCCCGATCTGGGAAACTTCAATGGAATGGGTCAACCGGGTCCGGTAAAAATCGAATTCCCCGGAGAGAAACACCTGCGTCTTGGACTGCAATCGTCTGAAGGCCGGAGAATAGATGATCCGGTCACGATCCTGTTCAAAAGGCGTACGGCCCTTGATATTCTTGGACTGGCCGCGTCCTATCCATTCGGTGTCAAACGCACTGTAAAAGGTGTTTTTCATTCCTCGACTCCAGCCATGAGCGGCCCGATCCTGCCGGGTGTCTCGATATCGGAGGTGGGCAGCATGCCCAGGATACGACCACGATAGATTACTGCGATCCTGTCGGCCAGTTGCAGGGCTTCGTTCAGATCGCCCGTCACCAACAGCACCCCGGCCAAATCGCGTGCAGCCAGCAACCGATTCCAGACTTCTTCCGTGGCCGACACATCAAGTCCCTGTGTTGGCTGTTCGGCAACGATGAAACGCGGTTCGCGGTATAACTCCCGGGCCAGAACCGCCTTTTGCAGATTGCCGCCGGAAAGCTGCCAGGCCAAGGCATGGATACGGCCCGGACGGATATCGTACTTTGCGATGAGATCACGGGTGTCCCGTTCTGCCCGCTTCTTGTCCAGCCACCAGCCTTTGGCAAATCCCTTGCGTGTGGTGAGAAGCAGATTGTCCACCATGTTCTGATTTCGCAAAGTGGCGAGACCGAGACGGTCCTCCGGGATATAACACATGGAGCGATTCCAGGTTGATTCGGCAAAGAATTTCCGCCACGGCTGCCCCATGATGAATACCGTGTCCAGCGGCGGTTTGATGAGTCCGGTAACCGCCTCAACCAACGCTTTTTGGCCATTTCCGGCGACCCCGACAACGGCCACGATTTCACCCCGTCGCACATCGAAATTGACATCATCCAATCCGAGACCGGTCAAGTGCCGCACCTCAAGCACGGAATCGCCAAAATCGACAGGCTCGCGGTCCACTTCCAACAGCACTTCCTTGCCCACCATTCGGGAGGCAAGATCCGCCTTGGATTCAATGGCCGACGGGTCCAACTCTCCTTCGATCCTGCCCCGACGCAAAATGGCAATTTCATCGGCCAGGGCGATGACCTCTTCCAGTTTGTGACTGATGAAAATGATGGACTTGCCCTGCTCGGTCATACGCCACAGCGCCTCGAAAAGACTGTTGGTCTCCTCCGGCGTAAGCACAGCCGTGGGCTCATCGAAAATCAGGATCCGGCTCTCCCGGTATAGAAGCTTGAGAATCTCGACCAGTTGCTTTTCTCCCATGGACAGGTCGCATACTCGGTCACGGGGAGAGACATCCAACCCATACTTCTTGGCCAGCTTGCCGACGCGTTCTTCCATTTCCTTGGGATGCGTGAAGAAACTTCCTTCCTGACCGAGCAGAACATTCTCGGCAACGGTCATGGATTCAACCAACATGAAATGCTGGTAAACCATTCCGATGCCGTACCGAATGGCGTCCTTGGAAGAAGTGAATACAACGGATTGGCCATCCACTTCGATAGAACCATCATCCGGCCGGTAGCGACCAGCCAACATGGACATCAAGGTGGACTTACCCGCACCGTTTTCACCCAAAAGTGCCTTGATCCTTCCAGGATAGATATCGAGCGAAATGGAATCGTTGGCAACGACCTTGCCAAAACATTTGGTCACGCCCTTCAGGCTGACCACGGGGCGGGTTCCATCAGGCAACGGCCGAAATCCGGCGGGACGGACGAACTTGACTTCAATCATGGTCTATCCCTCCGGTTCGATATTGGTACCGAGTGCTGCGGGAGCGTCAATACGGCGTCCCCGCCAAGCCGAAAGGATAAGCACCAGAATGGTCAGGACATAGGGAAGCATCAACAGCAGGGAAGACGGCAGGTGGGTTCCCATGGCCTGCAACCGGAGTTGAAATGCCATAACGCCGCCGAAAAGATAGGCCCCGACCACGGCCCTGCCGGGACGCCAGAATGCGAAAATAACGAGTGCCACGGCAATCCAGCCGCGTCCGCCGGACAATCCGTTGGTCCACAGATGCGTGTAAGCCAAAGAAAGGTAGGCACCGCCAAGACCAATCAGGAACCCACCACCCACAACGGCAAAATACCGTAAGACAATAGGCTTGAGACCTGCCGCACTGGCTGCGGCAGGCATTTCTCCCGTTGCGGTAATATGCAGCCCCAAACGGGTTCGCCGAAAAAAGAACCAGAACAGCACCGGCATCAAAAACGACACGTAGACCAACATGTCATGCTTGAAAAAAATATCACCAAGGACAGGGATTTCAGAAAGCAGTGGAAAGGCGAAAGGATTGAACCCCGGAGCAGGCAATCCCACATAGGGGACGCCCAGAAAGTTGGTCAGTCCCAATCCGAGAATGGTCAGGGCAAGACCGGAAACAACCTGATTACCCAGACAGGTAACGCAGACGAATCCGTGCAGAGCAGCCATGCCCATGCCTGCCAGTCCTCCCCCCAGGAAACCGAGCCACGGCGAACCCGTGGTGAAACTGGTCACGAAAGCGGCCAGGGCGGCCACGGCCATGATGCCTTCCACGCCGAGATTGAGCACACCGCCCTTCTCGGTCATCATCTCACCCAACGTGGCATATAAAATCGGTGTCCCCGACTGCACGGTGGCGGCAAAAAGCGGTATCAGAAATTCCCACATGGCTTAGTCCGCCTTCCGCTGTTTGCGTTCCAGCGTATAGGCAAGAAAAAACTGACCAGCCAGCACGGTGAGCAGGATCATTCCTTCCATGATGACACCGAATGCAGCAGGTATCTGGAGTTCCAACTGGAGATTTTCCACCCCGACTCGCAGGGCGGCGAGCAAAAAAGAGGCAAAGGCGATGTTAAGCGGCTCCAACCGGGCCAACCAGGCCACAACAATAGCCGTATACCCGTAACCGACTATCAGGCTGGGCTGTAGACGATTCAACACGGCTGACGTCTCGACACATCCCGCCCAACCGGCAAAACCGCCGGACAGACACATCACCAACATGACCAACATGCCATAACGAATCTTGGCGTACTTGGCCACGCGGGCCCCCTGCCCACTGGCCTGAAGCTCGAAACCGAGACGAGTGTAGCGCATAAAAGCCCACAGCCCCACACCGACAACCGCGCAAAACAGCAATCCCCAATGAACTCGACTGGAACCAATGCCTGAAATAACCGCACCAGCTGTGAACTTTGCGGTCATGGGAAAGCCAAAACTGGAAGGATCTTTCCACACGCCGAACACCAGGTAATCAAGCAGCAGTATAGCGATATAATTAAGCATCAGGGTCGAAATAATCTCGTTCACTCGCAACTGGAGCTTAAGCACAGCCGGAATAAGTGCCCACAGGGCACCGAGAATGAAGGCCATGCCGAACATGAGCGGCATGAGGATAATCCCCGGCAAATCCGGAAAACTGAGCGCCATCCAAGTGGCTCCGATAGCACCTAGGGCAAACTGGCCTTCCGCACCGATGTTCCATATCTGCATACGGAAAGCCACGGCAACGCCCAAGGAGCACAAAAAAAGCGGAATGGCCTTCAGCAACGCCCCCTCAAGGGCCCAAACATGGCCGAAACTCCCCTGCCAGAGGATATTCAACCCGTGCAGAGCATCCTTGCCCTGCCATTCCAGGAGCAGCGCACTCACACCCAGGGAAAAGAGCAGGGCGCCCAGGAAAATAACCAGGGCGCCCCACTTCCAGGGTTCATCTCGTTTTCTGATTTTATACACTATCGGCTCAAGACATTATTCGGTAGTGCCGACAACGCCTTCCACAAACCAAGTCATGCCAAGCAAGTCGCCATCCGGAGGCGTGACGCCCTCGGCAATCACCACCTCGCCTTGCTGGTTTTTGATGGGACCAGTGAAAATGGTGTCCTTGCCGGTCATGAGCTCATCCCTATGCGTATTGACCATGGCCTTGACGTCTTCCGGAACCATCGGTCCCATGGGAGCGATATCAACGGCACCGTCCTTGATGGACCACCAATAGGATTGGTCACCCTTCCATGTGCCGTCACGAGTTTCCGTTACCATCTTAACGTAGGTCGGCCCCCAATTCCACATGGCGGAGGTCAAATGCGCCTTGGGAGCAAAGGAAGACATGTCGGAATTGTAGCCGACCGAGTAGGCTCCGGCTTCCTGAGCCGCTTCCTGCGGGGCCGGGGAATCCTGGTGCTGGGCGATAACGTCACAACCGGCATCAAGCAAAGATTTGGCAGCGTCTTTTTCCAAGGCCGGATCATACCATGTCTTGGTCCAGACAACACGGACTTCCGCGTCGGGATTCACTTCGCGCACACCCAGGGTAAAGGCGTTGATGCCACGAATGACTTCGGGGATCGGATAGGCGGCCACGTAACCGAGCGTATTGGTCTTGGTCATGGAGCCGGCCACTAGGCCGGTCAGGTAGCGAGCCTGGTAGATTCGGCCAAAATAATTGCTCACGTTTGCAGCCTTCTGGAAACCGGAGCAATGCATGAAATGGACATCGGGAAATTCTTTGGCAACCTTCATGGTCGGGTCCATGTAGCCAAAGCTGGTGGTGAAAATAATGTCAAACCCCTTGCGGGCCATGTTGCGAATGACACGTTCGGAATCAGCGCCTTCGGGAACGGACTCGACAAAAGCGGTGGTAACGAAATCAAGGCCATCAACGGCCTTGCGGCCCAAATCGTGCGCATAGGAATAACCGGCATCACCCACGGGAGAAACATAGACAAATCCCGCTTTGACGGTCTTGGCCTCTTCCTTGGGCGCCTCAGCCTTTGGAGCAGGCTCCTCGGCCTTTTTCTCCTGCGGGGTTTCACCACAGGCAACCAGAGACAGCATCAATGCCATGGCGGCGAATACGGTAAACAGTTTCAAAAACTTTTTCATGGTGACCTCTCCATTAGCTAATTGGTATCTTTTGCCATTATCCCAGCACGAGTTTAAGGGCAACACCTCATCTGACACGACGGGGTTCAATCCATCAAAATAATTAAACAACTATTTTTACAATTTTTATTCGGAAGCCTGGATGATCGGTTCGACGAACTGGGAGCCAGCATCCCATGGAAAAAGTATCCACGTATCCTGGCTGACCTCGGTAATAAACGTATCCACCAAGGGCCGCCCTTCGGGCTTGGCATAGACGGTGGCAAAATGGGCACCAGGCACCATGTCCCGGGCGACTCTGGCGGTTTTACCGGTATCCACCAGATCGTCAATGAGCAGCCACCCTTCCCCTTCGCCCTCCACGGGCTTGAGAATGTTCGCTTCCCCCTGTTCCTTCCAATCATAACTGGAGAGACAAATGGTATCAATGAGATGGATACCCAACTCGCGGGCGATGATGGCCGCGGGCACCAACCCACCACGAGTTATGGCAAAAATCCCCTTCCATGGCCCCTTTTCCATAAGCCTCCAGGAAAGAGCCCGGCAATCACGTTGCAGTTGCTCCCAGGAAACGGGATACATCTTTCGGTAGCGGCTTTTGTCATCCATAATATCTCCTCAAATTCCTCACCCATTCATTACGGCAGGGGAGCAATACCCATGTTCAATCGATTAATCAAGCGCGCATCCCCCTCCTACTGCCTCAACAGTTGTGCTCCGTAAAATCCGGCCCCAAACAAGCCGCTTTCCTCGTTGGCATTCAACTTGATCGGAACGGAATGCAAAAAATCGGCATACACATGCGTATTATGAAATTCCTCCAGAAACTCGGGCGTTTCAACATACAAGGGATTCTTTGCTGCCACACCGCCCGCAATGTACAGACCGCCATGACACATCAGGGCCACTGCCCAGTTGCGGCAAGCCCGGGCATAAAACCGGGCATACCACTTTACCGTGTCGCTCTCGGACGTGACCTTTGCTGAAATTTCGCGGGGAGACAGGTCTTCACCCGTAAGAAATTTGTGAATCAGTTGCAAACCGAGTCCGGTGACCACACTGTCACCCTCGGCCCAATGTCTTCGAGCTTCCCGACGATTGAATTCTCCGTATTCTGCTTCCTGAAGCCCGGTAAAAGGAAAGGCCATATGACCGCCCTCAGAAGGAAGTGCGGCCCAGCTTTTATCCACGGGCAGCAACGCGGAATATCCAAGCCCGGTTCCCGCGCCGATGACACCGATGGTTCCGGTATCATCGGCCACCCCCGGTTGAAGCACCACGGCGTCTTTGATCGCACGCGTTCTACAGGCATAGGCCTGCGCCGAAAAATCATTGATAAGACAGGCTTTTCCCGTGCCGATTCCGAAGTCCACCCGACGCAAGTCAACACTCCACGGCGCGTTGGGAAGATATTCGCATAAAACGCCGTGTTCCACGGCACCAGCCACGGCCAGGACAGCGGAATCAAACCCTCCGGGCACGGCTTTGAAGGGGCTGTCCCACAATTGGACGAGCAACTCGGAAAAACTGACGGCACCATGCGTTTCCAGCCAGATGGAGTCGACCATCGCAAGGTCACCCTCTCGTGCTTCGAACAACGCAAACCGACTATTGGTGCCGCCGATGTCCGCTGCCAGAATTTTCACCATGATTCCACATCCTCCCGTGAAGCGCAGACTAGCATAAACCAACAAAAAAAAAAGGAGCCGAAAGGCCCCTTTTTTTGTTGAATCGGAAGAATAAATACTAGGCGGCTTCCTTTGTCCCCGGAAATAGATTCTCGCCCTCAAAGCCACCCGGTTCCACGGGAGCATTGCGCTTTTGCACATATTCACGGGTGATGCGACGCAAAGTCTCAACCGTGCCCTCCCGCTCACTGGGACTAAGGAAAGAAGTCAACTTACGTTCCAATTTGTAGGAGTTCTGCTCCGTGCTGATGGCGACAATGCCTTCCAGGACGAGTTTCTGGTTGAGCAGTTCCACTCGTGTTGAATAATTGATATTTTCAGCAATGGGAGAAAAAAGGAGATTGCTCAGGACCAGTCCGTATAACGTGGATATAAACGCCACCGGAATATTCTTCAAAATCACAGCCGTATCGTTGATCCCCATGAGCAGGCCAATCAATCCGATTACACTTCCGGCCACGCCGAACGCCGGAGCCATGCGGGCCATGGTCTGGAAAAACCGTTCACTCTGCTGACGACGAAGATTGAAGAAGGCCATCTCCGTATTGAGCGTATCCCGAATTTCCTCTTCCTTGTAGTTGTCCACCAACAGGATCAATCCGTTCCTGAGAAAAGTACTGGTTGCCTTGGCCTCTATGCGCTCCAGGGAAAGCACACCGTCCACCTTGCTCTTGACCGACAAATCGAGCAGCGTGTGGACGATCTCATCCGAAGTGGCATGTCCGCTGGCATAGGCGTTTTTGGCCACGGTAAAGGCATTTTTCACATGGCTGAAAGGATAGCTGATGAGCATGGCGGCCGTAAGACCGGACACGACCACCAAAAAAGCGGCTATATTCCAGTAGGCGGCTGCAGCGCCGGTCAGCAAGAAACTGCCCACGAAAATCATGAGGCTGACAACAACGCCGATCAAGTTTTTTCTGTTCATACTGTCCTCCAACCGATTCAAATTTCATTGGTAATAACGATTTCTACCCGTCGATTGAGAGACTGATTGGCCTGTGATGTCCCCGGCAGCTCCGGGTGATATGCCCCTCTGCCAGTAATAATGATCCGCCTGGGATCAATCTTGAATTTGTTCATTAGATATTGGGCCATATCGGACGCCCGCCCCGACGACAGGGCAAAGCCGTTGCCGTCCGAAGTCTCATTCGCCGATGCATACCCTATGACGTGAACCGTTCCCACGCTGAGGCGAACAACTTCCGCAATTTCCTGTAAATACTGCTCGGCACCTGCCTTGATCGTCTTGCCTGCACGATCAAAAAACAATGCTCCGCGCAAGGTAACGCGCACTTGACGCGAGCCTTCGCGTACCACGGATACGCCGTCCATGCGCGAACGGTACAACACCTTGTTATCCGCCATGCGTACGATATCCTGCGTACCCCTGCCGTCCACACGGCTTGAAATCTGCCCAATGAGTCCTATAAGCGGATCTAGGGTACTGGCTGCCTGAGCCTGTTCAGCACTGCTCTCGCTGAACAGCACCTTCACGTCCTGATGCGAATTCGCATAAATGAACAATACCACGAATAGCACGAACATCACCATCATCAGATCGGACCAGGGAACGGCCCAGTCATGCATGGACCCTGTCGAAACTGTCCCCTCGATCTGATCGAAAGACGAAAAACTACTCGTGAATTTATTTTCCATATTGCGCATATTATCTCCTGCGGTCGCCCGCGCACGAAATTAAGCAAGAACTCTGCCACTCTCACAACAGCCTGTTACAAAAGGACAATATAAGCCAAGTCTGTCCGCCATGCCTTTTCCCAGGTCATACCGACAAAAAACCGTCACGGGACAGGCGCATTGACTCAAAAGATT
>CAXXUE010000033.1:0-39042 GCA_963662475.2 uncultured Pseudodesulfovibrio sp.
GCTGACCGGTTTCCAGCCGCTGCTCCACATCCCAGGCCTCGTGCGGGTCCAGGGAGGAATTGAGGCAGGCCGCACGCACGCCCATCTGGAGCAGCCCCTGGACCTGGTCCTGCATGAGCGCGATGAGCGGGGAGACACACAGCCCCACGCCGGGCCGCAACATGGCCGGAATCTGGTAGCACAGCGACTTGCCCCCGCCCGTGGGCATGAGCACCAGAGAGTCTCCGCCCACCATGACGTTGTCGATGATCGGTTCCTGCAAGCCGATGAAACGGTCGAAACCGAAAACCGAGCCGAGAATTTCGCGGGGTGAAGACATGAATCCCGAGGGTAGGGCAAAGCGCGAACCATGGCAATGAAAAGCCTGGGACAAGCACTTGCCAGTCGTGCCGTCCTAATGTAATTTAGATTAAATTTAGACTTTGAGCGGTGATTGAGAAGCCGCAACCCATATCTACACAAGGGGCAATCCATGACCAGATCTTTCCTGAACATCCTGACCGGTTCCGCCGTGGCGGTCCTGGGCCTGACGCTGCTGACAGGCTGTTTTCGTCAACACCTCGATTCCACGACGCCCCCAGGCGCGACACCGGCCACGCGGGCCGAGCCCACCTCCGCACCCCGGACGGAACCAAAACCCGCGGCCCCGGTCGAGGTCAAGAAAACACCTGGCGTCATTGAGGAAACCTATGTGATTGAGGCCCCCAAAGAGGTCACCCCGCCCAAGGCTACGGTCAAGGAGGCGGACCTGGACGCCGAGACCGCGCCAACAGCCAAGGCCTCCGAGGGTGCTGATACGACCAAGAAGGCAGCCACGGACACGGCCAAGGACACGAAGGAGACCGCCCCTGCCAAGGACACGACCGAAGCGGTCAAGGCCAAGACGCCGGACACCCCGGCCAAAGACACGACCGAGGTCATGGGCGAGATGTTCTATATCCAGGTAGGAACGTTCTCGGAACTGGAAAACGCCAACAAAGTCCTGTCCTCGCTCATTGAGGCGGGATACAGCGGGTCCAAGCTGGTCATGAACGACGACGGCCAGTTCCGGGTCCAGGCAGGAGCATTCACGGACAAGGAAGCCGCCAGGGAAGCGCTCTCCAAACTCATGGAAACGTTTGACGGCGCCTTTATCATCAAGGGAATGCCCCAATAGGCGAACAGTTCTTTCCGATTTGACACCATGATGCGGCGGCGCCCCATCCCCATTTCCATCAACTGGATATTGAAATAGCGGGACCCTCCGCTCCCGGCCTCACCGCCGGACGAAAAAAGATCAAGCCCCACCCGTGTTTTTCCCACGGGCGGGGTTTGATCTTTTGCAATGCGGTCACACAGCGCAACGGAGCGTCAGGGGACGCACCGCTACCGGGCAGAACCAACGACGCGCAAAAACCGGCTAGGCCGGATTGAGCTCGGCGCGGAACTTGCGAGACAGCCGAAACACGACCACCTTGCGCGGGGGCAGGGTGATGGTCTGGCTGGTCTGGGGATTGCGCCCCTTGCGTGCCCGTTTGTCGTAGGCTTCGAACTTGCCGAAACCGGAAATGAGAAGGGCATGATCCTTCTTCACGGACAGTTTCATGACGTCAAGGATGGATTCAACCAGATCCTTGATCTCCGCGCGGTTTTTGTCGGTGCGCTCATAGATGTAATCCACGATACCGGCTTTGGTGAGGGTGCTCATTGATCGCCTCCAAAAAAGGGTTTCATATACAAAACTTATTTCACGAGGTCGGCTATGCTCTTGGCCAACCTGTTCATCTCGTCCCGGTCGTCATAGGCGGACTGGGGCCAGAGCCACAGCCCATCTTCCTTGAACCGGGGAACCAGATGAAAATGCGCGTGGTGTACCAACTGTCCGGCGGCCTCAAAGTTGTTTTGCATGAGGTTGAGACCGTCCGCTCCGGTGGCTTCCATGACGGCCTTGCCCACCTTGGACAACGTATCCATCAGATCACCCCCCAACTCGGCCGGGAGATCCATGAGCGTGGCATGATGTGCCTTGGGCAATACCAGGGCATGCCCCGGACACACGGGCGCAATGTCGAGAAAAGCCAGGCAGGTCTCGGACTCATAGACTTTGGCACAGGGAATTTTCCCTGCCACGATCTTGCAGAAAATACAGTCCGTATCTTTCGCCATTATCAGGTCTCCCTCCCCGCCGGGAGCCATTCTCCAAGGGTTTTCACCACTTGGCCCTGGCACTATCCGACGGACAATTCTTGACAGTTACCGGTATTAGTAACCGGGAAATTCAGTTAAATCAAGTCAGTCGACCCGAATTTCTCCAATATTCCGCAATTCGTATTGGTGAAAAAGTCTAGAAAACTTCTTGAAAATCGGGAAGTTACAATGTTTTCAAGCTGTTCCGACAGCACTCATGAAAAAAATGGATGCAATATTAACCGGTTGCAAAGAGGCTTCAAAAGGGGAGACACCGTCACGGAAGTGCAGTCGGAGGATGCACCGTCCCTTCTTCAACGAGGGCGGGCAGAGGCATCCAGACGACAGCCTTGCCTGCAAGGGCGGCTGCATCGGGTTTCGTGAGTGAAGTGAATCACCGGATTGCTCTTCCGGTCCGCGACGTCCCGGTCAAAACGCAGGAGGCGGGAACAGCGGTGGGCCGCCTGTCAGCCCCCCCAGGAAAGGCTCCTTGGATTGCGGAGGTCATAGTACATGACAAACAAAAAAATACGGTTGGGACGAACTATTTTTCGTTCGGCTGATATTCCGGCACCAACTGCCTGAGGAGGATGCGGACGGCGTCGCCGTCATGGGAGGCGGCTGCGCGAGACAGGGCGGCCACGGCCTCGGTCAGGTCCTCGGCCTGGGCCGGAGCCTCGCTGGCGAGTACCAGGATCTTCTCGTGCTCGGTGCGCACGATGTCCTCGCCCTCGGTGATCAGCTCCTCATAGAGCTTCTCGCCCTCGCGCAGGCCGGTGTAGATGATCTCCACATCCACGTCCGGCTCCTTGCCCGAGAGGCGGATGAGGTCGCGGGCCATGTCTGCGATCTTTACGGGCACGCCCATATCCAGGACAAAAATTTCGCCGCCCGTGCCGGTCTCGCCCATGCTACCCGCCTGGAGGATGAGCTGGGATGCCTCGGCAATGGACATGAAATAGCGGGTGACGTCGGGGTGGGTGATCGTCACCGGTCCGCCCGCCTTGATCTGCCGCCTGAAGAGCGGGACCACCGAGCCGCTGGAACCGACCACGTTGCCGAATCGCACGGCCATAAACCGGGTGGCGGACCCGGCCATGGACTGCATCAGCAGTTCGGTCACGCGCTTGCTGGCACCCATGACGTTGGTGGGCCGGACCGCCTTGTCCGTGGAGACCACCACGAACCGCTCCACCCCGCTGCGAACAGCGGCCTCCATGACCGTGCGCGACCCCTCGATGTTATTGCGCACCGCCTGCCACGGGTTGCGCTCAAGCATGGGCACATGCTTGTAGGCGGCGGCATGAAATACCGTTGTCGGTCGATGCTCGGCAAAGACCTTGGCCATGAGCTCGCGGTCGGCCACGGAGCCGAGCACCGTGGTGCAGTCGGAGAACCCCCGTTCGTATTTCAGCTCGGTCTCGATCTGATAGAGATTGTATTCCCCGGAATCCACCAGCACGATGTGACCCGGCCGGAATCGCTCGATCTGACGGCACAGCTCCGAACCGATGGACCCGCCACAGCCGGTGACCAGCACGGTCTGGCCCGAGATATACCGATTGATCCGGTCCGTATCCAGGCTGACCGGGGAGCGTCCGAGCAGATCGAGATAGTCGATGTCGCGCAAGGCGGTGATATCCACCTTGCCTTCCATTATCTCGGTCATGGCAGGCAAAATTTTGTAGGGAATTCCGGTTGCCTTGCAGGTGTCGGCGATACGCCGCATCTGCTCACCGGAGGCCTCGGCCACGGCAATGAATATTTCGTCCACCGACTCACTGTCGACCACGGACTGCATGGCCGCTACCGGACCGAGCACCGGCCTGCCGTGGATGGTCCTTCCCCGCTTGCCCTTGTCGTCGTCCAAAAATCCCACCAACTGAAATTGGGCCGGGTTGCCCATCAGCTCGCGGCTGATCTTCTCGGCCAGACTGCCCGCGCCCACCACCAGCACGGTCTTGCGTTCCGACATAGGCGCAAGCAGGGATGCGGACCGGGTGTAGAAGGCGCGGATGGACAACCGCAGCCCCGAACACAGGACCAGGGTCAGCACCCAGTCGATAACAAAGATGGAACGGGGTACGCCCGCAAAGGTGAACCGGAACAGGACAAAGGAGATGAGCACCAGATTCTGCACAGCCGTGATACGCAACAGCTTCCAATAGTCGTCCAGACTGGTGTAACGCCACATGCCCCGATACAGGCCGAAACCGACGAAGAGCACGGCCTTGAACGCGATCACGTATTTCAGGAGTCCCTTGTACTGGGAAAAAAAACGGGCCGGAATGTCGAAATCGAAGCGAAAGGAATAGGCGGCCAGCAGGGCAAGGGCGAAGATGACCAAGTCCGCCAGGAACATGACATAGAAATTGAGATTCCTTAAATTAGGCACGTTCAATTTCATCGAGCCACGCCCTTGATGACTGCCGCGATTCGTTCCAGGTCCGCCTCGGTAAGCGCCGAACCCGAGGGCAGGCAGATGCCGCGTGCAAAGAGGTCCTCGCTCACCGCGCCGCCCGTGCAGGTGCAATCCTTGAACACCGGCTGAAGGTGCATGGGTTTCCACACGGGCCGCGCCTCGATGTTCTCCGCTTCCAGGGCCAGGCGGATTTCCTCGGGCGTAGCTCCGAAGACCTCCGGGTCCACCAGCATGACCGTGAGCCAGCGGTTGGATCGCCCATACGGGGCCTCGGGCATGAATTCCACGGACGGCAGCCCGGAAAGCTCTGTTTCGTACCAGGCCGCAATCTCGCGCAGCCGGTTCACGAATCCCTCCAGCATGTCCAGTTGGCCCAGACCGATGGCGGCAGCCACGTTGCTCATGCGGTAGTTGTACCCGATGGTGGTGTGCTCATAGTGAGGTGCATTATCCCGCGCCTGCTGGGAAAGCCTCCGCGCCTCACGGATGAATTCGCCGTCGTCGCTGGCCAGCAGCCCACCCCCGCCCGTGGTGATGATCTTGTTGCCGTTGAAGGAATAGATGGCCGCGTCTCCGCCTCGCCCGGCAGGACGCCCCTTGTAGGTGGCACCCACGGCCTCGGCCGCGTCAACGACCAGCGGAATCCCGCGCGGTTCGCAGAGGGCGCGCAGGGTGTCATAGTCCGAACACTGGCCATAGAGATCCGTGGGGATGACCGCGCCCACGCGCTTGCCCTCGGCCTCCACCGCGTCGATGGCCTCGACCAGCAGGGCCGGGTCCATGTTCCAGGTGGAACGGTCGCAGTCCACGAAATGGAGGTCCGCGCCCAGAAAGGTGACCGGAGTGACCGAGCCGATAAAGGTCAGGGTCGAGGCGATGACCACATCGCCGGGGCCCAGGTCGAGCATGCGCAGGGCCAGATGCATGGCTGCCGTACCGCTGGACACGGCCAGGCAGTGGGCAAACCCGGTCAATTCGCAAAAGGCCTGCTCGAACGCGGCCAGTTGCGGCCCCATGGGCGCGATGAAATTGGCCTCGAACGCCGCCTTGACGAATTCGATTTCCGTGCCCCCAAGGTGCGGAGGGGAAAGGTAGATACGGTCTTTTGTCACAAATTTATTCCTGTTTTTCACGGGCTGGAACGCCCACTACGGTCATACCGGGAGCCACGTCGCGGATGACGGCGGCTCCCGCTCCCACCGTGGCCCATTCTCCGATGGTTATGCCCTGCACCGCGCAGGCCCCGATGCCGATGAAGCCGCCCTCGCGGACGGTCACGTTCCCGGCCAGATTGACGCCGGGCGCGATGTGGGCAAAGGGCCCGATTTCCGCGTCGTGGTCCACGGTACAGCCGGTATTGAGAATGGAGTGCTCCCGGATACGGCTGCCGGAATTGACCACCACACCCGCGCAAATCATGCAGCCGGACTCGATGACCACGTCCGGCGCAATCACCGCAGACGGGTGAATGACCGGCACAAAGGTCTGGTCCATATCCCGATAGATTGCCGCGATCTTTTTCCTGAGCCGGTTGTCGCCCAGGGCCAGGACCACGCCGTCATGGCCCAGTCCGGGCACGTCGGCGTCACCGCCGAGCAGGGGCAGCCCCAAGGCTCCCTCCCGGCCCGGACGTGCCTCCGGCGAAATGAACCCCAAAGGAGTCATCCCTTTTGCGGCCAGCAACGCATCAGCCACAACCCGCGCATGCCCGCCGCTTCCGACAATCAATATTTTCAAAAATGCTCCCAGCCTCGACCTCCGCAGAGATCCTTGTATTTACAGACAGTCGATATCCATCAATTCTCTACCCCGTTGTGATTTTTACTGTCAACCGGACTCTGAGCAAACAGGGACTGCTTGACGCCCTTCACCGACGCGGGATATTCCCACAGACAATTATCATGAAACAAACATGGATCAAAGACGGACTCCGCATCCGCCGGGTAGAGGAAACATTCCTGAATCTCTTTGCCGAGGGCAGGCTCAACGGCACGGTGCACACCTGCATCGGCCAGGAGTTTTCCGCCCTGGCCTTTGCCGGACGGCTGCAACCGGGCGACGGGGTGGTCTCCAACCACCGCTGCCACGGCCACTATCTCGCCTTTACCGGCGACGTGTCCGGGCTCATGGCCGAACTCATGGGCAAGAAATCCGGCACCTGCGGCGGGATCGGCTCCAGCCAGCACCTGTGCCGCGACGGATTTTATTCCAACGGCATCCAGGGCGGCACCGTGCCTGTGGCCGCCGGGCTGGCCATGGCCCGCAAACGGCGTGGAAACGGCAAAATAGTGGTCGTCTTCCTGGGCGACGGCACTCTGGGCCAGGGGGTGGTTTACGAGACCATGAACATGGCCGCCAAATGGGAACTCCCTCTGCTCATGATCTGCGAACACAACCGCTACGCCCAGTCCACGCCCACGGCCTCGACCATTGCCGGAGACATCCGGGCCAGGGCCGAGGCCTTCGGCATCACGACCTTTCACCATACCACGGACGACCCCGAAGCACTCATGGAAGCGGCGGAAAATTCCATCCGGCTGGTGCGCGAGACCGGCTCTCCCGTGTTTCATCTGGTGGACACCCACCGGCTGGCCCCACATTCCAAGGGCGACGACGACCGCGATCCCGCCGAGCTGGAAGCCTGCCGCCGGGAGGACCCCCTGTGCCGCTTTGCCTCGAATGAACCAAAAGTCTACGAGACCCTGCTCGCGGACGCGGACCAGGAAATCCGGGCCGTGCTTGACGGACTGGAGGGTGCACCGGCCCTGTCCCTGGCCGAATACGCACCCGAAGAGGCCGAAGATCCGGCGCAAGGCTGGCAACCCGCCGTGCCTTCGACAGAGCGCCAGGCGGATCGGCTGCACCACTGTCTGGCCGCACGATTGGATACCGATCCCGACACCCTGCTTATGGGCGAGGACATTGCCGCGCCCTACGGCGGGGCCTTCAAGATCACGCGGGACCTCTCGGACCGCTACCCGAATCGGGTCATCACCACACCCATCAGCGAAGCGGGCATCACCGGCATTGCCAACGGGCTGGCCTTGGGCGGCTATCGTCCCGTGCTGGAAATCATGTTCGGCGACTTCGTCACCCTGGCCCTGGACCAGATCATCAACCACGCCTCCAAATTTCATCACATGTACAACCATCAGGTGACCTGCCCGCTGGTGGTGCGCACCCCCATGGGCGGCGGGCGCGGCTACGGCCCCACCCACTCCCAGTCCCTGGACAAATTCCTGGCGGGCATCGACAACGTCACTCTGTGCGCCCTGAATTCCCTGGTGGACCCGGCCCTGATCTATGCCCAGGTCTTTGCCCGCAAGCATCCCACCGTGGTCCTGGAGCACAAGCTCGATTACGGACGACGGATCAACGGACGCACCATACCGGGCCATGTCACGGAGATGAGCGTCTCCGGCTGGCCCGTGGCCCGCATCCGACCCCGTTCCTCAAGCCCGGATCTGACCGTTATCACTTACGGCTCCATGGCCGACACCGTGGCCGCCTGCCTGGAACCCCTGTTCCGGGAACACGGCATCAAGGCCGAGGTCCTGGTGCCGAGCCGCCTCTGCCCGCTGGACCTCACCCCGCTGCTCGACTCCGTGGCTGCCACCGGACGGCTGGTCACCGTGGAGGAAGGGAGCGGCTTCTGCGGCATCGGCGCAGAGATCGTGGCCCGGATCGTCGAGACCGCGCCGTTCCCGGTCAAGGCCCGGCGCATCGCGGCCAAGCCGGTTCCCATCCCCTCGGTCCGGGAGCTTGAAGACCGCATATTGCCCACTAAACAGTCCATCATCCAAATCATCAGCGAGTTCATGGCATGAAATTACTGAGCGAAATCATCATTCCCAAGGACACGGTCAACGACGACGAAGTGCTGATCACCGACCTCCTGTTCGCCTCGGGCGACGCAGTGACCGAAGACGATCTGCTGCTGGTCTACGAGACCTCCAAGGCCTCGGTGGAAGTGGAGGCTCCGGCCTCGGGCTTCGTGTCCTACCGCTGCGCCGTGGGTGAATATGCCGCCGTGGGCGCGACAGTCGCCGTGATCACGGATGAATCCGCCCACAAGGGCGCTGCCGTGAAACCCGCCCCGGACAAGGCAAAGCCCGTTGCCCACGAACCGGCCCCCGTCTTTTCCGAAGCAGCCCAGCGGTACATGCGCAAAAAGGACCTTGACCCCGCGCTATTCGCCGGACACGATCTGGTGGGGCTGGAAGACGTGCTCGCCCGGGAAAACGGCCCGGCCTGCGAAGACGGACGGATTCCCGTGGTCATCCTGGGCGGAGGCGGACACGGCCTGGTCCTGGGCGATCTGGTGGCCTGCAATCCCGCCTTCCGACTCCTGGGCTACCTGGACGACGGCAAGCGACGCGGCGACGTGGTGGATGGGTTTCCGGTCCTCGGCGCGATCCCGGACATCACCCGACTCTGCCGGGAACATCCCCTGGCCGTGCTCAACGCAGTGGGATTCGTGGACCCGGACCCGACCCTGCGCACACGATTTTTCCTCCTGGCCGAAGAGGCCGGAGCACTGCTGCCGCCCTTTGTGCACGCGTCCGCCACCGTGGACCCGCGCGCGACCCTGGGTCGTGGGGTACAGGTCCACGCCGGAGCCGTGATCGGTCCCGAAGTGGTCCTCGAAGACGGAGCCATGATCAATACGGGGGCCGTGATCTCCCACCACTGCCGGGTGGGAAAACACACGCACATCGCGCCAGGGGCCGTGCTGGCAGGCGGGGTCGCCGTGGGCGCGGACAGTCTGGTGGGCATGGGCGTCACCGCCTATCTCGGCATCACCATCGGCGCGGGCTGCGTCATCGAAAACGGCGTGAACCTGTTCAAGTCCGTGCCAGCCAACACCCGCATAAACCGTTAGCCCGACAAGGGAACTTGCGCCTCTCGCCCGGAACAGTTACTTTCTCGCCGCATGCCAGGCGTCACCTTTCAAGGAGAAAACTATGACCAAACTCGCAATACTCTTTCCGGGACAGGGGTCCCAGGAACAGGGCATGGGCCGGGATACAGCCGAAAAAAATGCCGAAATCATGGACATGTGGAGGCTGGCCGAAACCGAATCCGGTCTGCCCCTGCGGAGAATATACTGGGAAGGCGAGGGTGGCGACATGACCGATACCCGCGCTCTGCAACCCGCACTGACCGTGGTCAACCTGTCCCTGTGGCTGACCGTGAAGGATAAACTCTCCCCCGTGGCAACCGCCGGGCACTCCCTGGGTGAATTCGCCTCCCTGGCCGCAGCCGGGGTGCTGTCCGTGGAAGAGACCATCAAGGCGGTCTCCCTGCGTGGCAGGCTCATGGCCGGGGCCGGGCAGGAAGGCCACGGCATGGCCGCCGTGATCAAGCTCCCCCAGGAAAAGGTCGAGGAGATCGTGACTGACGCCGCCAAGGCCAGCGGAAAGGAACTGCGCATCGCCAACTACAATTCCCCCGCCCAATTCGTCATCAGCGGAGAAAAGGACGCCCTGGACGCTGCGGGTGAAGCGGTCAAGGAAGCCAAGGGCCGCGCCATCTCCCTGGCCGTGTCCGGCGCATTTCACAGCCCGCTCATCCAGGAGGCCGCAGACGAATTCGCCTCCTTTCTCGAAGCCCTGACCTGGAACGCTCCCGCCTTCCCGGTCTTTCACAATGCCACGGCCCTGTCCGAGTCGGACCCGAACAACATCCTGGCCATCATGCAGCGTCAAATGACTTCTTCCGTACTCTGGATACAGACATTGCAAGCCCTGTACGATGCCCAAGTACGCGACTTCACCGAGATCGGCCCCAAGGGCGTGCTCTACAAGATGCTGAAACCCAATCTCCAAAACGTTGGCGACGACTGGACCGGGGCTGCCATAGGCAACCTGGAACAGGCCGAAGCCCTGTAGTCTGGACAAGGAGGCGGTACCATGTCCGGCACATACGGCATCATCGGCTATCCTCTGGGCCACACCCTGAGCCCCACCCTGCACAACTGGGGGTTCAAGACCCTGGGCATCGACGCAAGGTACGCGGCCTATCCCCTGGAACCCGACTACCTCGCGGTCTTCATGGAACGGGTACGAAGCGAGCCGGTCCTGGGTCTGAGCGTGACCATCCCTCACAAACAGGTGATCATGGACCACCTGGACCGGATCACGGACCGGGCCAAACGGGTCGGGGCCGTGAATACCCTGTACTGGGACGGCGAGCACCTGTGTGGGGAGAACACCGATGTCATCGGGCTGACCGCTCCTCTGAAAAAACTCGATACCCTGCCCAAGTCGGCCCTGGTGCTGGGCGCGGGCGGCGCGGCCAGGGCGGCTGTGGCCGGATTTCGGGAAATGAAAATCCCGGAAATCACCGTGACCAACCGAACGTGGACCACGGCCAGAGAACTGGCCCGCGACTTTTCTGTTCGGGCCGTGCCATGGGAAGAACGGATGGACCTGACGCCCGACCTGATCTGCAACACCACGCCCCTGGGCATGGCCGATTCAATGGAAAACATGACCCCGTGGGACGCGGACCGCTTCCCCACAGGCTGCATCGCTTACGAGATCGTGTACAACCCACTTGAGACGCGGTTTCTGCGCGAGGCCAAGCAGGCCGGGTGCACCATCATCTCCGGCCTGGAGATGTTTCTGCACCAGGGGCTGGCCCAGTTCAAGCTGTGGACCGGACAGGACATGGACGAAGATGGCGCACGCCGCCTGCTGCTCAAAAGTCTGGGTGCATAGTGCTCATGGGTTGAAGAACGGGCCACTTTTCCATACACTCTCCCCACGACAAACAATACAAGGTGACAGCCATGCTCAAACTTCGACAGACTCTCTGCATCCTGGCCCTGGCCGGAGCCATGCTCCTCGGCCTCGGCGCGACCCCATCCATGGCCGGGACCGGCCCCAATCCGGTGGTCATCATGGACACCACCATGGGTCGGATCATCATCATGCTCTACCCCAAGGAAGCCCCGGTCACGGTCATGAATTTCCTGCGCTACGTGGACGAAGGATTCTATGACGGCACGGTCTTCCACCGGATAGTGAAAATGGAGATCGACGACCAGAAGGACAAGAAGAAACAGCAGGCCATCAACATTGTCCAGGGCGGGGGCTATGTCTATCCCCTCCAACGGAAACGCCCCATATGGGACACCATTTCCAACGAAAGCGGGCGGGGGCTGATCAACCGCCGGGGTACCGTGGCCATGGCCCGCGGCAGCAACCCGGACTCGGCCCAATGTGAATTTTTCTTCAACGTTCAGGACAATCCCGGCCTTGATCCCATGCTCATCAAGAAAAAGGCGTGGGAAATCGAGGCCGATCGGGATAGAAACATCGCCAAGGCGAGCAAGGCCGGATACTGCGCCTTTGCCAAGGTTCTCCGAGGCATGGACGTGGTGGACAAAATGCTCGAAGTCAAGACGGGCCGCATGGGACAACACCAGGACGTGCCGATATCCCCCATATTCATCAAGAAGATGTACCGGGCCCAATAATAGTCCCGGAGACCTCACCAATCACACCGGGCGGGCCTTCAGGCCCGTCCGACTTTTTTCAGACGGAACGGGAATCCCCGGTGTTGTCCTGAAAAAGATCCCACACCACGCCAAGGCCTTCCACCACGCCTGCCGAGACCTCGTCCAGAATTTTCGGGGTCAACCCCAACCGTTCGACCACGGCTTGCGAAGGGGCATAATTGAGGCCGTCCAACCCCAGCCCCACCCCGATCATCTTGGCCAGGGCACTGCCGATGTGCACCAGGTCCAGGGCAACGCTCTCCTCCGGGGACTCTTCGGGCCGCAGGTGGTAGCGCACCACGTTCACCAGTACGGAAGGCAGTCTCCAGCTTTCGAGCAGGAGTGCGCCCACCTCGGCATGATTGATGCCGAGCACCTCGTCCTCGGCCCGGTCAAAATCCAATCCCTTCTTCATGGCCAGGTCCAGGATGGCGCGGGCATCGACTTCCACATATGCGCCCAGCAGAATCTTGCCCACCTCCGACAGCAAACCGGCCGTGAACACGTAGTCCGGCGCGTCCAGCCCCAGCACGGTTCCCAGCTCGGAAGCGGCCATGGCCACGGTCACGGAGTGTTGCAGATGCATGTTCGGGGCCAGATCATACCCCTTGATCTTGCGCACGAAGGAAGGGGCCACGCCAGTAGATATGACAAATTGAAGCACCTGGGCCGTGCCGAGTCGGACAATGGCCTCCCTGGCCGTGAGCATGGGCCAATGACGGCCGAAATACGAGGCATTGACTATTTTGAGCAGGTTGACTGTCAGACCGGGATCGTACTCGATAATCCGGGCCAGCTCCCTCAAGTCGGCTTCGGGATTATTCAGCAGTACCGCCGCTTTCGGAGAACACGACGGTATGGCGACCACTTCGGACATCTTTGACAAGATTTCTTCACGCCGGTTCATAGCTCTGACTCCTCCCCCAGGGAACGCACCAGCACGCGCCCGGTATCCAAATGCAGAAACAGGGTGCGCGGCACGGTCCCACCGACGTTCGACGCCGTCAGCGGCACACCGTTGCGATCCAGCAGCTTCATCAGGGCCTCGAAATTCCTCTCACCGGTTTTGAACAGACCGTCTCCGCGCATGTTCGCTCCACCGGCCACCTTGAACACGAGTCGGTTCTTGCTGGCCCCGAGCTTGATGAGCTTTCGGACCATCATGGCCACGCCGGTATTGACGAACATGAACGGCTTGCTCTTTGCCCGGCCCCTGCCTCCGGCTGCACTGGGCAGCAGGCAATGCACCATGCCGCCCACGACCGCTTGCGGATCGTACGCAGTCACTCCAATGCAGGACCCCAGAGAGTAGGTGACAATGATGTCCTCGCTGCGCTGCGAGAATTTCATGTCGGATATGCTGACGATGAGAAGCGCCATGGAACTCGAATCTTTGGGCCGGGACAATCCGGGTTGCGGTGACAGTTACGTCAACTATACCCTGTCGGACAAAAGACTACCAGACCATTATTCCGATTGCCCGGATCGAGTGTTCAGGCCACCGGGGCGGAGTCGTCGAACTGCATCTGGTAGAGGCGTTCGTACAGGGGGCAGGAGACGAGCAGTTCATGGTGGGTGCCCGAATCCACGACCTTTCCCTTTTCCATGACCACGATGACGTCAGCCGTAAGGATGGTGGAGAGCCGATGGGCGATGACGATGGAGGTCCGGTCCCGCATCAGATTTTCCAATGCCTTTTGCACCACACGCTCGGACTCGGTGTCCAGGGCGCTGGTAGCCTCGTCCAGAATGAGCAAGGCGGGATTTTTCATGATGGCGCGGGCAATGGTTAGCCGCTGCTTCTGACCGCCGGAAATCTTGACCCCGGCCTCGCCCACTACGGTGTCGTAACCCTCGGGCATCTCCATGATGAAGTCGTGGGCAAAGGCGGCCCTGGCCGCTTCTTCCACCTCGGCGGGCTGGAATTCCTCGCGGGCATAGGCAATGTTGTCGGTCACCGAGGCGTTGAACAAAAAGGTGTCCTGGGAAACCAGGCCGAGGCCCAGGCGCAGACTGGCCAGGGTATACCCCTCAAGGGGAAGGCCATTGAGTCGGATGCTTCCTTTCTGCGGATTGTAAAAACGGGGAATGAGGTTGACCAGGGTGGTCTTGCCCGACCCGCTGGGGCCGACGATGGCCACGCGCTGCCCGGCCTTGATGGACAGGGAAACACCGTCCAGGGCGGGCTTGGGGGTATCGGGGTAGGTGAAGGAAATGTCGTCGAAGACCAATTCGGAGAACGTGCCGTCAAACACGGTCTGTCCCTGCTCCTCGATTTGAATCTCCGGGGAGTCGAAGATGTCAAAGACGCGCTCGGCCCCGGCCAGCCCCTGCTGAATCTGGTGGTTGGACATGTTGATCTTTTTGACCGGCTCGTAGAGCTGGATCAGACAGACCAGGAACGCGGTCAGATCGCCTGGCGTGATGATGCCCTGGATGACCCGGGAGCCGCCGATCCACAACACGGTCGCGCCCGCGCCCGCTGCCACGAAATCCATGACCCGCGAGGAGCTTTCTCCATAGAAGATCTGCCGGATGATGACCTTGGTCAGGCTCTCGTTTTCGATCTTGAAACGGAAATCCTCGCGCAACTCGTTGGCAAAGGCCTTGATGACCTTGATACCGGAAAAGGACTCCTCAAGGACCACGTTGACCCCGGAGAGCTCGGCCTGCATCTTGCGTCCGTACTTCCTGATTTTCTTGCCGAAAAATATGATGGGGTAGAGGGCTACGGGCATGACCACCAGGGACCAGAACGCGAGGTAGGCGTCCAGGTAGATGACCGTGCCGATGAGACCGATCAGGGTGAATATCTGACGCACGAACATGATGATGCTTGGCAGACACTGGCGCACGGCCACCACGTCGTTGACGATGCGGCTCATGAGCATGCCGATCTCGCTCTCGGCGAAAAACGGCATGGGCAGCCGAATGATCTTGTTGAACAGATCGCGCCGCATGTCCCGCAGGACCAGAATGCCGGTGGAATTCATGACAAACACCTGACAGAACTGGAGGATGCCCTTGAGAATGATCAGGATCACAAGCCCGACGATGCTCAGCTTGAGCGTGGTCATATCCTTGGCGATAAGCACTTCGTCGGTGACGTACTTGGTCAGCCAGCCCAGGGCCGGGGCGATGGGCGCATAGAGCAGCATGGCAATGACCGCAATGGTCACGCGCACCTTGTACGGAGAGAAATAGCCGATGCTCCGCTTGAGCATGTAGCGATTCCCCATATAGTGCAGATCGGTATTGCGGGCCAAGGTGTCTCCTTGCTTGCGGCGGCCGGACAATCCATGCGCCGCCAAGGATTCTTTAAATGCTCCAGCCCGTTTCGTAAAGGTAAAGGGGTTGCTTTCCGCTCCGTTTTGGAAAAGAATCCTTCCATGACGATCTTTTCTCCCCTGGCCGTGCTGGCCGACATCCATGGCAATACCCTGGCCCTGCAAGCGGTCCTGGCCGATGCACGCACTCGCGGCCTGACCCGGTTCGTCAACCTCGGCGACTCCTTCTACGGCCCCCTGGACCCCGGCGGAACCTGGAATATCCTCAAAGGATTGGACATACCCACCGTGCTGGGCAACCAGGATCGCATCCTGCTCGAAGGCGGCCCGCAATGGGAGAACGTGGACGCGTTTCAGGCCGCGCTGCAAGGGCTGGGTCCCGAAGGACTCGACTGGCTACGCTCCCTGCCTGCCACCCTCCGTCTGGACGAGGAAATCCTGCTCTGCCACGGCACGCCGAGAAACGACACCGCCTACCTGCTCGAAGACATAACCACCGGCCTGCCTGCTGTGCGAGATTGCGCGGCAATCATGGCGGACATCCCGCTCGAAGCACCCGGCTGCTCCCTGATCCTGGCCGGACACAGTCACCATCCCGGCCTGATCCGGTGCGGGGAAATCACCCTGGTCAACCCCGGCAGCGTTGGGTTGCCCGCCTATGACGACGACAGCCCGCCACACCTCATGGCCTCGGGCTCGCCCCATGCCAAATACGCCGTCATCACACGGAAAAGCGGCCATTGGGACGCGGACTTCGTGGCCGTGGAATACGACTGGGACGCGGCCTCGGCCATGGCAAGCCAACACGGACGCAGCGACTGGGGGCAGTGGCTGGCCACCGGTCTGGCCTGATCCTCAAAGGTCGAAACCCCTGACTTCCTCACGCTTTTCCCATTATTCTCTGGACTTTTTTTAGATTTTTCTGAACAATACTGCCAAACTGTATACTCCAGTGGTGTGTCCATCAGATGGGAGGACGCACACAGGGAATTGAATCAAGCATGATCCGGTCATAACCGTATGAAATCGCAACACGGCACAACGTTCTTCACTGTCCCGGCCTTGGCCTGTCTGGCCCTGGCCGCGTTGCTGCTGTACGCTCTCCCAGCCCAGGCCATCTCGACCCAATCCTATTTCACCCGCGGGCATGCCGAGTTTCACGCCCTGATCAAAAACCGCAACAAGGCCAAGTTCCGCTCCAATTGGGAAAATGTCGCCAAGCAATTTTCCCGTTGCCTCAGGCAGGACCCGGACGGCCCTTTCGCGCCCAAATCCCTGTACTATCTCGGACGGGTCCACGAAGAGCTGGGCATGCGCAGCGGACTCAAATCCGACTTCCGCCGCTCGGTGGATTATTTCGGTCGCGTGATCGCCCGCTACCCTCGCCACGGCTGGGCCGACGACTGCCTCTTCCGGCGGGCGGGCATCTATGTGGCGCGGCTGGCGGAATATGACAATGCCCGCCTCGATCTGGCCAAGATCATCGTGGAATATCCCCGCTCGGACATGCGAGACAAGGCCAAGGACGCCCTCAAAAAACTCGGCAAGTACGACCAGTTTATCGCCAAAATCTCGGGCACGACGCAGACCCCGGACCAATCCTCGCTGGATACCGTGGCCAAGACGGCAACCGCCACGCCCAAGACCGATGCCAAGCCGAAACCCCAAGCCGCAAGCATTGCCGCCGCTGAGCCAAAGGATCCGTCCGGGCTGGCCCATCTCGATATCGTCCGCTACAAGTCCAGCGACGAGTACACCCGCGTGGTCCTGGAACTGGATGACCGGGTCAAGTACCGCTACCAGGTCCTCAAGCCCGACCCGGCGGTAAATCGCCCGCACCGCCTCTACGTCGATATCGAAGGCTCCCGGCTCGGCCATGATGTCAAGGCCGCGACCACGGTGTCCGACGGTATTCTGCGCTCCATCCGCGCCGGTCAGTACGACAAGACTACCACCCGCGTGGTCCTGGATTTTCTGTCCATGCAGGAATACAAGGTGTTCCCCCTGGACAACCCCTTCCGCATCGTGGTCGACGTGTATTCGCCCGACGAGAGCGCGCCCCGTCCCCAGTCCGTGGCCACCCGGAAAGCACCCGTCCAACCCGTCAACAGCAAGTACCGCCCGCCCAGCGGCAGCAAACAACACGCGGGAGACCTGCTGGAACAGCTCGGCCTGACCGTGCGCACCATCATGCTCGACCCCGGACACGGTGGCAAAGACCCCGGCGCGGTATCAAACGGACTCAGGGAAAAAGACATCAACCTGCGCTTTGCCAAGATACTCGGCAAGAAACTCAAGGAAAAGGGATTCAACGTGGTCTACACCCGGACCACGGACGTATTCATCGCCCTGGAGCAGCGCACCGCCCTGGCCAACGTCAAAAAGGCGGACCTCTTCCTGTCCATCCACTGCAACGCCAACCGCAGCCACACCATCAACGGGTTGGAAACCTACAGCCTGAACCTGGCCCGATCCAAGGACGCCGTACGCATCGCGGCACGGGAAAATGCCGTGAACCCACGCGCCATATCCGATCTCCAGTTCATCCTCACCGACCTGATGGTCAACTCCAAGATCAAGGAAAGCCGCGACCTGGCCAAGGACGTGCAGACCAACACCCTCTCCCGTGTTCGCCGCAAATGGTCGATCAACAACAAGGGCGTCCGCGAAGCGCCGTTCTACGTGCTCATGGGCGCAAAAATGCCGTCCGTGCTGGTGGAAATCGGCTACCTGACCAACCGCACCGAGGCCAAGCGCCTCAAATCCGACGCCTACCTTGAATATCTGGCCCGTGGCATTGTCGAAGGGATCATGGCCTACAAGGGAAAGATCGAACGCTACGCCATGAACTAGGCGGGGTGTCGAACTTTCTGATCCAACATACTCAATTCCCTCTTTTTTCATCACTCAGAAGACCGTACCGAAGGTCCCTCCCGGGACCCTTGGTCGCGCTGCGTGCATCACGACATTCCCTTTAGGCATATCCAGGCAACCACCCCTGCATGGGACCGTGCCACTCGGCAGTGAAGCCAATAAATCGGGTGAAAATCCCGGCCCCTTCACGACACAAGGCCGCCCTTTCCTTCCCCTCAAATCAGGACCTCGGGAAAAGACAGGCAACAGCTCACCAGCCTTTTCCCGCGCACCCTCCCCCCTAATCACACCGAACACTCGCTTGACATCCCCCCTCGGGTTTGGCATAGATCAATATATCTTTATATGATGATTCATTGATACAGTAAGACTTAAAGGGAGTTGCGATCATGCGTATACCGGATTTGCTCAGGGGATTGGATCGACCGTTCGTGTCTGTGGAGTTGTTGCCGCCACGCCGGGAAGCGGAGCTGACCGGGTTTTGGCATACCGTGGAAAACCTCAAGCAGATGAAACCGCTCTTTGCCGCCGTGACCTGCGGGGCGGGCGGTTCCGGCAGCGTGGGCACCCTGGCCACCTCGCGTGATCTGGCAGAGTCGCACGGGTTCACGGTCATGCCGCACCTGACATGCGTTCACACGACCAAAACCGGCCTCACGGACCAGATCGCAGCCATCCAGGCCTGCGGCATCAAAAACGTGCTTGCCGTGCGCGGAGATTTCCCGGTGGGCATGGACTCGCCCCCCAAAGGGCTGCAACACGCCTCGGACCTGGTTGCGCGCATCCGGGAACTGGCCCCGGAACTGGCCGTGGGCGTGGCAGCCTACCCGGACGGGCACCCGGAATCACGCTCCATTGCCGAAGATGTCGGGTTTCTCAAACACAAACTCGACGCGGGCGCATCCTTCGGCGTGACCCAGCTCTTTTTCGACAACCGGCGTTATTTCGACATGGTGGATCGGCTGGCAACCATGGGGTGCCACAAATCGATCATCCCGAGCGTGCTCCCGGTGCGCAGCCTGGGGCAGATAAAACGGGTCATGGAACTGTGCGACGCACCGGTGCCGGGCAAATTCCTGGCCGCCATCGAAAATGCCCATGCCAAGGGCGGCGACGACGCGGTCAAGGAATACGGGATCGCCTCAGCAGCAGCCCAGGTATCGGGACTGCTGGAAAATGGCGCACCCGGCGTGCACCTCTACCCCTTCAACCGGGCAGAAATGTGCGTGGAAGTCATCCGCCGGGCCGGATTGTAGGAAGAGAAGAGCTTCGCCGGCGGGCGTCTCCGACGGCTTAAGAACCCTTTGGAAAGGGTTCTTAAGAATCTCCCAAACTTTTTGGTACCGCTTTCGCGGGGAGTTAGCGCGGGCGTTGTGCCAAGCGGAGACGTCCAAACCGCGAGGAATTATCCTCTGTAGCCCCCACGCCCTCCAATTTTTCCCCCTTTGAAGCCGGGCCCAGGTAGTGTATACCCTGAACTCTCAATGAGGGCATACACCTTCATATTCATCACAAGACAAAGACAAAGCGAGACATATCCATGAGTCACGGCTTCACCAAGATCAACGAACTGGAAATCAAGGAAATGGCGTCCGTCGCCCACGTCTACCGCCACGACAAGACCGGCGCACGCGTGCTTTCCATCATCAACGAAGACGAAAACAAGGTCTTCGGCATTTCCTTCCGCACCCCGCCCAAGGACTCCACGGGCGTGGCCCACATCCTGGAACATTCCGTGCTCTGCGGGTCCGAAAAATATCCTGTCAGGGAGCCGTTTGTGGAGCTGCTCAAGGGCTCGCTCCAGACCTTTCTCAACGCCCTGACCTTCCCGGACAAGACCTGCTATCCCGTGGCCAGCGCCAATGTGCAGGACTTCTACAACCTGATCGACGTCTATCTTGACGCGGTATTCTATCCCCGGCTGACCGAGAACACGCTCAAGCAGGAGGGGTGGCACTACGAGCTGGAGGCTGCGGACAAGCCCATGACCTACAAGGGCGTGGTCTACAACGAAATGAAGGGCGCGTATTCCTCTCCCGACTCCCTGCTTTACGACCACACCCAGCAGTCGCTGTTTCCCGGCCACACCTACGGCATCGACGCCGGAGGCGACCCCGAGATCATCCCGGATCTGACCTTTGAACAATTCATGGATTTTCACCGCAATCATTATCATCCGTCCAATGCCTACGCCTATTTCTACGGTGACGACGACCTGGATAAACGGTTGGAAATTCTGGACGCGGTCTTTTCGAAATTCGAACCCATCGACGTGACCGGCTCGCGCATCCCCCTGATGGAGCGGTTCACCGAAGCGGTGAGTGTGCGCAAGGGATATCCCGCGTCCGAGGGGCTTTCCAAGGGCATGTTCACGGTCAACTGGCTGCTGGCCGAGACCGCCGACGCCAACCTGAATCTTGCCCTGCACGTATTGGAACACATCCTGATCGGGCTGCCGTCCTCGCCGCTCAAGAAAGCGCTCATGGATTCCGGCCTGGGCGACGATCTGGCGGGCGTAGGGCTGGAAGCGGACATGCGCCAAATGTTTCTTTCCGTGGGCCTCAAGGGCATGCACCCGTCCAACGCGGTCAAGGTGGAAGCCATCGTTTTCAACACCATCAAAGAGCTGGTGGAGAACGGAATCGACGCGGCGGACATCGAAGCGGCCATCAACTCCGTGGAATTCTCCCTGCGCGAAAACAACACCGGCTCCTACCCACGCGGGCTCTCGTTGATGTTTCAGGCCCTTTCCACCTGGATATACGACGACGAGGGCGGCGAGGGCGACCCGCTGATCCTGCTTCCCTTCGAGCAGCCGCTGAACAACATCAAGGGGTGGGTCGAAAGCGGTGAAAAGATTTTCGAGGAGTTGCTGGCGCGGTTGTTCCTGCACAACCCGCACCGCACCACCGTGCTCCTGGAGCCGAACCGCAAGCTCTCGGCGGAAATGACCCGCAAGGAGGCCGAACGGCTGGCCAAGGTCAAGGCCGCCATGAGTGAAAATGAGGTCGCGGTGGTCATGGCCGAAGCCAAGGAGCTGGCCCGGCTTCAGGCCGCGCCGGATTCCCCGGAAGCCCTGAGCACCATCCCGCGCCTGTCCGTGGACGATCTTGACCGGGAGAACCGCGTCATCCCCATGGAGGAAGGCACGGTCGCAGGCGTCCCCCTGCTTTTTCACGATCTGCCCACTAATGGCATCGGTTATCTTGACTTTGCCTTTGACCTCTCGGCCCTGCCCGACGAGCTGTTGCCGTATATCGGCGTGTTCGGCCGTGCCCTGACCGAGTCCGGCACGGACAAACGCGACTACGTGGACTTGTCCCAGTGGATCGCCCGCACCTCGGGCGGCATCTGGGCGCAACCCCTGGCCGTGCCCGTGCGCGATTCGGCGGACGCCGCGGCCCGGCTGCTGATCCGGGCCAAGACCACCGGCGCCCGGCTGGCCGAGACCGCAGATATCCTCATCGAGATTCTGACCTCGGCCAAGCTCGACAGCCAGGAGCGCATCGGCCGCATCGTGTCCGAGGCACGTGCCCGCATGGAGCAACGGCTGGTGCCGTCCGGCCATCAGGTGGTGGCGACGCGGTTGCAGGCCCGCACCCATCTGGCTCACGCCATGGCAGAGGCCATGTCCGGCCTGACCAATCTCGAATTCCTGCGCACGCTGGAAAAACGGGTGGAGGAGGATTTCCGGTCCGTGGCCAAGGATTTGGAGCGTATCCGTTCCCTGGTGCTTTCGAAAACCGGTCTGCTGGTCAATGCGACCATGGACCAGACGCTTTTCACGGACGCAGAGCCGGTGCTCTCCAGCCTGATTGCCGCCCTGCCCGAAGTGGCGGCATCGCCCGTTGTCCGCACCCTGTCCGTGCCGTCCGCCCGCGAAGGGCTGTCCATTCCGGCTCAGGTCAACTACGTGGGCAAGGGCGTCAGTCTGACCGAGCACGGCTTCACCCTGACCGGCACGGCCCTGTGCGTGAACAAGCTCATCCGCACCGGCTATCTCTGGGAAAAGGTCCGGGTGCAGGGCGGCGCGTATGGCGCGTTCTGCCTCATGGACCGATTGGGCGGCTCCCTGGCCTTTGTCTCCTACCGTGATCCCAACGTGGCGGACACGATCAAGGCCTTTGACGGGTGCGCCGATCATCTGGCCGCCCTTGACCTGAGCGATGACGAACGGGAAAAGTCCATCATCGGTGCCATCGGCGAGATCGACAGCTATCAACTGCCCGACGCCAAGGGGTATACTGCCATGATCCGGCATTTCACCGGCCAGGACGAGTCCTACCTTCAGGCTATTCGCGAGCAGGTGCTTTCCATCACCGGCCAGGACTTCCGCGACTTTGCCGAGGCGGTCCGCATCAACGCGGAGCACGGAGCCATCTGCGTGCTGGGCGACAGTCTGGACATGGAGAATGCCGGTCTCGGACTGGAGATAACCCAGGTATTGTAGAAACGTTCCGGGTGGAGGCTTCCTGTTTTCAAAGCCGGACCCTTTTGCTAGAAGGTATGGGTTCGATAACGGCAACACGGCATGGTAGAATGAAAATAGCTGTCATTGGGGGCTATGCCCCGTCGCTCGTCTCGTTTCGCGGCCCGCTGCTCAAACGGCTGGTTGCCCTTGGTCATGAGGTCCACGCCCTGGCTCCGGGCCACATCCCCGATGTTTCGCCCCAGTTGGAAGCCATGGGGGTGGATTATTCCATGATTCCCCTTTCCCGGCGCGGCTTCAACCCGCTGGCCGATATCGGTTCCCTGCTCCATCTCAAGCAGGTGCTCTACCGCATCAAACCGGATATGGTGCTCTCCTATACCTTCAAGCCCGTGGTTTATGGCTCCCTGGCTGCACGCATGGCCTGGGTGGGACACAAGAAACAGGTCTATGCCATGATCACCGGCCTGGGCTATGCCTTTACCCAAGGTTCGGGCCTCAAGCGGCGGCTGCTCTTCAACATCGCCAAGGGGATGTATCGTTCGGGCCTCAAGTCCTGCGATGGTGTCATTTTTCAGAACCCGGACGACCAGGCGTTCTTCGAGAAGCTGGGTGTGCTGCCCGATTACGCAAAAACCACGGTGGTGGGCGGCTCGGGGGTGGATTTGCAAGAATTTTCCCCGGCCCCGCTGCCGGAAAAACCGGTTTTCCTGTGCCTGTCGCGGCTGTTGCGTTCCAAGGGGGTGGCCCAGTTCGCCGAGGCGGCTGCCCGGCTCAAGGAGAAGTACCCCGAGGCCGTCTTTCGCTTGGCCGGACCGCCGGAAGAGGGTGCTGACGCCATCCCTCCGAAGGAGATTGCCGACTGGAAGGAGCGGGGCGCGTTGGAAGTCCTTGAGGCCGTGGACGACGTCCGTCCGCTCATCAGTCAGGCCTCGGTCTATATCCTGCCCAGCTACCGTGAAGGCACGCCGCGTTCGGTGTTGGAAGCCATGGCCATGGGGCGGGCCGTGGTCACCTCGGATGCGCCCGGCTGCCGCGAAACCGTGGTCCCGGGCCAAAACGGATTTCTTACGCCGGTCAAGGATGTGGACGCGCTGGCCCATGCCATGGAGCGATTTATCCTCGACCCTGCACTGGCCCCGGCCATGGGCGCGGCCAGCCGAAAACTGGCCGAGGAAAAGTTCGACGTGGACAAGGTCAACGACGCCGTTCTCTCCTTCATGGGACTGGCATGAAACGGCTCTTCGATCTCGCGCTGACCGTCCCGGCCCTGCTCCTGCTGTGGCCGGTGATCCTGGTCGTCGCCCTCCTGGTACGGTTACGCCTGGGCAGTCCGGTCCTTTTTCGCCAGATCCGGCCCGGCCTGCACGGCGAGCCGTTCACGATTTTCAAATTCCGCACCATGCGCGACGCCGTTGGCCCGGACAACAAGCCGCTGCCCGACTGCGACCGGCTGACCCCGTTTGGTCGCTTCCTGCGTTCCACCTCCCTGGATGAGCTGCCCGAGCTATGGAACGTGCTCAGGGGCGAGATGTCTCTGGTCGGCCCGCGTCCGCTGCTCATGCAGTACCTGGACCGCTACACCCCGCGTCAGGCCCGCCGCCATGAGGTTCGCCCCGGCATCACGGGTTGGGCGCAGGTCAACGGGCGCAACGCCATTGGGTGGGAAGAAAAATTCGAACTGGACGTCTGGTACATAGAGCATCAATCGGGTATGCTGGACTTGAAGATTATCTGGCTGACCCTGGCCTCGGTCCTGAAACGGGACGATGTATGCCAGCCAGGACACGCGACCATGGAGGAATTCATGGGCAGCGACGACAAGTAAACCCAAGTTCCAGCTCCAAGGAGGGCATCATGAACGTCACCCGCATCCTTCTTCCCGTGGACGGTTCGCGCCATTCCGACGCCGCCGCCGACATGGCCATTTCCATCGCCGTCGACAACAACGCCTCCGTGGTGCTTCTCCATGTGCGCAGGCCCGTACCCACCGGACTGGGCCAGCCCAATGCCGACGAATTGCTCGCCCACTTGACCAAGGGAGCCGAGGCCGTCATGGAACATTACCAAGGCAGGCTCAAATCAGCGGATATCGACTTCACCGACCTGATCGTGGGCGGCGAGGTCGGCGAAGTCATCACCAATGTGGCCGAAGTCGAGAAGTGCGATCTCATCGTCATGGGCTCCAAGGGCAAGTCCGGGCTGGAAGGGCTTATTCTTGGCTCTGCCACCCACAAGGTGCTGCACGTCACCAACCTGCCGGTTTTGGTGGTGAAGTAGGGAGTTGGGAAGAGAAAGAGAAGATAGCCCGGAGCCGGGTGGGTGCATTTCGTGCAACGCTGCATTTCCGTTGGTTGCGGGCGGCGTTTATCACCATAAATTGTTGTTGATTACTAAAGAGATAGGTGCAACTTCAGGTTTTTTTGCAGGCCGCAGCAAGTATGCTTTCACACGTATGTTGTTTGAATAGCAATACAAATCGTCTGTTTGAGATAGTATTTTAATCGCCTGAATATTTTTTGTGGTTATTATGCCGTATTCCGTTTTTATTAGGTAATCTGGTTGGTTTCGGAGAAATTTTTTGTTCCATTCCCGCCGGACTGTCGGGTCGGGATGGTGCTCATTTTTCTGCGTGAGTTTCCTGTTACCGTGACGAAATTTCCGACATTTCTATTGATCCCACCCCTGGAAAACGGGTAATACCATGGCAGGTTGAGCCGATTTTGGCCGACAGCCGCACCCTTGTGCGCACGCGGTCGGCTTCACGTAACACTCAGGAGAAGTTAGATGAGCATCCCGATTTTCAACTGCAAAAACGCGGACGACGTGATGAAAGCGGTCAAAGACTATGACATCAGCTTCATTCAGTACTGGTTCGTGGATATCCTCGGCACGCTGAAAAGCTTTCAGATCACCCCCAATGAATTGGAAGCATCCTTTGAGGAAGGCATGGGGTTCGATGGCTCCTCCATTCTCGGGTTCTGCCGCATTGACGAATCGGATATGGTCGCCATGCCCGATCCCACCACCTTCCAGATCTGCGCCTGGCGGCCCACGGACCGTCCGGTGGCCCGCATGTTCTGCGATGTGGTCAACCCGGACGGCTCGTCTTTTGTGGCAGACTCCCGCTTTGTGCTCAAAAATGTCATGGGACAGGCCGCCGAGAAAGGCTACACCTTCTATGTCGGCCCGGAGCTAGAATTTTTTCTGTTCGCCGACGATCAGGGACACCGAAGTTCTCGATTCCGGCGGCTATTTTGACGCCCCGCCCCTGGACCTGGGCAACAACATCCGCCGCGACATCATCTTTGCCCTGGACGCCATGGGCATCCAGGTGGAGTACTCCCACCACGAGGTGGCTCCGTCCCAGCACGAGATCGACCTACGCTATCAGGAAGGCATGCGAATGGCGGATACCGCCATGACCTACCGGGTGGTGGTCAAGGAGACCGCTCGCAAGCACGGCTGCTACGCCACCTTCATGCCCAAGCCCATCTTTGGCGAAAACGGATCGGGCATGCACGTGCACCAATCGCTCTTTAAGAACGGTCGGAACGTCTTCTACGATGCCAGCGACGAATACCACCTGTCCCCCGAGGGCAAGTCCTACATCGCGGGCATCCTCAAGCATGCACCCGAATTCGTGGCTGTGACCAACCAGTGGGTCAACTCCTACAAACGGCTGGTGCCCGGTTACGAGGCCCCGGTCCTACATCGCCTGGGCCCGGCGCAACCGCTCTGCCCTGGTCCGCGTACCCATGTACAAGCCCGGCAAGGAGTCCGCCACCCGCATGGAGTTGCGTTGCCCCGACCCGGCTGCCAATCCCTACCTCTGCTTCGCGGTTCAGTTGGCTGCGGGCCTCAGGGGCATGGATGAAAATTACGTTCTGGCCGATCCGGTCGAGGACGACATCTTCGCCATGAACAATCGCGCCCTCAAGCGAAACAAGATCAAGGCGTTGCCCGGCTCTCTGTACGAGGCGACCATGAACCTGCGTAGATCAAGCTTCATGAAGGAAGTGCTCGGCGAGCATCTGCATGCCGCCCTGGTTGAGAACAAGCTTGCCGAATGGGATGAGTACCGCACCCAGGTCACGGAATACGAGCTGGATAAGTACTTGCCGATTCTGTAACACCACGTGGTGTAGCACCGGTCTCAAATATATTGAACCGTCATTGATACCGGCGGACATCATGGTTGTGGTGTCCGCCGTTTCTCTTTTCATAGAAAATGTACCGTGGGTTCATTTGTGCAATTTGCACAACGACGTGTGCAATAATGCGTGTTTTGCACAGGAGAGCGACGGCATGAAATTGCCAACCGACTGATTTGTTTCGCTTTAAGTTTTGGCACGGGTTCTGCTTTATGTCCACCATGCACGATGCAGTAACCATCACACTCATCATCCTGGCCGCCGCGTTGTTGCGACGGTCCCTCCTCCCCAGCCCGGACGTCGCCCCCGGCGTCCGGGTCGGCGAGAGAGCCTCCGGCAAAACGGCCCTGGTGCCGATCCTCATCGAAGCGGACCGCCCCCAATCCGCCCGGCGAGGTCAGCGCGACAGATAGGGCCTTTGCATACCATACCTTCCTTGAAGCATCTGTTTCAAACCTCAACCTCCTCACCTCAAGAACCCCAAACCGAAAAAGGCCGCATACGCGGCCTTTTTCCTATGGATGACAAATCCCGATTTGATTATTATTCGGCTTTTTTCTTTGTCTTCATTTCGCGGATGATTGCCTCGCCCACGGTGAGTGAGCGGACGTGCCGCTGGCGAACCAACTCAACCACGCGCTTGTCTTCAGCCGCGAATACGGGCGTTTCCACACCGCGATACTCAACTACCAGTTCATACATGTTCTCACCTCTTGGTTCTTAGACCGCAGTGTCCGATCCGGTTTTGGCTATCGCGTCACCGGATGTTTCCCCCTGGGTCTTGCCGCCGAAATCCGCAGACACAACCTTGGGACGGGCTGCGGTTTCCTCCTTGGACATCCTGATGCTGCCTTCGATGACGGCACCTTGTTCCACCACCAGGACCGGCGTGGAAAGACTGCCGTTGAGTACCGACGTCTTTTCCAAAACGGCCCGCTCCAGCACGGTCACATCCCCCTGAATCTGACCGCAGGAGGTCAGTCTGCCCACGCTGACGGTGCCTTTTACCGAGGCTTTGCGGCCAAGGATGAGGTCGCCATCAGTGGAAATTTCCCCTTCGAACTGGCCATCAATGCGGACAGTGCCGACGAAGTCGAGTTTGCCCCGGTATTCGGTCCCCACATCCAGAAAGGCGTTCAGTTCGGGATCATTGCTCTTTTTTTTGTTGAACACACCCATGAAACGAACCTCGCAACGTAAGAGGATGACGGTGAATCCGTCTCCTGAAACCGTACATATCGACGCAAGCAGATATTTTCTATACCCCCGCCCTTTTGTAAATGCCACAATTTTTTCGTCGCCACGCGCCTCTTTGTCTGCCCAACACCACGGGGATGGGGAAGAGTTTTCTCATGGATTTCTAATTGTTCTCAGAGGGCAGAGTGTTGTACATTCTAAAAAAAACCGGCTACCGTGATACCGTAGGTCTGTCTTTGTTGCAGACTTTGACACGTCACGCGAGAGGATAGCGATACATGCCCAGCAAGAGCACGCAGAACGTAAAGGCTTTCTACAAGGGCCAGTCCATCTACAAAGAGGGACAGAAGGGCACCGTGGCCTACATGATCCAGAAAGGCTCGGTAAATCTCTACCGGACGGCCAATGGCCGGAAGGTCGTCCTTGACCGGCTCGGCAAGGGCGAAATCTTCGGCGAAATGGGCGCGCTGAGCGGCCAGCCGCGAGCCAACAGTGCCGAGGCCGCCGAATACTGCGACCTCATGGTCCTCACCGAACAGATCATTCAGACCCTGCTCGCCCGCTGTCCCAAGACCATCCAGCACCTGACCCGGATTCTCATCAAGCGGCTGCGAAAGGCTACGGACTCCACCCAGCAGAAGTTGCACAAGAATTCCTTTCTTTCCATCTGCCGCATCATGGAAATGGCCTTCCGTTGCCACGCCTCCATGAGCCCGGCCCAGGCCAAGAAATGCCCCGGCCACAAGCAGGGCATGGCGGCCAGCGAACTGTCCAAACAGATCAAGAACATCCTGTTGGTCTCCCAACTTGAGATAGACAACACCATCGACCAATTGGCCGCGCTCAAAATCATCACCATTACCAAACACGGGTCGGGCACGGCCTTTGCCGAGCGGTATCTCGCGGTCAACGATATGGAAACCTTCTTCCAGGTGGCCTCCAACCTGCACAAGGAGCTCTCCAAATCCAGCGCCCTGGAACCGGAGCTGGAATTCATGGACATCCACGACTTTGCCGAGGAGATCGAAGCCCAGACCGAGATTCTCTACAAGAAAATGGCCAATATGGAGATTCCCGAGACTCTGTTCTTCTTTCACCGCAATTCAGCCCTGGCCTGGGCCGACGACCAGGAAGAGGACTTCTTCAAGCGGGTCAAACGCAAGAAAAAGAAGATCGGGGATCTGGAAGACCTCAACGATCTCGTGTACGTGGACAACGCCACCTGCAAGGAGGTCTTTGCCAAGCTCGGCTATTACAAGCTCGGCGTCCTGCTCTCCGTGGCCCAGGAAGAGGCGCGGCAGAAGATTCTCGGCAATCTGGCCAAGAAAATAGCCAAGATCGTCCAGGACGAAGCCGAACAACGCGGTCCGGCCGACCCGGTCGAGGCCGAGGACGTTTCGGACGAACTCATTGAAATGATCAAGACGGCCAAGGGGGTTTCGGTCTAGTGAATATCGCCACCATCTTCGGCATCGTGGTGGGCATCTTCGTGCTCTGCGCCGCCACCTATTCCGCCACGGACTCGGTCCAGGTATTTCTCAACGGCCCCGGCCTGGCCATCGTGCTGGGCGGCACCATCGCGGCCACCTTCATCTGCTACCCCCTGCGCGAAGTCATGCGCGTCATGGGCCTGTTCGTCACCGCGTTCACGGCTGAGGAGCTGCCCATCGGCGACTACATCAAGGATATCGTGAATATCTCCAAGAACGCAGCCAAGGGCGACGATCAACTGGAAAAATCCCTCAAGGGCATGGATAACGAATTTCTGCGCGACGGCCTGCAAATGCTCGTGGACGGCTACTCCAAGGCCGAGCTTGAGGAAATCCTCAACAACCGCATCCAGCAATACCACGACCAGGAAACCAATGCCGCCGGTATCTACCGGACCATGGCCGCGCTCTCGCCCGCCTTCGGCATCATCGGTACCCTCATCGGCCTGATCGCCATGATGCAGACCATGGGCGAGGATATCGCGCGCATCGGCCCGGCCATGGCCACGGCCCTGACCACCACACTCTACGGCGCACTGTTCGCCAACATGCTCTACACCCCCATCGCCACCAAGGTCGAACGCCGGGTCGAGGAACGCGCCATCCTCATGTGCGTCATCCGCGACGGCATCCTGTTCATCAAGGACAAGACGCCCGCGCCCATCGTCATGGACAAGCTCAAGGGATACCTGCCCCCGCGCAAGTGGTCCTCCATCGCCAAGGTCCGGTAAACGGAGCCCGTCATGCAGTTTCAGGGCAACTTCACACCCAAAAAGAAAACCCGCCGGGAGGACATCGGCTGGCAGCTCACCCTGGCCGACATGATGACGCTCCTTCTCTGCTTTTTCGTCCTCATTGTCTCCATCGCCAAGGTCGACCCTACCCGGTACGAAGCCATGTCCGATATCCTGGCCGAGGCCATGAAAGGCAAGGCCGCCCCCAGTAAGCGCGTGGCGGAAAACGCGCTCACTCCTGTGGAAAAAAAATCAAAGAATCTCTTCGAGTTGCAGCTCGAATTGGCCAAATTCATCGGTTCGGAATCCAAGGCGGTCAATCTGAAACTTCGCCCCGATGCCGTGGCCATCGACCTCAAAGGCGGTGTGTTTTTCAAGCTCGGCAGCGCGGACCTGACCAGCGAGGCCTTGCGTATTCTCGACAAGCTGGCCACTCCCCTGACCCAGGCCCATTACAAGCTGACCATCGAGGGACACTCGGACAATCTGCCCATCAAGTCCGCACAATTCCCCTCCAATTGGGAACTCTCCTCGGCCCGAGCCTCCTCCGTGGCCCGATACCTCATCGCCCAGGGATTCCCCAAAGATGCCATCCGCGTCCTCGGATTGGCCGATACCCAACCCCTGGCACCCAACGTGAACCAGGCCGGGCAATCCATTCTAAAAAATCAGGCCATCAACCGCCGCGTCGTTATCCTCGTCCGGCCGGTGAAGGGATAGCCTCCGGCCCCCCATCCCCTTTCCTTTCCAAAACTTTTTGTAGACGCATTCGCGTGCGTGGTGCGTTGAGAGAGGGGGGGGGGCGATAAGCTTTTTACGGGGGCGAAGTGTTTATGGGGAAGGGGAAGATTGTGTTGTCTCCTGAACGCCGTATGTCGCGTCATCTCTGGAAGCGTGCTTGACGCCCTTTTGCTTCCCTCATATTGTCGGTCCATGAAACGTAGCGAGATCAACGAACTTATTCGTGATGCCAAGGACTTTTTTGATTCCTTTCAATTTCGGTTGCCGCCGTGGGCTTTTTGGGGGCCGGCTGACTGGAAGGGGTTGGGCAACACCGAGGTGGTTCGGCATCAACTGGGCTGGGATCTGACCGATTATGGAGCGGGTGATTTCGAGAAGCGCGGGCTGATCTTGTTCACGATCCGCAACGGGAATCTGGCAGCAGGGCATCCCAAGAAATATGCGGAAAAGATCATGATCGTGCGCGAGAACCAGATTTGCCCCATGCATTTCCATTGGGGAAAGACCGAGGACATAATCAATCGCGGCGGCGGCAATCTGGTGGTCGAGCTGTATGGCTCCACGTCGGATGAAGCGCTGTCAGACGAGCCGATCACGGTCATGATTGACGGGATTCTCCGTGTGGTCGAGCCGGGTGGGAAGGTCGTGCTCACGCCGGGTGAGTCAATCTTTCTGGAGCAGGGGATGTACCATTGCTTTTATGGTGAGCCGGGAAAAGGCAAGGTGCTGGTCGGGGAGGTGTCGTCGGTCAATGATGACAATACCGACAACCGGTTTTTTGAGGAGCAGGCGCGGTTCCCGGAGATTGAAGAGGATGAGGAGCCGTTGCATTTGTTGTGCACGGACTATCCGGGGTTTGTTTGATCCGGGGGTTGGGAGCAGATTTTTTTATGGGAAAGGCCGTCCGGAGGGATGGCCTTTCTTGTTTTTTTGGAAGCGGAGAAGAGGAGAAAATGGAGAAGGGAGAGGAAGAACGCCTTCGGCAAGAGCCGGGTGGGTTGCTGTGCAACCCAATGCCCTCCAAATGCCCTGCGCGGGCGGCGGTTCTTTTGGCTAAGCAGCACCAAAAGAACCAAAAGTGCTGCTTTTCCAGTGGGTTGCCGCCTTGCGGTCACAGGCAAAGAATCTGATCAAAGCGGGACGGCTTCACCTTCGCGGCTTCGCGCTCTCTGCCATTTTTATAGACCTTAGGCCGTCCGAGGTAAGCCTGATTTGCGGGGATTGAGCCGCCTTACCCGCTTTGTCAGCTTCTAAGCCTTGTGCTCGAGGGCTGGGGCTGGTCTTTGAGGCGGGGCTGGGATGAAAGGCTAGTGCTGGCGTAGGGGGGGGGATAGAATTGCCAAGATAGTATCTTTATTTTCGCCCAAACCGCCAACCGGCACGGCAGCGGCGACTGCCGGTAGGCCCGCCGGAACAAATTCGAGGACGCCCTCGCCTCAGATCAAAGCGGCGTACAGCACGCCGACCAGGGCTATGCTGGCGGCCCGGAGGGTCTGGTTGAAGGTGATGAGTTTCACGGCCATGCGTGGCTTGAAGATGCCCGCGTAGTAGGGAAACTGATGGCGGAAGACGCGCATGGGGGAGGAGAAGAAGTTGGCGACCAGCAGGGCGAGAATGACCTGTTGGGAGCCGAGGACGCCGTCTGACAGCAGGGCTGCGGCCATGGACAGGCCGCCGTTGATTTCGCCGAGCAGGTAGACCGCGACCACACCGATGGCTTCGGGCGGCAGAAAGGAGAAGAAGGAGATGGAGTCCGCGAGGTTGGCCTCGATCCAGTGGAACACGCCGAATTGCCGGGCGAAGAAGATGGCCGTGAAAATGGGCACGGTGATGAAGGCTATCTTTGGGAGCCGCTTGCGGAACCGATTCAGGGCGAGCTTGAGGGGGTGTTCCTTTTTGCGTTGGGTTTGCGCTTCATCCAACCGGCACGGCACGCATCCCTCGGGCAGAGGCGGCAGGGCAAAGTGACCAACCAGGACGATGACGGCGGTGCGCATGAGCGCGGCCCCGGCGGTGAGTCCCACATAGGTCCAGCCTGTTTCCGGGGAAAAGGCGAAGTAGCCGAGAATGAGCCCGTACAGGCTGGGGAGGTGCAGGCAGAAGGTTGGAAAACTATTGAAGAGATTGGAAAAGATCAGTTCCTTTTCGGAGATGGTGCCCTTGTCGTAGGCCTCGGCCAGCATGTTGTTGGCGGTCAGACCGGAGAAGAAGGCCATGGAAAAGCTGGCGGCGGAGATGTCCTTGAGCCGACCGATACGGGCCAGGGGCGAGGCCAGAATCGCCACGTACCGGGTCCAGTTGAGGGTCTCGATCAGGATACCGAAAAACAGGCCGACACTGATGAAGAACATCAACCGCACAAGCGGCCATACCAGGCCGGACCAGAGCACAGGCCAGGAGAGGTCGAGTCCCATTTATTTCTTCTTTTTGACTTTGATCTTGCGGATCTGATCCACTTGGTCGTCGGGCATGAAGAGGGTATTTTTGTCTGCCGGGAACAGGTCGCGACGCACGTCGTCGCGGTACTTGATCAGGGCTTGGGCCGAGGCCTGCCCAAGCTCGGCGTAGCGGCGGACGAATTTGGGCGTGAACCGGTCGAACAGGCCGAGCAGGTCGTGGTAGACCAGGATTTGCCCGTTGGTGACGTTGCCCGCGCCAATGCCGATGGTGGGAATGGAGACCGATTCGGTTATCAGGGCCGCCACTTCCACGGGGATGGCTTCGAGTACCACGCAAAAGGCTCCGGCCGCTTCCACGGCTTGGGCGTCTTCGATGAGCGTTTTGGCCGATTCCACGGATTTTCCCTGGGCCTTGAATCCGCCGAACTTGGCCATATGCTGCGGGGTCAGCCCCACGTGGGCCATGACAGGGATGCCCGCCTCGGTGAGGGCCTTGATTTGCGGGGTTACGGGGATGCCGCCTTCGAGTTTGACGGCCTTGGCGTGGCCTTCGCCCATGAGGCGATGGGCTGTTTCCATGGCCCGGTCCACGGTGCAGAAGGACATGAACGGCATGTCGCCCACGAGCAGGGCGTGCTTGACGCCTCGGCTGGTTGCGCGGGTGTGATGGACCATTTCGTCCACGGTCACGGACAGGGTGTTTTCATGGCCGAGCATGACCATGGCGAGGGAATCCCCGACCAGGACGATATCCATGCCCGCTTTGTCGGCGATCATTCCCGACGAATAGTCATAAGCGGTAATGCAGCAAATTTTTTCCCCGTTTTTGCGAGCCTGAATGTCAGGTGCGGTCACGGGTTTGGCCTGGGCCTGCGGGGTTTCTTTTATGGTGCTCATGAGCTGGAGACTATGGGCGGCAAGGGGGAGAGTCAAGGGGGGGAGGAAAATAATAGCACTGTCAACGGTAATCGCCACGCACTGTGGACGAGGGCGGCGGGCCGACAACCCGGTTGCGCCCGGTCTCCTTGGCCGTGTAGAGGCGGCTGTCCGCCAGCTTGAGCATGGTTGAAAGCGGCTCTGTCTCGCAGCACAGGCCGATGGAGATGGTGACCTTGACTCTCTCGTCTTTTACGGTTGTGGTGGCTACCTCGACAGTTTTGCGCAGGCCTTCGAAGCGGATCATCATGTCTGCAAGGCTGTTTGCACCGGACAGGACGCAAAACTCCTCGCCCCCAAAACGGCTGGCAATGGCTTTCCCTGGAAAATGGTAGAGAATGCAGTCGGATACGGATTTAAGCACCTCGTCCCCGACGTCGTGCCCGTAGGTGTCATTGACGCGCTTGAAATAGTCGATATCGATCATGCCCATGCAACAGCGTCCGCCCTCATCGATGATCCGCTTGATAAAGGCTTCGGCGTTTTCAAAGAAGTAGCGGCGGTTGAAGAGGTGGGTCAGGAAGTCCCTGTTGGAGAGTTCGCGGATGATATCAATGCGATTGAGCATTTCCAGATTGTGTTCCACCCGGCAATAGAGTTCCTCTTTCTGAAAGGGCTTGTGCAGGAAGTCGTTGGCTCCGTTGTTGATGAACTGGACTGAAAGTACGGGGGACGTTTTGGCGGAAATACCGATGACAGCCAGGTCGTCCTTGGAAAATTGCTTGCGGATTTCCTTGACCAGAGTAATCCCGTCCATGTTCGGCATTTCGTTGTCCGTGATGACGAGCCGGATTCCCGGATGCTCGGCCAAACGGTCCAGGGCCTCTTGCCCGTCTTCGGCCTCCACGAGCCGGTAACCTTGGACGGACAGGAAGCGCGACAGGGCCATCCGCATGGAACGGGAGTCGTCCACTATCAGGATGGTCTTCTCATAATTGGCGGCAATTTTGGCAATGGCCACTCCGGCCATTTCCGGCAAGGCATCCTGCTCACCCACGAGACTTTCTGTCACTCCCTGTGTCAGCGAGTCGTCATCTTGGTTGTAGACGACCAACGGGACCCCTTTGGGGATCAGCGTCTTCAATACGTTCTGTACATCAGCAGTCTGCAAATTCACGACAGCAGCAAGTGTGGTATCTATGTTTTTATCAAGAAGAGTGAGGGCATTGTCGGAGGTAGGGGCAACCACGAGACTAACTTTTGCACGGCCCGCGATGGTTGTGACCAAGCGTTTTGCCAAGGCGACATCCTGCTCTAAGATCAATACCTGCTTGGTGTTGTAGGGGCAAAAATGCTGTGGTGTCGCTTTCATGGGTTGCACGCTACAATATTGTTACCCAAAAGGGTATCCTTTGAAAGAAGGCCGGACAGGATGCTTCCTGCCCGGGCCTTGAATATTCGACGGTCCCTCGCCTATAGGGCGGCGAGGGGTCTGCAATACCCATATGACACGCCCCACGGTGCGTTTATCCATCTCGGCGGCCGGGATGGTCAGGTCCGAATATTTTTCGTTTTCCGCCTTGAGCAGGAAGGTGTCGCCCTGCATGAAGACACGGCGAATGGTCAACCCCTGATGCGGGAAATGGACCGCGCACAGGTCGCCGTCCGGATGGTCCCTTTGGTCGCAGTCGATACCCACGAACGCGCTCCGGTCGATGACCGGTGCCATGCTGGCGGAATCGACCTTCACCACCTGAAGCTTGGGACGGCAGGAACGACTCGGGCACCGAGAGTTCTTCCATCGGCTGGGAAACCCAGGTGTCGCTGTCCTTGTCCGCTCCGGCCATGGTGGAGACTGGCACCACACGACCGCGCGAATTAAGCCTGCCATAGGGGGCCGGGGCTTCGCGCAACAAGGTGTCGGCGGGGATTTTGGATTTCGAGGCGTTGATGTAGACCGGTTCCACGCCCTCGGCCAGCCAGTCCGGGTCCAGACCGTGGCTTCGGTAGAGCTTCAGGAACCAGTCGGATGGAATGGAGCAGCGGCGTTTGGCGTCGGAGATACTGGACTGTCGGACATCGAGCACACTTCGGCCAGTTGCACCTGGGTGCGTGCACCGGTCGCTTTTTTGATACGCTCCAGCGCATCCTCAAACCATTTGAGCTGGGCCTCGTCACACTATCTTTTCTTTTTCGGCATAAAAAATCCCTTCCTCATTTTTTCCCGACATATTCTGCCGGCAGGACAGCTGTGTTATTCATTAGTCAATGACAGCTGGCCACGGGGCCTATATTAGGCACTTTCCTTGGTATGTCTATATAGAAATAGTAAGGTTTTTTAAATTTTTCAGGAAAAAATCCCGAAGAGCTTGGGATTTTCTCCCAGAAGGTTGAATGGCCACATCTATCCTATTCCGAAAAAAAAATCTACCGGCTTGTCCAGTCAGACAAGCCGCAGATCGGGGAATAACCAATGTTTATTGTAGATATTTCAAAAAGGGACTTTTGGGTGTCAGAATGAAGCGCGAATTTTCTTTGAACCCTTTGCGGTAGGCTTCCAGGCTTCGGGTGAAGGCATAAAAGTCCGGGGACTGGCCTCAGGGCATCCGCGTAGATTTTAGTGGCCTGGGCGTCGCCCCTGGCCGCGTGCTATCTCGGACTGCTTGTCCGCATCGGCCAGAATGATGGACCGTTCCTTGTCTGCCGTGGCGTGGATGCGGGGCCGAGGCCTCGCGGCCTTCGGAGCGGTACTGCTTTGCCTGACGTTCACGTTCCGCCTTCATGCGGCCGAAGATGGCGCGGGCGTTCTCTGCGGGCAGGTCCGTGCGTTTGATGCGCACGTCAAGGATTTCGATGCCGTAGGGCTTGAGCAATTCCCTGGAGCGACTGGTCACGGCGTCCATGATTTCCTGCCGTTTGTGGGAGACCACCTCGATCAGGGTGTAGCGGCCCAGAGCCACGCGCAACTGGGAGCGCACGATGTCGTCAAGCCGCGCCTGGGCTCCCTGAATGGTGCGGACCTTGGTATAGAAGGTCAGCGGGTTCACGATGCGCCACTTGGAATAGGAATCCACGTTCATGTATTTCTTGTCCGTGGTGGTGATCTCTTCGGGCTTGGCATCAAAGTCCAGAATGCGGGCGTCGAAAAACACGACGTTCTGGATTATGGGGAGCTTGAAGTGCAGGCCGGGGCCGAGATAGGCTTCACCTACCGGACGGCCAAGCTGGATGGACGATGGCCCCGTTCGGTGTCTGGTCCACGGTAAAGGCGGATTGGGTCAGTCCGATGGTGCCTAGAACGATCAGGGCGATAAGTATGATGGTTTTCTTTTTCATAGTGACCTCCCTTACTGCTGCGCGGGCGGGTTGCGCCTGCTTGGCGGGTTGCGCCTGCTTGGGTAATTGGCCCAGCGGCAGATAGGGGATGGATTTCTTGAGGGCGTCGTCGGACAGGATGAGTTTTTCGATGTCCGGGTTCGACAAGAGGGTTTCCATGGTCTCCAGGTAGAGGCGTTGGCGGGTGATGTCCTTAGGCCTTGTTATATTCCTTGAGTACGGACAGGAAACGGTTCGCGTCACCCTGAGCGCGTCGGATCTTGGATTCCATGTAGGCCTGAGCCGCATTGATAATGCGGGCACCTTCGCCGCGTGCCTTGGGCAGGATGTCGCGCTGGTAGGCCTCGGCTTCGTTGATGAAGCGGCTCTTGTCCTCGCGTGCGCTGGCCACGTCCTTGAACGCGTCCACCACCTGTTCCGGCGGATGCACGTTCTGCATCTGCACGGCCACGATCTTGATGCCGGTCTGGTACGAGTCCAGGATCTTCTGCATCAGGTCGCGTGTCTGGACCTGGATTTCCTGCTTGCCCGTGGTCAGGGCATCGTCGATCTTGCCGTTGCCGATGACTTCGCGCATGGCGGCTTCACCCGCGTGGACAATGGTCTTGATGGGATCATAGACATTGGAAAAGGTAATCCTTGGCGTCCATGATCATCCATTGCACGATGAACTGCACGGAGACGATGTTTTCATCGCCGGTGAGCATGAGTGCCTCTTCGGCACTTCGCGGCTCACGCCCTGCTGGAAGTCCTGGCTGCGGACCCGGCCTGGTGACCGGAAGCCGAACTCGACGCGCCGGATCTGCGTGACTTTGGGCGTTTGTGACATTCTCCACCGGGTACGGAATGTGGTAATTCGGCCCCGCTGTGGTGATGCGGTTATATTGTCCGAACTGTTGTACCACGCCAACTTCGTCGGGTTCCACGATGTAGAACCCGCTGGCTATCCAGAGGAGGATGAGGATTGGCACAATGAGTTTCCAGCCGGGCAGCTTGAAGTTCTTGAACTTCTCGATCTGCTCCTGGAAATCATCGAAACTCGGCGGTTTGCCGCCGGGTCGACCCTGTTGCTGCTTTTGTAGTTTTTTCCCAGTCCCAATTCATAATGACTCAGGAAATAGGCACATTGCGCGAACAGGTCAAGGAGAGTCGGAGAAAATAGGTTACTTCGGAAGGAGTGATGGGCATTAGCGGGCGATCGAACCGAAGGAGGCGCGTGTCAGAGAAGCGAGGTCGCCGGGCGCGAGTTCGATCTCCAATCCCGGCGACCGGCGCTGACGTGGATGGTTTCAAAATTCGCGGCAGAGGCGTCGATGATCGTCCTGAGTGCCATCATTCTGGCCCAGCGGACTGACGCCGCCCACCACGTATCCGGTAGTCCTTTCCACCTGTTTCACCTCGGCCATGGCAACCTCTTTTACCCCGAGTTCCCT
>CAXXUE010000034.1:0-52054 GCA_963662475.2 uncultured Pseudodesulfovibrio sp.
GCCCCGGCTGCGCAACCCCACGTAGGCCGCCATCTGCATGGCGGTGGCTCCGGGGATCATCTGGCTTACGGCCAGGCCGAGCCGGAAGGAGGGTTCGCTCAGCCACCCCTTGCGGTCCACGGCCATGGCCCGGAGATAGGGCATCATGGCCGGGCCGCCGAAGGCGGTCAGCCCGAGCCGTAAAAATGCGGCAAACACTCGGATAAGAGACGGTTTTCCCATGTCGAGTCCGTGATGCCATGCCTGGAGGCCGGGCGCAACTCTCTTCCGGGCAAAGAACCATTTCTGTATCCCGGTGCGCAAAATGTGCTCCAATCAAAAGGATCGACACACTCGATTTGTTGAAAAATCCAATCATTTCAATGGATATATTTTCGGCACACCCATTGCTTCATACGAAACAAAGAACCCAAGGCCCCACAAGCCGCAAGGAGAACGCCATGAAGAATATTTTCGCCCTGATCTTGATCCTGTCGCTGCTCACCGCCTGCCAGACCACGCAGGCCGGCAGCGGCGCAGGCCTGGGCGGCCTGATAGGCGCCACGGTGGGAGCACTCACTTTCAAAAACAAGATTTCCGGCGCGGCCATCGGCGCTGGTGTGGGTACGCTGGTGGGCTACATGATCGGCAACGAAATGGACAAGCAAGACCGGGTCCAGATGTCGAGCGTGCTGGAAAGCACCCCCTCCGGAAACACCGTGGCCTGGTCCAACCCGCGCAACCGCACCCGCTACCGGGCCACGCCGCATCCTCCCCGCCGCCACGGCCGCCGCATCGTGCGCGACGTAACCCTGCAAGCGACCACGCCCGAAGGCAATACCGAGACCATTTATGCCCGCGCCTACCGCCAGCCGGACGGGTCCTGGCAATTGGAACAATAAATCAAGCCTCCTCTCCTCCATTGGGACCGCTGCCGCAGTTGATGCGGCGGCGGCTTCTTTTTGTCGTCTTTCCTTCGGCAAAAATACAAAATAATCGTTGACAAATCTTTTATCGTTTCAGTAAAAATATTTTGTTAATTTTTTCCGAATCGAAGATTCCATGCGCGGGAGGTGACCAAATGAAAAATACGCTCGATGCAAACGACTGCAAACTCGTGGCCGCCCTGAGCAGCGACGGCCAGCTCTCGCCCGCCAGGATCGCCGAGGACATGGGCGTGACCGCGCCCACGGTGCGTTCGCGCATGAAAAACCTGATCCAGACCGGGGTGCTCAAGATCGCGGGACTGGTCAATCCCATGAAGACAAAAGGGCTGACCGTGGCCCTGGTGGGCATCTCCCTGCACTCCCACGAGCAGCTCGGGGAAAAGCTCGACCAGATCGGCTCCCTGCCGCGCGTCAACTGGTGCGCCGTGGTCACGGGCCGCTACGACATCATCGTGGAGATCATCTGTTCGGACGAGATCGGCGACCTGTACGACTTTCTGGATCAGGACCTGTCCCAGGTGGGCGGCATCACTTCCAGTGAATCCTTTGTGGTCATGAAATCCCGGCGGAAATGGCTCTGTCTGCCTGACGCAGTTTTGGAAACGTTCAATAAATAATACCTGACGCCGGGGAACGGCGGCATAATTCATTACAAGAGGAGAAACATCATGATTATCGGTATTCCCAAAGAAATCAAAACGTTGGAAAATCGTGTTTCCATGACCCCCGGCGCTGTGGAGTCCCTGGTCCGTCGTGGCAACAGCGTGCTGGTCGAGACCGGCGCCGGTCTGGGCAGCGGCCTGACCGACGAAGAATATATCGCTGCCGGTGCCAAGATGGTCTCCGCCGCAGACGCCTGGGGCGCGGAAATGGTCATCAAGGTCAAGGAACCCCTGGATTCCGAGTTCAAGTACCTGCGCCAGGGGCTGCTCCTGTTCACCTACCTGCACCTGGCCGCTGCCGAATCCCTGACCCATGCCCTGCTCGACTCCGGCACCACGGGCGTGGCTTACGAGACCGTGCAGTCCCCGGACGGCACCCTGCCCCTGCTGACCCCCATGTCCGAGGTCGCGGGCCGCATGGCCACCCAGGTCGGCGCCCACTACCTTGAAAAGACCCAGGGCGGACGCGGCATCCTGCTCGGCGGCGTACCCGGCGTGTCCCCGGCCGAAGTGCTGGTTCTGGGCGGCGGCGTGGTCGGCACCAACGCGGCCCGCATCGCCATGGGCATGGGCGCGCGCGTGACCATCCTCGATCTTTCCCACGCCCGTCTGCAATATCTCGACGACGTGTTCCAGGGCCGCATCACCACCATGATGTCCACCGAGCCCAACATCCGCCTGATGGTGCAGAAGGCCGACCTCGTTATCGGGGCCGTGCTGCTGCCCGGTGCCAAGACCCCCAACCTCATCACCCGCGACATGCTGCCGCTGATGAAGGAAGGCTCCGTCATCGTGGACGTGGCCGTGGACCAGGGCGGTTGCGTGGAAACCATCAAGGCCACCACCCACGACAATCCCACCTACATCATCGACGGCGTGGTGCACTACGGCGTGGCCAACATGCCCGGCGCAGTGCCCCGCACCTCCACTTTCGCCCTGGTCAACCAGACCACTCCCTACGCCATGCGTCTGGCCGCCAAGGGCATAGACGCCCTCAGGGACGATCCGGGCCTGGCCCTGGGTCTCAACACCTACCAGGGCAAGCTGACCTGCCCGGGTGCCGGACTGGCCCTCGGCATCGACGCCGTGACCCCGGACGACGTGCTGTAACCCAAACCCGACACGCATTTGAAACGCCCCCCGGACAACTGGTCCGGGGGGCGTTTTTTTGGCGCGTTGCCTTCCTGCTTTTTGAATCAGGGGAGGGGATGGTGATGAAAGCTGTCTCCATGAATTTGCAGTTGTGCCGCTGGTTTCATTCAATTTCGACCATAACCATGCCTAGCTTTATCCCATATATGCAAACGAACGCTGGCGTTTCAAAAAAACACCAGCGTTTTGTGGAAAAACCTGACAGTTTTCCACCCAGTTTTGCCCTCCCAACACCGTAGTGCATATATGGCTGTCGCATATATGCTGAAAACTGCTCAGGCATAAGAAAAGGGACCGCTTTGAGGCGGTCCCTAAAACAAAAAAAGGTAAAAATGTTAAAAGGTAAAAGCTAATTTGTTCTGAGGAGGCGAAAGCCCAGGTCGCGGCTCCTGCCGCCCGGATCGCCCCCGTCGCGATCGGCTGCCCGGACGAGCCTCGCGTTGAAGAACCAGCTGCCGCCACGGTCGACGCGGCTGCCGCCTCCGCCAGAATATATGGGATTCTGGCGGGAATGTTGGGAGTAGGCTTTGTCGTTGTACCAATCCTGGCACCACTCCCAGACGTTGCCGGACATGTCGTACAGGCCAAGACCATTGGGAGCCTTGGTGCCTACAGGATGCGTCTTATTGCCGCTGTTGCCGCCATACCAGGCAACACGGTTCACATCGTTGCCACCGGCATACTTCTCATCCTTGCCGCCGGAACGGGCCGCATACTCCCACTCCGCCTCCGTGGGCAGACGAAACGTGCCGTTGCCCTTGGCGTTCAGCCGCTTGATGAACTCCTGGGCATCATTCCAGGAAACCTGTTCCACAGGATTGCGGTCGCCCTTGAAGCCGGAAGGGTTGCTCCCCATGACCCGCTGCCACTCGGCCTGGGTCACTTCAAACTTGCCCATCCAGAAACCGTCCACGCACACCTCGTGCACCGGCTTTTCATCATGTTGGCCGGAGTTGGAACCCATCCGGTAGCAGCCGCCGGGAACAAAGACGAACTCCATGCCCGTGGTCGGGTCGCGCCAGGTTCTCCCTGTGGCCTCGTCGAATTTTTTTTTCAACCCACCGGTATCCCCGGTGGCTACATCCTTGGCCACAGCCGGGTACTTGGCAACCAGGGACTTCCATGCACCCGGCCCCATGGTCTTGCCGTATTTGGACCCGATGATCGTCTCATAGGCCGCCACATCCTTCATGAACTCGTCACGCCGGGCCTGTTCCCTGGCCGCGGCCCGCTTTTGCTCGACCTGTTTCCTGGCCGCGATAAGCGCGGTCAGATTCTTTTCTTCCGCCTCTTTTTGCCCGATCAACTCCGTCATGGCCGGGAGGCTATCGTCCTTGCGTGTCTTGCCGCTCGTCAGGCGCGACTCCATATCCCGGATGGCCTTGTCCAGTTGTGCAATGCGGGCCTTGGCGGTTTTTTCCTTGCCCGTACTGCCGGATGCTCCTTCCTGCAACGTGACCGGTATTTTCAAATCCTGCCCGGCTTTGAGGTCCACCCATTGGCGGACAGTCCCGTAGCCGGACTTTGACACTTCCACATGATATTTGCCCGGCGCGAGGCTCATCCCCTCGGAGTAGCGCGGAGATATGTTTAAAATGCGGACCGTGGCCCCATCCGGCGTCGCCAGGACGTACAGGCGGCCCGCCTTGACGTCGGCCCCAGCCTTGGACAGGGGAAACGCCACCAGCCGGGAATCCCCGGCCATAACATGCCCTGGTTCTTCCATGGGCTGGTATCCGGACTTCTCCACCCGAACCGTGACCCGGCCCGGATTCAACCCGTCCAGCGTCTTGGGCGTACGGCCTACATGTTTACCGTCCACAAATACCTCCGCACCCGAAGGCTCGGACTCGATGCGCAGGGAACCCTTTTTCGGGGATTGCCCGACCGGCGCACCGTAGGTGGAGCCGTCCGCAACCATGGTGCCCATGAAAATGAAATCACCACGGGCCAGGTCGTAGTCCTTGATCTTGCCGTACTGCGGATTCTGAGCCGTGTATTGGGGCACCTTGGATTGCAGGTGCAGGCCCAATTCCGTGCCGCTGATGTAGCCGTCCTTGTTCAGGTCGCCGTACCCGTACTCCAGGGCGTCGATGAACACCGGCGTGAAAACCGACTTGGCCGGAACGGCTTCCCCGGCATCACCCGCAGTAATGTACTGGCGAACCGGCTGCGAGGTGGCCCGGCTGATGTGTGGCGGCGTATTCGGCAAGGCACGGGTCTTGAAGATGGTGCCGGAAAAACAACTGTCGAACAGGAACAATGCGTGCTTGGCTTCCATGTCGCGAGACCAGGCCAGCACCTGATTCATGGGTAACGCCTTGCGCAGAAATCCTTGTTCATCCTTGTTGGGCGAGGGGGCGTCCACAGGCACCAGATAGCCCTTGGCTCCATTATTTCTCGTGAAACCATGCCCCGCGAAATAGAAAAGGAGACGGTTGTCGGGAGTGTAGCCGTACTTGTCGATGAAGCTTTCAAAGGCCGACTGGAGATGCCCGCCGTCCGGGTCCATAACCTTGACCACGGTGAACCCGCGTTTTTTCAGCAGGGTCTCGACGCGTCCCACCTCGGACGGCACGCTGTTCAGCCTGGGCCAGGCCTCATACCGGCTCACGCCGATCAGTAGGGCGTAGCTGCCCGAATACCCCCCGACCTTCTCGCCACCCGTGGTCTTGATGGCGAGGCCACGGGTTCCGCCAAACGCCATGCCCACCCAGAAAATCAGCAAAACAACCGCAAGCAACCCGATCCTTTTCATTCTGAATCTCCACTCGAAAATACTGTTTACCCTTATTCCCGACAATCCATACATATTCAAGAACCGAAAGTGAAGGGCAAACCCGGCAACCGTCTCCCCACGCTTCAGCGGACAGCAATCTCCTTCCCTTCAGTTGTCGGAGTTGACACGATCTAAAATTCACACTATAACTATTTGAAAATAAATACTATATTGTTCATTTCATGTGTGAAAAAATGTGTTAATTTGTTTCCAAAGTCACCGAGAATGGTCTGGGATCACCATAGATCACCAAAAAGTAACCCCCTGCCATGTTTAGAAAACATGGCAGGGGGCGGCTCTTCAGAAACATGGCGGGTACTTTTTGGAATCCCCTCGCGCCTTCGGGGAAAATCGTCAGTTTCCAAATGGGGGTTTGGGGTAAAGCGTCAAGGCATTGCGTGCGTGGTTCCCAAAAAAAGACCGCCCGTTTCCGGGCGGGCATCCGCTTTCCTGCTTTCTTCCAAAAAACAGCAGCCCGCTAAGTCCGGCGGAGCGCGGCGGTCAGCAATCCGGCGCCGATGAGCGCGGACCCGCCCACGCGGTTGACCGCCTTCATGGTCCGGGGATTGGCCACGGCGTTACGGGCCCTGGCGGCCAGGAGCGCGTAAAGGGCGGCATTGACCACCGCCAGGAGGACGAAGGTCGCGCCCAGGAGCAGGACCTGGGGCGGGACCGGCGCACCGTGGTTGATGAATTGCGGCAAAAAGGCGCAGAAAAAGGCGATGGACTTGGGGTTGGTGGCCGTGACCGCAAAGGCGCGGAAGATATTCGCCCCCTGGGAGGCGGAGTGCATGCGGGACAGGGCCTGGCCCAGTTCGGGCTTGGCGCGCCAGGTCTTGACGCCCAGATAGATGAGGTAGAGGGCACCGACCCACTTGAGCACGGTGAACAGGGTGGCCGAAGCAGCGAGCAGGGCACCCAGTCCGGCGATGGAAGCGGTCATGGCCACGGTGTCGCCCAACCCCACGCCCAGGGCGAGCGGCAGGGCCGCGCGCTTGCCTTCGGTCAGGGAGCAGCTCACCACCAGCATGATGGTCGGGCCGGGAATGATCAGAACCACGATGGTGGCCGCAAGATAGGCGAGATAGGTTTCCGGTGTCATGAGAGTCTCCGAGGCTGCATTGCTGTTTTTTAAAGCCTATGCAAGCGGAAAGAAAAGTCAAGCCTGGTTGGAATGGTCCTCCTGCTCGAAGGGCAGGATGAAGTAGAACTCGTTGCCGTATTCGTTGTGCTGGTACCCCACGCTGCCGCCGTGCAGTTCCACCACCTGACGGCAGAAATAGAGGCCGTGTCCGGTGCCGCTTTCGCGGGCCACATTGTTGGCGCGGAAGCCGGGCCGGAAGACATCCATGGGGTTGTCCAGCTTGAGCGGTTTGCCCGAGCTGGTCACCCACAGCTTGATGCCGGGATGGTCTTTATCATAGTAATCCTTGAGGATCTGCCACCCGTAGGACACGAACTTTCCGGTGTGGCCATTGGGGAGCGTCGCCGATTCGGTGTACTTGATGGCATTGGAAAAGATATTGGCATAGACCTGCGCGATGAGACCCCGGTCCATGACGAACCGGATGACCTGGTCCGGCGGCCCGCCCAGGGCGAAATCAATCTCGATGCCCCGCTCCTCGAACCGTTGGCGGTAGCGCTCGATCTGCGGCTCCAGCACGCCGGTACGCAGGTTGGCCTCGCGTTTTTCCAGAACGTAGCGCCCCTCCTCGAAATGCCTGCGCCGCAACAGGGTTTCCAGAAACATGGAAGTGGTCTCGTAGTGGCGGTATATCTCCTGGTACTGCGCTTCAATGGCTGCGGCGGTCCGAGCCAGTCCGGTCCCCTGGCGCAGGGCGTCGTCGTCGCCGCAACGGGCCAGCGAAGTCAGCACCTTTTCCGTGGTCACGTGCAGTTCCTCAATCAGCCGCTTGAGCCGATTGAAATAGAGCTTGAAGTACATGTTGGGCACGATGACGTTGTGCCCGATGTCCTGGACCATGGACTTGATGAAACTGAGGTGCTCGCGGTTGCGGGCCCGGATGATGCGATGATGAAGCTGAAATCCGATACGGTTGACGTATTTTTCCAGGAAGAGCTGGACGTGTCCGGCCATGTTGCCGCAGGGAAACATCTCGAAGCAGCCCAGGATATCGTGCGGCGGCTTGAACGGCAGCATGTCCGTATATTCCGGGTTGCAGGGAATGGGAATGAACAGGCTGTCACCGCTCTGGACGACGCGATCGGAGAGTTCGTGGTCCCAGGTCCGTGTCCGCGCCAGGTCGCACTCCATGGTGGAACACCCGGCCAGGACAAAGGTCTCCTCGTCCTCAAGGATGTATATTCTGCTGTCCAGCTCGAAAAGCACACGCGGCAGCATCATGCACACGGCGTAAAACATCTCCCGACCCCTCAGCTCCTGAGACAGGTCAAAGAAAATGTTCAGTGCCCGCACCTGAGGCAGGGAAAAATCGTAGCCATCGTAATCTTCAAGCTTGTCTTCGATTCGCTCGACCACATACTCAAACCGGGCTTCCGGACTGGAATATTCGTGTTCGTGAACCGTCTCTGCGCCTTTGGCTGCCGGATCGTCCGGATTGGTCATGCCCCCTCCACAAAGCGTTGCATCGTCACGTACAATTATTTCCATCATACAGGCTGCGACCCTTCAACACAAGACATGGTGGAAATATTAGAAGAAAGACTACCAAACCCGTTTCTGGCCCAGGAGGTATTCGAGAGGTACTGCCTGTCCGGATTGTCCTACGCCAGCAGCACGTACCCGCCCCCGATTCCCGCCATTTACTGCCGGAAGAAATTGTGCGAAGGTCCGCGAAACGTAGCGCGACCAAGAGGCTGTTCATGGAAAAAATCATACTGGTGCATGTGACCGGCGGCGACCGTCCGGGGCTGACAAAGGAACTCTCTGCCGTACTGGCCGGATTCGACGTGGATGTCCTGGACATCGGCCAGGTGGTCATCCACAATTTTCTGACGCTCGGCATCCTGATCCGGCTGCCCTCCGACTCCCAGCCCGTGGTCAAGGATCTGCTCTTCAAGGCCCACGAACTGGGCGTATCCATGAAACTGCATCCCCTGGACGAGAGCGACTACACCACCTGGGTCCAGGCCGCAGACAAGCCGCGCCACATCATCACCCTGCTGGCCCGCTCCATCTCGGCCGAACAGATCGCCGCCATCACCCGGGTGGTCAGCGATTCCGGCCTGAATATCGACACCATCCACCGGCTGTCGGGCCGCGTGCCCCTGAACTGCAACGACTACGAATGCTCCCGCGCCTGCGTGGAGTTCACCGTGCGCGGCACGCCGAACAACATCGAAACCATCCGCTCCCAATTCCTGGAAATGTCCGCCGAACTCATGGCCGACATCGCCTTCCAGGAGGACAACATCTTCCGCCGCAACCGCCGTCTGGTGGCCTTTGACATGGATTCCACCCTGATCCAGGCCGAGGTCATCGACGAATTGGCCAAGGAAGCGGGCGTGGGCGAACAGGTGGCCGCCATCACCGAGGCCGCCATGCGCGGAGAACTCGATTTCAAGCAGTCCCTTCGGAAACGGTTGTCCCTGCTGGAAGGACTCGACGAATCAGTGCTCAAGGCCGTGGCCGACCGGCTGCCCCTGGCCGAGGGGGCCGAGCGGCTCATCTCCACCCTCAAGAACGTGGGCTATACCATCGCCATCCTGTCCGGCGGGTTCACCTATTTCGGCAATATCCTCAAAGAACGGCTCGGCATCGACTATGTCTACGCCAACGAACTGGAAATCGTGGACGGCAAGCTCACCGGCAAGGCCGTGAGCGATATCGTGGACGCAGAGAAAAAAGCCGAACTGCTGCAAGCCCTCGCCGCCCGGGAATCCATCTCCCTGCAACAGGTCATCGCCGTGGGCGACGGTGCCAACGACCTGCCCATGCTCAACCTGGCCGGACTCGGCATCGCCTTTCACGCCAAGCCCAAGGTCAAAAAAGGCGCACGCCAGGCCATCTCCAACCTGGGATTGGACTCCATTCTCTATCTCATCGGATTGAGTGACTACGACCTGGACTAGCTCCTGTCCGGCCAATGATCCCAGAAGTCTCTCCGAGGACTGCCTGCCAAATCTCATAACCGCTTCGCGGGTGCGTAGCGCGGGAGGTAGTGCCATGTGGCGGTTTGGAGAAAGACAGCCACATCTTGATTATTTCTGCCCCGCACGAGCACTGGCCTTTCGACCCACCCCCGCGCCAGCACTGGCCTTTCATCGCCACTCCCGCGCCAGCACTGGCCTTTCATCCCAACCTCCGACCCGAAGACCTGCCCCAGCCCTCGATCACAAGGCTTAGAAGCTGACAAAGCGGGTAAGGCGGCTCTATCCCCGAAAAACAGGCCCCTCTCGGACGGCCTAAGGTCTATAAAAACGGCAAAGAGCGCGAAGCTTCGCAGACGGAGCCGTCCCGCTTTGATCAGATTCTTAGCCTTGTAATCGCAAGGCGGCAAAACACACGGGAAAGCGGCACTTTTGGTCCATCTTTTGCCCCAACAAAAAATAGACTGCCGCCAGCGACCGAAGGGAATGCAGCGTTGCACGAAGTGCGCCTGCCCGACAGGGCAGAAAGACGCGAAGCGGCTTAAGCTGCCGCAGGGCATTTTGGAGGGCATTGGGAGCAACCGGCTCCAACACCGGCTCTCGCCGAAGGCGTTCTTCCTCCCGCTCCCAGTCTGTCGCTAATCGAACGCCAGCCGCCGAATAATCACATTGGAAACCAGCATGCCGTTCTTGGTCAGCCGCAGATACCCACGATTGATCCGCACCAGATTCTCCCGATGCAGGGCCGTGATCAGCCCCTCATGCCGCCGCATGAGATCGAATCCGGCTTTCTCCCTGAATTTCTTCAGATTCAGCCCTTTGGAAGTACGCAGAGAAAGCATGACCAATTCCTTGAGCAGGTCGTCGTCGGTCAATTCCTCATGATCCCGCCCGACCAATCCGCCCCGGACATACGCATCATACTCATCCATATACCGGGGGTTGTTGAACCGCCGACGACCGATGGTGGACACGGCGGACGGCCCGAGACCGAGATAATCCACCCCGTTCCAATACCCGGAATTGTGCTGGGAAATGAACCCCATGCGGGCAAAATTGGAGACCTCGTAATGCAGGTACCCCATGGATTCGAGAAATTCCGCGCCATAGATGAACATGCGCCCCTGTTCCTGCTCGGACGGCAGCTTGAAATCCCCCTCTGCGCCCACCATCTTGGCCATGACCGTATTCTCCTCAATGGTGAGGTTGTACGCGGAGATGTGTTCCGGTCGCATGTCGGCGACTCCCCGGAGCTGTTCGATCCAAGGGTTCACCCGCTGGTTGGGCAGCCCCCAGATGAGGTCCATGCCGATGTTGCTGAACCCGGCCTGACGGGCGGCCCGGTACGAGGCCACGGCCATGCCCGCCGAATGCGGGCGGCCCATGATCTGCAAGTCCATGTCGCTCAGGCTCTGCACGCCCAGGGAAAGCCGGTTGAACCCCATGGAGAGCAGGGCCCGGAAATAGCTCACATCCTGAGCCGAGTCCGGGTTGGCCTCCAGGGTCGCCTCCAGAGTCGGGCTGAAGGCAAAGGCCTTGCCAAGGGCCTGCATGATCTGGTCGAGTTGGGCGAGGGGAATCAGACTCGGGGTGCCGCCGCCGAAGTAGATGGTCTTGAGTTGCGGATGCTTGAGCCGATTGCCCCAGAGTTCTATCTCCTGGAGCAGCAGCTTGTGATACCAGGCAAAGGTGACCTGGTTGAAGGCCTGCGAATGAAAGCTGCAATAATGACAGCGCGAACGGCAGAAAGGGACGTGAATGTAGAGAAGCAGCCCCTTGCCGCCCTGTCGGGCCGACTGTTTCGCGGACTCCTTCCCGGAGGGAAAGGCGGGCCTGGTCGGGACGTCCTCGCCGTATATCCTGCCCATGGTCAATCCTCGATGTGCCGCTCCCGATGCAGCACCAAGGCTCCCCAGGTGAGGTAGACCCCGACCACGATCTGCACGGGCACGAATGCCCAAGGCCCCTCCCGGTTGCCGACCAGAACGGTCAGGCCGTCATAGAGAAAGCCCGAACCATTGACCAGAAGCACCAGAATGGTGGTCCAGGTGGCCAGAATCTGACGCTGATAGGTGAAATATGCCAGGACCGCAAAGACCGCAACCGACAGCCCGGCCAGGGACCAACTGTTTTCCGCACCGGCCACGGCTCCGGTCAATCCGCTGACCAGGGCCGAGAGCACAAAGGCCGCGAGGATCGCTTTCCGGCTCAAAAAAAAGGAAAAACGGCCCGTCATACGTTCGTCCTCAGTTCCCGCCGGTAGCGTTCATTTTCGCTGTACAGACAGCCACAATACTGCTGCCGGTAGATTCCCCAGACCTTGGACGTCTCGATCCCCTCTTGCCACCCTTCCCGGAAGTCATGGTAGTGAAAGCGGGTTTTGCCGGATTCCAGGTCGTGTCCCAGGGCCGCGATATCGTCGTGCTTCTGGTGTTTGGAATAGAGCAGGGTGGTGGTGAAGCTGTCGAAACCGCCCTTTTTGGCGATCCCGGCAGTGCGCTCCATACGCCGGGCATAGCAGTGAAAACAGCGGTTGTTCTCACGATAGGCCACATCACGAAACCAGACCTGGGGATCGTATTCATTGTCCTTGACGATGACCTTGATGCCAAACTTCTCCGCCACTTCCAGGCAGCCATCGCGCCGTTTCACGTACTCGGTCAGGGGGGTGGATGTTCGGATTGTAGAACAGTCCCGTGATCTCGAATCCCTGGTCCTGAAGCGTCTGGATCGTGGTGATGGAGCACGGTCCGCAGCAGATGTGAAGAAGAAGGCGTTTCATGGTGCAACCCTGTCCGGACGGCCCGGACTAGTCGTCGTACTCGTAATCGATGTCCACGTTGATCTTCTTGCCGTAGGTTTCTTCCAGGTCGGCCAGCACGGCCCGCTTGTTGTTGAGCAGGTAAATGGCCAGCTCCTCCTCGCAATTGTGCTCCACCACGTCCCCGCCGGGTTGGCGGATCTCGCGGTGAATCTCCTTGAGGGCCTGGAGGGCCTGCCACTCCATGTTGCGGCGGATGCCGGTGCCGTTGCAGCAGGGGCAGGGCTCGGTGGAAATGGCAATGGCCGAGGAACCGAGGCGCTGGCGCACCAGTTCCATGAGGCCGAAGGAGGAGATGCGGCTGACGTCGGTACGGGCGCGGTCGTTCTTCATCTCCGCGCGCATGACCTTTTCCACCTCGCGGCAATCCTTGGGATTCTTCATCTCGATGAAGTCGATGACCACCTGGCCGCCGATGTCCCGGAGCCGAAGCTGGCGGGCGATCTCGCGGGCCGCTTCGACATTGGTCTTGAGCGCCATCTTCTGAAAATTGCGTTCGCCGCCGATCTTGCCGGAGTTGATGTCCACGGCAGTGAGTGCTTCGGTGGCGTCGAACACGAGCCGCCCGCCGGACGGCATGGACGCCTCGCGGGAATAGATTTCCTGAACCTGCTTGACCACGTTGAACCGCTCCAGCAGGGAGAGATCGGGGTCCTCGTGCAGCTTGACCAGATTGTTTTTGCGCGGGAAGGCGAGCTTCACGAATTGATGTATTTGCTCGAAGGTCTCTTTGTCGTCAACCCAGATTTCGGTGATGTCGGTGCCCAGGTAGTCGCGCACGGCACGGGCGGCCAGCCCCAGTTCCTGGTAGACCATGGCCGGGGCCTTTTTCTGCTGGGCATTGGTGCGGATATCGGACCACAGCCGGTTGAGGTACTTGAAATCGCGCTCCAGGGCGGCCTTGGACTGGCCCACGGCAGCGGTGCGGGCGATGAGGCCCACGCCCTCGGTGGTCTCGAAGGATTCGAGGACCTTTTTCAGACGGACCCGTTCCTTTTCATCCTCGATCTTGCGCGAGACGCCCATCTGGGAGCGGCCCACGGTGTAGACGAAGCTACGGGCCGGGAAGGGGAAAGATAGGAGGTGAGGAACGCGCCCTTCTTGCCGGTGGGTTCCTTGACCACCTGGACCAGGACTTCCTGGCCGGCCTTGAGCACCTTTTGCATGAGCGGGTAACGCTGGCCCTTCTTGGTGCCGGGACTGCCCAGATAGTATTCCGGGTGTACCTCGTCGATCTGAAGGAACCCGTTGCGCTCGGCTCCGTAATTGATGAACGCGGCCTGAAGCCCGTTATCTATGTTGTGGATGTAGCCTTTGTAGATGTTGCCCTTGGTCTTGGCCTGGTGCACCATCTCGACGTAATATTCGTTGACCTTGCCTTCTTCGGCAATAACAACTTCAACCTGTTCTCCCGGCAATACGGAAATGAACATCTTCTGCCGTTTCTTTTTGCTGGCGGCAACAGCGGTAGTGGTGGTCATGATAACCCTCGTGTAAAAAATGTTGTGTCATGGCGCGCTAATCCTCCAGGAGATGCTCCGTGCCGTGGTAAAAAGTCTCGCCCTGGTCTTCCCTGGGGATGACATCGCCCTTTTTCTCAAGGGCTTCCACAGCTTGTCGAACCTGTTCCGGGTCCGTGTTCAGAGCACCTGCCAATTGGGAAACCGTCTGCGGTCTGCGTCGAAGGGAGCCGTTGACCAGGTCCGAAAGGTGGGCCAGGGGCATGGTCTCGAACGCCACGGTCTTTGTCAGGCGGGTTTCCCGCCTGCCCACTTCCAGTTGTGCGCGCCAGCGACTCAGGGTTTCTCCGCCTACGGGGCGGGTTCCCTTGACCGTTCCGGGACGGGTGGAGGTGACCACGTCAACCCGGTCCGGCTTGAGCCGCTTGCAAAAATCCGTCAGCCTGCCGAGGTTCTCATCGGAATCATTGACTCCCTCGACAAGCAAAATTTCCAAAAATATCTTTCCTGCGAATTCCTTTCTGAACGCGAGCAGTCCGTCGGCCACCCCTTTCGAGGTGATGCCGCTTACGGGACGATTCACGGCCAGGAATTCCGCTTCCACCAGAGAATCCAGACTGGGCAGAACCACATCCGCCAGCGCGAGTTCGGCGCGCACCTCGGGGTCGACCATCAGCGTGGTATTGGTCAGTACCCGCGATGCCCGTGCCCGGGAAAATCGCCCGCGCCCCGGTGATGACCTCGCCCATGGCCGAATTCAGGCAGGGTTCGCCCAAACCGCCCAGGGTGACCATGTCGGGCGTGGCGTGCCCTTCCGCTTTCCAGGCACCCAACTCTTCGAGAATGGCAGCCGCCGAAACGTAGGGCTTGCGTTTGAGTGTCAGATTCCGTGTGGCACCCACTTCGCAATAAATGCAGTCCATGGAGCAAATACTTCCCCCCAGCAGGTCCAGTCCCAGAGACCGACCCAACCGCCCGCTCAACACGGGACCGAAAACGTACTTGTATGCCATGGTGTCCTTTATTCTCCGGGCCGATTTTCCGGCGCAAGGAATTACATGAGGTTATTAAGGACGGGAACGGGGATGTCAAGGACGGGATGCTTCAGAGTTATAGGGAAAACCCTGCATTGGCAAGGTATTCCTCGATTCCGACTCGGTCGAAGCCCCTTTTTCATTGACTTCCCGGACGCGCCCACCGTACCCCAAGGCCATATTTTCAACCAGGAGACCAGGCCATGATCGAACCCGGAAAACTCATTTTGCTCATCAGCCACAAAGGCAAACGCTACCTGCGCAAGCTGGAGACGGGCGGCGAAGTCCACACCCATGACGGCAAGCTGCTCATGGACGAAGTGGCCGAGGCCGGGTTCGGCCAGTACGTCAAGACCCATCTGGGACGGCCCTACCTGATCCTCAAGCCCCACCCTGCACGACCTTATCAAGGGCGTGAAACGCCAGACGCAGATCATGTATCCCAAGGAAATCGGGTACCTGATGATGAAGCTGGGCATCGGCCCCGGCTCCACGGTCATTGAGTCCGGCACCGGCTCCGGTGGCCTGACCACGGCCCTGGCCTGGTTCGTGGGCGACACCGGCAAGGTCATCACCTACGAGCGCCGCGCCGATTTCTACAAACTGGCGGGCAAGAACCTCGAACGGGTGGGGCTCTCCAACCGTGTGGAACAGGTCAACCGCAACATTGAGGACGGCTTCATCCATTCGGGTGCGGACGCCCTGTTCCTGGACGTGCGCACTCCGTGGGAATACCTCGAAGCCATTCCCGAGGCGGTCATCCCCGGTGCCATGTGCGGCTTCCTGCTGCCCACGGTCAATCAGGTCTCCGACCTGCTGCGCGGTCTGGAAGACGGTCCGTTCGCGGAAACCGAGGTCCTGGAAATCCTGGTCAGACACTGGAAACCCGTGGCCGACCGGCTCCGGCCCGACGACCGCATGGTCGCCCACACCGGCTTCCTTATTTTTTCCCGGTACATGGAACCGCCCAAGAGCGCACCCAAGCCGGAACTCGACCCCGCACTCGAAGCGGCCCCGGCGGATGAAGAATCCCCAGAAACCCCGGAAACCGCCGATTCTCCCGACGTTCCGACCGAAGAAAACGAATAGCCCGCCCCCCGAAGGGGCAAAAGGGAATCCAAAGGGGCATCCCCCTTTGGCCGCCGGAGGCGAAATCACCCGACACCCGCCGCCAAAGGCGGCATCCCCTCCTGATTTCATCAAAAACGGCCCGCTTCACCGAAGCGGGCCTTTTTCTCATTCCTGTCCCGTCCTGAAATAGGTTGATAACCAAAGGACCTATTTATGGAAAGCAATCCCAAACAGCGAGTTAGACGGACTCGGCGCGACTACACGATGGCCTTTAAATTGTCGGTGGTGGCGCAGGTGGAAAAGGGCGAGATGACGTACAAGCAGGCTCAGGCTTTTTATGGTATTCAAGGGCGAAGCACAGTGTTGAAGTGGCTCAGGAAGCACGGCACCCGTGATTGGAGCAGACCCATGGTACATTCCCGCAACGCCCCCAAAGCAAAGGAAACTCCAGCCCAGAAGATCAAACGGCTGGAGAAAGAGCTTGAGGAAGAGAAGATCAAGACCGCGCTTCTCGATAAGATGATTGAGATTTCAGACCGCGAGCTTGGGACTTCGATAAGAAAAAAGCTTACCCCCGAGCTGCACGAAGTCTTCAGAAAGAAAGACAAATAAGCTTGTCTGCCTGTTGCAGGCAGCTCGGGGTCAGTCGGCAGTCCGTGTACCAGGCTGAAAAACGCCATGATGTACGGGAGGCCATGCTCCAAGAGGCAAAGGCCATGGTCTTGAGCGTGCGGGCCAGGATGCCCCGCCTCGGAACGCGAAAGCTGTACTTCCTGTTGAAGGACGCGTTTTCCGCAAAGGGAATCAAGCTTGGACGTGACGCGTTGTTTTGCCTGTTGCGGCGCGAGCACATGCTCATCAAGCGAAAAAAGAACTACACAAAGACAACCAACTCGAAACATTGGCTAAAAAAGCATCCTAACTTGTTGAAAGATGTTCAGCCCAGCTTCCCGGAGCAGGTGTTTGTAAGCGACATAACCTACGTAAAAACACGCGAACAGACATGCTATCTTTCGCTGGTGACCGATGCATTCAGCCGAAAGATAATGGGATACAATGTGAGCCGAGACCTCGGTTCGGAAAGCACAGCCAAAGCACTGGATGCGGCAATTGAAAACAAGCGAAAGAGGGTAAATACGATTCACCATTCAGACCGAGGACTTCAATATGCCTCTTCCGTTTACCAGAAAAAACTTCGGGAATCAGACATGACTCCCTCTATGACAGATGGTTACGACTGTTATCAAAACGCCTTGGCAGAAAGGATGAATGGGATTCTAAAGCAGGAGTTTTTAACCGTCACATGCAATAACCTTAGAGAACTCAATGCATTGGTGAAAGAGTCAGTGGAGATATACAATGCGGAGCGACCTCATCTCAGTTTGGGAATGAGAACGCCGGACGACGTACACAAATCAGGCTGTGGGGCTAGCCCCACAGCCTGATTGAAACCTTCAAAAACCGTCAACCTATTTCAGGACGGCTCATCCAAAGATCCTACGGCCTCAGCCGTCCAGCCGGAGGCAGGCCGCGTCAAACACCGCGTCCACCTCGACATTGCCCACCTGCACGCCTTCCTGCCCGGACTGGACAATGGTGTGGATGTCGGAAAGGGGCCGCCAGCACTGGTGGGTGTAGTCCGCCAGGATGGCCACCATGGGCGCGTCCACGGCTGCGGCCAGATGCATGGGCCCGGACGAGCTGGTCACGAACAGGTCACAGGTGGCGAGAAACGCGCCCAGCTCCTGCAACGTGCCGCCGGGGTAGAGGACGCAGTCCTCATTCCATGAAAATGGCGGAAGCAACCCCTCGTCGCCCGGCCCGGCAATGATATGGACCTCCACGTCACCGCGCCCGGTCAGGCGGCCGGTCAGGGCCGCAAATTTTGCCTCGGGCCAGCGGGTGTCCACCTTCTTGGCATTGCCGATGAACAGGGCCACGCGTTTTTTGCCCTCACGCCGGGGATACCGGGTCTGCGCCCGCGCCCTGAGTTCGTCGCTGACCGGAAAGACCATGGACGGGTCGTCGCTCGGTGCGCCCAGGGCCTCGGCCACCCGGAGCTGGAACTCGATGGTGTGCTCCCCTTCCCGGTAGCGGACCGTGTCCTTGTAGTAGTCTGCCGTGGCCCGGTACCAGGTGCCCACGCTCACGGGCGCGTCAATGAACTTGACCAGCCGGGCCGTGGTTCGGGACTGACCGTTGAGGGCCACGACCATGTCGTACCCGGCCAGCCGGTACTTGAGGAAATGGTACGGCCACAGCCAGAATTTCCTGAGTGGAAAGGGGTACAGGGTGTCGATGTGCGGATTGTCCGCGACCACGGCCTGATTGCCGGGGCTTGCCACGAGGTCTATCCGGGCGTCCGGGTAGGCCTGCCGAATGGCGCGCAGGGCGGGTGTGGTGCAGAACATGTCACCAATGCGATCCATCCGTAACAGAAGGATTTTATTTATTTTATTTTTGTCGATGTGTGTCAATGCCGAAGAGTTGGAGAAAGGGTTTCAGGGTTTGGGCATGGTAGGGAAGGTGGACCTGAAATGTCAAGCGCGGCCCGTTTCCCGGACGCGAAACAACGGGGTCGGACGAGCCGTTGAATGCTGGAGGTTTTCTTGCTTTTCCTTTTTATTTCATGCACGTTTTTCAGGATAATACTCAATGCGGTCTTTGGCAGACCGATCAAACATCCAGCCTTGGAGGGTCGATAAAAAGGCGTGATTTCCTGAGCAAAGCCGCCATCGCCGGTCTCGCCGGCGGCACCGCACTGCTCGCAGGCTGCCAGAACGGAGAAAAACCCGCCAACCAAGCGTCCGCACCGGCACAGGTCAAGAAAACGATCCACTGGAAAATGGTCACCACCTGGCCGCCCAAAATGCCCATCCTGCAAACCGGCGCCGAAGCCTTTGCCGACAAAGTCGACACCCTGTCCGATGGCCGCCTGAAAATCAAGGTGTACGCGGCCAACGAACTGGTGCCCGGCCTGGGCGTGTTCGACGCGGTTTCCGCAGGCACTGTCGAATGCGGCTCCGGCGGGGCCTACTACTGGGCGGGCAAGGACCCTGCATGCCAGTGGTTCTCCGCTGTGCCCTTCGGCCTCAACCCCCAGGGCATCAACGCATGGCTCTACTCCGGCGGCGGTATCGAACTGTGGGACGAAGTGTACGGCCAGTTCAATCTGATCGGTCGTCCCATGAACAACACCGGCGTCCAGATGGGCGGTTGGTTCAACAGGGAAATCAACACCATCGACGACTTCAAGGGATTGAAGATGCGCCTTCCCGGTCTGGGCGGCAAAGTCATCGCCAGGGCGGGGGGCACCGTGGTCCTGCTGGCAGGCGGCGAGATTTTCACCTCGCTCGAACGCGGCGTCATCGATGCCACCGAGTGGGTCGGTCCCCTGCACGACCTGCGCATGGGCTTCTATCAGGCCGCCAAATATTACTACTACCCCGGATGGCACGAGCCGGGAACCTGTTTGGACGCCATGTTCAACAAGGACAAGTTCATGGCCCTGCCCAAGGACCTCCAGGCCATTCTCAAGGTGGCCGCCGCCGAGTCGAACCTGAAATCCCTGTGCGAATTCGAGGCCCGCAACGGCGCGGCCCTGGAAGAACTCATCACCAAGCATCATGTGCAGCTCAAACGGTTCCCGGAAAAGGTCCTGGCCGACCTGCGCGTCATGGCCAGGGAAGTGGTTGCCGAAGAAGCGGCCAAGTCTCCGCTGGCCACCAGGGTTGCCGCGTCCTTCAACGCCTTCAAAAAACAGTGGGGGGCCTGGGCAGACGTCTCCTCCCGCGCCTACTTCGACATCATCGCCGAAAAGTACGTCACGTAATCCGACGGTGGATTCCACAAAAAATCGGAAGACGCGGAAATCCGCATCTCCTTATTTTTTGTTTTTTCCTATGGATTTCTGGTCAGTATCGAGTATAGTCGCGAAACCGAAAAGGAGAGATTTCATGAAACGTATTATGACGATATTGGCCGCTGCCGCATTGCTGCTGACCGCTTCCCTGGCCTTTGCCGCCGAAGTGCCGGAACTGCGCGGCACCTGGAAGGGCGATTCCTTTGTCAACACGGAAAAGGGATTCAAGAAGACCCAGGCCGCCTATGTCATCGACGCGCAGGAAGGCCAGTTGTTCAAGGGCTACAAGCTTTGGTTCAACAGCAAGAACGTTTTGCAACAGGAGCCGTTCACCGGCATTTTCGGCGATGACGGCAACCTCTATTTCGCCGAGAAGGACGATGGCTACGCCGTCGGCCAGCGGACCAGCAAGCAGACCATGTCCATCTACTACCTGGAACGCGGCGCCACCTACAAGGCCGTGCTCTATAAATTGGAACGCGTCTTCTTCACCACCGGATTCGTGGAGATAGACAAGGACGGCGATACCATGATCATACAGGGCGGAAATTTCCACCCATTACCCGCTCAATGCCGACCGCATCATGAAAGACGCGGACAAGAACAAAGACGGCAAGCTGACCAAGGAAGAATGGGAAACCTGGAAGAAGGCGAACAAGTAACCTGGGCCCCGAAACACGAATGAAAAGCCCCATCGCATTGCGCGATGGGGCTTTGTTTTTGCGATTTTGGCCCTGTCCTTGCGCCGTTGCGGATCAGTTGCCGAAAACGTACCGGGGGAACCAGGTGGCCATGGACGGAAAGGCCACCACCAGTCCCAGCCCTACCAGTTGGAGCAGGACGAACGGGATGATGCCCTTGTAGATATGGCCCGTCTTGACCTCCGGCGGAGCCACCCCCTTGAGGTAGAAGAGAGAAAACCCGAAGGGCGGGGTCATGAACGAGGTCTGGAGGTTCACCGCGAACAGGATGGCGAACCAGAGCGGGTCGAATCCGAAATCCATCATGATCGGTGCCAGCACCGGGATGTGGATGAAGGTGATCTCGATGAAGTCCAGGAAGAAGCCGATGACAAAGATGATGGACATGACAATGAGCAGGACCGTCCATTTGCCGAAGGCGAGGTGGGCTATACAGTCGCGAAGGACCTGATCTCCGCCCAGACCCCGGAAGACCAGGCCGAAGGCTCCCGCGCCCACCAGGATGATGAAGACCATGCAGGTCAGCACCGTGGTGGTGGTCATGGTTTCCTTGAGCCGTCCGAAGGTGAACCGGCCGCTCACCATGGACAGGAGAATGGCACCGGAGGCACCCACGGCTGCGGCCTCGGTGGGTGAGGCAACGCCCGCGAAGATGGACCCGAGCACGCAGGCCATGAGCATGAGCGGCGGCACCAGGGCCTTGAACACGCGCTTCCACAGCCCCTTGGACCTGATCTCGGCCCATTCGCGGTCCGGGATGGTCGGGGCGCAGGCCTTGTTGCAGTGCGAATAGATGATGATATAGAGGCAGTAAAGGCCCACCAGGACCATGCCGGGGATGACCGCGCCCATGAACAGTTTGCCCACGGACACCCCGAGAATGTCGCCCAGCAGGACGAGGACGATGCTTGGCGGGATGATCTGCCCCAGGGTGCCGGAGGCCGAAATCACGCCGGTGGCCAGCTCGGTCTGGTAACCGCGCCGAAGCATGGTCGGCAGGGAAATAAGGCCCATGGTCACGACCGTGGCACCAACAATGCCGGTGGACGCACCCAGGAGCATGCCCACGAGAACCACGGAAACGGCCAGGCCGCCGCACATGCGACCGAACAGGAGCGCCAGGGTCTCCAACAGGTCCTCCGCCAGTCCCGACCGTTCGAGCATCACCCCCATGAACACGAAGAGCGGCACTGCCAGCAGAGTGAAGTTATTCATGGTGCCCCAGATGCGCAGGGGCACCAGATTGAACAAATCCCAGCCAAAGCCGATAAATCCGAAAACCAGGGAGGTGCCCAGCAGGGTGAAGGCCACGGGAAAACCGAACAGCAGCAGGATGGTCAGCACCGCGAACATGATCAGGGGGAGCGCTTCCATCATTTACGCGCCCTCCCCTTTCGCCGAGTCCTCGCCCATGGCATGGATGATCTCGTCGGTCAGGACGTTGGAGGAATGGCCGGAGGGACCGGATTGCTTCTCCTCATATGGTTTGCCGATGATTACCAGAAAAGCCTTGATACCCATGGACACACCCTGGAGCACGATCAGCGAGAAGCCGAGCGGGATGAAGAACTTGAGCACGTACCGGGCCGGGAGTCCACCGGGATCGGGCGAACCTTCCCGGGCCGCAAGCGCCATGTCGAAGAACTGCCAGGAAGTGACGAGCACCAGACAGCAACCCGGCAGCAGAAAGAAGAGCACGCCAAAAGATTGATCCAGGCCTGCCCCTTGGGCGAGAGGCGTTGGTAGAAGACATCCACACGCACATGGCCGTCCACCATCAGGGTGTAGCCCGCGCCAAGGAGAAAGAGGACGCCGAACAGATGCCATTCCAGCTCCTGCACGGCCACGAACGTGGTATTGAATGCGTAGCGCATGATGACATCGACGGTCACCACGAGAACCATGAGCAGGGCGATATACCCCGCGAGTTTTCCGACCCATCCATTGAGCCGGTCAATCCATCGGACTACGGCCAGGAGAATTGCCATTGTACCCTTCCTTGCACGAGAAACAGGGGAGGCTCACCCTCTAAGAATCCGGCCAGCCCCCCCTGGCATGGATATGGCCTGAAAGATGTGACGGCAGGGTTGTGGCCGCACACCATCCCTGACCGGCGGCCAGGGACTGAAAACTAGCAGAAGTCAGGATACGTGTAAAAACCGAACAGGAAGAACGGATCAGCCGTCTTCGCCTGTCACCCGCTCCCAGACCTGATCGCGGTCCATCTCCACGTCCTCGAGAACGATGGTGGTGTTGCCAAAAAATATGTAGGTGTTGCCGCCGTTGGAGTGCACCTCGATATCGTCAATGGAGGAAACACCCGACAGTTGCAGGCGATCCTCACCCGGATCGAAATCCGTGATGTGATCCTCGCCGTCGCTTCTGCCGAACACGAAGACGTCGTTGCCCTCGCCACCGGACAGGACGTCGTCGCCCATGCCGCCGGTCAGGGAGTCGTCACCTTCGCCGCCTTGCATGGAATCGTTGCCGCTCTCTCCGAGCATGGAGTCGTCGCCTTCGCCGCCGAGCATGGAGTCGTCGCCCACACCGCCTTGCATGGTGTCGTTGCCTTCACCGCCGTCCAGGAAGTCATTACCGATGTTGCCGTCCATCCAGTCATCGTCGCTGCCGCCGTACATGGTGTCGCGGCCGTCCCCTCCATGCATGGTGTCCTCGTCGTCCCCGCCGGCCATGAGGTCGTTGCCGAGACCGCCAAACATGGTGTCATTACCATCGCCGCCGAGCATGGTATCATTGCCGGAACCACCTTCCATGAGGTCATTGTCGTAGCCACCATCCATGAGATCATTGCCGCTTCCGCCGTCCATGGTATCGTTGCCGTCGCCGCCGTCCAGGAAGTCATTGCCGCTTCCGCCGTTCAACGAGTCTTCGCCTTCGCCGCCGAAAAGGTAATCCACACCGGAGCCGCCGTTCATGGTGTCGTTACCCTCTTCACCCAAGAGGATGTCATTGCCGTAGCCGCCATCCATGGAATCGTTGCCAGTGCCGCCGAGCATGACGTCGTCGCCATACATCCCGTCCATGGTGTCATCGCCGCCCCGGCCATCCATGAAATCATCATTCGCGTCGGACCAGGGGCTCCCTTCCATCTCGTTGTCCTCGTCGTTGCCGATGATATCCATCCCGCCTTCGAAATTGAGAACCCGCTTGCCGCCGACCACGGTCTCCAGTTCCGCTTCACAAAGCTCACGTTCCGAAGAGTCGTCCAAAAAGCGACGAACCGCATCGACGCTGACCGACAGGCCTAACGACCGGCCCAACCCGACGATCAAGTCTGTCCGCTCGGCGAAGGGGGTCTGCCGAATCCGGGCCAATGCTTCCCTATCGTTCAGGATCGTCTTCAAGAGGCGTGCTTCGTTGGTGTTCATGGTTGTCACTCTGGTTAGAATTTTCGATGCATAATGGATTGATGCATGAACCATAAAAAAGTTTCACCCCACACCATATAGAGCTCACAGAAAGAAAGAGGAAAGGCCTGGGGCAGAAGGAGTGACGGCCTACAGACCCTGCCGGAATCTCTCAGGCAGGTCGATCTCGCCGTCAGTGCGCTCGTACCACTTAAAAAAAGCGGCCACACAGGTGGGACAAAGCTGGCGGCCTCGCTCCTCGCGGATGATCTCGATGGCCACGCGCCGGGGCAGGGAGTCGCGGTAGGGACGCTCGCTGGTCACGGCCTCGAACACGTCGGCCACGGAAATGATCCGGGCCAGAAAGGGGATGTCCTCTCCCTTGAGCCCGTCGGGATAGCCCCGACCGTCCCACCGCTCGTGGTGGTAGAGGGTGACCTCCAGAATGTCGTGCAGGCTCTCGATGGGCCGCAGGATATCGGCCACCACGTTGGAGTGTTTCTTGACATGATCGAACTCGTCGGTGTTGAGCGGGCCTTCCTTGAGCAACACGTCGTCGCGCACACCGATCTTGCCCAAGTCGTGCAGTCGCCCGATGAGCAGAAGACGATCCAGTTGGTCCTGGGTAAAGCCCAACTCCTCGCCGATGCCCTGGGCGATGAGTGCCACCCGCTCCGAATGACCACGCGTCAGGGAGTCCCGCGCCTCCAAAGCCTGGACCAGACTCGCTATGGCCCCCAGCGTGAGCTTCTGCTCCATGCGCAACCGTTCCTGCTCCTCCATGAGCAACTTGAACCGGGAAGAAAAAATTTCCTCGATGGTGATGATGATCTGGTTCATGGTGAACGGCTTGGCCATGTAGGTTGCCGCGCCCTCGCTCATGAGGCGGCGCATCAGCGGCCGGTCGCTCATGGTGGACATGATCACCACCGGGATGTGCTTGTGCACCTCGGACTTCTTGACCGCCCGCAGGAGATCGCCGCCGTCCATATCCGGCATCATCAGGTCGGTCAGGATCAGATCCGGCTTGAACTCATCCAGCCGTTCCAGGGCCTCCCGTCCGTTGGTCACGATCTCGGAGACAAACCCCTCCTCACTCAGACCGGATTTGAGAAAAAGACGCACGCTGGAGGAATCGTCCGCCACCAGAATCCGGCTCCCGGTAAGAAAATTTCGGGTGTTCAGGATATCCTGAATGCGCTCGATCTTGTCCTCAATGCGGTCACCCTTGGCCAGAAACGCGTCCGCCCCCACGCGAAAGCCGCGCTCGATGGCCTCGTCCGAATCCCGGGCAGAAAGAATGATGATGGGAATCTGCGAAGTCTTGAACTCCGTTTTGAGCCGGGTACACAACTCGAACCCGTCCATGTTCGGCATGTCCAGGTCGGTGATGACAAGATCGAACCGACCTTCCAGGGCCTTTCCCAGCCCTTCCTGACCATCCACAGCCGTGGTCACGCGAAATCCGGCCTCTTCGAGCTGATTCTGCAAGGCGAAGCGGATGGACTTCGAGTCATCCACCACCAGAATATGGGCACTCAATTCCTCTGACTTGGGGATCATTCCGGTCATTTCTATGATATCCTTTCCGGCACAATGCCCGCAGGCAACACAACGGACAATTATATTGATTCGCCTTCCGCACCGTACTACGCTTTGCGCCTGTGAACAACTCTGTCAGTGAATACGTCGCCGCGCTGCTGGAATCCGAGCGCATGGCCCATCAAGTGGCCCACCACCGGTTCCTCGAAGGCGTGGAATCGCGCCACGCTTCCCCGCGCCGCGCCTGGGCCGAACCCGTGACCCGCGCCCTTTCGCTGCTCGGCATCGACAAACTCTACACCCACCAGGCCGAGGCCGCCGACCATGTCCGCGCCGGGCACCACGTGGTGGTGGCCACGCCCACGGCCAGCGGCAAGACCCTGACCTACAACCTGCCGGTCATGGAGCATTGTCTGGCCGATCCCGAGGCCAAGGCGCTCTATCTCTTTCCGCTCAAGGCCCTGGCCCAGGACCAGCTCAAGGGGTTCAACGAGTTGGCGGCTTTGCTCCCCGAGGAGCGCCGTCCCACCGCCGCCATCTACGACGGCGATACCACGCCCCATTTCCGCAAGAAAATCCGCAACGCGCCACCCAATGTGATCCTGTCCAACCCGGAGATGGTCCACCTCTCCATGCTGCCCCACCATGCGTCCTGGGCCGAATTCCTGTCCGGTTTGACCCACATCGTGGTGGACGAGGTGCACACCTACCGAGGCGTCATGGGCTCGCACATGGCCATGGTCTTCCGGCGGCTGCTCCGTTTGTGCGCGTACTACGGAGCGCGTCCGACCTTCATCTTCTGCTCGGCCACCATCGGCAATCCGGTGGAGTTGTGCCGGATGCTCACCGGCCTGGACGTGCATCCCATCCTGGAATCCGGGGCCGCACGCGGCGGCAGGCACATGGTCTTTCTCAACCCGGACGGCTCGCCCTCCCAGGCCGCCATTCAATTGTTGCAGGCCGCCCTGGCGCGGGATCTGCGGACCATCATCTACTGCCAGTCGCGCAAGCTCACCGAGCTGATCGCACTCTGGGCGACGGAGAAAAGCGGCCCGTACAAAGGGAAAATCTCTGCCTACCGGGCCGGATTTCTGCCCGAGGAACGGCGCGAGATCGAATCACGCATGGCGGACGGCGATCTGTTGGCGGTCATTTCCACCTCGGCCCTGGAGCTGGGCATCGACATCGGGGGGCTGGATGTCTGCATCATGGTCGGTTATCCCGGCTCGGTCATGGCCACCCTGCAACGCGGTGGCCGTGTGGGCCGCTCCATGCGCGATTCCGTGGTCGCCCTGGTGGCCCAGGAGGACGCCCTGGATCAATATTTCATGCGCAACCCGGACGACTTCTTCGCCCGCCCGCCCGAGTCGGCCATGCTCAACCCGTACAACCCGGTGGTCATGGACCGGCACCTGATCTGCGCGGCGGTCGAGCTCACCCTGCGTCGGGCCGAACCGTTTCTGCGCGAGGAAGCGATAGGTACGCGGGTGGATGCACTGGTCGCCCACGGCCATCTGTTCGAGGTGGAGCCCGACCTGGACGGCCACCCGGCGGAGATCGTGTCCCACCGCAAACGGCCCCACCGGGACGTGGACCTGCGCGGGGCGGGCCAGTCCCTGCACATCGAGGACAACAGCACGGGCAAGGACAAGGCGCCGGTCATCGGCACCATCGACGAGCACCGGGCCTACCGCGAGGCGCACACCGGCGCGGTCTACCTGCACCGGGGCACGACCTATGTGGTCACCAGCCTCGACCTCGGGGGCAAGGCCGTACACACGCAGAAGCAGCGGGTGGGCTATTACACCAAACCACGCGGCAGCAAAGACACCGAGATTCTCGAAGTCCTGGGGCAAAAGACCTGCTTCGGCACCCGCGTCTATTTCGGGCGGCTCAAGGTCACCGAGCAGATCACGGGCTATGAAAAACGGAGCGTGCGCGGCGGCAAGCTGCTCGGCATCGTGCCCCTGGACCTGCCGCCCCTGGTTTTCGAGACCGAGGGGCTCTGGTTCGAGATCGGCCACGACATCCGCCGGAGGTGCGAGGAGGAATTCCTGCACTTCATGGGCGGCATCCACGCGGTCGAGCACGCGGCCATCGGCATGCTGCCGCTCCTGGTCATGACCGACCGCAACGACCTGGGCGGCATTTCCACGCCCCTGCATCCCCAGGTGGAAGGCCCGGCGGTTTTCATTTACGATGGCATGCCGGGCGGTGCCGGACTGACGCGCGAGGCCTATGCCAAGGCGGATGAACTGGTCCGCACCACGCTGACCACCATCGAGGCGTGCCCGTGCGAGCTGGGCTGCCCGTCCTGCGTGCACTCGCCCAAGTGCGGCTCGGGCAACCGGCCCATCGACAAACGGGCCGCGCAGTTCGTGCTGGAAGCGATCCTTTCCGGCGATCCGAAAACCATTCAACCAAAGGACATCGACGTGAACCTGCCCGGTATCGACCTGAAAAAACCCGCGCCGAAACGCTATGGCGTCCTGGACATCGAAACCCGTTTCTCCGCCGATGACGTGGGCGGCTGGAACCGCGCCGACCGCATGGGCGTGTCCATCGCCTGTCTCTACGACTCGGACGACGACGCCATGCACGACTATGAGCAGGATCAACTCGACGATCTGGTGACCCACCTGAAGCAGTTCGATCTGGTCATCGGTTTCAACCACGTCAAGTTCGACTATGCCGTGCTCGGCGGGCTGCATCCCTACAATTTCCGCTCGCTTCCCAATCTGGACCTGCTCATGGAAGTGCATGGGCGCCTGGGCTACCGGGTCAAGCTGGACAACATCGCCCAGGCCACCCTGGACGTGGGCAAATCCGCCGACGGACTCCAGGCACTCGCGTGGTGGAAGGAAGGCCGGCTGGATTTGATCACCGAGTACTGCCGCCAGGACGTGGCGGTGACCCGCGATGTCTATCTTTTTGGCCGTGAGCACGGCCATGTCTTCTTCACCAACAAGGCAAGACAGAAGGTCAAGCTGCCCGTGGACTGGTAGAGAAATGCAGGGTGCCGCGATGACGAACCTCGGGCCAGACCAGGACACTGTCCTGTTCTCAAGGCCGAACGCTTGACATTCCCATCGATGCTGGGCGGGTGCAGAGGAAGAATCCTGGGGATTTTACCGATCAGAGAAAGGGAATCAGAGGGGAAACTGGTCCTGAGAAGCTCCGTTTCGCTTCCTCCTTTGCATGTTTGAAGGAGATTGATATGTAGTCGCAAGAGGGGGTGTAGGAGCACCCGTTGCGCCGGATACTTCGGAAAGCCCCTCCTGCTTACAAAAAAGACACTTCGAGAAAAATTTCTATTCTGGGCAACCCATTGGGCAATATGCAAATTAAATCAAATAACTCAACAGGCTAAACGATGAATGAAAAATCTCTCGTACTCACGGAGTCCAGCATTGAGAGACAGAATATACTGAACAACCCCTTTGCAATGCAGAAGTTGCAAGAAGACTTGGGCTTTTCGGGATTTCAGTGGGATGGGAAACCAGTTTTTCTCAAACAGCAGGTGGCAACAATTCTTGATGTCGATATCCGAACGGTCGAGCGATATTTATCCACCCATGGCGAGGAGTTGAAACGCAATGGATACACATTACTCAAGGGAAAAAGTCTTAAAGATTTCAAATTGTTAACAGACCTGACCGACATCAATGTCGGTCAGTCTACTCAAGCCCTTGGAATATTTGATTTTAAATCCGTATTGAATTTGGCGATGCTGCTTACTGAAAGCGAAAGGGCCAGGGTGATTAGAAGCAGAATTCTGGATATTGTTATTGATACGATAGCCATGAAGTCCGGAGGAAAGACCAAGTACATCAATCAAAGAGATACGGACTTTCTCGCCGCCGCGTTTCAAGAGGAAAATTACCGTAAACAATTTACGGATGCGGTTGACAAGTACATAGGCGTTTCAGGTGGCTGGAAGTATGGCAAGTACACAAATTTGGTTTATGAGAGTATCTTTCGGGAAAATGCCCAAGAATACAGAAAGATTCTCAATTTGGTTTCAAAAGAAAAAGTTCGGGATACCCTTTATTCGGAGGTACTCGACCTGATCGCAAGTTTTGAATCAGGCTTGGCGCATGAATTGGCAAGGCGCTCTAAGGAATTGGGCAGACCTCTGACGGTAAACGAAGCAGACACTTTTTTTGGAGACTTTGCGACTCATCCGGCTTTTCGCCCTCTGATTATCAAAGCAAGAACAAAAATGGCCAGCAGGGATTTGTGCTTTCGTGATGCCCTGCATCATAAGTTGGAAGCCTATATCCAGAGTGTCCCTGAAGGTGACTTTGAGCGTTTTCTCGGAGAAAAGAGCAAAGACCTTCAAGATCGAATCGATGAAAATCTCGAAGTCTTCAAGCGGCTCAAGGACAAGTAAAAGACATGCCCATCATCTATTTTGACGTTAGGCACGCCATACATGTGCATGACTATATCATTGAGCATTCCGGCGGGACTGGTGGCGTCTTGGATATTGGTAGATTGGAGAGCGTGCTGGAGCTCGTCAAAAACGATGACTACTATCCAGATTTTATCGACAAGATTACCCATCTCTGCTTTTCTATCAATAAAAACCATGCGTTCAATGACGGCAACAAGCGTACAAGTATTGCTTTAAGCGCGTATTTCCTCCTGCTTAATGGGTACGACTACTGCGTTTCAATGTTTATGAACGAGATGGAAAACGTTGCTGTCTGGGTCGCAGACAATATCGTTGATAAAGGTCTCCTCAAGGACTTCATATTTGATATCATCATGGAAGAATCAAGAGAGGAGACCAAGCTCGCTTTGATACGGGCTACAGGGGGCCAAGGGGGTAAGGATATCTAATCCCCCCCCGTTCAGGCCGAAGAATGCTCTCCAATATTGCTCCCACTTGTCTTTCTCCAAACCGCCAACCGGCACGTCCCCGTAAAACGGTCAGGCGGAAAGGTTAGTTCAGGGCCTGGACCACGGCTTCGCCGAACTGCTCGGACGCGCCCGGGCTGTTGCCGGTGACGAGCTTGCCATCGACCACAACCGCCTGATTGATGTATTCGCATCCGTGATCCTTCATGATGGGCGTGGCACCACTCTTGGAATTCGCGGTAGCCTTCTTGCCCTTGAGCACGTCGGCGTAAGCCAGAATACCAGGTCCGGCACAGATGGCGGCGACCACCTTGCCCTGTTCCATGGCTTCGCGCACGATGCGGTGGGCGTCGTCGTTCTTCCAGACCTTCTTGATGCCGTTGCCCCCGATGATGACTATGGCGTCGTAGTCGGCCACGACCACGTCGGCAAGCTCCAGATCGGAGGTCACCCGTTTGCCCTTGCGGCCCTTGAGAGTGCCTGTCTTGGTGCTGGCAACGGTGCACTGCAAGCCAGCCTTGTCAAAGACCGCCCTCGGTTTGGCATATTCGACATCCTCAAAATCACTCTTGGCCACGATAAGCAGGGCCTTCTTGCCCTGAGCCCCGGCCTGGGCCGGAATGCAAAGGAGACCGACCAGCAGGAAGGCGAACAGGGAACAGAAAAACACGCGGTGGAAAGTTTTCATGACAATTCCTTTTTTGATTTGCGACCTATAAGCCAACGAAAAAAATATTGTCAATATTCAAAGGCTATTCGGGAAATCTTCCCGATCACTTCGCCAGGGCGGCAGAGACTTTGACAAGAAGCGCAAAGTAGCCCACATAGCTTTGATCATTAACCAGTACTCGGAGATCTCCATGAAAATAGTCAAAATAGCATTCGCCGTCGTCCTGTTCCTGGCCGCCCTGGCTATTCCCCTGCTCTGTGCCCAGCCGGAAATCGGCTCGAAGGTAAAGATGGCGGCCCGAGCGGGCGATGCCGAGGCCCAGTACTCGCTGGCCCGGATGTATTTTCAGGGACGAGAACTGCCCCGCGACAGAGACAAGGCCCTCCTGTGGCTGACCAAGGCCGCCGACCAGGGTCAGGCGCACGCCCAGTTCACCCTGGGTGTCATGTGCCTGGGCGGCCAGGGTATGGCAACGGACGAGGCCAAGGGGCTTGAGCTGGTCCGGGCAGCCGCCGAGCAGGACCTGCCCCAGGCTCAGGGCGTCATGGCCATGATCTATGGCAAGGGCCTCGGCGTGAAAAAGGACGCCAAGACCTCCATCGACTGGATGCAACGGGCCGCCGAAAATGGTGACGCACCCAGCCAGTTCAACCTGGGTCTGCTCTATCTTTCCGGCCAGGTACTGGAAAAGGATTACGCTCAGGCACGGCAATGGCTGACCAAGGCGGCGGAAAAGGGCAACTTCGAGGCCATGGTCACCCTGGGCGAGATCAACATGGCGGGCCTGGACGGCGAGCGCGACCGGGTGGAGGCATGCAAGTGGTTCGCCATCGCCGGGAGCCAGGGCCATCCCAAGGCCAACTATATGCTGATGCAAGTCACCAAGACCATGACACCCGACCAAAAGGGCGAAGCCGCGAAGCGCGCCAACCAATGGTTGACCAAGGCGGCGGGGAAATAGAACGTCCGTGCTGAAACTCTTCAAATCCCATATCGTCACCTCCGTGGTGGTCTACGGCAGCGCGGCCATCCTTCTGGCCGGGGCCCTGTGGCTGGCTTATCAGTATGTGGAACCGGCTCCGCCCTCCAAGGTCACCCTGGCCGCAGGCGGACCCAACGGGGCCTATTTCAAGTATGCCCGCCAATACGCGGAGTACTTTGCCAAGCAGGGCATTCAACTGGAAATAATCCAGACCAAGGGGTCCATGGACAACCTCGCCCGCATGGCCGCGCCGGATTCCACGGTGGCCGCCGCGTTCATGCAGGGCGGCATAACCACCCCCAAGGAGCACCCCGACCTGCGCAGCCTGGGGTCCCTCTATTACGAGCCCCTCTGGATATTCTACCGGAACGGCCTCAAGGTGAAGAACCTGTTCGAGCTTGAGCGCAGGAAGGTGGCCATCGGCGCGCCCGGCAGCGGTACCAACCACATCATCCGGCGCATACTCGAAGAAAACGGGGTGACACCGGACAACACCACCCTGATCGAAAAGAGTGCCGACGACGTGGTGCCCGAACTGGTCAAGGGCAAGGTGGACGTCCTGTTCGTTGTCGCCGGAATCAAGTCCCGGATCATCGAAAGCCTGAGTCAACCGGGCGTCAAGGTCAACCTGCTGTCACTGAACCGGGCCGAGGCCTATGCCCGCTCGCATCACTATCTCAAGCGGCTGGTGCTGCCCGAAGGGGCCATCAACCTGGCCGAGGATCTGCCGGACCATGACGTGATCATGCTCGCCCCCACGGCCAACCTGGTTGTTCGCGAAGACCTGCACCCGGCCATCAAGTATCTCTTCCTGCTGGCCGCGCGCGACATCCACCGACAGGGCGACCTCTTTGCCCTGCCCGACTCCTTTCCCAATGGCGACGGACTCCTGTTCCCGCTCACCTCCGAGGCGGAGAGCTTTTACAAAAAATACCATGTCGGCACTCCACGGCTTAATCTGGTAACAGTACCAGTAAATGTGAAGCTCAAAGGAGGCCGACATGGCGAGTATCAAGATATCATCAGCTTATCGGTTTGTGGAAGCATTTGTTGATCAGCGCATTTTCGTTGGCGTTGATGTTCACAAAAAGACATTCAGTGTTGCACTCTTACGACCAGACGGAATGATCAAAGATTGGTCTAGTCCCGCCGACGTGGCATCACTTACACAAATCCTTTCCTCACTCCCTGTTAACATCGGTGCAGTTTGTTACGAAGCTGGCCCGACAGGTTTTGGCCTTGCTCGAAGCCTCAAGGCTGCAGGTATTCGTGTGATTGTTGCCGCGCCCAGCCGAATACCACGCCCAGTAACCGCAACCAACAAGACAGACAGCCTCGATTGCCGAAAGTTGGCTGAACTTGCCGCAGCAGGACTGATCCGCCCAATTGCCATTCCTAGTGAAAGAGAAGAAGCTTTTCGGTCACTCCAACGTCGAAGACATCAACTCACCGACTCATTGCGTAAAGTAAAGCAGAGAATTCGCGCTTTGCTGTTATCTCTGAGCATTGCCGAACCCGTTGGGATCGACCATTGGAGCAAAATCGCTATTGCAGCTCTGGCTATACTGCCACTACCACCCGGAGCTGACGACACCCGAAATAGCTTACTCGAAGAATTGCATTATCTCATTTCCGCACAGCGTCAGGTTGATCTTCGATTACGAGTCATTTCCCAGGAACAAGACGAGGCAAGACGCATTGCCACCATGAGGTCCGTTCCTGGAGTGGGTGAAGTCGTGGCAACCACCTTTGCGGCCGAGATATTCCGACCTGAACGATTCAACAATAGCAAGGAGGTTACGGCTTACTTGGGCCTTGCGCCTGTTGTGCGGCAAAGCGGATTGAGCAAAGGGAAAGGCCGCTTGCGCCCAGTTGGGCAACGGCGATTACGAAGTTTGCTCATTGAGGCGGCATGGATTTGGAAACAGAGAGACGAATGGGCGAGAGAATTTTACAACCGAATTTACAGCAAAAGCGGAGTTGCTCAAAAGGCGATAGCTGCTTTGGCTCGTAAACTGGCCGCGTTACTCTGGAAGCTTAGCTTACCTGTGGCGCAGTCGTAAACGGATCGCGAGCGGCCTTTGGTAGCCTAGACTACGAACAAAAAATGGCGATCCTAAATTGTTAATGTACCGAATCGGTACTTGGTGCCATAGAGCACGAATAAGAAAAGGAATACATTACTATTATGCTATAAGGCGAGGGTGGAGCCTAGCCTAATTACAGAAGGAATGAAGAGAAAAGGAAGTTCTTGACATGGTGCCGCATAAGAAAACGCCACCATACACCGTCTGGTCGTCATTGTTCTGGCCCTTGCCACGATCGGGGCCGCCATCTATGGACTGACCCTGTTCAACGAACACATGACCGTCCGCTACCAGGCCATCGGACGCATCGTCGATGGCCAGGGAAAAGGCGTTGTGAACGTGGAAGCGGTTCTGCTGCTCGAACCTCCACCCCCGGACGGACCACAGCTTGATGCGCTCTTCCTGCGCGAGGGGATGGCCCGGCAGCTCGATCAGGACGGCTCCCTCTCGAAAGAGGTGGGACCGGCCATCGGCCTGTCCGACACCTCGGGCGCGTTCCTTGTCCGGGTCACGGGCCGCCTGGGTTCGGCTCACGCCATCCGCCTGGGACTGGACCGGTCCGGCAGGCCGCCTTTCGAGACCGCCTGGCTTGTGCTCAGGAAAGCAGGTCGCCCGGACATGACCCGCACCGTGTCCATCCTGGGCTGGCAGACCTCACCAGACGAGTGGGGAAAATTCGCCAACCGCCTGCCCACCATACTCCTGCCCGGAAAATGATCCGGGCATCAGACAATGCCCTCGCGCATCCGAGGACCGGTGCGACGGAAACAATCGGCCTCCTCAACACGCACGCCCCCCACTCCCTTGACTAAAGGTCGAGCACGCAACGCGGCAGTCCGGGCGATTCGCCCGACAAACAATGCAGTGTATGGAAGGTTGTCCCGGCCAATGGCGAGAAACAGAGGGACGGTCAGTTGGCGTCGATGAACGCGCACTCGAGGGAACCGTCATCGCGGACGGTAATGACGGCAAGAGAGCCGGATTCTCCCAACGAGCCGGGGTTGCACAGGCGCACGCCCTCGACCACGGACCAATCGCGCTTGTGGGTATGACCATAGCAAACCAGATCGTATCCCGAACCAAAGGCTTGAGCCACGGTGATCGGAACCTGGGACCTGGGGCCCCAGCCGTGGGTGACGCCCAGGGTTATCGGTCCCACGGAGGCGGTGAGCATGGGTTCAAGCTGGTCCACCAACTGCTGATCCCAATCGCAGTTGCCGCGCACGCAGAGAAAACTCTTGTGCTGCATGAAATAGGACCAGATTTCGGGCGAGGTTATATCGCCGCAGTGGACAAGATGATCGGCGGGTTCGAGCCACGTCCTATAGACACGGTCAAGCCAAGCCGACGGACGGCCCATGTGGGTATCCGAAATAACGGCAATCTTCATAAAAATAAGGAGAAGTGCCCGAAGGCACGAAGTTTTATTCCTTGACCTTCTTGGCCCGGAAACGAATGTAGGCATCCCGCACGGCAGCATACTTGTCAATGGCACCCTCGGTAATGGCCTCGTACTCACTGGTCTTGAGCTCAAGCGAAAGTTCGTTGACGTTCTTGTAGGCGCGGATGGCCATGAACTCAATGAACGTCAGGTCGCTGTAAGTCAGCGGATCAAGGTACATGTCACCGACCCAACCCACGGTCTCGCGGATGGAGCTGGGGCCGAGGAACGGCCAGACCAGATAGATACCATGGCCGATCTGCATCTTGCCCAACGTCTGGCCAAGACCGTCAGCCGTGGGACGCTTGGGTTCCCAGCGACGCTTCATGTCCGAGGTGATGTCGACAAAACCGAGCAGACCCCAACTGGTGTTGGCTATGAACTTTGAAGTCTCCATGTAGGCCGCGTCGAACTTGCCCTGAAGGATGTTGTTCACGAAGCGAACCGGGAAGAGCATGTTGACAAAAAAATTGCGTACCCATTGGCGGGGCTTGTCCGGAACGGCCCAGGCATACCCGGTGGCCAAGGGCTTGAACACGGCATGATACATGGCATCGTTGAAATGAAACCAGACCATGTTCCACCCCTTAAGGGGATCGTAGACCAGAGTCTTGGTGTCGGCGTACTCGTCAAAGTCGTCGAAATCATCAAAGTCTGTAGAATCGGCAGCGGCACCAGCACCCTTCATCTTGGAAAACTGGGCCACCTGTACCCCGTCATCCGTGGGTGTATCACCGGATGCAAAAGAAGACCCCGCCCCCATCAGAAGGAGCACGGTCAGCACTGCGCCGATCACAAACCTAAAGCTCATTGTCTTCAACTATCCTTTAAACCGGCTTCGGCATCGCTGCCTTTTTCGTCAATTGCCTTGACCCGTTCCTGAATCAACTTAAGCAACTCTTCCGGTGTCCCGTCTATCAGCACCTGGGAAAACTGACTACGATAATTGGACACCAAGCTTACGCCTTCGGCCACAACATCGTATATCATCCATAGCTCATGAACGATTTTCAAACGAAATTCAACAACTATCTTCTTGTCTTTGTCAATTATTTCCGTAAAGACCTTGGCTTTTTTGCCCTGAACCATTTCTTTCACGTACTTGACTCCCTGCCCTTCATAGGCAGGAATCCGCTTGAGATAGGTTCGTTCAAGCAGCTGGACAAACGCCTCGACAAGGTCGTTCTGCATCTGCTCGGACATCTTGAGCCACGGCTTGCCCACGGCATACATGGTCACCAGCCGGAAATCGATGTACTCCTCCGCCGTGGCCCGAAGCTCCTTGATGGCCTCGTCGTGCCGGGCCGGATCGGTCATGGCGGGATCGGACAGAATCTTGATGAGCTTGTCCGCGCCTTCCTTGACACGCTCCATGGGTGCCTGGTCGGCAAAAGCGGCAGGAGCGCAAATCAGGCACAGACAGAGGAGAATCAGCGGGAGACATATTTTCTTCATGGGCATCTCAATTCCTTACACGGTCAGAATTCGCACTCACACCTTGCCAAAGGCGAATTTACTGATGAGGTCTTCTAAGTCAACAGTCGGGTTGGTGTCAAACAGCGTATCCCCCGGCTTCACCGGATCGCCCAGCCCGCCCGGTGCGATCTTGAGATACTTGTCCCCGATCAAACCGTTGGTCTTGACCGAAACAATGGCATCGTCCATGAGCTTCACTTCATTATCAATAAGCATGTTCACGCAGGCCACGCCCTTTTTCTGGTCGAGCGAAATCTGTTCCACGAACCCGATCTTCACGCCGAACATCTGGACCGGCGCGTTGACCTTGAGGCCGGAGATATCCGAAAAATTGGCCTTGACCACGTAATACTTGTCCGTGAACATCTGCACGTTGCCGAGCTTGATGCTCATGTAGGAAATGGCCACCAGCCCTATCAGGACAAAGAGTCCGACTGCGGTTTCTTTCTTGAATTTCATATCGTACCCTTTCGGACGGTTATTTTTCACCCAATATCTTGTCGCACTTGCGCTTCATCATATCGGCACCCAGGGGAGGCATGGTCAAACGCGGCTCGTCCCGTTCCTCGGCGGTCCTGTCCAGGAACCGACGCAGGTACGGGTCTTCCGTCCGCTCCAGTTCCGCAATGGTGCCATGGAAAAGGCTCGTTCCCTCGCCCAAAACCACCACGAAATCCGCCAGTCCGCGCATACTCGCCAGGTCGTGCGTGACCACTACCATGGTCATGTCGAAATGACGCATCATCTCCAGCAGCAGGAGGTCCAGTTCGGCGGACATGACCGGGTCCAGACCGGACGTGGGTTCGTCGCAAAAGAGCACCTGCGGGTCCATGACCAGGGCGCGCGCCAGACCGGCCCGCTTGCGCATGCCGCCCGACAGCTCGTTGGGGAAGAGTTCCAGGGCATGTCCCAGCCCGACCAGTTCCAGCCGGTTGCGCACGATCTCCATGACCTGCGCTTCCTTGAGCCGGGTGTGCTCGCGCAGGGGCAGAGCGATGTTGTCTTTGAGCCGGAGCGAGCCGAGCATGGCACCGTCCTGGAAGAGCACCCCCATACGCTGGCGGAGACAGTGCATTTTATTCCGGGACAGAGCACACATGTCGTGGCCGCCAAAGAAAATTCGTCCCGTGATGGCGGGCTGGAGCTGAAGGATGTGCTTGAGCAAGGTGGACTTGCCCGAACCCGATCCGCCCACGATCATGGAGAGCTTGCCCCCGGGAAATTCGATGTTGAGATCGCTGACCACGGGCTTGCCGCCATACCCGACGGAAAGATTTTCAAGCCGAATGCTCGGCGCCTTGTTCATGACCATGACCCAATACCTACCACAGAAGCGACGTCAGGACATAGTCCGCCGCCAGGATGATGACACAGGATTTGACCACCGCATTGGTGGTGGACTGGCTCACGCCCTCGGGTCCGGCGTGGCCGGAACGGGTGTGCGTGTAGTAGCCCTCGAAACAGCAGATGGTGCAGACCAGTACGCCGAACACGATGGACTTGATGAACCCGCCCTCGATGTCGGACCAGTCCAGAGAGTCCTGCACCCGCGACCAGTAGACCCCTTCGTTGGCCCCCAGCAGCTTGACGCCGGTGAGCCAGCCGCCCCACATGGCGATAAGGTTGAAAAAGGCGTTCAGCACGGGGAAGGAAATTATGCAGGCCGCCATCTTGGGGGCCACCAGATACCGCATGGGGTTGATGTCCATGATGGTCAGGGCATCGATCTGCTCGGAGATGCGCATGACCCCGATCTCGGCTGTCATGGCCGACCCGGCCCGGCCCGTGAGCATGATGGCCGCAAGCACCGGCGCCAGCTCGCGCACCATGGACAGGGCCACACCCGTGCCCAGAAAACCGTCGGCCCCGAACGTGGAAAGCGCGTAGTAGAGCTGCATGCCCATGACCATGCCGGTAAACAGCCCGATGAGCGCAATGACACTGACGGACTGGACTCCGATGAAATATATCTGACGCACGATCTTCGGGAATTGGCCCAGCCCGGCAAAGATCAGGGCCACGGCTTCCACGAAGAAGAGAAACATGCCCCCCAACTCGTCAAGAACGTTCTTGAAGACACGCATGGGGGTTGCCATGGAAAAACTCGTATTTTGCGCCTGTTCGGCCATGAACGGCTCCACCTCGCCCGACCCGCAAGGGACGGCCCATCCTGAAACAATTGATTTTTTCGGCCCCGGACAAACCACCCGAAGAACCAGCCCGCACTGTCAACCTAAAGAATTATACGGTGTTTACCCAATCTGAATACAAACGGCAAGGCCATTAAGCTTTTCTTTGTGCCAAAAGGAGTTTTTCCCGGCTTTTTCTGCCCTATTTTTTCTTGCCCTTGCCATTCTTGCGCGTCCACCAGTCCGGGTCAGGTCCGAGAAACCACCACTCCTTGTGGTCGGTTTTCGCAATGGTTTCAGCCAATTCTCGTCCCCACTCGGTCCGCACGCGCTCAACCGCCATCTCCAGCCACTTCCCGGCATACTTGTTGCCCTGGTCCGACTCCTCCTTGAGATTGAGGATGAAGTCGAGCTGGTCCGCGTCCTGGGCCAGCTTCGCCTCCAGAGTGGTCGTCTGCTCCAATTCCTCCCAGTACCCGAGGACATCCTCTTCCAGGCCGGTCCCGGCCACGGCATGTTCCAGCGCCTGGGTCCGGGTGGACTGGTTGTAAATGCGGTTCACGTAATTGAAGTCGCCGGTACGCGCCTCATGCAGGTCGTGGAACAGGCACATATAGGTGGTACGGGCCACGTCCGCCCCGGCCATGATCGCGAGCACATGCCCGATGACTGCGGTACGGAAGGAATGCTGGGCCACGTCTTCGCTGCCGGAGCCCAGGAACTGGTAGCCGGTGCGCGGTGTCTTGCGGAGCATGCCACATTCATTGAAAAAATCGACCAACCGGGTCAGCCTGTCCCGTTCGTTCATATCTGCCATGACTCAATCTCTCCGTTGTTGTGGGGGGCACCATACTGAAAACAGGGCCTGTTGGCGAGAGGGTGGCACCTTCCTGGAAAAACAGGAAAGTTATAATGGGTTGGACGAATGCGGGGCACTTGGCCTATCCTCCAGCCTGAATAAAATTTTTTCCCTGAAACTATTCAACACGGTGCGACATCCTTGTTACCAGAGACGAAACAGTTGTTTATTAAATTAGCCGCAGGTAAACCAAAAGGAAAAACCATGAGCGAAAACAGGCAACTCCCCGATGAAATTCTGGACGCCGTGGCTGGCGGCACCTTCACCTACCAGGGCAAGGAAGTCGCGGAACTGGAAAACAATCCCGACGGCACGACCATCACCATGCGCGATGGTTCCACGGCAACCTGCCAATGGAACGACGAAACCAAAGCTCGCCTTTCCGCCTCCTTGAAAAGCATGCTGGACACCAGCAATGAAATTGACGGGAAACACTTTTCCGAAACGCAGACATTCGCCTTGGAAGATTACCTGAAATAGCCGAAACCTCGGCTACCAACCCGACAAAAGAACACAAGCAAAAATCAACCTCACAATAAAGGAATCCTACATGAACAAGAAAATACAACTTCCCGACGAATTCCTGGACGCCGTTGCCGGCGGCATCCTGGTCGTGGACGGCAAGGACGTCACCGACTACACCGTCAGCGAGGAAGGCGGCCAGACCACCTTCACCCTCAGCACGACGGACGGCGACTACGCACTGACCACGAAAAGCGGCGGGTTCCAGGAGATGGTCGCCAAGTCCATGTGCAAGAAGGGCCATCTCGATCCCAAGGACCGCTACAAGATGGACAATCTCGGCTTCAAGCCGGTAGAATGACGGAGGCAGGCCATGGACGACAAGCTACAACTCCCCGACGAACTGCTGGACAGGGTTGCCGGAGGAAGGATCGTCATAGACGGCGAAACCGTCACCCGGCTCACCCACGAATCCGACAACCGATGCAAGGAATGAAAAAATGAGCAAGAAAATGCAACTCCCCGATGAACTGTTGGACGCCGTGGCTGGCGGCACCTTCACCTACCAGGGCAAGGATGTTGCGGAACTGGCAAACAATCCCGACGGCACGACCATCACCATGCGCGATGGCTCCACGGCAACCTGCCAGTGGAACGACGAAACCAAAGCTCGCCTTTCCGCTTCCTTGAAAAGCATGCTGGACACCAGCAGCGAGATTGACGGGAAACACTTTTCCGAAACGCAGACATTCGCGTTGGAAGATTACCTGAAGTAGCCGGAACCCCGACTACCAACCCGGCAAAAGAACATAAGCAAAAATCAACCTCAGCATAAAGGCATCCCACATGAGCAAGAAAATGCAAATCCCCGACGAACTGCTGGACATGGTTGCCGGAGGAAGGGTCGTCATAGACGGCGAAATCGTCACCCAGCTCTTCCTCGACTCCGACAGCGTGTTAGCCCTCACCAAAAAGGGAACATACAGTCTGAAAAAGGACTGCAAATACGACATGGAGCTCAAGAAGATGCTGCCTGATCTGATGAACCACGAGCACGACATCGAGGTGACCCCCTATTTCAAGAAGGGACTGTAATAGCCGGAACCTCGGCGACCAACCCGGAAAAAGAACATAAGCAAAAAACAACCGCAGAATAAAGGAATCCCACATGAGCAAGAAAATGCAACTCCCCGACGAACTGCTGGACATGGTTTCCGGCGGCACCCTGACCTACGGCGGCCAGCCGGTCACCGACTTCACCATCTGCACCGACGGTTTCGAGATCACGACCGCCGAGGGCACCGAGGGCACCGAGGGCATCAAGTTCAACGACTCCTTCCAAAAGGCGTACGACTCCGGCGACGGGCAGTTCGACCAAATGATAAGTGGACTCGAAAAGCTGCATAACGACTCGGGCAACTACTCGTTGGAAGACCTCCTCGGCATCAAATAGTTGCGAAAAACAGGCTGCAGAGGGCTCTGCTTGCGGAGCCCTGCAACCTCAAGCGGCAAGGCCATGAATCCGGACATCAAGGAGACCAAACCCTCTGGATGGAATCCTACCAGCCCTCAGGCAGGACATCGAATTCAAATCGTAACAACTCGGAGTCGAACATGAACAAGAAAACACAACTTCCTGACGAACTCCTGGACGCCATTTCCGGCGGCTATCTGTACCTGGGCAAGGAAAAAGTGCTCTCGCATGAGATCACCAAAGAATATTTTACCGTCATCACCGCACGCGGCACCTTCCGGATGGATGGGAACCCCGAGCACTATGAAGGAAAACCCGGCGCGTTCGAAAAGGACAAGGCGGTCATCGATGGTGCCGCGGCATCCGCCCAACAGCACATCTCGCTGTTCGAGAGCTTGTTCAAACAGGTCTAGACAGTGCTCCCTCTCGCGTCCGCCCAAGGACCGGGAAGGGAAGGCCTCGGACGAATGGGAAAAACAAGCCCCGTTCCATGGAACGGGGCTTTTTCATTGGCTATTTGTCCGGGAACCGCTCCGAGCACAGCTCCCCGGCCGCGCCCCAATTCTCCTTGGGAACCTCGTCGATGATCACGGTCACGGCCTCGGGAGGACAGCCCAGGATGCGCACTGCTTCGCGGGTGAGCGTCTCCACCAACTCCTGTTTCTTCTCCTTGGGCAATCCCGCCCAGGTCTCAACCCTGAATATGGGCATGGCTGCCTCCTATGAGCGATAATCCGCGTTGATGGATACATATTCCTTGGTCAGGTCGCTGGCCAGAAGCAGGGAGCTGCCCGGTCCGTCACCCACGTCGATGTGGATGACGATGTCGCGCTCCTGCATGATCGGGCCGAGCAGATCGTCCATGTTGCCCGGCTCGGGCGTGCCGTTGCGGAAGACCAGCACCCCGCCGATCTTGAGCACCAGGGCCTCGGCCTTGAAATCCGCGCCCGAGTAGCCCGCCGCGCAGATGATCCGGCCCCAGTTGGGATCGGACCCGAACAGCGCGGTCTTGACCAGGGGCGAGTTGCCCACGGCGCGGGCCACCTTCTCGGCGTCCGCGTCGCTTTTCGCGCCCGAAACCTCGATAAAGGCCACCTTGGTGCCGCCCTCGGCGTCCATGACGATCTTGTAGGCCAGCTCTTCCAGCACGGCGAGCAAATGCTTGCGCAGCAGCACGTAGTCGTCCTCGCTCTCGATGGCCACGCCGGACGCACCGTTGGCCAGGGCCAGGACGCAGTCGTTGGTGGACATATCCCCGTCCACGGTGACCCGGTTGATGGACAGGTTGACGCAGTCGGCCAGCATGGTCTGCCACGCCTCGGTCGAGATGTCGGCGTCGCAGCAGATGAAGGAAAGCATGGTCGCCATCTTCGGGCTGATCATACCCGCGCCCTTGCACATGCCGAGCAGACGGACCTCCCCGCCCTTCAGCTCGAAGGACGCTTCGGCCAGCTTGTGCACGGTGTCCGTGGTCATGATCGCCTGGGCCGTGTCCTCGGGCGTGCCGGTTGCCAGGGATTCGGCCAGCGCGGGCATGGCAGCCTCCCACTTTGCCAGGTCGAACTGAGCACCGATGACGCCGGTGGAGGCGGGCAGCAGCTCGTCCGCCGGAACGCCGAGCGCCTTGGCGGCCAGGTTCAGGGTCTCGCGGCAGTTGGCACGGCCCTGGTCCCCGGTGCAGGCATTGGCCTGGCCGGAGTTGGCCAGGAAACCGGACATCTTCCGTCCGTCGGCCAGCATCTCCCGGCATTGCAGCACAGGCGCGGCCTGAAACTTGTTGGTGGTGAACACGCCTGCGGCCACCGCCGGGGTCTCGCTGACAATGGCACCCAGGTCGAGCTTGCCCGGTTTCTTGAACGACGCCGCAGCAGCGGCAAATTTGAATCCCTTGGGTATATTCATGGTTCTCTCCATCGGTTCGGATTGGTTCTTTGCTTTACCGCAGACTCGGACGACTGAAAAGAGGAAAGCTGCTTGCAACACCACAAGGGAAGAGGTAACCACTTCCGCCATGGAACCGCTCGTCATCACTTACGTATTGGCCACCTTTTTCTTCGCGGCCTTCCTCAAGGGCACAGCCGGGCTCGGCTTTGCCACCACCTGCCTCGGCGTCATGGCCGCCTACCTGGACATGCGGTTGGCCATCCCCCTGGTGATCATTCCCTCCCTGCTTGCCAACGGTCTGGTCATGATCGACGCGGGGGGATTCCGGGCCATGCTGCGCCGCTTCTGGCTCATGTATATGGCAGCGGTGCCCGGCCTGTGCGTCGGGCTATGGTTGCTGGGCGAAAGCAACGGCATGCTGCCGCGCACCGTGCTGGGTGTGGCCATGATCCTGTACGGCCTGTGGGGGCTGTGGGGCGGGCGGCTCCGGCTCAAACACACCCCGCTGACTGCCGTGACCGTAGGGCTGACCACCGGCCTCATCAACGGCCTGACCGGATCGCAGATCATGCCCATCCTGCCCTATCTCATGTCCCTCAAAATCACCAAGGACGAGCTGGTCCAGGCCATCAACACCTCGTTCACCCTGGCCAGCGTGATCATGCTGCTGGGGCTGGGCAAGCTCGGACTGCTGACCGTCAATGCCATGGTCGTCTCCGCCGTGGGCATCGTGCCGGTGGGGCTGGGCATCTGGCTGGGCGGGCGCGTGCGCCGGTTGCTGCCGGAAATGGTCTTCCGCCGGGTGGTGATGGTCATGCTCATCCTGCTCGGAGCGGGACTGGTCGCCCGGCCATTTTTCGCCTGAACCGATCCCAAAGTCTTGCAATCCCTGCCGTCAAAAGGCATACCTTTCCTAGCAAACCAAAATTCAAGGAGCCGACCATGCGCCCATTGTGCCGAATCCTGTTTGTCCTTACCTTTGTCGTCTTGCTCGCCACGCCCGCCCTGGCGGGCCGAACCCTGCAACGGTCCAGCGGACAAAAAGTTTACGTGCCGGTTTACTCCCACGTTTACCAGGGCACCAAGAACAGACCTTACAACCTGTCCGCCCTGCTCTCCATCCGCAACGTGGACCCACAAAAGTCCATCACCATTACCTCGATCAAATACTATAATGACAGCGGCTCCATCATGAAGGACTATCTCGAAAAACCCGTGATCATCCCATCCATGGGCACCCACGGGATACACCTTCCCGAACGGGACAAGCACGGCGGTTCCGGCGCAAACTTCACCGTGGAATGGGAATCAGCCGAAAAGGTCATCGTCCCGGTCATCCAGGCGGTCATGATCGGCACGGCCTCGACCCAGGGAATCTCGTTCGTCTGCAACGGTGTGATCATCGAGGAAAAATAGCCTCCGTCCATCAAAAACGACCAAAAGCTCACCACGAAAAACCCATCAGGGCCGATGTGTACAAAAGTACGCATCGGCCCTGATTCTTTTTGCAGCAGCGCAATAATCGTGCGCTTTTCAACAACCTGCTACACGGCGATCTCCACGGCGATGGGGACAGTGATCCGACCCCGGAACCTCGGGCTCGATCCACGCCCGGACCACCTTGTCCCTCAATTCTTCCGAAACAAAAAAGTAATCGATACGCCACCCCGCGTTGTTCTTGCGGGCATTGAACCGGTACGACCACCAGGAATAGTGGTGCGGCCCGTCCTCGAACAACCGAAAGGTATCCACGTACCCGCGCTCGATAAACTTGTCGATCCAGGCGCGTTCCTCAGGCAGAAACCCCGACCGCTCGCTGTTGGCCTTGGGATTCTTGAGGTCGATCTCCCGGTGCGCGGTATTGAAATCCCCGCCCACCACGATGGGCTTGTCCTTGCGCAGTGCCTCGGCGTGTTCCAGAAAGCAGTCGTAGAACCCCATCTTGAATTCCAGCCGCTCGTCGCTCATCTGGCCGTTGGGGTAATAGATGTTGAACAGGTGAAACTCCGGGTACTCCAGGTGCAACACGCGGCCTTCGTCCTTGAACCGTGCGTCCGGCAACCCGAGGGTCACGGCCAAAGACTCGGGATTGGTGAAACAGGCCACGCCGGAATACCCCTTCTTCTTCTTGGACCAGTTCCAATAGTGGTTGGAATACGAGTCCGGCTCGCGGTCATCCGCGTCGAGCTGGTCCGGCTCCACCTTGGTCTCCTGGAGCATGACCACGTCGCCCCCGCACCCGTCCAGCCAGTCGCGGAAATTCTTCTTGAGCACAGCCCGGTAGCCATTGACGTTCCATGAATAGATAATCACTGTCACCTCCAATAGACAAAGGGGAACCGGACGGACCGATTCCCCTCGCACAAGCCGTCCATGCGGCAGAAAACTACTTCTCGTTGGGGCAGCTGACCTTGATCATCACCAGGGCACCGATGGTCAGGAGCAGTCCCAGGAAAAACCAAAAATAACCCATCATAATTGCATCCTCCGTAAATTCTCTTGATCGGTCCATTGTTCGTAGCAGAAACAGACCAGGATGAAAAGCCGCTATTTCCGGCTGGCGGCCCGTCCCGGACCCTGTTATCGTCCGCCCATGCAACAATTCGACGCAATCATTCTCGGCGCGGGCGCATCCGGCCTGTACTGCGCCATGCACGCGGCCCGGCTGGGCCGATCCGTGGCCCTCATCGATCACAGTCCCAAACCCGCGCGCAAGGTCCGTATCTCGGGCGGCGGCAAAGGCAATTTCACCAACCTGAACGTCACGCCGGGAAATTACCTCTGCGCCAACCCGCACTTCGTGAAATCCGCCCTGGCCCGACACACCCCCTGGGATGTCATCGAGTTCTTCACCGGCCACTCCATCACCTATGACGAACGCGACCACGGCCAGCTCTTCACCCGTGAAGGCGCACCCCGACTGGCTGGCATCCTGGTGGAGCAATGCCAACGCCTCGGCGTCACCTTCCTGCTGGGCCACCCCGTGGACCGCGTGGACGGCCCGGGTCCGTTCCGCGTCAGCGTGGACGACCAGCAAGCTGTCGCGGACAAGCTCGTCATCGCCCTGGGCGGTCCCTCCTGGCCTCAGGCCGGAGCCTCCGACCTCGGCTTCCGGCTGGCCGAACGGTTCGGCCTCTCCCTTGTCCGCCCGCGCCCCGGCCTTGTGGGGCTGGTCTTTCCCAGGGACCGGCGCGACCTGTGCCAGGACATGGCAGGCAACGCCCTGCCCGCCACCGTCACCACGAACAACGCAAGCTTCACCGACCCGCTGCTGTTCACCCACAAGGGCATCTCCGGCCCGGCCACGCTCCAGGCCTCTTCCCACTGGCAGGAAGGCCAACCGATCATCATCGACTTCCTGCCCGGTCAGCCCCTGCCCGAACTGATCGAGGAACATCGGTCCTCAAACATCCTGCTCAAGAACCTGCTCGCCCGTGTGCTCCCCAAACGACTGCCCGCCCATCTCCTGTCCGGCGGACCAGCCGAAACGCCCGTCAGCCAATTGTCCAAGGAACAGATCGAGGCCGCAGCCAACCGCGTGCACCGCTTCCGCATCACGCCCGCCTCCACCGAAGGCTATGCCAAGGCCGAAGTCACCGTGGGTTGGCGTGAACACGGACCAGATCTCGTCCAAAACCTTCGAGGCCACCACCGTGCCCGGCCTGCACGTCATCGGCGAAACCCTGGACGTCACCGGACACCTGGGCGGCTACAATCTCCACTGGGCCTTTGCCTCGGGCGCGGCCTGCGGGGAAAATCTGTAGAGTCGGAGTGTGTGCCGGGGAATGCCTCCGGCGGGCCCTCCGGGGGCCAGAGAACCTTTTGGGAAAAGGTTCTCTGGACTCTCCAAAACTTTTTTGGTGCCGCTTTCGCGGGGATATAGCGCGGGAAGATGTCTTATGCTGCGATGCCTGGGGCGGCATCCTTACGATCTGTCCACCAGCCGCTGAAACCGCCCGACTCCAGGGGGAGTATGGGCGGGCACAAAAACACCCGGCACGAAAAAACGCCCGACCAAGTGGTCGGGCGTTTCATTTTTCGTTTTCAGCGCGTGGTTCCTAGTAGTGGATATCCTCGTCACCCATGGAAGTGGCAAAGGTTTTGTACGCCCATAACTGGTAGCCGATGACGAGGGGCACGAACACCAGGGCCACGCCCAGCATGATCTCCAAAGTCAGGACGCTGGAGGCCGAGTTCAGGATCGTCAGGCTGTTGCCCGGATGGGGATTGGACGGGATGATGGCCGGGAAAATGCCCGCCACGCCGAACAGCGCGGTGCCACCGATATACAGGCAGGACGAGCCCCAGGCCATCCAGTACTTCTTCGCGCCCAGATAGGTGCGCATGAGCACCAGTCCTGCCACCGGCAGGATCAGGATCACGAAGAGGAACGGGTAAAGGAAGTAGTTGTTGAACAACTGGGTGGCCACGGCCGAGTAGGCCAGGAACAGCACGGTGAGCACGACCTCGATGGGCCAGAGCTTGGTGGGCCAGGGACTCGGCCCGGGCATGGCAGATCACCCGTGGAAACGGATGGTCAGCCACAGAGCCCCGTGCATCAGGAAGATGACCACGAACAGGATGCCTCCGGCCAGGCCGTAGGGGTTGAGCAGGCCGAGCAGTCCAGCCTGACTGAATCCCGTCTCATCCAGGGGGAGGCCCTGGAAGATGTTGGCAAAGGCCACGCCCAGGAGCAGGGCGGGCAGGAACGAGCCGAGAATGTGGCACCAGTCCCAGACCTTTTTCCAGGTCTCGTTTTCGACCTTGGAGCGGAACTCGAAGGACACGCCGCGCACGATGAGCGCGAACAGGAGCAGCATCAGGGCCAGATACAGGCCACTGAACATCTGGGCATAGGCATAGGGGAAAGCGGCGAACGTCACGCCGCCTGCGGTGATGAGCCAGACCTCGTTGCCGTCCCAGAAAGGACCGGTGGCGTTGAACATGGCCCGTTTTTCGGCTTCATTTTTCGCCAGGAAGGGGAGCAACGTTCCCACGCCGAGGTCAAAGCCGTCCAGGATGAAGTAGACGACCCAGAGGACTCCCCACAGCACAAACCAGATTGTCGCCAGATAGTAGTGCAGCGAACCGGTTTCCATCAAATTTTCCATACGGTTTTCTCCTTTACTTCGCTCACGCAGGTTAAACCTGGATGGGGCTGTTGTCTTCGGGGCCCTTCTTGGCCAGGCGGATCATCAGCCAGATACCTGCCCGCACCAAGCAGCGCGTACAGGAGGCACATGAGGACCAGGGTGAAGCCGACCTCGCCGGTGGAGATCGGGGAGACCGCGTCACTGGTGCGCATCAACCCGTTTACGATCCAGGGCTGGCGGCCGACTTCGGCCAGCACCCAGCCCGCCTCTATGGCGATGTAAGGCAGCGGTATGGCCAGGATCATACCCTTCAGGTAGAGCGGATAGTTTTGGAGTTTGTTGCGCATCACCCAGCCGAACAGGGCCAGGAGCGGCATGAGAGTGCCGATGCCGACCATGAGCCGGAAGGAGAGGAAGGTGATGGCCACGGGCGGACGATCCGCCTCGGGGAAGTCATTCAGTCCTTTCACCTGGGCGTTGACGTCATTGTAGGCCAGGAAGCTCAGTGCGCCGGGAACGGGCAGGGCCTCGATGACATTGCCGTCCTTTCCGGGCCAGGACAGCAGGTAGATGGGGCACGTTGGTGCCGGTATCCCAATGGGATTCCATGGCCGCCAGCTTGGCGGGTTGCACCAGCGACATGTGGTTGCCGTGAAGGTGCCCCTCTACGGCGGTGAATATGGAGAAGATCAGCCCCACCGTAGCCCCCAGGGCAAAGGACTTCTTGAAGAAGCCCTCATGGGACTTTCTGAGCAGGTGATAGGCGGAAATGCCCATGATCAGGAATCCGGCCAGACACAGGGCCGCCGGAACGACATGGAAGAACTCCAGCCAGGCGAATTTGTTGGTGATGACCGCCACGAAGTCATTCAGTTCGGCGCGGCCATTGCGAAGGACGTAGCCGGAGGGGTCCTGCATGAACCCGTTGGCGATGAGAATCCAGATGGCCGAGAGGTTCGAGGCGCCCGCCACCAGCCAGGCCACGATCATGTGGGCTTTGGGCGTGAGCTTTTCCCATCCGAAGTGCCACACGCCGATGAAGGTGGACTCCAGGAAGAAGGCCGCCGTGGCCTCGATGGCCAACAGCGAACCGAAAATGTCACCCACATAGGCCGAGTATCTCGACCAGTTGGTGCCGAACTGAAATTCCAGGGTGATGCCGGTCACCACGCCCAAGGCGAAGTTGACCAGGAATATTTTCCCCCAGAATTTGGCCATGTTTCGATACATTTCGTCCCCGGTGCTGACATACCGAGTCTCCATGAAGGCAATGAGAAGCGAGAGCCCGAGTGTCAGTGGGACAAAAATGAAGTGAAACATGGTGGCCGCAGCGAATTGCAGCCGTGAAAGCATGAGCACATCCATACAAACCCCCTTGTGGATATTGCTGTACAAAAAAACATACCATATTTCCCGAAATATCGAGTATTCAGGGCAGCCTATACTCACATTAAAAAAAATTCAAGAATGATTATTATTACGATTAAGATTATTCTTTGTTCTTCATGCTGATCGGTTGACCCGTGGATTCGAGCACGGCGCGCCAATAGTTGGAGTTGGTGCTGATCCGTTTTTTGCCCTTGGTGACCACTTCCATGGGGATGTGCACGTACCGGCCATTCCAGCGGGAGATGACCAGACCGGTGCGTCCGGACATGCCCGCGTGGACCGCATTGATGCCCAGGAAGGAGCAATAAATGCGGTCGTTGGCATTGGCCGGGACCGAGCGGATGATGTAGCTGGGATCGATATACTTGAGGGTCGGCTCGATGCCCTGGTTTCGGAAGTGCTCCATTATTTCCTTCTTGAGCAGGCTGGCGATGTCGGAAAGTTTCGGGTTGCCCGAGGCATCCACTTCGCCCGATTTGCCGACCAGTTCCTGGCCCGCGCCCTCGGCCATTACGATAACCGAGTTGCCCCGCTTTTTCATGCGCCTGTCCAGGGCGGCCAGGAAGCCGTCTTCGCCGTGGAGATCAAAGGAATCTTCCGGGATGAGCACGAAGTTGACCTCTTGGCAGGACAGGGCGGACTGAGCCGCGATATACCCCGCGTCCCGCCCCATGACCTTGACCATGCCGATGCCCCAGGGTGCACCCGTGGCCTCGACGTGCGCCCCCTTGATGGCCATGGCCGCAGTTTCCACCGAGGTGTCGAACCCGAACGAGGGCGAAGCGAAGTTGATGTCGTTGTCAATGGTCTTGGGCAGAGCCGACCACGGAGATGGCAAGTTTGCGTGAGGAGATTTTCCGCCACGACCTTGCTGGCCGCACGCATGGTGCCGTCCCCGCCGACCATGAACAGAATGGATACATTCATGCGTTCCAGGGCGTCCACGATGAGTTTCCGGGTCCTGAGGACCGCGGGAGGAACCGAGCACGGTGCCGCCGAACTCATGGATGCGGCTGACGTAGTCCGGAGTCAGGTCGATGACGTCATAGCCTTGTTCCGGTATGAATCCGGCCAGGCCGTACTGGATGCCGAGCACGGACGATACCTTGTACTCCATGATGCGCGGTCATGACGATGGCGCGGATGACATCATTGAGACCGGGACAGAGTCCGCCGCAGGTGACCACGGCACACTTGGTCCTTGCTGGTGTCGAAGTACACCTTGTCTCTAGGGCCGGCCGGCTCGAAATAGATGCGCTTGGGCATGCTTTTCTTCGTGCCCTTTTCAACCTGTCGCTTGGATATGTTGACCAGTACGGCGTCATCCTCCTCCACAAAACGGCCGAACTTGATGGGGTTTTTGATCTTGGCTTCACCAACCACCGAAATGGTGGTACTTTTCGGTGTGGCTGTTTCATCCTGATAGCTTCTCATGGTCATCCTCATGCTTGGTCGGTTGAGATAGTGGCAACATTGTTATATGGATTTTCATTATGGGGCAAATTATAAATACGTTTTTTCACCTTGTTACGGAGAACTCCTGGACAAATTGAATGGAGATACCCGAATGGGCGGCCTGACGACATCAGGGCCACCCTCAAACACGGGTTGCTCTCCCTCACCCTCAAGAAAACAGGACCCCGCCGTCAGCCCACCCCCCCCGGTTGATTCGCTGTGCCCTCCTTGACGTGCTTCGCGAAAGTCCTATCTAGGGGTATTATTATTGGTTCGGAGGATACCTGTCGTGATAAGTCAGATAAAAACCGTATTGTTTCTGGGGCTGTTGACCGGTCTGC
>CAXXUE010000035.1:0-113896 GCA_963662475.2 uncultured Pseudodesulfovibrio sp.
TGGGAAGAAGGCAACCAAACCTTTGAGACGCTCTTTTCGCAGTCCATGAAGCCCGAGCAACGAGAATGGTTCGTCAACACGACCAAGACGCTCTACGGAACCAGCGAAGCGTCCAGTCAGGCATTCGCCAACAAGAATGCAGGCCTTTTCGCCATGTCTCTGATGTACGCCGCCAGTGACAAGGGATTGCACACGCATCCCATGGACGGGTTCGATCATAACGGCGTGCGGAAAGCGTTCGCCATTCCCGAAAATTACTGGATTCCCATGCTTATCGCCGTGGGATACGCCAAGCCCGGCCTGGAAATCCATCCCAAGGCATGGCGCCAGTCTTTTGAGGATATGGTCCTCAAAAAGTACTAGGTTTGCCAGGAAATAGCGTCAAAGCAGCCTCACTCGGGCTGCACTCGAAAGAGTTGCATGTAAAAATGCTCCGCAACGGCCACGGTTTTCACCGGATCGAAAGGAAAGGCCTGCTGCAACTCATCGGAGGAATACCGCTGCCAGAATGGAGGGCCAAACGCGGTGTCGTGTTTTGCCATTTCCACCACGGCCAACACCCCTCCAGGACGAATCACACGCCGTACTTCACAGACCAGATCAGCGACCTTCTCCCGTGGCAACGAATGAATGACTGTTGCCGTGTAGACAAGGTCCACGCTGGCCTCGACAAGGGGAATGTTCACGGTCATGTCGCATTGCATGACCGAAACATTGGCAGGCAAGGGATCGGGGAATGTGCTTGTGAAGACATCAATATTCAAATCAAGCGCATACACCTTTCCCGCAGACTCCACCTGTTGTGCGAAAAGCATGGTCATGTACCCATTGCCGCACCCCGCATCCACCACGGTCTGGCCTGGCTCAATAGCCAACTCCCGCAAAATCAGGTCGTTGTCCAACATACCGTCAGAAAATCGCTTTCTGTGAGAAAGGCTCTCCGAGTGCTCATAATTAGTCATTGGATTTCCAGAAGCTCCTTCATCCAATCAAGCACATACCGCTGTACTTTATAGGCATCTTCCGCTGTCCAAAAACCGATATGAGAGGCTTTGTCAATCCACAGCAGTTGCGCCCCGGCGATGGACGCATGGGCGTATTCGGCATCACGTGGCGGCACGTCGTTGTCGGCATCGCCATGTACGATCAGCGTTTTGCAATCAATGGAATCAAGCGGCAGCCTGTCGATCGCCGCTCCCATGGCAATGTCGTTTTCCGCACCAACCTTGCGTTCTTCAAACCGGGTACACATGGTCTGAAACATGGCATCGACCAAGGCAAATTTGTTCTCGTCACCCATGATTTCTTTGACGCGTCGGCCCATATCATGCTTGGTCAACGTACTTTCCGTCTGCAAAAAACTTTTCACGGCAGAAGCCGGGAAATGCTTGAAAAAGAACCCCGTCAACCATTGGCCAGGCTTGCTGAGATACATCCATTCTTCGATCTTATTAATGTCATCCGCCTTGGTATACCGCATGGCAATGCCATCAATAACTACCAAAGCCGTCACTTTTTCAGGGTGGCGCTGAGCCAGTTGATAACTGCACGGCCCACCGCCGGAAGCACCGACCATAATGACGCTGGGAATTTTGAGAGCATCCAGGATTGCGGCCATGAAATCGCCCTGCTCCTCGGCTGTTTTTCCATGCTGCAACGGTGTATTGAGATATCCCGGCCTGGATGGCGCTATGATCCGAAAACCGTTTTTCCGAAACAATTCCCCGAGGACCAAAGCCTGGTCATAACCACCAGGACCGCCATGCCCGATCAGGACAGTCGGCCCCTCCCCCCGAATGGAGTATTCCACCTGGCCGCAGACCGTCTCAATGGTTTGAGACGGAAAAGACAAGCATGCCCGCAAATCTTCAGCAGTCACGATTTGATAATCATCCAAAGACGTTTCAAGATCACACGACGACAGAACTGTCATTTTCAACTCTCCGCAATTTTACCTTGCAATGAAACTTTTTCCATTCAACACTTGTCGAGACGAACAAAATATACTGAGATATTTGTTAGTGAGTTGATCCGAAAAACGCAAGCAACCGCTTCAATCCGCCAAGACTACTTAGAGACAAGATTCCCATGCAAGGAAATACTATGAAAGACACTTCCCCTCTGGACAAACTGGCCACAGCCTTGGCCACCCTCGGGCCCGTGGGTCATTTCCCCAAGGCTCCCGGTACATGGGGATCCTTAGCGGCGGTAATAGCTGCCCCCTGGATTTTTCTGTCCATGCCCTTATGGTGGCGAATCCTGGCCCTGCTCGCCGTGCTTGCCGTAGGGATCTGGGCCTGTGGCCGCGCCGAAAAATTCTATGAAAAAAAAGACCCCGGCTGCGTGGTCATCGACGAATTATTTGGTCAATGGCTGACCTTACTTTTTTTCCCGGGATTACCTATTTGGTATATTGGACTGGCCTTCGTGCTCTTCCGCATCTTCGACATCTTCAAACCCTGGCCCGTCAAATGGGCTGAAACCGCCTTTCCGGACGGCCTAGGCGTCATGATGGACGACGGCGTGGCCGGATTGTATGCCCTCGGCTGTCTGCATATCATCGCCGCCATCCTGTAAAATCCATAAAAAAAGCCGTCTTTACAAGGAAGACGGCTTTTCATTTTTTACAACAATGCTGTTTTATTGAACGATGAATTCGTCACGGCGATTTTCCGCCCAAGCAGTCTCGTTGTGTGCCGTATTGACCGGACGTTCCTCGCCGAAGCTGACAAGAGACATACGCTCGGGAGCCACGCCGAGAATAACCAGATGCTCGTAGGCAGCCCGCGCACGGCGTTCTCCCAGAGCAAGGTTGTACTCTTCGGTGCCCCGCTCATCACAATGCCCCTCAATGACCACATTCAAATCGTCATAGCGACGCATGATGTTTGCCTTGAGAGCCAGGACAGACCGGGCTTCCTGGCTGAGTTCATAAGAATCAAAATCGAAATGGATGGTCACGCTTTTTAATTCTTCCATGGCTTCGGTCCGGGCGCGTCTCTCCGTTTCGGCAGCCAAAGCGGCTTCATCCACCACGGGTTTCTTGACAGGCGGCGGAGGCGGCGTCCACTTGGATTCATCCTTGACCTGGACCTGTGCACCCGGAGGGGTGCTGGTGGTTTTCTTCTTGGCACACCCACCAACAACAAGGGTAAAGGCCAAAAGGACCAATATCGCCAAATACCATCTTGATTTCATGCCCACTCCTTCGGTAAAGCCGTTGCCCGGCCATTGGTAAGCGTTCCAGTCAATTGGGTTCACCGTTTAATAAGATGTACCCTTTCTCCAATAAAAATCAACCCTGTAAACGTGACAAATTGTCACTGAAGTGATGTGTCCCATGCCGGAGCAAAGGCTTGCCCCTTGCCCGTGGATATTCTCCGGGGCGTATCGCCGTGCCGGGTCGTCAGATATATCTTGTATTCTCCCGACCTGTTGGAGGCAAAAGCCACAAAATACCCGTCAGGACCAAACGCCGGATATTCATCATTGCCCGGCCCGAACGTCAGTTGCTTTTCCCGACCGGTTTCCAAATCGTGCAGATATATTCTGTGTCCGTTGGCCGTACGATGCGTATATGCCACATAACGACCGTCAGGGCTCAGACACGGATGAGTATTGTATTTCCCGGTCATGGTCACACGGCGCACATTGCCGGACTTGATATCCATCAGGTAAACGTGTGGATTTCCGGCCCGGCCCGAAGTGAACGTCATTTTAGACCCTGTACGGTCGAAACTGGGCGACACGTCGATATACTGACTGCGCGCCAACCGATGCTTCGGCTTATACCGTCCATCCAACTCGTAGATATCGGTCACGCCGTCCCGATTCAAAGCAACGGCGATCTTGTCATCAGGACCGAAAACCGGGCTGATAACCGTCTGCCCCAGCCCCCTGGAAACCATGGTAATTTTTCCGGTCTTGCTGTCGTATATACCGAGCTCGTGCCGTTTCTTGCCGATATGGGTAAACGCAATCCGCGTGCCGTCCATGGACCAGGACGGACTGAGATTGAACCCACCGAGCTGGGTAATGCGCTTCAAGTCGCGCCCTTGGGGCAGGACGGTGAAAATTTCCTTTTTCTTCCCCTCCTGCCGGACAAAAGCCAACGGAGAATCAAAAAAACCCTTCTTTCCGGTCAAGGCCTCGAGAAACGCCGAGCAAAAACGATCCGCAGCCTGCGAAAGCGTTATTTCACCAACATCACGGTACAATTTACCGACAATACGACGACCGCTGTACGTCTCGAACACGCGCGCCTCAATGGCATTGCCTTTCCAACCGGTGGTCATGCACAGATCAACACGCGCCAACTGCATGGGCTTGAAATCAATCTCGCCTCTTTCCACGCCGGTGCTAGGATCACCCCCCAACATGGTGGATACGGGTACCAGCTTCAAGAAAGGGATATAACTCAAGTTGTTGGTGATCAATTCCTCGAAGGCCTTGGCAGGCGCATCCAGGACCTGCCCCCCTCCCAACGCCTTGGGCGGCAGGAGAACGATATTCACCATGCGCTGGCCCGGCCCGTGAATATCCACGGTCAGAGGCGCGGCCGCAAAAGCGCCCACTGTCATGAAAACAACAAAAACGCTGCTCGCACAGAGGGTCAGGATACGTTTTATGTTCATCATTCCGAGAGTTCCTGGCTGTTGAAGTTGATACGAAGCACCCGATCCCTATCGGACCTGGGCCGCTCCACGTATTCCGTCTCTCTGATGGCTCGGAGGGCGGAACTGTCGAATTCAGGGTTGTTCGAGGATTCCACGACCTTCGACGATAAAATTTTTCCTTCTTTGTCCAAGACGATCTCAACAGTGACGACCAGATTGTTTTCACCGGAAAAGCTGGGATAGCGCCAATTTTTCTTGATGGCCGTGCCCACCATGAGGGCATAGACCTCTGACAACCCGGACCCGGTGCCACCGGTGGCACCGCCTGCGACACCGTCCGCCTGACCACCATGGGCGTAGACCTGATCGCCCTCCTGCTTTTTCAGAGCCGCCAATTCTTTGGCAAGGGCGCGATCATTTTTTTGCTCCACCTTGTTTGCCTTGGCCTTGGCTGCGGCCAATCCTTCGGCCAACAATTGCTTGGCGGTCTTTTTCGGCTTGGGTTTCGGTTTGATCTCTTTCTTGACGATCTTCTTTTTTTCAACCTTCTTGGGGCTGATCTTCTCCACTTTGGGTTCCGGCTTTGCCTCCACGACCGGTTCCGGCTTGACCTCGACAACCGGTTCGGCTTTAGCCTCCACCACCGGAGTCGACGTTTCGGGAACCGCTTCCGGGGTTGATTCCACCACCGGCACTACAGCCGGAGGCGGTGGTGCCAACGAAACCAGATCCACCGTGTAGACAGGTCGATCCATATTCACCCTCACGGTCTGGCTGCCCGCCCAAAACAGGACGTACGCCGCCAAAGACGCGTGAAAGAGGATGGAAAATATCAACCCGAGGCTCAGCCGCATATCAATTCCATTTCGCCGGGATTACTTTTTTTCATCCTTGTCCGGTTCGGCCACGATGCCGAGGCGATCGATGCCCGCACTCTTGATTTCGCCCATGATCTTGACCACCAGACCGTAGGCCACTTCCTTGTCAGCCCGTAGGAACAATTGTTTTTTTTGCTTGGATACCAGTTGCTTGAGATGGTCCGCAAGCATGTCCACGGTCACTTTGTACTCGTCCAGAAAAATTGAGCCGTCCCGCTTGATGGAGAGCACCAGATGTTCGGAGTCCTGAGGCAGATTCTTGACCGTCTTGGTCACGGGCAGATCCACCTCGACCCCCTGGGTCATGAGCGGGGCCGTGACCATGAAGATGATCAGCAGCACCAGCATCACGTCCACAAAGGGCGTGACATTGATCTCGTTCAAAAAGCCGCCGCCGGTCTTGATTGCCATGGCTAGTCCTCTTTGCCGCCTCTGGCGGACCAGGCGATCTCACGCTCGGCGCGGTTGAGGAATGCCCCGGCAAAATCGACCATGCCGGATTCGACCTCGTTCAGCTTGCCCAGGAAATAGTTGTAGAAAATGGTGGCCGGGATGGCGACCAGCAACCCGATGGCCGTGGCGATGAGTGCCTCGGAGATACCGGGGGCCACGGTGGACAGGGCGGCGGATTGGGTCTGACCGATGGCGTGGAAAGAATGCATGATGCCCCAGACCGTGCCGAACAGCCCGATGAACGGGGCGGCATTGGCACAGGTGGCCAGAAACGGCAGGTTGCGGGTCAGGTTGCGCATCTCCTTGGAAATGCCCTGCTTGAGCACGCGGCGCAGGGTGTCCTTGACGAGCAACCGCTTGCGTTCGCGGTTGACGTCCGCCTTTTCCAGGAGCCGGAACTCGTGCACAGCCAGAGTGGAGACGCGGGCCAGAGGAGACTGGGTCTTCCCCCCGAGCTTCTTGAGTCCGCTGGTCAGGTCATCGGCGTCCATAAAAAGCTGGTATCCCAGGATGACCTTTTTTCTGGCCGTGCCGATGGTGAAGAACTTGAAAAAAATGATGGTCCAGCTCCACACGGACATCAGCCCCAGGAAAAGCAGCACCAGCTTCACGGCCAGGGTCGCGCCCATCAGGAGGGTCACAATGTCGTTTTCAGGCATAAAATTCATGAGGGTCACCTGTCTCATCGGTTGTGGACTCTTCGAGTCCGCTTCATGAAGAAAAGCCGTGCCATACTCGAGCAACGACTTTTGAATTCATCTATTCAGATTGTCACCACATCCGTAACCGAGGCTTGCCATTGCCTGCCTACTTCATGCATCGCTGCACGATCTCCCATGCGTTGGCTTCGGTCGCGCGGTATTCTTCCGGGGTCAAACCGGCACCCAAAGCAATGGTCCGACGCAAATCCTTGCTCACGAGATCCCTGGGGGCATGGGCGTCGTTGTTGACCACCAACTTGGCTCCATGTTTGCGCGCCATGGCCGCCACATGACCGTTGGTGTAACTGTGCCCGCCACGGGTGGTAATCTCCAGGGCCACATTCTTCTCAACGGCCAGAGCGGTTTCTTCATCGGTAATCAGACCGGGATGTGCCAGGATATCGACCCCAGCTTCAATGGCGGCCAGATTGGTGCCGATTGCCACCGGTTCCACCGGCGTCTCGCCATGCATTACCACAATCTGCGCCCCGGCCTTACGCGCCTCGCTAACCATATCGCCGATAAGCGACGGCACGATGTGGGTGAGTTCCACTCCGGCCAGCACATTGATGGAATAGAAATGGCCGTGCTTTCGCACGAAGCGCAAAACGTTTTCCAGAGCATGATACAGCGTGGCCTCGTCTGCATGATCGGTCATGCAGAGGGCCTTGTAGCCGATCACTTCGGCCCGGCGGACCAATTCCGCAGGAATGAGTTCGCCGTCACTGAAGGTTGTATGGGTGTGCAGATCGATCATGATTGGGCCTACATTTTGTATTTGGTGTCGTCTTCGGAAAGCTTGTTCAACTCTTCAATCCACTTGTCGGAATCCTCGGTCTTGATGACGGAATCATTGTCTTCATGAAATGGCACTCCTGCTGTCTTGAGGACTTCTTCCCCGACAAGAATTGGGCATTCAGCCCGAACTGCCAGAGCGATGGCATCGGAGGGACGGCTGTCGATGTGCCGGGTACCGACTTCCGTGGATACGATAATCTCGGCAAAGAACGTGCCTTCCTCAATATCCGTGACCTCGATGCGCATCACGGAACCGCCCAACTCGCCAATCGTATTGAGCAACAAATCATGGGTCATGGGGCGCGGAAAGGGAATCTGATTGAGCGCCATGGAAATAGCCATGGCCTCCATGGCCCCGATCCAAATGGGAAGGACACGGCCCTGCTCCTCGCCCTTGAGGATGAGGATGGGCGATTTGTTGTTCTCGTCCAGTGCCAGGCCGAATATCTCCATTTTTACCACGGCGTGCCGTTCCTTTCGCCAATCAGCGAGTGATTCTTGGCCTCAACAATCCTGACCGGAACTATCATGCCTTCAAGACCTTCGGTTTGCGGCATGGCCACATTGACAATGCGACCAGCCAGATCCCGTCCCTTCCACCACAACATTTCCCCGCTTTGCTTACGGCTCAATCCTTCGATAAAAGCCTCGCTCTGCACTCCCTCCACATTTTTTAGATATTTTCTAGTAATACTATTTTGCAGAGTCTGCAAGCGTGTCAGCCTATCCGAAGCCTCGACCGGATCCACCTTGGGCTCCATGTTGACCGATGCCACTCCGGGCCTGTCGGAATACTTGAAGGAAAAACTCGATTCATAGCCGACACGCTCCATCATCTCCAGGGTGTCCAAAAAATCCGCTTCGGTCTCACCCGGAAATCCAACGATCAGATCAGTGGTAAGCACGATATCAGGCCGGGCCGCCTTCAGGCCATCGACAATCTCCAAATAGCGCTGCCGGGTATACTTGCGACGCATGGCCTTGAGCACGGCATCGGAACCGCATTGCAGCGGCAAATGGAGCGAAGGACAAATATTGTCCAACTCCCCGAACGCCGCGATGACTTCCGGAGCAATATCCTTGGGATGGGAAGTGGTGAACCGCAGACGATCCAGCCCGTCAATGGCAGCGACGCGATACAGCAAGTCGGCAAAACTGATGCCCACACCCCCCTTGTCCTGGCCGAAACTATTGACGTTCTGCCCCAAAAGCGTGATTTCGCGTACCCCGGATTCAACCAAGGCACGACATTCCTCGAACACGGCATCGGGATGACGGGATTTCTGCCGACCGCGGGTGTACGGCACAATGCAGTAGGCACAAAAGTTATCACACCCCTGCATGATGTTGACAAACGCCTGCCGAGTGCCGGAAATGGATACTGTCCGCTCTTCAGGCTTCTCCCGTTCCTCGTAGACGGAAATGAAATCGAGCAGGGCAATCCGCTCGTCGCTCCCCCTGGCAATCCGTTCCAGCGCGTTGGGGGCATCCGCTATGCCGTCGGAACCGAAGACCAATTTGACATAGGGAAACCGCTCGAAAAAGCCACGCCCCACCTGCTGAGCCACGCACCCGCCCACGGCAGCGAAAACATTTTCATCCCGCTCCAAATGGGCCGCAATACGCCCAAGTTCGCTGTAAACCTTCTGTTCCGGTTTGTCCCGAACGCTGCAGGTGTTGACCACATAGACCTGGGCTTCATCCTCATCGACAGCCTGCCATCCACGACTTTCCAGAGCACGAGTCAACCACTGGGAATCGTGCACGTTCATCTGACACCCAAAGGTGGTAATATGAAATTTCATGTAAATTTTTTCCAGAATTTTCTGACCAATTAGAGTTGAAGTTCAGCGTTAGTCCGACCTGTAAAATGAATTAATCTCTGTGCAACCAGGTGTCCAGAAAGTGCAGAACCTTTCTCAAGGTTTCCTCTTTGGGCAACAACGTGTTGTCGATGATGAATTCAGCGTCCGGATCGACCTCGAATTCCACGTCCACGCCGATGACTTCACCCAGTCCCTCGAACTGTTCGCCCGTACGTTGCCGCCTGATCGCCTTGTCGTAGAGAGCTGCCATGACAAGCCCCTCGGGCCTGCCCGCCTCCCGCCGCATGGCTTCCTCCAAATCGCATTGGACGAAGACTTCAGCAAAACGGGGAATGCGTTGCCTGGCATAGGTCCGCATGGCGATCTTGTAAGCCGCTCCGTCCATAAGCACGCCCTTGCCTTGCTGCACGTGCGCGACAGCCTCCTCCACAAAGGCCGCATAGGCTCTTTCCCGCTCCTCGGACGTATACTTTGGATCGGGAACGTATTTTTTGCGCAGCTTGTCCATCTGCATACAAACGATGGCATGGCCCCGGGCTTCAAGATGAGCAAGCACGCCTTTGGCGAGAGCCGACTTGCCACTGCCGGGCACCCCCACAAACCATACAGCCCATCCGTCGCCTTCGTTGGACACAGGGATCACTCCATGTATTTATTGATGTTTTCCCAATCGAACCGGTCTTCTTCCAACACGTTGACCAACAGGTTGAACAACCCCTGACGCACCGTTTCGGGATGATCGGGATACCACTCCGGCGAGGCAATCACCAATCCGCGAAAAACAAAAAACGGTGCCATGACTTCCAGGACTTCCATGTCGCCGGTCTGGCGCAAATATTCTTCAAAATAGGCCCGGTACATGATTTCATACGGGCCACTCAACCGATCATGCTCGTACAGGCTCCACAGCAGGTAATTGATGGCCATGGTGGCAAGATCGCCACCCGGCTCGCCCCACTCGCCCCGACTGCGATCCAGAACCGAAAAAGCTCCATCATCCGTAATCAGCACATTCCAGGGGTGAAAATCCCCATGCACCGCGCTCAGGCGATGCGCATAACGCTTTAATTTCCAACGCCAGTCAATAAGTCGTTTTTCCAAGGCAATGAACCGCGCATCATCAAAGGCGGCATAAGGATGAGGAAAAGCTTCGTCCACCAGGCCGAGAATGCATTCACTGGAGCCAATCAGGTTGCGAATACGACGGAAATAGAGATGGACGTCATCGCATTTTACGCTGTGAACGCGCCCCAGCCAACGGGCGAATTCCCGAGCCGTTTCCACATCACTTTCCCGAAAATCCCCGCTCCGGATACGCTCAAGATTCAGGAAATAGTCGTGTCCCTGAAGTTTCTCGTTGAGAATGAAAAATTCCTTGGGTTCCTCCACCGGCACCAATGCGTCTCTGCCGTTGACGTAACCCAATCCCAAAGGCCTTACGTGCTTCTCCATCCGGGCCGAGGTCTCATACTCGAACATGAGGATTGCGGCTCGGTCCCAATAGAACTGATGACCGTACTTGTCCCCCTTCATGATGGAGAGCACGGCTTCGCGTCGCTGGCCCCCAACCTCGAAAACGATGAGAAGAGGCTTGCCGTAGCCGAAGCCCTTCATCCCCTGCTCATCAAGGTTTCCGATGTCTCCCGCACCGATCAGGCGAGCGTCCTCACCAAAGGTCCGTTTGAGATAGCCCTCGATATTCTCGATCTTGAGTTTGATCACAACGCCTCCTTGTCGAGGCGGGACGCAGACCCTTTAGTCCATGAGCCCGAAACTCGCCTCAAACCGTTTGGTGAATTCCTCCAGGGTAAAGGAATGTTCCTGAGTACCCTTGCATTCGACCGCATAGGCCGCGCAGGTAGAGCCGAGCTTGGCGGCTTCCACCACAGTCTTGCCCATGGCCAACCCCTTGAGCAGGCCGGAACGGTACGCATCTCCGGCACCGGTAGGATCGGCCACAACGCTCACAGGTACGGCGGGGATTTTCGTCTCTTCGCCCTTGCAATTGACCACGGATCCCTGGTCGGCCAAGGTGGTGATGAGGTAGGCCACGCGATCCAGGATGTCGTCTTTGGACATACCCGTGGCGTTCATGGTCATTTCCAGTTCGTAGTCATTGGTAATGAAGATTTCTGCACCGTCAAAGGCCTCAAGCAACTGTTCGCCGGAAAACGCGGGAATCTGCTGGCCCGGATCAAAAATGTACGGAATGCCGTTTTCCCGGTAGTATCTGGGATGATCCATCATGTCGGAAAGATTGCCGGGAGAGATAATGCCCAGCCCCTCGGAAGGGTCGATGGTGGTCATGTCGTACTGACTGGGATATTTCATGGCACCGGGATTGAAACCGGTAATCTGATTATCCGACTTGTCGGTGGTGATGTAGGCTCCGGCGGTGAATTCCTGATCCACGGTGCGGATGCCTTCCACGGCAATGCCATGCTTCTGAAGCCAGGTATCGTAGGAAGAAAAATCCTTGCCCACTTGGCTGAGAAGGATCGGCTTTTCACCCAGCAGGGCCAGATTGTAAGCGATGTTGCCGCCCGTGCCGCCGAACCGCTCGTCCAAGCCGTCAACAAGAAAACAGACGTTCAAAATATGAATCTTGTCGGGGAGAATATGATTGGCGAATTTGTCGGGAAAGGTCATGATGCGGTCAAAGGCAAGAGAGCCGGAAATATAAATCTGCATGCTTCCTCCTGAAGATGGCGTTTTCTTGGCCGTGAACGTAAAGCCTTGTCCCGCCAACGTCAATGGCTCCTCTCTCCCAATATTTTCATTCCACCTGCCGTGTCTCTTTTCGAATCCAACTGAGAAAGTCCGGATTGCCGCCAATGATTTCCAGGACAACCACGGAAGGCACCTCATATTCGTGCATGGCCTTGACCGCCTCGGTCAACTCCGCCACCAATCCGGAGCGGGTCTTGGCTATGAGAACGGCTTCTTCGCCTTGTTCGATCTTACCTTTCCACCAATAAATAGACTGCATGCCGTCCAGAATATTCACGCACGCAGCCAATCGACGCTCCACGAGCACCATACCGATGTTTTCAGCCTCAACCTTGTTTTTACACGTCATGTAGACAAAGGATTCAGACATTCATTTCTCCATGGCTATTCCCGGGACGCCAAAACTATCCGGGGGTGCTTCCGTACTCTCCATGGCGGATACGGCCAATCCGGCCGCCATCAAAATTGCGTATAAGACACACACCAACATCAACATTTTTTTTATTTCAGACCTTTCCGACGAGTAATTCCATTCCGATCATGCAGAAATTCTACATGTTTTTGTTTCATACGCAAGAATATTCCGTCACAATTCCAACTTGAGGCCGCAGAGGACAGGTGCTAACCAGACAACCACACCTTTGTTGGAGACAATATGAACAAAAAAGAACGCGCCACCGAGATACTCAACCGTCTGGCAAAACGATACCCCTCGCCCAAGCCAGCCTTGCACTGGGCGACCCCTTGGGAGCTATTGGTGGCCACCGCCTTATCCGCCCAATGCACGGACGAACGGGTCAACAAGGTCACCCCGGAATTCTTCAAACGCTGGCCCACAATCCAGGACGCGGCCGAAGCGGACGTCGCCGAAGTAGAGGACGTGGTCCACTCCACTGGCTTCTTTCGTAACAAGGCCAAGAACATCAAGGCAGCCGCCACCCGCATCATGGCCGAGTACGACAGTGAAGTCCCGCAGACCATGGCCGAACTCATCACTCTGGGTGGCGTGGCCCGCAAGACCGCCAGTATCGTGCTTGCCAACGCCTTCGGCGTCAACGAAGGCATTGCCGTGGACACCCACGTAAAAAGACTCGCCTTTCGCTTGGGACTGACTGACAAAACCAATCCCATCCAGGTTGAAAAAGATATCATGCCCCTGTTTCCCCGCGACCAATGGGGGGACATCAATCACTATCTCGTCTTTTTCGGTCGCGAAGTGTGCCCCGCACGCAAACCCAAATGCGAACGCTGCGAACTCAACGACATCTGCCCAAAAAAGGAAGTAAAATAACACCATGAGCAACCCCGGCGATTTCACGGTGCACACCACCGACGGCGAGGCCAGACGCGCCACCCTGACCACGGCCCACGGCGATATTCAGACTCCCATTTTCATGCCCGTTGGAACCCAGGGCACGGTCAAAAGTCTCACCCCGCTCGACCTTGAGGAGATGGACGCCCAGATCATCCTGGGCAACACCTACCACCTCTACCTGCGCCCCGGCGACGACCTAGTGGCCAGACGCGGAGGATTACACAAATTCTCCAACTGGAATCGTCCCATCCTGACCGACAGCGGCGGATTCCAGGTGTTCAGCCTACAGGAAATCCGCAAGCTCTCCGAGGAAGGCGTGGAATTTCGTTCTTATCTCGATGGGTCCAAGCACTTCTTTTCCCCGGAAAAGGCCATCGACATTCAAAAGAACCTCGGCTCGGACATCATGATGGTGCTGGACGAATGCGTTGGCTATGGCGAAAATAAGGATTACACTAACAAGTCGCTCGAAATGACCACCCGTTGGGCCAGACGCTGCCGAGAGCACTACCCAAAAGGCTCGGGCGACCAGATCATGTTCGGCATCGTTCAGGGCGGTTTTTTCAAGGATTTACGCGAAAAAAGCCTGGAGCAGCTCCGGGAGATCGATTTTGAAGGCTTTGCCATAGGCGGCCTGTCCGTTGGGGAATCCATTCCAGAGATGTATGACATCCTACACCATATCGCTCCAAAATTGCCGGAGAACAAACCCCGCTACCTCATGGGGGTGGGCACGCCGCTCGATCTTTTGGAAGGCGTCTCGGCCGGAGTGGACATGTTCGACTGCGTGTTGCCCTCGCGCAATGCCCGCAATGGAACCCTGTTCACCTCACAGGGGAAGATCAACATCAAACGGGCCGAGTTCGCCGAGGACGACAGCCCGCTTGACCCCAACTGCAACTGCTACACCTGCCGCAATTTCACCAAGGCATACCTGCGCCATCTATACCAGGCAAAGGAGCTTCTTTCGTACCGGCTCAACACCTACCACAATCTCTACTTCTATCTCGACCTGATGAAACAAATTCGCGCAGCCATCGAACAGGGCACGTTCGCCGAACTCAAAACCCGGTATGAAGCCGTCTACGCCACGGATTAACCATGACAAAACTTCTTCTCCGATCATTTCTACAAATCATCGGTGTCAATCGGCGTTGAAAGTTGACCCATCATCGGCGTCGAAATTTGACCCACCCCGAACGTGATTTTCGGGTGTTGGGGGGAGGCTTTTCCGGGGGCGGCGGCAGGGTCGGGAATGGAGGGAGCCCGGAGGGCGACCGGAATTCCCGACCCTGCCGCCGACGCTTATGCGTCCTGCCCTTGGTGCTGTCCCCTGCCTTGTTTCAGCCTCCAGCTTTCATTGCCTGTTTCGATGATCTCGCAGTGATGTGTGACGCGGTCCAACAGGGCCGTGGTCATCTTGGCGTCTCCAAAGACCTGTGACCACTCCCCGAAGCTCAGGTTCGTGGTGATCAGCACCGAGGTCCTTTCGTAGAGCTTTGAGAGCAGGTGAAAGAGCAGCTGGCCTCCTGACCTGGAAAACGGCAGGTAGCCGAGTTCGTCCAGGATGACCAAGTCGAAGCGCGCCAAAGTCTCGGCCAGCCGTCCGGCCTTGCCGTCCGCCTTTTCCTGCTCGAGCTGGTTGACGAGGTCCACCAGATTGAAAAAGCGCACTCGGGCGCCGTTGCGCACGGCATTGGAGCCGATGGCGATGCTTAAATGCGTTTTTCCGGTGCCCGTGCCGCCTACAAAGACCACATTGATCCAGCTCTCCATGAAGCCGCCCTGGTATAGATCCCTGATCCTGGCCTCACCGACGTGCGAGTCCTGGAAGTCGAAACCGTCCAGATCTTTGCTCACGGGAAATCTGGCGATCCCCAGGCGGTATCGGATGCTGCGTACGCGGCGCTCGGCCTGTTCCGCCTTGAGCAGATCTAACAGAAACCGTTCCAGAGTGGCCCCGGATCGACGACCGTGCTCAAGCATCTCGTCGTAAGCTCCGCGCAGGCCATGCAGCTTGAGCTCTTTGAGCAAAGCCAAGATGTCATTGCGAAGCATGGCTCGCCTCCAATAGCTGGTCATAACGTCCGCAGTCGGCCACAGGCTCGCATTTGATCCTGAGGTGATCGGGGACGCAAACCTCTTGGGTTGGCCTTTGATCACGGGAGCGGTTCAAGATGTTAAGGACCACGTCCCGACTCACCGTGTTCTGGTCCAGGGCCGCCTGGCAGGCGTCGGTTACTGCCTGGAGTCCATGGCTGGGCACCGCTGTCAGGATACCCGCAAACTGTCGGTCCCAGTCCTTATGCCGCCGCAGGGACAGACGGATTTGCTCCATCGGCGCAGGAAGCCTCCAGTCCTGGAAGGGAGCGCCGTTGCGGAGCGCTCCGGGCTTACGCTCCAGGACAGGCACGTAGTGCCACGGGTCATAGACAGTCTTTTCTCTGCCGAATCGGCGGGCATGTACGGCCAGCACCCGGCCATCGCGAATCACCGAGATGTGGTCGGCGTACGCCTTGATCTGCGCCGCCTGTCCAGCCGCCTCGCAGGGTACGCTGTACCGGTTGTGATCAAACCGCACCAGACATGTGGAGGAAACCCGGCATTCCTGAATACGGTAGCCATCGAAATGGGCTGCGGGCTTGATTAGGTTTTCACGCTCCTGCAGGAAAACCTCCCAGATCGTCTTGTCCGTAATCTCCGGATGAGCCTGAGTCTTGGCCCAACCAATAGCTCGCTCCAGCAGCCAGGCGTTGTACTCCTCAAGGCTCCCGAAACGCCATCTGCCGGATAAAAAACGAGTACGTACCAGATGGACTTGATTTTCCACCTGCCCTTTTTCCCAGCCAGCAGCAGGCGTACACAGCGTGGGGTCCACCAGGTAATGAGTGCACATCTGCTCGAAGCGGGAATTGAGTTCGCGTTGCTTGCCGCGTAGAACTTTGTTCACTGCGGTCTTCATGTTGTCGTAAATACCTCGGCCACAAGATCCGCCGAAAAAGGCAAAGCCGCGCTGATGGGCGTCGAATACCATCTCCTGGGTCTCCCGAGGGTAACCGAAGCAGAAGACCATCCGGCTATGGCACAATCGCATGTGCGCGGTCTTGACCGTCATTGGCATGCCGTCAATTTCGAGTTGCTCGTGGCTCCAGTCGAACTGGTAGGCCTCTCCAGAGGCGAAAGTCAGCGGGACAAAGGCTTGCGACACCCTGTGCCCTTCGGCTTCGCGCCAGCGGGAGACATGACGCCGGACAGCATCATAGCCTCCCTCGTAACCTTGCCCCTGAAGCTGCTCAAACAAGACCTTGATCGTGCGTCGATGTTTGCGTGGAAGCCCGACATCCCGCTCCAACTCGCTTTCCAGCCAGGTCGTGAATTCACCAAGTTTGGGCATGGGCTGGATCGCTCGTTTGTACTCGAAGCGCGTCTCCTCCGAGCGCAACACCTTGCGGACCGTATTCCGGCTCATGTTTAAATTCTTGGATATCTGCCTGATCGGCGTCTCATGCCGGTCATGGGCCACCTTAATCTTTCGAATTGTTTCCACCGTCAGCATCTCCTCGCTGGCCCTCCCGTCACGATTTTCTCGTGACCTTGAGGGGCTTGCCGGGGTGGGTCAAATTTCGACGCCGATTACCGGCTCAGGTGGGTCATATTTGCACGCCGATTCACAACGAAGAGATTGCCCGTGAAGACATTAAGGTCGAGATGGTCGGCCACCATGACGGAGAAACCGTTGATCGCCTTGCGCATGTCGGTGTGGCCGAGCACCATGAACACCCTGACGCTGGAATCCAGAGGGAGCATCAGTCGTTCACCACCTCAAGGATCTCGCGCAGCGTCTGCTGGCAAAATCCCGGCTCGACTTCCAGAAGGTAGCCCCCGCGCACATGCAGGCGCAAGGGAGGTGATGCGCGAACCATCTTTTCAACGGGTACAGCGACAATATGGCTGCTGCCAGCCGTCTTCTGCAGCTTCCGTTTCCAGTACTCGAAGGTGCTGCGGGCAAGACCGGTGTCCTGACAGAACGTTTTCTGGCTTTTCCCACTCTCTCTGCATCGCCGAATCTGCTCAGCCCAAAACGTAGGCCCTTGGTGTTTTCCCATGATGTCCTCCTTGGTTGGGAGACGCATCATCACACAAATGCGGGGGAACGTAAGAAGCAGTCGTCTGGACGGTTACCTAATTACAGAAGGAATGAAGAGAAAAGGAAGTTCTTGACATGGTGCCGCATAAGAAAAGGGCGGAAGCGCCAGCTTCCACCCTTTATTTATTGGTTCTGTCTGTCAGCCTAGTGACCGCCGGTAGTGGCAATTCCCATAAGGGAATTACCCGCCGCAATCGCGAAGTTGAACAGCGGAGCCGGAATGATACCAATGATCAACACGGCGGCAGCGAGCATGCCCGCGCCGACCGACGCATACCAACTGGTATCCGGAGCCGGAGTGAGTTCAGGCGTCTTGTCCTCGGTAAAGGCATGACGGAACAGGCTCAGATAGTAGTAGATGGCAATGGCAGAGTTCAACACCAAAGTGATGACCAACCAATTGTACCCATGATCCCAAGCCGACGTGATCAGGAAGAACTTGCCCATGAAGCCCATGGTCGGCGGCAGGCCGACAAGGGCGAAGGCACCGGCGGCCAACGAAAAGGCCAACACCGGAGCTCTCTTATACAGACCGTTCAGATCACTGAGTTGGAGATTGCGGCCGTCCACAGCCACTCGACTGACAATCCAGAAGACCAAGAGGTTCATGATCAGATAGGCCAAGGCGTAAAACGCCGCAGCAGCAAGCCCTTGGGCAGTGCCGCTAACCAGGCCGACCATGATATACCCCGCATGTGCCACGGAAGAGAATCCGAGCATCCGCTTGATATCCTTCTGGGCGAGAGCCGAAAGGTTGCCGAAGGTCATGGAGCAGGCACCAAGCACAGCCAGCAGCGTGGTGATTTCCAAGCCGGGCTTGAGGAAGGTAGCCAGCCGGACCAGAATAACGATGGCTCCCATCTTGGGAAGCGTCGCCACAAAAGCAGCGGTCTCGTTGCTCGCGCCCTGATAGACGTCCGGGCACCAGAAGTGGAACGGGAAGAGTGCCAGCTTGAAGAACATGCCGCCAAGGAAGAGACACAGACCGGCAACCGCCATGGGATTGTCGGCAAAATGCCAGTTCTTGGTGGCGAGTTCGGTGATGTAGGTAGTGTGCTGGCTGGCCATGATGTAGGACAAGCCGTACAGGGCCAGAGCCGTAGCCACCGCACCGAACAGGATGTACTTGATACCGGCCTCAGCCGCGCCCTTGCTCTTGGCACGCAACGGAATGATCGCGTACATGGAATAGGATGCCAGTTCCAGGGCCAGGTAAATGGTGACAAGTTCCACGCAGGAAGCAAGCATCATCAGACCCAGGGTGGAGAACCCGAGCATCATGTAGTAATCGGACCGCTTGCCCTCTCCAAGAGTGGGCTGACGCGATGCGTTGATGGCCGTCACAAAGAAGCCGAAGGCAATGGCTATCTTGAAAAACTGGGAAATCATGTCCACTTTGTAGACATCCCAGAACATTAATCCGTGCAGGTTAAATCCGGCAATGGTGACAAAGAAGCCGAGTCCGGCCCCGAAGGGTATCCATTTCTCGACCAAAAGCTTCCACTCCCGGTCGCCGCAGCTCTGAATCATCAGAACGACAACAAGACAAAGGTAGTAGAGTTCCGGGACAATGAGAGAGAGATTGAAGTTCACGTCTCCAGCCCCCTATTGCTTGACCGCAAGGACATGCAGGATGTCGTTGGCGGCGGTTTGCATCGGCAGTTCGGCTTCGATATGCGCGACCTTGCGCTTTTCGAAATCACCCAGCAGATTCTTGATGGACGGGTCAATGATGTTGAAGAATGGCGCAGGTGCCAAACCAATCCAGAGCACAAAGACTGCCGGGATGGTCAGGTACACCCATTCGCGGGCATTCAAGTCCTTCCATGTCTTGGCAGTGGAAGGCTGGCCCCAGGCCATCTTCAACGACACGCGGAACATGTAGGCAGCACCCAACAGAGCGCCGGGCACGATGAGCAGACCCAGGACGAGGGACTTCTGGAAAGCTCCCACGAAGACCAGGATTTCACCCACAAACCCGTTGGTACCGGGGAAACCGAGGGAGGCCAATGCCATGAAACCCCAGAAGAACATAAAGGCGGGCAGATATTTGCCCAAGCCCATGTTATCCGAGATCTCGCGGGAGTGGCTCCGCTCGTAGACCGTGCCAATCAACATGAAGAGCGCGCCAGTGACGATGCCGTGGTTGAGCATCTGGAAGAGCGCACCTTCAACGCCACGCTGGTTGAAGAGGAAGATACCCAACGTGACAAATCCCATGTGCCCCACCGAGGAGTAAGCCACCAATTTTTTGATGTCTGACTGTCCCAAGGCGATGGCTCCACCATACAGGATGGACACAATGGATATCCCGATCATCATCGGGGCAAAGTACTCGCTGGCCGCCGGAGTCAAAGGCAGACAGAAGCGCAAGAACCCGTAAGTCCCCATCTTCAGCAGCACGGCCGCCAGAATGACGGAACCGGCCGAGGGTGCCTGCACGTGCGCTGCGGGCAGCCAGGTGTGGAACGGGAACATGGGCACCTTGATGGCAAAGGCCAAAGCCATGGCCAGAAATGCCCAGAATTGGAAGCGGAAGCTGAAGTTCATCTGCATGAGATCAGGAATGGCGAAGGTGCCGCCCGTAATCCTGAATGCCACGATGGCCGCCAGGAGCAGAGTCGAACCAGCCAGCGTGTACAGGAAGAACTTGAGCGACGCATACCTTCGGTCATCACCGCCCCAGACCGCAATAAGCAGGTACATGGGGATCAGCATGGCCTCCCAGAACACGTAGAACAGGACCAGGTCCAAGGCGCAAAACACGCCGAGCACCGCAGAGGTCATAAACAGCAAACAGAAGTGAAATTCTTTCACCCGCTTGCCGATATACGTCCAGGAACACATGACACAAAGCGGCAACACCGCAATTGTCAACCAGATCATAAGTATGCTTATGCCGTCCACGCCGAGATAATACTGGAGTCCCCATTGGTGGACCCAGTCGATTTTCTCGACGAACTGGAATTCGGCGTTGGGCGTATAGCCAAAGAGCGGCACGGCCAGCAGCAGCTCAATGATGGACACCGCGAAGGTGAACATCCTAACCACCTGTGGCGACCGCAGGAAGAACAGACCGCAACCCGCGACGAGCGGGAACACGATCAACAGTGTGAGTACCGGATATCCGAAGTCCAAAACTTGCTCTCCTTAGATTGTCCGGCTTAGCCGAAGTACCATACCAGGGCGTAGATGCCCAAACTAAGAACGGCCGCAAACGCCAGGTAATCCTGCAAGCGAGCGGTCTGGGCCATGGCCCCCACCCTGCCGATATACCTGACGGTGTAAGCACTTCCGTCCACCACTGTATCAATACCCTTCTTGTCGAACACGCTGGTACCTGCGCCCATGGCGAGCAGAGAACGCAACCCGCCGGTCCGGTAGACTTCGGTCCAGACGTCGTCGACCTTGGAGATCGGCCAACACAGGGCACGCATGGTAACACGGCCGATAAGCCGGTAGAACCAATCGAAGTCCAGGTTAAGGAAGGCATGCGGCGTGATGACCTTGCGGGTCAGGTAAAAGGCCAAACCGGAGAAGCTGAGCAGCAACCCGGAATTGAGGACCTTGTCCGCAGTCCAGGGATGGAAGATATGTTCAGCTTCGAAAGGCAGGTAGCGGTACAGCATGTCAGGATAAACACCCTGAGCGATGCAGAGAATGCCACAGATGCCCATTCCGATATACATATTCACAGGCAGAGGCTTGATCTCACCCGTGTATTCCTTCTTTCCGCCCCAGAACGCGAAGTACGGGAGCTTGATACCGACCGAGATGAACGTACCTACGGCCGCGATTTCCATACCGAGAGCCAGGATCGTGCGGTGAGCTTCAGCCGCTCCCGCAATGGTCATGGTCTTGGAGATAAAACCGTTGAACAACGGCATGCCGGAGATCGACAGGGCCGCCACCATGTACCAGACCATCACCCAAGGCAGCTTGGTCGCCAAACCACCCAACTTGTCGAGCTTGGCAGTGCCCACCGAGTACAGGATGGCACCGGCACCCATGAAGAGCAGCCCCTTATAGAGGATATGGGCGTAGGCATGGGCCACTGCGCCGTTGAGCGTCATGGCCGTTCCGATGCCGATGCCCGCCACCATGTATCCCACCTGAGATACGATGTGGTAGGACAGAATGCGCCGGGCGTTGTTTTCAATGCACGCGTAGAGCACACCAAATACCGCCATGCAGGTACCGGCCACGGCCAGGACTTCCCATCCGGCAAATCCCCGAGCCAGCACATAAACTGCGGTCTTGGTGGTGAAAGCGCACATGTACACCGCACCGGCCACGGATGCGCGGGGGTAAGCATCAGGCAACCAGGCGTGCAGCGGCACGACAGCGGCATTGACGCAGAACCCGACCAGGATCAACCAATCATAGTATTGGGCCGCAGCCGGATCGACGCCTTCGAAGGCGAAGGAACCGGTGGCCTTGTATTTGAGCAACAGACCGGCCAGCAGGAAAAGTCCGCCAACCGTATGGTACACGAAGTAACGGAAGCCCGCGCCCACCGACTCTTCGGTGCGAGCCTGCCAGATCAGGAACGTGGAGCCGATGCTCATGAGTTCCCAGAACAGGAAGACCGTCAGCAGATCTCCGGCAAACACGCAACCAAAACCACCCGCCACGTAAAGGGCACCACACACATAGTGTCCCTTGTCCTCCACGTGCATGCCGTAAATGGCACCGATGGTCGCGATAACCGCGAAGACCTGACCAAAGACGATGGACAGCTTGTCCACCCTGCCCAAAACAAGTGCCTGGTCAAGGTAATGCAGTGTCCCGTACATGCCCGGATCAACGGTAAAAATGCCGTAGAGGGCAAGAAGCGGCGCAATCAGGGCAAGAGCACCCCGAAAGGCCTTGTTCAGCCAGATTTCCTTGGGGACCAGCGGAACCACTGCCGCCAAGGCCAGAAACGCCATGGAGGGATGGATGAAATTAATCTCCATAGTAGTCCTCCTCGCGTTTGATAAACGGCTGAACTATTTTTTTCATGATTATTACCATGGCAAGCCCGACCACGAGTCCAAAGATGGCAAAGAACCCGGGATTTTCGTCGAGATGCCAGAAGTGGCCGTGATGCGAATGAATGAAGACGTTGAGGAGTACCAACACCGCAAGTACGGCAAAAAAGATGGTTCTCCAGGTCTTCGCGTTGTCTCTCCATTTGGCAAGGAGATCGCCTAATGCATTTTGACTCATATGATTCCCCCTAGAACTTGCCCAAGATTTTGACGAAGTTCAGGAAAGTCTGCGGATACAGACCCAAGAACACGGAGACAGCTGCCGTGAAACACAGCGGCACGACCATGGTCATGGATGCCTCGTTGTACTGACCGATATTGGCCTCATATTTCGGTTTCTTGAAGAAGGCACGATACGTGATGGGCACGAAGTAGCCTGCATTGAGCGCCGTGGAGACCAGAAGCGCTACCAGAAGCCAGACATGTCCGGAATCGAGCGTGCCGTTGACCAGATACCATTTGGAGACAAAGCCGCAGACCGGTGGCATGCCGATCATGGACAGTGACGCAATACCAAAAGCCGCGAAAGTCCACGGCATCCGACGTCCAAGGCCATCCATGAGACTGATCTTTTTTAGGCCCGTGGCGACAAAGATGGCGCCGGCAGCCATAAAGAGTGTGATCTTGGAGAAGGCGTGGTGGGCAATATGCATGACGCCGCCCTGCACCGCCGTGTCGACCAGCATGGTCACGCCGATGACGACGTAGGAAAGCTGGGCGACCGTGGAATAGGCCAGCCGCGCCTTGATGTCATCCTTGGTAAGAGCGATAAGCGAGGCCACCACCAGGGTGAAGGCCGCGATGTACGCTGTTCCTATGCCGAGACTGGTGTCACCCAGGAACGTACCGGGCGAACCGACGTAGATCTGACTCAGGGTCAGGAAACCCGCAGTCTTGGTTCCGAAGGCCGACAGCACGATGCGGCAAACGCAAAAGACACCGGCCTTGACAACGGCCACCGCGTGCAGCAAAGCCGAGACCGGAGTGGGCGCGACCATGGCCGAGGGCAACCAGTTGTGGAACGGCATGAGTGCCGCCTTGCCGATGCCGAGGATGAACAGCCAGTAGGTCAGCGCGACCAGCCTGGGATGTTCAGCCACAACCTGCGGAGAGAACATACCATTAACGATGTCGGCCAGATGGAAGTCCAAGTTGCCAACCAGCACATAGGTCAAGACCATGGCAGGCAGGAGGAAAAGCTTGGACGTACCCATCAAGTAGACAATGTACTTGCGTGCACCGGATTTGGCATCAGCATCCTCATGGTGATAAACCAACGGATACGTGAACACGGTGATGATCTCGTAGAAGAGATAGAGCGTGAACACGTTGGCGGCCAGGGCCACGCCGACGGCACCAAAGATAGCGACCGCAAAACAGACGTAGTATCTGGTCTGCGCGTGCTCATTGAGCCCACGCATGTAGCCGATGTTATAACTGGTCACGAAGAACCAGAGAAGCGGTGCTATAAGGCCGAAGATCATGGACAGACCATCGGCGGCAAACGCGATTGATATTCCGGGCAGAATGGTCGTTACATGGTAGTACCAGACCTCGCCGCGCAAGACGGCAGGGGCCATGGAAACCATACTTCCAAACGCAAGGGCAGCGGCAATGAAGCTGATCGCCTCACGCCTATTTTCATCTTTACGACAGAGCCAGACAAAGAGCGGTGCGATCAGTGTAACCACCACCGGCAGCAGTATCCGGGCAGAGACTATGGTAACTCCATCCATCATAGCTAATCCTTCAAGGTAGTGATGTCACTGGTTTGGGCGGAACCGAACCGCCTGGCAACGACGACGACTATCGCCAGCACAAGAGTTGCTTCGGCTGCGGCAAGCCCCATGACAAACAGGGTGCCGAGCTGGCCGAGAACCGCGCTGTAATCCGTGAGCTGCGATGCTGCCACGATGGACAGGCCCGCGCCATTGAGCATGAGCTCAACACAGATCAGCATGCCGACGAGGCTTCTCCTCTGGGTCAGGCCGAATAAGCCCGAACACAGCAGGATCAGCGCTACAATTTGATACATAGTCAGGGCAGTCATCTACTTCTTCCCCCTCTTTTCCCAGGTCAGCAGCACTGCGCCGGACATGGCGACCATGAGGATGACCGAGATCAACTCAAAGGGCAGGAAGTACGAGCCCAGAAGCCCTTCGCCCAGTTGCTTGATGGAAACCTCGACGGGTACCCCGATGGAATTGACCGGTTTGGTCATAACCAGCCAGCCAAGAATGGCTGCAGGAGCAATGGTGGCCGCCAGGCCGAAGACATAGGTTTTCATGGGTGCGTTACCCGCTTCGTCACCCCCCGTCTCGGCCCGCGTAAGCATGACCGCGAAGAAGATGAGGACCGAAACGGCACCCACGTAGATGAGCAATTGCATAAAGGCCATGAACGGCGAGGCCAGCAACAGGTACATCCCGGCCACGCCCACCAGGGTTGTAATCAACCCTACCAGAGCGCGAACCAGGCTTGAGCTGGACACGGCGACGATGGACCCGCCCAATATGATGAGCGTATAGACGCAGAACGCGACTTTTGCCATGATTTCCATTATTAAGCCTCCTTCTCCGCCGGAGCCTCAGCCCCGGTTTTGGGAGCGGGAGCCGGAGCGGATACTTCCGCGGCCTGCCCCTTCAGGCGGGCGAGGAGATCAATTTTCATCTCCTTCCTGCTGGTAGCCACCCAATACATATTATTTGAGAACTTGAGTGACTTGGCCGGACAGTTATCAATGCAGGTGCCGCACAGACTACACAAGGTGTAGTCATAGATGAACTTGGCCGGATTCTTCGGTGCCTTGGGCTTGTCGACCTTCTCGCCAGCCTCCTCGGCCACCTTCCAGGCCGCTTCCTGCTCGGGCGTGGGCTTGGGAGCCTTCTGCTTGACTACCGTCAAACACCTGCTCGGGCAATTGGTCACGCACATCATGCAGGAGATGCATTTGGGCGTGGCCGGATCCTTGGGCTTGCCGATGAGTTCGACATGCCCGCCGTACGTATTCAGGTTCTCGCTATCAATGACCTGGCGCGGATAGTGCACCGTGATCAGAGGTTTGCAAAAGTACTTGCCCGTAACCTTGAGTCCGACGAGCAGGGACCAGCAGTCGAGAAGCGGCTGTATGACGTGTTTTCTGAATGTATTCATATGACGACACCCCTACAGCTTCATGATGAATGCCGTGGCCAGCAAATTGAATGTGGCCAACGGCAGCAACCATTTCCAGTTGATGTTGAGAAGCTGGTCGAACCGCACACGGGGGAAAGTCCAGCGAGCCCATACCATCAGGGACAGCAGGGCATAAGTCTTGATGAGCATCCACCACCATCCGCTGATGCCCGGGATGGGTCCGTGGAACCCACCCAGGAACAGAACGGAACAGACCGAGCACATGACGACCATGTACCCGTATTCAGCCATGAAGAAGAGACCAAATCCCATGGACGAATACTCGGTATGGAACCCGGCGGTCAGTTCGGACTCGGCCTCTGCCAAGTCAAACGGTGCGCGGTTGGTCTCGCCGAACATGGCGATGATGAAGATGATGAAGGCCAACGGCTGTTTCCAGATGAACCAGTTACCGATATGGCCGGTCTGCTGCGCCGTGATCTCCGTCAGATTCAGCGTACCTGTCATAAAGGTAATAGCCAGGACGACCAGAAGCAGCGGAATCTCGTAGGCAACGGTCTGCGACACGGCTCGAGCCGCGCCGAGCACACCCCATTTGTTGTTGGAGGCCCAGCCGGCCAGAATGACGGCCAGTCCGTTGAAACTGGTGAAGGCCAGGATCAGGAGCAGGCCGAGGTTGACTTCCATGCCGGTCAACACAGGGCCGTACGGAATGGGCAGGAAGAGCAGCATAACCGGAAGCATGGACAGAATCGGGGCGAACCAAAAAAGGATGGCATCCGAATTGTCCGGCGTCAGAAGCTGCTTGCCCATCAATTTCAAACCGTCGATAAGGGGCTGCAACACGCCATGAGGACCGACTTCAAACGGTCCAGGCCTGCGCTGGATATGCCCCGCGAATTTACGCTCGAAATAGACCCAGACCAAAGCATTAATGGCCAGCCAGATCATGGCCGCAATAGCGGCAATGATCAGGGGTATAATATGTTGTAAGAATGCGTTCATTAATCCACCCTACCTGTCGATTTCCGGGATGATGAGGTCCAGGCTGCCAAGAATGGACACGGCATCTGCCAGGAGAGTGCCTGTGGAGGCCTCGGCAAACGCGTGCAAATTGGAATAACCCGGTGCACGCAACTTGATGCGGTACGGGACCTTGGAGCCGTCGGACACAACATACACGCCGATCTTGCCGCGAGCACCCTCGACGTTGAAGTACGCCTCACCCGCCGGTGGCTTCATGGAGGGCTTGGGAGCCTTGTCCATGATGTGCCCACCCTCTGCGCTGTCCAACTGGTCGAGTGCCTGCTCGATGATACGCATGGACTGTTCCATCTCTGCCACGCGGACCAAATAGCGTCCGCCGGCACATGCGCTGTCCTGCGTCGGGATATCGAAGTCGAACCGATCATAGATCGAATACGGCTCCGCCCTGCGCACGTCGTAGGCAACGCCCGCACCGCGCACAACAGGCCCTGTACAGCCATAGCGACGGCACATAGCCTGATCAATGACACCGATGCCCTCGATGCGACGACGCAGGATGATATTATCCGTGACAAGATCCTTGTACATGGGCAACCGCTCACGGAAGTGAGGAATGAACGCCCTCATCAATTCGATACACTTGTCGTCAAAGTCCATCTGTACGCCGCCGACGCGGAAGTTGCTGTAGGTCAGCCTGGAGGCAGAAGGCCTCTGCAGGATATCCAGCAGCATTTCTCGATCGTCAAACGCGTACATGATGGGTGTAAATGCCCCAAGATCAAGGATATAAGCCCCCCACCACAACAGATGGGAAGTAAGGCGGTTAAACTCGGTCATGATAACGCGCAGATACTCCGCGCGCTCGGGCACCTCAATGCCCATGAGTTTTTCCACCGCGCCAACATAGGCCCAGTTCCAGGCCATTGCGTGACCGTAGTCAACGCGGCCCATGTTGGGGATATATCCTCCCCAAGTCTGGGTTTCGCCCATTTTTTCATGCATGCGGTGCAGGTAGCCCAATACGGGTTCGGCGCGGACGATATATTCGCCGTCGACCTCGATCACAATTCGGAGCACACCGTGCGTTGACGGATGCTGCGGCCCCATGTTGATGATCAGGGTCCCGTCCTGCTTTCCGGCCTCGAACTTCTGGGTGTAGAAATCACCCTTCATTTGTTCTAAATTCTGGTAAGCCGACATAAACTCTCAGTCCGGTTTTAAGACCGACCGGTTGCCCCGGCCTACGCGTCGGAGGCCTCCTCGGCCTCCGCTTCCGCAAACAATGCTTCTATTTCCTCATTACAGGAAATAACCTCACCAAGGCTCAGCACGTCCTTTATGGACAGGCGACCCTTGGCGGTCTTCACGAGCGGGTGAAGATCCACATCCTCGACCGGCATAAGCAACGGCACCAGGTTGGGATGGTCCTTGAAGTTGATTCCGTGAAAATCACGGGTCTCCCGCTCATGCCAGTCTGCCCCACTGAATATTGCGGAGATGGACGGCACGGAGGGGTTGTCTTTTCCGACAAGCACCCTGAGCGTAACGCGTTCATCAATATCCCATCGGTTGAAATGGTAGAGCACCAAAAATCCCTCTTCAAAATCCAATGCCAGGACATCTTCGAGGGAATACTCAGCTTCATACAGCTTCTGCGCCGCTTTGACGATTTGATTCGGAGCAAGAAACACGGACCAATCATGCCCGGTAACACCCTTATCCTGTCTAGCCACACACTGTGTCTGAATACCTTCAAGCGCTTGCAACATGGACCTAACCCTCCACTTCGGCGGCAACAGGCCACCAGCGCTTTCCGGTGATGAGCCGCTGCAACTGGAAGAACCCTTCAAGCAGTCCTTCCGGCCTGGGCGGACAGCCCGGCACGTACACATCGACGGGAATGAGCGTATCCACACCCTCGATGACGTTATAATTATCCTTGATTTTGAAGGGTCCGCCGGAAATGGCGCAATTGCCCATGGCAATGACCCACTTGGGTCCGGGCATCTGCTCATACAGCCGAACCACTGCGGGAGCCATCTTCTTGGTGACGGTTCCCGCGACAATCATGACATCCGACTGGCGCGGCGAGGGGCGGAAGACTTCCGCTCCAAAGCGGGCCATGTCGAAACGGGCCATGCCGGTTGCCATCATCTCGATGGCGCAACAGGCAAGACCGAACGTCATGGGCCACAGAGACATGGATCGACAGACGTCGAGAATGTCCTGCGCCAGTTGGAGTTTGACCAGCGGCGGGTCCATATATCCCCCGTTCGCCGTCAACAATTCCCGTTGCACTACTGAATCCTGCGCGGCCATGTAAACACCCCTTTCGCCCAAAAATAAACGACGGAAAGAATAAGAAAAGACAGGAAAATAAAGACCTTCACGAAAGAAACCCAGCCCTCGGCGTCAGCGTAGGCCGTGGAAACTGGGAACAGATAAAGAACATCCACGTCGAAGGCGAGGAAGATCAGAGCATAAACATAATAGGATATACCCCACCTCGTCCACGAACTGCCGTAAGGGACCATGCCGCACTCGTACGGCATACCAACATCCCCGCCCCGCGCTTTGGGGGCCAACAGCATTGCAAGAACCAACGGCCCGACAGCAAACAGAAGGCCAGCGAGCAAAAACAATACAATTGCAAAATGCAGCCAGTTGAAAACCATACCCATATCCTTTGGCAGTAAATTTGCTTAAAACCCCTAAACAATACTTAATTTCCAAGGTTACCGATCTCCATGCCCCGAAAAAAGGGGCAAGTCAAGTACATCGCCCTTTTTTTCGCAAAGTGCCAACCTCCTAAGTTGTCAATTTTTTTAACTCTGCTCTTGTTCTGGAAAATGTCGAGAAAAAACGTGTCATCCTGTTCCGGCATTGTCAAAACAGCCCAAAAAAGGAATTACCGCACACTGATTGGTAAAAAAAAACGTCCCGCGAAAGACGAGACGTTTACTGAACCGAAAAAGGGAATAAGACTATTTTGGCATACCGCACTGCCGGTAAGTACCCACGGCATCCTTGCACCGTCTCTTGGCACCATACATGGCAGCGTCAGCCCGACTGATGAGGGTCACACCATCCTTGCCGTCCTCGGGGAAAAAGCTGATACCGATGGTCGCCCCGATCGTTACCGTATTCCCTTTGATCACAAAAGGCGCGTCCATGACTCCCAGTAGATTGCGGGACACCATGAGGGCACCCTCCTCACCATCCACGTCGGTGAGCAAGACACCGAATTCATCTCCGCCCAGACGGGCCAGGGTATCGGCCTCCCTGATGCGCTTTTGCAGCCTTCCGGCCACCATGCAAAGCAGCTCGTCGCCGGTCTGATGACCGTAGGTGTCATTGACCTTCTTGAACTCGTTGAGATCGATAAACAATACAGCGGGCCTAGCTCCATAGCGCTTGGCCGTCGCCAGGGAATGTTCCAACCGATCAAAAAACAGATGACGGTTGGGTATGTTGGTCAGGCTATCAATAGTGGCCAGATGCTTGAGTTCCATCTCGGTGCGCTTGCGCTGGCTGATATTTTCCAGCACCCCTTCGATGAGTTGCTGGTCACCCTCCCTGATCGTAACCAGCCGGGAGCTCTCGGAACACCAGATGATCTCGCCATTCTTGCGGCGGGCGCGAAATTCGAAATTAGCCACAATGCCGTCCCGCTTGAGGATTTCAATATACTTCTTTCGCTCCTCCGGCTCGGGCATGAGGATCGAACGCATATTCTCAAGCGCAACTATTTCCTCGGCACTGTCATACCCGAACAATTTTACCATGGCGGGATTGGCCTCCAGCAAATGCCCATCCAGTGTGGACTGGAATATCCCTTCAACGGCCCGCTCGAATATGGAACGATACTTTTCTTCGGCCTGCCGGAGCGCCAGCTCGGATCGACGACGCTGCTCAATCTCCCGTTCGAGAAGGACCTTCTGCTCATTGAGTTGAAGAAAGGCCTGAACCTTGCTTTTCAACGTCTGCACGTCCACGGGCCGGAAAAGATAATCCACCGCACCGGTCTCGTAGCCCTGTCGGACGTTTTCCTCATCCTGAAAAATGGCGGTGATAAAGATAATGGGCACGTGACGGCCCCGATCCTGTTCCTTGATGCGCAGGGCAGTGTCATACCCGTTCATGCCCGGCATCTGGATATCCAACAAAATCAGGGCAAAATCGTTATTCCGGACCAACTCCACAGCTTCAATGCCGCTCTTGGCCTGGATGATCTCGCACCCCTCCTCGCCCAACATGTGGTCGAGCAACGCAAGATTAGTCTGGGAATCGTCGACGATAAGAACTTTCTGATTCTGACTATTCATAGATATACCCTACAGGACTCAGGCCGCAACGACCTTTATTTTCTCCAAACGTACAATACCCTCGGATTCGGGATGAGCCCGAAGCACAAAGTCAAAGGCATCAAGCGCCATGCACAATTCGAAATCCCGCTCGGGCGCATACGTCTTGGCTTCGTCGAAAAATTTTTCAGCACTGTCCACACCGGCCAGGAACGTCTTGAGCGTCTCGAAGCTATTGGGATACTCCTCCAGCTCGTTCTTGATGTACATAGCACACATCATGTCCTCTTGAGCGCGCATGGTCCCGGCCGTGCCCATGGCCACCAGGGTGACAACCTCGGGCTGTTTCTGACGAATATATTCGACAATGGCCCCGGCGTTGACAAACGAACCGGTGAGGATCTCGTCCGCCCCGGCACAGGCCACCAACCCTTGGGTTCCCGCACTGGTCGTGTGCACCAATGTCCGTCCGGAAAAATCCGCCTCTTCAATTTCCGTGGGAGAATTGCCGAAATCGAACCCGTCGATTTTGATACAGTCCCGCTCGCCTACAAGCACCCCGCTGTGTTCCCCGGCCAATTTCCGGGCCGCGTCCACGTCGCCGACGGCATAATAATCGGCAACACCGTTATTCACAGCATAGCAGGCCACGGAAAACGCCCGGAACACATCAATCACCACGGCAAGACCACGCGCCTTGCGTGCCCCATCCAGGCATTCAACAATATTAACAACCATTTGTAGGCCCCTTGCTTATAACTTTACTGTCTTCAAATCTCACGCTCTTCACTTCACGTCAACCACAGAAAACATATTTGTTTTCAACAGGCAAAGGTCTTTGATAAAAAAATCAGCCATAATCAAAAGAAATGGGCATCAAGCTCAATAACACTACAGCATATTGACAAAACGGGACTTTTTTGCAAGGTCACGCACATGAAGAAAAAACGCGTTCTCGTTACCGGCGGCTCCGGCTTTCTCGGTTCCCACATTTGCGAGCGACTGCTCTCCATGGGACGGGAAGTAATCTGTGTCGACAATTTCTTTACCGGGCGCAAGGACAACATCCTCCACCTCATGGACAATCCCTACTTCGAAATCATCCGCCACGACGTCACCTTTCCCCTCTACGTCGAGGTAGACGAAATCTACAACCTGGCTTGCCCCGCGTCCCCCATTCACTACCAGCACGATCCGGTGCAAACCACCAAAACCAGCGTTCACGGTGCCATCAACATGCTGGGGCTGGCCAAACGCATCCGGGCCAAAATATTTCAGGCTTCCACGAGTGAAGTATACGGCGATCCCGCAGTCCACCCGCAGACCGAGGACTACTGGGGCAACGTCAACCCCATCGGCATCCGCTCCTGCTACGACGAGGGCAAACGGTGCGCCGAGACCCTGTTTTTCGATTACAACCGCCAGCACAACCTGCGCATCAAAGTCGGTCGCATCTTCAACACCTATGGCCCCCGCATGACCATGGACGACGGTCGCGTGGTCTCCAACTTCGTTGTCCAGGCCCTGCGCGGCGAAGACATCACGGTCTATGGCAAAGGGGATCAAACCCGGAGCTTCTGCTACGTGGACGACCTCGTGGACGGCATCGTCGGCTTCATGGAGAACACCCCTGATGACTTCATCGGCCCCATGAACCTGGGCAATCCCGTTGAATTCACCATTCTGGAACTGGCCAACGCCGTCATCGAACAGGTGAACAGCAAATCGAAGATCGTCTACAGGGACCTGCCCGCCGACGATCCCACGCAGCGCAAACCCGATATCACCCTGGCCAAGAAAATCATGGACTGGGAACCGAAAATCGCGCTCCGAGACGGGCTGGTCAAGACCATCGACTACTTCGACAAGTTCTTGAAAAATCAATAGATAATATAATTAAAGGCCGGGGAAACCCGGCCTTTAATTTACCCTCCGATCTCGCAGGCTGCTGAGAAGGGTTCGAGGGCAAGGTGCAAAAAAAACGATCAGGGCCGGCGCGTACTTCCTGTACACTGGGATCTGATCGTTTTTTGCAGCAACGCAGCAATCGGGCCTTTATCTACAGCCTGAGGCCGGGGCAACCCGACCTTATCTTTTGTTGGCAAGCATCGTCTCGATCATCTGGATGTACGGCTCCAACCCGGAAACCACGTCATCGGGCCAGGAAAAGGGGGCGGGCCGGTCTTCGCCAGCCACACGCAGCAACACTTCCGCCAACTGCACCACATCGCCGGGATCGGGAAAAATCCATTTTTCCGGCAAAAAATAGGCACTTCCATTGAGTTCGCTCGATACCACCCGGCAACCGCAGGCCAGGGCTTCGAGCACCGCATTGGAACAGGCGTCGTAAAAACTCGCCAGGATGAAAACATCCGTCCCATGATAAAAGGACGGCATGTCCTCCACCTTGCCAAGGAACCGGACCCGGTGGGCCACGCCGAGCGATTCGGCCTGACGCAAATATTTTTCCGGATTACGTCCGCCCGCCACACGCAGAACATAATTTTCCGGCAACCGGGCCAAAGCCTCGATCAAATACCGAATGCCCTTGAGAGCAAAATTCGTTGCCGCCGTGCCAATGACCACACCATCGTCCGGGATACCTTCCGCCCTGCGCAGGGCCAGCCGCTCTTCATCCGTGGGCATTGAAAACCGGCTCAGGTCGGGACGGTTATATATCACCTCAATGTCGGACGGCTTCAAATGCGGATGCGCCCGCACTATGAGATCGCGCACGAAGTGGGACACGGCCACGATGCACGGCGTGCGCCGCATGCGGATGTCATCTATCCAATGCATGAGCCAGTTGACCGGCGACAGCCGACGGCGAAACATCTTGAAGGTACGGGGAAAACCCTCTTCCCAGGCAAGCTTGGAAAGCTGCCAGAAAACGGAAATGGGACCGCCGCCGATACGCAGGATATCCTGATTGAGGGTATTGGCCATGCCGAAAACAAGGGCATAATCGCCCTGCTTCTGCCTGCGGTCGGCCAGGATGGTGAACCAGAGAGTCTTGATAAACCGGGTGCCGCCGAAACGGCCAACCACCACGGGCGTCACTCCGGCGGGCGGATCGGTCTCGCACCGGGCGCAGATGAAATCCACCGCGTGCCCGCGTGCAGCCAACGCCTCGGACAACCGCCAGGCAAAGGACTCCGCCCCGCCGTAGCGGCTCAATCGGGGCATGGTCAGTGCCAGCCGTGCTCTGTTGCTCGAAGATGTCATGGGCTACCTTGTGAACGAATTTATCCGCTTTGACAAGGTGCAACCCGTTGCGGCCAGACGTAAAGGACGGTATGAAACCGGGAACCTCAGCCTGCAAGGAGACGCATGTTTTTCCTCACCCCGGTTCTGGATCTCAAACTGTTCCTGCTCATCAATCAACAATGGCGATGCGGGCTGTTCGATTTTATCATGCCCCTGCTGTCGTCCCGAATGGCTCTGTTCATCCTGCTGGCGCTGGCCCTCGGCTTTGCCATGATCAAATACGGGAAACGCCAGGGAATTTTCTTTCTCATCCTGCTGGCAGGCATGGGACTTTCCGATGTGACCACCGGGGTCGTCAAGGACCAGATCAACCGCGTCCGTCCGCTCAACGCCATTGCCGGGACCTACCACCAGGCACACGGCCCGTGGCAAAGGCGACCCTCCGATTTCGTGCAGACAAAGGGGACCGGCGACTCTTATCCCTCGGCCCACGCTTCCAATTCCATGTGTCTGGCCTTGCTGGTCGTGATGCTCTGGCCCAGCCTGAAAAAATGGCCCCTGCTCCTGCCACTGCTGGTGGGATATTCCCGTGTCTACCTGGGTAAACACTACCCCACCGACGTGCTGGCGGGCTGGCTCCTGGGTCTGGTGGTCGGATATGGGGTCTGGCTGGCTTGGAAATACGGCATCAGCCGATTACTGGCACAAAAAGTCTAATCGTCCTCGGGCACGGCGAATCCCGCGTCAGCCGCATCCCTGCGATAGCTGCGGTACACAGCCAGTCCGATCCAGATGGATAGGGCGAACAGGACCACACCCATGACGACGGACAGGGTGACACCCATGGCGGACTCCCGATTCATGCCCGCGCCGAACAGGGCAAAGATGAAATTCTGCGGCAGATAGCCGATGGTCGAACCGAGAATGAACGGCATCAACGGAATGGAACTCACCCCGGCGGCCAGGTTGGTCAGCCCGTTGCTGCCCAGCGGGAACAACCGAATGGCCAGCGAAGTCTTGAACGGCTTGTGCCGCAGAAACCCGTCCAGCCGCATGATACGCCCGCCCAGCTTCCTGACCACAAACTCACGCCCACCCCACCGGGCATAGCCGGAGGCCAGGGCGCAGCCCAGTCCGGCCCCCAGGGTGGAAAGCAGCGTTCCCCCAACCGTCCCGAAGGCGAACCCGCCGAGAAATCCGATCAACTGGCGCGGCAACCCCACGCCCGTGAACACGGCACTCACGACGAGAAAGATGAGCACGGCCTTCGGCCCGGAACCGAGCACATGATCATTGAACCACTGCGTGTTCCTGAGCATGTCGTCCACGCCGGAGGTTCGGGCGAGGTACACGACCAGCCCGAGACCGGCCAGCATGACCAGCCCCTTGATGGCAGCCCGTACACCGCCGCTATTTGCCGATTTTCCGTTAGTCGTCATGATTCACACGTTGCAGTCGATGGTAAATGACAAACAGGCACATCTGCCCGAGAAAAAACAGGGGGTCGCTCTGCACCGCCCCGTAGGCCAGCCCGGCCACGCCGGACACCCCCAGAAGAATCAACCCCGGACGCGACAGCGGTTGTACCGCGTTCTGCCGCAGACGTAAAACCCCATGCCGCACGAAAAAGGCCCCCTGGACCAGAACCGCGAGGGCCAGAAGCCACCAGTAGGCGGGCAGTTGCATGGATTACTTCTTTTCCCTGACCACGTACCCGATGTGCCGGGTAATGAGCCACTTCACGCCAATGAGGTCATAAATGCCCGCCAGGGCGCGATCCAGGGTGCCGTACTTGGAAACACCCGCTCCGCGCTGGCGATGATTGACCTCGACCTCTTTGATGCGCGCTCCCGCCGTCTTCATCAGGATGGGGAAATAGCGGTGCATGTTCTTGAACCGAGGGAGCGCCCGCAGCAGGCCGGCCCGCATCACCTTGAGGGAACACCCGGTATCATGCACTCCGTCGTCCACTATGGCGTCGCGGATGGCATTGGCAATCCTGGACGAAATGCGTTTGACAAAGGTATCCTTGCGCTTGGAACGCCAACCGATGACCATCTCGCACTCATCGCCCAACAGATCGAGCATGGCCGGGATATCGGCCGGATCATTTTGCAGATCAGCGTCCATGGTCACCACAATATCCGAGTCCACGGCATCGAACCCGGCGCAAAAGGCGGCAGACTGCCCCCTGTTCTCGGCAAAGGCCACATAGCGGACCTCATCATGGGTCTCGGCCAATTGGCGGATAACATTCAGGCTACCGTCCGTGCTGCAATCATCCACGAACACGGCCTCCCAGGGTCGCCCGGAGGAATCGGCAGCACGTTTCAACTCGGCGAACAGGGTATTGAGGTTATCCTGCTCGTTGAAAACCGGCAGCACCACGGAAAATTTATCTTCGTTACTCATAGGCGAACTGCATTACGGAATTTGCCCGACATTGTAAACCAATAGCCATCCCGGACAGTCATACCGCAAACGGGAAATACGGCAAAGGGACTTTTTTTCATCCGGGAGAAAATAAGTGGTTGACAAAAACCGGCCCGCCACCTAGAACCACTTTCTCACGTGACGCGGGGTGGAGCAGTTGGTAGCTCGTCGGGCTCATAACCCGAAGGTCAGAGGTTCAAGTCCTCTCCCCGCTACCACAAAGAAAACAGGCACTTGGAAGCAAATTCCAGGTGCCTTTTTCTTTGTCCGTTTTGGCTGCCCCCATGCCAGCCCCCACACACGAGCAACTTTTCTGGGAAAAACGTGTTGTTTCCGAAGAGCATTTGACCTCTCAGCCCAAGAGGACGCGTCTGGAAAAACACGATTAACGGGACATGAATGAACATGTTACACAATTAACCGTTTTTAAAGCAAAATGGTTCCTCGACGAGTCATTGGGAGGAGAAGCTTTCCCCTCAGGGTCAGCAAAAAACTGACAACCATGCCAGCCGAGGAAGCCGCGCACATCGGGGGCAGGCGACAAAGGCTCGGAGGTCAGCTCCTTGGCGAGCTTTTGGGTGCAGCAGATGCAGGGCACAAGAAATCCTTACGCCGCCTCGCTCCAGTCATCCGCCAAACTCTCGGCCTGCCTCAACACCTCGGCCACGGCCTCTTTCTGGGCATCCGGCGGATACTTGAACTTCTTCAGAATCCGGCGAACCAAATTACGCATCTTCGCCCGGACGGAATCCTTGTGCTGCCAGTCGACGGTTACGTTCTTCCGGAGCTTTTCGGTCAGTTCCTTGGCTATCTTCTTGAGGACGTCATCGCCCAACTCTCGCACGGCAGACTCGTTCTCTTCCAGGGCATCATAGAAGGCCAGTTCGCTGGGGTTGAGGCCGAGCGTGTCGCCGCGCTTCAGCGCTTCGTTCAAATCCTTGGCCATCTGGATGAGCTCTTCGATGACCTGGGCGGTCTCGATGGCGCGATTGCGGTATTTCAGCAGGGACATCTTGAGGCGCTCGGAGAACTTGCGCTCCTGGGTCGTATTGCGGCGTGAACGGGCGCTGATTTCATCCCTGAGCAATTTTTCGAGCAATTCGACGGCTAGGTTGCGGTGCTCCATGTTGCGGACGTCGTCGAGAAATTCTTCGGACAGAATGGAGATATCCGGCTTGTCGAGCCCCGCAAGAGCGAAGATGTCGTCCACACCTTCGGGGACCACGGCGCGAGCGAGGAGCTGATTCAGGATCGCGTCCTTTTCCTGCCGCGTCTGCTTGCCTTTGGTGGCAGTCGTTTTGTCGATGAAGATCTTCACGGCCTGAAAGAAGGTGATCTCATCCCGTATGGCCACGGCTTCGTCCAGGGTGCCGCAAAGGGACTGGGCACGGGTCATGGCGACCACGACATCAAAAAACTCTTTCTTGCGCTCCTCGGTGGCGACAACAAAGTTCGCAGCAGGGGGCAGCAGTTCGACAGCCTTGGTCTTGTAGGCCGAGTAATCGAACTTGTGGAAGATATCACGTGCCGTCTGGAGTTTCTCTTTCAGCACATAGAAGGCCTCGTACACATCGATAGTCGGCTGACCTCCACGCCCACCGCTTCGGGTGTAGGTGTGCAGTGCGTTTTTCAGCTCGCTGGCAATGCCGATGTAATCGACAACCAGACCGCCTTGCTTGCCCTTGAACACGCGGTTCACGCGAGCGATGGCCTGCATGAGGTTGTGCCCCTTCATGGGCTTGTCGATGTACATGGTGTGTGCGCACGGCGCGTCAAAGCCTGTCAGCCACATATCGCGGACAATGACGATCTTCAGCGGATCATCCAGGTCCTTGAACCGTTTCTCCAGCGCCTTCTTCTGGGTCTTGCTGTAGTGGTGGTTCTGCAACTCCCGCCGATCAGAGGCACTGGCCGTCATGATGATCCTGATTGCCCCGTCAGATGGATCATAGGTGCCGTCAGCCAATTGATTTCCTGCCCATTGCGGACGCAACTTCACGAGCGCATCGAACATTGCAACGCAGATATCACGGCTCATGCAGACGATCATGGCCTTGCCGTCCACGACCTCCAGGCGGGCTTCAAAGTGTTCGACCAAATCTTCTGCTACCTGCCGGATACGCGGTTCCGCGCCGACCAGCTTGGCCAGGGCAGCCCACTTGCCCTTGGTCTTTTCGGCCTGGGATGTCTCTTCATCCTCCGTCACCTCGTCCACTTTTTCGTCGATCAGCGGCAACTCGTCCTGATTGAGGTCGAGCTTGGCCAGACGGCTTTCGTAGAAGATGGGGACGGTCGCACCATCTAGCTGGGCCTGTTCGATGTCGTAGATGCTGACGTATTCGCCAAATACCGCCTGGGTGTTCTTGTCCTCTTGGGATATGGGCGTGCCGGTGAAGCCGGTGAATGTGGCGTTGGGCAAAGCGTCGCGCATATGCTGGGCATACCCGGCAACGAAGGCGTTTCGCTTTTCATCCAGTTTGCCCTTGAAGCCGTACTGGGAACGGTGGCATTCGTCGGCGATGACGATGATGTTTCGGCGGTCGGACAGGACCGGGAATCTGTTCTCGTCCTTGTCGAGGGAAAATTTCTGGATGGTGGTGAACACGATCCCGCCGGACTGCTTCTCGTTGAGAATCTGGCGGAGTTCGCCCCGATCGTCCGCTTGTATCGGGCTATCGGCCAGGAGATCTCCGGCTTTGCAGAACGTCTCGTAGAGTTGGCCGTCCAGATCGTTTCGGTCCGTGATGACAACGAGGGTCGGATTGGCCAGTTCGGGATGGCGGATGAGCTTTCCGGCGAGGCAGCACATGGAGATGGATTTGCCGGAACCCTGAGTATGCCAGATGACGCCGCCGCGTCCTTTCAGCTCGTCCGGTGCGTGCTCGGAGGCCGCTTTCACGGCTGCGTCCACGGCTTGGCGCACGCCGTGGAATTGGTGGTAGCTGGCGATCTTCTTGATCGTGCTGGAGTCGTCCGCCTCGAACAGAACGAAATCGCGGATGTATTCCAAAAGCAGCGTCCGGTCGAAGAAGCCTTTCACAATCCCCTTGAGTTCGTACTCGAAGGACGGGCGATCTTCTTCCGATTTCACGGTACGCCACGGCAGGAACCACTCTCGGTTGGCGGTCAGGGAACCCACACGGGCCTGGATGCCGTCCGAGGCTACCAACGCCTCGTTGAACATGGCAAGGTCCACCAATTCATGCTTATAGGTCTGGAGCTGATGAAAGGCCTCGTCCACGCCTACATTCTCTTTGACGGGGGACTTCAACTCGATGACAGCCAGTGGCAGGCCGTTGAGATACACGATCAGGTCGGGACGACGATTGCCTTTGCTCCCCCGGATGGTGAGCTGATCCACAATCCAGAACGTGTTGGCGTTCACGTCGTGAAAATCAATGAGGAAAGCCCTGTCCTCGACGTTCTCCCCGTCCCGCTTGTAGCTGACCTCCACGCCCTCACGGAGCAGCCGGTGAAATGCCTGGTTTGCCTTGACCGTAACCGGGTGGGACAGCTTCTGGACCAGATGCAGCACCTCATCAACCATGCCTGCCGGAAGCTGCGGATTGATCCGCTCTATTGCCGCACGCAACGGCTCAAGCAACAACACGTCATCCAGCCGCGCCCGTGCCCCACTCCCGTCCGCCTCGGGATTCAGGTCCGGGCCGTGAACGTTGGTGTAGCCTTCTTCTTCAAACCAACTGATGGCGAGCTTTTCGAGAGCATCTTCGTTTATCATGGGGAGCTACCGTGAATGTCAGAGGTTACAAGACGGATTCCAGTTGTTTTTCGACTTCGGAAACAGAGATTTCGCCGGATATGAGTTTAGGAAGAAGAGAATCTCTCAATATTGCAAGATCAGACGTCTGAATTCTTAATTGTTCTGACCGATTAGTCAGCAAATCAAAATGATTGCTTAGGCCGTTGATGGTTTCTCTTGAAGGAACGCTGCACTTAGCTTCTTTTAAATGAGACCTTTTAATGTGCCCCATTGTCACAGCTTTATCATTTGCTATACGAATAAATTCATCTAAGTGAGATTTGGTCCAGTAATAATACAGCCATTTAGGGTGGGTGCTTGAAGTCACTTTGAACAAATGTTGATTAAGTGCGGCTTTCCCGCCACACCATATATCAACCATTAGCGTGCCAGACCAAGAAAAGACGATATCACCATTATCAATAATACATTCTTGTTTAATTTTTGAGGAAGCTCTGTCGGCGCCATCAGAATTGCCTTTTCTAAGTTGAGCTATTTTTACAACAGGCAAAGAATTCTCTTCACTTTCTGGTGGGAACTTGCCTAAAGCTAATCCATTTTGGTAGGTTGCAAGCCTATCCAGTGGAATAACCTCCCACCCCTCAGGGATCAGCCCAAGCTCGGACTCCACCAGTTTGTCGGGGAAGAGGGCGGCTGTTTCCGCATCCATGCCCTCAGGCTGCTTGCCTTCCATCTTCGCCTTGACCGGGTCGAAGTCCACGAACCAACTCTTGAACAGCGCCTGCGCCATGGCCTCCAGCGTCTCATTCATGCGCCGGTTCAGCTCAATCTTGTCGTCCAGCGTCCCGAGGATGTGGGCGATGGCTTGCTGGGTTTCGAGAGGGGGGAGTGAAATATTCATTTTTCGCTGGTCTGTTAGGCTTACATAAGCGGCCATATCAGTTTTATTCGCGACCCCATAAACTTGATTGATAAATTCAGATGAATGCATCCAATAGTACAACCATCTAGAATTGATAGTTTTCTGATCGTGTGATCTCCAAAAACAAAGCTGGGGAGAATATACAAACTCAGGCGTATCTTCGGTTACGAAAGCAAGCCGTCCGACTGTTCCCTTCGACGTAAAAAGAACATCTCCTACTTCACTTCTTTTTTTGCCGACTTTTTCAAGATCCTTCATGGGGAAGCAATCAGCTCCATCAAATCTAAACCCGTCATTGATGTTTCCTGCTCGTGCGAATGGCAAGCCATTAGACCCTAACTCACTATTTTTAGCTCTGTACCCATCATTAATCGTCAATTTCGCTTTAGCTATCAGGTCTTTCACTGATGGAGCGTCATTGGGACTATTTTGTTTTTTTACCAATACAACCCGCTCTTTCTCAATATTCGGTTTAAACTCATCTGGTACATTATCCCAAACAAAGAAATCCACCTTGAAAGGCAGGTCGCTTTCCTCAAAGGTTTCTTTCAAGGCATAGACCTTGCTCTCCTGTTCAGGAGTAGCAAAGGCCACAAGGTCAAGGTCCGAATGAGGCTGGGCAGACCACCGTGCACGGGAGCCATACGCCCACACAGTCGTGTTTGGGAGGTAGGTTTTCAGCAGGGAAAGAATGATCTTCCGCTGTTTCGGCGTTACATCAATGTCGCGGCTCATTCCCAGGTTTCCCCTGTCAGAGCTTGATAAAGGCCAACGGCATCATCATAAAATTCATCTACCACGGCGAGCACATGCTCTGCCTTCTCTTCCGAGTAATCATGGGATGTACTTTGCCGGGCATTGATATACCGAATCCAGTCATCGGCACTCCGCACAACTCCCGCAGTAAAAGCCAAACGCATGATGGACTTGGGACTCCCAGTTTTAGCCTCGGCAAACCCTTCTTCATCCAGGTGCCGCTTGCAGCTCTTCCACGACATCTCAAGCGTATACTCAAAGCGTTTGATCAGAGAATCTTGAACAGCTTCTTGTTCCAAGTCTCCACGCTCGGCAGATTCGTCATTATACGCATTCAGCATCTCTTCGAATCGAAGTATCGCTTTTTTGAGTTGGCTGTAATCCATGTCTTCTCCAGTATATCAATTAGTTCGAACTATTCGGAATTATCTAATAGTTGCCCCGGCGAACTATTAAGTGCAACTTAACAGTTGCCCGAGAAAGCCATTTCTCATTATTGGCCAAATCCCAGCTTCTCCAAATTTTCTCGAATCATGCCATCCAACCGCTGTCCCTCGGCCATCTGTTCAAACAGCGTCGAGGTCAAAGCAGCCATCTTTTCGGCAAACGGGATGCCGTCGTCCTCTTCTTCGGGAGCGCCGACATATCGTCCCGGCGTCAGCACATAGTCATGCTTGCGGATATCCTTCACTCCGACCGAGGCGCAGAATCCGGCCTCGTCCTCATACGGCGTCTCGGCCTTGTCGCCCATCTGCCAGTTCAGCAGCGTCTGCGCTATCCGCAGAATGTCCTTCTCGCGGTCGAAGTCGCGCAGAACGCGGTCGATCATGTAGCCGCAATTGCGGGCGTCGATGAACAGCACCTCGCCGGTCCGGTCTCGCAATGTCTCGATATTCTGCCCGTTGGATTTGTCCTTGTTCAGGAGCCAGATGCAGGCCGGGATCTGCGTGTTGGTAAAAAGTTGGCCGGGTAGGGCCACGATGCATTCCACGAGATCCGCATCAACGATCTGACGGCGGATATCTGCCTCACCGTTGGTCGCGGTGGACATGGAGCCATTTGCCAGCAGCAGGGCCATTTTCCCTTTTGGCCCAAGGTGATGGACCATGTGCTGCAACCATGCAAAGTTCGCGTTGCTTTCAGGCGGAAGGCCATACTTCCAGCGCACGTCATCAGCAAGCTTGGCGGCACCCCAGCCGCTGATGTTGAACGGAGGGTTCGCCATGATGTAATCAAAACGCTTGTCGGCGTGCTGGTCGTTGCCAAAGGTGTCGGCAGGCTCCTTGCCGAAATCAAATTCAATACCCCGAATAGCCATGTTCATGGCTGCCAGCTTCCACGTGGTCGGGTTGGATTCCTGGCCGTAAATGGACAAGTTGCCGACCTTCCCACCATGGGCCTCGACGAATTCCTCACTGGAAACAAAGAAGCCGCCAGAGCCGCAAGCCGGGTCATACACTCGGCCCTGGTAGGGACGGAGCATCTCGACGATCAGCGTGACAATGGACTTGGGCGTATAATACTGGCCGCCCTTCTTGCCTTCCGCCGCCGCAAACTGCCCCAGGAAATATTCGTACACATGGCCGAGGATATCCTTGGCCTTCAAACTCTCGTGCTCAAACGGGATGGTGTTGATCAGGTCCATGACTTCGGCCAGCTTGGAGCTTTCCACCTGAAGCCGCGCAAAGTCCTTGGTCAGCACATTCTTGAGGACCGGGTTCTCCTTCTCGATGGCGTCCATGGCATCATCAAGCAGGTTGCCCACGCTCTTGAATTCCGCCCCCCAGGGCAGCTTGGAACCAGGGTTGAGCTTCACGCATTCGAGCAGAGTAGACCAGCGTCCTTTCTCCGGCACCCAGAACACGTTGGCCTCGGTGTAATAGTCGCGCTCCTCCAGCTCGTCATTCAGCAACTCTTCGTCTTCCAGATCGTCATCGAGATAGTATTCATGATCAGGATTAGCAAACTGCGCCCTCAACTCCTCCTGCCTTTGCACGAAGCTGTCCCCGACATATTTCAAAAAGACCAACCCGAGCACGACGTGTTTATACACCGCCGCATCAAGCGAAGGCAGGAGTTTGCAAGCAGCCGCCCACAGCCGCTTCTCCATATTCTTGAGAAACGCATATTGTTCCAACGCTGTCATTTCGTTTTCCTTTTCAGATTCAGTACGATTGGCACAAGTCATAATACACGGGCAGGGAAATGTGAAACACGAATTGAAGAGGTCGCTTTAACAGACCGTTGAAAAACCCATTCCCGCAGGCAGTTCAAAAATGTTCGAGTGCAAGGCGCGAAAAAACGTCAAGGCCGAAGCGTACTTCCAGTACGTGAGGATTTGACTTTTTTGAAGCAACGCAGCAATCGGACGTTTTTCAACAGCCTGCTAAGCAAAATACCATGTCGGCACTCCTAAGTTTTGCTGGTAATAATACCAGTGAAACCCAAAACAAAGGGAGACCGACATGGCAAAGCTCAAACCTAATCTGAGCGATTCTCCAGCCTGACACAACATCAAAGCTGGCATATCACCTTGTTTTTGTTTACAATCACATCCAGTCACTACGTCATGAACGTTTCACCCATTTGGTGGAGGGCTGGATGTCCAACTCAAAGAGAACCAAAGCAAAATTCATCGACGATGTCCAAGTCACGAACGACTGTCTGACAAGCCGGGCCGGGCTCAACCTCTTTGCTCGCTACATTCGTGGCATTGGTCTTTTCCCCCACATCAACCGCCTTTTCGGCTCCATGCGCAAGAACCCCAAGGGCACGCCCATCGATGAACTTTTCAAGCAGGTGCTCTGCTTCCTCTTTGACGGCACCAGCCGTCACTTGGCCCACTTTGATGTCCTGACCAAAGATCCGGGCTACGCGGCTGCCATCGAAACAGACATCAAGAGCATGGCCTCATCGCACACCGTCAAGCGGTTCTACCAATCATTCTCCGCACAACGGACCTATCTTTTTCGCCGTCTGTTGCAGCAACTCTTCCTTTGGCGACTCAGCATGACCAGCCCAGAAGTGATCGAACTGAACATCGACACCATGGTCATGGATAACGACCAAGCGCCGAAGCGTCACGGCGTCAAGCCCACCTACAAGAAGGTTCTGGGCTTTCAGCCTCTCCAGATGACCTGGGGCCGCTACATTATAGACGCCGTGTTCCGTGGCGGCGACAAACACTCTCTCAACGGCGACTCAGCCCCGAAGATGATCCGTCACGTGGTGCGCATGATCCGTACCCGCTACAGCAAGACCGTACCCATCATCATTCGCATGGACTCCGGATTCTTCGACCAGGAGCTCTTCGACGAGATGGAGCGGCTGGATATCGGTTTCATCTGCGCAGGCAAGTTCTATAGCGACATCAAGGCCATGATTGGGGCACTTCCCGAAACCGCCTTTCAGCATCACTTCGGCAAAACCGATGAGGATGTCTGGCAGTGCTACGAGTTCTGCGACCGCCGCAAGTCCTGGGAAAAGTCCTTCAGGACCATCTTTTGGCGACCTTTACTGGAAGAGAAGCAGTTCCTGCTACCCGGATCAAGACCAGGCACCATCGTCTACACCAACCTTGGCATGGATAGTGTCGTGGATCAGCAATTGCAGGAGGCTGGCCTCGCGTTCATGGCCGAAACCGATGCCATCATCCACTCCTACCACCAGCGGGGCGCGGACGAACTGGTGCACAGGGCGTTCAAGGATTTCGGATTCGAGGAGTTGCCGTTCCAGCGCTTCGTGCCCAACGCCGCCTTCTATTACACCATGCTCCTCGGCTTCTTCCTGTTTGAAGCGTTCAAGGAAGATGTGAGTGAGCCGGTGGTACCGGTCAAGTCTTTCCCGACCACACTGCGTCGCACCTTGGTGGACGTCGCCGCCAAGGTGGTGTCCCATGCTGGCAAAACCGTACTCAAGGTCACGGCGATCGCCATGGAATCGTTGCGTTTCAAAGAACTGTGGGAGCGCTGCCTGAGCGCTCCAAAATTCGTCTGGACCTGATCTGAACGCCCCGCTCCATGTCCAGCGATGGGAGAGGTGCGTCCAATTTCCTGAAAAATCTGGTATCACAACCGAAACGAGTGGCATTTTCACGCTTCAGCGATCAAGCTGTCCCCATTCGCACCATTTTTGGAGTCAATCTTCTTCCGGTTTCTGCCGAGGAAGGCTTCAATGAGACCCCTCCGCTCGATTTAGGTCAAAGTATCATCTGTTTATCGGTTTGTTGAAGCTTTTTCCAATGAGAGAGTTTGGATTGGCGTTGATGTTCACAAACTCAGTTTCAGCGTAGCCCTACTGAGGCCCGATGGGGTAATTAAGGACTGGGCCTGCCCAGCGAATGTGGCAGCGCTGACTCAAGTCGTGGCATCACTTCCGGTTTCGGTCGGGGCTGTTTGTTATGAGTCTGGGCCGACCGGTTTTGGCTTGGCCAGAAGCCTTGAAGCAGCAGGGATCAAAGTCATTGTCGCCGCGCCCAGCCGGATCCCACGTCCCATTACCGCCACCAACAAAACAGACAGCCTAGACTGCCGCAAGCTGGCAGAGCTGGCCGCTTCTGGCCTTCTTCGCCCAATCGCGATTCCTACAGTTGAAGAGGAAGCATTCCGTGCGTTGGAACGTAGAAGGCATCAAACTACAGAATCTCTTCGGCGATCAAAGCAACGGATTCGATCTTTCCTCCTCAATCTTGGGCACCCCGAACCTCATGGCATTGACCATTGGAGCAAAGGGGCGATTGCTACACTGCGCCAACTCGAACTTCCTCTGGGAGCAAAAGATACTCTTCAAAGCTATCTTGATGAGTTGGACTATTTCATCTGCGCTCAGCGAAAGGTAGACCAGCAGCTTCGAATGATTGTCCGGGAACAAGACGAGGCAAGACGCATTGCCGCAATGAGGTCCGTTCCCGGCGTTGGAGAAGTTGTAGCCACTACTTTTGCAGCAGAGATTTATCGCCCAGAGCGTTTCAATCGCAGTGAAGAAGTGACTGCCTATCTAGGTCTTGCGCCAGTCATCCGACAGAGCGGAGGCAGTAAAGGCAAGGCGTTTCTTCGCCCAGTGGGACAAAAACGATTGCGAAGCCTGCTGATTGAAGCAGCCTGGGTGTGGAAACAAAAGGATGATTGGGCCAGAGAATTTTACAACCGAATTTACAGTCGGCATGGCGTTGCTCAAAAGGCAATTGCTGCACTGGCTCGTAAACTGGCCGCGCTATTATGGAAGTTAAGCCTGCCTGTGGCGCAGTCGTAAACAGGTCGCGAGGGGCTTTTGGTAGCGTAGACTACGGAAATAAAATGGCGATCTTAAACTGATTTATGTACCGAATCGGTACTTGGTGCCGCAGAGCACGAATAAGAAAAGGAATATAATAAATCAGCCAGTTAGGTGAGGGGAGAGTATGGCCTAAGAGACAGAGATATCAAGTAAATAGGGAGTCCTTGACATGGGGCCGCATAAGAAAAGCCCCGACCAAGGCCGGGGCTTCTGGGGATGCGTCCTTCGGGACTGACCAAAATGGCGAGTTTACCGGCAACAAAGCAACGGACGACATCCTCAATGACAATATAGACATCTATGAAGATGGTGTCAATATCGGCTTACGCGAAACCGGCCACGTCTACCATGACGGCAGGCGCGGCTCCATCTCGACCATTGCCGATGGTCGCCATGTGATCAGGCTGTTTGGCGCTGACCTCATGGAGGCGGAAGCGGAGACGGCCCCCCTTGTCGCCTTTGCCGAGAATATGGGCCCGGTGGTGGGCATGACGCCGGACGAATATATCAAGGAGCGGCTGGCAGGGATAGTGGGCGAGGATGTCGGCGTTCAAGCCATGGGCGAGGCCGCGCAGGGGTTGAATCAAAACGGCATCGGTGCAAAAGCAGATCAATCCCTAGACATAGACGAAGTGTCTTTCGTCAAAGCCATTGATTCGTTTGTAGACCCCAATGGCCCTGGACATCATAAGCCGCTGAAAGTGATGCATACTCCGCAGGTTTTGCAATTACTCGGGGCCGAATCTCACGACTTGATAATTAAGCCAAGCAAACTCCGCGAACTGATGAGAAAACACCCGGAGATGACCCCGAATGTGGTTAAGCAGATACCGCGTGCGATGGCCGATCCGATTATGATTTTTGACAGTGCGACTCAAGCCGGTCGGCTTGTCGTGATGCTTGATCTCAAAGGGGACAACGGACAGACCGTTATGGTCCCCATCCAGCTTGATGCCAAGGAAGGACGTTATGATGTTAATGTCATCACTTCCGCATTTGGCAACCGAGCCTCTTGGTTTTTAAACCAAGTACGTGACGGCAACCTTAGGTATGAGGACAAAAAAAAGAGTCGTAGATGGAGAAACCTACACGGGCTGCAATTGCCCCCGGGTGTTCCAAGCAACGACTCTGGGTACAAAATACTCACGCAAGATGATCTTGTCAAGGCACGTGAAGCCAACCAGGAGCTCTATGCTCCGGAAAAGCGCGGCTCCATCTCGACCTTTGCCGATGGTCGCCATGTGATCAAGCTGTTTGGCGCGGACCTCATGGAGGCGGAAGCGGAGACGGCCCCACTTGTCGCCTTTGCCGAGAAGATGGGCCCGGTGGTGGGCATGACGCCGGACGAATATATCAAGGAGCGGCTGGCCGGGATAGTGGGCGAGGATGTCGGCGTTCAAGCCATGGGCGAGGCCGCGCAGGGGCTGGGTCAGGACGTGGACGGAATCACCTACAACCAGGACGGGCAGATCGTCACTGACAACGAAAATTTCAAGCAGTGGTTCGGGGACTCGAAAGTCGTTGGCGAAGACGGCAAGCCGCTGGTGTTGTACCGAGGAAGCAGAAACGAAGACGCAGATGCTTATCCGGGGGGGATGATTTATCTGACCAACAAACCAGACACTGCTGCCCGTTTTGGCGGGGGCAGAATTTTCCCCCTGTACGTCCGAGCTGAAAAGACCATAGACGCGTCTCGAGGGGAAGGACGAGCCCTCTGGAGGCAGTTCGTGGCCGAAACCAACGCCCCTAGTTATTATTCCAGTGCGTCGGAGCGCGGGACGTTACCTTTCTGGACAGCAGCAAAAGCCTTTACAGACTGGCTGGACGCGAAGGGGGTAGATTACGACGGGGTATATTTTGCAGAGAACGACAGAAGTGCGTCTCTGGCGGTGAAAGACAAGACTCAGATCAAGTCGGTCTTCAATCGCGGCACGTTCGACCCGAATGACCACAGGATATTGTATCAGGCTCCAATGGGTCACTTGATCGAGTTGGGCGAAACCCAGCTTGAAGGGCTAGAAGGCCCTGGCCTCATTGCAGCAGCGAAAGAATACGCAAACGTGCTGCCAACCCCTGTCCAAGTCAGTGCGACTGCTACAGCCAGAGCAACAAGAGAAATGCCCGGCCCGCCGATGCCGCTGTCTTCTTTCTTCCAGGCGTCGTGCACTGTAAGCGTCCGAGGCACTGCATCTCCCGCCTCGCTTCCGACTCTGCTATGCCAGTTTCAGCCGATTATTCAACCGATTCGTTCTTTGACATATTCCAAGGCAACAGCGCTTTGACGTCCTCCGGGCTTTTGGCCGTAGCCAGACCCTCAAAGGTTTGGCAGAGGAATTCGATTGGGTTCCAACCGTTGGCCGAAGCGGTCTCTACCAGGCTGTAGATGGTGGCGCTGGCCCTGGCTCCGCGCGGGGATCCCGAGAACAGCCAGTTCTTGCGACCGATGGCGAAGGGACGGATGGCGTTCTCTACGATGTTATTGTCGGGCGTGAGCTGGGGGTTATCCATATACGCCTCGACCTGACGCCATTGGCCCAGGGCATAGGTGATTGCCCTCCCAAGCAGACCATTGGGTGGCACCTTGTTCACCGACGACATCAGCAGCGCATGGATCTTCTCGAAGATGGGACGGATCTTCTCGTCCCGCATGGCCAACACGGCCCCGGGATCCAACTCGGCCACACGGGCCTGCTTCTCATGCTTGTAGATCTTGGCGATGAGATTCATCACCGTGGCCGCCGTACCCTTCTTGGAATTCTTCGCTCCGGCCTTCATGGCCTGGTCAAATTTCCTGCGGACATGCACGAGACACCCGACATGGGTGATGCCTTCAGCCTCGCCGATGGAGTTGTAGCCAGCATAGCCATCGGTCTGCAGATACCCCTGGAAGTTCCCCACTATCTCCTTTGCCACGTTGCCTGACCGGCTCGGCTCATACCGGAAGAGGACCACGGGCTTCTTGCCGCCACCGCGGGCGACCCACATGTAGGACTTGGAGGTGTTCTTCCTGCCAGGCTCCTTGAGAACCTGCACGGGCGTCTCATCGAGGTTGATTACGCTGCCGGCACGCATGTGCTCACGCATGAGTTCAAGGAGAGGTTCGCACCGCTCGGCCGCCTGCAGCGCCCAACTCGACATGGTGGAGCGAGAGATGTCCACACCGAGGCGGTCGAACATCCGGCTCTGCCGATAGAAGGGCAATCCGTCGCAGAACTTGTTGGCGAGGATGTATGCGAGCAGCCCCGGTGTCACGATCCCCCGTTCGATGAACTGGGGCGGCATCGGGGCCACGCAGACCGTGGGCCCGTCATCCTCCGTGCCCTCGCAGTGCCTGCAGGCGTACTTCGGGCGAATGAAGCGCTTCACACCCACCCTCTGGGGGATGATGTAGAGCTTCTCGCTGACGACCTCACCGATGCGCTCCTTGGAACAGCCGCAAGGACAGACTTTGCTTTCCTCGGGGACATCAATGATGACCTCCTCGCGAGGCAGGTCAGGGGAGATGGCCTTGCGGCCACTCTTCTTGCGGGAGTGTGCAGGAACCTGGACGACTTCGGGCTCTTCTGCCGCGGGGGCCTCTTCAACGACTGCCTCGGCCTCGTCGAAAAGGGAATACTGCATCTCGTTCCGGGCAGACTTTTCCCGCATCTCGGAACTCTTGGCAAAACGAAGCGCCTTCAGCAGCCTGACCTGCTCGGTCAGCTCTTCGATGAGGATGCCTTGGTCTGCAATCTGAATTTTCTGCTCGGCCAACTGCGAGTCGCGCTCGGCAACATCGGCCGCAAATGCGGCAACGAGCTCCTTGAGAGCGAGAGGATCATCTGGCAGGCGAGCGGCGTTCATAACCTGCAAACTCTGCCAAGCTTCAGACAAAAAGTCAATTAAATTCTTATATTTAAGCCATCATTTTGTAGTGCAGGGCAGGATGTCCGCGGACGTGGGACGGGTCCAAGCCGTCGAGCAGCCAACGCAGCTCGCGGTGGCCAAGCTCAAGGACCTCCTGGACGCTCTTCGGCCAGGAGAACCGGTGCTTCTCCAACCGTTTTTGCCAGAGGCAGAACCCGTTGTGGTCCCAGTAGAGCACCTTGATGATTGTCCGGGACCGGTTGCAGAAGACGAAGAGATTGCCCGTGAAGACATTAAGGTCGAGATGGTCGGCCACCATGACGGAGAGACCGTTGATTGTGAATCGGCGTGCAAATATGACCCACCTGAGCCGGTAATCGGCGTCGAAATTTGACCCACCCCGGCAAGCCCCTCAAGGTCACGAGAAAATCGTGACGGGAGGGCCAGCGAGGAGATGCTGACGGTGGAAACAATTCGAAAGATTAAGGTGGCCCATGACCGGCATGAGACGCCGATCAGGCAGATATCCAAGAATTTAAACATGAGCCGGAATACGGTCCGCAAGGTGTTGCGCTCGGAGGAGACGCGCTTCGAGTACAAACGAGCGATCCAGCCCATGCCCAAACTTGGTGAATTCACGACTTGGCTGGAAAGCGAGTTGGAGCGGGATGTCGGGCTTCCACGCAAACATCGACGCACGATCAAGGTCTTGTTTGAGCAGCTTCAGGGGCAAGGTTACGAGGGAGGCTATGATGCTGTCCGGCGTCATGTCTCCCGCTGGCGCGAAGCCGAAGGGCACAGGGTGTCGCAAGCCTTTGTCCCGCTGACTTTCGCCTCTGGAGAGGCCTACCAGTTCGACTGGAGCCACGAGCAACTCGAAATTGACGGCATGCCAATGACGGTCAAGACCGCGCACATGCGATTGTGCCATAGCCGGATGGTCTTCTGCTTCGGTTACCCTCGGGAGACCCAGGAGATGGTATTCGACGCCCATCAGCGCGGCTTTGCCTTTTTCGGCGGATCTTGTGGCCGAGGTATTTACGACAACATGAAGACCGCAGTGAACAAAGTTCTACGCGGCAAGCAACGCGAACTCAATTCCCGCTTCGAGCAGATGTGCACTCATTACCTGGTGGACCCCACGCTGTGTACGCCTGCTGCTGGCTGGGAAAAAGGGCAGGTGGAAAATCAAGTCCATCTGGTACGTACTCGTTTTTTATCCGGCAGATGGCGTTTCGGGAGCCTTGAGGAGTACAACGCCTGGCTGCTGGAGCGAGCTATTGGTTGGGCCAAGACTCAGGCTCATCCGGAGATTACGGACAAGACGATCTGGGAGGTCTTCCTGCAGGAGCGTGAAAACCTAATCAAGCCCGCAGCCCCTTTCGATGGCTACCGTATTCAGGAATGCCGGGTTTCCTCCACATGTCTGGTGCGGTTTGATCACAACCGGTACAGCGTACCCTGCGAGGCGGCTGGACAGGCGGCGCAGATCAAGGCGTACGCCGACCACATCTCGGTGATTCGCGATGGCCGGGTGCTGGCCGTACATGCCCGCCGATTCGGCAGAGAAAAGACTGTCTATGACCCGTGGCACTACGTGCCTGTCCTGGAGCGTAAGCCCAGAGCGCTCCGCAACGGCGCTCCCTTCCAGGACTGGAGGCTTCCTGCGCCGATGGAGCAAATCCGTCTGTCCCTGCGGCGGCATAAGGACTGGGACCGACAGTTTGCGGGTATCCTGACAGCGGTGCCCAGCCATGGACTCCAGGCAGTAACCGACGCCTGCCAGGCGGCCCTGGACCAGAACACGGTGAGTCGGGACGTGGTCCTTAACATCTTGAACCGCTCCCGTGATCAAAGGCCAACCCAAGAGGTTTGCGTCCCCGATCACCTCAGGATCAAATGCGAGCCTGTGGCCGACTGCGGACGTTATGACCAGCTATTGGAGGCGAGCCATGCTTCGCAATGACATCTTGGCTTTGCTCAAAGAGCTCAAGCTGCATGGCCTGCGCGGAGCTTACGACGAGATGCTTGAGCACGGTCGTCGATCCGGGGCCACTCTGGAACGGTTTCTGTTAGATCTGCTCAAGGCGGAACAGGCCGAGCGCCGCGTACGCAGCATCCGATACCGCCTGGGGATCGCCAGATTTCCCGTGAGCAAAGATCTGGACGGTTTCGACTTCCAGGACTCGCACGTCGGTGAGGCCAGGATCAGGGATCTATACCAGGGCGGCTTCATGGAGAGCTGGATCAATGTGGTCTTTGTAGGCGGCACGGGCACCGGAAAAACGCATTTAAGCATCGCCATCGGCTCCAATGCCGTGCGCAACGGCGCCCGAGTGCGCTTTTTCAATCTGGTGGACCTCGTCAACCAGCTCGAGCAGGAAAAGGCGGACGGCAAGGCCGGACGGCTGGCCGAGACTTTGGCGCGCTTCGACTTGGTCATCCTGGACGAACTCGGCTACCTGCCGTTTTCCAGGTCAGGAGGCCAGCTGCTCTTTCACCTGCTCTCAAAGCTCTACGAGAGGACCTCGGTGCTGATCACCACGAACCTGAGCTTCGGGGAGTGGTCACAGGTCTTTGGAGACGCCAAGATGACCACGGCCCTGTTGGACCGCGTCACACATCACTGCGAGATCATCGAAACAGGCAATGAAAGCTGGAGGCTGAAACAAGGCAGGGGACAGCACCAAGGGCAGGACGCATAAGCGTCGGCGGCAGGGTCGGGAATTCCGGTCGCCCTCCGGGCTCCCTCCATTCCCGACCCTGCCGCCGCCCCCGGAAAAGCCTCCCCCCAACACCCGAAAACCACGTTCGGGGTGGGTCAAATTTCGACGCCGATGATGGGTCAACTTTCAACGCCGATTGACACCATGTAGAAATTTCCAGCTCTGAACTAAGCCTGTGCAGGGTGTGTGGTTATGATTGGGGGGATTGGCATCCGTGGAAAGACGGAGAGTATCCAACGTACGCAATCTGCCCCTGCTGTTTTGTAGAAGCAGGCTATGAGGACATATCAATTCAGGCAATCAAAAAATACAGACAAGAATGGATTGATGCCGGTGCCAAGTGGGCTAAGCCTGAAGAAACTCCTGATGACTGGAGCTTTAAGAAGGCTCTAAACGCAATTCCTTCTGTGTTTAAATAATCACATGTGTGCGAGTGCATAGCATTACAAAGCAACATTTTTTTTAAAAACCGCCATAATTTTTGCCACGCCCTCCCACGTTCGTTGTCAGGACAGTGTCCCCTTTGACATCATGAACAAAGAGAGATTCAATAAATGGATCTTTCTTTTTCGCTTCCAAAAGCCAGGCGTTCGCCTTTTCCCAATCTCCCCCCTTGACGGCCTCGACCACTCCCGAGTCAGTCGCGGCAAGATCCAAATAAAGGAACTTGTTCTCAACCCAACGATTCAGAGTTGAGGTCACACTGCGCGTTGTCTGGCTCAGTGTTTTCTCTACAATGGAAAGCGTCATGTCCTTTGTGCCAAAGTCGACATCGACGATAAAGAAGGCAATCAAAATAAACATTAGAAGAGCGAGGACTGCAACAAGTCTTTGACCAACGCCTATTTTCGAGAAATTCATAGCAACCTCCGATTTGTATACTCTATTTCCCCCGGATTCATCATGCCGGTCTATTATATTTTAAAAATATACTGTTTGAATTGTCCACCTTGTCCTATATTGGATAGAAACACTCAAATCCGCTGTCCTGCGGATTTGTCGAACACGCAAAATTAAGGCCCCGCTCTCGATATCGAGGCAGGGCCTTGAAAATATGGTGCCCCCAGCGCGATTGATGCGGGCCGTCCATGGCCCGCACCCCTTCGGGGCGTTGCGGAAAGACCGCAACGTCCAAATCCGCTGTCCTGCGGATTTGTCGAACACGCAAAATTAAGGCCCCGCTCTCGATATCGAGGCAGGGCCTTGAAAATATGGTGCCCCCAGCGCGATTCGAACACGCGGCACCTGGATTAGGAATCCAGCGCTCTATCCACCTGAGCTATGGGGGCACACAGGAGGTTTTTCCTAGCCGACAGGACCGTAAAAGGCAAGCCTTTCATGGCCCCCGGCGTGCTTGGTTCGGTCCGTTTCCACCCTTTTTGCGTGCAATTTCATTCACACTATTTACACTGTGCAAAAAAGACATATAGTGAATCAGTGCGGCATACTGCCGCCATCCTGTTTTCCGCATCCGCTTAGGAGGCCTTATGATTCGTCAATTACAAAAAACCGCCCTGGCCCTGGCTCTACTCATAACATTGCCGGGCCTTGCCCTGGCAAACGGCCTGCCTGTGTTCACCGAACTCGCGGCCAGAGCAGGCAAATCCGTGGTCTTCATCTCCACCGAGATGACCGCCAAAAACACGCCTCACGGCATGCAATTCCGAGGACAAATTCCCGAGGGCCACCCGTTCAAGGACTTTTTTGAACGGTTCGACCAGTTCTTCGGCCAACCCGGACAGCCCGGACAGCCCGGACAGCCCGGACAACCCCGTAAACGCATGGCGCAAGGCTCAGGCTTCGTCATTACGCCCGACGGCCAAATCGTCACCAACAACCACGTCATTGATGGAGCAGACAAGATCACGGTCCGATTCCAGGACGACTCGACCGAATACGTCGCCACCGTTGTGGGCCGCGACAAGGAAACCGACCTCGCCGTCATCAAGATCGATGCGCCCAGAGCACTCCCGGTGTTGCGCTTCGGCGACTCCGACTCCATCCTGGTCGGCGAATGGGTTCTTGCCATCGGGAACCCCTACGGACTGGACAACACGGTCACCGCAGGCATCATCTCGGCCAAGCACCGCATCATCGGCGCCGGACCATTCGACAACTTCCTCCAGACCGACGCATCCATCAATCCGGGCAACTCCGGCGGACCGCTGCTCAACATGCAGGGCGAGGTCATCGGCATCAATACGGCCATCAACGCCGCCGCCGAAAACATCGGGTTCGCCATCCCGTCCACAGAAGCCCAAAAAATCATCAACCTGCTCAGACAAGGCAAGACGGTCAAACGCGGCTGGCTCGGCGTGACCATTCAGCGCGTCAGCGAAAACGACGCCAAGGCTCTGGGACTCGAAAAACCCAAGGGTGCCCTCATTGCCTCGGTGGGCAAGGGCCATCCCGCAGACACGGCCGGGGTCAAGCAGGGAGACGTCATCCTCAAAGTCAACGGCAACGCTGTCACCGACAATAACGACCTGCTGCGAAAGATCGGGGATCTCAACCCCGGAGAAAAGGTTCGCCTCACCCTGTGGCGGGACGGCAAAACCGTCACCCGCACCGTGACGCTGGGCGAACGCGGCGAAAAAACCATGGCCTCCATGGGACCGGAGACTCCCCGGCAAACGGCCTCGATCCTGGGCATGGTGCTTGAACCGGTAACCGGGCAGGAAGCCCAGGCCCTGGGGCTGGACAAGACCAGCGGCCTGCTCGTGCTCCAGGTCAACCCGTCCTCGGTGGCAGCCGATGAAGGCATCCGCCAGGGCGACGTGATCATGCAGGCCAACCAGGAGGATGTGAATTCCCTGGAAGGACTCAAAACAATCCTCACGCGCGACAAGAAGCGCGGAGCTGTCATGCTGCTCGTCAAACGCCAGGGCCAGAACGCCATCGTTTCCCTGCCCCTGGATAACAACTAACACCCCCAAGGGGACCCGCTCGCGGGTCCCCTTTTCATGCCATGAACACCCCTGTATCCGCATCCATCCTGGTCGCTCCGGCCAAAATAAACCTGCACCTGCGCATCCTCGGTCTGCGCGGGGATGGCTATCACGAACTGCGCACCCTCTTCTATCCCGCGTCCGGACTCTTCGACACCCTGCGCATCGAGCCGGGCGTTGATGAACACATGTATATGCGCTGCCCGGAAAACCCGGCCCTGGAATCCACCTCCAACCTTATATACAAGGCCTGGAAAACATTCGGCGAGGCAACGGGCTTCCAACCCGGCCTCTTCGTGACCCTGACCAAACGGATTCCTCTGGGCGGCGGCCTGGGCGGCGGCAGCTCCGACGGTGCGGCCATGCTGCGCTGGCTCAATGAAAACGCGGGTTCGCAAGCCCTGCCCCGGCAGCGGCTCATCGAGCTGGCCGTAGGTCTCGGCGCGGATATCCCCTTCTTTCTCATGGACGGTCCGGCCTGGGCAGGCGGCATCGGCGAGAGACTGACCCCGGCGACCATCGACCTCTCCGGGATGACCCTGCTCATCGTCTGTCCGGATATCCATGTGGATACCCCCTGGGCATTCCGGGCATGGGACTTGGCAAACGGCTCCCCAAAGGCCAGTGAAGCCTTGACAACCCCGGATATGGATACTAAGAATCCATCTCCCGTTTCGCCCCTGGTCGTGAAGAACGACTTTGAACCGGTTGTTTTCGCGAAGTATCCAACACTTCGCGAAATAAAGGAAAAACTCCTGAAAACCGGCGCGGTGAGTGCCGCCATGAGCGGCTCGGGAGCCTCCCTGTTCGGCCTATACCGAGACAGGGGATCAGCCGCGTCAGCGGCCCTGGCTCTCGAACAAAATGGGCTTGAAATTTTTCGGATGGATTGTGCCTAGGCCAATTCATCTGTAGATAAGGTCAACGCGACACGCCTCCGACGGCAAGCCCTCTTGCCGGGAGACCGAGCGCAAGGCGCAAGCTAATGACGGAATCGAAGCGTATCCCGATACGCGAAAATCCGGCATTTGCGGAGCAACGAAGCGATCGTGCCCTTATCGGTAATTTTGCTGGGGCGTCGGCAAGCGGTAAGCCATCAGGTTTTGGTCCTGACATTCGGGGGTTCGAATCCTCCCGCCCCAGCCACTTTTTCTATCAACCCGTGAGTCAGGGAGCGATACATGCACGGTGAACTGAAAATCATCAGCGGTTCGGCCAGCCCGAAACTGGCCGAGGCTATCTGCGAGCACTTGGGCACCAAACCTTCTCCGGTTCTGCGCGAGCGTTTTTCCGACGGCGAAATCCGCATCGAGATCGGTGAGAATGTTCGCGGGGATGACGTGTTCATCGTACAGCCCACATGTTCACCGGTGAACTTTCACCTCATGGAACTCTGCCTGATGCTGGATGCGCTCAAGCGTGCCAGTGCCTCGCGCGTGACTGCGGTGGTGCCCTACTTCGGATACGCGCGGCAGGACCGCAAGGTTGTTCCCCGGGCGCCCATTTCCGCCAAACTGGTGGCAGACCTGCTCTCCACGGCAGGCATGCAGCGGCTGGTGACCTGTGACCTGCACGCAGGCCAGATTCAGGGCTTTTTCAACTGTCCCGTGGACAACCTGTTCGCTGCCCCGGTACTGCTGGAGCATCTGCGCGACCACGAGGACGACTTCGTGATCATCTCGCCGGATGCTGGCGGCGTGGAGCGTGCCCGTGCCTATGCCAAACGGCTGGGAGCCTCCCTGGCCATCGTGGACAAGCGGCGCGATGCGCCCAACCAGGCCAAGGCCATGCACATCATCGGTGACGTCAAGGACAAGGTAGCCGTGGTCGTCGATGACATGATCGACACCGCAGGCACCATGTGCGCGGCGGCCAACGTGATCATGGAAAACGGAGCCAAGAGCGTCATGGCCTGCGCCACCCACCCGGTGCTGTCCGGTCCGGCCATCCAACGGCTGGAGGAATCCGCATTTTCCGAGGTTATGGTCACGGACACCATCCCGCTGAGCGCGGACAAGTGTTGCGAAAAGATCAAACAATGCTCGGTAGCGTCCCTGCTGGCCAAAGCGATTAACAACGTACACACGGAATCGTCCGTGAGCGTACTCTTCATATAAGGGAATATTCCCGCAACCTATTAGAGCGCACGCGTCCGTCCAAAGGGGACGGCCAGAGCGCAAAAGGAGCAATTATCATGGCAGAACTGCTGAAACTCAACGTCCAGACACGTGATCAACTGGGCAAAGGCCCCAACCGCAGACTTCGCGTAGCGGGCTTGGTCCCGGGCATCTACTACGATTCCAAGGGCCACAACATCCCGGTCAAGGTGGAAATGGTTCCCCTGCAAAAGGCCTACGGAGCATTGGGCAAAGCCCAGGTCTTCGAATTGGTCATCGAGAAGGAAGGCAAGACCGAAACCCACCCTGCCCTGCTGTGGCGCGTGCGCAACGAGCCGGTCAAGGGTCTTCCGGAACACGTGGATTTCTTCGGCGTTGACCTGAACAAGGATCTCAAGATCGCTGTCCACTTCGAAGTCATCGGCAATTCCAAGGGCGTCAAGCTCGGCGGCGTGGTCGAACTATACCGCGACTATATCGAGGTCATCTGCAAACCCATGGATATTCCCGAGTCCATCATTCTCGACATCACCGAACTGGATATCATGGATTCCATCCGCATCGAAGATGTGGCATTCCCGAAAGGCGTCACCCCGGTCTTTGACGATAACTACGCCGTTGTCAGTGTCCTTGAGCCTCACGAAGGCGAGGACTCGGATGACGAGGAAGAAGAAGGCCGTGGCACCACTGAGGTTATCGGAAAAGCATCGGCTGACGAAGAAAGCGAAGAGGCTTCCGAGTAATCTCCACCCCACGCATGAATACGACCTCCCGGAGTGCACACCATGCGCTCCGGGAGTTTTTGCGTCATTGGCCCGAGACTGCTATCATGACCGGGCCGACGAACGGCACTGGCAACTACAGGAATCATGGACATGGACTACAAAGGCGTCATTGTCGGTCTGGGCAATCCGGGCACACAGTACGAGCACACCCGCCACAACATCGGGTTCATGCTCGTGGATGCCCTTTTGTCCATGGCCGAAAACCGCAAAAACATGCGGCTTGAACCCATTGAGGAATCCGGCGACTACCTGTTGTGGAAAATCAAGTTCGCCGGGGCGTATCGGCTGCTTGCCAAACCGCAGACGTTCATGAACCTGAGCGGCAAGGCCGTGTCCAAGATTTGCGGCCGCCACAGGTTGTCCCCGGAACAGGTCATGGTGGTGCACGACGAACTCGACCTGCCCGTGGGTCGCATGAAGCTCAAAAAAGATGGCGGCAACAACGGCCACAACGGACTAGAATCCGTGCAGGAAAGTCTGAATACCCCCGGCTTCCAGCGACTCCGTCTGGGAGTGGGCCGCCCCGCAGACCGGTTCAAAGACATCAGCAACTGGGTACTGGAGCCTTTCTCGGTGGAAGAAGCTGCTCACCTCCCCGGAATAATTGATCATGCGATCAAAGGTCTCGATATTTTCTATCGCCGGGGAGCCGGATTCGCCACCCAGCACGTCAATGGATTTTCTCTCACTCCTCCTGAGGATGAGCACGACAGCACCGACAAAAAAGAGACCACCCAAGAAGAAACCCATAACAGCGCATTGTAAGCATGGACTCTTTCCCCTGTTTTCGATATGATGATTTTCTGCGCAATTGATTTGCGACAGAGCAAGGAGTTTTGTTTCCAGTGTTCAACGTTAACGAATTAGTGGTTTATCCCTCCCAGGGTGTCGGACGTGTCGAACGTGTCGAATCCCAGGAAATTGGCGGCGTGAAGGCTGATTTCTACATTGTTCGCATTTTGAGCAACAACGTAACCTTGATGGTGCCCGTTGCCAATGCCACCAATGTGGGTCTCAGACATGTATGCAAGCCCAGCTTGGGCAAGAAAATTTTTGAATCCCTGGAGGATCGCTCCGAATTCACGGGATACACGGGCCAAAACTGGAACCGTCGTTACCGCGAATACTCGGAAAAGCTCAAAAGCGGCGATCTTTCGGATGTTGCCTACGTGCTCAAAGAGTTGTTCCTCATCGGCAAGGACAAGGAACTATCCTTTGGCGAACGCCGACTTCTGGAACAGGCCATGGGCCTGGTCTCCATGGAATTGGCCTATTCCATGGACCGCGAGCAGGATGTCATCAAGGAAGGCATCAACGGAATGTTCGCGGACGTCATAGCCGCTCAGGAAGAAAAATCCTAGACCACTTGTCAAGTTCTTCCAATTAGTATACTCCGATTGTGTCGTCGCTGACGGCTTGATCCATATATCCCACTATCATTGCGTTATTGTCAGAAGCGGTGCTATCCGCACAACTTTAGCAAGAGGTTATTCCATTTGCCGTCTTGACCGTTTGGTCAAATGGTCACATTCCTTATTTCCGCGCACCATGCCCTCCCAGGAACACCACACCGAAAGAACGTCTCGTATCGAGGCTTGTTATATACTGTTCAACCTTCTAACCACCTAAACTTTCAATCCTATGGCCGAAAAAAAAACTGACAAAGAATCTACCAAAGGCAAGCCAGCCAGCAAAAGCCGAAAAAAGGCTGTCGTCAACAGCACCAGCAACGGCAACGGCACCGGCAACGGCATCGACAAGCTGAACCTGGCCGAACTCAAACTGAAATCCATGCAGGACCTGACCGATCTGGCGGTCCAGCTTGAAGTCGAAAATCCCAGCGGACTGCGCAAGCAGGAGCTGATCTTCGAACTCCTGCAACAGTGTGCCTCCCAGAACGGTCAGATATTCGGCGATGGTGTTCTGGAAATCTTGCCCGACGGATTCGGTTTCCTGCGCTCTCCCATGTACAGTTACATGCCAGGCCCCGACGACATCTATGTTTCCCCATCCCAGATCCGCCGATTCGGCCTACGCAAGGGTGACGTTGTCTCCGGGCAAATCCGCCCCCCCAAGGAAGGCGAACGCTATTTCGCGCTGCTGCGGGTCAGCGAGATCGGGTTCGAGAAGCCCGAACATTCCAAGAATCTGGTCCTTTTCGACAACTTGACTCCGCTCTATCCCGAAGAACAGTTCAAACTGGAAAACGGGGACAAAAACTTTTCCGCCCGCGTCATCGATCTGCTGGCTCCCATCGGCAAGGGGCAGCGCGGCGTCATCGTGGCCCCGCCCCGCACCGGCAAGACCATCATGCTCCAGACCATCGCCAATTCCATCAACGCCAACCACCCCGAGGTGGACCTCATCGTGCTCCTGATCGACGAGCGGCCTGAGGAAGTGACGGACATGCAGCGAACGGTCAAAGCCGAGGTGGTCAGCTCCACCTTCGACGAACCGCCGCAGCGCCACGTCCAGGTGGCAGACATGGTCATCGAAAAAGCCAAACGGCTGGTCGAACGCAAGCGCGACGTGGTCATCCTGCTGGACTCCATCACACGACTCGGCCGCGCCTACAATGCGGTCACCCCGTCCTCCGGTCGTGTCCTTTCCGGCGGTATCGACGCCAATGCCCTGCAACGACCCAAACGATTCTTTGGTGCGGCACGCAATATCGAGGAGGGCGGCTCTCTGACCATCATCGCGACTGCGCTCATCGACACCGGTTCCCGCATGGACGAAGTCATCTTCGAGGAGTTCAAGGGCACCGGCAACATGGAACTGTACCTTGACCGCCATCTCTCGGATAAGCGCATCTACCCGGCCATCGACATCAACCGCTCGGGAACCCGCAAGGAAGAACTGCTCCTGGGCGACGACATCCTCAATCGGGTATGGATTCTGCGCAAACTGCTCTCACCCATGAGCTCCATCGATTCCATGGAATTCCTGCGCGGCAAGATGAAAGGGACCAAAAACAACCGGGACTTCCTGGATTCCATGAGTAAATAAAACAACCTCGACTTCTTTGACACGAAACGGCCCCCTGGGGCCGTTTCGTTTTTTTGCGCATCCTGTGGCACCTGGTTGCCACGGCTGGATAAATGATTACAATGAACGTACTCGAACCAGGAAATCATCATGCGAAATCGGTTTCTCACCATCCTGCCCGCCTTCATTGCGGCCATAACGTTGATCCTGGCGCCACCCATGATCGCGCACTCCGGGATAATGCCCGGCAGTGACAAGCTGACCATCCGTGACGAAAACAAGCTGGGCCGACAATTCGACGAGATAATCCGTTCCCAGATGCCCATGGTGGGCGATACCTACATCACTTCCTACGTGGACACCCTCGTCCAGAATATCGTCCGGGCCAAGCGCCCGATGCCGTTCCGCATCCAGAGTGCGGTCGTGGCAAACCCGATCCTCAATGCTTTCGCTATTCCAGGCGGATACATCTACATCTTCACCGGCCTGATTCAGGAAGTGACCAGCGAGTCGCAACTCGTAGCGGTCATCGCGCACGAATTGGCACACGTCTCCCAACGCCATGTGGCCAGTCGTCTTGAAAAACAAAAGAAAGTCGGCATGCTGTCCATGGCCGGAGTGATAGCAGGCATCTTCCTTGGTGTGGCGGGCGGCAGGGGATCGGCCAAGATGGGTCAAGCCCTGATGATGGGTTCGCAAGGGCTCGGCACTGCGGCCATGCTCGGCTACTCCCAGGACGACGAGCGCGAAGCGGATCATGTAGGCTTGAATTCGCTGGTCAAAGCGGGATACAACCCCGAAGGCATGCCGGACACCTTTGAAATCATGATGAAAAACCGATGGTTCGATTCCGGATCGCAAATGCCTTCCTACCTTTCGACCCACCCCGGTTTGTCGGACCGCATCATTTACCTCAAGGACCGGATCAAGCGCATGCCCGATATCTTTACCGAACGTAAAGACGACAACACGACGCTTAAAAGAATCCAGGTACTTGTCCGGGCGAAGATGTCCCCGGCCACCACGGCCAAGGCCTACTGGGATAACAAAAAAGAAAGCGAATACAGTGTGATGGACTATGTCGGCCGAGGAATTGTCCAAGAACGACTCAAAAAACGCGACGAAGCCCTGGCCTCCTTTGTCAAAGCCCTGAACCTGGACGGCGAAGACCCTCTGGTCTGCCGGGAAGCGGGTATTTTCTACTTCAAGACGGGTGACCGCAACAACGCGTTCAAGTATCTGCAAAAGGCCTTCATCAAAAACAGAAATGACGCCGTGGGGCTCTTTTACCTGGCCCGGCTCCAGGCTCAAATCAAGGATTATGGCCGGGCCATCGCCAACATGACCAAAGTCATGAGCATGGTCCCCGAAGATTCCGAGGTCCATCAACATCTGGGGATGATCCTCGGCGAGTCCGGGGACAAATTCGGCGGCAATCTGCACCTGGCCTATGCCGCCGTCTACTCCAGCGATTTGCGCAAAGCCCGTTTTCATCAGGAACAGGCCGCTGCCGAAGCCACCTCCGACAAGCAGCGTGCGGAACTCGAAAAACTGGGAGCCGTCATGCAGGAACGCGGCAATTTGCCCCACTGATCCTACCCTTGAATCCCCACGGATTTTAACGTAGGTTGCACTTTTTTCACCCGAGACACCCCAAAAATGATTATTGCCAGACACATAGAGGATATCAAGGACGCCATTGTCGGATCATGCGTGACCATCGGCAATTTCGACGGTGTGCACAAAGGACACCAGAAGCTCATCCGGCTGGCCTGCTCACGGGCCAAGGCACACGATCTGGCCAGCGTGGTCGTCACCTTCGACCCCCACCCCCTGCGAGTGCTCCAGAGTGACAAGACCCCGCCCTTCATCACACTGACCGAACAAAAGCTGGAACTCATTTCCCAATACGGTCCCCAGGTTTGCCTGCTGCTCGAATTCACCATGGACATGGCCCGGCTTACGCCCGAAGAGTTCGTCAAACGCTACCTGGTGGACGGCCTGCACATGCGGGAAATGATCATCGGCTACGACTACCATCTGGGCAAAGGCCGCGCCGGCAACTTCGAGACCCTGACCGAACTGGGCTGCCAATTCGGCTTCACTGTGGATCGACTGGACCCGGTGTCCATTGACGATGCGGTGGTGTCCTCCACCCGCGTCCGCGATCTGGTCCAAGCAGGCTCGGTCTGGCAGGCGCGTCCGCTGCTGGGACGGTTCTATCAGGTCAAGGGCGAGGTGGTGCACGGCATGAATCGGGGCGGACGGCTGCTCGGATTTCCCACGGCCAACCTCAAGCTGGTGGATGAACTCTTTCCCAAGCCGGGCGTGTACGCCATATGGGTCGAGGTGGGCGGCATCGTGCACAAGGGCGTGGCCAACATCGGCAAGAATCCGACGTTCGGCAACGACGCCCTCTCGGTCGAGGCACATCTGCTCGACTTCAAGGGCGATATCTACGGGTGCGATATCCGCGTACACTTCGTGCAACGCATTCGGGATGAAAAGAAGTTTTCCTCCCTAGACGAACTGAAGGACCGCATCAGAAAGGACAGCGAACTTGGCCGACAGATACTGAGCCAGCCTGAAGCCGCCATCAAGCTCACGCAGCCCGATTTCGAGGCAGCATGACGCCATGCAAGTACTAACCAATTTTCTCAATTACTGGCGTGAGTTCGTCAAATCCTACTCCACGGTATCCTCGTTCCGCTGGCTGGTCATCGGCGTGCTGGTGGGTTGCTTTTCCGGTTTGGTGGCGGCCGGCTTTTTCTGGCTGGTGGAGATGGGCAAATTCCTGATCCAGCACAACCTGGCGGGCATCGCCTCTCCCGAACCCGCAGGCGAAGGCATCTTTCATGGTCCGGCGGGCCAGTTCCGGCCCTGGATCATCCCCGTATTCACCACCGGCACCGGCCTGCTGACCGGCTGGCTGGTGAGCCGATTCATCCCGGAAACCATCAACGGCGGCACCGACGGTACCGACGCGACCATCAACGCCTTCCACAACCATGGCGGAATCATCCGGGCACGCGTAGCCATCATTCGCGGCCTGTGCTCGGTCCTGACCATCGCCTCGGGCGGCTCGGCAGGTCGTGAGGGACCCATCACCCAGATGGGTGCCGGCGTAGGCTCCTGGCTGGCAAAAAAACTGGATTTCTCGGCCAAGGAACGCCGTCTGCTCCTGCTCTCGGGCGCAGCCGGAGGGTTGGGGGCCATTTTCCGCGCCCCGTTGGGCGGCGCACTGACTGCGGTGGAGGTCATCTACCGTGAGGACTTCGAGGCCGAGGCCATCCTGCCCTCAGTCATGAGTTCGGTGGTATCCTATTCCATCTTCACCTTCTTCTTCGGCACCGACCCCATCTTCGGCATTCCGCGCTTCACGTTCCACGATCCCCGCGAACTCCTGTTCTACGCCCTGCTCGCCTTTGTGTGCGCCGCCGTGGGCTGGATGTATATCCGCACATTTTACTTCATAAAATACCACATTTTCTTCCCGCTCAGGGAAAAGATCGGACTGATGTGGTCCATGGCCTGCGGCGGCCTTGCCATGGGCATCATCGGCATTGCCTACCCCTACACCGCCGTGGACGGCATCGTCACCGGCGGCGTCCTCTCCGGTGGCTACGGCTGGCTGGAGCTGGCCATCCTGGGTCAGATTCCCGCGCTGGGCATGTGCTACATCATCGTGGGCAAGACCCTGGCCACCTCGGTGACCATCGGCTCGGGCATGTCAGGCGGCATGTTTGCGCCCGCCCTGTTCGTGGGCGGCATGTCCGGCGGTCTGGTGGGCAAGCTCGGCCACGCGTTCTTCCCGGATATCGTCACCCAGCCCGGAGCCTACATCCTGGTGGGCATGGCCGCCTTTTTTGCAGGCGTTGCCAACGCGCCCATCGGCCCGCTGATCATGGTCACGGAGTTGACCCAGGGTTACGGCCTGCTCGCGCCGCTCATGCTCGCGTCCGCCCTATGCCTGGTCCTGAGCCGCAATGTCTCGCTCTACGAGCACCAGGTGGAGAACAAGTTCGACTCCCCGGCCCACGCCGAGGACGCCACCATCAATATCCTCGAACAAATGCACGTGTCAGACTTCTACAATCCGGGCGACGTGGTGGTGCTTGAGGAATCCACCACCCTCAAGGCACTCACGGACATCCTCGCCAACACGGACCAGCTCAATTTCCCGGTGAAACGGGAAGACGGCTGGTACTCGGGCATGGTTTCCATCCACAACGTCCGTACCTGGATGTTTGAGGAAGGGCTGCACGATCTGGTGGTGGTGCGCGACCTCATGTCCCGCCCGGTCTACGTGCGCCCGGACTACGACCTGTATCAGGCACTGCTCCGGTTTGTGAACACGGACTACGCCCAGATCCCGGTGGTCTCCCAGACGGACACCAGCGACATCATCGGTCTGATCAACCGCGACGACGTGTTCCAGGCCTATGCCGAAGCCATCGCCGAGTTGAAAAACGAAGACGCAGTGGAATAACCTTCGCCACCCCATCCCGTTTTATTATAATATGCTTGTTTGAAATAGTGCTTGCGTGTATGCGTTGTGGAACCTGATGACCCTCCCACGATTGCATATTTCTTTGAAATCGAGGCCTCCTGGATGAAAAAGCATGGCAAGATGAAAAATGTGTATGTCGTCAAATCCGCTCCTCAGGACATTGACGATAAACAAAGAGACCTGGACACCAAAAACATTTTTCTGCTCAAATCCGATGAACAGGCCATCAACCGCTACAGCGATACCGTATACAACTTCATAAACGACCAGGACGGGCTCTTTCTGGTCATCAGCAAGGACAAGACCTTCTTTCAGAATTTCCGCAACTTATTTTACAAGGAATTACGGATCGCCCAGGAACGAATACGCCTCATCGCCAGCAGCCGACGGGCATTGGAAGAAATCCAGGTCTACAGGGAATATCAGAAAAAGCCTTTCCTGTTCCTGGAGAATATCCTCGACGGTCGCCCCACCCTGCCGTTCATCGAAGAGATAAAAAACAAATTCAAGGACATGTTCATCGTCCTCCTCTCCAGCGACGCGGATAACAAAAAAATAGCACAATTCCTGGAGGCGGGTGCAGACAACTGCATCACCAAACCGGTCTCGGTCAATGTCCTGGTGGAAAAAATCGCCAATACCCTTGAGCCGTCGGATGAGGTGGGGAAAAAAGTGCGCGAGGGCAAACAACGGCTGCGCAAGGTCGAATTCGCCCTGGCCTACGGCGTGGCCAGGGAAATCCTCGAGCTCAAGCCCGGCAGCCCGGCCGGACTCATGATCATGGGCGACGCCCTCAAGGGGCTTTGCAAGCGCGATGACGCGCTCAAGATGTATCTCAATGCGTCGGGAAATGCGCCTATGTACCTGGAACCACTCAAAAAAATTGTCGATTTTTACAAGGAAGACGGAGATCAGGACATCGCACTGACCTATCTGATCAAGATCGACAAACTCTCTCCGCTGCATGTGGGGCGCAAGAAGGAAATAGGCGAGATTTACTTCATGCAGGGCAAGATGACGCAGGCAACACGGTATTTCACCGAGGCCATTCAGCTCATGCACCAGTTGAAACAGCCCGAAAGCGTGCAGACGGCCGAAGACTATGCGGACAAGATCTTCAACGAGGAAAACAACGCGGCCAAGCCCCTGCTGGAACTGTGTGCCAAGCTGGCAAAAACCTACGGTATAGAGATCGACTGGTCCGTGTACAACCGGCTGGGCATGCTGCTTCGGCGGCAACAGGATTGGCAGGGAGCGATCAAAGCCTATGGCCAGGCGGCCCAATGCGCTCCCAAGGACGAGACTATCCTCTTCAACATGGGCATGGCCTATGCCGAGGGCAAGGATTTCGGCAGCGCCGCCCAAAAATTTGAGCGAGCCATAAAACTCAACCCTTCGTTCTACAAGGAGAATTTGTCCGCAGCCTACGTCATGGGCCAGATATTCATCCGGGCCAACCAAAACAGGAATGCGACCACGGTTCTCGAACACATCCACGAGGTGGACCCGAGCTACAAAAAGGTGAAGACCCTTCTGAACTCCCTCAAATAGTTCCCTCCGAATTTCCTAGAGAATATACCGCGACAGGTCGCGGTCATCCACCACATCGGCGAGTTGCTCGATCACGTAATCGCGGTCGATGACAATCTTCTGACCCGACTTGTCCGGTGCCTCGAAAGAGAGTTTTGCCAGGATCTTCTCCATGATGGTGTAGAGCCTGCGCGCCCCGATGTTCTCGGTCTCCTCATTGATCTTCTCGGCATCGGCCGATATTTCCTCCAGCGCCTCCCGGGTGAAATCGATGGTCACTCCTTCGGTCTGGAGCAGCGCCTTGTACTGCACGGTGAGCGCATTCTTCGGCTCGGTGAGAATCCTGTAGAACTCCTCCTTGTGCAGCGAGGAAAGCTCCTCGCGCAAGGGGAAGCGGCCCTGGAGTTCCGGGATCAGGTCGGACGGCTTGGAAAAATGGAAGGCTCCGGCCGCGATGAACAGGATGTGGTCGGTCTTGACCATACCGTACTTGGTGTTGACCACACTGCCTTCGACCACGGGAAGCAGGTCGCGCTGAACACCCTCTCGGGACACGTCCGCACCGCCGGCGGCGTCCTGGCGCGAGGCGATCTTGTCCATCTCGTCCACGAACAGGATGCCCTGCTGCTCCACCCGCTCGCGGGCCAGTTCATTGACCGCATCCGGATCAATGAGCTTGTCCGCCTCTTCGTCGATCAGGACCTGATAGGCGTCCTTGATCGCCATCTTGCGGGATTTCTTCCTGCCGGGAAACATGTTGGAAAACGCACTTTGCAGGTTGGACCCCATCTCCTCCATGCCGGGAATGGCCATGATCTCCACCTGAGCGCCGGACTGGACCGTGACCTCCAGCTCCACCTCGCGCTCGTCGAGCTGTCCGGCCCGGAACATGCGGCGGAACTTCTCGCGCGTGGAATCGTCCTCAACAGGTTCGGTCTTTTCCTCGATCTCGCCGGACTGGGTGCCCATAAAAAAACCCGCCGGGTTGGACTTGGGCTTGCTGCTCGGCAGCAGCAGGTCCAGCAGCCGCTCCTCGGCGTTTTTTTCCGCCTTGATGCGCACCTTCTCGGTCTCTTCCTTGCGGACCATGGTCACGCCGATCTCCATGAGGTCGCGGATCATGGATTCCACGTCGCGACCCACGTAGCCCACCTCGGTGAACTTGGTGGCCTCGACCTTGAAGAACGGGCAGTTGGTCAGCCGGGCCAGACGCCGGGCTATCTCGGTCTTGCCCACGCCGGTCGGTCCCATGAGGATGATGTTCTTGGGCGCGATCTCGTCCCTGAGTTCGGGATCAAGCTGCTGCCTGCGCCACCGGTTACGCATGGCGATAGCCACCATCCGCTTGGCCGCGTCCTGGCCGATAATATATCTGTCCAGTTCGGAAACGATCTCTCGGGGTGTCAGGTTACTCATCTATTTATCCTGTGCTTCCAATATGATGTTGTTATTCGTATAAACGCAGATGTCAGCGGCGATCTCCATTGCCTTCCGGGCAACATCCGAGGCGGACAGATCGGTATTCTGTTGCAAAGCCCGAGCTGCGGCCAGGGCATAGGAACCGCCCGAGCCGATGGCGGCCACGCCGTCATCGGGTTCAATGACGTCGCCGGTGCCGGAAATGATGAGGATGTGCTCGCCGTCAGCGGCCAGAAGCATGGCCTCCAGCCGGCGCAAATACTTGTCCGTGCGCCAGTCCTTGGCCAGTTCCACGGCCGCCCGGAGCAGGTTGCCGGAATAGCTTTCAAGCTTGGCCTCGAACCGTTCGGACAGGGTGAAGGCGTCAGCCGTGGCCCCGGCAAACCCCACGATGACCTTGTCCTTGTAAATGCGGCGCACCTTGCGCGCGGTATGTTTCATGACCACCGACTGACCGAAGGTGACCTGGCCGTCACCGGCCACGGCGGTCCCGTTTTCGTCCTTGACCGCTATGATGGTCGTTCCTCTGAGTTCCATGATTGTCTCCTTGCCTGGTTACAGGACTTGGTCAGCGGCAGTGGCCCAGATTTCCAGGGCCGCCGCATCGTGCAGGACCATGCCCGCCTCTACAGCCAGCCCGGCCTCAAGCCCCTCTTTCAGGGCCGTAAGTGCTATACGCGCAGCCGCTTCCAAGGGATAGCCGTAAATACCGCAGGAAATGGCGGAAAAGGCGATGGTCGTGATGTCGTGTTCTTTGCCGAGCCGCAGGCTGTTCAGATAGGCATCCCGAAGCAGGGCCGGCTCATTGTCCAAACCGCCGCGCCAGACCGGACCGACGGTATGAATTATATGTTTGGCGGGGAGCTTGAACCCCGAGGTGAGGACCGCCTGCCCCGGCGGCAACGACCCTATTTCCGCAATGATGGTTTCGCACGCCTGCCGCAGTTCGACAATTCCCGCCGCACGATGAATGGCACCGTCCACGCCGCCGCCCCCGGCCAGCCGGGAATTGGCCGCGTTGACAATGGCGCCAAACGCAAGGGTCGTAATGTCTCCCTGGCGGAGAAAAAGATGGCCGGAGCCCACAGGCACGCGATGCATGATAGCTGAAAAGATAAATCACCAGCCGGGATTGGCAAGGGGTAAAGGGGAAATTGCCGTGTTAGAAATACACCATCGGACGCTGAACGAACTTGCTAACAGGCCAACCTGTGGTATTGTGAGAATAATCGTTTCAGAATTCCAGCCTAGGATAGACGAACCATGGACGAATTGAGACGACAATCCTCCAGCGAAAACAAAAGAGGCCAGCCCTTCAGCAGTCGATTATGCGAGCTATTGCCCTGCCTCTTCTCCATAAAGGACAGCTCACTGTGCCCGGTCCTGCTGCTGTCCATCATCATGGCCGTGATCCTGCCCCTCATCACTGCCCGGATCATCTTTCCCGCCTTTACCGACATCATGGTGGAAGGCATTCAGGAAGATGCCCAGCGGCTCGGTCATCTGGCCCTGCCGGCTTCCCTCAAGCACACCCAGCTCAAGCGCGACTTACTCACAGAACGATTTTTCGGAGAGGTATACAAGCTTGAGTACGACTTAGGCCTGATGAAGGTCAAAATATTCGCCCACACCGGCGAAGTCCTCTATTCCACGGATTCCAAGGAAGTAGGGACAATCAATTCCCACCCATATTTCGTCAACCGGGTAGCCAAGGGAGACCCGGTCACCACACTCATTCCAAAAGGATCCCAAACTCTGGAGGATAAAATCGTCCAGATCGACGTGGTGGAAACCTATGTCCCGTTCATGGAGGGTGACCGGTTTCTCGGCGCATTCGAGATGTATTACGATGTCACCAAACGCACAAACCGCATGCACCGCCTGGGCACATACTCCACCTTGATGACGGCTCTGCTCTCCGCTGGACTGGTCCTGGTGCTGGCGCAGCTCACGCACAAGGATATCTTGCAGCAAAGGGCACAAAGAGAAACCGAGGCACTCAAAGAGGATGTGGAACGCATCACGCGGCATGATCTGAAAGCGCCCATTGCAGGAATATTGAGCGGCATAGAATTCCTGCGCCGGTACACCAAGCTGGACGAGGAACAGGCCTCCATGCTCAAGGAAATGCGCCAAGCCGCCAATACAATCCTGGAACTGATCAACCGAAGCCTTGATCTCTACAAGATGGAAACCGGCAAATATCAGTACATCACCGCCTCGATGGACATGATCGCCCTGAGTCGCAGGGTGTCACGCGACCTGGCCGGACTCGCGGCAAGCCGTGGCGTCCGGGTGCTCCTCACCCGAGACGGCAAGGAACCCCGTGAAGGAGAAACCCTGACCGTGGACACGGACGAAACCCTGGTATATTCGCTCTTGGCCAACCTGCTGAAAAACGGCATTGAGGCCTCGGGACCGGATCAACAAGTCACCGTGACTTTAAGGGGTGACAGAGACCTCCGCCTGACCGTGCACAATCAGGGAACCGTGCCGGAAGCGATCCGGGACACGTTCTTCGACAAATACAAAACTTCGGGAAAAACCGATGGAACCGGTCTTGGCACCTATTCCGCCAAGCGCATAGCCGAAACGCTGGGCGGCACCATAGCCATGACAACATCCGAGGAAAAGGGAACCCTGATCACCGTGACCCTGCCCGGCAAGCCTGAAACTGAAGAGGACTGAACCATGCCCTTCGTCAACATACGCATCACAAAAGAAGGTGCGACCCCTGACCAGAAAAAACAACTCATCAAGGGAGTCACCGACCTCCTGGCCGACGTGCTCGGAAAAAACCCCAAGACCACCTTCGTTATCATCGACGAGGTGGAAACCGACAACTGGGGCATCGGCGGGGAATCGGTGACGGAATTAAGAAAATAATGACACCGAAAAGCTCGGATACGTTGCCATCCGGCCTTGGCGGCTCTGCGACCAGACGCGGTAAGGGGGCACCCCGCTAAACGTGCTTCAATTGCAGGGTCATCCTCACGTCCGCCACAATGGCTCTTTCGTAATTGACCAGAACCGGATTGAACTCCGCCTCCAAGACCTCGGGCAGGTCCAGAGCGAGCTGAGACATGGTCACGATGATCTCCTCCAGTGCGGCGAAATTGGCCGGAGGCTCACCCTTGATCCCCTTGAGCAGCATGTAGGATTTGATCTCGCGCACGATCTCGAAGGCGTCCTGGCGGGAAAGCGGAGCCAGTTTGAACGAAATATCCTTGAGGATCTCCACGTAGATGCCGCCCAACCCGAACATGAGCATGGGGCCGAACTGCTCATCGCGTTTGAACCCGATGATGACCTCTTTCACGCCAGGCGGCGCCATCTCCTGGACCAGACACCCGGCAATGTAGGCGTCCTGACGCATGCGTTGGGCCTTGGCCGTGATCTCCTTGAAGGCCTGTAGAACCTCGCCCGCGCTCTTCAGGTTCACCTTGACCCCGCCCACGTCGGACTTGTGGGAAATGTCCGGCGAGGCAATCTTGAGCACCACAGGGTAGCCGATCTCCTCGGCAGCGGCCACGGCCTCGTCACTGGAACGGGCCAGCACGGTCCTCGGCGTGGGCAGGTTGTAGGCGCGGAGCACCTCCTGCGCCTCAAACTCAACGATCTCGGACTCGTTGCGTTGCAAGTGCTCACCAATGACCTTTCGGGCACGCTCCAGATCGCGCGTGATCGTGGCGTATGTTCCCTCGGGGCGGTGCTTCCACAGATAGAATTCGTACATGGCCTCAATGGATTTCACAGCCGGTTCCGGGAAAGCATAACAGGGAACCCCGGCTTCCATGAGCATGGCCCGGCCCTTGCGGATGCGCGTCTTGCCCATGAAACACGCAAAGACCGGCTTGCCGCACTTCCGAGCGATATGAATGACCGCCTCGGCGGTCTTCTCGATCTCCACGGAGGCCGTGGGCGTCAGGAGGACCAGGATGGAGTGGACCATGGGATCTTCGGACACGACCTCCAGAGTCCGGCGGTACCGCTTGGCATCGGCGTCGCCAATGATGTCCACCGGATTGTAGAACGCGGCGTAACTGGGCAGAAATTCCTGGAGCCGCTGGATGGTCTTCTGGGAAAGTGCGGCCATGGTCAGGCGCGAACGATCCGCCGTGTCCGCCGTGAGAATGCCCGGCCCACCTGAGTTGGTGACCACGGCCAGGTTCGGGCCACGGGGCAACGGCTGGGTCGAGAAGGCCTGGGCCAGGTTGAACAGCGTGGCCACATCGCCCACCCGGATGACACCGGACTGGTGAAAGGCGGCGGTGTAGGTCTGGTCGGACCCGGCAATGGCTCCGGTATGCGAGGACGCGGCCTTGGCACCCGCTGCCGTGGTGCCGGACTTGATCATGATAACCGGCTTGTTCAGGCAGGTCACACGCGCCTGACGCAGAAAATCTTCCCCATTTTCAACGTTTTCGACGTACCCGAGAATGACCTTGGTTTCCTCGTCCTTGTTGAGGTATCGGAGCATGTCCGCTTCATCGAGCACGGCCTTGTTCCCCAGCGAGATAAATTTGGAAAAACCGATATTCTCGCCCAGCGCCCAATCGAGAATGGCCACACAGAGCGCACCGGACTGGGAAAAAAAGGCAATGGAACCGGGGTCTGGTTGCCCGGCGGCGAACGAGGCATTGACTCCGGCAGCCGCGTTCATCATGCCCAAGCAGTTGGGACCGAGCAGGGCCATGCCCGACCGATCGCACAGTTCGGCCATCTCCTGTTCCAAAAGATACCCCTCCTTGCCCATCTCCTTGAACCCGGCGGTAATGACAATGGCGGATTTGGTACCGATTGCGGCCAAGGCCTCCAGGGACGGAATAACGAACTGTCGGGGCACCGAGACCACACCGAGATCAAGCCCACGCGGCAGGTCCGCGATATCGTTGACCACGGCCAACCCCTCGATCTCCGTGGCCTTGGGGTTCACGGGATAAAGCGTTCCCCGGTATCCCGCACCGAGCATGTTGGTGACAATGGTATGCCCGACCTTGCCGGGAGAGGCGGAAGCGCCGATGACAGCCACGGTTTCGGGATAAAAAAAGGCGTGAAGATTGTCCGTGGTGCTCAAGGGACGGCTCCTGGTGCATAGAGAGGTTCAAGCAAAGTCAGGAGAGTCTACCCTGAATGGACCGAGGGAACAAGAGAAGCATTAATCAGGAAGTCAACCACTCGACAGCGGTCGCATGGTCGAAAAAAATGCGGAACCTAAGGGAACTGTTGCGAAAACTCGTTTCGATCAGTCGGCAGGTGGCAGCGATTCGCTCATGGCAAAGCACGGCGTACCGAATCCCCAATGCCGGAACGCCGTTATCGACCAGCCTACCAGCCGTCTGGGAAACAGCATAGGCGTCGAGGATCACGTCCAGCTCACGATTGTCCACAAGGACCCGCTTGGAATCCATGGAAAGGAGACTTCCAACAATCGCGTCAAACTTTTGCGACAACGCTTCAGCCGAAGAAATCACGCCGGCAATCTCGACCGCAACCCATCCGCCATGTTCTGTGAATGCAAGGGTATACGACATGCCGCAACATATCCGACATACCTTTCTCCGTCAATGGCTACTGAACTTGCGCCAGCTACTATTTCTCTTTTTTCTTGGATTCTTTCTTATCTTTCACCACCTGGCTTGCGGCAGCGGCCACCTGCGCCAATTCTTCGGGTGTAAGCGTGGTATCCTGGGGCAAATGCACCGACACGCGCGGCTTGGCAAACTCGATGCCCGCTGCGGCGAATTCCTTGCGCATCTTGGCCAGAACAAGCTTGCGCAGGGTAAACTGGCCTCCCGGTTTGGTCATGAACTTGACCCGCATGCGCATGCCATACTCTTCCATGGCCTTGACGCCCTGGCTCTTGATGTCGTCGAGCATGAACTCGTTCAACTCCGGCACGGCGCGAATTTCCTTGTTGATCTTCTTGATGATCTTCTTGACCGCATCGATATCCGTGTCAAACGGCACCAGGTACTGGAGCTTCATGACAGCCCAGTCACGGGTCATATTCTGAATCTGCTTAACGGAGCCGAAGGGAATCGTATAGAGCGACCCCATGTGGTGCCGGAGCTTGAAGGAACGTACCGAGATGGACTCCACCTCGCCGCACGCGCTGCCCACAATAATGTAGTCGCCCACCCGAAAGGCATCGTCCATGAGAAAGAAAATGCCGGAAATGATGTCCTTGACCAGGGTCTGGGCACCAAAACCAATGGCAATGCCGAAGACCGATGCCCCGGCGATGAGCGGGCCGATATCCACGCCCAGCGAGGAGAGAATGATCAGCGTGGTGACCACGGCAATGGCCGCGAAGATAAACTTTTTGACGAGCTGAAGCAGGGTCGAGAAACGGTCGCCACCATGCCCACCAGCCTCGCCCGATCCACCGTGCTCGGAGTCACCCCCACCATGCCGGAGCTTGCGCTCAATGAGCGTGGAGAGGAAAATCCAGAATATGTAGGCCAACACCAGGGTCATCAGGATACTGATGGCCGCCCGCACCGTGGCCCGCCCGAACGAGATATCCAGCCCCCAGGCCCGCAGCAGGGCAAAGACCGTAGCCGCGAAGACCAGTATCCGAAATCCCTTGGACAAAAAGGACTGAAAACGGTTGATGACGCGCGGGGCTTCCTCTCCCTCCTCAACGGGGTCGACGGTTTCGGCAGCCAGGTCCACGGCAAAGGCCACCAGTCGCTGACTGGCCCAATCAAACAGGAAATAGGCGGGCACCAGAAGCAACGTCATCACGCCGGGCAACATGGCCCGGGTGCCGAAGACCATGAGTGCCAGAATCCAAAACATCCAAAAACCGAAGACATAGGCCATGGCTCCCAGATGCCAGACGTCGGCCACGTTGTGGAGAAAGGTGTGCTCCTCGTTATTGGCCCGGATGAAATCCGCAACGGGCTTCTTGTTCCACAAAAAGATCAGGACCAGAATGAAGGCGATCAGCGTGCCGAAGCAGGCGGAGGCCAACAGACCAAGTGCCTCGCTCCCCCCGGCCAACCGGATAAGGGAGGTGACCAGCAGGCCGGTGGCCATGACGTGGCCCAGCCAGAGTGTCCACCGGAAGAGATACTGTGCCACATGGTCTGAGAGGGGAAGGTAGCGCAGGGACGGAGCGTGGGGTGCCAGCAGAAACCGCGCGACCACCTTGATCAGGGCGAGAAAGACTATGGCCGCCAGCCAGGCGAGGATAATCGGTTTGCCCGCCGCTCCCTGGTTGAAAAAGATCAGATGGCAAGCCAGAACCGCCACACCGCACAAAACCACACCAAACAGATCGAGCAGCGCGCGCAGGAACAGATGCCCCATACGATTGAACCAGTAGGCATTTTCCGGCAGCCGGGAAATGGCCTTACGCGCCGCGACGGTCTTTCGCCTGAACAGGGCCATGGCCCCCGACCAAAGGGCCGTGAGCACCACTACGGCCAGCAGCAGACGCCCGGGCGGCATGGTTTTGTCGCTACCCAATATGTTCCGAAACGCCTTGGGCAATTCCCGAGGGGCCGTGGACGCGCCGGAAAAGAGATACTCGAAGCGCGCCCGCAACAGGTCCACCCCGGTGTGCATTTCATGAATCAATCCAACCAGCCCGCGCTCTTTGGATTTTGCTGGTGCAGCCTGTCGTGCCGACTCTTCCTTGAGATCCTCGATAAGCAGAGTGCGAACCTGCTCGTCAGTCAGGTTGGCCATGATATCGCGGACCTGCTGGGGCGTGGCATTGGCGGGTATGGAGACCGCCTTGGCACCGGAACTCGCAGCAAAGGCTCCGTTCGAAACCACCAGCGCGGTCAGCAGAAAAAACCCGATAAAAAACAAGACGTATCGCTTTGACATGACATCCTCCGGGAACAGTCGGTATCGGCTCCGAGTATTCCTAGCAACCCTACGTGATAATTGTAAACTCGAAATACCCAAAATCGAGCCGGAGCGAGGACAGGTCAGTCGAGACCCAGCCCATTGCCGGGGTTGAATTCACCGCTGGCGATAAGACGCCCGGCTTTGTCGGGATAGAAATAAATCCAGGCGCTGCGCTGTCCTTCCCCGGTTTCCACCTCGATCAATTCGCGGTGGCAAAGATGTGGATGCCCCTCCAGGGCGTCCAAACGCTTCAACGTGGCCGAATCCACCTCGAACAACTGCCCTACAATGGGACAGACCGCGTCTCCGGGATAGACACCGGGGTACATATCCAAATATAGCGCGTACCGCTCCACGGTCCGGGTCGGACCGAGATACCGGGCATTGGCAAGAAAATAGTGATTGGAAAAGCCCTTTTTCAAGGTCCCGTAAACAAAAATGGTGTGTTGTCGGCCTTGCGCCCTACGCTGTCCCACGCAATCTCCATGCAGTTGACGTTTTTGCGCACTGCGTTCGCCTTCCTGAACAATATTGTCCATATCGGCAGACAAACAAACACATGACCCGCTCGATTTATTTTAAATAATACCCTTTAAACTCAGATAGTTATCAAATCAATCCGGCAAGCCAACCACACCGGCACCGCCCATATGCTCCCTTTTGTTTTTCAAAGACCGGGCCAAACCGATCCGTTGCGGCCTACCGGCGGTCCGGCACTGGCAAATCAGACACGTTTGCGGTACCGTTCGCCCTGCACCACGGACCATGAACACGGAGGCTTGATGATCACCATCGGCGTGGATACCGGCGGCACGTTCACCGACTTCATCTACAAGAACGGCAGGGACACCGGCACCTACAAGACACTGTCCACACCGCACAACCCGTCCGAGGCTGTGCTCAAGGGACTCACGCATATCGTGCGCACCCTCGGCCTGGGCAAAAACGTGGCGGGCCAAGGCCTGGGCATCATCCACGGCTCCACCGTGGCTACCAACGCCATCCTGGAGCGCAAGGGCGTACCCACGGCCCTGGTGACCAATGCAGGATTCACCGACGTCATCGAGATAGGCCGACAAAACCGCTCCCGCCTCTATGATCTGGCCTATGCCCGCGCCCCGCACATCGTGCCCCGCTCCCTTCGATTCGGCGTGCCGGGCCGCGTGGACAGTAACGGCGAAGTCATCGAACCCTTGAACGAAGCGACGGCGCGGGAAATCGTGGCCCGCATCCGGGAATCCGAGGCACAGTCCGTGGCGGTTTGCCTGCTCTTCTCCTTCCTCCGGCCCGAACACGAACAACAGTTGGGCGGGCTTTTGTCCGAACTCGGCCTGCCGGTCTCCCTCTCCCATGAGATTCTGGCCGAATTCCGCGAATTCGAGCGCACCTCCACCACGGTGGTCAACGCCTATGTCTCGCCCATCATGACCCGCTACCTGAAGGACCTTCAGGCGGCCACTACGGGTAATACCCTTTCCGTCATGCAATCCAACGGCGGCTCCATCTCGGCGGACACGGCCATGCGCGAGTCGGTCCGCACCATCCTCTCCGGCCCTGCGGGCGGTGCCGTGGGCGCGTTGGAGCTGGGACGGCTGGCCGGTTTCGACAAGCTCATCACCTTTGACATGGGCGGGACCAGCACGGATGTCAGCCTCATGGACGGAGCCCTTCCCCTGACCATGCAGTCGTCCATTGCCGGATATCCGGTAAAGGTCCCCATGATCGACATCCACACCGTGGGCGCAGGCGGCGGCTCCATGGCTTCCCTGGACCCGGGCGGCTCTCTGGCGGTAGGCCCGGAAAGCGCGGGCGCTGCTCCCGGTCCCATCTGCTACGGCAAAGGCGGCACGGCAGTCACGGTCACGGACGCCAACCTCTATCTTGGCCGCATCGTGCCCGAGTATTTCCTGGGCGGGGCCATGTCCCTGGACGAACCAGCCGCACGCCAAGCCGTGGAGTCCATGGCCGCAACCCTGTCCCTGGACCCCATAGAACTGGCCGAGGGCATCCTCGCGGTGGCCAACACCAACATGGAACGCGCCATCCGCGTCATTTCCGTGGAGAAAGGGTACGACCCTCGCGAGTTCACCCTGCTCTCATTCGGAGGCGCGGGCGGCATGCACTGCGCGGAACTGGCCCGCCTGCTCGGTATGCCCCGAATCTTCATCCCGCAAAATCCGGGCCTGCTCTCGGCCATGGGCATGCTCATGGCCGACGTGGTCAAGGACGGTTCGCGCACGGTCATGCTGGACGCAATCGACTGCACATCCGAACAGTTGAACACCCTGTTTCTGGAGATGGAAGCCCAAGGATTGCAGGAGCTTCTCGCCGAAGGTGTCCACAAGGACAACGCGGTCTTCGAGCGCCTGCTGGACATGCGCTACAAAGGCCAATCCTTCGAGATCATCGTCCCTCACAGCGAGGATATGGTCGAATCCTTTCAGTGCCTGCACGAGAAGCACTACGGGCACCGCAACCCCGGCAAACCCGTGGAGGTGGTCAACCTTCGCCTGCGCAGCCATGGCTGTCAGGACAAACCGAAATTCCCGGCCCAAAAGAAAGGGAACGCCACCCCGCCCGACGCGGCCCTTCTCGGCACCCGCCCGGTCGTATTCAACGGCACCTTCCACGACACCGCGATCATGGCCAGAGCCTCTCTCCATCCCGGCAACATAATCCCCGGCCCGGCCATCATCACGGAATACAGCTCCACCATCGTGGTCCCCCCCGAGGCAACAGCCCAAGTAGAGTCCCATTCCGGCTTACTGCTCAAGCTGGCACCATAGCCCCGGCCCGGTGCCGGCCCAATCCACCGACACAAGCAACTTCCCCCCTTTTCCCTTGACCGTCCCCCAACCATGGTTTAAAAATCGATTCCCGTTTCGCCAGAATAGCTCAGTTGGTAGAGCAACTGATTCGTAATCAGTAGGTCCGGGGTTCAACTCCCCGTTCTGGCTCCAGGAAAATCAGGCAGTTATGCAATTGCATAACTGCCTTTTGTTTTGGAAGACCTCATTTGGTGGCGGTATTGGTGGCGGTACAGCCTATTGTTACCCCTACTCCTTCAAACTCGGCCCTCAACAGCGGATATCATTATCAAAACTCATCCTCATCGTACTCCCTGAGCAAGTCGACACCAGAGATCTCCCCTTTTCTGTAAAACAGATCAGTGCCGATAATCCGAAGCACTTCTGGCTTTGACGACATCAGCGACATGTGAATGTGGTTTACAATCCTATCCGGCACCCAAATGTAAAAACAAATTCGGTCGTTAAACTTCTCAATAAAACCAGAGATGGGGTCCCTATCTGCAGATTCAGCCATATGCAAATCAATCTCAATTGGAGTTCCGACAGTAATCTTTGCACTCGTCGTATATGCAAGCGCTCCTGAAATCTTCAGTGACAACGAAGAAAACAAATCTGGAGAGATGAGGCCTCGCGATCTTTTGCGAGTATACGAATACATAAGCTCACCGCAAAATGAGTATGGTTGGCGCAAGTCCATTACGTGCCATGCTGATGTTGACCTAAAAAAGGCTTTTGATCTGCCCATGGCGCATCCTCCTGCGATCACTTTTCCAAATGAGATAAAAACCTAATTTGTTTTTTACTATACCCCGCGAATTGAAAAAATTGAATCAACTGAAAAAAGAGGTGGGGCTAAGAAGCCGCCAGCATCTGCCAGCGGCTCTCTTATTATGAAGACCGGACAATCAGCTTCCTCTCCTCGTCCGTTTCCTCTTCAACTTCATCCTCCAGTTCTTCCATTTCGTCTCCTTCGCCTTCACAGTGAAGTGTCCTGTTTTCCTCTTCGGTGGCAAAGACGCCAGTTACAGCCAGGATTCCGACAGCCACGCCGCCGATGAAAGTCCAGAACTCACGCATAACTTACTCCTTGGTTTAGGTTTCGAATTCAGTGCTGCATCGATTGCAGCGCCATTCGCTGATAATGTGACGGTCGATGTGCTCGCCGACCTGGTTGCCTACAGCAGCTCCTGCAAAGAAGCCTGCCAATGCTCCGGCCAGCCCTCCGGCGAGGATGCCGATGCCGGTGCCGATTACAGGGACCACCGAACCGATTGTAGCTCCAGTTGCAGCGCCAGTGGACGCGCCCCAGTATCCGGCTGCTCCTCCAGCTGCGCCGCCGACTGCGGTGCCAATCTTTTGGTTGGTGTTTACCAATACGACATGCTCCGAACTGTCGCAGTTCGGACATTTGGGGATCTCGTTATCCATATTTCCCTCGGGGTTATTTGTGGTTATTTGATGAGTGCACCACGAAGCATGCCGAACATGGCCGGAGCCAATTCGGCCAGATCGTTGATGGTGCGGCTGTGATCAGGGAGCAGCTTGGTAATGGTCTCGGACGTAATGCCCAGGCCATAGATTTCGACGCCGAAGCGTCTGCCGTCCTCAATGGCATTGAGCGCGACATTGAAGGAATCAGGATCACCGTCGGTCAGGATCAAGACAATCTTTCTGGACTCAGGAAGCGGCACAACTTGCTGCAATACCCACCAAAACGCCTCGCCCAACGGCGTACACCCGGCAGCACTTACTGCGAAGTCCCCGTGCATCCGTTCTCCATGTCTCAGGATAGGACAGACCGTAGGTCCACGATCGTTTCCATTACCGCTGTCACTCGGGGTACCCGCCGGGAAGACCGTCACGGCCACGTTGATGCCGTCGATGGAATCCAAGGCAGTGGCCACGGCATGACAAACCTGCGTGGTCAGATTGATCCGCCTCCTCATGGAGCCTGAGCAGTCGAGCAGGATGTGCACGGCAGTATTGATGCCGACCTTGCGACCAGTCCGCTTGAAGACGCGAGCATCAGCCACCGACACCCTGTGCAATTGCCGGGCATCCAGTCTGCCATGGCGGCCAATCTTGCTCCGCGTCAATACGGACGATTGCAGCAGTCCCTGGAGCTGCGTCCGCAGGGCGATCGATGCCCGCTTGGTTGCGGCCACATCTTCGGGATCGAGCGGCTTCACGGTCTTGATGCCGACTTGCGCCACGCGAAGGGATTCGTCCAGGTTTACCGGCGTCTCATCCCGCAGTTTGGCAGCCAGAGTCTCACCAAGATCCGTGGGCAAGTCGTTTTCATCAGCGTGAACCAGGCACTCAAGCTGGCGTCTCGAATCGATGCTGACAGAATCCAAGGGTAGCCCATCAGGACTCCCCATTACAGCCGTATTACCCGGTTGATCGCCCCTGTTTTCCTGAGGCACAGATGCCGATGTGCCCTTGAGGATGGAAACGACCTCCCGAGCGTAGAGGATGCAATCCTGAGTCGAATCACAGTAAGCGTGCACCTTCTTCAGGACGTGATTCAGTCGAGAGATCAACCCCGGATAATGGCTTTCGATGAAGCTGCCCACGTCATCACGCTGGCCGATCAACGAAGGAACGTCCCACGCCCGGACTGACAGCAACAGCCAGTTGAGTACAGCCATTGCCGGATCAGTTGTCTGCTCGTTGTCATTGCCGAACAGATGCTGAATGAGCCAGTTGAAGTTCTGCCTGCAACCAGGAAACAGCTTGGCCAGCCGATGTTCCACGCGCCAGTCCTCAAAGGTGTTCCAGACATGCATCTCCAGCGGCGTCAGGTTCGCTAGACGCAGCCAGTCAAACCGGGTTTCCCGGATATGCGCAGCCTCATGGTCGATGTAACCACGGGCCAGACCGATGAGAGTCTCACTGCATTCCAGAGGAAGTGCAGGTAGGTGGATGGTGTTGCCGTCCGTGTACGCACCTTTGCCGCCGATGACGACTTTCACACCATATTTTCGACCAAGCACGCTTGCCACCATTGGCAGGGACTTCATGATGAGGTTGTTCGTCATGACGATCACCAAAGCCCATGGCTGTCGATTGCGTGCTGATGCAGCGGTTCAGGCACAAAACCGATCGTTGCGGCAGGTACTTTCTCCTGCACAGCCGGAATCGTATCCGCAACCAGACCTGACAGGATGTCTGCCGCATCATGCCCTTCCAGGATCTTCTGCCCATGTACAAGGAGTGTAGCCGGATCTCGCAGCAGCGACACCACCCCCTGAAGCATGACCAGTGCACTTCCCTGGATATGCCCTCGTTTGGGCATGCGGTTGAAGGCTGTATCAAGGAGATCCATCACAGGCATGACGCGGGGCTCAACAAAGCTGAGACCAGCCAATTTTCTGTGGATGGAGCGCAGGGGCGACAGCGCCTTGTGGGTCACTTTGTCCTTGCCCTCGAAGCAGCGATGCCAGGTATCGGTTGCAGCCTTGGCGACTTCACCGAAGAGCGTATCTCCGAGTTCGCTCACTTCCTCATGCAATCCCTGATGGACATTGTCATCCGTGGGCGGAAGCAGCTTGAACAACTGCCACTTGAAGCCGATACGACTACGGACGTAATCCGCACTGACCGTCGAAGCGCCGATCAGCCGTTCCCAGCCGGGGTGCTGCGCGATCCAGTTCTGCACGGTTTGGTCATACCGATTCAGGAACTGTTCTTTTGCCACGAGGAAATCATCCCGGATGGTCGTCAGTTCGGTCACGATCTCATCAGCCTTTTCTTCAGGAATGGCCCATCCACCGAGGAACCGGACGCCGGTCCGATCAAGAAGGTTAACCGCACGGGCCTTGAGGGTGCCGAAGACTCGCAGTTCCCTCGGGTCGCAGACCTTCTTGCTGCCCAACGACGCGAGTTCTCCGGGCGGCAATTCCGCTCCGCCGAAGTCAGCAGGCGTCAGTTTCTTGCGGGCAGTCCAGATGCTCACATCCAGGTTCAGAGCCATCAGGTTGTCGAGCACGGTAATGTCAGTATGCGTATTCATAGTTTACTCCTTGGTTTACTGAGGGAAAATGCGCTGAGCCAGCTCATGCAGCACGGTCCGGGTCTCCGGTGTGGCGCGATAGCCAAGAGCACGATCAAGCGCATAGGTGACAGGTTGGATGCCCTGTCGGGCTAATGGTTGGAATCGGACGGTCAGATCCGCCCAGCGAATGAGAGTCCGGGTCGAAAAGGTCACCTCGATGGTGTCGCGGAAATTGCCGTCAGCCTCGCCCATAAACAGTTTGCGGACCTCGTTGGCGTAATCCACCATCATTGTCCGCACGTCTTTGGGTAATCCCGGAGCTTTGCGATGTAGTAGTTCCCGCTCGGCTTTGGGACTGGGGTAACCAATCTCGCAGAGCCAAAACCGGTCCATGAACGCCAGGTTCTGCCGAAGTGTTCCTTGGTAGAGTCCAGTCTCGTCGGTCCCACCATTGGTGTTGGCCGTGGCCGCAAATCGGAACAGTGAATGGGGCTTGATGACCTCTCCACCGTTCTCCGGGATACAAAGTGGATCTCCGTCCAGGATACCGTTCAGCCCAGCGGCAGTCGCCGGATCAAGCAGGTCGATCTCGTTGAGCAGGAAAAGCCCACCGAACTTCATGGCCAGCGCAAGCGGGCCGTATTGAAAGGACATGTTGGAGTCCTCCACGGTCAGGTGGCCGACCATGTCCGGGAACTCCAAACGCCCGTGCCCGGTAATCTCGAAAACCGGGTAATTGAGCTTCGCGGCGAGTTGCTTGATCAGACTTGTTTTGCCCGACCCCGCAGGCCCGAATACGTAGAGTGGGTCGGACGAATCCATGAACCAGACCACGGCATCGCGGCTGGAGCCATGGAACAGGTATTCCGGGTTGAGGTCAGGGGTAAACGAGCATGGGGCCGCGAAGCCGTGCACCATGCGGTTAGATTTCTTTCCACTAAAGACTTCACCGGCATCATGTCTTGAGGGTTGAAGGGTTTGTAGCTCTTTCAAAATGTCACTCATTGTTTTCCTCCTTAGAATGAGAAAACCCCGGCCTGCTTTCGCAGAACCGGGGTTGGATCAACTGGATTATTTAAGCCAACAGGCGTGTTAATGTTTATGATATGTGCAGCCGCCTTCCTCCCTAAGCCTTGCGACCTGGTTCAAAAGCGTTCGCATCGGTAACGAATTACAGGCCTCAGTCAAAGCAAACCCCATATCAAGAGGGCAATCTGTTTCTGCTCCATGCGCGAGCAAGAGTTGAACAAGTTCGATATCGTCGAGCAAAACAGCCTGAAAAAGTGGTGTCATACCATCATGGTGTACATCGTTCACTTCAACTCCCGCCGCGAGAAGGATTTTGACGTTTTCAATCGCTCCAGCAGAGGTCCCATACCCTCCCCCACAGCATCCTGGCCATGGCCTATCTGCGACGTTGGAAGCGCAATTCAGGACCGCATAGAGCAACGGCGACAACTCCCCATACTCAGTCGAAATCCGTTGGTTCATGTCAACGCCTCGCTTGCTCAACAGCTTCAGCAAGGACGGGATACGGTGAACCAAGACCATATGGAGAGCGGTATATTTGAGTTGGCCTTTATCCGTAATTAGCGTTTCAGGAAGCAGGCCTTTTGGCATGTAATCCGGGCAGCGCACAGGCGTCATCAATGTCTCAGCTGTGATTGGGTTGTTGTCACGACTCAAAATGGCTTCAGCGACTTTGTCTCTGTCCTCCCAGGTTTCCTGTGCCATGACCTCATAAAATGCATTGCCTTCCAGCACGGTGCGGAAATTGAGATTGATACCTTTTGTGACATATTGGATGGCCCGATCATAGTCATGATCCTTGATGGCTAAACACAACTTGTTGTTGTCTATCGTGTAGGCTTTTATGATGGCATCAAGCTGCCCTTTATATTTTGCTTTACTACCTGTTTGATCCTCAGAAGAGGCAACGATTTCTGGAATCCAATCTCCGAACAACCCCTCGAAACGACGTCGTCCGATTTCAAGAACTCGTCGTCGATACTCATTGTCGTCGAGATCATGTTTTGAAAATTCATCCTGTCTGACGGAAACATCCCAAAGTGCGGCACATTGGCTATGCCATTGGGACCAGGATTGCATTTTTTTTATATGTAGCCAGTACTTGTGACGAGACTTTCCGGAACTTTGTTTGAGCGAGAGCAGATAGCATGCCGTGGAATGTGTCATCTCAAGTATAAGGGGCATGAGTTTCCCAGCCCGATAGCGGGCATTGCAAAACGCTTCCCAGAGAAGGTCGTACCCGCCTTCCACGTCATTGCTTTCGATGGCTTTGAGGCCGTCCGTAAAAGGAAGGCTGAACGAGTGAAAGCCGCCTTTGTCTGGAGCGTTTTTTAAGTTATGGAGACTGGATGTGGATGGTGTGCCTGGACGCCCATAAGGAGGAAGTACTTTCAGGCATTCAATAAACTGTTTCTTCTCCTCTTCATAGGGCGCGAACCAGAAACGCTCTTCATGTAGCTCGGCAACGATCTTTAAAGGGGGCTGTTGTTCTTCCACTTGTTCAATGATGATCCGCTTAGCAATTTTTGTACGGTCATAGAATGAAGCTTCGGCATGGGGAGGCATGTCGATGAATGCCCGTAAGCATTGAGTGAAAGAGCTTCTCACAAGTTCAATATACGACGTTTCAAAAGAGTCCCACAGATCGTTGGCCTGCTGTTCGTATTCACGTGAGAGTGCACGGCGAGCGTTGTCCACGGTACTGGCTATGATAAGTCCAGTCCTCAGAGAAAGGCGAAGAGTCTGCGAGATTTCTCCAGAGAGATAATCCGTTTTTGCTATGGCAAGGATAGTCGCCATGGACGGAGAGGAAGCTCCTGTTTCCCATTTGGCAATGGTCTGTTCTTCTTTGACAAGCTCGTCGTTGGAGAACCAGAAAGTCTCCTTGTCAATTTTGGCTCGGCGGAGCCACCAGTTAAGGAATCGGCCAACAGCCGATCTCCCCTTGCGAGGCAAGAACCATGTTGGGGTACGCGGAAGCGGTGTTTCTAAAGGGCCGCCACAGATACAACTGATAAACGCGATTCTAAATGCAGTATGTGCCAGGATTTTCGAAAGATATTCCTTGAAAAGTGATTCCCAAGCCTGTTTCGAGTTTGCCCAATTGGTGCTGGGAAATGCCACACTCCGACACCAGTTAGCTTCGTGCAGAAGTTCTACACAGATAATACTGAGGATGGTTGATCGAATATCCTTATGGCCGAAAAGCTGAGCCATCAGCATTTCAAACTCATCATGTTCCAGTATGGCTTCGTCTTTAAGAAAACGTTCAAGATGTTTTTTTTGAGAGCTTCCCAGGAAGTATTGCAAATCAGATAGCTTAAAAAACGTTTTAATAGCTGTCGCAACAGGGGAGTAGTATATGTGTTCTTGTGTCATGATATTTGCGTTGACGGGCGGGCTGTCTCCAACCCGCCCGAGTGTGGTTATTCTTCGTCGCCGAGATAGCTGTCGTTGTTCGGATTGTGGGCATCGGCCCAGTCGCCCATGTCGGCATCATTGTTGGGGTTGTTGAGGTCAGACCAAATGTCGAGTTCTTCCTGGCTCATGTTCGAAGTATCCATAACGTATTCTCCTTATGGTTGAAATAGTTGTTAATTCGTTTTCCTGTTGGGATTATTTTGTTTCCCTCGATTTCCTTGCACCTGATCGTACTGTCGATTGGTGCCTTTGCTACCTTTGTTGGCATTGCCTTGATTAGCTTTGTTGTCTGTCGGTTTCATAGTTCCTCCTTGGGTTATTTTGATCCTGTTTACCCATTGGGACGAATGGTGGCGAATATCCCGACGGACAATATTTTTCATTAAGCAAAAAGTGTCATTCCAAAGAGGATTTGACATGACTACGCAGCAGACTTCAGCGGCTTGTTGATCTTGCCAATATACAGCCGATCATACGGCTTGCCTGTCTTTTCGCTTTTTTCCAGTGCTAATTGTGCCTTGATTTCATTACCAATCAAAGACGACATTGTATCCAGCACCAACGAGCGGTCCAAGGTCTTCCTTCCAGCCATGGTTGCAACCCGAAACCGGTGATCTCCGGTCGATATCCAGTCCTGTGCACCGATCAAGCTGTATGTTTGCCTGATGCGTTCCTCCGCCTCGGCTATACGTTCCTCCAGAGCGGTCTTTCGTTCCTTGAGTATAGCAAGCTCTTCCAGTTCCAATCCACAAGCTGAATCCGAGGGGATGTTCACGGCTTGGAATTTCGGGCAACCCGCGTTGACATCACACCAGTCGCACAGTGGATGGAAACCGCGGCAGTAGTCCAGGTCGTTCAACTCCAGGTTGCCAGCACGCACATCTTCCGTAGTCCGCCAGATACCCACTGCCGTTTGCAGACAGGCCTCCAGCATACCCATATCAGCCAAGTACGGCCCGAACGGTTTCACCTCGGACATGGAGATGGAAAGCACCCAGGCCTCGATATCCACGTTATCCGATGACTCGGGAAGGTCCACGCCGAACAAGCTCTGTATGGCTTGCGGGAATGTGACCTTCTGTAACTCCGTTTGCGGAACCGAAAAGCATGGCTTAGCCCAGCAGGACTTGAGTAGCCCGACCTGGCCATAGAGTTGAGCCTCATATGACGCATACAGCGATTCCGGGATACGCCCATTACTCTTGAGTTCCAGAATCCGCACGGCAGGCTTCTGCCCGCACCAGACCAAGGTAAAGTCCAGGTGCGCCTTGATATGTACACCCTTGTGCTCAATGGCGATCTCAAGTTGTGGCACCACTTTCACGCCTGTGGCCGCGAGTGCCTTTTCAATACCGTACTCCTGCCAATGCCCACGCTGCAGGATGATCTGCCGTCCGAGAACATGGGCCATGTCATCCGGCGCAAGCTCACCCACGGCGGTTGCGGCGGGAATGGCGGATAAACCGAGCTTGCTCGCTACGGCTGCCCGCATACATTCCAAGCCTTTGCCGATGTCCGACATGCCGATGTACTGGCTACGGTCCCCTAGCTCAGTGGCCGTCTTCTGGTTGCCATGAACCAGAAGGCCTTGGGTCAATAGCCGCATCAGGCCTTGGGCTTTCGTGTTGTTAGGCTGCATCTGCATACCTCCACCAGACCTTACGAGTACCATCCCAGCGGAACCCGACCTTGCGCAGAAACTCCTTCTTGGAATGAGTGTCGCCGGTTGCGAGAACGCATTGCTTGCCGTCATTGGCTGTGCCTCTGCGGTACTGCACACCATCAAGGCGGGGCAAATTTGCTGCGCCAATACCGCTGCCCTGGGGAGCTGTTTGAGGACGTGAAACTCCTGAATTCATCCCGTGATTCCTTGGTAAAAAAGTAGAGTTGTGTGGCTCCCTTTGATGGGAAGCCATTTCTCCATCGTCATCGCTTTCCGTCACGATCCCGATCAGCGCGGACAATCCATACCGTCGAGCATAGGTCAAGGCAGATCCGTAGCCCTGTGGATCGTTTTTGGGTAGCGACATAGTCAGCAACGAGGCTTGCCATTGGCCCGTTTCTGCATGAACGATTTTCGTTACGAGACCGAGTTGGTTAGTCTCTACAGAAACAGGGTACTGTGTCAGCCAGATGCCGTGTTCGAGAAGAGTGTTGCGACATGCATTCATGACGGAATGGAGCGTTGCGTAGCGGCTGTTTGTGAAGGTGTTCTCAGCGTCTTTTAGGGCGGGAGTAAGTGCCTGCTGGACTTGAATCATTGCCTCTGCCAATTCAGTAATTTCTTGGGAACTCATTTGTGGTTCCATAATTGGGCTCCTTGAAAAGAGGAAAACCCCAGTGCCGCATGTTGCGGCACTGGGGAATACTCAAGATTGTGGTGAAAACTATAAAAAGCTAAGCTCTTCTTGTAAGTAATGTATATCTGAATTTTTATGAGAAGCAGATGACGACGTGCACGTTGTCACGCCGGAGGCCGCGAGTTCGAGTCTCGTCGGCTCCTTTTCTTTTTTAATTGAGTCATCGTGTTGATTAATATTGCAAGGAACGTGTTAAATGGCGACCAATTATATAGTATTAGACTCGACATGCTTTTTTAGCCAGCAGCGGTTGTTGTCTTGTATAAACAACCCCAATGACGATGTGTTGGTTATGTTGTGCCACGCTAACAATCAAGTTTGGTTTAAAAATCAAATTCAAGAGTTTTCTATTGGGATGCATGAATTATTTCCCAACCTCGGAACTCCCTCCACGCATGACTTAATGTTTTTGAAAAGCCCTGTGGCGCGTGTGATCCTGAAAGAAAAAGAAAAAGTCGATAAAACAATTGGTTACTTGAAAGAGCAAGGGTTGCTGAAAATAGTCGACTTTGAAGGGCTTCTTGAGCCACTAGAACCTCAAAAGCGATCCTTTGGTGACGATGAACTCTTTAAGTTCATCAAAGAAGACGAGCTTCTGAGCGCTGTATATCCTAACGTCGAGCGCTGTGACATAACAGATGATTTGGCACGGAAAGCGGAAGAGCGAATGATAGAAGTGACCGTGCGCAATTTGAAGATGAAGGCTTTGGTGTTGCCAAGAGAGAAGCAAGAAGAGTTAAAAACTGTCAACGCTGATTTGGATACGGTTGCTTATGGGATCGCAAATAAGATCCCCTACAAGTCATTTAACGATAAGATTGAAGATGGGACTTTGGCTCATCTGATGGGACATCAAAAGGTAGACTTGTTGTCATATATTAAGGAATTCCCATTCGACATATCAGAGGACGATTTGACAGAATATCTTGAGGGGCCTGATGAGTTTGCAAAAAACAAATCAAAGTCGAACACGGAATTGGTCTGTAAATTAGCCGCCTCTGGGACAAATACAACTCTAAATTTTGTGCCAGGTATAGGTCAAATTAAGGCTGGAATTGAAGGGATGCAGGATTTGGTGGGCATTTATAATGAGCATAAGAAGATGGAAGAACTTGCGCTCATTCAAAGTATGAGCAGAGTTAATAAAGCTGCAAAAACTGTTATTGATCATTTTAACGAGTACCGCATGAATCCTATGAAACATACTAGGGATATGTGATAAATCTAATGAGCATTTCAGGTTTGGTATTCTTAGACTTAATGCATCGCATTACTTCGCTTCGTTTTTGTTTACTGAAGCAGGCCATACCAGCATGCAACGTTTAGAAATTGGTCTTAATGATCTTAAGTAGTTGCTCAATAGTCTCTTGAGAGAATCTGAGTGATTGGCTTGTTTTGCCTTTGTCCTGTCTTTGCTTCGAGCCATATGTGTCAATTTGCAGGAATTTTTCGCCGTCTAGTTCGATAATTGAATAGCTCCCGTCAACTTCGGTGTGACGCGCAAACCTTTCAAGATCCCTTTGCTCTAGTTTTCTGACGGTGGCCATTTCTCCTCCTCTCTGGATCACACGGTGCGTAACTCAAGTATGTTGTATTCCACTATGAAGCTCTCAGCTTCATCTAATGGAACGTCTTCCTCGATCAGTTTTTCAATCAGATCCTCTATGGCTTGATAGTCGCTAAGCTTAAAGGTGTAACTGTTTCGTAGTTTTTCTTTCAGCCTAATTTTATAGCGTTTGCTTCTGTAGGCTTTGAAAGTTTCTTCATCCATAGGCGTATAGCTAGGCTCTTCTACATATGGATACTCTTTGCCTGCGAAGCTATCCATAATAGCCTTAAAGATGATTTTAGCCCCTATTGGGGGAACGGCCATTCCGATTTGTTTTCGAACTTGGGGTATTGAACCCATGAAAACGAAATCGTCTGGAAAGCTCTGTAGCCTAGCTCTTTCCCTGTTGGTTAAACAGCGGCATTCTTCCCAATGGTATCCGTGGGTTCCTCCACCGCCACTTCCTGTAATTGTATATGCCGGTTTGTCTGGGTGAAGTCGCCTGTATATGTGACTCATCCGGGCTTTCTTACAGTTTAACTTGCAAGCGATGATACGTTCTTTGATTTCCTGATCCGATACGCCATTAAGCTTTTCATCAAACCATGGAAGATTTTCCTCAAGGTACTCTCGCCGATCAGCATCTGTCATTTCTAGCAGTGAATCGAGAAACCAGGCGTTGTGCCAAGGAGGAGTAAACAGAAGTCTTTCAGCCACACGAGGGTCTTGCTTAGAATTGTCAGCGTTTAGGGGCGGTTGCTCATACGGTTCGTTTAGTTTTTCAGCGGCTGTGACAGGAGTTGTATGAGTTGGTTTTGGGACTCGGAACTTAATTCCCAAATCCTTTCTAATTCCTACTATAATATACCGGTGCCTCATCTGAGGCACACCGTACTCATCAAATTTATATAGGTGGGTGGTCAAATTGTAGCCGTGGTCACCCGCAGCGTCTAATTCTGATATGATCTGATAAAATGCAGCATCTGAGTTGGCGGAGTGGATGCCGCTGACATTTTCAGCAACAAAAAAGAGAGGGTTTGTTTGATCAAGGACTTTCACACCAGCCTTATAGAGATTGCCATACTTGCCTTGAAATCCTTTGCGTGCACCTACTGAGCTGAAGTCGTTGCATGGAAACCCAAAAGCTAGAGCATTAATCGGTGGAAAGTCCCCTAAAACCTTATGCTCCCCAGTCTTTTCATTATTTGCAAAGTCTAACGCATCACATTGTACTCCCTCACCCAAGTTGTTTGAATTATAGGTGGAGATTGCATGTTCATCTTTGTCAACACCCCAAATGTGTTCGATGGGGAGCGAGGTGGAGCCATTGTATTGGTAATCCTCAGCTGCGAGCCGAGCGCCGAGGGCCATTCCCCCGGGCCCACAGAAGAGCTCGCCTAAAAGGAATTTAGTCATTTGAATAGAAACCTTGTTCGATAGCAGTGTTATTGATTTCAATAAGCTTTACAGCCTGCCAATCTTTGACCCGTTCCGGTCTTGTCGCAGCAGATTGGAGCAAGCTGACTTGATTTGGAGATAGTACTCGAGCTTCATTTTGCCATTGCAATATCCGTTGCCAATACCCGTTTCCTTTCTGGACCACAAACATTTGAGCTTCAATCCCAGTCAGCATTTTTTGGTCTGTTTTAGCGTCCTTTTCCTCTTCTACTATGGTCGTCTTGTCGACGAGTAACGACATTACTTCATCAGGTATATTGACATCAATTTTTTGAACTTTTTGCCAACAAAGCTCCTGCTTGCAGTACTGAGTTACGTTTAACTCCGTCTCTTGTATCTTTTGGTTAACGAGCCCAGCCAATTCAAGAAGTAAGGCGTTGATGGGAGCCGGAATTGATTGTTCCTCCCAAAGGGACGAATAATCAATGAATTTGTTGGTTTTTTCCACAAGAAAAGTGAAGAGAGCTAATGTGTATGTTACAATGTTGGCTTTATAGCCACCATACCAGGGTTGCTTCATAATTTGCTTGTCTAACACTCTGAAAAGAACTCCCTTGGCGATCAAATGCTTGAAGTAAAGGTCGCCAAAGTCATTGTCGTTAGCTTCCCATTCCTTTTCTATCTTTCCAGCAAATTCTCGGAAACACGTTTGTGCACCTTTGCTGACTATGTTGGGAAACATAGAAAAGGTATAATCATACTTCGCAAGGTCGGTCTTTGTAAACATTTGGTGCTTCGGATTGATTGTAAGAAATTTTGTTTGTTCAGACCGAGAGAAGGCTGCGTAGGCATTTGCGAATTGCCCTCTTGCGCGTTCATAGAACCAATGGGTGTCTTGGTTGGTTCCTTCAGGAGATGGTGCCCATATCCGTCGTGATTTTTCTTCTATTCTTAAATGGAACGGATGGTTAGAAGAAAAGTCAGCAAGGTTGATTTTGTTTTGTGTGTTGGCGCACTTTGATATTTGAGGGACAATCCGTTCTACCTCATCTGGTGATATTACGGATAGTTTTACCTGTACATGCACAGAAGAAAGATCAATTTTGTGCTTCTTCCTTGACATAAATAGTGAAGCAGTCGTTTGGCCGCCATTCACTATTTGCAAGTTGGTTACAGCACATATTTTATCCCCGTCTGGGGATAGGTTTATTTCTTCAGCCGTTGCAGTCAGGCCATTGTTGTATGCAAAGAACATGTCTGGTTCGTGCTGAATTGTAGTCTTGATCCCTTTATTTACGTTGCCTCTAAATTGTAGAAAGGTACGCACGTTTTGTTCGAGCAAACGTTCCCCGTGTTCCTCATAAAGAGAGGCCAGAAGTTCTCCGGGCAAGACAAGGAGATATGATTGGCACGCCTCAGAGCCTGTGAATGCGGGCAAACACGCTACTGGATTCTCGAAGGAAATGACGAAGTCTTCACGGGCCTTGCCTGACAATTCAATATTCGCAATTCGCCCTAAGTCCCAAATATTGTATTGCTTAGTTATAGAATCACTATCTGACTGAGGCACCCCTTTCGCCTGTTGACTTAGTACGCCGTTAGATAAAAGGAAGAACTGGACTTTGGATATGAAGTCGGCATTTTCGTGGATTTCACGGGCGACTATATACCCCATTGTGCTTTCTTCAAGAGCTTCGTGGAACGGTTTGTCAATGCACCGCTGGAAAAATTTGTCAGCCCTTTTGAATATCGAAGTCAGTGATGTTTGAGTCAATGAATAGGGCTCGGATTCAGGCTTAAAGTCAGAAACAAAGAGACTTAAAACTCCCGTTTCCAAGCTTAGATTCCAAGCATCAATACGTATGCCTAACGATTGGTGTTTGTACTCAGCCAAAGAGTAATTTTCAATGGCTTGGTAGTCCAAAAGGAATTCACACACCCTTTCGGTGAATATCGACTCGGTGAAATCTTGCTCGGCATCTGACCGAGCAAAAATGTCCTGCATGAAGTCTTGGTAGTAGTTTTCGAAGCTCATATTTTTACATCCAGCTTGGTTTAGACTCAAAGGGAAGACAAGCATGTAGTTCAATGCTGTAAGACACGTTTGCAATACCTTCGTCTATTGCTTCCTGACATACCCTTGGAAACCCCTCTTTCACTTCAAAGCATTGTTCAGATGCAACGAGATAAGAGAACTCTTCGTATCGCTCAGAGTCGAAATAGCCTACCTGATAAAGGAGGTCATCAAAACGGTCAGCTAATTGGGCAGATTCCGCTTCTAATAGGTCGCGTAATGAAGTGGTAATATTGGGGAGGTTTATTGCCTCCTTTTCTTTTTTATGGCTTTTGCCCAAAGTGACCACCCAGAGGAACATTTGAGGTAATTGAGGGCAAAGTTGGTCTATGTTGGATATTTTGACTTTGGGTGCTGTTGTCCCGGATTGGCACTTAACCTCAAATGCGGTGCTATTTACACTAAAGTCTTGAGGCGTGCCTCCAGGTCCCGTCCAGTAGTTGAGAGCAGCTGAGGGGCCGAAGTTCGGGATCAGATGCTCCTTTAAAAAGAGCAGTTCGCCGATGAGTCCTTTGATTGCTTCTTCTGTGAGAATGCCGGAACGTGCCTTTTTTAAGAAGTCATGCCACCTAAACAGACGAGTCAAGATTACATTAAAGCCGGATGAGTGCGTTTTGCTGTTTCTTGAAACGTGTACCAAGTCTTGACAGAGGGCAAAGAACATCTCCCAATTGGCAGCTTCTGAGAGGATTAAAACAAGGGAGCACTTTCCCTCATCTTCTGTGATTAAAATTTGTACGCCAACAAGATCAGGAAGGTTAGATGTTGGAATATCTTTCAGCTCAAATAGGAAAAGGTATCTTCCTCTGAAGTCTTTGGCCCAATACAAATCGAGCGGGTGAGAACTGTCTATTCTTCTGGCCTTTAAGTCATTAGAAGGTTGAGAAATTGCTGCCCAAGGATTATTCATCCGAGTCCTCCTCATCTTCAATGAGGTTGCCGTACTCATTCTTCCACCAAACGGTATTTACAACATACTCGACGAGTTTTTTGGGCTTCTTGCTGCCAGGGGAGCCAGGAAAGCTCATGCCCCATCCTAAAGCACCCTCGGCGAATATCGATTGCTCTTCGTCTTGCCCATCGCGACAATCAAGTAGATGCAACATGAGCAGTGGTTTGTCTCTTGCTTCTCTGTAAATTGCGTCTGACATTTTTTTGCCATTGGCTAAGTACAATGCCCTTTCTTGTTGATCTGAATCGAGTCCAAGCTTTTCAATATTGCCACTGGCAACTCTTCTGTTTGGGAATTTGATACTGCTTTCTGTTTCTTTTTGTACTGTGCGCCGTTGTGCATTGATTGTAATACTGCCGACTGTCCTCGTGATCGGTGAATCTCCGCTTTGTGGGTTGATTAACAGTACATCCCACTTGGGGTAGTCGTTTTCAGAAAGCCACGAGCCATGATCCTTTAGGGGCATAGATTCAGTAAGGTCAGATGACGGCGCGTTGATGAATGAATTCAGAAAGCTCTCAATTACTTCCCAAGAAATGTCTTTCCAAAAGTAGTGTGAGAGTCCTGGAAGTGGGGTTGTCTCTTTGTTTTGAATTCTATCGATTGTACCACCTAGGACCAAAAGATTCTGATCTATTATTTCAGATTTCGAAATCAAAGATTTGGTTTCGACCAACCTTCCTTCCAGGCCAATCTTGCGTGGAACTCGCATGCCTGATCGCATCTTATTTCGAGCTGTAACAATTAATGATTCTGGATGAGCTCTAACACATAGTCCGAAATCACTGGGAGTCATTCTAGCGTTTTTCATTCGTAGAAATTCAATGCGTAGCTCTTCAATGACTTTTGAAATATGGGCGTACCAATCCCGAGCTTCTTTTGTCATGAATATACGGCATACATCATCATAGTTGTCGCGGTAGCCAAACCATCTCCCCATCTGCAAGAGAGTGTCGTACATGATTGATTTTCGTAAAAAGTAGGACACAGTGAGACCTTCGAGGGTCAAGCCTCGTGATAAGCCCAGACCTCCTACAGCGATTACATTTCGGCCATTTGGGTAGTCTTCTCTGCTGTAGTTTAGAGGCTCTGCTGTTGGGGCTCCATTCACCTCGATAACCCCGACGGGGCCAATGGCCGAGTCGAGAAATGTTTGAACCTCGTTCCATGTCATTTCGGTTTGGGTGAAATGTTTTTTCCAGACAGTATAAACGTCCCTAAAAATGGTGTTCTGAAGGGCTTGTTCTGGCGGGAGGTTGCTATAATTCTTAATGGCAGGGCGTAGTTCTTCTTTTATGTACTCATCGACGAGCAATCGAATTTTGGATTGGATATTCGTAAATCGACTCACGTTGATCATCATTGAGTTGTGGGCCCCTCCTTGTCCTCTGCTAAGCCGTATAGCTCTAGCTAATACGAAGCATATGACGGCTTCATATAAGCTGGGGGGCAACTCTTCGATTGGGTGATCTATCTTGTGGCTAAGAGAGAGGGTTGGCTCGTAGTCATCCACTTCCTCTACAATATTCAAATCCCCATCTCTGTCGAAAATCCTCTCTGGCCCGACATAGTTGTCTGGAGCGTCAAGGCTAAGGATGAAGTCCCTAGGGAACAGATCGTCCTCAAGCATTTCGTCATTGGTGTTAGGGTCGATGAATATGTTGGCAAAGGGAGTAGCCGTGTAGCCCACATAGGACGACTGTTTGAAAAGTGACAACAGTCTTCTTATCTTACTGTTAATGGCTGTCACTCCGTTCGTTTTTGTATTGATGGAAGCGTGGTCAGCCTCGTCATCAATTAACAACATGGGGTATGATTGCAGTTTGTGGGGATTATTGTCTTCAAGCCAAGTGATCAGGTTTTCGAGTGTGTTGCTATTCTTTTTAATGACTAAAACAACAGGCTCTTTGATATCTCCAATGCCAACACCAATTTGATTTGCTACCTGTTTGCTGAAATCATCTGTGCTTGTCGTAAAATATGCCGGAGCCCGTTTGTTACAGATGACGCCTGTGCCTATCCATTGCCGGAGGCGAGTGCATTGGCCTATGAATCCACTGTCAATACGCTCTTGCGTTTGATTTCGCAGAGCGTTCAACATCCCTGCAAGCACGATAATGACTTGGTAACCACAGTCAGCAGCTTTGCAGATCACTCCGGTGTAGTTGGCCGTCTTTCCTGATTGAACCTGACCGACAACCATCCCTCTTCTGTCCCAACTTCCTTCTTTTTCAGGATTTTCAAGGTGGTCTATTATTTGGTCGGTAATGCTGTCTAAGCTACGTACAACTCTTGGAGGAAAACCACCTTGCAACAATAATTGACGATACCGCCCCCAGTAGTACCAGTCGATGTCGCCATATCTTTGTTCAAGCCATGGGGTGTACTTTTCGCCAGGGAAGATGGTCCCCATGGTCATTTGGATGTCAAATCGTTCTTGGAGTGTTTTCACGATTCCATCGATGTCGATGGCTTCAATGTCTACATCTGGATACAGGCCAGCAATCCCATTTGCCGCTGTGTTCACCGCGAAATGAAATTTCTCTTCAGGAATATCTGTGCCCAAGGCAACCATTCTAGACAGAAGTTGGGTGGCATTGATCTCGATGTCTTCTTGCAGGTGGTTGATAGTATCCATCAATTTATCAAACCTCGTTCTTTTAGGACCAAAACAGTTAGTTCACGACTTTTGGAGAATGGAGGGATTGCTAGCAACTCGTTGACTTCTTTCTCGTCGGAGTTTTCATTTAATCCCCACATGTCGACGAAAGCATCGAGCATCGTTTCAATCTCTTCCCTGTCAAAGTCAGGAGTCGTCAGCTTTTCTGGAGAGCTGGCATAATCATGGAAAAAACGAGCCGAAGGAAAACTTGATTCAAAGAGTGTTAGGGTGTTGTCTAACAATCTCTGCTCAGCAATTCCCAAATTTGCTTTAATCTTTTTGATTAGTGGATGGTCTTTGTTGATTTCGTACTGAATGGCGTTGTCGGCAGCTCGTCTGTTCCACACAGGATGTAGTTCTCTGGACGGCAGTACTCGCCCTTTTTGTTTGTATACATTTTTCCCTGCGTTACCGATTTTATCGATGACCCTTTTTAATTGGTTACGGACACTTTCAGGGGGGGCTGCGTGAGATTTTTTGACGTCAATTCGCCATAGATGATCCAGGGAATTGGGAAGGTCGATCTTAACCCGAACGAGTTTAGTCAGGTCGGCCTTCTTTATGAGGCGGAACCATGTTCCCTTAATTATGAGCCGCCGATTCCTGTAAACATAAAAACCTTGATTTTGCAGATAGCCTTCTTGCCCAGAGTATCTTTTGTATTCATCTGCGGGGATTTTACTATGATGTGGCAGGATAAATGGTTGGACGACAACTTCATGCCCTTCGCATTTAATCTTTTCTTGGTTTAACTCAGTTATGCTTTCACAAGTTGAGTGAAATGGATCAAACCCACTAAGGGGTGAGCCGTTAGCTTTAATGTTCACCTTTGACATCCCCCTGTCAGGAGATAGGAACCGATGGAAGACAAGCTCAAGATGGTCCCGGACATCGAGCATCATTCGATCAAAGGCTTTCTCTTGTCGTTGACTGGTGACTTGTGCATCTATCCGATCAATTGACTCCCATAAGACGATAGTGCCAGAGTCTTCCCCTTCCAGGTTTGTTTCATATAGCTGGCTGATCCTTTGGTCTTCCGCCGTTGGATCGAGTATGCCAAGTCTCCACTCGTCAGTCTCTGAGTTGGCAATCACATCTAGATCCCATTGGCAACAGTGCGTTTCATCTCCCTTCTTGCTGAGTACGGTCAGCCTTCGGCATTGGGAGAAGGATGCTGTCTTCATTCCAAGGCCAAACCGGCCAAGATCTTTTATGTCGCGTTCATCTCTTGGGTTAGTGCTCCCCAGACGCATTGCGTTGACGAGTTCCATTTTATCCATGCCATACCCATCATCGATGACAGCGAGCCATGGATGGCCTTCATCCCAAGAAAAATTGAGCGATACGTTTTTGGCTTCTGCTGTAATACTGTTGTCAATTACATCCGCTACAGCAGTTTGGATGGAGTATCCGATGTCTCTTAGGGATTCGATTAAAGCGGCGGGAGAAGGGGATAGATTTTCGTAAGATGTCATTGCAGTATCGTCTTATGAATGCTAAAGTTTTGCATGCAATCTATAGGACTATCTATGCTATAGCAAGTAGTTGTAATATTTCTTTTCGCTACCAGCGATGTCGGAAATTATGGATTCTTTTAGTCGAATCATCTTGGGTGATTTCCTCATGTGTGTTTTTGAGTACTGTGTCTCGTAGATGGTAAAACGAGATATAGGGCTCTCCTTATGAGTAAAGCAAAAGAAGAGCCGGAGTTCTCACCCCGGCCTTAATTTTCGCATCTATAGAAGGCGTAGCCTAAAAAGTCCCGTCAATTGCTTCGAGAGCCTTGTTGAGTCCTAAGCTGTGCAGGTATTTTGCGGTGGTGTTCGGGTTCTTATGGCGGAGGAGCTGTTGGATCAGGTTGACCGGGGGGCCGGCGTGGAAGAGCTGAGTTGCCTTGTTTATGACCGAAATGCCATGCAGGGGATGGACTTGAAGGGCGTCGTCTTTCGTGAGCGGGAAGTTTTCGCCATGATTGATCGGGCGCGATAGCCTTGCGCCTAATGATCAGTTACTCAAATCGCCCGTACATCGCTTCGTGGCACTCCTTCAGGAATACCATCATTTCATCATAATCCCCACTCTCATAAAAACGTATCATACCGGCGTTGTATTCGGTCAACCGCTTGGTCGGGATTGAGAGCGGGGAATAGCCGTTGCTCATCAAGTGCCCATTGAGCATGAGCAGACCGGTGCGCTTATTGCCGTCCCAGAAGAACTGGCTTCGGGCAAAGTCAAGGTGAAGGCGGTAGGCCTGTTCGCGTATTTCTTTTAGCTTCAGGATGTCGCTGATTACTTTTGAATAGTTCATCGAGTTCATCTACTTTAGGCGGCTTATACTCGGTTCCAGCGATGCCGACCTGGCCTGTACGGAACGCTCCAGGGTTTAGGGCTTCGCCGTAGCCGATTACCTTTTGGATCGCACAGGCGGTTTCTTTGGTCAGGGCGAATGCATCCTCTTTGACCTTTTCGATGAGGGTTTCCCAGCCGAGCTTTTGCTGTTTGAGCTTTTCTACATCCGAGACCTTGTGACCACCGACTGTGACGCCCTGGAGATAGGTTTGTACCTCGGGCATGGTGAATGGGAGCCCCTCAAGCTTTGCCATATCGAATACGAGTTCAGCAAAGAGCTTATGAGCGATGAAGAGTGCTTTTCTTTTGTCTTTAATCATTGAGGTGCATCCCGATGCTTGATTAGGGATGTGTATAAAACACTTTAACCATCTTGGATAGATAAGAAAGGGGGAGGGGCAAGAGGCTCCTCCCTCTTTTTTATTTTACCCGACTGCGGTTTGAAGCCGAGGTGTTCTCTTCTCCATTACTTACGATTTCAAACGGAATCCTCTTCTGTTTGATCACTTGAGACAGAAAGAGGCGGACAGCCGAACTCGGACTGAGCCCCATGTCCTTGAGAATCGTCGTTGCTTCTTGCTTGAGTTGATCAGGAACTCGGACGTTCATCGGTGATTGTTTCATCATTCCTCCTTGTTATCTGACTATATTATGGTGGCATATGTATTTGAAAAACCTGATAAATGGCTATGTTGTGAGCTTTTTGGAATGCGATGTGTAAAAAAATATTTCAGTCAGACATATCATGAGTGAAGGACAAATTTCGAACTGGCAACTGACTGGTTCAGACTCGAAGTGTTCAGTCACTTCTGGTGGTGATTAGTAGTATCTAACTACCAAACTTTACTCAACTATTCCAACAAACAAGGAGAGTCCCTATGCCAAAGAAGAAACCAAAAAAAACAACAAAGGTAACATTCGAGCCAACATTCAACGGTAACCCCATACTCACTGACAAAGCGAAAGGATATGGATGCCGAGAGGACATCCTGAAGAAGATTGAAGAGCGTATGGATCACGCAACCGGGAAACACAGCAAGGTCTTGTGCACACGCATGGACCTCCGATACCCCCAGGGTTACCCAGTCCCCAAAGGCAACAAGCAAGTCTCTTCCTTCCTTTCCAAGTTCAAACGAAACCTAAAACGTAACAAGAACAACCCACAGTACGTGTGTGTCCGAGAGCAGAGCCGAGAAAAGCACCAACACTACCACCTGATGCTACTCACCAACCAGAAAAAGCACCAGTATCCTCACAAGTTGATCGACAAGGCTGAGGAGCTCTGGGCATCCACACTCGGGGTAGAGAATGGCAAGGGATTAGTTGACCACTGCACCAAATCCAGAACAGGACAGAAGCAGCCGAACAGCTACAGGCTGAACAAGAACGAAGACGACTTCGAGCAGATGAAAGCGAAGGCAGTCGAGAGAGCATCTTATCTGGCCAAGACCAACACCAAGGGCAACCAGCCCAAGCATACCCATGAAGTTTTGTGTTCCAGAGTCCCTAAAGAGAAATAGTAACCATCAACATCAAACTAAGGCGAAGCCCTGACGGATTAAACCTCCCTCAGGGCTTTTTCATGTCCAACAACCAAGGAGAATCAAAATGAAATATCTTACCATCCGCAATGGCAATTTCATGTTCATCAATCACGTAGTTGGCCCAGCCATTGAGACCAAGCTCACGATCGCAGGCAAGCGGTTCATCAAATGGGGACCGACCGGCTTTGAAGGCGAACAGGTTTGTCACGATGAAACCAACGTCCCTCAAGGGTGGACATTGGCCTACGACTTGGATCTCATGATCGCTGAAGAGCCGTACCGGCTCACCATCCAGGGTGGAGTTGTCGAGTACGGGTTCAAGCCCTACCTGGCAGAGCTCGCATCTCGCCAGCTTTCCCTAAAGGACACGGTCACACGGATTACCGTCATCACGAAGAATGGCTACTCGCTGCCGCAGTTCGAGATGGTTCAGGGAAAGGGCATTTTCGACTGATTCAATTTGTTAGCGTGGCAGCGATTTTGCGCTCTAGGAGGATACCCAGCCGAAGTCGTTGCCACGCTATACACCTTGTCCTGCATCCTGATTTCGCTTATCTTTTGGCCCATGAAAAAGCGAAAAAGACTAGCCTCCATATTCGTGGGAGACAAACCATGGGCGAAGCTGCGAGTTTCTCGAAAGCAGTATCTGGCCAACAAGCCCTGGAAGAAAGCTGGACTATCACGACAGGACTTTGAACAGACTCTCCGGCTTGCCCCGGATGACATTATCGATGAGCTCTGGGATGAGGCTCATGCCGATATGCTCCTGAAGTCCATGGGCCTAAGCGAGTAGCCCTCCTGGCACAGGAACCTTTACAGGGAAAAAGAGACAGAGCTTGCTCGGAACGGATTGTAGGTATACTTTCATTGAAAAAAATTAGCAGAACTGTTGGCGTCGTAGATGTCAAGCATTATCTGTCACCGCATATTCATCAAGATATTATGACTAAAATCACATGGTCCGAAGACTGTTCCGTTGGTGTGCCGTCCATAGACGAACAGCATAAACAACTTGTTAGCCTTACCAATGAGCTATTCCAAGCCATCATCAAAGATCAGGGGCAGGATGTTGCCCTCGACGTTTTGAACCAGGTGGCTGAGTTCGCCAAGTACCATATCGACCACGAAGAAAGCTTACTTCAAAAATATGATTACCCTCGGCATCGCTTGCAGCCACATATAGCTGAGCACCGCAAGCTGATCCACGGGGTGGATAAATTGATTCGGGAGTCATCGACAGATCATCTGGATCTTAAAATTTATGACTTCCTCAGGACATGGACAACCGAGCACTTTAACTTGCTAGACAAAGACTTTGCGACTTTCTTGCAGGACAAGGGAGCCAAGTGACCATGCTCATCTATCTTCTGATCACTTTCGGAGTCCTCGCCTTGATGCTCATGGGCTTCCTCTTCTTCAGACCAGGAAAACACGATACCCAGATCAACATCGACTTCGACGCCAAAAAAGGCGACGAGAGCCATCGCCGATTTTAGCCCCCTTGGAGCGGGGAGAAATGAACGCTGTAATCCAGGAATTTGTCCTTGTAAGGGAGTAGGCCTCGGGTCAGGGATTGCAACTACCACAAGGGCGATAGCCAGCTTTGATGGCCTCTTCACGAGTCTGAAATACCCTCGTGCAGTTTTTGCAATCGTAGTATCGGCATCCCGGCTTGTGAAACACTTGGGAGCTTGTGTTGCCGTGGTAGCTCCCAGCATCCTTGACCTGAGGACTTACCTCTTTCTGGCCCGTCCTCTGGCCTCGGCGGTATGCCATGGGGGAATGGGGTCCGGATGGCTCCAGAGGCCGATGCGGGCCTTTTGGACGGCATCCTGGATAGCCTGCCAGTCGGAGCAGAAGGCTTTTCGGCAATACTGGTTATACACCCAGGCGTATCCGGCCTTGAGGATGGCCTCGTTGACGTTCATCCCATCCACGGTCAGCAGCCCCACAGTCCTGCCATAACGGTCCTGGTCAACAGGTTCCACATCGACCATTTTCCCAAACACCATGTCCGCCGTAAATTGCTTAGCCTTGGTGCCGAAGTCTTGAGCCTTCTCCGGGCAGTCGATCCCGTATAACCGGATTTTGACCTGGGCTTTGTCTTTGGTCAGGACAGTGACGGTATCCCCATCAGCAACGCTGACCACCTTGCCCGTAAAAGCAAAAACGACACTGGGGAGAAGGATTAAAAGTAGGACGGGGAGAATGCGTTTCAGCCTCATGCTAGTACCCTCGGTAGTGGAGCGTTGGAACAGTTCGTTTCCTATCAGGTGAAGTTCCTGCGCTCAAGGCCACGCGCGATTTAAAGGCGCTCATGGATGCCGGGATGCTCGACCAGAGCTGTGGCGGGCGGAGTGTGCTGTATGTGGCGGACTGGGGATAACTGGCAATATCTACGCATGTAACATTCAACATATTAATATAATTTAATATATCAATTCGAGGCCGTGGCAATTGGCAATAGAATGGGCATTCCCTACTTGATTTTGGCGATATGGCTGGCCATTAAAAATGGCGGAGGTGAACCATTTCATCACCGCCAATATGCGCTCCTGCCTTACTTGCTAACTGGTGTATAGAACCGTCCGCTATTTTCGCCCACCGCCTTTAATAACCCCTTGCCACATAGGTCACGAAACGCTTCTGAGACCGTCGAGCTCTTGCGCCCAAGAATATCTGCGTTAATCACATCGCAAGCTTTTACCCGTCCTCTTGTCCGCGCGATCCTCAATATCTCAGCCTGCAAGTCAGACAAGCTAAACTCCTTCATTTCCTCCGGCGAGACAGCTGGTTCCTCCAGAGAAACCCTAAGCTGGATTTCCTCAGAAGCACTTTGGTCGATACCATTGGCCTTCACCGTCCGATGAAATCCATTTTCATCTTCGGAGTATTCAATCGTGAACGACTTGACCTGGTCTCCATGAAGGTGGCGGGCGGCTGGGAAGTTAACGATCACGATGTTACCATTAGCTGGGACCCATTTTTCGGGGCGCTTCAAGGAAATGACGAGGTCAGCGTCGTCCTCCATTTTTAACGTACCCCTCGTCTCTCCCGCCTTATTTTCATGGTGAACGAGAATCACAGTGATGCCTTTTTGCTGAAGACGTTCAAACCAAGCCGTAACCCTACGCCACGTTTTTGCACAACTTTCGAATCCCGGTTTAATGGATTTCCCGTAGTTGTCGAAAGCAACTACTTTGGCGCTGCCGATCTTTTTTTCAATCCACTGTTGGTCTTTCTCGTTCGAAAGGTCGATCTGTCGCCCCTCTTCCTTGAGACAGACAACGATGAACGATTTTCCCCAGTTTTTAGCATCTTTGTGCTCGTTTCCAACGCGCGGGATACGAGCTGCAAGATCTCGTAAAGACAGTTCAGTGTCTATGAGCGCGACTTCATGCATTTTGCGTGAAAAAATCCTGTCACTAATTTTTCCGCCGCTGGCCAAGGTGATGATAATATCCATCAAGAAGTATGATTTGCTGGTTTTTCTGGCTCCAACAATAATAATCAATTCGCCCGGACGGAAAACATTTTCCAATTGAAATGGATTGTCCGGAAAATTCATGTTGCAAATATCTGCCACCGAAAGGGGGCGGATCTCCGTTTCTTTGTCGCCGAGAACAAGTTGAAACCTGTCTCGCGCCTCCTGCCGGAAGTCTTCCAATGAAATGGTGCGCCTAGACACGGCATGCCTCATCGATTTTTTTCAAATGTTAGATCTGTTTGAATTCCTCTGAGGATGTTGTGCAGTGTCTCACCAATGATGAATGAGTCCTGAGTGACCAAAGAGGACGCATATGTCACCTCTCGGCCAGCGAGCAGACTCCAATCTATATTCACTGTATAATCCGCTTCGCCAGCCCATGTGGCTACAAAGTCAGGATGAAATGCATTTTGGGCCGCCAGTGCAATGTCGTCATAAATACGCACAGGCAAGTTTCTTTCACGGAAGAGACGGTGCTTGTTGAAGAGAATCTCTTCAACGGGAGGCCGAACGAATTTCCATTCTAACACCCCGGACGCTGTGTTTAAGGTTAACGAACGGAAAAGACGAACTTGCCCTTCAGGAGTCTTCCATTCTTCCAATAGAAATGACAACTGCCCAAACTCGGTAGCGAAATGGTATGACTGGGTGGGCCAAATTAACCAGGGATGTGGAGGCATATGCATCCATCCAGAACTCTCAGCCTGCTCATAGTAGATGTCCGCAGTATCTACTTCCAACTGTGGCACAGAATAATCGCTCAAATAAATACCAAGCTTCATCGCGACCCACTCAAATGCCGTATACGGATCAACTCGGTGAACACTCTGCGCAAGAGATAGAACCCCTTGACCAGTTTCACTTGTGTTCAAGTTCACCCACGTCCCAGAATTGTGTAAGACCTGTCTCTGTTGATTCCCGGCACAGGATTGGTCAGCAGCAAAAACAATCGGCTCTTCTTGCCACTGCCAATAATCCTTCAACACAAAGTTAATATGCCCATTAGAAAAGATATTTTGGGTTGTCTTTCCGCCAGGGATGAGGATCTCAAGCAACTCAACAGGCGGATTTGCTGCCGCAGTTGCAACTTGATCAAGTAGACGGATCTTGTCTTGAAGAGTTTGATTTTCCTGGTTGAATGAAGGAAGATCTGGATAGAAAACACCGGGGCTTACAACAGGCAGCATGGAGAAATTATTCATTGTCTTCCTCCAGATTTTTAGCAAGCCACGCCATCACCGAAGAGCGCTTGTACGCAATATTTTTACCAAGGCGAACGCGCCCTTTAATACCAGTTCCCAATGAGTCCTTGTTGGCCCAAGTTCTTTGTGACACAAGGCCGCCAAGTGTTTGTGTCAGCACCTTTCGAGTCGCGATCGGCGGCAAGGCCTGTTCAATTTCATTTAAGATTTCGATCATAATGATCTCCTTAATAAACAGATTCCTGTGACCAATAACTTCTTTGCCTTCCACACAGTGCGGCTACAAAAAAAGGTCACACCATGCGATGTGACCTGCCAAAAAAGGCTTAACATTCTCTACCAGAGTAAATTTATAACTTTTGTCTGCCCACGCTTTCAAATCAGACTAGGCATGGAATTACAGCCAAACAGATTACTTAACTAGTCGCCCCTGAAATATCCTCACTTCCCTGATTTTGCTTAACAATACTTCGCTCATAATGTAGTATTTTCGACCAGGAAATGCAGTAATTCCGCAGAAACCCGGTCGAAACGATGTAGCACTTGGCGGTAGAATCATGAGAGCGAAACCCAAGAAACAGCCGCAAGGGACCTTCCTTTATCCAGATCTTCTGGACCAACTCAACCCGAAAGATCCGCTTCTTCAACTGGCGAAGAGAATTCCCTGGGATCGCTTCGAGCAGGAGTTCGCCGGGCTATACAGCGAGCATGGTCGTCCGGCCAAGTCTACGCGGCTGATGGTTGGGCTGATGCTGCTCAAGCAGTTGGAGAATCTGAGCGATGAACGGGTCGTGGAGGTATGGGCACGGAATCCTTACTACCAGGCGTTTTGTGGAATGACGGAGTTTCAGTGGAGTCTGCCCTGCGACCCGACGGACTTGGTGTATTTCCGCAAGCGCATTGGCGAGGACGGAGCGCGGCTGATTTTCGAGACCTCCGTTGAATTGCATGGTGACGATGCCAAGGAGTGCGAAATCACTGTGGACACCACGGTTCAGGAGAAGAACATCACGTTTCCTACCGATCTGAAGCTGATGGAGAAGATCATTAAGAGCTGTTGGACGATAGCAGATCGGGAGGGAGTTCGACTTCGCCGCAGTTTCAGGCGTACGCTTCCCAAGCTGCGGATGAAACGGATGAAGATGGCGAAAAAGGCAAAGAAGCTGGGCACGATGGCCGGGGCATTGATTCGAGAGCTTCACCGCAAACTGCCGAAGGAAGCCTTTGCCTGCTATCGAGAGCGGCTCGCGCTGTTCGAGCGGGTCAGAAATCAGAAACGAAGCGACAAAAACAAGGTCTACAGCCTGCACGAGCCAGACATCCTCTGCATCTGCAAGGGCAAGGCGCACAAGCAATACGAATTCGGCCGCAAGGCGTCCGTCGCCGTCACCAAGACCACGGGCATCATCGTCGGCGCGATGAGCTTCAATGAAAACGTATACGACGGCCACACCTTGCCGGATGTCCTCGAACAATGCTGGACGATCACGGGAAACTGTCCGTCAGTGGCGATCTGCGACCGAGGCTACAGGGGGCTGAAGCAAGTCGGCGACACACGGATCATGATTCCAGGCCGTCCGAAGAAGAAGGATACCCGATACCAGCGCTTCAAAGCCCGACAGCGCTTCCGACGCCGAGCTGCCATCGAGCCCGTCATCGGCCACCTCAAGCACGACCACCGCATGGCCCGGAACTATCTCAAAGGCGCGGTCGGCGATACCATCAACCTGTTCATGGCGGCGGCTGCATTCAACTTCAGGAAGTGGATGAGGAAGCTGGGAGGACTTTTTGCGCTTTTGGCATTTCTGCTGGGTTGCCAGGACTCAAGGCGGCGGCTCGCAGTCAATGCTGGATAGGTGTTGAAACGGCTTTTTCAGGGGCGACTAACTATTGATAACACCTGACCCATTTCAATACATCGCTCAGTTTTACTGACCCATTCACCAAATTGTTTCTCTACTGGATTTCCTTCGAGGTCAGGCTTCCAAATTTCTCGAATCTTCCGAACTGCTCCATCCCAAGATTTTTCGGAGTTTTGGGCACAATCCCATAAATATAGAGCCGCAGCACGCTGCAAATTTGAATCAACTCGAAAACTCGAAGGAAAGACTTTATTGTAGGATTTAATTAATTCATTTCGATCAGCAGTTGGTATATCCATATTCCCTTTATTCCCCTCAATGTATTTTTCAACAACCAACTCTCTTAGCGATAGCCTTTCAACTTTGTCCTTCCTATTCAACTCTTCAGAATAACTATCTTCCACTGCTGCAGAGGCTTTAAATCCATCAACAATTACTTGCGAAGCTTGGTTTAAACTTTCATTCACTTGTTTATCACCTACAGGGTGGTATTCCACATCATGCATCTCAACAGTAATCATTTTCATAACAAATGATTCCCATGGATCCTGCTGAACAAAAGGTATCGGAGGTGGTGGAGTAGAATCATTTTCATTTACATACTTGATTAAGTCTAAAGAATTATCCTCTTGAACAATATCAAGTAAATAATAACCATATCTTGCTGAAAGCCCAACATAGTGACGATAAGTCGATAGAATATCTGATGGAACAGATGAGAGATCAAATGAACTTTCACCAAATTGCAGTTGACTTAGCAGTGCATTCGAAACGTAACGGTGGGTATCTCCCTTCAAGCCCTCGTCTTCCCAAGCACACACTTGTTGAACAATCGTCCTCCAATCTGCTGTATAATCTTTTAGCGCCTTGCGTTTAACATACTGATAACGCCAAAATAGCAGATTCTTGAATCTATCTATGGACATCTTACCTTTCTCTGGTTGAGCATCTTAAAAACTACTATGGTTGCTAAAATCATTTTCCAAAAAATCCTGAAGCCCTCTGGCCACGAAAATTCCAATATTTCTATTCACTATACTAAAGGCCCTCCCGTCAATTTACCAAGCACAATTTCATTCCTCAAAACATGGGCGTTACCAGTTATAGCTCCTCCCACTCCCACCTTCACCTTCACAAATCATCACAAATTTACACTCTCCGTCCTCTGAAAAAGTTGTACAGGAGTTGTACAAACTGCAGCCAACAAAAAAGAGGCTTACAGCTCAAAAACTGTAAACCTCTAATTTATCTGGTACCAAGGCGAGGACTCGAACCCCGACAGGCATAAGCCCGGTGGATTTTGAAAACTCGCAACGGCACCTTCAGCGTTCGAAAGCCTAGCCGGAAGTCCCTAAACCTTTGCGCAACGGCACAACCTTCCCTGCCTCACCATCGAGTGCTTTTGCCAGCACTTTATCCCAGGCAAGCATAGTGCGAGTCTTGTCCACTAGACGAGAAGACCTGTCGTAGTGTTTCTGCCCCACACCAATAGAAGTGCCGTGATTGAAATGGTAATCCAACCGATGGTCGGGTTCACCCGCCTCAGCGAGCATAGTACGAACTGTGCGGCGAATGTCACGTGGGGTCCAATGCTCAGTCTCCGTCTTTTCGCAATACCGCCGTACCGCCCTGCCCAAAGCTGGAAAAGTCATAACACGGGTTTCATCCAGAGCATGGGGAAACAAGAACGATGACTTGTTCTTCTCCATTTGCTTCTCAATAAGTTCGATGGCCCGTTCAGTTAAAGGCACCTGATGCTCTCGTGAATTCTTGGTTCGCGTCGCAGGGATCGTCCACACTCGGTCTTTGAGATTGAACTCACCAACACTTGCTTCCACCACTTCACGTACGCGCTGCCCGCCGGTGGCCACGACAAGCTGAAGTGCCCTGTGGACAATCTTACCAACGCCATGTTCAGGCATATCATTCCACATTGCCTTTAGCTCATCTGCAGACAAGACTCGCTGTCCTGGGCTACGAGCTTCGCGGTCAGGAGGGATGCTGGCGACCGGATTAATAGTAAGTCCGAAACTGACATCCTGGCTTGCACGAGTGTAATCGTTTTCATGTCCGACGCCGAACTTGAATGCTCCATAAAGATACGCCCGCAGATGATACGCCATCCCCTTGGCCCCGCGCTCGTATGTCTTGCGCAGAACTTTTCGTACATCCAAAGGGGTCACCTCCGCAGCCTTCACTCCTGGTACGAAATCATTCACAGCGGCATGCTTTCCCTTCAACAAAGCATTATCAACTTGCTTCCAGGTTTTCTTGCCACGTCGCTTCATGTCATCGACGTATTCAATAAAGAGCTGCTCGACAGATCCTCGGTTGGCATCTTCTCGCGCCTTCTCTTCCAGCTCTCTAGCCTGACGCTCCAACTCAGCTTTGGGGTCTAAGCCGTCCTCGACCATACCCCTGTAATCACGAGTCGCTTCACGCGCTTCGCTGAGACTGAGGGAAGTCTCACCGATTGCGTAACCGAGTTTGATCATCCTCCTCTTGCCTGCATAGTAGTATTGAAACATCCATTCAGCAGTCTCACCCCGAATTCTGAGAGCCAGCTTACCAGTCCCCCTAGGGGCGTCCTCGGTGAGGATCCTGTCTTTCCTCTCCCTGACGACTCGTTCAACGTTTTTGACTGTGAAGTAACGCATGATCGTTGCCTGTTTTAGCTAAAATTAGGTGGCGGTTCTGGTGGCGGTTCGTCTTACCCCTTCACCTCATATCACACAAGATCACACGCCCATCCAACTTTGTCAATAGCACAAATATTTCAGTATAATATACCTCAAAGAAAAGGGCCTAAGTGAACTCCTGTGAACTCCTGTGAAAGCAACCAAAAACGCTTCGTAATCAGTAGGTCGTCAGTTCAATTCTGATTTCTGGCTCCAACGAAATCAAGGGTTTAGCAAGTTGCTAGACCCTTTTTTTGTTGTCTGATATAGTTTTTGGGACAAATTTGGGACACTCGCTTTTAGCTCACACCTCTCTCTGCCGCCTTTACCCTGTAGTTGCTGAGTGATATAGACACTCTTAACACCAAACTAGGAGGCCGCATGAACTTCAAAAAGTTAGAAAAACTGGAAAGACAAATCAACTTACTATGCCCAACCTGTGGCGGAGACCAATTTGAGTACGACACAGGCGATCCCCAGAATGCTGCGCTATTTACCTGCGCTTCTTGTGGCCGGGAAATCCAACGGGAGGACCTGCTTGATGAAAACCAAGAACTTATATCAAATCATGCCTAAGACTTCGGCAAAGAAGCCACCAAAGAAATTCAAAAAGAAATCAAGAAGAGCTTAAAAAAGGCATTCTCTGGCTCAAAAAATGTAAAATTCAGGTAGGGCTAATATGTTCAGTGAGATTATGGCGAGTGCAGCACTTGTGATTTCAGCATATGCAACTTGGAAGACTATTCGATTCAACAAACGCCAAGAAGCCTTCATTGAAAGCCAAGAAAAGCTGAATACACAACTTCTTAAAAGGCAAACTTCTGAATCAGAAGACGCCCAGAAAGCAAACCTCTCAGCCCGATTTATCAGCTCGGGTCCTAATAAGTACAAACTCAAAATTTACAACCAAGGGAAAGCGTCAGCTAGGAACATTCAGATAGAATTCCCTGATGATGATTCAATTTTCCTTAAATCAGAGATTAATGAAAAATTCCCTCACGAACGGATGGACACATACGATTCTATTGAGCTGATTGCGCCTAGAAGTATGGGAAATAAAAGTAAATATGCCATTGAACTGACATGGGAAGATGACTTTTCTAACAACAATAGAAAAACCTGTTACCCCACTTTCTAGCCTCCCTTATTATGTCAAAAAAACGAATATCAATTGAAGAATTCACTGAACGTTTCCACAAGGCAATTCCCGAAGTAATCAAGGAGAACCTCAAGGCCGGGGTTTCAGTTTACTACGAGGACGAGAACGGCCAGTGGGTCAAAGAAAATCCTGACGGAACTATTGAAATGATCGAAGAGGCCGAATAATGGCGACCATCCAGAAGCGCGGCAAATATCAATGGCAAGCCAAAATTCGGCGTAAGGGCTACCCTGTTCAGAGCAAGACCTTTGAACGGAAGTTCGACGCCGAACAATGGGCGCGTGACATTGAGAACGAGATGGATCGCGGAGTCTTTGTTTCCCGCAAAAAGGCTGAAAACACCACTCTCTATGAAGCCCTGGATAGATTCATTGAAGAATACATTCCCAACC
>CAXXUE010000036.1:0-38954 GCA_963662475.2 uncultured Pseudodesulfovibrio sp.
TCACCGTGGAGGAGTTCCGCCCTTTTCGGGCCGGGACGGCAGCGGCAGGAGACCCGGTCAGCAACGGCGACTGGATTTACGCCTGGCGCGTCCGGGCCCCGGAAACCACGGTCAGGTCATTCGAGGCCGGGGGCAACACCGCAGGCGATGCCCTGGCCAAATGGGGCAACGAGGCTCTGGAGTGCTACCTGTCCAGGTACGCACCGGCACATACCATAATAACCTTTGCCTACGGAGAGGAGACATAAATGCAACGCATCCAAGGCGATCACGCGACTGAAGACAACCGGTTCACCGAGGGCAACCCCGCCAGCGGAGTACCGGCCACGGTGGTTACGGAAGATTGGCTCAACAACGTCCAGGAGGAGATTATCGCGGTCATCGCCGCCGCCGAGATTGATCTCGACGGCGAGGACCAGACCCAGCTCCTCCAGGCCCTCGCAATAATGATAGCCAACGGTCTGGACATATTCAGCACCACGCACGAATGGGCCAAGGTCCAGTCCTACGCCCAGACCGATCTTGCCATAACCGATGGCGCAGTGACATGGGACCTGCGTTATCCCAACGCGGTCCTTATCCTGACCATGGACGTGACCTCGTTTGCCATGACTAACCCCGTGCCGGGCTCCACTCCGCAATTGACCATCATACAGGACGCCACGGGCGAGTGGGCTTGTGCCATGCCCGCCGCCATCAAATGGGCAGGCAAGGCGTTGCCCGAGTTGAGTTCGGACGCTGGGGCTGAGGATATCCTCGCGTTTCCGATCCGCATTGACGGCGATACGGCGATCATTCGGGGCTATACGGCCACTGAGTTTGGGGAGGTGTCATAAATGACTGTTTTTCGGACTGCGCATTTGCTTGGCCAGGGCCGTGGTAACTGGTTTGGCGACGGCAGCGACGGCGATATCCGTATCACCAGCGCCGGAGCCGAGCAGTCTTTTGACGGCGGCGTGACGTGGTCGACCATCACGGGCTGGCTATTGGTCGGCTCGGTGGTGTCGATCCCGTCCGTCCAAGACGGTGACATGGTCGTCGTCAACGCCCGCAACCTCACCATTGACAGCGGGTACACCCTGACCGTGGCCAAACCGGTGCCGAGGTCTGCTGCTCTACACCACCGGCAACTGCACGATTAACGGTACCCTGTCCATGACCGCCCGAGGCTCGCCATGCCAATCCAGCGGATGCGGCGGTGACAACCGATACTCCGGTAGCTCCGGGCGACGGCAATGCCGTGCCGGTGGCCGGGATATCCATCCGGCGGCTGGCCGAGGGGCAAACAGATACACACACTGATGCCAATCTTATGTACGGCTGTGGCCTCGCGGCTGTCGACGCCGAGGCTAATCAGCCGCCTGTCGATGGCAATGGCCTCGTCATAGTCATACCCGCCGTCGGCGGGGCCGGTGCTCTTCCTGGCGCGAACCAGACCAATGGCCGTCCGGGAGGGACCATCGAAAACGGCACCGGCGGAGGAGGAGTCGGCAACATGACCAATACTCCAACCGTTCCTGGTGCCGCCGGGACCTGCTTCGCGGGCGGTTCTGGGGCATCCGCCACGTATAGTGGATCGGCTCCCACACCGCCCGAAGAGTATGGAGGTACGGGGGGCACTCCCGCCTCCGATGGATCATGCGCAGGCGGTGGGGGTGGAAATCCCGGTGGCCTCAGTAATCCCGGAGGTTGGGCAGTAACCCATGGCGGCAACGGCAACGGAGGGCTGCTACTGGTATATTGTGGGTGTTGCCTGACAATCGGGACAACCGGCCTGGTTGTTTGTGACGGCATGCCCGGTGGCAATGCAACTGGCGGCAGCGGTGGTGGCGGGTCCGGCGGCGGTGTGTTGTGTTTATTCTATGGTGGCGAGTTAAATTCCCTTGGTACCCTGCGAGCTAATGGTGGGGCTGCTGGCACAGGATACACCCCATCCATTAATACCGGCGGTCCGGGCGGTGCTGGCTCCGTGCTCGGTCCCCACAAAATTGATCCAGCATAGGAGAATACGATGATTATCAAGTACACATATCCCGACAAGACGACCGGCCCCGCGCATGCATATGAGCATAGAGGGAGCATCCTCCCGGCCTCTATCTTGATCCACCGCGATGGCGAGACGGACGAGGCCTGGATTACTCGGCTGGCCGGTACTGGTATAACCGATGTGCGGCGGGTGCACCCGTATGATGGCGATATCAACCAGTATGACGCTGGCGACCCCGTGGAGACCATGACAGATAGCGGCGTGATCGAGGTCCGTTATCCCAACCCGGTTGCCAAGACGACCCTCTACAACACCGCGACGCGGGAGGTCATGTACGTCAGCGAAGGCCAGACCGTACCCGCCGGGTACACCACGGACGTGCCGCCGGACGACTATCCCCTGTGGGATGCGGAGGTCGAGGCCTGGACTGAGGACGTGGACACGGCCAAGGCGGATAAATTGGCCGAGATAAACTTGGCACTCACGGCCATTGATACGGCCATCGTGCGCCCGTTGCGGGCAATCCTGGCGGCCGACGCCGCCGGAGACACCAGAGGCCCGGACGACGAGGCCCGGCTGACAGCCCTGGAGGCCCAGGCAACCACGCTCAGGGCCACCCGTGCCGAAGTGGAGGCCATGACGGCCCTCGCGGACATCCTGGCCGTGACCGTGGATTAATTCACGGTCACACGATCTTTGACAATCAAATAGGCACAATCAAGACAAAGACCCGCCGGATTGCTCCGGCGGGCCACCTCAAGAGGAACAGGCGGGGACGCAGTAACGCCCCCACTGGTGCGGTACGGACATACCGCCCCACCAGCCGAAGCCGGCTGCTCCATTCACCTGTACAGGCTGGTGATTACGTAGCAGGCCTCGACGCAACATGTAAAGACGTGAAAAATGAAGGAATTCCGTTGTTGGAATTGTGACAGGCTACTGGCAAAGGAAAATGTAAATGGAGAATTGAGTATCAAGTGCCCGCGTTGCCGGGCTATGAACAATTTGAGGATCAAGAGTCCCATCGCGGAAGGCCCCGAGCCTCGAATCGGGAGTTGCCAACATGGCAGAGAAAAAGATTCCCCCGCTCCCTGAAGGCGCGCCGGGAAAAAACGGATTCAAGTATCGGGAGCAATTCGGTGTGATCGTCATCTGCAAGGATGAGGCCCATCACCAGGCCGTTTATCAGGCCCTCAAGGCCAGGGGCTACAAGTGCAGGGCGGTGCGGACATGAGGATCACAACTACGTCCACCTGCCCGGACTATAGCAGCTACCGTTCAGGCTTGGTCAAATCCCTCTTTAATGTCGAGGATGCCACTACCTTTACCGTGGATGTTGAACTGCCCCTGGAAGATAACCCCTGGGCCTTAGGCCTGATTGTCGGTCCGTCCGGTTCCGGCAAGACCACCATGGGCCGCGAAATCTTCGGCCGAGGGCATGTCTATGCACCGAAGGACTGGCCCACCGACCAGCCTATTGTTGAGGCCATCTGCCCGGATGGGGATTGGCAACAGGTGACGGCGGCATTGTCCGCCGTGGGGCTCGGTTCCGTACCGAGTTGGCTCCGCCCATATCACGTCCTCAGTATGGGCGAGAAGTTCCGCGCCGACCTGGCCCGTGTAATCAGCGAGGCCCCGGAAAAGGTGGTCATTGACGAATTCACCAGCGTGGTGGACCGGCAGATAGCCCGTATCGGTGCATTAGCCTTTGGCAAATCATGGCGTCGGACTGGCGGTCGAGCCGTGCTCCTTTCCTGTCACTACGACATCACAAAATGGCTTCGGCCGGATTGGGTCTATGATACCGCCTCGGGTGCGTTTCAATGGGGGGTGGTTCAACCCCGTCCGCCCATTAAGCTTGAGATCGTGCGCACCGGATGGGAATATTGGCCCCTGTTTGAGACGCATCATTATCTGAAGCTGCCGCGCATGATCGCGGCCACCAACTACGTCGGTCTTGTCAATGGGCAACCCGTGGCCCACATCGCCGTGTCCACCCGATCCCGCGTTGAGGCCAGAGCCTGTCGCCTGGTGGTTATGCCCGAGTGGCAGGGCGCGGGCGTGGGTCTGCGTTTTCTCAATGCCGTATGCGATATGTGGCGACGCGGGGAAAATCGCTACGGGCGTCCCATGCCAACGCTCTTTCACACCTCGCACCCCGGCCTGGCTGCCGCGCTACGCCGCCGCTCCGAGTGGTGGCAGGTCAGTGCCAGGCTGTACGGTGACAACAAATTGAGGAGTGCAAAAACAATCATGGCCTCGGCCCGGAAATCCGGTGCCCGGATTGTGGCTACCGGCTATGGCGGTCACTTCCGGGCCGTGCAGGGCTTCCGTTACATAGGGGGTGAAGAATGAACGTGGTTCTGCTTGGCCAGTCCTGGCTGGCCACCGAGGTGCTCAAGCGTCTCGTTACCACGGGAAGGCCCCCGGTCGCCGTATGCCCGGATCATACCGGGGACCGGCTGGAGACCGTAGCACGAGGGTTTGGCCTTCGGATTGTCGCTCTTGAAGACATCCCACGATGTGACGTAATCCTTGCCGCCCATTGTCACCGGTTCATTCCAGCCAAGACTCAAGCCTTGGCCAAACATGGCGTCCTTGCCTATCACCCGTCACTCCTGCCCCGGCACCGGGGCCGCGACGCGGTAATATGGACTATCGCTTTCAGGGATGCCATTACCGGCGGCACGACCTATTGGATGGATGACGGGGCCGATACAGGCCCCATAGAGGAGCAACGCTGGTGCCACGTGGCCAAGGATGATACCCCGGCCAGCCTGTGGCGGCGTTCCCTCGGGCCAATGGGTATTGACATGATCCTGGACGCGGTCCGACGCCTTGAGGCTGGTATAGCTCCCAAGTGTGCCCTTCAACCCGAAGAATACGCGACCTGGGAGCCATCCCTCAAACGCCCGCCACTCAAGTCCACCTAACAAACCCAGGTGACCACGTCGAAAAACAATCGACGTGGTCACCTTTTTTTGAAACACTATTACAAAGAGTGAAAGACAGGGGCAGGGGAAATTATCTCGCCGCTAGGTGCTAATTTTCGCGCGCGGCTTTACTCTCTCCCCTTCCCCCGGCCGCCGGAGGCATCCCCCCCCCCTACGGTTTCAATTGGCTGAGCAGCATGCCGGTGAGCATGAGGGCGCAGCCGATGAGTGCTCTGGTGGTGAGGATTTCGTCGAGCATGAGCCAGCCGCCGACGGCGGCGAACACGGCTTCGAGCGACAGGATGATGGCGGCGTGTGCGGCGGGTGCGTCGCGTTGGGCGATGATTTGGAGGGTATAGGCGATGCCCACGGACATGAGGCCGCCGTAGGCGATGGGCAGGGCCGCGTTTTGGATGCCGTGCAGGGTGATGGGTTCGGTGGCGGCTGCACCGATGAGGCTGAGCACGGCGCAGGCCGAGAACTGGATGATGGAGAGTTTGATGGCATCGACCGCGTCCATGCCGGGCGAGAGTTTGGCTATGAGCAGCACATGGGCGGTCCAGAAGAATGCGCCCACGAGCACGAGCAGGTCGCCGAAGGCGATGGACAGGTTTGCGGTGACGGAGAGCAGGTACATGCCGATGACGGCCAGGGTCGCGCCGAGCCAGGTGCCCCAGCCGGGGCGTTGGGCGAGCAGCAGGCCGAAGATGGGCACGAAGACCACGTACAGGCCGGTGATGAAGCCCGCCTTGCCCGCGGTGGTGGCCTGGAAGCCGAGTTCGGCCAGTTGGGGGCCGGCCAGGCCGACCTGTTGCAGGGTGGCCCCGCAGAACAGGGCGATGCCGAGCACGCCGCCGCCCATGGCAAGGCGTTTGGCGGGTGCGCCCTGATAGCCGGGGACGCGGTTTTTTTCGAGCCGCAGCATGAGCGGGATCAGGGCCAGTCCGCCGAGGGCGAAGCGCACGCCGTTGAAGGTCAGGGGGCCGACGTGGTCCATGCCCACGCGCTGGGCCACAAAGGCGAGTCCCCAGATGGCGGCGGTGATGAACAGGAGGATGTCGGCACGCAGGGCGCGGTTATTCATGGAGTTCCCCGGAGTATGGATTGGCGGATGTCCGCCCCGGAGTGATTAATGATAATCGGGCGCAAGTCAACCGTGGAAACGTGGCAACGGGATCAATCGACCGGATTCTTTTCGGCCTGTTTCGCCTTGAGGGCTTCGGCCTCGGCATTGGCCTTTTCGGCCAGTCCCTTGATGAGTTCCAGGAGGTAGGTTTCCGCCTCGGGGGTGCCTTCCTCGGGTGCCCAGTCCGGGATATCCTTGTCCGTGTCGTGATCGTAGGGTCCGGTCTTGACCTCAAAGATCAGGGTATCCGACTTCAGGGCGATGAAGGTGTGGTAGACGTGCGGGGCCACATCCACGCCGAATATTTCGGTGCCTGGCTGGAGCAGGGTGTGGCGCAGCATGGTGCCTTCCTCGTCGAATTCCACGAAGAGCATGGCTCCTGACACGATCAGGACGGTCTCGCTTTTTTTCGGGTGAAGGTGCCGGTGCGGCGTGATGTACGTACCGGGTTGGAGCCCGTTGAACATGCGGTGCACGGTCTCGTCGTCCTGCTTGTGGAGGCGTTGGAGCATGCGCTTGCGCGGGCTTTGCCTGGATGCGGTCAGCAGGTCGCCGACCATGGCCAGGGTGAGGTGGACGATATCGCCGTCAGGCGCGGGCAGGGCCGTGGGGAATTCTGTTTTTTCTTGTGTCATGACGAGAGTTGTACATGGCCTCGGGGCTTTGGGCAAGGCACGGCGGAAAAAAGGGGGGGCAGTATCGTGTTGAGAAAGCCGAGCAGGGTGTTTGAAAATGTGCGAGAGCCAGGCGCGAAAAAATATCAATGCCGAAGCGTATCGCATTGTCCGCGAGGACGTTTTTGAACAGCCTAGTCTTCGTCCATGCCGGTCAGGTCGCCGATCTCGTGACCGAGTTCCTCGGCCTTGAGCACGCGGCGCATGATTTTGCCGGAGCGGGTCTTGGGCAGCTTGTCGCGGAACTCGATGGATTTGATGACGGCCACCGGGCCTAGTTCGTTTCGGATGGTTTTCTTGAGATCCTTGATCAGGGCATCGTCGGGTTCGAAGCCGTTGTTGAGGAGAACGAACGCCTTGCCCGCCTCGCCCTTGATCTTGTCCGGCACGCCGATGACCGCACATTCGCAGACCGCGCGGTGCATGCCGAAGGCCGCTTCCAGCTCGGCAGAGCCGATGCGGTGGCCCGCGATGTTGATGACATCGTCGGCGCGGCCCTGAATCCAGATGTAGCCGTCCTCGTCTTTTTTGGCCACGTCGCCCGCGTAGTACACGCCGGGGATTTTTTCCCAATATTCCTTGTACTGCTCGTCGTCGTTCCACAGGCCGGTCATCATGGCAGGCCAGGGTTTGGTGATCACCAGCAGGCCGCCCTTGCCGGGCGGTACGGGCTTGCCGTCCTTGTCCACCACATCGCATTCCACGCCGGGGAGCGACTTGGTCACGGAGCCGGGCTTGAGCAGCGAGATGGGGAGCGGCGAGATCATGAACATCCCGGTTTCGGTCTGCCACCACGTATCCAGCACCGGGCATTCGCTCCGCCCGATGTTCTTGTAGAGCCAGATCCACGCCTCGGGGCTGATGGGTTCGCCCACGGTGCCGAGCAGGCGCAGGCTGGAGAGGTCGTGCGTCTTGGGATATTGGGTGCCGAAGCGCATGAGCATGCGGATCATGGTCGGCGCGGTGTAGAAGATGGTCACCCCGTACTTGGCAACGATGGACCAGAGCCGGTCCGCCTGGGGATAGTTGGGATGTCCCTCGTACATGACCGAGGTGGTGCCCGCCATGAGCGGTCCGTAGACCCCGGCGGAATGGCCGGTGACCCAGCCGGGATCGGCGGTGCACCAGAAAATGTCGGTGGGCTTGATGTCGAAAACCGTGGTCAGGGTGCGGTGGACGCCGACCATGTAGCCCGCGTGGGAGTGGACGATGCCTTTGGGCTTGCCCGTGGTGCCGGAGGTGTAGAGCAGGAAGAGCGGGTCGTCCGCGTCCATGACCTCGGTGGGAGCTTCGTTGCGCTCCTGACGGATGAGGTCTTCGTACTGGAAGTCGCGTCCGTCCACCATGTCCACGCCGATATTGCAGCGGCGGACCACCACCATGGATTCCACGCAGTCCGCGCAGGCTCCGACCAGGGCCTCGTCCGCGATTTCCTTGAGATTGATGATCCGGCCATTGCGGTAGAATCCGTCCGAGGTGATCAGCAGTTTGGCCTGGGCGTCGTTGATTCGCTGCCTGAGTGCCTTGGCCGAGAACCCGGCAAAGACCACGGAGTGGATGGCTCCGATCTTGGCCGAGGCGAGCATGGCGATGATGGTCTCCGGCAACTGCGGCATGTAGATGACCACGCGGTCGCCCTTGCGGATGCCCAGGGATCTGAGGGCGTTGGCAAAGCGGTTGACCTCGCGGTAAAGCTCGAAATAGGTGTATTTGCGGGTGTCGCCCGGCTCGCCTTCCCAGATGAGCGCGAGCTTGTTCTTGTTGGCGGTCTCGATGTGGCGGTCCAGGGCGTTGTAGACGATATTGCAGCGCGAGCCGCTGAACCATTTGTAGAAGGGGGCGTCCTTGTCGTCAAAGACCTGGTCCCACTTCTTGAACCAGTCCAGCTCGTCGGCGGCCTCCTCCCAGTAGCCCACGGAGTCCATGCGGGCGAACTTGCGCGCCGCCTCCAGCTCCTGCGGGTTGACGTTGGCCTCGATGACCAACTGCGGGAGCGGGCGGAATACCCGCTCTTCCTGGAGCAAGCTGTCGAGCTGTATTGACTGATCCATTATTCCTCCTCGCACTGCGGTCCGGGGTCAACCCACGGTCCGGCGAGTCTCATTCATAGCAAGTTCGTGCCGCAACACCCGACCTTTTCGGTCAGCGGTCCTTACGGCTGGTTTAACGGTCACAGGCCGATGATCTTTTTGAGCTCCGCTATCCGTCGTCGGCTGATGGGCAGCTCGATACGGGTTCGGCCCGCCGTTCGCAGCATGAAGTTCGAGCCGGGCATGCTGGCGATTTCCGTGACCATGTCCAGGTTCACGAGATATTTTCGATGCACCCGGAAGAATCGGTGTGGCTCGAGCCGGTCTTCCAGGTTCTTGAGTCGGTGAGAGGAAAGATATTTCTGGTTGGCCGTGTGCACGTAGGAATAGTCCTCGAACGCCTCCACAAAGATGATCTGATCGTAGGGGATGAGGAGGGTGCGGCCATCCTGGGTCACGGCCAGCTTGTCGATTTCGGGCCGACGGTTGGCGGTCTGGTTCCAGGCGGCCTTGAGCGCGGCCAGGAAGGAGTCCTGCTCTTCTTCGGGCAAGGGGAGTTGCACGGTCTGTTCGTCGTCGGGATCGTCGGGTTCCGGCTCGTCCGCGTTGTAGGGGCTGGGCGGCGGCACTTCCCGGAAGCGGGTTTTGAAGTTCTGGAGCCGGTCCACGGTGCGGGCCATGCGACCCGGCGCGGGCGGCCAGAGCAGATAGTCGGTGGCCCCCAGCTCAAAGGCGGCATAGGCCTGGGATTCGGATTCGGAGATGAAGACCAGGGCGGGCTTGTGTTTGCGTCCGGCCAGCATCTGCGCCATCTCGATGCCCGAGGCATCGCCGGGCAGGTCCACGCCCACGAAAAACACGCCGTAGGGGATGGATTCCAGCATCTCCATGGCCTCGAATGCGGTCACGGCCTCGCCCAGCACCTGCACGAAATGGACATCTTCAAGCACGTCACGCAGGGCGGTACGGATTTCGGGGTCCGGGTGGATGAGCAGGGTTTTCAGTTTGGGCATGGCGTGCGGTCGGGTCTCCATTCGGATGTGATCCGGCTTTGTATTATCTGCTATCCCGTATCGTTAATCGTGCCCGGATGCAAGTTTTCCCTTGGGTGGAGAGGGGGAGGGGCGTGCCGTGTCGGCGGACGGGGCCGGTCAATTCTTCCGCCGGTCCGCGCCCGTGAGGTTGACTGGTTGCGCGCGGTCGATGCTTTTGAGTGTTCCATCCTTGTCGAAAATCGGTGCCCACTGCGGGAAGTTCCCGGACAGGATCTTTTCCCGCATATCGGCCAGGAAGTCCTTGGCCTGTCCGTCGGTCACGGGCGAGTCGTCCGCATTGCGGGCGGTCATCACGAAGACCACATCCCAGTCGGGACAGTAGCTGTCGGCATGGTTCCGCATGGCCTTGAAGGTCAGGCCGGGTTTCACCGGTTCATGGGCATCGAACATGATGGCCCCGATGGACTCGATGCCCGCGAAGTCCTGGCCGGGGAAAAGTTCCTCCATTCCCCCGTCCTGCAACGCGGTCGAGAGTTGCATGTACGCGTAGAGCAGATGAAAGCGGCGGCCTGTTTCCAGGCACCCGTTGACGAGGTCTTCGAAGGTTTCGAGCATGGAATTTACAGTGCCGCGATATCTGTAATTATACGACGAGCTAAGGCAAGAGCTTTTTCTGCGTCGCTTACTGTCATGTTGTGTTGGGGCTGGTAGTCCGCTTTGTGGCGACTTATTTTAACCTAATCTGAGCGATTCTCCAGCCTGACACAACATCAAAGCTGGCATATCACCTTGTTTTTGTTTACAATCACATCCAGTCACTACGTCATGAACGTTTCACCCATTTGGTGGAGGGCTGGATGTCCAACTCAAAGAGAACCAAAGCAAAATTCATCGACGATGTCCAAGTCACGAACGACTGTCTGACAAGCCGGGCCGGGCTCAACCTCTTTGCTCGCTACATTCGTGGCATTGGTCTTTCCCCCCACATCAACCGCCTTTTCGGCTCCATGCGCAAGAACCCCAAGGGCACGCCCATCGATGAACTTTTCAAGCAGGTGCTCTGCTTCCTCTTTGACGGCACCAGCCGTCACTTGGCCCACTTTGATGTCCTGACCAAAGATCCGGGCTACGCGGCTGCCATCGAAACAGACATCAAGAGCATGGCCTCATCGCACACCGTCAAGCGGTTCTACCAATCATTCTCCGCACAACGGACCTATCTTTTTCGCCGTCTGTTGCAGCAACTCTTCCTTTGGCGACTCAGCATGACCAGCCCAGAAGTGATCGAACTGAACATCGACACCATGGTCATGGATAACGACCAAGCGCCGAAGCGTCACGGCGTCAAGCCCACCTACAAGAAGGTTCTGGGCTTTCAGCCTCTCCAGATGACCTGGGGCCGCTACATTATAGACGCCGTGTTCCGTGGCGGCGACAAACACTCTCTCAACGGCGACTCAGCCCCGAAGATGATCCGTCACGTGGTGCGCATGATCCGTACCCGCTACAGCAAGACCGTACCCATCATCATTCGCATGGACTCCGGATTCTTCGACCAGGAGCTCTTCGACGAGATGGAGCGGCTGGATATCGGTTTCATCTGCGCAGGCAAGTTCTATAGCGACATCAAGGCCATGATTGGGGCACTTCCCGAAACCGCCTTTCAGCATCACTTCGGCAAAACCGATGAGGATGTCTGGCAGTGCTACGAGTTCTGCGACCGCCGCAAGTCCTGGGAAAAGTCCTTCAGGACCATCTTTTGGCGACCTTTACTGGAAGAGAAGCAGTTCCTGCTACCCGGATCAAGACCAGGCACCATCGTCTACACCAACCTTGGCATGGATAGTGTCGTGGATCAGCAATTGCAGGAGGCTGGCCTCGCGTTCATGGCCGAAACCGATGCCATCATCCACTCCTACCACCAGCGGGGCGCGGACGAACTGGTGCACAGGGCGTTCAAGGATTTCGGATTCGAGGAGTTGCCGTTCCAGCGCTTCGTGCCCAACGCCGCCTTCTATTACACCATGCTCCTCGGCTTCTTCCTGTTTGAAGCGTTCAAGGAAGATGTGAGTGAGCCGGTGGTACCGGTCAAGTCTTTCCCGACCACACTGCGTCGCACCTTGGTGGACGTCGCCGCCAAGGTGGTGTCCCATGCTGGCAAAACCGTACTCAAGGTCACGGCGATCGCCATGGAATCGTTGCGTTTCAAAGAACTGTGGGAGCGCTGCCTGAGCGCTCCAAAATTCGTCTGGACCTGATCTGAACGCCCCGCTCCATGTCCAGCGATGGGAGAGGTGCGTCCAATTTCCTGAAAAATCTGGTATCACAACCGAAACGAGTGGCATTTTCACGCTTCAGCGATCAAGCTGTCCCCATTCGCACCATTTTTGGAGTCAATCTTCTTCCGGTTTCTGCCGAGGAAGGCTTCAATGAGACCCCTCCGCTCGATTTAGGTTTAAGATTTTTTAAACGGTTCCCAATGCTTTGAGTTTTAATAGTAGCGACAAGATGATTTGCGATCTGTTCATGTCCCATGTCAGAGCATCCTGGAATGCTTAAAGCGGCATGGAAGCAGCCATAGTATGCGCGATTAATAATAGAGCGAAATATAGCCTCCCGTGATGCTACATTTGGACAGATGGTAGCTCTATTTTGGTAGAGATCTTCTGCGACTAAGAAGAAGTCCGTCGCGTCAAAAATATTAGGCATACTCAATAGTCAAAAAACGTAACGCGTCGTCAAACCAAGATGTGCCACCAAGAGAGGAAAAGAGCTTATCCTCCTGTTCAAGAAGTTCCTCAAAGTTTTGAGAAATATCACTTAGGGAAATTGTTACGACCAATTCCTCAGAAAGAGGATTAGAATCTCTGAATAAAGAAAGTGATATCATGTATGGCTGCGAATAAAGGCTGATTATTTCGGAGTAAAAGTTGTCTAAAAATGGGCCAACTTGTGGTCTAATTTGTATGAAGTTCACCAGATTACGCATCTCTGTATTATCATATGAATAACATGATGGGATCACGTAAGGGCTGCCGCAGGTTCCAACCCTTCGCCAGAGTGCCCCGATGGATTCGCTTTCTGTTGGTTCAAATGAATTTAATCCAAATGTTCCAAAGGAGGATTCGGTGTCATTGGCATTTGTTGTGCCGGAATAATTTGGCATAAGTGAAAAAGAATTGTCTGAACAACGAGATGATTTTTCAGACCATGGAATACTGTTGTTTATGTCTGGGTGGTTGAAGCTCTGACAGTACTGATCATCTGGTATAGTGCTTAGTGTTGCCATGATTACTCACCAAGTTTGATCATTTTACATAACTTTTTGCTTAAAACGTCGCCAATTACGCTTTTGTTGTTATTGTGCATAGCAATGAATATTTCCATATATTTATTTTTTAAAATTGAACAGGCAATGCTAGTTTTGAATGTGAGTTCATTTACTTGCTCAATAAAAGTATCAATGCCTTCAGGTCGCAGTGCAGTTGTTATATTAAGAACATCAAGCCATTTGCCACTTAAGTCTGTGTTCTCATAGTGTTGGAAAAAACCTTGATGTAAATGCCAAGGTGGTTGTCGTTTTGAACTGGCACTGTTTAAGTATTGAGATTTTTCATTGAAAATGTGTTTGAAATTATACTCGTCAACGGCTCCACGAAATATTATTCTATCAACGCATGTATGAATGATCTTTATGACAGTTTTTTTTGGTATTTTTCCCAGCAATACATCAATGATTGAACGGGCCTTGTTTGCAACTTCTTTCCAACGAGAATAGTCTCCGCAACGAATTGTTATTGCATTGTTTTCAGCCTTCACCTCCCAGGCGATTTTCCCTGATCGGCTGTAATCTCTATAAATAAAGCCTGGGATGGGTGGCGAAGGTTTTTGCGCTCCGATACTAATGAATGTGACATTAATGTCTTGGCAACTTGGGAAGTCCTGAGGAAAAGCTTCCTGGATTGTTTCTTTTAACATAACCATCTCAGGTTTTGTGAGCGGGCTGTCCAAAACCAAGATAAAGAGGGCCGCATCAATAGCATTTGATCCGGCAACAGGCTGATACGCTTTGTCCATATTTTACTATACCTCACATATTGTGCGGCTACAAGGTGTTATTTGTACGCCGCAAGCTGCCGGGCGGTATCCCGCGCGATGTCCTTGTCCTTGAGATCCTGCTTTTTGGAGTGCACGTTCTTGCCCCGGCCCAGGCCGATCTCCAGCTTTACCTTGCCTCGGGCAAAGTACATCTTCATGGGGATCACGGTCAGGCCTTTCTGTTCGCTCTTGGAGCGGAGCATTTCGAGCTCGTGCTTGTGCAGGAGCAGGCGGCGCGGCCGCTCCGGGTCGTGCTGATCGTAAACCCCGGCCTTTTCATAGGGCGCAATATGCACGCCCACCAGGAAGGCGGAGCCGTCGCGGAAGGATATGTAGCCGTCCTTGAACGCCACATGGCCGCCGCGCAGGGATTTGACCTCACTGCCGAGCAGGGAGAGGCCCGCCTCGAAGGTCTCGAGGATTTCGTAGAGACGCCGGGCCTGTTTGTTGGTGCCGATGGTGTTCGGCGAAACTTTCTTGTTTTTCTTTTTGGCCATGGGAGGGAGAATCCTGTTCCCTATGAGGGAGCCTCGTCGTTTTCCAACAGAGAGGAGAAGAAGGTCACTTCATCGGGGAAGTTCTTGAAAATATTGTCCATCACCAGATTGTTGATGCGGCTGACCGTGCGGCATTCCAGCACTTTTTTGAGCAGCTTGCGGCAATCGTGCATGTTGGTTTGCCGGATGATGCGCTTGATGCCGGGGATGGCCTGAGGCGTGAGCGAGATGGAATCGATGCCCATGCCGAGCAGAATGGGTACGCAAAACGGATCGGATGCCACTTCGCCGCAGAGAGAGACTTCTATGCCCGCCTGGTGTGCGGCGTCAACCACCAACTTGATGGATCGCAGCGTGGCCGGGTGGAGCGGTTGATAGAGATAGGAAACGTGGTGGTTGGTCCGGTCCACACCGATGGAGTACTGGATGAGATCATTGGTGCCGATGGAGAAGAAATCCACCTCGTGGGCCAGGAATTCGGCGATCATCACGGCGGCGGGCAGCTCGATCATGATGCCCACCGGCATGTTCGGGTTGTATTCCACGCCCTCGCGCCGCAGCTCGGCCTTGGCCTGGGCCAGCCACGCCTTGGCCTGCCGGACTTCCTTGACGCCGGAGATCATGGGGAACATCAGCGAGACGTTGCCGAAGGCCGAGGCGCGCAGAATGGCCCGAAGCTGGGTCTTGAAAAGCTGGGGGTTCTTGAGGCAGAAGCGAATGGCCCGAAGTCCCATGGCCGGGTTGGCCTCACCCAGTTCGCCGAAAGCGGAAATGAATTTGTCCGCCCCGAGGTCCAGGGTGCGGAAGACCACCTTGCGCGGATTCATGATGGCGGCCAGATCGATGTATTTTTCGGCCAGTTCGTCTTCGTCGGGCAGGTCGGTGCGGTTGAGATAGGCGTATTCCGTGCGGTACAGTCCCACGCCCTCGCCGCCGTTGTCGATGACCGAAGCCACTTCCTCCACCAGCTCGATATTGGCCATGACCTGGACGCGGGAGCCGTCGAATGTCTCGGCCGGGAGCTGGCAGTGCCGTTTGATCTTGCGGGTGTATTCCTCGAAATAGGCGGCGCGTTCGCTGTAATCTTCCAGCTCGCTCTCGGTGGGATTGACCACGATCTTGCCGGAGAGACCGTCGATGACCACCAGGTCGCCGTCGTGAACGAAGTCCTCCAGTTTGTCCACGCCCACCAGGGCGGGGATGCCGAGCGATCGGGCCATGATGCCGGTGTGCGACGTCTTGCCGCCGCGCACGGTGGCAAAGCCCATGATCTTGTTCACCTGGATTTCCACGGTGTCCGCCGGGGTCAGGTCGTTGGCCATGATGATGGCTCGGCCCGACAGGGCGGTCAGGTCGGTTTCGGCTCCGAGGAGCTTGGCCTGGACCTTGTCCGCCACCACGCGCACGTCCTGCATGCGTTCGCGGATGTAGGGATCGTGGATGGCTCCGAAAGCGATTTCCTGGTCGGCTACAGCCTTTTCCAGAGCCCAGGCCGCATTGAGACCCAGGGTTCGGATGTGTTCCTCGGCGACCCCGGAGAGCTTGGGGTCTTTGAGCATGAGGACATGGGTATCGATGAGCAGGCCGTAGTCCTTGAGCTCGGTTGGGACCTGGGCACGGATGGCGATGAGTTCCGATTCCACGGCCCCGAAGGCGTCGTGCAGTTGCGCGATCTCGGCGGGCACCAGCGAGGCGGCCACGGTGTGCCGGGGCAGGTGTGCCTTGTGGTTCCGGTTGACAAAGAAGGCCTTGCCGATGGCTATGCCCGTGGCAACCGCTATGCCCGTGAGAGTCTTGTCCGCCATGGTCTACTCTTCGAATCTTCGTTCAAACAGGGTTCGCAGGGCATCGAGCGCCTGGTCGGCGTCCTCGCCCCTGGCATGGATTTCCAGTACATCGCCCGGCCTGGCGGCCAGGGTCAGCACGTCGAGAATGGACTTGGCATCTGCCTTTTGTTTGTTGTTGACGATATATATGTCCGCCTCAAAGGACTGCGCTTCCTTGGCGAGCTTGCCCGCAGGACGTGCATGCAGGCCGTGTTCGCCCTTCACCACCACCTGAAGGATGGTAAAGTCCTGGTTCGGGGCTGTTGTCTGATTGTTTTCCGTCATTGTCCGTCCATTTGTTTCAACCGTCTCTCTATGTCCGATTGAGGTAAAAATGACAAGCTAAAGCAGATTTCGTATCCATTCTTCCATCTGCGGGAAGCGATCAATGGCCACTACGAATATCGCGGCGGCAAAGACGCGGGACATCACCCCGGCACGCACGAATCGGGCGAACAGCAGCAGGGCCGCCGTGCCGGCTATCCATTCCCACCGATCAAAGGGGCGGGGCCAGATCATTGCCCACAGCCAAAGCAGCAGCGCGGCGTTGACGTATTTGATCCGGCGGCCCCAGTTGATGAGGTTCAGCCGTTTGAGTCGTTCCAGAAATCTGAAGCCCTGGCGAAGTCCGCCCAAAAAGACATAGATGCGGAAGGCCTGGAGCCCGATGAAGAAAAGGATGCCGAGCACGAGGGCTCCACTGCCCTGTCCCGCAAGCAGCAGGCAGATGGTCAGCAGGGCCCAGAAAATGAGCAGACTGCCCGCGAACACCGAGTCGCCCAGGGCGGACAGGGTGTAGGCCATGGTGTCCTTGATCTTGGTCAGCATCTTGGGCGGGAAGCGTCCGGTGCTGATGGTCGACTCTACATGGAGGAATATACCGACCAGGCAGGGCGTCCAGAAGGGGTGTGACTGGTAGTGTCTGACGTACCGTTTCTGGGCGGCCTTGAGTTTTTTGGGATCGGTGTGGATGGCGCGTAATCCCGGCTGCATGGCAAACATGAGGCCGAGGTTCTGCATGCCACGGGTATTGAAGCCCGTGCCTGCCAGATAGCAGCGCATGAAGCTGCGCAGGAACGCCATGGCGCGCGTTTCGGTCTTTATGCCTTGCAGGCTTTTTTGCTCCACACCCTTACTCCTTGCACCGTCACCGTTGGCCCGGCAGCAGGCCGAAGCGGGACAGGTAGCGGACACAGGCCAGGGCGGTCAACATCTTGAGGCCGTCCCACGGGATGAATGGGACCACGCCCACCATCCACGCTTTGCTCCAGCTTATGGACAGGGCAAACTTCAGCCAGATACCACCGATGGCATATGTTGCCAGCAGTGCGCCGCTGCCCCAGGCCAGTCCTCTGCTCCATGATACGGAGCTGCCGGGCCGTTGGGCGAAGCCACAGAGATAGGCGGCCACGACAAAGCCGAACAGGTAACCCCCGGTGGGGCCGAGCAGGTGCCCGAGGCCGGACCGTCCCCCGGAAAATACCGGCAGTCCGATGGTCCCGGCCAGGAGGTAGAGTCCGATGGCCAGCACACCCCGTTTGGGGCCGAGCACATAGCCGGTCAGAAAGACGAAAAGGGGCTGCATGGATATGGGCACCGGTCCCAGGGGAAAAACCAGATAGGCTCCGGCTCCCACCATGGCGGCCATGAGTGCGGTCCAAACAAGCTGATGCAGATCGGTCATACTGTTATTCGACATTCAGTTCCTTAATAAGTGTTTTGAGCCGTTACCAGCCCGGCTTCCACTATTTCCCGCAGGTCCGACTTCCAGTCGATGCCTGCGGTGGTCAGGTAGTCGCCTGTCATCAGGCCATTCGCCCCGGAGTGCAAAAGCTCCTTCTTTCGTTCGCCGCCGAATACCTTGGGGCGTCCGCCGCAGATGCGCAACGCCCTGTCGGGCAGCAGGAAACGGTACAGGGCCACGATTTTGAGCGCCTCTTCCGACCGCAGCACTTCCCGGCCTTCCAGCGGTGTGCCGGGGATGGGGTGCAGGAAGTTCATGGGCACCGAGGGCACGCCGAGTTCGGCCAGGAGCAGCGCCAGTTCGACGCGGTCGTCCCAGCTCTCGCCGATGCCGAAGATGCCGCCGCAGCAGACATATAACCCGGCCTCAAGCCCGGCCCGCACCGCCCGCACATCTTCTTCGTAGTCGTGGGTGGTACACACCCTCGGGAAAAAGGCGGGCGACGTTTCCAAATTGTGATGATACCCCGCAAGGCCTGCCTGTTTCAATGTTTTTAATTGCGCACGGTCGAGAATCCCGGGCGAAAGGTCGGGCTTGAGTCCCATGGCGGCCAAGGCGCGCACAGCCTGGGTGAATCCGGCCAGATCGTCCGCGCCGACCAGTTTGCCGCTGGCCACCACCCCGAAACGGGTGACGCCATGCCCCTTGGCAATACCCCCGGCAGCCGTGATTTCCTCCACGGGCAGGAGTGGGTACTCGGGGCTTTGAGCGCGGTGGTGCCCGGACTGGGCGCAAAAAGAGCAGTCCTCGGAGCAGGTGCCGGATTTGGCGTTGACGATGGCGCAAAGGCTGACGGTGTTGCCGAAGGCGGCAAGGCGGATGTCGTGGGCGCACCGCAGCAACTCGCCGAGGCGGTCGGGTGGGATGTCCACGAGATACCGGATTTCGGATTCCGAGAGGGTGGCCCCGCTCAGGACCTTGCGGTGAATGGCTTTGAGACTCATGAGGAGGGCATCAAAGCATACACTTCCTTGGCTGTCCAGCCCGAGACCCGATTGGCCACGCGCCGGGCGATTTCCTTGGGTTTGCCGCCCGATTCGCTTTCCTCGGTGATGCATGCGCGGACCCGCTCTTCGGGTGTGTCCCCATCTTCCCTGTCGGGAGCGATGATGATCGTGAGTTCGCCCAGCAGGTCGAGGTCCATCCCGGCCAGGGAGCCGAGGGTTCCCCGGATGAATTCCTCGTATTCCTTGGTCAGCTCGCGGGCCACGCAGAATTCGCGGTCCCCCAGAATGTCATGGGCGATTTCCAGGGTGCCCTTGAGGCGGGACTTGCGCTCGAACAGGACCAGGGTTGCCCCGGTATCGCGGTGGGCGGCGAAGAGTTTTTCGGTCTGTGATTTCTTGCGCGGGGCAAAGCCGAGAAAGGTGTAGGGCAGGGGCGGCAGGCCGGAGGCGGACAGGGCCGTTACCGGCGCGCTCGGGCCGGGCACGGGTTTGACCGGAAAGCCTTTGTCGCGGCAGGCGCGGACCAGGGTGAAGCCGGGGTCCGAAAGCAGCGGGGTTCCGGCGTCGGAAATGAGGGCCACGGACAGCCCGTCCTCCAGGGAGGCAAGGACCTTGGGCAGCCGTTTTTCCTCGTTGTGCTCGAAAAAGCTTATCAGCCGACCGTGGCGTTCGAGGCCGAGCCGCTGGAAGAGCAGCCCGGCGCGGCGTGTATCCTCGGCCAGAATGATATCCGCGTCCGTGAGTATCCGACGGGCGCGCGGCGAGAGGTCGTCCGCATTGCCCAGCGGGGTGGCTACTACCCAGAGGGTTCCGTCGTTCATATCCCTACCATCCGTCCTGGAGACCGCTGAGGTCAAAGGCGTTTTCAATGTGTTCCACATCCATGGACCGTCCGGTGTCGATGACCCCGGCCAGGTCGAACCGGCAGGGCATGTCCCAGAGGTCGTTTTTGGTCAGGTACTGGCTGGCCGCCTTGACCAGTCGGGCCTGTTTCTTGTGGGTCAGAGCATCGGCGGGTGTTGCCATGGACCCGGCGGCCCGCGTCTTGACCTCCACAAAGACCAGGGTGTCGCCGTCCCGACAGACCAGGTCCAGCTCCCACTGGCGGTGACGCCAGTTGCGATCCAGCACGCGCAGCCCACGTGATTCGAGGTAACGCGCTGCCGCGTCCTCTCCGAGATCGCCGCGTCGTTTTGACGGTATCACCTTGGATAACAAGCCCATGGCGGCTACCCTAGCATAGGGGAAAGCAGGACGCCACCGGCAGAAGGGGGGTGAGGCCGGTTAATATCGGAGCGCCCAGATTTCCTCGATGGAGAGATCCTGCCCTTCCAGCGTGATGGTGGTTTCGCCGAAGGAAATGACCGTGTTGCCGTCCACGGTTTCCACCGTGAGCTCGTCCATGGAGTCGACGTCAACGAAAGAGAGCCGGTCTTCGTCCGGGTCGAAATCCGTGACGACATCGCTGCTGCCGTCGTCCGAGAACGCGAAAAGGTCCTTGCCCGTTCCACCGGACAGGGTGTCGCTCCCTTCGCCGCCGTAGAGGAAGTCGTTGCCCTCGCCGCCGTGGAGGGAATCTCTCCCTTCGCCGCCGACCATGGTGTCTTCGCCATAGCCGCCGAACATATAGTCGTTGCGGGAGCCGCCGTCCATGAGGTCATTATCGACGCCGCCGTCCATGAGGTCATCCCCGACGCCGCCGTTCATGGTGTCGTCTCCGGCCATGCCGTACATCTCGTCATGGTCGTCCGAGCCCTCCATGTCGTCGTCGCTGCACAGCACACCTCCCCGCGCTACGCCCCCGCGAAGCGGCTATGGGATTCCAAAGGCCCTCGGCCTTGAAGCCCCGCTGGCAGGCGCCCTCGGAGAGGCTCCCGGCAGGGTCTCGCCGAAAGCGACCGCTGGTAGGCCCGCCGGAGGCATCTTCCTTTCCTTTCCACCGCTTTTCGGGCAGAACCATTGCCGGAGTACCCATGACACAAACATTTCTCTTTTCTGCCGCCGAATACGCGCTCAACGACATTGCAGGCGTGGACGAGGCCGGACGCGGCTGTCTGGCCGGGCCGGTGGTGGCCGGGGCGTGCATCCTGCCCGAAACTTACGACCTGCCGGGGCTGAACGACTCCAAGAAACTCACCGCCGCGAAACGGGAAATCCTGTATCCCTTGATCCGCGAACAGGCCGTGGCCTGGGCCGTGGGCGTGATCTGGCCGGAAGAAATCGACCGCATCAATATCTTGCAGGCGACCTTCCGGGCCATGGGTCAAGCCGTGCGCCACCTGAAGCACAGGCCGAAATTCCTGCGCATCGACGGCAACAAGACCATCCCTTCGCATGCTTTGGGGCTGGACATTCCCCAGGAATGGATCATCCAGGGCGACGGCAAGGTGCCCGCCATTTCAGCGGCATCGGTGCTGGCCAAGACCTTCCGCGACCGGCTGATGGTCAAGCTCGGCAAACGGTATCCGGGCTACGGTCTGGAAACCCATATGGGCTACGGCACCAAGGCGCACATGGACGCCATCAAAAGACTCGGCCCCAGTTTCCAGCACCGGCTCACCTTTGGGGGCGTGAAGCCCGAGGAGCCGGAGCAAAAGCAGGGCAGCCTTTTTTGAGAGACACGCAGATTGTAATCTCAAACTGAACACTTTCGGTTGAAGGGAGTTCCCAAAATGAAAGTCCCATGAAAATGTTGTCCTAACTCTAAATCTCCACAACGGAGGGACAACACCACATGGGACACAAACAGCTTAACCGAGAGAAGAGAGAAATCATAGAGCGGCTGTTGGTCAAACAACACAGTATTCAGGATATTGCTAAAATTATCGGCTACAGCCCTTCGGGAATTTACCAGGAAATACGGCGAAACTCTGTCTATCAAGGTGGGGGCTTGGTCTATCGCCACGACGCGGCCCAAAGAAAAACAGCACACAGGAGAAGGCGGCCCGGAAAAACGTACAAGCCTGACGAAGTTGCCGCTTATGTTGCCGAAAAATTAAAATTGTATTGGTCGCCGGAGCAAATTGAAGGCCGTCTCAAGATTGATTTTCCGGAAAGGCCCAATTGGAGAATATCCTTCAAGACCATTTATCGGTGGATTGATCGAGCAAAGCAACACACTTCTCCGTTGGGGACTAAAGCGAGATACACCAAGTACCTGCGATTCAAGCGACAAAGTAAGGCAGCACCAAAAGAACCAAAAGTGCCGCTTTTCGTGTGCTCCGACGCCTTGCGATCACAGGCAAGAATCTGATCAAAGCGGGACGGCTCCGTCTTCGTGGCTTCGCGCTCTCTGTCATTTTTATAGACCTTAGGCCGTCCGGGATGAGCCTGTTTTTCGGGGATAGAGCCGCCTTACCCGCGTTGTCAGCTGGATTCGCCCCGTCCTGGGGCTCACCCCTTCGGGGCGTTGCCGAGGACGGCAACGTCCAAATCCGCTGTCCTGCGGATTTGTCTAAGCCTTGTGCTCGAGGGCTGGTGCAGGTCTTCGGGTGGGAGTTGGGATGAAAGGCAAGTGCTAGCGCGGGGGTGGACTTTGGAACTGAGGCACGGACAGTTGTGCTTTTGTATTTCCCCCCCAAACCGCCAACTGGCACGGCACAAATCTTCGCGCTACGCCCCCGCGAAGCGGCTATGGGATCCCAAAGGCCTCGGCCTTTGGCGGGTCCAGGGCAGAGCCCTGGTCTCCCCGAAGGGGACTCCCGGTAGGGCCGCCGGGGCATGCAAAAGAAAAGAGCGTCCGAAGACGCTCCTTATCCATAGCATAAAGTAGGTAAGCTAGGCTTTTTTAATGGCCTGGGCGAAGGCTTTCTTGGCTCCCAGGATGACTTTTTCGCTGACGCAGAAGGCGAGGCGGAAGTAGCCGGGGTAGCCAAAGCCGGTGCCGGGCACGGCCAGGATTTTTTCTTCCTGGAGCTTGGCGCAGAACGCGACATCGTCGCCGCCGGGTGCTTCGGGGAAGAAGTAGAACGCGCCTTGGGGCATGGTGTATTTGTAGCCCGCGTTGTCGAGAACGGAAGCCATGGCCTTGCGGCGGGTGTCGTAGATCGAGGCATCCACGGAGGAGCCAAGGGTCTTGTGCAGGAGCTTTTGGGCCAGGGCCGGAGCGTTGACAAAGCCGAGGATGCGATTGGCCATGATGACGGCCCCGAGCAGGGGCGCGCGGTCTTCGATGGCCGGGTTGATCAGGGCGTAGCCCACGCGGCTGCCTGCCAGACTCAGATTTTTGGAAAAGGACGAACAGACGATGGTGTACTTGTAGATGGACAGCAGGCTCGGGACCTCCACGCCGTCAAAGGCGAGGAAGCGATAGGGCTCGTCGGCCAGGATGAAGATGGGGCGGTCGCGCTTGGCGTTGTGCTTTTCCAGGATGGAGGCCAGGGCTTCCAGGTCCTTGCGGGGGTAGATCACGCCTGTTGGGTTGTTGGGCGAGTTGATGATGATGACGCGGGTCTTGTCGTTGATGGCCGCGTCGATGGCGTCCAGGTCCAGCTCGAAGGTGAGCGGCTTGGACTTGACGGGCACGAGGGTGGCGGAGTGGTTTTCGGTGTAGAAGCCGTATTCCACGAAATAGGGGGCCGGGGAAAGGACCTCGTCGCCCGGTTCGAGCACGGCGCGGAAGACGGAGTTGAGTGCTCCTGCCGCGCCGCAGGTGATGACCAAACAGTCGGCGGGTACGGACACGCCCTGTTCCCTGGTGACTTCCTCGGCCAGCCGTTCGCGCACATGGGGATAGCCGAAGTTCGGCATATAGCCGAGGAAGAACGGCTGGTCCGCCTGGTCCGCGATTTCGCACAGGGCCTTTTTGACCGTGGCCGGCGGCGGCAGGTCGGGATTGCCCAGGCTGAAGTCGTAGACGTTTTCCTCGCCGAACTCCTGTTTCATTCGGATGCCCTCTTCGAACATCTTGCGAATCCAGGAGGATCGTTTCATATATCCGGTCATTTGATTTGATATGAGCTGCATGAAAATCTCCTTTGCGATTTTTACGATTTGCCACTGTACGGCAAAGCGATTCGGGGTGCAATGACGCCGTGGATTCAACCCGGTTCCGCGTTGATTTTCCCTTGTCTCCCGGTTGCTTTCCGCGTAGAAAGGGGCAGAGTCTCAAGAAAATCTAGACTTCACGCGCAACACTGCGGTCCGGGTTGGCGCGCGGTGACGACGGCAAAAGAATCATGGTGAAACAATCCCTTTTCGCGGGCATTCCCGAAGTCCTGGACGAGCAGAAGTTCGCCCACGGGGGCAATGTGCGGCGTATGGCCGAGCGGGCGGGATGTCTGCCCGATGAGCTGCTGGATTTTTCGGCCAATGTTAATCCGCTGGGACCGCCGCCGTGGCTTGGGCAGGTGGTGGGGCAGGCAATGCAAGGGGTGGCCTCCTATCCCGACCCGGATTGCCACGACCTGCTCATGGCCGCTGCCGAGGCGTACAAGGTCTGGCCCACCCAGGTTCTGGCGGGTAACGGGGCGTCCGAATTGCTGTTTTGCCTGGCTGGGTTGGGCGGATATGGCCGTGCCCTGATTCCCTCGCCCGCCTATGTGGATTATGCCCGGGCATGCAAGGCCCATCGGCTCAAGGTCGTGGAAGTGCCCATGACCGACGATTTTCGGGTGAATTTCCCCGCCTTGGGACCGCTTCTGACCACGCCGTCCCTGGTTTTCCTGTGCAATCCAAATAATCCCACGGGCACCACGTTTTCCTCTGCCGATCTGCGCGAGGTGGCGTCCATGTTCCCCAAATCGCGGTTCATCGTGGATGAGTCGTTTGCCGAGTTTCTGCCTGAAGGGACCGACCGGTTGATCCGCAACCGGCCTTCCAATGTGGTCACCGTGCTTTCGCTCACCAAATTTTTCGCCATTCCGGGGCTGCGGCTCGGACTGGCCTTCGGTGATCCGGATGTGATCCTGCGGCTGAAACAGGCCATGCCCGCCTGGTCCGTGAACCTTCTGGCCCAGAAAGTGGGCGTGCGCTGCCTGGGTGATCGGCAGTACGCCGCCTATACCCGCGAACAGACCGCGCTGCTCAGGGAAAACCTCGCCTCGGGGCTGCGGCAGGTGCCGGGAATCAGGGTCCTGCCCGGCGAGGCCAATTATCTGTTGTGTCGGATGGAGCGCGTGGGCCAGGACGCGGTGCCTCTGTCCGAGCGGCTGCTTTTGGAGCACCGCATCGCCATTCGGCTGTGTGGCAATTACGAGGGATTGGACAATTCCTGGTTCCGCGTGGCCGTGCGCAACGAAAAGGACAACGAGCAGCTGATCAAGGCCATGGAAACGGTCAGCGGCGTGGGGCGCGGGCCGGTGGTCAAACGGACCAAACGGACCCCGGCGCTCATGCTTCAGGGCACCAGCTCCAACGCGGGCAAATCCGTTCTGGCGGCGGCTTTCTGCCGGATATTTCTTCAGGACGGGTACAATGTGGCCCCGTTCAAGGCCCAGAACATGTCGCTCAATTCGTTTGTCACGGACCAGGGCGGGGAGATGGGCCGCGCCCAGGTCACCCAGGCCATGGCCAGCCGCATGAAGCCGGATGTGCGCATGAATCCGGTGCTGCTCAAGCCGGGTTCGGACACCGGCTCCCAGGTCATTGTCATGGGCCAGCCGGTGGGCAACATGAGCGTGAAAGAGTACGTGCGCTACAAGCCGCGTGCTTGGGAGGCAGTCAAGACCGCCTACGATTCCCTGGCCAATGAGCACGACATCATGGTCCTGGAAGGCGCGGGCAGCCCGGCCGAGGTCAATCTCAAGCACCACGACATCGTGAACATGGCCATGGCCGAGTATGCCGGGGCCAGGGTGCTTTTGGCGGGCGACATCGACCGGGGCGGCGTGTTCGCTTCCATGGTCGGGACCATGAATCTGCTCACGCTCAGGGAGCGGGATATGGTGGAGGGCTTTCTCATCAATCGGTTCCGGGGCGATCCGAGTTTGCTGGACCCCGCTTTCGGCCAGATGTTCGAGCACACGGGCAAGCCGGTCATGGGCACCATCCCGTATATTACCTCTTTGGGACTGCCCGAGGAAGATTCGGTCTCTTTCAAGGAGGGGCTCAGGCCCGAGGGTGAGAAACTTCCGGAAAATGAGTGTGTTGACATCGTGGTCCTTGATCTGCCGCGTATTTCGAATTTCAACGACATCGACCCGCTGTTCGCGGAGCCGGACGTGCGTGTGCGTGTGGTCTCCGACGCCCATGACATCGGCAAGCCGGACGCCGTGATCATTCCGGGTTCCAAATCCACCGTGCCGGACATGAAGGCCCTGCGGGGCGCGGGCGTGGCCGCAGTTATTCGCGAGCTTTCCAACGGCGGACACAAAACCCGCGTGGTGGGCATCTGCGGCGGCTTTCAAATGCTGGGTGAAATGGTGGACGATCCCTACGGTCTGGAGTCCGAGTCCACCCGCGTGGACGGGTTCGGTCTGCTGCCTGTGCAAACCACCTTGGTCCCGAAAAAGACCCTCACCCGCACCTGGGGCGTGCATGCCAAGTCGGGCCATCAAGTGCACGGCTACGAAATTCATCACGGCCAGACCAAGCCGCTTTCCGACAAACTGCGTGTGGCCTTGCGCGACAATGAGGGCCAGCCTCTGGGCTTTACCCGTGTTGACGGGCGAGTCTGGGGCACCTACCTGCACGGGCTGTTCGACGCGGACGAGTTCCGGCGCTGGTTCGTCGATCAGTTGCGCATGGACAAGGGGCTCTTGCCCCTGGAGCAGGTACAGGTCCGTTTCGACCTGGAAGACGCCATCGACCACCTGGCGGGCGTGGTGCGCGAGGCCGTGTGCATGGAAACCGTGTACAAAGCACTCGGGTTTACCGGTTGCTGCACTCAGGCCAGTCTGTTTTACAAAGTCGGCGGTTAGCCGTGAAGTGCCAAAAGATTGTTTACTCCCCCATTGGTGAATAGCTTGGGGCTTTGATTTTCCAACGGGCTTTCTGGCGCGGACAGGGTATAAAAATTTTGTCCCTGCCAGGGGCGGGACGGGGGAAGTTGAAAATTTTGAACCGCAGAGGGGGTAAGCACCTTCAGGTCGGCCTCGATTTTTCTGTGGTTAATATACTGAAATATAATGAGATAAAAATTAAATTCAGCGAGTGTGAAAGGTTGGCACGGCAAGTGCTATAAAGAAAGCATCTTCCTTCTTTTGCACCGAGAAATATCAGGCCTCCGCAAGGAGGCCTTTCTCGTTTTTGGGGAGTGCGTTGGGGCTTGGTTGTCGGGCTTATTCGAACATGTGGCAGTATCTGTTTACCACGGCATCGAGCGTGCCTTGGGCCCGGACTTCCTCGAAGGCCGTGCGGACCCGCTCCACCGTGGCGTCGGACGTACTGAGGCTGAAAGCCATGTACAGATCTTTCTTGAAAAGCAGGACCTGCCGGACCCAGTAGTCCGGGGGCAGACCGGCCACTTTGAGTTCCCGGGCCAGGGAGATGCTGTTGCCCGTGGTCAGGTCGATACGTTTGGTATGGGGTTGGGATTTGAGGGCGTTGAACTGTTCGCAGTTGACCGGGAAGAGGTTCACGCCGGCCTTGAATCCCTTGGCGAGGAGGAAGTGGTGGGTTGAAGTTTCACGGGTGACGCCCACCTTGTAGGCCTTGGCTTCTTCCAGGCAGCCCAGATTGATATCGTTGCGGTATTTGGGCCGGAACAAGTACATGTCGATGGACAGGCCTCGGAGCTGAATCCATTTGAAGAGCGGTGCCCGGTTGGGCAGCTTGAGGATGGAATATATCAGGACATCGGGCTCGGTTTGGGCCAGTTTATATGCCCGTGCCCAAGGCAGTGTCTCAATGGTGTAGTCCAGTCCGGCCCGGTCAAGGACGGCTCGCACGACTTCCGTGGCCATGCCTTTGATTTCGCCGTCTTCAGTGTAGTTGTAGGGTGACCAATCCTCGGTCACTACCCGAATTCCCGCACTTTGCGCCGGGCAGGTCACTATCAGGAAGAGTGCGATCAAGATGGACGTGCGTATAAACACCAGCTTCCCCTTGCCGTGTTTTGATTGATTGAACAATCTTACAGTTTGGCACAATACACCCTGTTTTGCGCCAGCTGTCCAGAAAAAAGATGAAAAGGGCTATTTTTGCGGGCGCTTGAAGGCTCCGGTCATTTTGCGCACCGTATTCTTGCCGGATCGCATCACACTGCCGGCCGTGTCTCCCATGGCCCCGGCCGTGCCGGAAATGGCATCGCCCATGCTCCGGGCGACTCTGGCCGTACCATTTTTAATGGCACCGGTGGACCCCTTGATCAGGATTTTGGTCACATGGGCCACGGTTCCGGCGCTGAGTCCCATGAACATCCGGGCCGCCTCCAGGGTGGCGGACCGTCGCATGGCACTTCTGCCGTCCAGGTTCAGGCTCAGGTAGTTCCGGGCCACGATGCCGCAGCGCATGGTCAGCAGGCAGTTGGTGGACCCGGTCAGCACGGACGAGGTGATGGCCCCGGCAATGGCCTGTGCTCCGGGCAGGGCTCCCACGGCCGATCCGCTCACCAGGGGGGCCATGAGCTCGCGGACGTATTCCTCGACCCCGAAGTCTTCGATGTTGCCCGCCAGGAACGTGGTGACCGCGATGTTGGCGTACAGGTTGACGAGTTCCCGATGGTGGGGCCGCTGACTGTACAATCGGGCCAGTCGCCAGGTCAGCCGGACGATGAGAAACAGCACCACCAGGGCGTCCAGCCTGCCGTTTTGGGAGAGGGCCGTGCCGATGAATACCCGTTTGGCCGTGGCGCGGATTTCCTCGTCGGCCCTGTTGCCGAGCACAGCCAGTCCCGTTTCGAGGTCCGCCTCGTTGCGAACCCGCACACCCGCTTCCCGGAGATGCGGGTTTTTCCCGAGTCGTCGAATCAGGGCCTGGCGGTATCGTGCCAGATCCTCGTCGGTGGGGTCAGCGTGGAGCAGAAGCGGCTTGGGCCGGATGAAGGCCACTCCCAGCCCCCAGAGAACCACCCCGGCCACTGCGGCGAAGAGGGGCCAGAAGACCCAGGGTTCGTAAGCCGGGTCGATCCGTCCGGCAAACCCGGCCAGGCTGGTGATGCAGTCATACAAAAAGGCCAGGAACGAGCCTATGATAAGCAGGCTCACCAGGGTGATGGCGTGTTTGATATAACGGGACATGGACAGAGGATACCCCTTTTTGCGGCGCGGGAAAAGCGGGGAACACGTTCCGGGCTCGGAGAGGAGGGACCCGGACGGGGCAACCGGTGAGTGGGCGAAAAAATCGCCCTGTCCGGTGTGGCTGGACAGGGCGATTTTGATTGGCGCTATTTTTGTGCGGTGGGTGGGTCCGGGAGGTTGAGCATGGGGGCGATGATTGCTTCCATGGCCTTGCCCGTGATGGTGTCGCGGTGGATTTTCATGAAGGGGAAGCCTTCATCACCGGAGCGGGCAACTTCCGGGTCCAGGGGAATGCGGCCGAGGAACCGGACGCCCGCTTCCTTGGCCAGGGCCTCGCCCCCGCCGGTATTGAAGATATTGTGTACCGCGCCGCAGTCCGGGCAGACGAATCCGGACATGTTCTCAATGATGCCGAGCACCCGGTTGCCGATCTCGCCCACAAAGGAGACCGAGCGGCGCACATCGTCCACGGCCAATGCCTGGGGGGTGGTCACGATGACGCCCATGGCCGTGGTCCCGAGGATTTGCAGGGTGGACAGGGGTTCGTCGCCGGTGCCGGGGGGGCAGTCAACCACGAGATAGTCGAGGTCGCCCCACATGACGTCTTCCACGAACTGCTTGATCAGCCCCATCTTGACCGGTCCGCGCCAGATCACGGCCTGGCGTTCATCCTGGATCAGGAAGCCGAGCGACATGACCGAAAGGTTCTTTGACCAGGACACGGGTTCCATGACGTCCACGCCCATGTGCGGCTGTTTGCCCTTGAGCGAGAGCAGTCGGGGAATGCTCGGGCCGTGCACGTCCACGTCAAGCAGGCCGACTTTTTTTCCGGCCAGAGACAGGGCCACGGCAATGTTGGCGGCCACGGTGGACTTGCCCACGCCGCCCTTGCCGGACATGACCACTATCTTGTGCTTGATCCGGCCCAGGGTTTTGTTGAGTTTCTCTTCCGGGTTCTGGTCACAACCCGTCGTGCTGGTACAGCTGCCGTCCGGGGCGGCAGAATCGCATCCACTGCAATCAGTCATGGTTTTCTCCTGAAAAAGAGGCGAGTCCTCCCGCCCTTGTCTTGGTTGTTGCACAGGTCGGCGTTGGATGCCGACGGTCAGACAGAAATAATCATCACCGGAAAAAAGTCAAATGGCCGTGCTTGGATGTCTTTCCCGATGACAGCCGGGCATGGCCAAATTCGGCAGGGTATCTGATTGGAAGGCGTCCACGGCCTGGGCCACTGAGCCGGTGAGCCAGGGGACGACATTCACGCCGCCGCCTTCCAGCATGGCCCGCGTCCTGGCGCAAATGGCCCCGCAGAGCAAATGAGATACCCCGCAGGCCAATATGGCGGATGTCCTGTCCATAGGGTCCTTTGAGGGAAGGGATAGGAGGCCTGCGGGGTAAATTTCGTTGTCACGTATGTCAAATAACTTGTACCTAATCTGAGCGATTCTCCAGCCTGACACAACATCAAAGCTGGCATATCACCTTGTTTTTGTTTACAATCACATCCAGTCACTACGTCATGAACGTTTCACCCATTTGGTGGAGGGCTGGATGTCCAACTCAAAGAGAACCAAAGCAAAATTCATCGACGATGTCCAAGTCACGAACGACTGTCTGACAAGCCGGGCCGGGCTCAACCTCTTTGCTCGCTACATTCGTGGCATTGGTCTTTTCCCCCACATCAACCGCCTTTTCGGCTCCATGCGCAAGAACCCCAAGGGCACGCCCATCGATGAACTTTTCAAGCAGGTGCTCTGCTTCCTCTTTGACGGCACCAGCCGTCACTTGGCCCACTTTGATGTCCTGACCAAAGATCCGGGCTACGCGGCTGCCATCGAAACAGACATCAAGAGCATGGCCTCATCGCACACCGTCAAGCGGTTCTACCAATCATTCTCCGCACAACGGACCTATCTTTTTCGCCGTCTGTTGCAGCAACTCTTCCTTTGGCGACTCAGCATGACCAGCCCAGAAGTGATCGAACTGAACATCGACACCATGGTCATGGATAACGACCAAGCGCCGAAGCGTCACGGCGTCAAGCCCACCTACAAGAAGGTTCTGGGCTTTCAGCCTCTCCAGATGACCTGGGGCCGCTACATTATAGACGCCGTGTTCCGTGGCGGCGACAAACACTCTCTCAACGGCGACTCAGCCCCGAAGATGATCCGTCACGTGGTGCGCATGATCCGTACCCGCTACAGCAAGACCGTACCCATCATCATTCGCATGGACTCCGGATTCTTCGACCAGGAGCTCTTCGACGAGATGGAGCGGCTGGATATCGGTTTCATCTGCGCAGGCAAGTTCTATAGCGACATCAAGGCCATGATTGGGGCACTTCCCGAAACCGCCTTTCAGCATCACTTCGGCAAAACCGATGAGGATGTCTGGCAGTGCTACGAGTTCTGCGACCGCCGCAAGTCCTGGGAAAAGTCCTTCAGGACCATCTTTTGGCGACCTTTACTGGAAGAGAAGCAGTTCCTGCTACCCGGATCAAGACCAGGCACCATCGTCTACACCAACCTTGGCATGGATAGTGTCGTGGATCAGCAATTGCAGGAGGCTGGCCTCGCGTTCATGGCCGAAACCGATGCCATCATCCACTCCTACCACCAGCGGGGCGCGGACGAACTGGTGCACAGGGCGTTCAAGGATTTCGGATTCGAGGAGTTGCCGTTCCAGCGCTTCGTGCCCAACGCCGCCTTCTATTACACCATGCTCCTCGGCTTCTTCCTGTTTGAAGCGTTCAAGGAAGATGTGAGTGAGCCGGTGGTACCGGTCAAGTCTTTCCCGACCACACTGCGTCGCACCTTGGTGGACGTCGCCGCCAAGGTGGTGTCCCATGCTGGCAAAACCGTACTCAAGGTCACGGCGATCGCCATGGAATCGTTGCGTTTCAAAGAACTGTGGGAGCGCTGCCTGAGCGCTCCAAAATTCGTCTGGACCTGATCTGAACGCCCCGCTCCATGTCCAGCGATGGGAGAGGTGCGTCCAATTTCCTGAAAAATCTGGTATACAACCGAAACGAGTGGCATTTTCACGCTTCAGCGATCAAGCTGTCCCCATTCGCACCATTTTTGGAGTCAATCTTCTTCCGGTTTCTGCCGAGGAAGGCTTCAATGAGACCCCTCCGCTCGATTTAGGTTGTATTCATCCGCGTTTTCACACACGGAAGCCAGCCGGTCCTTGTAACACGCCAGACAGATACGCGTGGATGAATCAGGGCTCATGTCTTGCTCCGTCTCGGCGGACCCGTGCCGAAAATACCATTAGCAAGTTATCAGCACGGATTGTGCCAAAATTTAATCTTTTGTATTTCAGGATGTTAAAAAACAGTGTTTGGATTTTTAGGCGAATTTTAAGCCCGCCCGCATCTGTTCGGGCTAATTCTGCGTCTATTTTTTGTGAGCGAGCAGGCGGCGCAGGGTGTCTTTGGAGATGTTCAGTTCACGGCAGGCGGCCATGCGTTTGCCGTTGTTGTGATCCACCGCTTGGCGGGCTGCGCGGCGTTTGATCTCTTCCATGGTGCCGTGGAGACCGCTGCCGTGGGCGGTGCCGTCCACCTTGGCCAGGAAGTGTTCGGGGAGATGTTCTGTCTGGATGAAGCCCGAGGGGCAGAGGATGAAGGCGTATTCCATGATGTTTTCCAGTTCACGGACATTGCCTGGAAAGTTGTGGCGCATGAAGAGTTGGAGCACGTCTTCGCTGACGCCCCGGATGTGTTTGCCCTGGACCGCATTGAAGTCTTCGATGAAGTGGGCGATGAGCAGGGGGATGTCCTCGCGCCGCTCCTTCAGGGCCGGGAGCTTGAGGGTGGCCACGTTGAGGCGGTAGAACAGGTCCCGCCGGAATTGGCCGTCAGCCACCCTTTTTTCCAGGTCGCGGTTGGTGGCGGCCACCACGCGCACGTCGGCCTGGACCGGGCTGACGCCGCCCAGGGGTTCGAAGGTCTTTTCCTGCAGGAAACGGAGCAGCTTTACCTGGAGCGGGCCGGGCAGGTCGCCGATTTCATCCAGAAATACGGTGCCGCCTTCGGCCTTTTCCAGCCGTCCGGGTTTGTCGGTTCGTGCGTCGGTGAACGCTCCGGCCTTGTAGCCGAAGAGTTCCGATTCCAGCAGGTTTTCCGGGAGCGCACCGCAGTTGACCGTCACAAAGGGCTTGTCTTTGCGTGGACTCAGGGAGTGGATGGCCCGGGCGAAAAGCTCCTTGCCCGTGCCGGAATCGCCCAGGAGCAGGGTGGTGGCCTGGCTGGAGCTGATCTGGGGCAGGATGTGAAATATTTTTTCCAGGGCCGAGCTGCGCCCCACGATGTCCTCGAAACTGTAGAGGTTTTGCACCTTTCGCCGCATGGCCTGGATTTCGGTCAGGTCGCGGAAGGTTTCCACCCCGCCCACGATTTCTCCGTCGCTGTTGGTCAGGGCCGAGGCCGAGATGGACACGGGTAGCTTGGTGCCGTCGTTGCGGATGATGAAGATGGATTTGTCGATGATGCGTCCGCTCTGCCGGATGCACTGGTCCACGGCACAGTGGCCGTCGCACAGGCTGGAGCGGAATACGTCCCAGCATTTGCGGCCCACGGCCTCATCGGGCCTGATGCCGGTGATGCGTTGGGCGGATTCGTTGAAGTACGTGATGTTCCAGTCGGTATCCACGGTGAACAGGCCATCCGCAATGGAATCGAAGACGTCTTCAAGAGGGAGGTCTTTGGGAAAGGACATGCGGGAATTATACGCGGCTAAAGGCCATCTGCCAATGGGATAATGAGTGACCAGCCGGGAATAGGGCGAAAAAAATGCCCCCTCTCGTGCGAGAGGAGGCCCTTATTAGCTTGTCTTGATCGTGATTTATTTTTTTTCAGCTCGTTTTTCGCGCAGCCAGTTGTACCATTCTTCCATATTTTCGCCGGTGCGGGCGGAGATGGGGAAGACCTTGATGTCCTTGTTCAGCTTGGTGGCGTGACCCGTGGCCTTGTCCATGTCGAAATCCACGTAGGGGAGCAGGTCAACCTTGTTGAGCAGCATGACTGCGGAGATGTGAAACATGAGGGGGTATTTTTCGGGCTTGTCGTCGCCTTCGGCCACGGAGAGCAGGGTGACCTTGTAGTCTTCCCCCACGTCGAATTCCGCGGGGCAGACCAGATTGCCCACGTTTTCCACGAACAGGATGTCCAGTCCGTCGAGGTCCAGGGCCTTGAGGGCGTCGAGGACCATGCCGGAATCGAGATGACAGCCGCCTTCGGTGTTGACCTGTACGGCTTGTGCTCCGGTGGCGGCCACGCGCTGGGCGTCGTTATCGGTCTGGAGATCGCCTTCGATGACGGCCATTTTGAATTCGTCGCGCAGGTCCGCGAGGGTGCGCTCTAGCAGGGAGGTTTTGCCCGCGCCCGGGGAACTCATGAGATTGAGGCACAGGATCTTGCGTACCCGAAATTTGTTTTTCAGTTCGTCAGCGAGGCGATCATTGGCCTCAAGCACGTTTCTGACAATGGTGATTTCCTGAGACATGTGGCTTTCTCCTATAGGTTATTGCCCGTCGTCGATTTCTATCGAGTCGATGAGCATTTCCTTTCCTTCGAGCACGGTGTGCCCGAGCAATTGCTCACACTTGGGGCACGGCATGCACCGGGTGTGTCCCGGGCTGAATTCTTCGCCGCAGTCGCCGCATTTCACCCGAATCGGGATTTCGATGACTTCCAGTTTGGCATCTTTGAATTCGTTGTCCGGGATGAGAGCCTCCCAGGCGAACAGAAGGGACTCAGTCACGACCCCGGCCAGGGCACCGTTCTTGATGACCACTTTCTTGAGCCGTTGGCCGTCATGCTTGACCATTTCCTCGCGCAGGATGCCGAGGATGGATTGGACGATTGACATTTCATGCATGACGGAGACGTTTACCCCTTTTTCCAGGGAGGAGCAAGGGGTGTGCATTGATTGGCAACCCGTCTTTTTTGGTAGGGAAATGGCGGGGGGTGGCAGGGGGTTGCCCCTCTACACGTTGTATATTTGCGAGATGTAGTTGGTAACTACGGTTTCAAGTCTGCTGATGAATTTTGTGGGGCTTGCAAAGACGCCTCTTCCCAGTTCCACACATTGGGAAATTTCCATTCGCTCAATTTGATCGCCGAATTCTTTGTTCACCGTGGCATATTCCAGCTTATGGGCTTTTTGATGCTGGAGTTCCTTGAGGGGAACCGGGGATGTCTTTTTTTTCCATTTGTATGCTGCCGAAATTTTCAATTCATCTTCCATGCCAGCGCCGACAGATTCCAGCTGATTGATAAACGTTGAAGTCTGTCCTACAGCTTTTCTGGCCTTTGTTGATGTCAATTCCCGTAGCCATGTGGATGCTTGAGCTTAGAAAGCAGACCTTTATTTGTACGGTTTTTCGTGTGGAAGATTCCAGGCTGTCTTCAATTGAAGCACTGAGTGGCACCGATAATGAGAAATGGATACATTTATTATCCAAGAGTGATGCAATGATTCGTTCTTTGCGTTCGTCTATGCATTTTTTTTTCATTTTTTGTGAGGCTAAGATATAGTTTCAGTTTTGTTTTTAGGTAAACATGGTAGCACAAGTCTTGTTCTTCATGCATCCAGGACGTGGCTATGCAGTTGATAAAATCTTTGTCGATTTTTGAACCACTTGGGAGTTGCCTTAATTCTCTGACAGCACCACTCCAACAGGTTCCCATGTTGACAAAATGGCCGACGTTGATTTTTGGGTCGTCGAGATAGCGGGTGAATTCTTCGAGGATATAAATTTGATCGGGGTCGAACGTTGTTTCGCAACCGATCTGCTTGGCACTCTCTACCACTTGTTGCGCTTTGGTCCGTATGTATATCCATGACCAATGATAAAGATTGACGTTTCTATGATTCAGTTTTTTCGGTGATGGGGTTTGGAAAGGAGTGGAAACGATTTCATCGGAGATGGTTATCATGTCCACTTCGTGCGTTTTGGCGATTTCTAGGTACCGTTGGATTTGTTTGGGCTCCAAGTCGGAGTTGACTTTGACTTCAACGAATGCGGCCCATTCTATAGTCTGAGCCTTCCCGGTGGTCAGGATGATAAGGCCGTCCGGTCTGCCCTTGTCCGATTTTGCTCCGTTGGCATTGCGATCGTCGATTTCGGTGTAAACGTGCAGTTGAGCGGTCTTGTTGCTGACTTTTTTAGCCTTTGCGTTGAGCAGTCCCAGGAGTATTTCCCGATAAGGTTTGATGGCTGCCAAAGTTGAAAGAAATATGGATGTCAGGTTGGCTTCTTTGGTTGATTTAGCCGTGCCCGAGGGGGAAAAGGCGGGCTCTTTTCTCAGCAAGGAAATTCTCTTCAACTCCAAAGTAATTCAGTTTCTCCGGGAGTTCACTCAATAGGCTGCCGATAATCGTATTATTTGCCATGGTAGACTCCTATAGCGGTTTTTTGCAATTTGTATATAAAAAAACGATATCGAGCAAGCCGTTATATGATGATTTCTCGCAAGTACACTATGTCGATTGGTGATTATTTTTTTTGTTTGGCCCCACCGGTTGACATTGGCTGCAACTGGCTTATTTTTTACTCTACTTGTTCTCAGGGCGGGGTGCAATTCCCCACCGGCGGTGATCCGGCTTTGGCCGGGAAGCCCGCGAGCGCTTCTCCGGGTGGAGAAGGTCAAGCAGACCCGGTGCGATTCCGGGGCCGACGGTGACAGTCCGGATGGAAGAGAATAAGGCAGCATTCCGTGCCGCGCGGCTCCCGCGTGGTGCGTTCGTGTCCGTGCGCCAGCGCAGGGCACATCCTGTCTTTGCGCCCTGATTCAATCATACTCTATTTACAGGAGATTCATGATGAATCAGTCTTTGCTCAATCAATTCGGCAACCCCACTCAGCGGGTGGAACTCGGGCTTAATGCCCTGCGCGAGGGACGCGGTATCCTGGTCACGGACGACGAGGACCGCGAAAACGAGGGCGACCTCATCTTTGCGGCCGAGACCCTCACTCCCGAACAGATGGCCCTGCTCATCCGCGAATGCAGCGGCATTGTCTGCCTCTGCCTGACCGACGAGAAAATCCGCTCCCTGGACCTGCCCATGATGGTGGAGGAAAATTCCAGCCGCTATCAGACCGCATTCACGATTTCCATCGAGGCGGTCGAGGGGGTGACCACCGGCGTGTCCGCAGCGGACCGTGTGACTACGGTCCGGGCGGCTGCCGCGACCAATGCGGGGCCGGCGGATATCGCCTCCCCCGGTCACGTCTTTCCCCTGCGCGCCCGTAGCGGCGGTGTGTTGGAGCGTGGCGGTCATACCGAGGCCACCGTGGACATGGCCCGTCTGGCCGGGTTGGAGCCGTGCGGTGTGCTCTGCGAGCTGACCAACCCGGACGGCACCATGGCCCGCCTGCCCGAGATCGTGGCCTTTGCGAAGCAGCACGATTTCCCGGTGCTCACGGTACAGGATATCGCGGCCTACCGGCGGCAGACGGAGTCTGTTGCGGCCTAGCCAATTGTAGAAGAAACGGGGTCCCGTGCGAGCGGGCCCCGTATCGGGAACGGAATTTGCCATCCATAGGGTGGCCCGGAAAGGAAAAGGGGGCTGGTGTTCCTTGTCTTTTTTTGGTTTACCCTCCCCTTGAATATTTTGTTTATTTTGAATATAGGTAGCCCGTTTTTGATTGGGAGCTTAATATCCAAAGGAGAAGCCAGAAGTGACTTTCGATGCCGCCCTTGTAAAAGAGCAAGGGGTTACGTTTGCCGTTGTTTTGGTTAAAAGTCATATGTTCAACTTCATTACGAGTAAAAAGGATGCCATTAGCACCTATCGGCCCTATTTCCCGGGGGTCCGTATCATTCTTGCCAGGCAGCAGCCGGGTGGCATGGAGTACTATGGAGACAATAAAATTGTTGCCTTTCTTTCGAGCATTCACCACTCGCAACTCCCCTGGAAAAGATACTCTCGGCAAGGGTAAGGGGCGTTCGCAGTCCTGTTGTTGATCAAGTAAAAAAAGGGGGAGGTACCGGAAAAGGTCTGTTGTCCTCTCTCTCTTCTTTTTGTCCATTCCCCTTTTTCGTCTCCCATTTCAGTGCTTCAAGGTTCCCTTTTTTCTTAGCACGATTTGCAGTATGCCGAAGCGGTATGCAATCGGCCCAATCCGCATCTGTTGGGCCAGAATCACGGGAGATTCCATGTCACAGCCCCATCCCACCTGCGCCTTGTGCCCCTATGACTGGTCCGAACGCTACTGCCGCAAGCCTGGCGGCAAGGCCCCCAAGAATTGCCCGTCTGTAATAATGAAGGACACCATGGAACGCGCCAGGGTCGAAACCGAGGCCGTGCTCCCCTTTGCCTGCGAGGCTTCCCGCCAGGAAGGCGATGGCTACGCGGGCAGCGAGCAGGGTTATGCCTCGGTCAAGCCTTGCAAGCCGCGCATCCAGGAGATCATCGAATTTGCCCGGCGCATGGGCTACAAACGGCTGGGCCTGACTTTTTGCGTAGGCGTCCGGTTTGAGGCCAAGGCGGTTCATGAATTATTCGAGTCCGCGGGGTTCGAGGTGGTGTCCGTGCTCTGCAAGGTGGGCCGCGCGCCCAAATCCGAGCTGGGCCTGACCCAGGCCGAGCATGTGGACGCCACCTGTGCGGTGGAAACCATGTGCAACCCGGTGTTTCAGGCCGAGGTGGCCAATGATTCCGGCGTCGAGCTGAACGTGCTTCTGGGGTTGTGCGTCGGGCATGACTCCCTGTTCATCATGCACGCCAAGGCCCCGGTCACGGTTCTGGCGGTGAAGGATCGCGTGCTGGGCCACAATCCCATGGCCGCCGTGTATCAGTTGGACACCTATTATCGGTATTTGAAGAATATCTGAGTGGACCACCGTGCATGGCGGGGAATGTGGTGCAGAGATGGCGTGAATCTATCAAGTAATCATGAGCATTTCTGCTAAATTTATTAGGAGTAATGATGGAACAGTTTTTTATGAAGTTCTGTAAAAATGGACATT
>CAXXUE010000037.1:0-131151 GCA_963662475.2 uncultured Pseudodesulfovibrio sp.
CGGCCTGTTCATCCACTACATCGGCACCCCGCGATACGGCGTGGGCAACACGGCGCATCAGTTGACGCCAGCCCAGTTTGCCGCTGCCGGGGTGGATGCTTCACGGCACGTCGTCACGAGTGCAGAGCTGCTGGCGGCCATCGCTGAAACAGACCAGAAACTGGCCAAAGACCCCAACTACCTGACCGCCAGCCAAAAGGCGGACCTCGCCTACGCGCGGAGCGTGGCCAACAGTGGCAGAACACACATCATCACCGGGTGGGGCAGCGGCGTGGTCTATTCGGCCACCGCCACGCAGGACACCGCCACCGGGCAGGAGCTTGGCGCAACCATCGCGGCGCAGGGCAACATCCTCATCGAGGCTGGCGACGCGAAAAACAACGTCAGCAAGATCAACTCGGCCAGCGGCGATATCATCATCAATGCCAACACCTTTGAGAATGTGGGCAGGGGGATCTACGAGCGCACCACCTACAAGTGGGGCAACGGCATTTTCCAGAACCACAACTCCCCGTCCGTCATCCCGCTCGGCGGCGGCACGGAAGTCGCCCTGAAGGCCACCGACTACGCCTACGGCACCCTTGATGCGGGCAACAGGGTCGTCATCTCGTCCGGGGCCGTGACCAACGGCGTGACAGAGCGCAACGGCATCATCCTCCCGCCCGCCCCGGCGACCCAGGCGCAGAAGGTGGCCAATGTCACCACCCTGACCGGCGCGCTCCCGGCCAACGGACTGTTCCAGCCCAACGCCAACCCGGCGCACAACTACCTGATCGAGACCAACCCGGCCCTGACCAACCTCGACACCTTCTACGGCTCGGACTACGCCCTCTCGCGCATGGGCTTTGATCCCAATGCCGAGGCCAACAAGCGCCTGGGCGATGCCTTCTACGAGACCCGGCTGGTACGCGAGCAGATATTCGAGCTGACCGGACGCAGATTTTTCAAGGACGCCGTCACCAGCGACACGGCCCAGATGGTGGCGCTCATGGACAACGCGGTCCAGGCCCATTCCGATCTCAACCTGTCCGTGGGCATTGCCCTGTCCGCCGATCAGGTGGCGGCCCTGACCAGCGACATCGTCTGGTTCGAATACCAGGAGGTGAACGGCCAGCAAGTCCTGGTGCCCGTGGTCTATCTCGGCTCGACCAGCCTGGACCGCATCATCCAGGGCGGCTCGGTCATCGTGGGCAGGGATGTGCTGATCGAGGCCTCAGGCGAGGTCTCGAACCACGGGGTGATGGTCGCAGCCAACGACATGGAGATCACTGCCAACACCATCTTCAACCGGCAGGGGAGCATCTCCGGGCAGACCGTTGGCCTGACAGCCACGGATTCCGTCCGCGTCATGGGCGGCATCATCAAGGGCGACACCGTCGCGCTCAAAGCCGGGAACGATGTCGTGATCGCCTCCGACACGGTCGAGTTCAAGGACCGGGACACCACCGCCACCCAGATCGCCATGGCCGGAAAGGTCGAGGCCGCGAATTCGCTCTCCATCGAGGCTGGCCGGGATATAGGCATCCTCGGCGCCGAGGTCGAGGCAGGCGGCGACGCCACGCTCACGGCTGGCGAGAACATCGCCATCTCCACCATGGAGACACAAACAAAGAGCGCGACCTCCGGCGCCGGCTACAACAGCCATTCCGAATCCGTCACCAACCGGCGCAGCACAGTGACCACCGGCGGCGCACTGACCGCTGACGCGGGCGCAGACCTCGCCATTCACGGCAGCCAGGTCGCGGCTGACGGCGATATCGCCCTCAAGGCGGGCGGCAATGTCTCCATCACGGCAGCCACGGACTCCTCCGACCTCTATGCCCACGGCGAAGGCAGCAAAGGCGGCCTCTTCGGCGGCAAAAGCTCCTTCACCCGTGAGGACAAGCACGAGCGCACCGTAGCCTCCACCCTCGCCTCCGGCGGCTCGGTCACGGTCCAGGCCGGGGCTGGCGGCGAGGGCGATCTCGTGCTCCTGGGCAGCCAGGTCAAGGCCGCGCAGGACGTGAACATGAAAGCCGAGGGCGACATTCAGGCCACGCCGAACCGGATTGAGAATTATCACAAATTCGAGGAGGAAAAATCCGGCTTCATGGGCACCAAGTCCATGGCTTCCGATGAGAGCAGCGCCGTTGCCCACACCCGCCCGGAGATCGAGGCCGACGGCAAGGTCACCCTTGACGCCAGGGATGACGTCATCCTCCAGGCCGCGCGCATCACCTCGGGTGACGAGACCGAGATCACGGCCCAGGACGGCCAGGTCGCCATGCTCGTGGTCAAGGACAGCGAGTACAAGCGCGAGGTGAAGTCGGACACCGGGTTCTTCTCCTGGTCCTCCAAGGACGAAGGCTCCCTCGACGAAACGGTCCAGCATACCGAGATATTCGCGGACAAGGGGCTGACCCTCACCACCGCCGAAGGCGTGGTGGTCGAATACAAGGAAACCGGCAACCTCCAGCAGGATATCGCCCAGCTCGCCCAGGCTCCGGGCCTGGAATGGATGGCCGAGGTCGCGGCCCGCGATGATGTCAACTGGCAGGCCGTGCAGGAAGTGCACGACGCCTGGAAGAAAGAAGACAGCGGCATCGGCGGGCCGGGCATTTCTCTTGTTGCTCTGGCTGTAGCAGTCGCACTGACTTGGACAGGGGTTGGCAGCACGTTTGCCTCATGGGCGATGGGGGTAAACTCTGGCGCTGGGGCCGCAGTGGGTTCCGCCGGAGCAACAGCAGCCGCAGGCTCTGTGGGGGGAGCCGCAGGTGCAGGAGCAGCGGCAGGGGCTACGGCAGCCGCCGCAGGCACCACCACTCTTCAAGGAGCAACGCTCACCTTTCACACTTCACTCGCCGCCGGATTCAATTCGCTTGTGACTCAAGCCACAATACAACTGATCGGCAACAAGGGCGACATTGGGGCCGCGATGAAAGCCTTGGTTTCCATCGAAACCGTTCGCTCGCTCGCCACCACCATGCTCACCGCCGGGCTCACTCAAGGGGCTTTGGACGCCGCAGGCGTTGCCAAGGAAGCTGCCATCTTGAGTCAAGCCGAAAGCATGGAAGAAGCAACGAGAATCCTCAATGCCGAATTGCTCAGAACAGCTATCCGCACCGGCGTCGGTGCCGGGGTGGAAACTGCTGTCAGCGGTGGCCGCCTCGACGAAAACGTCATTGCCAATCTCAAGGTCGCCGCAGCTGCATCTATCGGCAGCCAGGGGGCAAAGGCCATCGGCACGGCCTTTGAGAATGGCCAGATGGATGTCGGAGCGAAATATATCGCCCATGCGGCCCTCGGAGGCGTTCTGGGAGAAATCACCGGCAACGATGCTGCATCCGGCGCGTTGGGTGCTGTAGTTGGTGAGTTTACCGGTGAGATGCTGAAGGATGAAATCCTGGACAGGATTTATGCTGGAGAAATCAAGCAAGAAGATGTTGAACGTTGGCACAACATGGGCGTTGATGTCTCCAAACTGGCTGCCGGGCTGGCTGCCGCTGCTGCTGGTATGGACGTGGACATCGCAGCCGATACCGGCGGCAATGCGGCGGAGAATAACGCGTTTTGTGGAGGCTTGTGTTTGGCTGCGGCTGCGGCACTCGTTGCTTCATACGTGGCAATGACTGGCAATGGGGATATGGACGCGGGTATTCAGAGGATTGGCAAGGGAGATCATCTGATAGGTGAACTTTTTGGCACAGTCACCGACAAAGCAATAGCTTGGGGGCAAGCTGAATTCCCAGAAGAGACTGAAATCATTTTGGCCTTTGCTAAGGCTTCCGGGTTAATGGGCGAAGTTGCTTTTCATGTTTTGGATGACTCCGCAGAAGGCGCCTTCAGTGGTTACTGGGATGAGTTGTCAGAAGAGCAGCAAAACAGAATCAAGGGAGGGGCAGCGGTAACTGTTGTGCTTGCTCCCCTTGTTGCAAAGCAGTTGAGAGGAATTGCCGCAGGCGACGCTTATGCAGGCAAGCGAATATTTAGTCCAATCAACCCAGGACCGCTAGCCGATGAAATTGCTATTACTTTTAGAAGTGCGACATATTCAGAATTAATACTTGATTCACCAAGAAAGCTTTATCGTGTTTTGGGCGAAAAGAGTAATCCGACTGGACAGTATTGGACTGCGATTAAACCTAAAGGCTCAATGCAGTCCATCCATGATCTTGCTTTGAATCCAGAATGGGGAAACACTGCCACAAAGGTAATTGAACCTAAATCGAGCGGAGGGGTCTCATTGAAGCCTTCCTCGGCAGAAACCGGAAGAAGATTGACTCCAAAAATGGTGCGAATGGGGACAGCTTGATCGCTGAAGCGTGAAAATGCCACTCGTTTCGGTTGTGATACCAGATTTTTCAGGAAATTGGACGCACCTCTCCCATCGCTGGACATGGAGCGGGGCGTTCAGATCAGGTCCAGACGAATTTTGGAGCGCTCAGGCAGCGCTCCCACAGTTCTTTGAAACGCAACGATTCCATGGCGATCGCCGTGACCTTGAGTACGGTTTTGCCAGCATGGGACACCACCTTGGCGGCGACGTCCACCAAGGTGCGACGCAGTGTGGTCGGGAAAGACTTGACCGGTACCACCGGCTCACTCACATCTTCCTTGAACGCTTCAAACAGGAAGAAGCCGAGGAGCATGGTGTAATAGAAGGCGGCGTTGGGCACGAAGCGCTGGAACGGCAACTCCTCGAATCCGAAATCCTTGAACGCCCTGTGCACCAGTTCGTCCGCGCCCCGCTGGTGGTAGGAGTGGATGATGGCATCGGTTTCGGCCATGAACGCGAGGCCAGCCTCCTGCAATTGCTGATCCACGACACTATCCATGCCAAGGTTGGTGTAGACGATGGTGCCTGGTCTTGATCCGGGTAGCAGGAACTGCTTCTCTTCCAGTAAAGGTCGCCAAAAGATGGTCCTGAAGGACTTTTCCCAGGACTTGCGGCGGTCGCAGAACTCGTAGCACTGCCAGACATCCTCATCGGTTTTGCCGAAGTGATGCTGAAAGGCGGTTTCGGGAAGTGCCCCAATCATGGCCTTGATGTCGCTATAGAACTTGCCTGCGCAGATGAAACCGATATCCAGCCGCTCCATCTCGTCGAAGAGCTCCTGGTCGAAGAATCCGGAGTCCATGCGAATGATGATGGGTACGGTCTTGCTGTAGCGGGTACGGATCATGCGCACCACGTGACGGATCATCTTCGGGGCTGAGTCGCCGTTGAGAGAGTGTTTGTCGCCGCCACGGAACACGGCGTCTATAATGTAGCGGCCCCAGGTCATCTGGAGAGGCTGAAAGCCCAGAACCTTCTTGTAGGTGGGCTTGACGCCGTGACGCTTCGGCGCTTGGTCGTTATCCATGACCATGGTGTCGATGTTCAGTTCGATCACTTCTGGGCTGGTCATGCTGAGTCGCCAAAGGAAGAGTTGCTGCAACAGACGGCGAAAAAGATAGGTCCGTTGTGCGGAGAATGATTGGTAGAACCGCTTGACGGTGTGCGATGAGGCCATGCTCTTGATGTCTGTTTCGATGGCAGCCGCGTAGCCCGGATCTTTGGTCAGGACATCAAAGTGGGCCAAGTGACGGCTGGTGCCGTCAAAGAGGAAGCAGAGCACCTGCTTGAAAAGTTCATCGATGGGCGTGCCCTTGGGGTTCTTGCGCATGGAGCCGAAAAGGCGGTTGATGTGGGGGAAAAGACCAATGCCACGAATGTAGCGAGCAAAGAGGTTGAGCCCGGCCCGGCTTGTCAGACAGTCGTTCGTGACTTGGACATCGTCGATGAATTTTGCTTTGGTTCTCTTTGAGTTGGACATCCAGCCCTCCACCAAATGGGTGAAACGTTCATGACGTAGTGACTGGATGTGATTGTAAACAAAAACAAGGTGATATGCCAGCTTTGATGTTGTGTCAGGCTGGAGAATCGCTCAGATTAGGTTGAAATTGAAGTTCCAAAGGGCGTAAAGATATATGAAGGCGTAGCCTCAAAACAAGGCCCATTGCTTGGAGGTGGCAACCAAATATATGTGGATAATGTTAACCCTGATTGGATTGTCAAGGAGTGGAATCAATAAATGAGACATCTAGGAGGAGCAGTGTGGGAAGAAATTTCTGAATTTAAAAGTCCTAGTGAGTATGAGCGTTTTACAAAATATATTAATGATTTAATCAATGAGGGGAACGCCAAGGAAGTCGACCCGGACCCGCAAAGGAGAGATGGATATTCACACACTCAAAGGTGGTTTCAAAATACTGAAACAAATGAATTGTGGCGACTAGTTGAACCCGACTTTCCTTTCAAAGGAGTCTGGAAGCCTGTCCGTAAGAGAGGTGAATTATGATCACTCTGGTCAAAACAGGACTGTACAGAGATATTATTCACCTGACACCGCCGTCCCTGCCGCACCTTTCCTTTCGCTCTTTGACATAACCTCACCACCCACACCCGCCCCGAGATCGAGGCTGGCGGCAAGGTCACCCTTGACGCCAGGGATGACGTCATCCTCCAGGCCGCGCGCATCACCTCGGGTGACGAGACCGAGATCACGGCCCAGGACGGCCAGGTCGCCATGCTCGTGGTCAAGGACAGCGAGTACAAGCGCGAGGTGAAGTCGGACATGGGCTTCCTGACATGGTCGTCCAGCGACAAGGGCAACCTTGACGAAACAGTCATCCACACCCTCATCGATGCCGACAAGGGGTTGACCATCACCACTCCGCAGGGCGTTGTCGTGGAATTCAAGGAATCCACGGGCGATGTGCGTAAGGATGCCGAACTGCTCGCCAACGTGGAAGGTCTCCAGTGGATGGGCGACCTGCTCCAGCGCGACGACGTGGACTGGGTCGCCGTCCAGGAGATTCACGACCAGTGGAGCAAATCCGATGGCGGCCTGGCTCCCGGCGGCATGCTCATCGTCGCCATCATCGCCTCTGTCGTGACGGCGGGGGCGGCGTCGAGTCTGGCCGCAGCGTGCTCCGGCCTTACGGTCGTTAACGGCGCGGTTGTGACAGCCGGGGCAACAGCCGGACAGCTCGCTATGCATGCGGCACTGACCGCCGCATTCACCTCCCTGAGTGCCCAGGTGGCGACCAGCCTCGCGGACGCGGCGGCTGGCGGCGACCTGGGAACGAATCTGAGCAACATCGTCTCCGTTGACGGCCTGAGGTCCCTTGCCACGACCATGATCATGGCCGGGATCATCAGCACCTATGGCTCCGACTTCGCCAAAATGGGACCGATGGGCGAGATTGCGGCCAAGACTGCGGTCAAGACCGCGACAAGCACCATTGTCGGCGGGCAGGATCTGGAGGGGGCGCTCCGAACCGCCCTCGGCTCTACCTTTGCAAGCTACGCAAAAGGTGAGATAACTTCCGATCAGTTGAATGACACCGTCAATCTCATCCTCACCGGAGCCACCGGCGCGGCAGGCTCAGCCATAGCCGGAGGCGACCCAATGCAGGGAGCCCTGAGCGCCATCGTTGCCGAACTGGCAGAGCAGATCAAGGCGCCGGAGTTGACGGAGGAGCAGAAGGCAGAGGCAAGGCCGTATGCTGAGGCATGCAAAGCCGTGTATGGTGATGGAGAATTGCCGGAAGGATATGAAAAGGTGACTACAGAGGAATTCGAAGCTAAGGGCGTTGACCCGTCAATAATGATTGACGAAAAATCAGGATTCCACTCCGAACTGTTCTTCAATGAAGAGACAAAGGAGTACATCATCGCATATAGAGGATCGGAACTGGAAGGAAATGACTGGAACACCAACATTGCACAAGCCACTGGCAATATTGGAGCGCAGTATGAAAAGGTTAAAGAGCAGCTCGTCGAACTTAAATTAATAGTGGACAGCGAAGGAGCGACTTTGACTGCCACTGGCCACTCCCTCGGAGGCGGCATGACGCTGGCCACAGCAGCCACAGGGTTGGTTGACCGCGCTGTCGCATTTAATCCCGCCGGACTTCATGTAAACACCATAGAATTCATGAAGGACGTCGATGAGACAACAGCCCAGGCGACGGCAAGAATTGACAACATCACAACCAGTTACATCAGCAGAGGAGATTTGTTGAACAACATGCAAGACCTGCTTGACTTTGCCGTGCCGACGGCCATGGGGACACGTGTTGTTGTCGAGGGCGGCGGAACCCATGGCATTGGCGCGGTTGTCGAAGCCTTCAATGGTCAATAGAGGATTGTATGAGAATCATGAATTGTCTTGTTTTGTTGCTGTTACTGCTTGGCTTAACCGCATGCGGAAAGATAGTGTATGGGGTGACCGCACACGCTACTCGCAATCCTGAAGCTCCGCTCCCACTGCATAGAATGAGCGTTACAGAAATGTTTCCGGGAGACAGCCAGGCCCAGGCGCTGGCCCTGGCTGCTGCCGCTGGGGACATTGAACGCATAAACAAGCTTGTGGCCCGTGGAGCAAATGTCAATGCCGTTGGCTCCTACGGTGTGACTCTCCCCACATGGACTTTGTATCATCCCAACAAGGCTGGCTTCAAACGATTGATGGAGCTAGGCGCAGATCCGAATATCAATTGGAACGATGGCGACACGTTGCTCCATTGGATAACATTCAAGACCGATGAAATCGGAATCGAGTATCTTCAAATGGCACTTGAGATTGGAGGCGGCGACCCTAACGTTGAAAGGCCAGGCAACGGAAACAGGCCTATAGAAAATGTGTTTTTTTTAACAACGTTTAAGCACAATGCCTTTTCTCTCCTATATAATGCTGGGTCAGAAATTGACTACAAAGATAAATTTGATGTGCCTTTGGTCAAAAAGGCCGCGAGAGCTGAAGATTACGAACTGGTCTATTTTCTGCTTACACAAGGTGTTGATTATACCACGGCCAACAAAGGCGTTGATTCCTCTATGAAGATTCAAGTAAAGCGTAGAGGAATGGGGAAAAAAGGTACTTCGCAATATATGTGGTTTTGGCGCTGTGTTGATTTCCTTGAAAAACAGGGAATGGTCTTTGACTTTCTTCCTGAAGATCAGCGCCCTGCCGTGCTGGACACCACTCCTCCGCCAATCCTCTCAAAGCTCAAGCTGCGTCAACCGGCGATACCTGACACAAGGAGTTCAGAATGACCGCACGACTTGCTATTATTCTCAGTGCAAGCATGATGTGGGCCATTCTATTCAGTGCCCCCGCATGGGCAGAAGAAAGCCCCTCTATCACCCAGACCATCAAGCTCTATCAGGGGGTATTGAGTTTCCCTCCACCCATTTGGGTGAACGAAATCAAGGATATTGGAAATTCAAAATCCTTCCGAAATCAGCAAAAAAATCTGTTTGCGCTGGAGCAAATCCCCAAAGATCAGGAATTCGACAGCTATACACAAATCTACGGTGTGTACGGTTTTTATCTACCCGAATACGACATGAAACGCTTCATCGACGAATCCCTCAATGCCCTGGCCCTTGGCTGCAAGGTGCAGGCAAAGTCAAAAGTAGTCAGCGCCGAAGGCGGCGCAATCATCATGACCTATTTTTGCAGCGACCTTCAAGACCCGTTGGTAGTGGAGGGCTACAACACCGAGAGTGGTTTCCTCTACATGAGCCAGGTCGATCAATCCTTCGCCAAGGTCTACATGGCTTGGCGCGCGAAGAAGGAAGACATGAAGACGGACCGATGGCCCATGAATGAGCAAACCGTAACCGAGGCCGTGGAGCGAATGAAGAAGATACAATATTTCAAGGCCGAATAACACCATTACACCAGTGATAGCCCGGTCCAGCCGGGCTTTTTCTCGCTCTTTGACAGGAGTTTCGTAGCAAAGGCCTATTTTGCGCTGAAATCGCCAATGATGTCAGCTTTTTATTTGCCCAAAATTTGTAAGACCTATGCTTTTTGAAATGTTTGACGCTAGAAAGCTATGCTGCAAAACACTTTTCTAGATTTTTACTTGACTTTGTAAGACCCTGGAGATATGGTTTTGCCCATGGCTCATATACACAAGAAGACCAAGGGTGGCAGGAGCTACTACTACATCCGCGAAATGGCCCGGGTGGACGGCAAGCCAAAGGTCGTCAACCAGGTTTATCTGGGCTCGATCGAAAGGATCCTGGCATTGTCCAGCGGCGACAAGAAGCTCGATCTCAAACGCATCCAGGTCCAGGAGTTCGGGGCTCTTTGGCTTGCGAATCTTATCGACAAGGAGATCGGCCTTGCAGGTGTCGTCGACGGCATTGTGCCCCAGACAGAGAAAGCGGGTGGCCCGAGCATCGGGGAGTACTTTCTGTATGCGACCTTCAACCGCATGGTTTCTCCCTGCTCGAAAAGGGCCTTGCCGGAATGGTACAAGGGCACGGCCATCCAGCAGATACGCCCAGTTGACATCCAGGCACTGGACTCGGATCGGTTCTGGCGAAAATGGGAGAGGGTTGGCGAGAAGGAAATCCGGGCCATCGCCGAAGAACTCTTCCGGAGAGTTTCGGAACTGGAGCCCTCGGATTCCGGGTGCTTTTTGTTCGACACCACAAACTACTACACCTTCATGGCCAGTGACACGGATTCCGAACTTGCCCAGCGTGGCAAGAACAAGGAAGGACGGGATTGGCTCAGACAGGTGGGCTTGGCGCTTCTAGTGGCCAGGGACACGAAGTTGCCCTTCTTCTACAGGGAGTACGAGGGCAACCGCCACGATTCCAGACTGTTCGGACAGATCATGGACGAAGTGATGGGAGCGATGGGCGAGCAGGGGAGCAAGGAGGTGACCGTTGCCTTCGACAAGGGCATGAACAGCGAGGAAAACCTGGTGGCCATCGACGGCATGGAGAACGTCCACTTCGTGACCACCTATTCCACGTATTTCGCTGAGGAGTTAACCCATGTGGACAAGGAGAGCTTCTCGGTAGTGGACACTCCCAAGAATAGGCAGCTTGAGGCCCGAGGGCTGGGTGATGATCGGCTTGTGAATCGGCGTGCAAATATGACCCACCTGAGCCGGTAATCGGCGTCGAAATTTGACCCACCCCGGCAAGCCCCTCAAGGTCACGAGAAAATCGTGACGGGAGGGCCAGCGAGGAGATGCTGACGGTGGAAACAATTCGAAAGATTAAGGTGGCCCATGACCGGCATGAGACGCCGATCAGGCAGATATCCAAGAATTTAAACATGAGCCGGAATACGGTCCGCAAGGTGTTGCGCTCGGAGGAGACGCGCTTCGAGTACAAACGAGCGATCCAGCCCATGCCCAAACTTGGTGAATTCACGACCTGGCTGGAAAGCGAGTTGGAGCGGGATGTCGGGCTTCCACGCAAACATCGACGCACGATCAATGTCTTGTTTGAGCAGCTTCAGGGGCAAGGTTACGAGGGAGGCTATGATGCTGTCCGGCGTCATGTCTCCCGCTGGCGCGAAGCCGAAGGGCACAGGGTGTCGCAAGCCTTTGTCCCGCTGACTTTCGCCTCTGGAGAGGCCTACCAGTTCGACTGGAGCCACGAGCAACTCGAAATTGACGGCATGCCAATGACGGTCAAGACCGCGCACATGCGATTGTGCCATAGCCGGATGGTCTTCTGCTTCGGTTACCCTCGGGAGACCCAGGAGATGGTATTCGACGCCCATCAGCGCGGCTTTGCCTTTTTCGGCGGATCTTGTGGCCGAGGTATTTACGACAACATGAAGACCGCAGTGAACAAAGTTCTACGCGGCAAGCAACGCGAACTCAATTCCCGCTTCGAGCAGATGTGCACTCATTACCTGGTGGACCCCACGCTGTGTACGCCTGCTGCTGGCTGGGAAAAAGGACAGGTGGAAAATCAAGTCCATCTGGTACGTACTCGTTTTTTATCCGGCAGATGGCGTTTCGGGAGCCTTGAGGAGTACAACGCCTGGCTGCTGGAGCGAGCTATTGGTTGGGCCAAGACTCAGGCTCATCCGGAGATTACGGACAAGACGATCTGGGAGGTCTTCCTGCAGGAGCGTGAAAACCTAATCAAGCCCGCAGCCCCTTTCGATGGCTACCGTATTCAGGAATGCCGGGTTTCCTCCACATGTCTGGTGCGGTTTGATCACAACCGGTACAGCGTACCCTGCGAGGCGGCTGGACAGGCGGCGCAGATCAAGGCGTACGCCGACCACATCTCGGTGATTCGCGATGGCCGGGTGCTGGCCGTACATACCCGCCGATTCGGCAGAGAAAAGACTGTCTATGACCCGTGGCACTACGTGCCTGTCTTGGAGCGTAAGCCCGGAGCGCTCCGCAACGGCGCTCCCTTCCAGGACTGGAGGCTTCCTGCGCCGATGGAGCAAATCCGTCTGTCCCTGCGGCGGCATAAGGACTGGGACCGACAGTTTGCGGGTATCCTGACAGCGGTGCCCAGCCATGGACTCCAGGCAGTAACCGACGCCTGCCAGGCGGCCCTGGACCAGAACACGGTGAGTCGGGACGTGGTCCTTAACATCTTGAACCGCTCCCGTGATCAAAGGCCAACCCAAGAGGTTTGCGTCCCCGATCACCTCAGGATCAAATGCGAGCCTGTGGCCGACTGCGGACGTTATGACCAGCTATTGGAGGCGAGCCATGCTTCGCAATGACATCTTGGCTTTGCTCAAAGAGCTCAAGCTGCATGGCCTGCGCGGAGCTTACGACGAGATGCTTGAGCACGGTCGTCGATCCGGGGCCACTCTGGAACGGTTTCTGTTAGATCTGCTCAAGGCGGAACAGGCCGAGCGCCGCGTACGCAGCATCCGATACCGCCTGGGGATCGCCAGATTTCCCGTGAGCAAAGATCTGGACGGTTTCGACTTCCAGGACTCGCACGTCGGTGAGGCCAGGATCAGGGATCTATACCAGGGCGGCTTCATGGAGAGCTGGATCAATGTGGTCTTTGTAGGCGGCACGGGCACCGGAAAAAACGCATTTAAGCATCGCCATCGGCTCCAATGCCGTGCGCAACGGCGCCCGAGTGCGCTTTTTCAATCTGGTGGACCTCGTCAACCAGCTCGAGCAGGAAAAGGCGGACGGCAAGGCCGGACGGCTGGCCGAGACTTTGGCGCGCTTCGACTTGGTCATCCTGGACGAACTCGGCTACCTGCCGTTTTCCAGGTCAGGAGGCCAGCTGCTCTTTCACCTGCTCTCAAAGCTCTACGAGAGGACCTCGGTGCTGATCACCACGAACCTGAGCTTCGGGGAGTGGTCACAGGTCTTTGGAGACGCCAAGATGACCACGGCCCTGTTGGACCGCGTCCACACATCACTGCGAGATCATCGAAACAGGCAATGAAAGCTGGAGGCTGAAACAAGGCAGGGGACAGCACCAAGGGCAGGACGCATAAGCGTCGGCGGCAGGGTCGGGAATTCCGGTCGCCCTCCGGGCTCCCTCCATTCCCGACCCTGCCGCCGCCCCCGGAAAAGCCTCCCCCCCAACACCCGAAAATCACGTTCGGGGTGGGTCAAATTTCGACGCCGATGATGGGTCAACTTTCAACGCCGATTGACACCTGCTCATCATCACCCTTTTCTTGCTAGTGCTTCTGCCGACATACTCCGCTGCCGACTCCCTGGCCACCCGGCGCATGGCGGATTCCGAATTCGACATCGCGGAAAAGGCCTATCGAAGGGCGATAAAAAACTATGGCGAAAATCTTCAAGGCTTGCCTGCGGAAGAAAAAATGTCTGCCTGCAAAAAAATGGGATGGGCACTGCACGACAACAATATTCAGTACGAAATGGCTGATCCCTTCACACAGATCAAGTACAAACGACAGATGGGGAAACTGAGGAAATACAACGAGGCTTTCGGTTGCACGCAATAACCTGATCAGACAAACGTCACCCTGACTCGAACAGGACCACTTCCTTCACGTACAGCCGCGATCACATCCATTACGTCCTGCCCGGCGTCGACAACGATGTTGGCCGCTTCCTTTTCCAGAACTGCGGTCAAAACTTCCCTATCCAGCTCGACGCCGCGAGCCAGGATGTCCCGCACCTGTTTTTACGGCCAACACGCTGAACACCTTCACAAAAACACGAACGGACGGACCGACTGGTTCTCCTAAGTCCTTCTGGCTTACCAAATCGCTCCTGAAAACTCTTGTAGGGATTGTCGCGGCCCATACAGATACCCACCAGCCCCGGCATGGCGCTTCCCAGCGCAAGACGATCCCCATCCTTGATATATGTTTCGTCCAGCCCGTCCATGGGGCTGAAGTTAAGAAAAATCGTCCGCACTTCCCCTTCAATGCACACATCATCATACCCAACTACTTCATGAAGAAACCCACGCACAGTCAAGCCACCCCTTCCAGTCAGATAAACTCCGCGCTGCAGCAGTGTATTGAACCCCAATCGTGCATCCGAATGCATCACAAGCGTCAAACCTTCATCGGCAATCATGACATTTCTCCCAAACCCGAAAACGGGGATATTTTCCTCTGCTGCATTATGCCCATGTGAACATAATATATTGTTTTCTTTGACATATTTGTTCCAGATGGGGTATATATCAAGGCGTCGACGAAATCAATATTACAGCCATTCGGTAAAACATCAATCATTCAACGAATCGAGGAGCACAATGCCCAGAATTCTCAGAATCAACACCCGTACAAAAGAATATTCCTTTGAAGAAGTAGGCCCGTACGCAAATCTCGGTGGTCGTGCCCTGACTTCCCGGATCATCAATAAGGAAGTCCCGGCGAACTGCCACCCACTTTCTGCGGAAAACAAACTTGTCTTCGCCACCGGCCTGTTGGGCGGTTCCACCGCTGCCAACTCCGGCCGCCTTTCCGTAGGCACAAAATCTCCCCTGACGGGCGGTATCAAGGAATCCAACTCCGGCGGTCTCTTCGCTCACAAGATGCCCAAGATGGACCTTCTCGCCATCATCCTTGAAGACAAACCCGCCGACGTTGCTCCCTTTTCCACCCTGTTCATCACCGGTGACAAGGTCGAATTCAGGGATGCCAGCGATATCGTGGGTATGGACAACTACCCCGCTCATGACAAACTGATGGAAAAATACGGCGACAAAATGATCGCCGGCATGATCGGCCCCGCCGGTGAAACCGTCCGTCAGACCGCGACCATTCAGTTCACCGATCCCTACAAACGCCCCGCTCGTTCCGCTGGCCGCGGCGGCACCGGTGCCGTCATGGGTTCCAAGAAGATCAAGGCGATCATCCTCGACACCGACACCAACGAAAAAGGTCGGAGCAGTCGATAAAGAGGCATTCAAGGACCGCTCGCTCCACCTGGGTCGAAATCCTCAAGGGCCATCCGGTCACTTCTCAGGGATTGCCCGGATTCGGTACCTGCATCCTGGTCAACATCGTCAACGAAGCGGGTGCCCTGCCCACCAAGAACTTCCGTTTCGGCCAATGCGATCACGTAGCCGATATCTCCGGCGAAAAAATCGCTGAAACCATTCAGGCCCGTAGCGGCAAGACCACTGAAGGCTGCCACACCGGCTGTATCATTCAGTGCTCCCAGCAGTACAACAACGCCCAGGGTGAATACGTCACCTCCGGCTTCGAGTACGAAACCGTCTGGGCCTTCGGCGCCAACGCCCTGATCAAGGACATCGACGACATCGCCGCCATGGATCGCCTCTGCGACGAAAAAGGCATGGATACCATTGAGATCGGCAACACCCTGGCCGTTGCCATGGACGGCGGTATCATCCCCTGGGGAGGACGGCAAGGCCTCCATTGAACTGCTGAAGAAAGTTGGTACCAGTGATCCCATGGGCATGATCATCGGCAATGGCGTGGGCTTCGCAGGCGCCGCCTTCGGCGTCGAACGGCTGCCCATAGTCAAAAACCAGTCCATGCCCGCCTACGACCCCCGTGCAGTCAAAGGTGTCGGCGTTACCTACGCCACAACCCCCATGGGTGCCGACCACACCGCCGGATATGGCGTTTGCCAGAACATCCTCGGCGTGGGCGGAACGGTCGACGGGCACAAGAAGGAAGGCAACATCGAGCTTTCCAAGAATCTCCAGGTAGCTACTGCCGCCATTGATTCCATGGGATTCTGCCTGTTCGTAGCGTTCGCCGTGCTGGACTCCGAAAACGGTGTGCAGACAATGGCCGACCTGGTTCAGGCATACACCGGCACCTCCTTCACCGCAGACGACCTGGTCAACCTGGGCGTCAACTGCCTGAAGGACGAACTTGACTTCAATGCCCGCGCCGGTTTCAGCAAGATGGACGACAAGCTGCCCCGCTTCTTTGAAACCGATCCCCTGCCGCCCCACAATGTGGTCTGGGACATCGACGAAGATGAACTTCAGGGCGCAAAGGTCTAAGACCGCAACCAGCCATTATCAAGGGCCGGGGTTTCTACCCCGGCCCCTTTTTTTTTGCGTTGACCCCGTAACCAAGAGAAATTAAACTTACCTCATGGGTATAGAAATAAAATGCTTTGTCACGTTAACGAAATTCCTTCCGGAAAACGCCGGGGATTTCCCTATCGACGCCGATGAAACCGTGCTGTCCCCTGATAAACAGACTCGGCATCCCGGAAAACGAAGTGGCGATAATCTTCGTCAACAACCTCCGCTCACCCGTTGACACCAGCCTCTCGGACGGAGACCGTGTTGGCCTTTTCCCGGCTGTCGGGGGAGGCTAAATTGATCGGTCTACCTGAAGCGATCCGGGAACGGGCCTTCACCACCCCTTTACCAGAAGGCGGACAAAAGCTGACCCTCGACACTCGTGCCGTGGCTGATCTCGCCGGTCAGTTCAACCGCTACGGGCATGAAATCGAATCTCTTGCCCTGGGACTGGACATCCATCCTGTCCGCTATTTACGCAACGAGGCATCCATCACTGCTGCCGATCAAATTCGGCTTCTGAACACTTCCGTTGCCCAAGTAGGCCTCGGCGGACTTGGTGGCAATCTGTTGGAACTATTTCTCCGCACCGGTATCGGCCATATCCGTACCGCTGACGGCGACATTTTTGAGGAAAGCAACCTCAACCGCCAGATCCTTGCCTCCACCGAGACACTCGCCAAGCCAAAAAACCGACGCAGCCCTCGCCAGAGCTCGCATCGTCAATCCGTCAGTTCGCCTTGAGGCCTGCAATAAACACCTTGCCAATGAAGCATTTCCGTCCTTTCTGAAAGGCTGCACCCTGGCAGTGGACGCCCTTGGCGGCCTCACTTCCAGGCTCGCCCTTCAGCGGGCGGCAAGTGACGCGAACATTCCGCTGGTAACCGGCGCATTGGCAGGATGGACCGGCTATATTGCAGTGGTCATGCCCGGTGAATCCGGCCCCGCCGATTTCATGGGCCAAAACGACGCTGCCGAAGAACAACTGGGCTGCCCGGCACCGTCCGTGGCCTTCATGGCGTCGGTCATGGCTACCGAAACCATACGGCTCCTGATCGACGCTTCATCCTCTCTGGCCGGGAAAATACTTATCATCGACCTGCAAACGCTCTCATTCGACACCATGAAATTGTAGCTATGCCAGTGTAAAAACCGTTGAGAATTATGCCATCATTGACTTGATTATGCCAATCCTGCATATTATTTATCTAAAACAGTGTAGCTGTTGATCCTGACGGCCCACATCAAACCGAGTGAAAAGATATGGCGAAAAAAAAGAATACAGCCACATTGCGGCTGCGTGTCTGGATCGAGCAGGAAAAAGAAACCTACATCGGCATCGGCAGCACCTTGCTCCTACAACATATCGAAGAACTTGGATCTCTACGTAAAGCCGCTGAGGCCTTGGGAATGTCCTACCGCCGAGCCTGGGGCAAATTGAAAAATGCGGAAGCCCGCATAGGACTGCCTTTGGTGGAAAAAATCAAAGGGCAAGGCCAGCGTTTTCAACCTCACTCCAGCAGGCAAAGAAATCATGGAAAAATTTCTCCATTTCTATCTCGACGTCGAAGCATATGCCACCCAAAGAGCTTCTGAAGTCCTGAATATGGACATAAAAAAATCCGGCGAATTCTACCGAGACGACACTGGATAGTGCTTTAGCACAGCAGAAAGTGCTTACCATACTACCTGTCCAAAACTAGGAGGGACCGATGAAACGTATTTACACAATCGTATTGAGCCTTGTGCTCACACTGGCTCTGGCTCTACCCACCATGGCCGGAGAAATCCTGAAAATGGCAACCACCACAAGCACCGACAATACCGGACTGCTGGGTGAACTCATCGTGCCGCAATTCAAAAAAGATACCGGCATAGAGATCCAGTATGTTGCCAAGGGCACCGGTGCTTCCCTGAAAATGGCCGAAGACTGCAACGTGGATGTCGTTCTGGTCCACGCCCCGGCTTCCGAGATGGCGTACGTGAAAAAAGGCATACTCATGGACCGTACCGAAATCATGTACAATGATTTCGTCATCATCGGTCCTGCGGCCGATCCTGCGGGCGTCAAAGGCATGTCCGTCACCGACGCCCTGAAGACCATCGCCGCCAAAAAGGCCGTGTTCATCAGCCGAGGCGACAATTCCGGCACTCACAAAAAGGAACTCTCCCTCTGGAAATCTGCTCAGATGGCTGTCCCTGAAAAGCAGCTCTGGTACATTTCCGGTGGACAAAAGATGATAGCCACCATCAACATGGCTGATGAAAAGGGCGGCTACACCATGACCGACCGTGGCACCTTCATCAAGTATGCGGACACCAAGGGTGGCAAGCCGCCGCTGGTGGTTCTGGTCGAAGGCGACAATGTGCTGTTCAACCAATATTCCGTCCTGGCGGTCAATCCCAAGCATTGCCCGGATGCCAAGTACGAACTGGCCAAACAGTTCATTGACTGGATGGCTTCCCCGGCTACTCAAAAAAGCCATCGGTGAATTCAAGCTGTTGGGCAAGGTCCTTTTCACCCCCAACGCCAAAAAATAGATAGCTCTCTAGCCACGGGGGACGGCTTCATGCCGTCCCCCGAAATTCAGGACGCCAATGGATTTCATTCTACAAGGTTTTCTTCAGGGCTTCGTGCTCCTGTTCACCGGTGACGGTGAAACCTATGCCGCGATATGGGCAACCGTGGCCGCATCAAGCACATCCATGTTAACCAGCCTCCTGCTCGGTGTCCCCTTGGGATTTCTGCTCGGCTACAAAAACTTTCCGGGCAAGAAGGTCATCCGTACCATTGTCGATACCCTGCTTTCTTTCCCCACTGTGGTCATCGGCCTGGTGGTCTATGCATTCCTCACGCGCAACGGTCCCCTGGGTGGAACCGGATTGCTCTTCTCCATCCCGGGCATAGCCATAGGCCAGACCATTCTCGGGCTGCCCATCATCATCGCCATGACGGCCGCTGCCGTGGAGGCTCTGGACAAAAGGTTGCCTCAGACGCTCGTCACTCTGGGAGCCAGTCCCTACCAAATTCTCTGGGGCACGGTCATTGAAGCGCGTTTCTCCATTGTTCTCGCTGCAATGGCCGCCTATGGCAGAGTGGTCTCCGAGGTGGGTATCTCCATGATGGTGGGCGGCAACATCAAATGGCACACCCGGACCATCACCACGGCCATTGCATTGGAAACCGGCAAAGGCGAATTTGCTTTAGGCATTGCCCTGGGCATGGTTCTTCTGGCCGTAGCCCTGACCGTCAACATCCTCGCCACCGGACTGAAAAAGAGGGCTGCACTATGAGCACCCTCCTTCAGATCGACAATGTTCGGCAGGTATACTCCGGTCGAACAGTACTCGACATCAATCACTTGGACATCGCCCCCGGCGAAATAGTCGGCTTGACAGGACCCAACGGTGCAGGGAAATCCGTGCTACTCCGTCTCCTCGCCTTTCTGGAAGGCCCGGCTCACGGCACCGTAAAATTCCTGGGTGAACCGGCCCCCATCACCCCCAACGCGGTCCACCGGCAGATCACTCTCATGGTCCAGGAGCCCTACCTGCTCAAACGGAGCGTCTTCGCCAATGTGGCCTATGGGCTCAAAGTTCGCCGGGAATCAAACATTCCAGCCCGGGTTTTCGACGCCCTGCTCAAGGTCGGGCTGCCTCCGGAAACCTTTGCGCGACGCCATTGGTTCGAACTCTCGGGCGGGGAGACCCAACGGGTAGCCCTGGCCGCACGGCTGGTGCTCAAGCCCAAAGTGCTGCTCATGGACGAACCCACCGCCAGCCTGGACAGCAGCAGCGCCACCCTGATTCGGCAGGCAGCCTTGGACGCACGCAACGTCAATGGCACCAGCCTGGTTATTGCCAGTCACGACCTGCCGTGGTTAAATGGCATCAGCGACCGCACCTTCCATCTGGAATGCGGTAAAGTTGTCGACAACCTCTCTTAAGCCTGGAGAAAACCATGAAGGCTGTTTCCATAGTCGGTTCCAAAAAATCCGGAAAAACCACCCTCGGCCTCAAGCTCGCCCGCCACTTCAAGGACATGGGATTGACTGTGGCTGCGGCCAAGTTCAGCCACCACAGCTTCGACTGGAAAGACACCGACACCGCCAAATATAGCGCCATTTGCGACGTGACGGCCGGGCTCGGCCCTTCCGAAGCCTTTGTCCATTGGACCCAGAGCCGCTTCCTGCCTGACATCCTGCCCCTGCTCACTGCGGATGTACTCATTGTGGAAGGCGGAAAAGCCTTGGGCTACCTGCCGCGCATCCTCTGCCTGGACGGCGACCTTTCCGACGGCACGGACTGGCTACAGCCCGAACTGGCCATCGCCAGCCACGGTAAAACAACCCTCGAAGACATTCCCGCCCCAAAGACTATCGAGGAACTGGCCGACCTTGTCCTGGAAAAGGGATTCTTTCTTCCCGGCATGGATTGCCAGACCTGCGGCCGACCTGATTGCAAGACACTGGCCGTGGACATCCTGAAAGGTACGGTTGGAATAGAGGCCTGCCTGGCCATGCACAATTCCATCGAGGTGGACATCAACGGTGCCACCCTTGGCATGAAGCCATTTGTGGAAGACATCATATCCGCTGCCATCCGCGAAATGCTGCGCACACTCAAGGGGTATTCCCCGGGCAAAGCCACCATCAAGCTGGACGTATAACGTGGAAACAGGTATTTCCGGCCATGCGAATCGTCCTGTTTGAACCGGAAATCCCTCCCAATACCGGCAACATCGCCCGTCTCTGTGCGGCCACAAAAACACCGTTGCACCTGATCGAGCCGCTTGGATTCACCATTGATGACAAGCACCTGAAGCGCGCCGGGCTCGACTACTGGCCCCATGTAGACGTCACTGTCCACCCGAATCTGGATGACTTCATCCAACGCATCAACCCCCCACGACTGGTCATGGCGAGCACCAAGGCCAGCACGCCTCACCACCGATTCCGGTTCCATCCCGACGATGTCATTGTCATGGGGCCGGAAACACGCGGCCTTCCCGCTGAACTGATGGAAACGCACCCTCACGGAGTGCGCATTCCCATCTGGGGCGAAGTACGCAGCCTCAATCTCTCCACGGCCACGGGCATCCTGCTTTTCGAGGCCTTGCGACAGACCGGCCTAATCATCGAATAGCCTTGTTGCCTTGTTTTTTTCCCCAACGGACTGTATTGATGACTGAACTGGTCTCCATCTCAACGAAACACAACGTTTAGCCATTGATAATCCTATGAAATTACTCGTCACCGGCGGATGCGGCTTCATCGGAAGCAACTTTATTCGCCTCATGCTCGACAAACACCCGGATTGGTCCATTGTCAATCTCGACATACTGACCTATGCAGGCAACCGACTGAATCTCCTTGATCTGGAAGAGACGGAAGACCGCTATGCATTCATACAGGGTGACATCGGTGACCGGCCCCTGATCATGGATATCCTGGCCAATGCCTCTTTCGATGCCATGGTCAACTTCGCGGCGGAATCCCATGTGGACCGCTCCATCAACGACCCCTCACCCTTTGTGACCACTAACGTCCTGGGTGCTCAAAACCTTCTGGAGTGCGCCCGCCAGCGTAAACTGGGTCGCTTCGTGCATATCTCCACCGATGAAGTATACGGCACGCTGGGCGACGACGGCAAATTCACAGAGATCACCCCCCTTGCCCCGAACTCGCCGTACTCGGCGAGCAAGGCCGGAGCCGATCTTCTCTGTCGGGCCTATTTCGAAACCTACGGCTTTCCCGTGTTGGTGACCCGCTGCTCGAATAACTACGGACCGTATCAATTCCCTGAAAAACTCATTCCCCTCATGTTCATGAACGCCAAAGCCGACAAACCGCTGCCCGTCTACGGAGACGGTAGCAATGTCCGCGACTGGATATACGTCGACGACCACTGTCTGGGCGTGGAATTGACTCTGCTCAAAGGAAAGGAAGGCCAGGTATACAACTTTGGCGGGGATGCGGAAAAAACCAACATCGACGTGGTAAAAACCCTTCTGGATATCCTCGGCAAGCCCGAGTCCCTCATTTCCTACGTCACGGATCGACCGGGGCACGACCAACGCTACGCCATGGATTTTTCCCTGGCTGCAAAAGATCTCGGATTCGCCCCCACCGTGGACTTCACCACCGGCCTGCGAAAAACCATTGCCTGGTACGAAGCCAACGAAACATGGCTGAAAAAGGTCCAAAGCGGTGAATACCGGACCTTCATGAACTCTTGGTATAAGGAACGTGCCTGATGCATATCCCCGGCCTGCGCGTATTGATCTTCGGAGGAAAGACTGGACTCCTTGGAAAGGCCCTTACTGCGGCCTTGACCGAAGCGGGTGCTACACCCATTCCCTTATCCAGACAGGACGCCGACATCATCGACCCCCTGTCCGTCAGCCGTCTGCTCGACCGAAAGGACCCGGACCTGATAATTAATGCTGCCGCTTATACCCAGGTAGACCTGGCCGAAGATGAAGAGGAACTCGCCTTTGCCCTCAATGCCACGGCTCCACCGCTCCTGGCTATCGAAGCCGCCAAACGCTTCATTCCCTTTATCCACTACAGCACGGACTTCGTTTTCAAGGGTGACAAGAAGACCCCCTATTCGGTGTACGACGAACCCGGCGCCTATTCCATTTACGGAATCAGCAAGTCCCAGGGCGAACGAGGGTTACTTGATCTCGGGTATGAGAAGACACTCATCATCCGCATTTCCTGGCTTTTCGGCCCGGGACGCACCAATTTTGTAGAAAAAATCCTCAGCCTGAGCGAAACGCGGGACACCCTCTCCGTGGTTGACAACCAAACCGGTTCTCCTTCCTACGCCCCAGACGTGGCCGTCAACACCCTCCAACTCATCGAACACGACGCTACAGGTGTCTACCACTTGGCAAATACCGGAGAAACCACTTGGTATGGTCTGGCAGCGGCTGCCATAAAACTGGCCGGGAAAAATTGCGTTGTGGAACCGATGCCATCCAGCGCCTACCCCACCAAGGCAGTGCGCCCGACCTACTCAGTCCTCGACCTGTCGCGCTTCCAGAAAACCACTGGCGTTACCCCCCGCCATTGGCGGGACGCCCTCCAAAACTACATTCACAACGATTTAAAAATGGGATGACCGCTATAGCATGAGGTCGCGAACTTTGATATTCGCATCGAGCAACCGCTCGGACATCATGTTGATGAGATACCGGTTTATGGCCGTGACCAACATGGGCGCACGTTTTTCCACGGCTTCAAGCTTTTCTTTGGTCATGATGTACAGCACGCACTTTTCCGTGGCGCGGACCGTGGCAGAACGCGGAGCCATGGTATAGATGCCCATTTCGCCAAAAACAGCTCCCGGCCCGACTTTCTTGAGCCTGAGCAGTTTGCCACCTTCCAGTTCCAGCTCCACATCCAACCTGCCTGATTCCACAAAATACATGGAATCGGACACATCTCCCTGACGAAATGCGGCCTCACCCTTGTCCAGTTCCACACGCTTGAGCACTTTAATGAGTGCCGGGATATACTTGGGTTCCGGGAAGATTGGAGCCAGCAATTCAGGTAGACTCAACTGTTTCATCTCAAGCATATTCTCGGAATCCAAGACATGGTTCTCACACCATTCCAGGGCAAAATCCAAATTAAAAAATACCTTGAACTGGCCTTCGGCCTCCCCCACACAGCCCATCGCTTCCAGATGTTCCTCCAATTCCAGAGGGGTGCTGGTGAGAATGATATCCACTCCGTATTCGTCCACTATCCCGCGCAACTTCTCAAAGCCGATAGAGCTTGCCGAAGCAAATCCGGTAACCATCTTGAAATCCAACAACAAATATTGCACATGCAATTTGTCGTGATCATCGAGACGGCTGCGAATATCCCGCAACAGCCGTTGCATGGAACCAAGAAAAATGAATCCCTGCAAACGCAGGATGTGGATATGATCACCCACTTCCTTGAGTGTCCGCTGCTGAGCGGCGGCTCGGTCCACGTTGCTCCGGTGATTGGCACCGGATAACACATTCCTGATCGCACCGATTTTGCTGTTGCGGCCAACCGTGACCATGAGCGCAAGGGCCACGCCGAAGCCGATGCCTTCCAATAATCCCACCAAGACTGTGATCAGGAATGTCATCCACAGCATCCACATGTCATCGCGCCTGGTAAAGACCGATTTCGTCTTGAACATCCAATCACGGATGAGATCCAACCCGACGTAGACCAGCAACCCCTCGGGCACGAACCGGGGAATCATGGGGACAATCAAATCAGCAAAGAAAAGCCCGCCACAGCAAACCAGACCCGCGACAATGCTGGCCACAGGCCCCCTGCCGCCCGAGGCATAATTTCCGACACTCCGCCCATAGGACAAGGACACCGGGGTACCACCGCACAGGCCGGAAACCATATTGACCAACCCCAACGTGCGATACTCGTCTACCAGATCAGCCTCTCGGCCATGAATGAGCTCCAGCCGGGTCACCCTGTACATGGTAGTCAGCACGATCAGAACGGCCAGCGCTCCAATGTACAGACCATGAGCCTTTATCACGTCCCACTGAATATCTCCGTACCCTGACTTCAACAAATCCAACGGGAACCTGATCACACCCTCGTCCAAAAAGGGAATAGACTCGGCAAGTGATTTAACGACAAGGTCCTGCCCCCAAAAACCCGCTCCATACCCGGCTCCGGCGGCAACAACTACAATGGCCAACAAAAACAGTGAATTCTTGTAACACGAAAGCGCGGCAAACAAGATAGCGCCAAACACGACACTCGCCCCGAGAGAATAAAGACAAGTGCCGGGATCGAATTGGACCACGCACTCCTTGATGGCAAGAATCGCACTGCTCCAGTCCAGGGAATAAGTTCCGCCCATATCCAGAACACCAAGTAAAATGAAAACACCGACGCCACCGATCACTCCGCCGATTATCTGAAGGGGAACATACCGGATATATTCGCCAATATTCAATTTTCCCAACAGCCATATCACAAATCCGACCAAAAATGCGGTCAGCACAATTGCCGCCATCATTGTGATGAGAATGACCTCGGAAGAAAAACCGACCATGCCTCGATAGATTGTTCCGATAAAAAGCAGCATGACGGTCATGGTCACGGATTCCGGCCCGACCAGAGAAAAAGGAATCCGCGTCCTGAATGGAAAAAAGAAAGAACCGACGATCATACCGATCAATGAAGCGGTAAGAACAAATGGAAGCAACTCGTGCAGCCCTTCTGGACGGGCAACCAGCATGGCCAGGGAAACCGCAAAGAAAAATTCAAAACGCCTGAGACCAGCCCGGCAAAGATATTGAGCATCAGGCTGCCTTCAAAAAATCGCCAACCGTCAGCAACAGAAGTCTCGTCAGCGTCCAACAAACTTTTCCCGCCGTCCGAGTCCTGATAATCGTCGTCCCAGAGTTGCGGTGCGGCTGTTTCGGCCAGATCGCTCACATCCACGTCTTCTTCCGAGAGTTCGGGAAATTCCTCGGCCCTTACGACCGAGGTACCGCAAACTGGACACACGTCCTGATTCCCGTCTTGTATGACCTCCCCGCACTTGATGCAGATGACATCCTCGGGCTCAAAATCAAGCTCAGTATCGACTTCGTCCAGATCAAAAGATTCGGAAACGTTGTCGGCCTCACCGTGGACCGCTTCAATCTCCTCATCCAGGATATCGTCGGTCTCTTCAAAGGCATCCTCAAAGGATTCGTCCACCTCCGGAAGAGTATCGACAATGGTTACGCCATGCCCGCAATCAGGGCATTTAGCCTTTTTCCCCAAGAGGTTGCCAGGAACCTCTCGCTCATATCCGCAGGACTCGCATTTGAAAATTGCCACGTAAACACCACCAGGGTCGGGTATGAATGAGACCGGCATATCTTGGCGAGACTGCACCGGTATTCTACTTGTCTTTTGCAATACATACGTGAAGCTTGAAGCCTGCGCAAGAGAGGGACTCAAAAACTCCGGCCCCGATTATCCCAAAAAAAAAATCCCCCTCCCCTAAAGTTCCCGATTATTACGCCGATAGGATTGGCACGAGTAAGGTGAATTGTGCACACGGAACGTGCCGACTACTCTGGGTAGCTGTTGTTTTATCCCACGGAAGGGGCCGACAATGCATTTTGACAGCTTTGTCTCCATAATTGTTTCCGATCTGGAAACGCATCCCGGCATGCCACGTCTGATGCAATCAGTCGCCCGCCAGTCCTCAGGACTGGAGCATACCGAGATCGTTGTCGCAGGGACCGGAACCCACGCCCCTTCCGCCACCTCGATCTGGTCCGCCATCACGGACATCGAAGACATCTCCCTGCTGACCATGAACAGCAACACGACCCCAGCCCAAGCACGAAATGCTGCAATCAAGGCCGCGCGCGGGGACCTGCTCCTGCTTCTGCGCCCCGACTACAGACTGGATCCCAAGTATCTGACAACGGCCCTGCCGCTCTTTGCCGACAACCCGGATATAGACATCATGTACACCGATTACATCCGGCTGGTGCCCAAGAATGCCTCTTCCGGACGGCCGGGCATGGTCCAGCTACCGGATTTCGACGAAACCCTGCTCCAGACCAGAAATTTCATCGGCCCGGCGGTCATGTTCCGCAGACGAGCCTGGGAAACCACCCAGGGATTCAGAGACAATACCATTTATCGGGACTGGGACCTATGGGTCCAGATGGCTTCCGCAGGCAATACGTTCTATCATGTGAATTACCCGCTCGCTTCCTGTGAACACGCCAAGACCACGTTCAGGGAACGGGCAGAAGATGGCCGGTGCAAGGCCATGATCGTCATCAACAACCAAGCATATTTCCAGATGCACACGGTGCGGTGGGCCCTGTCCTACCTCCGAGGCGAAGCATGGGCGCAGGCCTACGGATTCATGACCATCCCAGGCCCCATGGAAGTGACGCGCATGCTGCACTGTGAATCGGCGTGCAAATATGACCCACCTGAGCCGGTAATCGGCGTCGAAATTTGACCCACCCCGGCAAGCCCCTCAAGGTCACGAGAAAATCGTGACGGGAGGGCCAGCGAGGAGATGCTGACGGTGGAAACAATTCGAAAGATTAAGGTGGCCCATGACCGGCATGAGACGCCGATCAGGCAGATATCCAAGAATTTAAACATGAGCCGGAATACGGTCCGCAAGGTGTTGCGCTCGGAGGAGACGCGCTTCGAGTACAAACGAGCGATCCAGCCCATGCCCAAACTTGGTGAATTCACGACCTGGCTGGAAAGCGAGTTGGAGCGGGATGTCGGGCTTCCACGCAAACATCGACGCACGATCAAGGTCTTGTTTGAGCAGCTTCAGGGGCAAGGTTACGAGGGAGGCTATGATGCTGTCCGGCGTCATGTCTCCCGCTGGCGCGAAGCCGAAGGGCACAGGGTGTCGCAAGCCTTTGTCCCGCTGACTTTCGCCTCTGGAGAGGCCTACCAGTTCGACTGGAGCCACGAGCAACTCGAAATTGACGGCATGCCAATGACGGTCAAGACCGCGCACATGCGATTGTGCCATAGCCGGATGGTCTTCTGCTTCGGTTACCCTCGGGAGACCCAGGAGATGGTATTCGACGCCCATCAGCGCGGCTTTGCCTTTTTCGGCGGATCTTGTGGCCGAGGTATTTACGACAACATGAAGACCGCAGTGAACAAAGTTCTACGCGGCAAGCAACGCGAACTCAATTCCCGCTTCGAGCAGATGTGCACTCATTACCTGGTGGACCCCACGCTGTGTACGCCTGCTGCTGGCTGGGAAAAAGGACAGGTGGAAAATCAAGTCCATCTGATACGTACTCGTTTTTTATCCGGCAGATGGCGTTTCGGGAGCCTTGAGGAGTACAACGCCTGGCTGCTGGAGCGAGCTATTGGTTGGGCCAAGACTCAGGCTCATCCGGAGATTACGGACAAGACGATCTGGGAGGTCTTCCTGCAGGAGCGTGAAAACCTAATCAAGCCCGCAGCCCCTTTCGATGGCTACCGTATTCAGGAATGCCGGGTTTCCTCCACATGTCTGGTGCGGTTTGATCACAACCGGTACAGCGTACCCTGCGAGGCGGCTGGACAGGCGGCGCAGATCAAGGCGTACGCCGACCACATCTCGGTGATTCGCGATGGCCGGGTGCTGGCCGTACATGCCCGCCGATTCGGCAGAGAAAAGACTGTCTATGACCCGTGGCACTACGTGCCTGTCCTGGAGCGTAAGCCCGGAGCGCTCCGCAACGGCGCTCCCTTCCAGGACTGGAGGCTTCCTGCGCCGATGGAGCAAATCCGTCTGTCCCTGCGGCGGCATAAGGACTGGGACCGACAGTTTGCGGGTATCCTGACAGCGGTGCCCAGCCATGGACTCCAGGCAGTAACCGACGCCTGCCAGGCGGCCCTGGACCAAAACACGGTGAGTCGGGACGTGGTCCTTAACATCTTGAACCGCTCCCGTGATCAAAGGCCAACCCAAGAGGTTTGCGTCCCCGATCACCTCAGGATCAAATGCGAGCCTGTGGCCGACTGCGGACGTTATGACCAGCTATTGGAGGCGAGCCATGCTTCGCAATGACATCTTGGCTTTGCTCAAAGAGCTCAAGCTGCATGGCCTGCGCGGAGCTTACGACGAGATGCTTGAGCACGGTCGTCGATCCGGGGCCACTCTGGAACGGTTTCTGTTAGATCTGCTCAAGGCGGAACAGGCCGAGCGCCGCGTACGCAGCATCCGATACCGCCTGGGGATCGCCAGATTTCCCGTGAGCAAAGATCTGGACGGTTTCGACTTCCAGGACTCGCACGTCGGTGAGGCCAGGATCAGGGATCTATACCAGGGCGGCTTCATGGAGAGCTGGATCAATGTGGTCTTTGTAGGCGGCACGGGCACCGGAAAAACGCATTTAAGCATCGCCATCGGCTCCAATGCCGTGCGCAACGGCGCCCGAGTGCGCTTTTTCAATCTGGTGGACCTCGTCAACCAGCTCGAGCAGGAAAAGGCGGACGGCAAGGCCGGACGGCTGGCCGAGACTTTGGCGCGCTTCGACTTGGTCATCCTGGACGAACTCGGCTACCTGCCGTTTTCCAGGTCAGGAGGCCAGCTGCTCTTTCACCTGCTCTCAAAGCTCTACGAGAGGACCTCGGTGCTGATCACCACGAACCTGAGCTTCGGGGAGTGGTCACAGGTCTTTGGAGACGCCAAGATGACCACGGCCCTGTTGGACCGCGTCACACATCACTGCGAGATCATCGAAACAGGCAATGAAAGCTGGAGGCTGAAACAAGGCAGGGGACAGCACCAAGGGTAGGACGCATAAGCGTCGGCGGCAGGGTCGGGAATTCCGGTCGCCCTCCGGGCTCCCTCCATTCCCGACCCTGCCGCCGCCCCCGGAAAAGCCTCCCCCCAACACCCGAAAATCACGTTCGGGGTGGGTCAAATTTCGACGCCGATGATGGGTCAACTTTCAACGCCGATTGACACCCCAAACGGCTGAAGCCGCCCAAAAGGACGGCTTCGTTACTCCTTCTACACATGGTAGATGAGCTACTATTTAGTATTGGCACGAAATCTTATTCTGTCAACATTTTTGTAGTAGAAATATTCTCCCTACCCTTCAGGCTGTCCGAACACTCAGCCCACTTTCAACGGACAACCCAAAGACAAAAAAAAGCGCCTGCCACTCAGATGAGTGACAGGCGCTTGATGCCGATTAGAGGCGCGAACTACCAGCGGGGGCGTTCTTCGCGAGCCTTGGCTTCGTTTACCTTGATATTGCGGCCGCCGAGATCTTTGCCGTCGAGGGCTTCGATAGCTTCGCGGGCACCGTTATCATCCATTTCAACAAAACCGAAACCGCGGGGGCGGCCGGTTTCACGATCTTCGATAAGGTTAACGGAAGTAACTTCGCCATACGCTTCAAAAGCTGCGCGCACTTCGTCTTCAGTAGAGGTCCAGGACAGATTGCCGACATAAAGTTTTTTAGACATGAAATTCTCCAAACAGTAATAAGATATAGCGCCCGTGCACCAAAAAAATGGAGCCGTGTACAAGATGCGTACACGGCTCCTCGATAGACTTGTTTAAATTCAAACCAGCTCTGGCCACAGTTAGACCGCGCCTTCACGGGTGCGGCTGGTATCATTCCACATGATAACTCCTTCCAGAGAGAAGTCAAGCAATATTTTCGTTAGACAATAAATACCGCTAATATTCCATCGATGATTTAAATTTAGCGCAGTGCCGGGCAACCAGCCCATATGTTTATTAACTCACTGTTTCAGCAGTTCAAAATGGCTTCGCGGAGTACTGCTTTTAAAACGCCTCTCGCATTCCTTTAAAAACAGAGCGAATGGCTTGGTTGGAATGCCATTGAATTTCCTCATGTGGCGCTTGGTCTGGTTCCAGGAATTCTCAATTCCATTGGTAATCCTCCCGGGAAGGGAAACTCTTTCGAGAAAACACATTGACGGGCTTCATCTTGGTGCAAACACTCTCATTGCAGAGGTGATAGAATCCAACGTCAAACCGTCACTCCCAGAAGGAGAAACAGGGCCTGTCCCTTATCAGGCCAGTTTGCCGGTTTCAATCCAAGGGCAGCAAGGGGTGATTCAGAGCAAACGCCATGGACGTCAGTATCTTGCCGCCTCCGGCGGGCGCGGTCAGGGTGAACAGTCCCGGTTTCAGGGACGCCTTGGCCCGGCAATGGACCAAAATTCTGGCTCGCAGTTCGTTGATGCGCCCCGGCTTGCCAACCATGGCAAGCGTGCGGTCCAGGGCCTCGACCAATGCGGTCAAAGGCTGTTCCGAGACTCGCCACAAACTCTTCCCGGCATCCATGAACGCTTCAGCGTCGAGAAAATCCACACCCACCAGGACAGAAAAAGTATGCAAGTGAGAATGGCGCATTGCGGAGATGGTCGTCCAAAACCTGCCAGTTTTCATGGCTGGAATTCTCTTGTGTATGCGCATAGAATATCGGATGCCCCCCCTGTCTTCGTTTCCGGTATATCGGCTGCACTAAAAACAACACAGGGAATGAATATTTATTCAATCTCTTTGGCAAGAAACAAATTCGCTTCATGGCCGTGGACGAGCAGCCCTCCGCGAACATGACCGATGGGGACAGCCATTCTCTCGTGCGTTTTCCAACCGCCTGAGCGCTTCCTCCGGTTCCGGGACACGAAAATCGGCCTCCAAGGGCTTTCGATACGCGCCCTGACGAGGGTGGCCCAGCGTTGACCGATGCCATCAATTGCAGTAATTACTTTATACCTAAATCGAGCGGAGGGGTCTCATTGAAGCCTTCCTCGGCAGAAACCGGAAGAAGATTGACTCCAAAAATGGTGCGAATGGGGACAGCTTGATCGCTGAAGCGTGAAAATGCCACTCGTTTCGGTTGTATACCAGATTTTTCAGGAAATTGGACGCACCTCTCCCATCGCTGGACATGGAGCGGGGCGTTCAGATCAGGTCCAGACGAATTTTGGAGCGCTCAGGCAGCGCTCCCACAGTTCTTTGAAACGCAACGATTCCATGGCGATCGCCGTGACCTTGAGTACGGTTTTGCCAGCATGGGACACCACCTTGGCGGCGACGTCCACCAAGGTGCGACGCAGTGTGGTCGGGAAAGACTTGACCGGTACCACCGGCTCACTCACATCTTCCTTGAACGCTTCAAACAGGAAGAAGCCGAGGAGCATGGTGTAATAGAAGGCGGCGTTGGGCACGAAGCGCTGGAACGGCAACTCCTCGAATCCGAAATCCTTGAACGCCCTGTGCACCAGTTCGTCCGCGCCCCGCTGGTGGTAGGAGTGGATGATGGCATCGGTTTCGGCCATGAACGCGAGGCCAGCCTCCTGCAATTGCTGATCCACGACACTATCCATGCCAAGGTTGGTGTAGACGATGGTGCCTGGTCTTGATCCGGGTAGCAGGAACTGCTTCTCTTCCAGTAAAGGTCGCCAAAAGATGGTCCTGAAGGACTTTTCCCAGGACTTGCGGCGGTCGCAGAACTCGTAGCACTGCCAGACATCCTCATCGGTTTTGCCGAAGTGATGCTGAAAGGCGGTTTCGGGAAGTGCCCCAATCATGGCCTTGATGTCGCTATAGAACTTGCCTGCGCAGATGAAACCGATATCCAGCCGCTCCATCTCGTCGAAGAGCTCCTGGTCGAAGAATCCGGAGTCCATGCGAATGATGATGGGTACGGTCTTGCTGTAGCGGGTACGGATCATGCGCACCACGTGACGGATCATCTTCGGGGCTGAGTCGCCGTTGAGAGAGTGTTTGTCGCCGCCACGGAACACGGCGTCTATAATGTAGCGGCCCCAGGTCATCTGGAGAGGCTGAAAGCCCAGAACCTTCTTGTAGGTGGGCTTGACGCCGTGACGCTTCGGCGCTTGGTCGTTATCCATGACCATGGTGTCGATGTTCAGTTCGATCACTTCTGGGCTGGTCATGCTGAGTCGCCAAAGGAAGAGTTGCTGCAACAGACGGCGAAAAAGATAGGTCCGTTGTGCGGAGAATGATTGGTAGAACCGCTTGACGGTGTGCGATGAGGCCATGCTCTTGATGTCTGTTTCGATGGCAGCCGCGTAGCCCGGATCTTTGGTCAGGACATCAAAGTGGGCCAAGTGACGGCTGGTGCCGTCAAAGAGGAAGCAGAGCACCTGCTTGAAAAGTTCATCGATGGGCGTGCCCTTGGGGTTCTTGCGCATGGAGCCGAAAAGGCGGTTGATGTGGGGGAAAAGACCAATGCCACGAATGTAGCGAGCAAAGAGGTTGAGCCCGGCCCGGCTTGTCAGACAGTCGTTCGTGACTTGGACATCGTCGATGAATTTTGCTTTGGTTCTCTTTGAGTTGGACATCCAGCCCTCCACCAAATGGGTGAAACGTTCATGACGTAGTGACTGGATGTGATTGTAAACAAAAACAAGGTGATATGCCAGCTTTGATGTTGTGTCAGGCTGGAGAATCGCTCAGATTAGGTTTATAGTTAAGGGGACGTAGAATGATACACGATACGGATATTAAAGGCACGGGCAAAGAAGACCCTATTTCCATGGAAGGACTGTGGAGTTTCGTGAATGATTTCCCGGCTCTGCTCTGGCGTATCGAGATAGCACGTTCACGTATCGAATTCTTGAACAACTACCCCCTGCACCCCCTGGGTGACAGCGCCCGGTTATTCCTCAAGAATCGGGCATTCCGCAAACAGATGCTTCTGCCGGAAGACTCCCATCTGCTGGACAAGTTTCTTGATGCCGTCAGCGAGGGACAGACCATGGCCACGGTGTTTCGGGTACATACACCCGCCGACTCCATCATGTGGCTCAAGCTCACCGGAGCGGTGAATTCCTCTGATCCACGCTATTACTACGGGTATCTCCTGGACGTCGGCGATACCGTGGATGTCATCCGCGATATCCAGAAGAGCGAAGCCGCCTCACGCGTTCGCATCGACAATATCCCCACCCCCATTCTGCTGATGAATCACCAGTCCTTGCGACTGCGGCAGGCCAATGCTGCGGCCCGCCACCTCTTTGGGCTGCCGAGTTCTTCCAATGGACGACTGCCCCATTTTTCCGAGATATCGTCAAGTAATGTCATCGACAACCTGGGGGACATTCTCTGCAACCTGCCGAGCCGACCCTGGAGCGGCATACTCGAATTCTGCACCACGCAGGGGGAACCATTCAAGGCGGAAACGCAACTCCATTGGGTACCGTGGCAGCAAACTGCTCTTGTCAGGATTTCAATCACCCCGATCCCCTACAAGAAAAACTCCGAAAAGCTCGCTCAAAACCTTCAGGCCGGATTCAGCGACGCACCAAGCCTGGCTGTCATGCTCGGTCAGGCCCTGGAGTACCCGGGTATCAGCCAACGGTGCAACGCCGTCATGCTCTCGGAGATTCACGCCGGGAATAATTCCGTTCAGGTCATGGGCGTCGGCACCCCCCTGGCAGACATGCCGCCGGGAGATCAATTCTCCTACCGAGGCACCATTGCAGAGGATATTGAACGTTTCAATCTCGACCATCTGGTTGTGGACGACACCATGGATAGCATCAAGCCCATTGACTGGGCCCTGTTCATCCCTCGCGGCATCCGCTCATATTTTGCCAAGCCGTTTTACGACAGCAAAGGGTTGCGAACAGTGCTGATTCTTTGTTCCACCGAACCCGAACGGTTCGTGGATGCAAAACCCGACACCTTTGATGCGGTGCTCGTTCCCCTCAATAAAGCCATCCATTCGTTCCGCCACAAAAAAAACAAATAAACGCCCCCTTTTTCGCTCGCCGGGCGTCATTGCAACAGCATCGGAAGGCAGGACAGCACTCCAGTCCTGCTGTTTTCATGCGCCCGACACCCGCACCTTTTTGGACACCCTGATCCTTTGACTCTTTCAATGGATTGCCCACCCATAGTCTTCTCTGGGAGATGGGGCACCATGATCCTCGCCACCCCACTTTTCATCCTGCACGGAGCGCGGCCACTACGCGCCTTGATTATTTTGTTTATATTGATTGGTAGAACCAATTGTTATATTGGGTCAATATTATACCAATTTTGGGTCACTATACCCCTTGTTACAAAAATTAATTGGCTGATTCCCCTTCCATTAACTAATTGGTAACTCCAATAGTGCCAAGAAAAGCACGAGGCGGCAGATTGTCATGGGAAAAAAGGACAAGGCTCTCGAAAAACTCGGACAGGTCATTCAGGACTTGGAACTCAAGGCCGGGGACCGGCTCCCGTCGGAACGCAGGCTTGAAAGCCTGCTCGACGTCAGCCGCAACACCCTGCGCAGCATTCTCCATTCACTGGAGGCGCGAGGCCTGGTGACTATCAGGCCCGGCAGTGGATGCTACCTTCGAGTGGGGATATCAGCGGTCCACGACAACCCGCTGGACCTCAATCTGAGTCCGGAAAAAGCCATGGCGGACCAATTGGAAGCGGCTTACATGATCATGCCCATGATTGCCGCGCATGCTGCGGAACGCATCGGCGAACGCCACCTGGAAGAACTCAAGCAATGCAGCGTCAACATCTCCCGCTCCATATTTCAACAATCTGCCGAACGTGTCTGGAGCGAAAGCCTCACCTTTTTCAGGCTCATTGCCATCGGCACGGAAAACGACTTTCTGGTGCGAACAGTGGAACAGATATGTTCCGCAGACATGCACGCCTACGATTTCTTTTTCACCATGCGGCGGGATGAACGCGAAGCCATCTTTGCCGATCACATCAAGCTGTTGCATGCCCTACGCGCCAGAGACGGGGAATGGGCCCGATCAATCACGGCAAATTATTTTTTGCGCATGTGCAGCATTCTGGAAGAACGGGGACTGGTTCCCATGACCGACATGGTCTTTCGCTCATTGAGAGAAAAGGCGGAACAGAACGAAAAGGCCAAGACATGGCAAGCATGACACGCAGACAACTTTTCAGGGGGAGTTTCAAGGCCGGGCAGCGCGTTGCTGGCACCAGCGCGGGCACACAACAAGCCGAACAGGAAAGCGCAACGCGCATCCCGGACGAGCTGAGGGCCATTGCCGGAGATTTCCCCCCGGAAATGCTTTCTATGGAAGCAGATCGACTGGGGCTGGACCCGGACTCCTCGGACCGCGAGACCCTGCTAAAGGCCATATACGAGGCTATGGCAGGGGGCGGCCCGAGAGAATCCGGGCGGTAACAACCGAACGATTCGGGAAAGCGGGGTGGGGCCCGTGACCCGAAACAACTCCCTTTTAACAGGAGGTTACTTATGGAACGGTTTGGTGAAGGCTACCTGGAAGAGCGAAAACTCGTCAAGCGTTGGTCGGGACCAATTCCCGCACTGGTAAGCTTGGTATTGACGCTCGCCGTATTCTATCTCACATGGTGGATATTCCAGGACCCGCGCGGCATTATGCGTATGTACACTCCCTATGTGGGCTACATGTACTGTCGCTGGTGGCTGATCATGATGATCTGGATGGTCTATCTCTTCAACTACTGGCCGTTCAAGCGCAAATGGCTTGAGACGACACATCCGCTGATCAAGGGAGTGGTCCTGACAGCAATATCGGCCGGTATACTGGTCCTGCTCGTCAAGGGCTTTTTCGAAGGACTGCTCGGCAACTACGGACTGGCCTACTTCAACCCGGAACAACTCGAAAAGTTGCCTGGCATAACGGGCTTCTTTGCCGTTGAATACGCAGCGCTGGCCATTCTCATGTTTGCGGCCATCGCAAGCTGGCTCTCTCCGGCCTGGGTAGTCGCTTGCGAGGAAGCCCCCTGGCAGAAACTGACGCAGCCAGCCAAAGGGTTCTCGATTCTCATACTGACCTTCTTCCTGTCCCTGGTGGTCTACTTCGTGACCATGCATCCGCACATGGGCATTCTCTATCACCCATGGCAGTACTTCACCTCCATTGCGCCGCCGTACTGGGAACAGTTCGCGGACACCGTGTCCGGCAATTTCCATGTATCATGGATCATGTGCTGCACCGTGGTCGTCTGGCTGGTGGAAACCATATGGGAACGCTATCCCTTCAACCTGATCAAAAACGACTGGGCACGCCGCTTTGCCAGTTTCTTCGGCATCATCGGCATTGCCCTGGCCATGCACTTCTTCCTCTACTTCGCACAGGAATTGACCTGGGGCGAAGCCATCCGGGGAACCCGCCGTGCATTCGCGCCTGACTGGCGCTGGCTGCACGTCGGCGAAATGGCCATCTTCTTCCTGGTGCCCGCCCTGTTTGTCGCCTTCTACTGCGGCAACTGGCCCAAGAAGTATTCCATGCCCGTAAACGTGCTCGTGCGCACGGTCTTCACCGTTGTGGGAGCCATTGCCCTGTACATCGTCTACTACAAGACCTCGCACATGTTCCTGGGCACCCAGAAGGGCTTCTCCCATCCGCAACAGTTCCCCATGATTCCAATGATCTGGCTGGTGAACATCTGGCTGGTGCACCACTGGTTCATGGACAACTGGCCTGCATGGAAAATGACTCCCAAAACTGTCGAGGAAATCGAGGCAGATCATGCAGCACACAAGGCCGCTATTGCCGATGTGCGCTGGACCCCCAGATTCGGCATCGGCCTCGGAGCCGGTGTGGTCATGGGTGTGATCTTCTACTTCATCACGGTCTGGGCGTTGCCTTCAGTATACGCCGCCGTCAACATCATCCCCGGCAAATAGCCCGGAACAGGAGAATCGCATGTCAGACAACATGAAAAGGCGCGACTTCCTGAAGGGAGCCGCCACAGGAGTGGGCGTCGGCTTGCTGGGAGCCATGGGACTGTACTCATATTCCCCCATGCGTAAAAGCCACTTCACCCACTCGGAACGCAAGATGACCGACATCGGTGTATGCAAAAACATCAAGGTCACCAACATCTCGGAGACCAGCTGGTTCGAGAATAATGTCTTGATGGGTGATATCAAGGGTGCGGGCGGACTGCTCGTGAACCAATACGATTACAACTGGCCGCCCTTCGGCAACGGCAAGGGACTCGGCAAGGGGTCCTACGAAGAAGGCATGGCCCAGATCAAGCACCTGCTGCCTAACCGTCTGGACGAGGCCTGGGACATCATCAAGTCCAACTCCGTGCACCCTGAAAACGCTGGCGGATACGCGGCGCTGGTGGAAGTGGAGGAAATGAGCGGCAACAAGCGCAAGTTCCTTCTGGACGTTGGCTGGTCCTACAAATGGTGCGATGAGTGCTTTAAACGGGAAGGTATCGACAAGATGCTCGAACGCAAGGAGATCGAAGCCTTGTTCTTTTCCCATGAGCACTTCGACCACTTCTGGGGCCTTCCGGTCGCCTTGAAATATGACCCGGAAATAACCATCTACATCCCCGAGGGCTTTTACCCGGAAGGCTTGCAGTACATCAAGGACTGCGGTCACAAGGGCAAGCTCATCACGATCAAGCCCGGACTGAACAAAGTCATTCCCGGCATGGCAAGCTACGTGTTCGCCATCCCCATCATCTGCCGTGTGTACGGGGAACAATCCCTGTACTTCAACGTGGCGGGCAAGGGACTGGTCAGCGTTACCGGCTGTTGCCACCAGGGCATCATCCGCTTTGCCGAAACGGCATACAACGAGATCAAATACGAAAACGACAAGTTCCACGGCATCTACGGCGGGCTGCATATCTCGCCGTTCGAAGACTGGGACCCCAAATACGATGATCTTGTCATCTCGCTGGGCGACTACGGTTTCGAGCGCATCGGTTGCAACCACTGCACCGGTATTCTCTGCGCCAAGAAGTTCATCACCGCCGGATACCCGGTGGTGGAGGGCTCCGCCCGATTCAGATCCAAGGACAAAGCATACCTTGGCAACGGAGACACCATTACCTTCGGGTAACCTCCCCACTCAAAGCCGACCGCCCTTCGCATGAAGGGCGGTCGGCAAATCCCGGAGCCGACATGCCCTTCACCATGAACACCCTACTCCCCCCGGCGCTGCTGAAAGATCCGATCCAGGCCGCAACGGAACTCCCACGCGCCTTGATGACCCGAGCCAATTTCATTCCCGGCGTGCGGCACCGGCTCGGCTGGCGCGGTGTTCGAGACTGTTCCAAGGGACAAAGCGGCCTGACCGTGCGCGTTCTGGATATGCCCGGTGTGTATGGGGTACATCTCTTGAATTCCAGCGACAACAACGGAACCGGTCTGGCAACATTCGCCCTTTCCTATTTCCCTGCTCCGGACGAAGAACGTATCGAGTCCTTCAGCGTACAGGCAGGCATTACGGCCCAGGCCGAAGACTACCTTGAGCGTGTCCGCGAATTTACCCTGCACAATGATCTCCGCGCCCTGTTCAACATCGCTGTCCTTGAGGCCTATTTCCAGCCCGACAGCGCAGGAATTTCCCTGGCCCTGACCGCACCGGAACAAGACCTGATCATCGCCCTTGACGGCGTCACCGTGCAGACACCCAATGGCCCCGTGCAAGCGGTGGCCTCCGGGGGCTACGACCAGGATTTTCCGGCACTGGATACGGCCATGCCGCTGTTCAACACCTTGGCCGCCTCTGCCTCCTATTGCCTGGGCGTGTCCCCACAATCCCTGACGCGGAGCTCCCGGCAGGGAATGTTCCGCACCTATGGCAACGAGTCCAGTCTGAAATCAGAACCGGCTCCCTCCGGGCGCGACATACGCATCGGCCTCGGTTGGAACATGTTGGTGCCGGAAAATCTGGCTATGAAGACAATGGAGTTGGCGTGGACCGGGCCTGCTCCCATTCCCGAGGAATTCAAAGACGCCCCCTGGCTGTCTGCGGATGTTCCCGGCGCAACCAACAACCTGGACAAGCGGGCCGTGGGCATTACGGACAGGCCTCGCCTCATCGTACTGACCGGCTTTCTCGGATCGGGCAAGACGACCTTCCTCACCGGGTTCATCGAAGAACAGGCAGCAAAAAACGGCTTTGTGGCCGTCATCCAGAATGAAATCGGTTCCAAAGGTCTGGACGGCAAACTACTCGGCCAGAGTTACGCCGTAACCGAGATAGATGAGGGGTGTGTCTGCTGCACCCTGGCAGGCAGCCTGCGCTCGGCTCTCGCGGGTATTCTTTCGGAATTTCAACCGGACTTCATCGTCCTTGAAACCACAGGACTGGCCAACCCCGCCAACCTGCTCTCGGAAATCTCGGATCTCGATGACATGCTGGAATTTGCCTCCGTGACCACGGTTCTGGACGCCCACGGCGCACCCCGCGCCCTGGAAGATCACGAAGTGGCGCGAAGCCAGGTTCGCCTGGCCGATGTGCTGCTGGTCAACAAGATCGACCGCGTATCCGAAGAGGAGCTGAAAACACTTGAAGCGCACATACGGGAACTGAACAGCACCGGCTCCATCCACCGTGTCGAGCATGGAGATATCCCGGCCACAGTCCTCTACGGCGTCAACTTCCGCAACACTCCGAACCGCCCGGGCCCGAGCCTGCCGACCATGGGCCAGCACCCCACCCACATGGACGACGACATCCAAAGTGCCCTGATACGCCTGCACGCCCCGGTGGATCGTGCCGCCTTCAATCAAGGTGTGGCCGCGTTGCCGGATCAGGTCCTCAGGGCCAAAGGCGTGGTCCGGTTCCATGACACCGACACCCCGGAAATCTTCCAATATGTCCCCGGGTCCATGTCCCTGACCCCGACAGACGCCGACATGGGAGAAGAATTTCTGGTGATCATCGGTCAGAACTCACCGGAAATATCCGCAACCTTCCGATCGACATTGGGCATTTGACATATCGGGGAAACGGCCCTGACGGTTTTCGGGTTGCGCCATTTCAAAAGATCAACTCAAGGACAAATTATACGGGAAAGACCGGCCTGCCCCGGCCCCCCCGAAAAGCAAGCACGCATGGCCGACCACAAGTGCTTGTTTCGTGCAGAGAGACACACTCTGATATACTTTTGCGGTCTCTTGGCATGCCCGAGTTGCAGGGGGACATACCTCAATTCTGCTTATTGGTTGATGCCTCCAGTAACGCCCCGTCTGCCATGACGTCCGAGATGGAGACGCTCGCCTCATACGTCATTGAAAATGGGGGCACGGACTCGGCTGACCAGGTTTTTAGTCATTCTCCGCATGAGAAAATACTTTTCATCGAATCCCATCTCGCACATCTGTTCGTAAAGTTGCGGAGCGATCCCCTTGGTCAGCGTCATCTGCAAGAAGATCAGATCGTCCACATCGTGCTCCGCAGTATAGAGGGGCGGGTTCTCTTCCGAAATCCAGTAGTCGTCGGAGATGAGTCCCAGCTCCTTGGCGTGGTCATACTGCGCCGAAGCCGGCAGAATGGTGTTGATACCCAGGATAGGCATGGTCGAAGGCTGTATCTCGTGGACCAGGGCAACGGTCTCCTCAATGGTCTCCGGTGTTTCCCCCGGATTGCCGACCATGAGAAAACAGCAGGGCTCCATACCGGCCTCATGGGTCAGCTTGAAGGCGCGACGAATATGGGCCGGAGTGAATCCCTTGTTGGCAGCCTTCAGCACCTTTGGGCTGCCGGATTCCACGCCGTAGTATATCCGGTAACATCCGGCCTTGTGCATCCACGTCAGCAAGTCTTCGTCCACCCTGTCCACGCGGGTCTCGGCCATCCAGACGAAATGAAGCCGCCGGTCAAGGATTTCCTTGCACAGGGCGATGACCCGATCGCGGTTCAAGGTGAACAGGTCATCGGAAAAATAGATGTGGCGCACGTCGAGCCGGTCGAGGAGTTCTTCAATCTCGTCGGCCACATTGTGCGGCGAACGGAAGGCCCACCGGCCCTCAAAGAACCGATTTACCGAACAAAAATTGCACTGGAAGGGGCAGCCCCTGGAAGTCAAGAGGTGCGTACCTGTAAGCGAAAGATATTCCTGAGGTATCTCCGGCGACTTATACTCCGTCAGATCAAAGGCGTCATAGACCGGGAAGGCCAGCCCGTTCAGATCCGTGGTTCGCTCCCGGGCCGGAGTCCTGACGACCTCGCCATTGACCCGATAAACAATGCTGCGGACCTGCTCGAAAGTTCGGCCTTCCTCGACACAGCGGACCAGTTCGACAATGGTATCCTCTCCCTCGCCCAGGGCCACCACGTCCACGGCCTTGTTGTCGAGCATCTGTTCGGGGAAGAAAGTAGCGTGCGGCCCACCCATAACCACCAGGGCATCCGGCAACACAATCCTGGCCAGGGAGGCCAGGCGCAACGCATTGATCCGCCCATAGGTGAAGCAACTGATACCCACCACCTCGGGCTGCATGCTATTCAATAATTCGGCCGCTTCCTCCATCGTGGCATCGTGGAGATCGCGGAGATGGGCCTCAATGCCGTTGGCGCGGAGCGAACTCGCCAGGTAGGCGATGCCAAGCGGCACCCAGGTCTTGGGCGGAAGCATGTCCGCTTCGGCTGTGGCCGGATTTCGCAACCGGGGTGCGGGAGGGGTCAAAAGCAGAACATTCATGGTTCTTCCTTTGGTCTATGTCACGGCCCGGACCGGAATCCGGTCCCGCCTCCCCTCGCCACGACTGAGGTCTTAGGGTAGACCCCGGCTTCCCCAATGTGGTCACGGTGGCAGGGAAGCCGGGGCTGGAGTTGTTCCCGTTTCGAGGAGGTGTATCAGGAACAATTTTTAATTAAGCTGGCAGCTTGAAGGCCCTCTTTTCGAAGGTGGCAAGCACGTCCTCCATTTCGAGGCGTTTCAGCAGAGACCGAGTCGGCAGGCCAGTGGCACCATCCCAGTCCATGAGCTTATAGTATTCATCCTTCACCGCTTCGAAGTTCTTGCGGACAAGAGGCGGATGCGGGGGATCGGCCGGGGGGAAGGGGGGCAGCAAGCGGCCGTCCACCGGCGCAAAGAAGTGCTCCGGAATCTGGTCGTGCTCCTTGCGCAGGTTCACTTCCTTGCCTCCGCCCCACTCTAGGGCCGTAAGCAGACGGTGCAGAATCCATATTCTGGCAGCCTTGTCGTTGAGCGATTTCTGCGTCATCTTTTCTCCGGTGACCAACTCGAACAACTTGTACTCTACCGAGATATCCCCGGAATAGTCGCGGTCCTTGCGCCCACTGGTCATGATCGGGAAGACCCAGTCACAGACCGTGAGACTGTCCTTGATGCAACCCCGGTAGTGGATAAACTGCCCCAGGTAGGCATTGGCTTTAGCCGATTTTCCGCTATTCCAGGTTAGCGGCACGTTGCGCTCCCGATGCAAGTCGTTGAGTGCGTTTACAGCAATCTCCTTTCCCCAATGTTTGGTTGCCACGGGCAGAGCCTGTTCAAAGGAAAGGCCAGTCCATTCCACCAGGTTGGTCATGGAATGACGGTTGGGATCGCGATTTTCCACCGCGAAGTTGACCGCCCAGTAGTAACCGAATGTCCGAGGGTCATAGTGGGCCGACATGCCCCAGCCGCCGTTGCCGCCCACGACGCCGCCCATGATGCCTTCCATATTTTCGAAGTGCATGACATGTTCGGCCTCGGTCTTCATGCCAAGGGACCTGAACTTGTCGGCGATAATATGCATTCCCCGACAAAAACCTTCGGCCAAGGCGTCGCCCAGAAAGCCCGTACGGTAGGTGATGATGTTCATCAGCGTTTCCAACCCGCCGGAACCGAGGACACCCTCAGGCGTGTAGTGGCCATCCTTCAATTCTTGCCAAATCTCTGTGCTGACGAGCTTCTTGTCGTACAGATGATCAAAAAGCGACTTGCCGTTCACCTTCTCATCTTGCAAAAACCATACAAACTGGATCATCGGGAACATCTCGAAGGTATCCACCCCGAGCTTGTTGGCCAATTGGTTGGCCAGGAAGGTTGTCTTGTCCCGGTTGCCCAACCAGGAGTAGAACCACTGGGTACAACTGACCGCGCCGGTGCCCATGCCGTCCACGTTCATGTAGGAGTAGCAGCCCTGAGGGCAGGAGTAGCAGGACTGGGACTTGACGTGGTATTTGTTCAGCCAGGGCGCGCAGCTCTTGGTCTGGTCGAAACGCAAGGCCTGTGTGTTGATGTCCTTGGGATCAATATGTTTTTCCGTCCAGCTCAGGGGACCGGAGGACAGCGGCGTCGACCCCAGCGGTCCCGGCTGAAATTCCCTGACACTTTTCACGTACTTAACGAGGTTTTTCTTGTCCGCGACCTCCACGCCGTTGGTGCCGCGTATCGCGATGGCCTTCAGGTTCTTGGACCCCATGACCGCGCCGAAGCCACCCTGCCCCGCCGCGTTTCCTATGCGGTGCATAATAGGGGAGATACGGACCAGATTCTCGCCCGAAGGACCGATGACCGCGATCTGGATTTTTTCGTCCTTCATCTTCGCCTTGATCATGTCCTGAGCCTCGAAGGTGTCCTTACCCCACATGGACTGCGCGTCTTCAATGGTCACTTTGTCGTTGTTGACGTTGATGAACACGGGTTTCTTGGCTTTTCCATGGACCACCAACGCGTCATACCCGGCAAACTTGAGTTCTGCGCCCCAGTAGCCGCCGAAACCGCTTCGGGTCACCAGCGGATGCTTTGAACCCGGTGCGAAGACGTGCGGAGAGATTGAGATAACCTCGGAGCGTCCGGAAGAAGGGGCGAGGGAACCGGTCAGTGGCCCCACCGCAAAGATTATCCTGTTTTCGGGACTGAAGGGTTCGGCCGTAGGTGCTTCGTCAAAAATGACCTTGTAGCCGAAGCCGATGCCTCCGGTATATTTGATATACTTGGACGTCTCTTCCGTCTTGATCGAGCCGTCGTCCAGGTTGACACGTAGTATTTTACCAGCCCATCCATACATTGTGCTGTCTCCTTATCTGTTGTGATTAGCCAAGTTCGATGAACTTGATGGCGTCCGCAGGGCAGTACTTGACGCACTGGGGATCGCCGCCGCAGAGATCGCACTTGGAGAAAATGCCTTTTGCTTCATTTTCCACGATCATGTCGTAGGGGCAGGCCGCGAAGCATTCGCCGCAACCTTCGCATTTGGCCGGGTCGATGATCCGGGCGCCGGTCTTGGGGTCCAGGATCAGCGCGTCGTACTCGCAGGCCAGATAACAATCGGCCATGTTGCACTGACGACAGACGTTGGGCATCACCGCCAATTTGGATAAGGAGTGCAGCGGGTCATAGGTGGTGTTGATCCTGGAAAGGGACGGCTGGCAAATACCGTCGTGCCCCAGAGAGCAAACGATCTCGCAGGTCCGACAACCCACGCAAGTGGTGGGATCGGTGACCAGCCAGGACCGGGTATCCGGCAATTGATCGGGAGTAATGTTCCGGTTGTAATGCTCGGCCTTGAAGTTCTTCGGGGCCGCCACGGCAGAGCCCACCGCAAGGGTACCCACCACGACCTGGACGCCCAGAAATCCCAGCATTTTGCGCCTTGAGATGCCCTTGCTCTTTTGCCGAGACTTTTTATCCTTAGCCAATTCCTGAGTCTTGCCATCTTCTTGGGTCGAAGCAAGACCGCTTGTTTCAGTTGTGCTCACAGAAACCTCCTGTTGAGTTACACAGTGATTCGCATGCCCTTAGTGAGCAATTCCAGGACCAACAGTTTGGCGACTCGAATTATCGACGTTTTTTTGCAAGTTTTGGGCATAATACTAGGTACATGAATCCAGTGAGTTGAGAAAATCGCAATAAAATTAAAGCATTCAGGTCAGGGGTGAATCAGCGGACTTGAACGGACTACAATTTTGTATCGTTGTGCCCCATACGCAGAAAAACAGCGGGTCAAAACGACTCGACAATACGCACAACAGATACGGTAGTCGGATTGTTTTCCCATGGCGGAAGCGAATTGCCTTTCCGTGACAGATGGAGGAGAAAACGAAACCGATGGAACAGACTCAAGGGAGTGCCATATATGGATAAGCCTTTCCTTCAAGCGAGGTCGCTTTCGGCCGGACTCCGGGTTCGCCACGCTTTCCCGGACGTGACGCGGGCAGAGAAGGCCATATGAAGGATGACATCTAACAAACTATTAAATAAGAAGAATTGATCAAAGGTTGCACCATTGAAACGTTTTTAGCAAAATAATTTCACCATTTTGGTGCAATACTTGAAAGAGATGTATAATCTGGAGACGAACAAAACAAAGGAACGTGCTGTGGATATTTTCAAATTTGCAATTCCTGAAATAATTTTCGGTCGGGGAAGCCTGAAATACGCCAGCATCTGCGCCAAACGACTGGGAGCATCCAAAATATTTGTCGTCTCGGATCCCGGCGTGGAAGCGGTCGGATGGGTGGACAAACTGTTCGACATCCTGCGGCAGGAGAACCTTGACTTCGTCTACTACAACGATGTGTCCGCCAACCCACGGGATTTCCAGGTCCGCAACGGCGCGGAGCTCTACCAGCGCGAAGGGGCCGATGTGGTCCTCGCCCTGGGCGGGGGAAGCCCCATGGACACGGCCAAGGGCATCGCCCTGATCGTAAGCAACGGTGGCAGCATCCGCGACTACGAAGGGGCCAACCAGGTGAAGCACCCCCTTCCCCCCATGGTCTTCATTCCCACGACCATGGGAAGCGAGTCCAATATCTCCCAATTCACCGTCATCACCGACGTAGAGCGTCGGATGAAGATGACCCTGATCAGCCGCACCCTGGTTCCCAACATCTCCATCACCGACCCCCTGCTGCTCGAAACCTTGACTCGGGATCTGATCATCCCCCCCCTGTTCGACTCGCTGGCTCACGCCGTGGAGTCCTATGTCTCGCCCATCGCCAACCCCTTCACCGAAGCCTGGAGCCTCAAGGGCCTCGACCTGCTCATCCGGTACATCCGCCCGGCTATCGAGCATCTACGCCTTGACGACCTTGAGCAATTGGCCATTGCAGGCACCTCTTCGGGCATGGCCTTCACCAACGCCAGCGTGGGACTGGGGCACGCCCTGGCTCACGCCCTGGGCGGCATGCATGATGTGGTGCACGGGACCGCCCACTCGCTGTTGCTGCCCAACGTCATGCGGTACAACCTTCCCGAGTGTGAGGCCAAGATGGCCAAGATCGGATCGATCATCACCGGAAAGCGGCTCAAGTCAGACGAAGCCACGGCCATGGCAGGTATTGAGGCCCTGGAAAAACTGCGTGAAGAAATCGGCATTCCCTGCCGCTTGCGGGACATCCTTCCCGACAAGACCATGCTGCCCCAGGCCAGCCACAACGCCATCAACGACATCTGCCTGTTGACCAACCCCCGACCGGTCACAGGTAAGGACATACTGAACCTGTATTACAAGGCCTGGTAAGCATGAAGGACACGCATACCCCGAAAGACAAAGGCAGACACAATATAGCGGATATCAGCGACATCATTGGTATCGAGTCCATCAAACTCGGGTTTTTCAAGGAAGTTCAAAAGACCATCAACGAACTCAAGGCTTCAAACATCGAGCTTGAGCAGAAGCGGCGCGACGTTCAGGATATCCTGAATGGCATCCCGGACGTTGTGGCCGTGGTCTCGCAGGACTACAACCTGCTTTCCGTAAACAACGTCTTCTTCGATACGTACAAGAACCGGGACCCTCTGGGGCAAAAATGCTACAAGGTGTTCAAAGGGGCGGACAAACCCTGTTCTCCCTGCCCTCTCATCATGGCTTGCGAAGGATCGAAACAGGTCTGCCGTCAGCTGCAAATCATGAACATTGACAACGAAAACCGCCAAATCGAATGCTCGGCTGCCCGCATGTCCGGCAACGACGACAACCCGGACAAGGTGTTGCTGCTGCACCGCGACGTGACCATGGAAAAAAAGTATCAGGCCCAGTATTTTCAGGCCGAACGCATGGCCACAATCGGCGTTCTGGCAGAAGGCGTGGCCCACGAGATCAACAATCCCCTGACCAGCATCAGCGGCTTTGCCGAGGCCCTTTCCGGGCGCTTGAGCCGACTCGAGACCTGCTCCATGAAAGGAGAGGAATGTTCGACGCTCATGGAGGTATTCAGCGAATATCTCGAAATCATTCTCAAGGAGTGCAGCCGGTGCTCCGATATAGTCCAGAATCTCTTGACCTTCGGTCACCGCGAAATTCGATCCATGGCCATCATCAACATCAACAACATCATCACAAACTGCCTGAAGCTGCTCCATCCACAGCTTGCCAAACTCCCGCCGGGGTGCATTGCGCTCAATCTGTCCGAGGAGGAGGCGTGCGTCATGGGGCATCCGGGCGAACTGATGCAGGTGGCCCTCAATCTCATTCTCAACGCCTTGTACGCGGTGCGGGAATCGGGAAAGATCACTATCGTTACCGAAGTGGAAGGAAGCATGGTTCTGCTCCGGGTCATCGACACCGGCCACGGGATTCCACCGGAAAACCTCGACAAATTGTTCGAGCCGTTCTTCACCACCAAACCGCCGGGCCAGGGAATAGGCGTGGGACTTTCCACATGTTACAACATCATCATGCGACACGGCGGAGACATTACAGTGACGAGTGAAGAAGGTGAGGGAGCCGCATTCGAGGTCATTTTACCATTTTTCGACGAATAGAGAGAAACCCATGGAGACCTCAAGACTGATCCGAATTCTGGTGGTTGACGACGAGCCCTCCATCTGTCGACTGGCGGAAAAAGAATTTGCTTCACCCACCAGAAAAGTGACCACGGCTTCCACGGCCAGCCAGGCCAGAAAACTTGCCGACAGCCATGACTTTGACGTGGTCCTGCTCGACGTGCGTCTGCCCGACGGCAACGGCGTCAGCCTTCTGGAGTATTTCCGGGAGAACCAGACGGACGTGGAGGCCATCATGATCACCGGATACTCGGAGGTCTCCAGTGCGGTGGAAGCCATGAAGATGGGAGCCTATGACTATGTGACCAAACCCTTTTCCCTGGACAGGATGAATCTGCTCATCGAGCGGGCCTTTCAGCGGACCCTGCTCCAACGGGAGATTCGGCAACTGCGCCGACACAAGAACAGCAAGCCCCAAAGCCGCATCATCGGCTCCTCGTCTGCCATGCGTCACATCGAATACCTGATAGACAAGGTAGCCCCCACAAACACCCCGGTGCTGATTACCGGCGAAAGCGGGGTGGGCAAGAATGTGGTGGTCAACGTGCTCCACGACCGTAGTTCCCGAACCGACAAACCGCTCATCACCAAAAATTGCGGCGCGTTCAACAAGGACCTGTTGCGCAGTGAGCTCTTCGGCTACCGCAAGGGGGCCTTCACCGGGGCGGTGGAATCCCAGGAGGGGCTACTCGCCCAGGCCGACAAGGCCACCTTGTTCTTCGACGAAGTGGGTGAACTCTCTCTGGAGGTCCAGTCCATGCTCCTGCGGGTGCTCGAATCCCAGAAGTTCCGGCGGGTCGGGGAAAAGGAAGAGAGCTCGGTGGACATCCGTTTCCTGTTCGCCACCAACCGCGACTTGTCCAAAGAAGTCGAAATGGGCCGGTTCCACGAGGCCCTGTACCACCGGCTCAATGTATTCCGCGTCGACATTCCGCCGCTACGGGAGCGCAAGGAGGACATCCCCACCCTCATGGAGCACTTCCTTGAGCAGCTCTACATGGACCGTCCCCCCTACAAGATGTCGAAACGGGCCGAGCAGTGCCTGTTGGGATATGACTGGCCGGGCAATGTCCGCGAGCTGCGAAACGTGATCGAACGCGGCATCATCTTGGCGGAAAACGACCTGATCACCATGAAGTGTCTGCCCTCGGACATCGCCAATTCTCTGGAGAACTCCGAAGGCAACGCCCCCTTCCCTTCGTTGGGGCAGCAGGAAAAAAAATACATCCTGCACGTCATGGAGCATGTGGACTTCAATCGGACCCAGGCCGCCAAGCTTCTCGGTATCGGTCGGAAGACGCTCTACCGCAAGCTCAAGGCCTTTGGCGTGGCCTGCGAGGAGACAATCGACCCGGACAACTAACGCGGTCTGCTCCCAAGCCTTGCCCTCCAGGGGAAGTCGTGGGCTCGGCACAGGGAACGTGTGGACCTTGAGACTTCCCAGCCGCGACGCCTGATCCGATTGACTTTGATAACATTATCAGGTGGTTTTATGCTCTTTTTGGGGGCCGTACCCGATAACTCCTCTGGGTTATCTGGTACAGCCCCCTTTTCACCGAACCATACATCGCGTTTCCGATCGTCATATTCTCTCCCCCAAAAGCCGTGTCGTCGTGGACGAAGGAAACGCCGCCGTGAAGACATGGCTTCCGCCACCCCGACATGAAGCTGGTTCTCTTTCCAAACGTCAGCGAAGCCACCAAGTCCCTAGGATTGGAGGATGCGGAAACGTGCCTCGGACTTCCAGGCGGCATTGAAAAGCCCAAACGAACAGGGGCGCATGCCAAAAGTTTTGGCATGCGCCCCGGATCGGGCCCGATGACTCTCCCGGCTAATTCGCCAGTTGTTGCAGACTGGGGCCCAGCAGGGCTTCCACCTGCTTGGGGCCGAGCTTGATGCGGTAGAACAACTCGTAAAACTCCCTGGCCTCGCGGACCACATCCCAGCCGAACCATTCGGGGTAAAGCAGATTGGTGAGCCAGATCAACCCCATGAGCCGGTTGAAGGTCGGGGGACGGTCAAACCAGTTGTACATGCCGCCCGGCGGCTCGTAGATTGCGCCGCTGCGGACCGCCTTGAGCGTGGACCAGAAGGGGTCGGTCCTGACGCGGTTGATCAGGCGCTGCGGCGATTTTCCCTCGTCGGAGAGCATGATAATGACATCCGGGTTCCAGCGTGCCAGGTCGTCGGCTCCGACAGAAGTACGGCCGCACCCCCGCTGTTCGTGAACTTCCGCCACATTCACCCCCCCGGCGTATTCGATAATCTCCCCGTGGCGCGATCTCCGGGGTTCCGTGAGCAACCCCGTGGGGGATTGGGCATAATAGACCGAACGGCGTTCGCCGCGCGGAATTTCTGCCAGCGTTTTCTGAATCCTGAAAAACTTCTCCTCAAAGTAGTCCGCGAGTTCATTGCCCCTGTCAGGCACGCCCACCAGATCACCCACACGCCGCAGCACCTCGCCGGAGCGATCCAGACCGCCGTCGTAAATCAACACCGGAATACCCAGCTCCCCTTGCAGGCTTTCGGCTGCGGCCACCTCCACCTCGTCAACGGAGAACAGGGACAGGGACAGGAGCATATCCACCTTGTTTTGGCGTATGGCTTCCTTGTCCAAGGTGGTCTTCCCCCCGCCGAAATTCCCGCCCATGACGCCGAGAACCGGCAGGGACAGATAGCCCTGGTCCGCCAGCATGCGCTCGGGCGGCATGGGGGGCATGCCCAGACCGGCTATCTTCTCGGGAGCCAGGGCGAACATCAACGCCGTGACCATGGGGTTGTAGCCGAAAACCTTGTTCACCTGCGCCTTGACCAGGACCTTGCGCCCGGCCATGTCCGTGGCCAGTCGAGTCTCCGGCAGGATAACGGGCTTGAATTCCACCATATCCACCTCTCTGTTTGACGTCTTAGAACATCCTGCTACGGGCGGTATGATGTCGCCACCCACGGCGCTTCCAAACGCCGCCTTCACTTGAGGAACGGACAACAATTCCGTCACTGTCCCGTGAATAAACCCCGCATCCCGAGCCGCGATACCGCGCGAAATGGTTTTGTCATGCACCACACGACCTGGCGAAGGGGCCAGGATGACGATGCGGTGGCTCATGCGAACGGCTTCGGTAATGTCGTGGGTCACGAACACCGCCGCCAGTCCGCGTTCGGCTATCAGGGCCAGGACAAGGTCCTGCAACTCGCGCCGCAACCCCATGTCCAGGGCGCTGAAAGGCTCATCCAGCAGCAGCAGATCAGGCGCCACGGCCAAGGCCCTAGCCAGGGAAACGCGCTGTCGCATGCCGCCGCTCAATTCATGAGGGTATTTTTCCAGGTCGCGAGGCTCCAACCCCATGCGTCCGGCCAGACTGCGGGCCTTGGCGTTACGCTCACCCCTGCCCCGGCCCATGGCCTTGAGCCCGAACGCGATATTATCCAGTGCTCGACGCCAGGGCAGAAGCCGGGGTTCCTGAAACACGCAGGCAGTGCGCGAAAAATCGTTGACCACAAGGCCCGCCCCCGGCTCAAGCAGACCGGCTGCCATGTTCAACAGGGAAGTCTTGCCGCACCCGGAACGCCCCGCCAGGGTAAGCACTTCCCCCGGATTCACCCGCAGGTTCACGTCCGCAAGCACCCGATTGGTTCCATAGTCATGGGAGACGTTTTTCCAGTTCAGCATGGCGTATCCGGGGTCATTCAAACGGAGGGTGAAGCGCTCTTGCGCCAGGATTCCATACGGCGTTGCAGCGGTTCGAGCAGCAACAGCTCCACCGCCAGCAGCATGATCACCACCGCGATGATCCAGGCCAGGGCATCCGCTGTATCCAAATTCACCCGAGCCAGGGCCATGTTCGCCCCGATGCCGTCACTGGAGCCCAGCAGCTCGGCCATGACCGTGACCTTCCAGGCCAGGCCCAGGGCCGAGACCCAGCCGGGAAAGAGATAGGAAAGGATGTGCGGCAGATGCACGTCCCACAACAGCATGAGGCGCGGCGTATTGAAGGAGCGGGCCATGTCCTCCAGCCCATTGTCACGGGTACGTGCCCCTTCAACGGCCACGGCAAAGGTGATGGGCAGGGTGGTCACCACCACCGTGAACAGAGGGGTAAGCCCGGTGGTGCCGAACCAGAGCAGCGCCAGCACGATCCAGGCTATGGGGGGAATGCCAAGCAGCATGGTGGCCACCGGCTTGAGCGTCTGGGCCAGACCGGGCCGAAGCCCGGCAAGAATACCGACCCCGCTGCCGATCAACCCCGCAATGGCAAATCCTCCCAGGGCACGCCCGGCCGTGATAAGCGCGGCCGTGATCGCGTCGCCTTCCAGAATCAGCCGCCAGAGCGCCGTGCAAGCCTCCAGGGGTGAAGGCAGGATGAACGAGCCGTAATAGGCACTCCCCACCCACCACAGGCCGAGGAAAAGGGCGATTCCCAACACGGGGTGCCAGAAATCGCGCCATCCGCGCCATTCTGTGGTGAGAGGCCGTGGCATGAGGATACCCGCCGTCTATCCGAGGTAAAAAGCACTGTCCGGCAGTTTGCCTCCAACCAGCTTGGGATTTATTTCCATGAGGGTCGTATAATAGAATTCCAGATCCTTTCTCGCCGCCTTGACCGGGAGACGGCAAATGGGAAAAGCCTCCAGGGACTTTTGCAGCACCGGGGCCTTGAGTCCGAAGAATCCGGCATACGCCTGAGCGGCCTCTGCCGGGTGCTGGTTGATCCACTCCACGGCCTGGCCGATGCCGATTTGCAACGCGTCCACGATGTCCGGGTGCTCCTCCACCAGGGAGGCCTGGCACAGGGTTCCACCAAGAGGCAGGGGCAATGTGCTGCCGGTCACCTGCTCCCATACATCCTGAATGACGATGCGTCTGAATTCCATGCCCTCTGCCTTGCCCTTGAGCAGGGCCGCCGTGGCCGCAGGCTCGGGCAGCAGGACCGTGTCGGCACGTTTGGAAAGCAGCATCTGCAACCCTTCGAAAGGAGACGCCACATAGGAAACGGTAGTATCCTTATCCAGGTCGATTCCCTGTTTTGTTGCGAGAAACCGCGTGATCACGTCCGGGATATCTCCCCGGAAGAAAAGAAGAATGTTCTTCCCTTTGATATCCGTGAATTTCTTGATGGCAGGGTCACGGGTGAGCAGGCTGAGGATGCCGCCGTTGTTCACATCCAGAAGCCGCACGGGAAGCCCCTTGTTGTAGAGGATGGCAGCGGCGTTGGAAGGAGCGGCCGTCACCTGCGCCTCGCCCGAAATCATCCAGGCACGCATGATATCCGGGCTGCGCCACTGCTTCATTTCCAAACCGGGAATCTTGGCCATCATCTCGGGAACTTTTGCCAGACGGGCCAAAGGAAGGCTCAAGGGCGCGGGCGGGCCGGCGAGAACAAATGGCGACGGGCTTCCGGCAATGGCTTGGGCGACCGGCAGGAAGGGAAGCAAAGCCAGTCCCCGTCCGCTCATGGAGATGAATTTTCTGCGAGTAATCATTGGTAAAACTCCTTGCAATGGCGTGTCAGACGTGGGCGTTTTCCGAAAGAAGGCATAACCTGAGCCTGTCCAGAAAAAACACGACGGAGCGATTGAGGTGTAACAAACAGAGGGTAAAGAACAATTTCCTTCCGATTTTCATTACTATTTCAATGTTGCCATGTACTGCCTGGGCAAGGGCAAGGCAACACCGTCACGCAAATAGGAATACACGTGACATACGCGAGACCGAAAAGTTGCGTCCCCCCGGCCCGTCCCACTCGGGAAAATGCTGGCAACACGGCGCACACACTCCCTCTCCTCGACACGGTTTCAACCTCCCGCACCCCGGTTTGAAACCCCTCCCTGGTTGGCGGCATTGCCTCTTCGCAACTCCCACACCCAAATAATAACATTCCCTTTCACTTTTTCACTTGCAACTAGTGGCATTTTTATACCTAATCTGAGCGATTCTCCAGCCTGACACAACATCAAAGCTGGCATATCACCTTGTTTTTGTTTACAATCACATCCAGTCACTACGTCATGAACGTTTCACCCATTTGGTGGAGGGCTGGATGTCCAACTCAAAGAGAACCAAAGCAAAATTCATCGACGATGTCCAAGTCACGAACGACTGTCTGACAAGCCGGGCCGGGCTCAACCTCTTTGCTCGCTACATTCGTGGCATTGGTCTTTTCCCCCACATCAACCGCCTTTTCGGCTCCATGCGCAAGAACCCCAAGGGCACGCCCATCGATGAACTTTTCAAGCAGGTGCTCTGCTTCCTCTTTGACGGCACCAGCCGTCACTTGGCCCACTTTGATGTCCTGACCAAAGATCCGGGCTACGCGGCTGCCATCGAAACAGACATCAAGAGCATGGCCTCATCGCACACCGTCAAGCGGTTCTACCAATCATTCTCCGCACAACGGACCTATCTTTTTCGCCGTCTGTTGCAGCAACTCTTCCTTTGGCGACTCAGCATGACCAGCCCAGAAGTGATCGAACTGAACATCGACACCATGGTCATGGATAACGACCAAGCGCCGAAGCGTCACGGCGTCAAGCCCACCTACAAGAAGGTTCTGGGCTTTCAGCCTCTCCAGATGACCTGGGGCCGCTACATTATAGACGCCGTGTTCCGTGGCGGCGACAAACACTCTCTCAACGGCGACTCAGCCCCGAAGATGATCCGTCACGTGGTGCGCATGATCCGTACCCGCTACAGCAAGACCGTACCCATCATCATTCGCATGGACTCCGGATTCTTCGACCAGGAGCTCTTCGACGAGATGGAGCGGCTGGATATCGGTTTCATCTGCGCAGGCAAGTTCTATAGCGACATCAAGGCCATGATTGGGGCACTTCCCGAAACCGCCTTTCAGCATCACTTCGGCAAAACCGATGAGGATGTCTGGCAGTGCTACGAGTTCTGCGACCGCCGCAAGTCCTGGGAAAAGTCCTTCAGGACCATCTTTTGGCGACCTTTACTGGAAGAGAAGCAGTTCCTGCTACCCGGATCAAGACCAGGCACCATCGTCTACACCAACCTTGGCATGGATAGTGTCGTGGATCAGCAATTGCAGGAGGCTGGCCTCGCGTTCATGGCCGAAACCGATGCCATCATCCACTCCTACCACCAGCGGGGCGCGGACGAACTGGTGCACAGGGCGTTCAAGGATTTCGGATTCGAGGAGTTGCCGTTCCAGCGCTTCGTGCCCAACGCCGCCTTCTATTACACCATGCTCCTCGGCTTCTTCCTGTTTGAAGCGTTCAAGGAAGATGTGAGTGAGCCGGTGGTACCGGTCAAGTCTTTCCCGACCACACTGCGTCGCACCTTGGTGGACGTCGCCGCCAAGGTGGTGTCCCATGCTGGCAAAACCGTACTCAAGGTCACGGCGATCGCCATGGAATCGTTGCGTTTCAAAGAACTGTGGGAGCGCTGCCTGAGCGCTCCAAAATTCGTCTGGACCTGATCTGAACGCCCCGCTCCATGTCCAGCGATGGGAGAGGTGCGTCCAATTTCCTGAAAAATCTGGTATCACAACCGAAACGAGTGGCATTTTCACGCTTCAGCGATCAAGCTGTCCCCATTCGCACCATTTTTGGAGTCAATCTTCTTCCGGTTTCTGCCGAGGAAGGCTTCAATGAGACCCCTCCGCTCGATTTAGGTTATATCTAAATCAAAGATAGGGAAGCTCCTTCCCCCACACATTTCTACTGATATTTTTCAATCATTGGTGGTAGATCATGATTCGAATTCTCAGAGACGAAAACATCAATACCGAAGCGGCAACCCGAAAAGAATGGCTTGATACCAACGGTATCGGCGGCTACGCCTCAAGCACGGTCATCAATTGCCACACCCGCAAATACCACGGACTCCTCGTGGCCTCCCTGAAGGAGCCTCGGGGCAAGTTCGTCCTGCTGTCCAAGGTCGAGACCTCACTGATTCACGAAGGAAAGGAATTCAAGCTTTCCACCAGCAAGTATCCCGGCGTCTACTACCCCACCGGCCATCAGTTCGTGGAGCAATTCGAACAGGGGCTGTACCCTTCTATTACGTACCGGATCGGCGACGCACTCATCAAAAAATCCATGATGATGGTGCACGGCAAAAACACCATACTGCTCTGCTACGAACTGTTGGAAGGCAAGGTCAAACCCGACCTCCGCATCCGGCCCATGCTGGCATTCCGGGACATCCACTCGCTGACCAGGGAAAACATGTTCCTGAGTCCCAAGTCCTACCCGGAGAAGAACGGCCGCAAGATACAGCCATACGAAGGCATGCCGCCTCTCTACATGGGGACGAACAGAACCTCCGAATTCTTTCCCGGCCCGAAATGGGCCTTCAACGTGGAGTATCTCATGGAGCGGGCCAGGGGTTTCGACTACCAGGAAGACCTGTTTTGCCCGGGCATGTTTGAGACGTGCCTGCAAAAGAACAAGCCGATCATCTTTGCCGCATCGACCGAACCGCTGGGCAACCTCGAACGGATGCGCAAAAAGGAAATCGAGCGCCGCGAGACCGCCTTTGCCGCGTGCAAGGACCGCAGCAAAACAGTCCGCTGGCTCAAATATTACTCGGATCAGTTCCTGATTCGCAACAGTTCTAATTTTGCCTCGGTTGTGGCCGGATACCATTGGTTCGGCGAGTGGGGCCGCGACACCATGATTGCCCTGCCGGGCCTGACCTTCCATGCCGGGCGCAGGGCGTTCGGCGAGGAAGTCCTGGCCGCTTACGCCGGGCTTGAAAAAAACGGACTGCTTCCGAACTACCTCGACCAACGGTCGGACCACCTGGCCTACAACTCCATCGACGCCTCCCTATGGCTCTTCTGGGCGGTGCAGGAATACCTCAAGGCCAAGGGGAGCAAGCGTTTCGTCATGGACAAGATCTATCCGGCCCTGCGCTCCATCGTTTCGGCCCACCTGGACAACCGCGTGCCCTTGTGCGGCATCAGCGACGACGGCCTGCTCTATGCGGGCAACGAGGACACGCAACTGACCTGGATGGACGCCCAAGCCTACGGCAGGCCGGTCACACCTCGCCACGGGGCGGCCGTGGAAATCAACGCCCTGTGGTACAACGCCCTTCGATTTTTCCTCGAACTGACGGACGAGAAAGACGAACTGACCGAGCGGGCCGGGCAAGCGGCTGACAAGCTGGCCGCCAACTTCGTCGACCGTTTCTGGAATCACGACGACAACTGCCTGAGCGACGTGGTCAACCAACACGGCCAGGACCACGCCATCCGTCCCAATCAGGTCTTTGCCATATCCCTGCCCCATACCATGCTCGACAAGGGGCAGATGCGGTCTATCGTCAGCGTAGTGCAGGCGCACCTGCTGACCCCGTATGGTCTGCGCACCCTGTCGCCGAGGAACCCGCTCTATTCACCCTTTTACCGGGGCGACTCCAATGCCAGGGATTCCGCATACCACCAGGGCATGGTCTGGCCATGGCTGGCCGGACACTTTGGCGAGGCCCTGCTGCGACAGGCAGAGGACAAGAGTGGAGCCAAGGCGTTCCTGCGCAAATACTTCAAACCGATCCTCCGGTCGTTCCCCGACAACTTCGGCATCGCCTCCATCCCGGAACTGTATACCGGCAACCCCCCACACCTGCCCAGGGGCACCATTGCCCAGGCCTGGAGTGTGGCCGAGGCCATCCGCCTCAACAAGCTCTTGGGAGATAAAAAATAATGCGCGTACTCATGTTTGGGTGGGAATTCCCGCCATACATCTCCGGCGGCCTGGGAACGGCCTGTCTCGGCCTGACCAAAGGACTGGCCCATCTCGGGACCGACATTCTCTTCGTATTGCCCCGCCTGGACTCCAACGAGGAAGGCAAACACCTGACACTCATGGGCGCCAACCGCGTCCAGGCCAAGGTCGGCATCAGGCAGATCCTGGAACTCCGGGAGCACATCTCCGTACTGGAGGTGCTCTCGCCCCTTCGCCCCTACCTCACGGAAAAGGAATACCGCGCCATTCTGGAGAAGCAGGATATCATCACCAATGAAACCATCCTCGGCCAGATGGGCAGCGACTTCTCCGGCGGCTATGGGGACAACCTCATGGCCGAGATCGTCCGCTACAGCCTGGTGGCCGGCCATGTGGCCGCCCAGGAGAATTTCGACGTCATCCACGCCCACGACTGGATGACGGCCCCGGCCGGGATCGAGGCCAAACAGATATCGGGCAAACCCCTGGTGGTCCATGCCCACGCCCTGGAGTTCGACCGCAGCGGCGAGCACGTCAACCAGAAGGTCTATGATATCGAGCGGGCCGGATTCGAGGCGGCAGACCGCATCATCGCGGTCAGCCACTTCACCAAGGAAACCATTGTCAACCGGTACTCCATCGACCCGGACAAGATCACGGTGGTGCACAACGCCGTGTCCAAGGAACGCAAGTTGGAACAATTGCGCATCGAAAAACCTTTCAAGGAAAAGCTGGTCCTCTTCCTGGGACGCATCACCTTCCAGAAGGGACCCGACTATTTCGTGGAAGCCGCGGCCAAGGTGCTTGAGAAAAATCCGAACATCCGTTTCGCCATGGCCGGATCGGGCGACATGTTTCCCCGCATGGTGGAACGCATGGCCGAGCTGCGCATGGCCGACCGATTCCATTTCCTCGGCTTCGTGCGCGGGGCCGACGTGGAACGCATCTACGCCATGAGCGACCTCTACGTCATGCCCAGTGTGTCCGAACCCTTTGGCATCACCCCCCTGGAAGCCATGGTCTTCGACGTACCATCCATCGTCTCCAAGCAATCCGGCGTTGCCGAAATCCTGGACGAGGCAGTCAAGATCGACTTCTGGGACGTGGACCGGCTGGCATTCGAGATACTCGACATCCTGGGGAACGGAAAACGGGCCAAGACACTTGTCAAACGCGGCAGAGAGACACTCAAGAAGGTCCAGTGGGATCAGGCGGCGGAAAAAGTCCTCGCCGTATACCGCCAACTCGCCGGAGGTGCGGCATGATCTCGGTCTGCTTCTATTTCCAGGTCCACCAGCCCATGCGCCTCGACCCAAGGCACTCTTTCTTCGACATCGGGCGCAGCCACCACTACCGTGATGAAACCGCCAACCGTGAGATCATGCGCAAGGTGGCGGACAAGTGCTACCTGCCCACAAACCGGATGATGCTCGACCTGATCGAGGCATTCAAGGGCGACTTCCGTATCTCCTACGCCATCACCGGCGTGGCCTTGGAGCAATTTCAGGAATATTGCCCGGAAGTACTCGACTCCTTCCGGGAACTGGCTGACACCGGCTGCGTGGAGTTCATCGGCGAAACCCACTACCACTCGCTGGCCTTTCTCTTTTCCCAAAAGGAATTCCGGCGGCAAGTGCTGATGCATGGCCGAATTCTCGAAGAATTCTTCGGTTCCAAACCGGTGACTTTCCGAAACACCGAGCTCATTTACAACAACGATCTGGCACTCGAAATCGAGAAAATGGGCTACAAGGTCATCCTGGCCGAAGGGGCTGACCAGGTATTGGGCTGGCGCTCGCCCAATTTCATCTACCAACCTGCAGGATGCTCCAAGCTCAAGGCCATGCTCAAGAACTACCGCCTCTCGGACGACGTGGCTTTCCGCTTCTCCGACCAGGGCTGGAACGAGTGGCCGGTGACCACGGACAAATTCTCACGTTGGGTGCACGCCGTGGCCGGAAGCGGTGAGGTGGTCAACCTGTTCATGGACTATGAGACCATCGGCGAGCACCAGTGGGAAGACACGGGCATTTTTCAATTCTTCCGCTCTCTGCCCGCAAGCATCCTCTCGCGCGGCGACTTCGCCTTTCGAACTCCGGCGGAGGCGGCGGCGAACCTGGACCCCATGGCCCAGCTCGACGTCCCCTATTTCACCTCCTGGGCCGACCTGGAACGTGACGTCACGGCCTGGCTCGGCAATCCCATGCAGGATCAGGCGGCGGAACTGGCCTACGCGCTGGAGGACAAAGTCCTCGCCACCGGGGATGATGACCTCATCGCCACCTGGAGAGAACTGCTGACCAGCGACCATTTCTACTACATGTGCACCAAGTGGTTTTCCGACGGCGACGTGCACAAGTACTTCAACCCCTACGAGACCCCGCACCAGGCGTTCATCACCTACATGAATGTCCTCAACGACCTTACGCTCAAGATAAACCAAGCCCTTGGCACCAATTGACAGGAGAATTTGCATGGATATCAGTTGGCTTTTCGAAGTTTCGTGGGAAGTCTGCAACAAGGTGGGCGGCATCCATACCGTCATCAGCAGCAAGGCAACGCAAGCCATTGCCGCCTTTGACGAACGATACGTTGTCATAGGGCCACTCCTTGATCGCAACCCCGGATTTGAACCCTGCGCTCCTCCCAAGGATATAGTCCCCGCGCTTGAGAGGCTGAAGGCCAAAGGCATTAACGCCACCATGGGAATATGGGCCATCCCCGGAAAACCTTGGGTGCTGCTCATCGACTTCCAGAGCACATTCAAGAATCATGACAAGCTGCTCTTCCAGCTCTGGAACGACTTCGGCGTGGATTCCATGGCCGGGGGATGGGACTACATCGAACCAGTCCTGTTCAGCACGGCCGCTGGCATGGTCATCAAGGAAGTATACGACGACGTGGAGAACCTGGCCGATGTCTATGCCCACTTCCACGAATGGATGTCCGGCGCGGGAGTACTCTTCCTCAAGAAACACGCTCCGGGCGTCATCACCGTGCTCACCACCCATGCCACCATGCTGGGCCGCGCCATGTCAGGCGCGGGCATCGATATCTATGAACAGTTGGAGGAGATCGAACCTTCGCAGGAGGCCAAGGTCTTCGGCGTAACGGCAAAACACTCCATGGAGTCTGTCTCGGCCCGTGAAGCGGACTGCTTCACCACGGTCTCCAACATCACCCGGAAAGAGGCCTCGAACCTGCTGGGCACCAATCCCGCCGTGGTCACAGTCAACGGATTCAATCTCGAAGGATTCGCCGAACCGACCGCCGTGGCCAAAAGCCACAAGACATCCCGAAAACAATTGCTGAATCTCGCCTCCCGGTTTCTGGATCGAAAACTCGATCCGGGAAAAACCCTCCTGGTCGCCACAAGCGGTCGGTATGAATTCCACAACAAGGGCATCGACCTGCTCCTCGACGCCATGGCCGACCTGGAACAAAACCTGGACAAAACGGACGAAACGACCACCGTGGTCACCTTTCTCCTGGTCTCCTGCGGCTATGCCGGTTTCAGCGACGAGGCACGCAGGCGGTTGAAGCAGGAGCGATACGACATCGAAAAATATGCGGGCATAGCCACCCACCACTTGGGGGATGCCGATCACGACCCGGTGGTCTCCAAATGCCGGGAGCGGCGCCTCAACAACGCGCCTGAAAATCGATGCTGTGTCATCTTCATCCCCGTCTACCTGGACGGCAACGACGGCGTCCTCAACCTGGAATACTACGATGCCCTGGTGGGCATGGACCTGACCGTCTTTCCCTCCTTCTACGAACCCTGGGGATACACCCCCATGGAGAGTGCCGCCTTTGCCGTGCCCACCGTCACTTCGGACCGGGCGGGCTTTGGCCAGTGGGTCATGGGAAAACACCCCGACGGGCACCCCGGCGTGCAGGTTCTCAATCGGCTCGAAGACGACTACGAAACTGCCCGGAAACATTTGACGGACTTCCTCTGCGACTTCAGCGCATGGTCAGAAGAGGAACGGACGACCCGCAGTGCCGAGGCACGCCGGATAGCCGAAGAAGCCACCTGGGAAAAATTCTATTCGCGCTATCTGGAGGCATACGAACACGCGGCAACCACCCGGACCGAGCGCATCGCCGGGGTCCAGCGCATGTCGGACGCACCGGGGCGGGAGATATCCTTTACCGGCGTCAACACCACTCAGCCGAGGTTGCGCACCTTCACCGTGGTAACGGAACTGCCTCCGACCCTGGCCCGATTCCGCGAACTGGCCAACAATCTCTGGTGGGTCTGGCATCGTGATTCCCAGGATCTCTTCGAGTGGATGGACGAAGACAAATGGCACCAATGCGGCCACAATCCGGTCCTCTTTCTGGACACCATGGACCGTGACCGACTCAACCAACTCGCCGATGACATCGAATTCATGGCCCCGTTTCACCAGCGTGCTCGAACGGTTCGACGCCTACATGCGGGAACGCGACAACGCCGACATCCAGGGTATCACCTGGAAGAACCCGATATCCTACTTCTCCATGGAATTCGGCCTGCACGAGTCCATCCCCATCTACTCCGGCGGCCTGGGGCTGCTTGCGGGCGACCACATCAAGGCGGCCAGCGATCTCAACCTGCCTTTCGTCGGCATATCGCTGCTCTACAAGAACGGCTATTTCCACCAAAAGATCAACGGCAACGGCGATCAGGTGGCGGAATACCCGGAAAACAATTTCGCGGCCATGCCCATCACCCCGCTGCACGACGGTGAAACCGAAAAAAACCCTGGTAGCCGTGGATCTGCCGGGCAGGACCGTTTTCGCCCAGATATGGGAAGTCCACGTCGGCAGGGCCAAGCTCTACCTGCTCGACACCGACGTGGTCGAAAACTCCCGGACCGACCGGGACATTTCGGCCCGCCTGTACGAGCCAACCTCCAAGGGCCGCATCGAACAGGAGATCATCCTGGGCGTCGGAGGCGTCCGTCTGTTCAAGGCGCTGGGGGTCGAACCGGCCCTCTACCATCTCAACGAGGGACACTCGGCATTCCTGCTCTTCGAACGCATCCGCCAACTGATGCTCATCAACGGCCTGGACTTTGCCGCAGCCAAGGAGGTCGTGCGCGGTTCCACGGTCTTCACCATGCACACGCCCGGTCCCGGCGGGCAATGAACGGTTCGAGAAATCCCTGGTGGGAAAACTATTTCCGTGGCTACGCCAATGAAATGGGCGTGCCCTGGGACGCGCTGTGGAATCTGGGGCACATCTACGCCGAAGAGGCGGACCACCTGAACATGGACCGTTGCTGGCCCTGCAACTCTCCTGCATCCGAAACGGCGTCAGCCGCTTGCACGGCGACGTATCTCGGCGCATGTGGATGGACCTGTGGCGGGGATTCATCCTCGGCGAAATCCCGGTGGGTCACGTCACCAACGGGGTACACATCACCTCCTGGCTGGAACGAACGCATGCGGCACGACATAGAGGATTCCTGCGGCCTGTCCGTCCACCAGGCCCTGATCGACGATAATGACTGGGACTTGCCCTGGAAGCCGTTGACGACCGCCGATTGTGGGATACGCACGTAGCCTTGAAAACACCGGCCTCTACGACGAAGTGCGCCGCTCCATCACCGCACAATGGACACGGGAAGGAGAACCGCCCAACCGCCTGAACACATTCCTGGGCACCCTCAATCCGGACCACCTGACCCTGTGCTTCGCCCGACGCTGCACCGCGTACAAGCGCCCCACCCTCCTCTTCCACGACCTGCAACGGATCAATGAGATATTGTGCAACCCGGACAAGCCGGTGAATATCATCTTCGCAGGCAAGGCACACCCGGCGGACACCATCGGCGCGAACTACATCAACCTCATCTGTCGGCTGGCCAAACAGGACGATTTCCTGGGCCGGGTCATCTTCTTGGAAAGCTACGACATCCGGCTGGCCCGCCTGCTCGTGTCCGGCGCGGACGTCTGGCTCAACAATCCCATCCGGCTCATGGAGGCCAGCGGCACCAGCGGCATGAAGGCTGCGGCCAACGGCGTGCCCAACTGCTCCATCCTCGACGGCTGGTGGGACGAGGCGTTTGACGAAAAGAACGGCTGGGCCGTGGGCAGCGGACTGGTCTACGAAAACCAGGTCAACCAGGATATCGTGGACGCCGAGAATCTCTATGCCACCCTGGCGGCCCAGGTCGTTCCCGAATTCTACGATCGAGGCGGGGACGGCGTTCCCCATGCCTGGCTCGGTCGAATGAAAGAATCCATGAAAACGGCATTCCGGCAATACGGCACCCACCGCATGGTACGTGACTATATCGCGGAGATGTACCTGCCGGCCATCCAACTGTCCGACCGCCGCAACAAGAAGAACTACACCCTGTCACAGGAAATAGGCGAATGGCGCAAACGTATTCCCGGCCGTTTCTCCACGGTCACGATCAAGGAGGTCGGAGTGGAAGGTATCCACGGCGACATCTTCAAGCTGGGCAACCAATTGGTGATCAAGGCGACCGTGGACAAGGGCCAACTCCTTGATGAAGAAGTCCTCGCCGAGCTGGTGGCAGCAACCCCGGACGAAGAACGCATCGTGGACTGCGTCCCCATGACGCTGAAGCATACGGAAGGGAACACGCTTGAATTCCGGGTGGAGTACACTCCCACCACTTCAGGACCGATCCGGTACGGCGTCAGGGTCATACCGACACACTCCGGACTCGCAAACAAATATGATACCCGCCTGATAAAGTGGAGTTAGCCGCGTAGGCCCACGGGCTTGGCATCCGCTTTACAACGTCACAGAATGACAAGGCCTCACGGCACACAACTCGCCGTGAGGCCTTTCTCATCCTTTCCGGGAAACGGGACTTGCCAAAAGGAATGCGCTATGCGCAATCCTTCCTCCTGACTGCCCATGAATCCAATTACCGACTTGGAATCGGCAGGCTATCAGGCTTCAAACCGGGCCAAGAAAAACCCGCTCGAAAAAAAGATGGGGGAAATGATAATAATGCTTTACTTTACCCAAACAAAGGTTCATACGGGCAGCAACTCAGCGTGACTGGACGCACGAATACTTCTTACCCTCATTCGGGTACTTACGTTCCACATCAGACGAAGCAAGATTTACTCCACGTACCAGAGCCACCCCTAATATACCCGGTAATGCCGGAACCGACCGCTGTCGCGCGCCGTCGCCAACATTTCTTTTGACCCAAGGTTTATATGACTTTTTCCTCTTTTTCTTTTGACCGGTGCATTGTCGCCGGAATCAAGTCTTGTGGGTATGTAACGCCCACCCCTATCCAGAACCAGGCTATTCCCCTTGTCCTTCAAGGCCATGACGTCATGGGCCTGGCAGAAACCGGCACCGGCAAGACCGCTGCATTCGCCCTGCCCATCCTGCAACGCCTTCTCGCCCGCAAGGCCGCAAAGGGCGCACCCAGTGTCCTGATCCTGGCCCCCTACCCGCGAACTGGCATTGCAGATTCACGAAAACTTCATTTCCCTCGGAAAGCAGACGGGCATGCGCAGCGCCGTGGTCATCGGCGGAGTCGGCATGGCTCCGCAGATCAAGGCTTTCAGCCATTCCCATATCATCGTGGCCTGTCCCGGACGGCTTGTCCGTCTTCTCGCCAACGGCTCTGTCAACCTCAACGCCATCGACACCCTGGTGCTCGACGAAGCGGACCGGATGCTCGACATGGGATTCATGCCGGACATCAAGCGAGTCATCGCCCGACTTCCGCAAAAACGGCAAAACCTTCTCTTCTCGGCAACCATGCCCGACGACATCCGCAAGCTTGCAAACCGGATTCTCGTCAGCCCCAAGACCGTCCAGGTTGCCAACACCTCCCCGGTCGCGAGCGTGACCCACTCCTTCTATGCGACGCATACCGCCCGCAAGAATGAAATGTTGGAGAACCTCCTTGCCAGGGCAGAGCATGAAAGCGTGCTCATCTTCACCCGCACCAAGCACAAGGCAAAAAACCTGTCGCGAAAACTGAGCAACAGCGGATACAACAGCACGTTTCTGCAAGGGAACATGAGCCAGGGCCAACGCCAACGGGCACTGGACGGATTCCGCAACGGCAGTTCAACATCATGGTTGCGACGGACATCGCCGCCCGTGGCATCGACTGCGACCGCATATCCCACGTCATCAACTTTGACATGCCGGACACGGTTGAGACGTACACCCACCGCATTGGGCGGACCGGCAGGGCAGGCCGGTCAGGAAACGCGGTCAGCCTGGTGACCCAGGATGACCAAACGCAGGTGCGGGCTCTTGAGCGGCTCCTGCGGATCAAAATCGAACAATGCACCGTCGGAGGCTTTAACACGGCCCCCCGCGGCGCTCGGGAAAACATGCCCAAACAGCAGCCGCAACGCACGGATAAGCGTGTCTCCGCCCCGGAAGACGCAGGTCCGGCTCCGGACGCAGGGCTGCGGCATAACCCGAAAACTTATTTCGCTGCCCGGATTTGCCCGGCCTCGTTTCGACGAGTCCGGATCTGGGCGGCAGGCAACAATCAAATGAAAACAACACAACACAACGATTGCAGACTCCATTCCGGAGTGAATGCAGCAAACCGGAATTATCCAAACAGGAGCATCTAATGTCCAAGAATCTATACGTCGGCAATCTCTCGTGGACCACGACCGAAAGTGACATCCGTACCGCCTTTGAAGCCTATGGCGAAGTTATCTCCGTCAAGCTGATCGAAGACCGTGAAACCGGTCGTCCCCGTGGCTTCGGCTTCGTGGAAATGGACGACAATGGCGCCAACGACGTCATCGCCAACTTCGACGGCAAGGACCTCGGCGGCCGCAACATCAAAGTCAACATCGCCAAGCCCCGCGAAGAACGTCCCCGCTGGTAGGCTTTTTCGATTCACCCAATCACCTCCCTCGTCTCCTCAACCGGTGACGGGAAGAGCGTGAATCCGGCGGCCAGGGACATCCTCCCTTCCGCCCGGAAACTTCCCTAGAGAAGACACAAAAAGAAGGGCCCCCGAGATCACATCTCGGGGGCCCTTCATATTGAATGATGACGCTGTGGTGTCTACAGGAACACGTACACTGCCGCAAGTCCGGTCAGGGACATGGTGATGGTGTAGGGCAGTGCCAGCATGACCATTCTCCCGTACGAGAGACGGATGACAGGGGCGAGAGCACTCGTCAGCAGGAAGAGGAAGGCCGCCTGACCGTTCGGAGTGGCCACCGACGGGATATTGGTCCCGGTATTGATGGCAACGGCCAGTTTGTCGAAGTGCTCCATCGTCTCTTGTACGTGGATTGCAACATTGTGCGGAAGGGTTGCGAGAACATCGGCTCGCGCAACATGGGCGTCCGTCAATTTGGCCATGAGATCCTGGCCGCTCATGCCGATCCCGGTAATGGCATCCAGAAGATGGATGAAATGCAGCTTGGTCTCCGAAATGTAGACCGTGGCCACGAACACATTGTCGGAAATGGACGAGAGAATGCCATTGGCGGCGTAGTAGGCCACCAACTGGTTCTGGCCCTTCAGACTCAGGACATACTCGATGATGGGAGTGAAAAGCTCCTGGGAGTGGATGACCGCCACGATCGAGAAGAAAACCACCAGAAGCGCGGTGAACGGCAGGGCCTCCTCAAAGGCCTGGCCAAGCTGATGCTCCTCCACGATGCCGGTAAAGGCCGTCAACAGAATGATGACCGAAAGACCGATCAGACCGACTGCGGCCAGGTGAAATGCCAACGCAGCGATGAGCCAAAGCCCCGTGAGCGCTTGGATGATGAGTTTCAACCGCCCTTGCGGTCCCTGCGCTTCCTCCATCTTGATCGCCGTTTCGAGCAGGAAAGAATGGATATTTCCGGGCAATTGGTACCCGTACCCGCACAGACTGAACTGCTCCACCGCGAGACAGGTCAGAAGCCCGACCACCAGGACCGGCATGGTCACGGGCATGGCGTGCAGGAAAAACGGAATGAAGTGCCAGCCCATCTCTCCGCCCACCAACAGGTTCTGCGGCTCGCCCACGAGGGTGCAGACGCCACCCAGCGCCGTGCCGACCGCGCCGTGCATCATGAGGTTGCGCAAGAAACCCCGGAACTCCAGAAGCTCCGATCGATTCATTTCCTTGACGCTGTCGTCCGAGCCTAGGTCGTGGGCGTCAACCTGCCCTTTCCCGGACACGAAACGGTGGTAGACATTGTAAAAACCATAGGCCACGGCCATGATGACCGCCGTGACCGTCAGTGCGTCGAGAAAGGCGGAAAGGAAAGCGCCCGCCAGGCAGAACAGGAGAGCAATGGTTTTCTTGGAACGGATGCGCACCAGAATTCGGGTAAAGGTGAATTGCAGGAAATCCTTCATGAAGTAGATACCGGCCACCATGAAGATCAGCAGGAGGATGACTTCGAAATTCTTGAGGGCCTCGTGGTAGACGACCTCGGGCGAAGTCATGCCCATGATGATGGCCTCGATTGCCAGCAGACCGCCCGCAGGCAGCGGATAACACTTGAGCGCCATGGCCAGGGTAAAAATGAACTCGGCGATCAAGGCCCAACCCGCCACGAATGTTCCGGTCGTCACGATCAGGATGGGATTGGCGATGAGAAAGCAGACAATGACGAGTTTGTACCATCCGGGAGCACGCCCGAGAAAAGTTTGAGCAAAGGTCTTGGCCAACGGTGTTTTCATTGCAGTCTCCTCCAACATGAACAACACGCCCCGATCGGCAGCTATTCGGGTGAGTTCACCCCGTGCCGAGGCGTCGTATCAGTGGAATATGAGGTTTCGTGTTTGTCGATTCGGACAGGCTTCCCTGTGTAGTAAAACGGGTGCCGGGAAACGTCCCCGGCACCCTGAACGGCTTTAGTAAAGCAACATCAACGCAGCGATCATCACGACCATGTAGATGACGGTCATGCCTGCGCCGCTTCTGACATAGTCAATGGTACGGTACCCTCCGGGACGCATGATGAGCGCGTTGACCTGGTGGGTGGGCAGGACAAAGGTATTCGACGCCGCCACGGCCACGGTCAGGGCCGCCACACGCGGGTCCACGCCCGCATTGATCGCCATGTTCATGGACAACGGCACCAGCAGGACTGTCGCGCCGACATTGGAGGCCACCAACGTGAAGAAGGAGGTCAGGATGCCGATGACCGTGAGCAGCACCACGGCGGACGGCGTACCGAGTGCCGCCATGATGGTGTCCGCAATGTATTTGGCGGCACCGGTATTCTCGAAGGCCATGCCCAGGGGGATGAGGCCGCCGAGCAGAAACACCGTCATCCAGTCCACGGACTGGTAGGCTTCGTCGATGGTCAGAACCTTGGTCAGGATCATGCCCAGTGCTCCGGTGAGCAGGGCGATGGAAAGCTGGATATGAAACCCGAGGATCAGGGTCAGGGAAACCGCCAGCCACAGGAGAGCGACCTTCGCCTTTTCGGTGCGCAGCAACTCGCCCTTGACCGATTCGGTGAAGACCAGGTCGGGCAGCCCCTTGATCATGTGGAACATTTCCCATCGGCCATGCAGCAGCAAAGCGTCGCCGGACTTGATGACGATGTCGGTCAGTCCGCTGACGAATATCTTGTCGCCTCGAAAAATGGCCAGGGGCGAGACCTGAAACCGTTCACGGATGCGCAGATCGGCGATGGTCTTGCCCATGAACTCCGACCGGGGCGTCACGATGCCTTCCATGATACCCGCGTTGTTCGGAGACAGTTCCTCGGCAAAGGTCGACAGTTCGGCCTGAAGTGCCCAGCCCATGTCATCGGCCATGTGTTCGGCGAATTCCTGCGGTCCGACCATGACAAGGTGGTCGCCGGGCTGGATGACTTCCTCCGGGGTGGGAGCGAATATATGATTTTTCCCGCCGTCGCGGGCAATGGCGACCAGGGTACAAAAGTAGATAGGCCTGAGATCCAGGGATTTCAGGGTGGCTTCGTTCTTCCAGTCCTCGGGAACATGCAGTTCATAGAGCGAACCGATGTTGTTGTATGTGTCGGACAGCACGGACGACATGGGCCCGGAGCTTTCCTCCTCCGACCGGTTGGGGAGAATGAATCGACCAAAAAGGATAAAGTAAATCAGGGCGGCAGCGACCAGAGCCAGACCGATCGGCGTGACACTGAACATGCCGAAGGATTCATATTTGGTGCCGCCCACCACCATCAGGTCGTTGAGCAGGATCAGCGGGCTTGAGCCGACTAGGGTCAGACAGCCGCCGATGATGGCACAGAAGCCCATGGGCATGAGCAGGCGGCTGATCGGGACACCGGTCTGGTTGCCGATACGTTTGGCCGCAGGCAGAAAGAGCGCGGCCGCACCGATATTCTGCATGAAACCGGAGATGACGGCGACCGTGCCCGCGATGAGCGTCATGATCCGCGATTCGCTTTTTCCGGAAAATCGCAGAATAACCCGGGCCATGGAATTCATGACGCCGGTCTTGTCGAGACCGGCACCGATGATGATGACGGCGATGATTGAGACCACGGCATTGCTGCTCAAGCCGCTGATGGCTTGTTGCGGCGTCACCAATCCCAGCAGGGGGAGGAGGACCATCATGATGAGACCAACCACATCAACGCGAACCCACTCGAAAATGAAGAGGAGCACAGCGAACACGAGTACGGCCATAACCGTAATAATTTCAGGGGTCATGTAAAATCCTTGAATCGTGAATTCGGAACGTTGCGAACGGTGTCCTATTTGGCGCGCAACGTGGCCCGGGTGTAGACGGGAATACTGCTCCGGCTCTTGCTGATAACGGCGGAGTCATCCATGACGTAGCGGAACTGATCTTCCTCATGCATTTGGGCAACAACGGCTTCCTCGTCGCCCTGGCGAACCTCGTGGCTGAAGGCGAGACCGGCATCGACAGCCTTGCAGGAAAAATATTCAATATTATTTTTTGCTTCACGGCTGAAACCGGCAAAGTCACGGCCGGACTCGTCAAGATTCAGCGCGACCAGTGAGCTGCGGGTTTTGGTGGCCATGCTTATGGCGTAGTCGGCGATCCCGCGTGAAAAGGAGTATCCTTTGCAAACCACAAGTATTTTGCACTCGGACTGTTCGCAACGGACCGCCGCTTCGACGGTGGGGGTGGGGGAGACAGCAACTGCTTCCTTGCGGGTGCCTGCGAACCGTTTGAAAAATGCTTTCATTGAAAAACCTCCCGATTGTTCCAAAAGATAGTTCTCATGGCAGACAACCCACGTACCGACGCTACATGTGTTGCAATTATTCGTAGCCAGAGCCGCATAATGCCGGTCCACCACTTTTCTCATTCCGCCGAAGAGGGTCATATTTCACTCCTGGGTTGCAGGTTCGAGAGTGCGCTTCCGCCTCTTGTGGTGTTAGAGAGATCAAAACACATGCCAAAAATTGTTATCAACACAAGCCATTGTAAATTATGGTAAAATATAAAATTTCCCCACGCTCGGAATAGCAAAACGATGCAGAGTGCAACACTCTGTGGTTGCCCTTGCAGCCCATCACCGCGCCATTCGTGGATATGCCGACAACACAGTAATGATGCAAAACGCAACACCAACACCTTATATATATGGTTGCCCCGGCTTTCCCGTCCAAAAGCACGGTGTCCACGGTGCCAACCGATCACTCACCCCTTTCATTTTTATAAAAACAATGAACAATAATAAACAGTTAAAAATGAATAAGGCAGGAATGCAGAAAATATTTCTACTTTGGGATAAGTTTGGCGGGAATCGCCTTCATTGTTGCAACATGCAACCTTAACAAGTGATATGCGGCATGCTATCTTATACTAATATAAAGGGAGAAGTGTCCGCCGTCAGGCAGGGTACAAGCCGCTTTTCCCGTCACCTTTGCGAAAGGCGGACACATGGGCTGGTTCGAAAAAAAAAGCGTATCTCCACCGAAACAGGCAGAACCTGAAAACGCGCTGTCCCGACAGGCTGCCCCTTCGCCGACTCCGCTCACTCCCCATGCGTCCTTTCGAGAAAAGGCCGAGTCAGCGGGTCTTCCCCCGGAGATTCTTGAGGAGGCCCTGTCGGAGTGCGACCGGCTGGACACGCTTGAACCGTCGTCTCCCGAATATGCCATCGGCCTGAGCTACCTGGAATTCATCCTCTCGCTTCCATGGAACACCACGACCAAGGACGACCTGGACATTGTTCGGGCCGAAGCGGTGCTCAATGCGCGCCATTACGGCCTACGCCGGGTCAAGGACCGCATCCTGGAATTCCTTGCGGTCAAGAACCTCCGGGACAAGCACACTGCCCGCATCCTGCTGGTGGATGACGAACTCATCGCCTGGGAAAACCTGTCCATCGTGTTCGAGGCCGAAGGCTTCGACGTCGAGGCGGTTGCCAACGGCATTGAGGCGGTCGCCGCCATGGAAAAGGAGCCTGCGGACGTCGTGGTCTCGGACCTCAAGATGGAAGGCATGGACGGAATGGAGCTGTTGCAGGTCCTGCGGCAGCGATGGCCGGACGTGAAAGTCATCATGCTCACCGGCTATGCCACGGTCAAAACCGCTGTGGCCGCCATGCGCCAGGGCGCGGACCAATATCTCGGCAAGCCGGTCAACCTGACCAAACTCCGCCGACATGTGGCGGAATTGCTCGAACAGAGCCTGCGCGCCCAACACCTGCGCGGCCCGGTGTTGTGCTTTTCCGGCCCTCCCGGCATGGGCAAGACCTCCATCGGCAAGGCCATTGCCGAGGCCATGGGCCGAAAATTTTTCCGGCTTTCCCTGGCCGGTCTGCGAGATGAGGCGGAATTGCGCGGCCACCGCCGAACCTATGTCGGCGCCATGCCCGGACGCATCCTTCAAGGAATTCAGAAGACGGGGTCCAGAAATCCCGTCATCATGCTCGACGAAGTGGACAAGGCAATCCAGAACTTCCAGGGCGACGCCACTTCTGTACTCCTCGAAATGCTCGATCCCGAACAGAACACCGCCTTTGTCGACCACTACATGGGGTTGCCGTTTGATCTGTCCGCCGCCCTGTTCATCTGCACGGCCAATGCCGTGGACCGCCTGCCCGCCCCGCTCCGCGACCGTTTGGAGGTGATAGAATTCCCCGGCTATACCCGGCAGGAAAAAATCCGGATCGCCTCGCAATTCCTGGTGCCGGGCCAGCTCAAACAGCACGGCCTGGACGACCGGTTGGTCACGCTCTCGCCAGAGGCCGTGGCCTTGATCGTCACCGAATATACCCGTGAGGCAGGCCTGCGCGGACTGCGGATGCAACTGGCCTCCCTGTGCCGAAAACTGGCCAGACAGATCCTCACCTCGGGGGAAAGCGGCAAGATGACGGTGGATGCCGACACCGTGCTCCAACTATTGGGCGCGCCGCCGTTCGCCTCGACCACGGCACAGACCAATCCGAAGGTCGGTCTGGCCACCAGTCTGGTGTGGACGGAAAACGGAGGTGAGATAATTTTCGTCGAGGCCGCCCGCATGCGGGGAAACAAGCAATTGCTGCTCACGGGGTCCCTTGGCGAGGTCCTGCGCGAATCGGCGCAAACGGGCTTGAGCTACATCCGCAGTCATGCCGAGGAATACGGCATTGATCCGAACTTCTACGAAATGTCCGACATCCACGTACACATTCCGGCCGGGGCGGTGTCCAAGGAAGGGCCGTCTGCGGGCGTGGCCATTACCATTGCGCTCCTGTCCCTGCTCACGGGACGCCCGGTACGACAGAACGTTGCCTCCACGGGAGAGCTGTCGTTGCTGGGGGAGGTCCTGCCGGTGGGCGGAATCCGAGAAAAGCTGATGGCGGCGCAGACAGCCGGGATATCCACTGTCGTCCTGCCGCAGGGATGCGCTTCGAGGGTCGACTCCATCGAGGAGGAGGTCGTGCGGGATCTGGATATCCGCTTTGTCTCAACCATGGCAGAGGCGGCGGGCCTTGCCCTGTGCGACGAGCCTACTCCAAATGGTACCGCTTGATTTTTCTCCAGAGCGAAACCCTGTCTATCCCGAGAAGCCGGGCGGCCTGCGTCTTGTTCCCGCCTGACGCGGCAAGCGCCTTGCGGATGTGGCCCTTTTCCATATCCTCCAGGGTGAGGAGCGGCGCTTCGGCCCTGATGCTGCCCATCTCATCGGGGAGCAGGTCCGGGGTGAAGGATTGTCCCTGCCCCAGCGCCAGTGCCCGCTGCACGATATTTTCCAGCTCCCGCACGTTGCCGGGAAACGAATAACGCATCAGTATATCCAGCGTGTCCTGCGCGATGGACGTGACCGTCTGCCCCGGCTGGCGGTGCTTTTCCAAAAAATGGCCGATGAGGATGGGTATGTCTTCCCGGTTCTCCCGCAACGCCGGGGCCTGGAGCGTGACCACGTTCAGCCGGTAGTAGAGGTCCTGACGGAATTCGCCCTTCTCGACCATCTCGCGCAAGTCGCAATTGGTGGCCGCCACAACGCGGATATCAACGGGAATTTCCCGCGTTCCGCCGACCCGCAGGAAGGTCCGCTCCTGGAGCACCCGGAGCAGCTTGACCTGCATGTTCAACGGCAACTCCCCGATCTCGTCAAAAAACACCGTGCCGCCGTCGGCCACCTCAAGAAGCCCCTTCTGCCCCCGGTTGGCACCGGTAAAGGCCTCCTTTTCATGGCCGAACAGCTCCTTGTCCATCAGCTCGGCAGTGAAGGTGCCGCAATTGATGGCCATGAACCGTTCCTCGGACCGCTGACTGAGCTGGTGGATTCCCTGGGCCACCAGTTCCTTGCCGGTCCCGGTCTCCCCCTGGATGAGGACATTGCAATTCATATGAGCCAGTTGCTTGACGCTTTTCTTGAGCTGAACAAAGGCATCACTCTGCCCCACAAGGGGAAAATCGCTCTGGCCCTGGGCAATGATCTTTCTCAGGCGCAGGACCTCGGCGGAAAGGGCGTGTTGCTCCAGTGCCCGCTCGACCTGAAGCCGGAGTTCATCGAGCTTGACGGGCTTGGCGATATAGGAATGCGCCCCCTTTTGCATCGCGTTGACCGCATTGGCAACGGTCGCATGGCCCGTCACCACGATGACCAGGGTGGAGGGATACTGAGCCCGAACATGTTCCAGCATCTGAATGCCGTCCATGCCCGGAAGCATCAGATCGGTGATGACCAGATCGTATTCCCGCTTGCCCAGTTCACGCAGCCCCTCTTCGGCAGAGGCCATGGGGGTCACCCTGTGTCCGCTCGTGGCGAGGACATGCGTCAGATTTTCCCTGGCGATCCGCTCGTCTTCCACCACCAGAATGGATGCGGCCGTCATGCGATTCCCTCCGGCGTGAGAGGAAGCCGGATGAAAAAGGTCGTCCCTTCCCCTTGCACGCTTTCAACCCGGATCGAACCCCGATGCTCCTCTATGATCCCGTACACGATGTACAGGCCGAGACCGGTCCCCTGACCAACTTCCTTGGTGGAGAAAAACGGATCGAATATGCGGTGCAGCGTGTCGGGAGACATCCCCGTGCCCGTATCCGAAATGGTTATGATCTTGTGGTCGGCATCCTGCGACGTGCCGATTTCTATAGTGCCCTCATTGTCTCCGATGGCCTGAATGGCGTTGATAACCAGGTTGATGAACGCCTCCTGGAAACGCTGCCTGTCCAGAAAAAGGACCACTTCATCCGGGATCTGCATCTTGAGCGATATCCGAGGGCCGATCTGACTGGAGACCAGCCGGACCGCACTCTCAAGCACTGTCTTGAGGTTGCTCGGTGCAGGAGAAAAATCCTTGTGCCGAGAGAATTCGAGGAGACCTTTGACGATATCACGGGCCCGAATGGTTTCCTGCATGATGTTGTCCATCATCTTGTCCCCGAATTCACTCTGCCCGGCGGTCTCCTCAGCCAGGATCTGAGCCGAGGTCGAAATATTGTTGAGCGGGTTGTTCAACTGGTGGGCGATGCCGGAAGCCAGTGTTCCGATTGAGGAAAGCTTTTGCGCCTGCACAAGCTGGACCTGCCTTCTGTTGAGTTCGTCGACCATTGAATTCAGGGCAACAAACACCTGCTGAATTTCATCATCCGCATTGTTGACCGCGAGCGGCACGAACGTCCCCTGGGCGATCTGGTGCGTGGCCTCCTGTACCTTGCGCAACGGCCCCAGAATACTTTTGGAGACAAAACCCACCAATGCGATGACCACAATGGCGATGACCGCCATTGAAACGATCAGGGTCATGCGCAGCTTCCGGTTGATATCCAGGATGTTCTCCCGTTCAAACTCGGCAACGGCCCTGGAATGCTCCACCAGACTCTGCCCCGTTTCACGCAGGGCGTGTCCCGCCGGGGTGTCTTCCCCTATGTCGGAAGACGCGGAATTGAATTGCTTGAGCAGTTCTCCGTATTTCTTGATACCCTGAGCCAGATCGGTCCCGTGTTGCCTGCCGACCGGATCGGCAATTTCCTCTGCAAGGCCCTTGAGCGTCGCGGTCGCCTGGCTGAGATTGTCCTGACCGACCGAGAACAAGGCCCTGTCGTGATACAGAAAGAAGTTCTTCTCTTCCCGCCGGATTTCAAGAATCAGATTGCGCAGGTCGTCCGTGCGTTCAACAAGGATCACTTCCTGCTGCAATTGATTGATATTGGAAAGAGACAGCAGCGCTATCCCCCCGAAAGAGAGGGTAAAGATAACGATTCCGAGAACGATGGTCTGTCTGAGATTCGGTCTGATCATGGGGTTTGCCTCCTCTCCGATGAAAAACGGAAGGGGGCAAACACTATGCCCCGCCCCCGAAAAACGCAAGATGCCGCATATCGGGAAAACAAAACCTCGCAGCGATTCAACACTGCGAGGCTTTTCTTTCACATCTCACGAAGGCAAAGGGCAACGGAAAACCGGCAGGTTCAATACTCCACTGCCGACAGGTCAACCCCGAATGTCTTCCACTGGGCGTCTGCCAGCGCGGTGGCCTCCTCGACCATCTTCTCCTCCCACGGCTCCAGGATCAGGGTCTCCGCCACCAACTGCCAGATGTATTTCACCTCGTACTTGTAGTCCGTGTAGTATTTTGGAATCCGCTTCATGATCTGATCCCGGCAATTGGAACAGCCCACGACCACCACGTCCGCGCCGGTACGTTTGATCTGGTCGTACTTGTACCGGGCATGATGGGCCGACTCGTCCTCGAACGGCATGGGCCACATGCCGCCCCCCCCGCCGCAGCAGTAATTCAGGCCACGACCGGGCGTCATGTCCACGAAATCGTCCACACACTGCCGGATGATCCAGCGGGGTTCCTCGTAGAAACCCTTGCCAAAGTGGCGTTCCAGTTCGCGGCCATGCTTACAGGAGTCATGCCACGTGAACCGCCTGCCCGCGTTGACCGACTTGTCGAGCTTGATGCGCCCGTCGCGAATGATCCCCATGAGGTAGTCATAGAGATAGGTGAAGCCCACCTGATTGTTCGGGTCCTCAACCACGCAGGTCTCCATGCCCTTCCGGCAGCCGTACGACCCGCCGCCGCAATCGGGCATGATCATCCGCTCGATGTTGAACCGGTGCATGTAGTCGATCTTGCGCTTGGCAAGGAACTTGTTGGCCGCATAGTTGCCGGTGAACAGCGCCCAATCGACCGCCTCCCATCCCTCCGAGGGCACGGTCCAGTCCTCCCTGGCGGCATAAAAGACCTTCCACCACCAGTACTGGTCCTCGAAGTCGCCGTACACTTCCTTGGAATTGGGGAAAAACAGGATTTTCGCGTCCTGCTTGTCCACAGGCACGTAAAAACCCGGACACTCTTCGGCGAGTTCCAGGCCGAGTTCGGCCATGCCTTCGAGGTAGGCGTCTTTTTCGATGGCCAGGTTGTTCCCACTGTCCACGTTGTTCTGCATGCCCTGATGCAGGGAGCCGGGCACCTTGTCACGCGGGCGCAGGCTCTTCATGTGGGCCATGACCGCGGGAATGTCGATGCCCATGGGGCAGGAGTAGGCGCATCTGCCGCACCCGGTGCACAACCACGGGAAGTTGGAAGCCGTCACCTCCTCGACCATGCCGTAGGAGAGCATGCGCATGACCTTCCGGGTATCCCATCCTTCCATGCCGGGTGTCCCGGTAATGGGACACCCATTGGAACACGTTCCGCAAACCATGCAGGCACTAAAGTCGAACTTGTCCAGGAATTCGCGCACATCCGCATTCACGGGTCTCGCTTCCACCATGTTCATGTTCCGTTCCTCCCATGCGACAACCGCCGCTTTCGCCATGCGGGCTCGCACCGGGATCAACGTCACTCCACGAATTGGCGGAGTTGCTCCATCATTCCCGGTTACAACCCGACGTTCTTGAGATCCTCCCCGAGATACTCCCGCTCGTTTTCCCCCAGAATTCCGAGGGACAGACAGATCAACGTCCAGAGATGCACCACGGGGAATCCCGCCTCGTAGTGCTCACTCAGATCATGAATCTGGGAGTGGCAGTTGTGACACGGGGCAATACAGTAATCCGCTTTGGTCCGAAGAATCTGATCAAGCTTGATTCGACCATACTCGTGCCGATGGTCAGCAAAACCGGATTGCAGGAATCCGCCGCCTCCGCCGCAACAATAGTTGTTGGACTTGTTGGGCCACATGTCGATGAAGTTTTCCTCCCCCACGACAGAGCGGACCACGAAGCGCAAATCTTCGGCAACCGGATCACCCAGCGACTTGCGCACCAACTGACAGGGGTCCTGGACCGTGAAGGTCACGCCCAGCTCCTTGTTCCAGTCGGAATTCACGGGCAGCTTGCCCTCGCGAATCCAACGCGCATACAGGCGAATGATACTTTCCATCTCAAACTCATGCTCGATATTGAACTTTTGCAGTCCGGCCCGGACTGCGTAGAATTCGTGTCCTCACTCCGTGTTGAGCCAGACCTTGCACCCCAGGTCGTCAACCGCCTTTGCCTTGTTGCGAACCACGTTTTCCCAGGCATCGTCATCCGCCAGGAACATACAGTAATTCTCGGCGGCCCAGCCCGTGGTGCTGTACGTCCAGTCCGCACCCACCATGCTGAGAATCTTCCACAGGGGGACCATTTCATCCGGTTCGGTAACGGGCTCACGCGAATTCTGGTTCAGAAAATAATAGGCACCCTTCCGGTCAATGGAGACCTGAAGGTTTTCCTGTCCGGGTTGCGTTTCCCGAACCTCTTCCAGCACATCCTCCACCACGAACTTGAAATCTCCGCTGGTGGCACCCATAGCACTGTTGCCGGGCGTGCTCAGGGCCTGCTCACAGGAACCGAGAATACCCTTGGGACGGGTCTCCCGTGGCCAGGACTGGCGGCAATAGTACACCAATTGCGGGATATCCACCTGCATCGGGCATGCATACACGCATCGCCGACACATGGTGCACAGCCAGACCCAGGGAGTTGACCGAATGGTTTCCTCCTGGCCCAACAACGCCAACCGAAGGAATTTTCGAGGGTCCATACCCTCCATCCCCGTCGCCGGACAACCCGAGGAACAGGCCCCACAGGTGAGACACATGTTCAGATTGCCCCCCTCAGGAAGCAACTCCTTGACCTTATTCACCAATTCCGATTGCTTCGGCTCAATCAGAAGCGTCGTTGCTTCACCCATGGCGCACTCCTTTTCGCGTATACTTGCCGCTGTAGGCTCCGAGAGCCGATCCCGGCTCTCGGAGTTATTCAATTACTTATTCAAGGGGCTACGGCAGCCGATCGACGGCCCTAGGCTGTCGCCTCGACTTCGATTACCGCACCAGACTGATCATACATCAGGCCGCAGCGCATATCGAAATGACGATTGACACTCATGGCCGGACAGGGCGCGTTGAGCGCCACCTGGGTCATGGTGGACCCGAGAAACGCCTTCTCAGGATCACTTTCCTTGGAGTGGTGAGCCATGATGATCAGGTCCGCGTCGCCCTGCTTGGCCTGGCGCAGGATTTCCATCGACGCCTTGCCGCTACAGGCTTCGAACGACACGCCGTCCACGCCCTGCAGGCGAGGACCGTACACGCTTTCGAGACGGGTCTTGACGTCGCTGAGGCCACCTTCATTTTCCACCACGTGCATCACGGTCAGGGCCGCCTTGTACTGACGCGCCACCTGGCCGCCATAGCTCACGGCACACTCGGCCTGCTCGGAAAAGTCGGTGGCCACGAGAACCTTGCTGAACAGCGGCTCCTTGCAAACCACGTCCTTGTGCACGATCATGACCGGGCAACGCGCCTTCTGACTCACCCGTTCAAGGGTACTGCCTGCCATGCCCCACATCTTGGAACGAGTTTCCTCGTATTCCTTGGTATGCGGCCCCATGATAATCAGGTCGGTATTCTTCTTGCGCGCCAGGCGCAGGAGTTCATTGTGCGGAATACCCGGCACAACCATGATCTGCGACTCCGCGATGTCCTTGAGCATTTCGCCGTAGCTCTCCTCAATCTTGCTCTTGAGGCGAGCCGTTTCGCCGGACGGCTCCAACGTTTCGATGGAACCCCATCCCTGTGCCATACCCGCAACGTGCACGAGATAGAGCTTGGACTCGAACTTGCGGGCAAATTCCATTGCTGCCTTGACCGCACAATCCTCGATACCGGTCGGTGTCACACCAACAATAATGTCCTTAAACATGACGTTCCCCCTTGCTAAGATTTTCCGCTCTTTCTTCCGAAATATCATCGCCGCCTTCGGTCGGGTCCGGTTGGCTCCAGACCTTGTTGGCGATATCCTTCCTGACCTTTTCCGATACGGTCAGGTTTTTCTCGAGCAGCACGTCTCCGGCATCCAGCCCGAACGCCACTCCCATGAGCTGCGTCAGATAGAGGATGGGTATCGGCTTGGCACCGAGCTTTCTTGCCTGTGCCTGGTACGCTTCGAGATTCATCTGACACAACGGGCAAACCGTAACGATGGCGTCCGCACCCTCGGCATCGGCAAGGATGGCCGCCACCGATTGAATGGCGACGTCGCGATGCCCCATCATGAGCGACGCGCCACAACACTTGTTGCCGTGCTCCCACTCGTGGATTTCGGCTCCAAGCCCCGTGAGAATGCCGGTCATGGACGTTGGATTTCTCGGATCGTCGAACACCGGATAGGGTCTCAAAATCTGACACCCGTAATACGGCGCTATCTTCATCCCTTCGAGATTATTGGTGACCTTCTGCTCGATGATCTTCGCGCCCACATCGTTGATGAGCACATCAAGGATATGCCGTACCCGGACGTTACCCGCGTAGGTCAGGCCGGACGCGGCCAGGACTTCGTTGACCTTGCCGTGCAGCGCCCGGTTCCCCACCACCTCCCTGTTCACCTTGAGCAGGTTGAGATAGCAGGCCGAGCACGGCGCGAGCACGTCAATACCGCCCATTTCCTTTTCAGCGATGGCGAGATTGCGTCCGGGCAATGCGTAATTCATGAGCTTGCTCACCGGTTCGGCCGCGCTCGCACCGCAGCAGGTCCAGTCCGGGATTTCCACCAGCTCTGCCCCGAGAAACGCCATGACCGCACGGGTGGAGACATCGAATTCGACCGCGCTCTCGGTCAGCGAACAACCGGGATAGTATGCGTATTTCATGACATCCCCTCCATTTCACGCGCCTTGGCAAACATGGGCTTGAGCACGGCTCCCTGCCCTCCGCCCGGCATGTGCACCTTGCCCTTTCCCATCATCTTCAACCCCAGGGGCAGGAATTGAAGCGGCAGGGCCGGGTTGTCCATCCGCTTGAAGAAGTAGTTGCTCATCATGCCCATCTCCTGCACCCGGCCATGGGACTCCACGTTTTCCATGAATGCCTTGTAAAAGGCACCGTCCTTGCGGCCATGGCCGCTCAACATGGAGAGCCGCTTCAGGGAAGCCATGGCCGAGGTGAGCTTGAGCCCACGCGGACACCGCAAGGTGCAGGTGTAGCAGGACGAACACATCCAGAAGGTCTGGCTGGCGAGAATCTCGTCAAGCATGCCGAACTGGATCATCCGCCACATGGTACGCGGGGAGATGTCCATGGCAAATCCGTTGGGACAGGATGCCGTGCAGGTTCCGCACTGCATGCAGGCCCCAACCTCTTCCTTCAACCGGGCAAGCACGGCCTTGTATTCTTCTCCGGCCGGACTCCAAGTCTTTCTGACTGATTCACTCATGTCGTCATTTCCTCCGTATTATCCGGGCATTATGCCGGTTCTTCGAGTGCTGCATCGATGACGGACATCATGGGCCCGTCATGGAATCCCTTGAGCACCGTGGCGCTGTTGGGACAAACCGCCGCGCAGGCACCGCAGCCCTGGCACAGAATCTCATCAACCTTGATCTGCCCGTGTTCCATATCCACCACCCGTGCGCCATACGGACAGGCCGTCACGCACGCCTGGCAGAGCGAGCACAGGGAATGTCGAACCGTTGCCACCACGGTTTCACGGGCAATGCTCTCCGCATTGAGGATGCGCATGGCCCGCTGGGCCGCCGCCTTGGCCGAAGCCACGGTCTCGCCCATCCTGCGGGGGGCAAGGCCGGTGCCGCATGCGTAAAGGCCCTGCTTGAGGAAATCCACGGGCCGCCACTTGAAGTCCGCTTCCTGGTAGAAGCCGTCCTCATTAAGTTCGATACCGAAAACCTCCAACAGGTCCTCGACGTCATTGGGCTCCATGCCGCTGGAAAGCGACAGGATATCCGCGTGGATGGCGATATTTTCCCTGAGAATATGATCGTAGGCCGTGATGACCGGCTTGCCGTCCGCGAACGTCACCTTGGGTGGATCGTCCTTGTCGTAGCGGATGAATATGGCTCCGGCCTTGCGGGCCTGGGTGTAATAGGTCTCAAGGAAACCGGGCATCATGATGTCGCGGTAGAAGACGTAAATAGCCAGATCGGGATTGCGTTCCTTGAGCGCAAGCACGTTCTTGACCATTTCCGGGCAGCAGACCCGGCTGCAATAGGTTCGTTCCTCGCCCGGCTTGCGCCAGCACTGGATCATGGCCACAGCCGAGAGTGCCCCGGCGTCGAGCTGGCCCGAAGCAAGCTTCTCTTCCATTTCGAGGTGGGTCATCACGGACTTGTGCACGCACAGGCCACTTTCATAGACCTTGGCCTCTTGCGCCCCGGTGGCGAGAATGGTCACGCCGTGTTCCAGAGGGAACACGCCCTCGGGACTGGCAATGGCGGAACGGAATCGGCCCGCGCTGCCCCGCGACAACACCACGCGGGAATCCTTGAGCACCCTGATATTGGGATGCTTCATCACCTGGGCGATGAGTTCCTCCATGTACTTGTGCGGATCAGAGCCATCGAGCTGGGAATGCAGCCGCATGGCCATGCCGCCCAGTTCCTCTTCCGACTCCACCAGACAGACACCGCATCCCTGATCGGCAATGGCCATGGCAGCGGTCATGCCTGCCAAACCACCACCCACCACGAGCGCGGAACGCTCCACATCCACCATGACCGGCGGCGGCGTCGGGTCTGCCCCCTGCAATCGCGCCACCGCTGTGGCGAGAGAGGCGTAGATTTCCTTTTCCACTGATTCGGCGTCGGTCTCCTTTGAGCCGAAGGTGGCGGTGTAAATGTCGACCACATCCATGAGTGCCGGATTGAGACCGATGGTCCGGCCCAATTCCTTGAGCCTCGGGATGTATGCGTACGGCATGCACGCACCGATGAGAATGCGGTTGGGCTTGAACTCCGTGGCCGCCTGCTCGATATCGCCCCATCCTCCGGGGGTGCACGCGCTGCCCACGCTCACGACCTTGCAGACCGAGTGCACCCTGGCCATGTGTGCGCTCAAGGCCTCGATGTCCACGGCCTGCTCAAGGGTCGGGCAGGAAGCACACACGGCCACCAATGTCCGGGGCGGTTCACGCGACACATCGGGGTATTCTGGCTCGGGTTCCGTCTCAATACCCGCCAGCACGTCGTAGGCCTTGATGATGCGGGACGCGGCCTGGGCAGCGGCTCCCGCATGGATCACGGATTCGGAGATATCCTTGGGTTCGCCAAGGGAACCGGCCGCAAACACGCCCACGGCGCTGGTCCGTTCGGGCGAATAGGGCCGCGTTTGCACGAATCCCCACTGATTGAGGTCCACACCCACGGTCTCGGCGAACTTGTCCATCCCCTTGGGAGGCCGCGCACCGGCTGCCAGGACCACCATGTCAAAGAGTTCCGTTGTCATGGTCCCGTCGTCGGCCATGTACTCGATCTTGAGCCCCAGCCCGTCATCCGAGGGGGTGACCGAATGGGGGCGGCTACGCACGAAACGTACGCCCTTTTCCTGCTCGGCATTGATCTGATACCGCTGATATCCCTTTCCGGTGGTGCGCATGTCCATGTAGAAAATGGTCGTGTCCACGGCCCCGCCCGTCACCTTCTTGGCAAGCAGGGATTCCTTGATGGAAAACATGCAGCAGATGCCGGTGCAGAAATCCGCGTTCTTCTGCACGTCGCGGGAACCGACGCACTGAATCCAGGCGATACTCTTCACGGGCTTGTCATCACCGGGCCGCAGGAGCTTTCCTCCGGTAGGACCGGTGCCGCTGACCAGCCGCTCGAACTCCACGGCAGTGAGCACGCCGGGATGGTCGTAGCACAAGACATCCTCGCTGCCCTGGGGGTCCATCTTCGGATTGTAGCACTCGAACCCGCCCGCCAGCACCACCGCACCGACTTCAAGCTCTTCCGTGGTGTCGGAAAGGATGCGGACAAAAAGCTTGTCGAGCCAAGGCACGAACTTCTTGGCCTTGAGTGGCTTGACCAGATATTCCCGCGCTCCCTGCATCACCAGGTTGGCCGCGTTCTCTGTCTGGTCCTCATCCGCCAGGATGACCACCGGCATGTCGGGGTGCAATTCCTGGCAACGGGTCAGCACCCGCTCGGCGTCCATGTCTTCCATGTTCAGGCCAAGCAGCACGAGCCGATAGCGGTCGGACTCGGCCAGCATGTCCACGGCTTCGCTCCCGCTGGTGGTGAAATGGAGCGGAAAGTTCTGTTCGTCCAGGCTACCCTGCATCATCTCGGCCACGGCTTCGTCCTTATCCACGACGAGGATATGGAAATCCTTGCGCTCCTCGAACTTGAAATCGATGGCCCCGGTGGGACAGATCTCATGACACTTCCAACACCGCATGCAGTTGTCGAGATCAAGCACGTAGTGGTTGGGAATGGCATAGGGCACAGGCAGATATATGGCCGCCCGCTGGGTCAATCCGGCATTGAATTCACTGTCCACCCGCACCGGGCAGACCTCGGAACACTTGCCGCAACTCACACACTTGGTCGGGTCCACCAGCGGCGATTGCCGATTCAGGGAGACGAGGAACTTGCCCGGCTCGCCTTCCATATCCGCCACCTCGGTGGAGAGCATGATGTCGATATTGTCGTGAAACAGCCCCTTGCGCAGACAGTACTGGCTGGACGAATCCCGCGACATCAGCGGCAGCATCTTGCACATGCCGCAATGATCGGATGGGAACTGATGGTCAAGCTGACTCAGGATGCCGCCGTGATTGGGACGGCGATCAATGAGGGCGACCTTGTGTCCGGTGACCGCGAGATCGAGGGCAGCGCGTATCCCGCCGATACCCGCTCCGACCACCATTGCTCCGTATTGCTTCCTCATAACTTCCTCCCGGAACTAGACCCTGTCGTTTAGACCATGTGCGATACGGTGTCCTGAAACTCTTCTTCCTTGAACACCGAAAGCGGCGGCGGTTCGTCCAGGCTCCTGCCCGGTATGTAGTCGAAACCCTCCTGCGTCCGCGCAGCCACCGTGCGGAACAACTCCATCACGGGAATGTCGTTGGGGCAGGCATTGGAACACTGTCCGCAACCCACGCAGGCCAAGGACATGTGCGCCATGCGGGTGAGATGGTAGAAAATGGTGTCCGTGGGCATCTTGAGGCTGCCCTTGCGCTTGGCCCAGCCCAGGTACTGCCAGGGCTTGTGCTCGAACACATCGGTGTTGAAGACACACTCCTTGCAGTAGCAGACCGGACACGCCACCCGGCAATTGTAGCAATTGACGCAGGCGGACAGGTATTCGGACAGGTCCGTCAGCGTGCCGGTCGCTGCCGCAGTCTCCGCGATCATGGCGTCCCGATGCTCGGTGCGGGCCTTGACCAGAGCTTCAAGTACGGTATCGCGCCCGCTGGCAACCATGTCCGGCAGCCCGAGCCGACCCACCAGGGCCTCGCCTCGCGCACTGCCCGCGATAACCGGGATACCGTCATGCAGATCCGCACCCGCCAGCCCGATGACAATGTCCGCATTGGTCGGGGCCGGAAACTCGCACGACTTGCAGGCCGAAGCGATGTCCACGCCATTGACCGCCGTCTCATTCGCTCCGCCGGTCCGTCCGTGGAAGGCCAGGGTCGCCTCGAAATTGTCCCGATCACCGACAAACGCCTTGTAACTCGTGTTGTCATAGGCCCCCATACAGTCGATGCCCACGATGATGACATCGTCGAGACTGCCCTGGTTGAGCTTGACCAGCTCCACAAACGCCCGGATCTCGCAGGAGCGCATGACCGCAGCGATGCGCTCGCCGGACTGCCCACGCGTGAGGCGGGACAGAAGCTTGGCACTGTTCATGGGAAAAGCCGGGGCCAGAGGGTCCGCACTCGAGAGCTGCTCCGGATCGGTGACCAGTGTGGGCATGGGAAGCCCCTTGCCGAACAGGTGCATCGGCACCAGCACGCCACCCAAGGACTCGTCTTCCAACAGGCCGCGCAAAAAGCCCTGCACCGCCACTACCGGGTTGTTGTCTTCAACCTTTATCTTCGCTGTGGTTGCCATGTTGCCACCTCCCGCTAGACCACGGCCATGGTACGTGCGCCCATGGGTCCGAGTTCCCTTATCTCATTAATGAAACTATTCACCGTGGCCGCAAACTCGTTCCCCTCGCTCGCCCCCACCCATGTCAGCTTGACGCGCTCGCGCTCTATGCCGAACTGGGGCAGAATCTCGTTGAGGAGCTTGACCCGACGCCGGGCCTTGTAATTGCCGTTGATATAGTGGCAGTCCCCGGGATGGCACCCGCTGACGAGCACCCCGTCCGCCCCGGAAAGGAGCGACTTCACAACGTACTTGGGGTCCACCATGCCGGTACACATGACGCGCACCAATCGCAGGTTGGGCTGCTGCACCATCCTCGATGTGCCGGCAAGGTCCGCCGCAGTGTAGGTGCACCAGTTGCACACAAAGGCCAGAATGGTCGGTTCGAATTCACTGCTCATCACTGCCTCCTAGGATTCGCCCGGTTGATTTTCGCTGACGGCCTGGGCCTCACTGCCTCCTGCACCGCTCCCCGCTTCCGGGGGAGGCGGCACCATCATGCCGAGCATGCCGTCGATCTCGTCGAATAATTGGTTCTGGTTGAAATGCTTGATCTGCGCGGCACCACTCGGACAGTAGCCCGCACAACTGCCACACCCCTTGCACATGGCTTCGTTGATGACCGAGACCTGCCGCCGCTCGTCGAATTCAATGGCCGAATATGGGCAGAGATTGATGCACACCTTGCAACCGATGCACACGTCCGGGTCGATCCACGATGTGGTCGGAGAGATGGATACCTTGCCGCGAGCCGCCAGGGCCAGGGCCTGTGCCGCGCCACCCGAGGCGTGCGCCACGGCATCCGGGATGTCCTTGGGTCCCTGACAGGCTCCGGCAAGGAAAACACCGTCGGTTGCCGTGGAGACCGGCCCGAGCTTGGGATGTTCTTCGAGGAAGAAGCCGTCCTGCCCCTGGGCTATGCCGAAGATACGCGCCACTTCGGTCATGTCGCTGCGCGCCTCCATGGCGGTACACAGGATGACCATATCCACGGGCACCCGCACATTCATGCCGAGCAGGGTGTCCTCGCCCACGATGACCAGCCTGCCGTCCTCCTCCACCACTTCCGCCGGGCGGCCACGAATGAAGGTCACCCCTTCGTCCTGCACGCGCCGGAAAAATTCCTCGTACCCCTTACCGAAGCACCGCATATCGATGTAGAAATTATAAACATTGGTCTCGTGCCCGACCTTGTCCTTGATGAGGTGGTCGAACTTGAGGGCGTACATGCAGCAGGTGCGCGAGCAATACTCGTGGTAATTCTTGTCGCGGCTGCCCACGCAATGGATGATGCCCACGCTCTTGGGCGATTCGCCGTTCTTCATGACGATCTTGCCACCCGTAGGCCCGACCGCATTGTTGAGCCGCTCGAACTGAAGCGCGGTATAGACCTCGGGAAAACGTCCGTACCCGTATTCCCGGATCGGGGTCGGGTCCATGGTGTCATACCCGGTGGCAAGCACGATGGAACCGACATGAAAGACTTCCTTCCGCGCCTTCATCTCGTAATCAATGGCCCCGGTGGGACAGATCGTCTGACAGATGCCGCACTTGCCCTTGAGGATCATCTTGCAGGCATTGCCGTCGATGACCGGCGTGCTGGGCACGGCCTGCGGCGAGTTGCGGTAAATGGCCTTGCGCTTGGAAAGCCCTTCGTTGAACTCGCTCAGGACCTTGGTCGGACACTTTTCCAGGCACGCACCGCACCCGGTGCAGATGTCCGCGTTGACGTAGCGCGGCTTGTGATTGACCGTGACAGTGTAGTTGCCCACAAAACCGGAGACATCCTCCACCTCGCACCAGGTCATGAGGTTGATGTTCGGCTCCTGCGAAACCGCCACCATCTTGGGTGTGGAAATACAGGCCGCGCAGTCGAGGGTCGGGAACGTCTTGTCGAACTGGGCCATATGCCCACCGATGGACGGACTCTTTTCCACGAGATGGACCCTGTGACCGGACTTGGCGATATCGAGCGCCGCCTGAATACCGGCGATTCCCGCCCCAACGACCATGACATCGGGGAGAACTTCCACCTCGCGGGAGAACAGTTCATGATGTTCACCCACCCGGTTCACGGCTGCCTCTACAATATGCTTGGCCTTGGCGGTCGCTTCCTTGGGATCGGCCGTGGTCCAGGAACAGTGCTCGCGGATACAGGCATGCTGCATGAGATAGGGATTGAGCCCTGCCCGTGCACACGCCTTCTGGAAAGTCTTTTCATGCAGACGCGGCGAGCAGGATGCCACCACCACCCGACTGAGTCCGAGCTCGCGAATATCCTTGATGATCAACTCCTGGCCAGGGTCCGAACACATGAATTGATAATCACGCGAGACAACCACACCCTTCATCTTGCCAGCATATTGAGCCACGTCCGCGCAATCGACCTTGCCCGCGATGTTGGACCCGCAATGGCAGATGTATACCCCGATTTTATTGGACATGAATCCTCCCTTCTTAGTCGCGTCACCGATTGCTCTTGCCGCTGGTCAATTCCAGTGTCAGCTCGCCCACCAGCTTCTTGAGTTCTTCGTTTTCAGCCGCAAGCTCCGACTCGGTATACTCACTTGGCTGTCGCTCAAAGACCTGGTAACAATTATCGAGAAAGTGCCCCCGCCATTTGTAGTACTGCCCGGGTCGAAGGTCGTGGGACCGGCATAATTCGTTTACGCACCCCCCCATGAGACCCTTGAGAACGATCTTCGCCTTTGTTCTTGCATCCCATTTGCGCCTCATTTGCCGACCTCCTTGCCGTCTACCCCTGTCTTCTTGTTTTCAGACGTTTTCATGGAGAGTTTGAGACTGTTGCGCCAAGCGGGCCGTTTCATTTTCTTCGCCTGTTCCTGCACAACCCCGCTTTGACTCTGCAATAATCGAATTCTCCAAATGTCCGTGACCTCATTGGACAGCTCTCACTTGCTCCCTAAGAACAAGATGCGTACCGCTTTTTAAATGTGTAGACATTTCCGATTGATGGAGAGAGAGTCCCCCGAACACAAGCCGGAATTTCCCTTGAAAACAAGCCCAAAACGTCTTGTCCCGCAAGACTCTTCCTACAAAACAAGAAACGCTTGCGCTCTTTAGAGAGTGCAAGAAAGACCATGGAGTGAAACTGTTTGCGCATTTCTGTTTGAGACTCTCCTAAGACAAGAAGGGCTGGGGGTAAAAAATTATGGTTCCTCGACGTTTGATGTGGATTTTTCATGAAGCCAGTAACTCCTTGATGGGAGCGCCGATCAGGTAAATCATGGTGATGAAAGTTTTCACGTTTCTATACCCCCTGGCTCGCGATCTCGCCGCTTGGAAGAGGCCGTTGAGTCCTTCAAGCCTGGCGTTCGACAGTAGCGACTCCCACCGGCGCAATATGCGCGGCAGGTGCTCCCGGAATGTCCCCAGTGCCTTGCGTACGGGTTTGAGCAAGTCCGATTCCCCAGCCAACTCCTCGGCAAAAGTAAAGAATCTGGTCGCTCTCCATTTGGCTGCCTGCTTGGTGTCGGCCAGACGCACCCAGCGCAGCAACTCTTTCACCCGAAACGCCGTGGCTGTGGCCAAACCCCGTTCTTCCAACTCCTTCAAGGCCTCTTTCTGTTCCTCAGTCCGTCTTGTCTCCAAGCCTTTGAGAACCGCCCAGCGCGTGCCCTTCGGCAAGGCAAACTCCTTGGCTTCCAGCCGTCGAACCTCATCCAACGCCTTGGTGAAAAGCTGGACGACATGGAACCAGTCCACCGTGACGGACGCGTTCGTGAAGGTTTTTCCGGCCGCAGACAGGAAGGCTGGTGACATGTCGCAGACCACCTCAATGACGTTGTCCGGATTGCCTCCCCGGTTCTTGAGGAACTTGGCGAAAGCCCCAAGGCAGGCCTTCCCCTTGCCGGGTGTGGCGAAGATCACGGGTCGGGTCTCCCGGTCCATATCCACAAAGATGGTTACGTAATGATGCCCGCGCTTGGTCGCTGTTTCATCAAGGCCGACCCCACATAGGCCGCTGAGATCAAGCTTGCGCATGGCCTCAAAGACGTAATGCCGGACTACGCGCCAGATGCGCTGGTCGGTGACGCCAACGTACCGGGCGACGGTCTTTACAGGCATCTCACGGGCCAGAAGCATGACCGCCTGCTCGAAAAGCAACGTAAAGCCGCTCCCTTCACGAACCCAAGGGACATTCACTCGATGGATGCCGTGCTCGGGACATTTGACGCGTGGGACCCGGGCCTTGATCAGACAATGGTGCTGGAAGAAGTTGAGGTGCCGCCATGTAAATTCCTTGAAATCATGAGCCTTGCAAAGAGCTTCGCACTTCGGGCACGGGTATGTCGATCCGCGATCCGCCTCAACCTCAAGCCGCAACTCGCTGGGCTGCTTTTCCAGATCCAGCGCTTGACCGACCACCTTCCAGGGTTCGGTAAGGCCGAGTCCCAACGTAAGAAGATCATTCGCATTCATAGGCAGTCACCTCCCATTGGAGGTCTTGAGCTATCGCACAGTCGGAGTTGTAGTCAATGAAGTCAAATTCCACACGCCGCGTCGAGGAACCAAAATTATCTTGTCCGGCAAGACACTCTTTTCCTCAAAAGACTCTCAAAAAAAATTGTTCAACAATTTCTGTCCATAGGACAATTTGACATTTACTCTGCAATTCGTGATATAGGGAAGCAGGGTAACCTTTGCAGGGAAAAGGGAATATTATGTCCAATATTCTCATAATTGACGGGGACAAAAAATTCTCCCAGGATCTCGGCGAAGCCCTTGCTTTGCATGATCTGCGTACGACGTGCTGTGACACACTTCCCCGAGCCATCGGCTTGCTGCACACCGGCGACTACAAAGTGGTGTTGCTCGGCGACGACCTCACCGACGGCGACATCCTCGCCTATCTTTCCACCATCCGCGAAATCCCCTCCTTCCCCGAAGTCATCGTCATCTCCCGCAGCCGGGACCCCGAAATGGCCGAAAAGGCCATCGAGAACGGCGCATGGAATTACATAACCAAGCCGCCGAACATGCAACGGCTCCTCGTTCTCCTCAACCGCGTCGTGGACTTCCAGAAGGAACGGGATTCAGGCGGCATCCGTTGCTCTCTCCAGCGGGCGGGCATTATCGGCAACAGCCGTCCGCTTCAAACGTGTCTGGACACATTGGCCCAGGCGGCAAGCTCGGATACCAGCGTACTCATTGTCGGGGAGACCGGCACCGGCAAAGAACTCTTCGCCCGCGCCATCCACAAGAACAGCGGCCGATGCCAAAAGCCCTTCGTGGTGGTGGACTGCGCGGCCCTTCCCGACACCCTGGCCGAGAATCTGCTCTTCGGTCACCAGCGTGGCGCATACACCAGTGCGGATGCCAACTCCGTCGGTCTCGTAAAGCAGGCGGACGAAGGCACCCTGTTCCTTGATGAAGTAGGGGAGCTGCCGGTCACCTTGCAAAAAGTTTTTTTGCGGGTTCTTGAAGGACGAAGCTTTCGCCCGGTGGGAGGGATGAGAGAGATACAAAGCAATTTCCGTCTGCTCGCCGCGACAAACCGCGACCTGAAAACCATGGTGGAAAACGGCGAGTTCCGGCGTGATCTTTTTTACAGACTGCGCGGAATCTACATGCGCCTGCCGCAGCTTCGAGTCATCACCGAGGACATCAACGAACTGACCTGCCGATTCATCCAGCGTTATTCAAAGCGGCTCAACATGGCGACCAAAGGATTTTCGCCCGACTTCCTCGACGCGCTCATGCACTACGATTGGCCAGGCAATATCCGGGAACTGCAACACACCATCGAACAGGCCCTTTCCCGGGCCGGGAAGGAGGCTGTCCTCTATCCCCGCCACCTGCCCCGCTCCATCCGGGCACAAATCGTCCGCCGTGACCTGGAAAAAGGAGGGGCCGCACAACACCCCAGGAAGCCCTCCATCCCCCTGGAAAACTTCCGGAAGCTCAAGGACTTCCGCAAACAGAAGCTCGAAGAGATGGAAGACCGCTACCTGCGTGACCTGCTCGAAATAACGGACAGCAACATCAAACTCGCCTGTAAGGTATCCGGGTTGTCACGGGCGCGCCTATACGCCCTGCTCAAACAATACGATATCTCACCCAAGTAACGGCAGACAGCCGTTGCAGGCACCACTCTCACCCGCAGGCTGCAGGTGTTGCGGATAGTTTCCGGCAACAATGATGATCCCTCGGGGAAAAGGCCGGGAAGGTTGCCCTTGTGTCCGCTCCCCGATTCACCTAGATTCATGAAGCTCTGGCCTTGGGAAGGGATCAGGAACGACAACATTAACGTGCAACAAGGCAGTGTAATGACGGACGTAAAATCATCCAACACGGTGTGCCCGCGCGAGTTATTCAGTGTCTCCGACCGGGTGAGCTACCTGGAGCCTCTCCAACTCAAGGGGCTGGAAGAGGCATTCGATACGTGGAAAAAGGCCGCGAAGCGCTCGGACAGCCTGCTCGGGCGGACCCGCATGTGGTTCGTCTTCCAATTGCTCCGGCATACGGGAGCAAGGCTGGGGGAGATCCTGTCTCTGGACGACACGACCTGCTTTGACCACAACGGAACAGTCGTCATCATCGGACGGGATGAACGCCAACGCCGGATCGCCCTTCCCGAGGAAATATTCAACTCGATAATGCAGACGCTTGAAAGTCCGCTGGCCGCGAGATTACGAGGCAATTTTCTCAACCTCGATCCCGGTTACTTCCGCCGCATCTGCTATGCGCGGGGCATGGAATGCGGTCTCTCCAAGGACCAGGTCTGCCCCAAGGCACTCCGCAACACTCGGGCAGTGGAAATGCTGCGCAACGGCGTGCCCATCACCATCGTCAGGGACATCCTCGGTCAGTCCTCCCTGGAACTGACCGCCAACTTCCAGCAGTTTTCAGAAGGCGATATCCAGTCCATCGTCAATGCTGCCCATCAGTCCATGCGCAAGCGAACCAGCGCACGAAATTCCTTTGTCGGCCATGTCACCAAGGTAACGAAAGACGCCGTCATGGCGGAAGTCTGCCTGAAGACCCGGTCGGGCATCGAGTTGAGTGCCGTGATCACCGTCGGCAGCCTGCACACCATGAGGATAAACGAGGGAGCCCCGGTCATCGCCACAGTCAAGGCACCACTCGTCAACGTGGTAACAGCCGAAGACAGTCCGACCGGAAGCGCCCGAAACCGACTGAGCGCGACCATCCAGCGGGTAACCGACTCCCCGGTGCTGACCGAAGTAACCGGGCAACTCGACGACGGAACAGAAGTCTGCGCCCTGATCTCCGCCTTGAGCGCAAAAGAACTCGCGCTGAAAGTCGGGGATGAGGTTGAATTCTGGTTCAAGGCCCTGTCCGTGGTCCTCAACACCGTCCAACTCTAACCCACACGCAAGAAAATCAAAGGCCCCGCAACGTGCAAACGTTGCGGGGCCTTGCCGTGCGATCACGTCCCAACCCATAAGGCGTGATCGACAAAGTAGCACAAGGCGTCATCCTCGAGGATAGGAGAACCCAGGGTACGCCAAGTGTGCCATTGTCATTAAAATAGTGTCAATCGCTCCCGCCGGATTCCCACAGTTCCTTCAGTCAGGCACTTCAGCCCTCGCCTTGAGAACAAAACCACCGACGGCAATTCAAACAGCATTCATAATCCCATGACACCATCACGGCAAAAGTCGAATCTGAACCTACAATACCGCGCCACACTGCAATACTTCATCAAATGTCATCATAAATATACTTTTTAACAATAAAAGAATCACTGGTGCATTAACAAATGCAAGAAATCAATATTGTCACTTTACACTGAAAAAAAACAAAAGCAACTGTCACGCCTTTTAAAAGACTGGTGACCGTTGTTTACTCTCATAAATTCCATTTACTGACACAATATTGATTTGTTCATCTGCACCCTCGATCGAAAAAACATCAACTGTCACGGCTTTTCATATATTCGTGACAATTATATACTCTTTACAACAATGTTTTTGTGTGCATAATACGACCTTGGCGCTAGGGAATGCACCGGAGCAGACTTCGGCCCATGACCGGCCCCGGCAGACCGTTGGAAACGGTCAGAAACACCGATTGTTCAAAATGGGAAAGCAGGGAAATAAAAAGGGAACTATATATTTGACTCCCTAGCCTGAATTCGGCATGGTCTACCCGTAAGGAGTAAGCCATGGCAAAGAAGTTGACTGTCAGCACCTACGAGTTTTTTGAGAGATTCCCTAATCAGGACGCGGCCCGTGAGCACATTGAAGAGCGGCGTTGGGGAGGCAATCCTGGTTGCCCTCATTGCGGCGAAGAACAACGCGTCCAGGTCCGCAAGGTAACTGGTTACTTCCGGTGCCTCGCTTGCAAGACTGACTTCACGGTTCGTACCGGGACCATCTTCGAGCGGTCGCACGTTCCCCTGCACAAATGGCTGTATGCCATCTACCTTGTTGTAACGGCCCGCAAGGGTATCTCCTCTTTGCAGCTTTCCAAAGAGATCGGCGTCACGCAAAAGACGGCGTGGTTCATGCTCCAGCGGCTTCGTGCGGCTTGCGGCAATGACCATGACGACGACCAGAACGGCGATACTGGCGGCGGCTTCCTGCGCGGCATCGTTGAAGCCGATGAGACCTACATCGGCGGCAAGGAAATGAACAAGCACGAAGCCAAGAAGTTGAACGCCGGGAGGGGTACCATCGGGAAGACCGCAGTTATCGGCTTCCGTGAGCGCGGTGGACGCATGAAGGCTATGGTGTTGAAGTCTACTTCATCCACCAATATCCGAAAAGCTGTACGCGCCATAGTTGGAGAAAACTCCATTCTTTGCACCGACGAACATGCCTCGTACAAGGGCATGGCCGAATACGATCACAAGCCTGTCAACCACTCGGCCAAGGTCTACGTTGACGGGATGGCGCACACCAACGGGATTGAGAGCGTGTGGGCCGTCCTCAAGCGCGGTTTCTATGGCATTTATCACTCTTTCAGCGTAAAGCACCTTCAAATGTATGTTGAAGAATTCTCCTTCCGGCTCAATGAAGGGAGATGTTCGGTTCACTCGTATGACCGCATGGATGCGCTGCTCGGCAAGTCCATCGGGGTCAGGCTCACCTATAAAGCACTGGTAGCATAGCAGCATGAAAAATTCGTTGTATTACGGGGATTGCCTCGATGTTCTCCGTGACTTTCCCCATGAATGTGTTGACCTAATCTATCTCGACCCACCTTTCAATTCAAAGGCCACTTATAATGTCTTATTCAAGTCTCCTAAAGGCGAAGATAGTGGAGCGCAAATCGAGGCATTTGAGGATACATGGCATTGGGGTGAACAGTCAGAGCGCGAATTTGACGAAATATTGCGCCATGAGAATACAGACGTAGCCGAGATGTCAATCGGCGTTGAAAGTTGACCCATCATCGGCGTCGAAATTTGACCCACCCCGAACGTGGTTTTCGGGTGTTGGGGGGAGGCTTTTCCGGGGGCGGCGGCAGGGTCGGGAATGGAGGGAGCCCGGAGGGCGACCGGAATTCCCGACCCTGCCGCCGACGCTTATGCGTCCTGCCCTTGGTGCTGTCCCCTGCCTTGTTTCAGCCTCCAGCTTTCATTGCCTGTTTCGATGATCTCGCAGTGATGTGTGACGCGGTCCAACAGGGCCGTGGTCATCTTGGCGTCTCCAAAGACCTGTGACCACTCCCCGAAGCTCAGGTTCGTGGTGATCAGCACCGAGGTCCTCTCGTAGAGCTTTGAGAGCAGGTGAAAGAGCAGCTGGCCTCCTGACCTGGAAAACGGCAGGTAGCCGAGTTCGTCCAGGATGACCAAGTCGAAGCGCGCCAAAGTCTCGGCCAGCCGTCCGGCCTTGCCGTCCGCCTTTTCCTGCTCGAGCTGGTTGACGAGGTCCACCAGATTGAAAAAGCGCACTCGGGCGCCGTTGCGCACGGCATTGGAGCCGATGGCGATGCTTAAATGCGTTTTTCCGGTGCCCGTGCCGCCTACAAAGACCACATTGATCCAGCTCTCCATGAAGCCGCCCTGGTATAGATCCCTGATCCTGGCCTCACCGACGTGCGAGTCCTGGAAGTCGAAACCGTCCAGATCTTTGCTCACGGGAAATCTGGCGATCCCCAGGCGGTATCGGATGCTGCGTACGCGGCGCTCGGCCTGTTCCGCCTTGAGCAGATCTAACAGAAACCGTTCCAGAGTGGCCCCGGATCGACGACCGTGCTCAAGCATCTCGTCGTAAGCTCCGCGCAGGCCATGCAGCTTGAGCTCTTTGAGCAAAGCCAAGATGTCATTGCGAAGCATGGCTCGCCTCCAATAGCTGGTCATAACGTCCGCAGTCGGCCACAGGCTCGCATTTGATCCTGAGGTGATCGGGGACGCAAACCTCTTGGGTTGGCCTTTGATCACGGGAGCGGTTCAAGATGTTAAGGACCACGTCCCGACTCACCGTGTTCTGGTCCAGGGCCGCCTGGCAGGCGTCGGTTACTGCCTGGAGTCCATGGCTGGGCACCGCTGTCAGGATACCCGCAAACTGTCGGTCCCAGTCCTTATGCCGCCGCAGGGACAGACGGATTTGCTCCATCGGCGCAGGAAGCCTCCAGTCCTGGAAGGGAGCGCCGTTGCGGAGCGCTCCGGGCTTACGCTCCAGGACAGGCACGTAGTGCCACGGGTCATAGACAGTCTTTTCTCTGCCGAATCGGCGGGCATGTACGGCCAGCACCCGGCCATCGCGAATCACCGAGATGTGGTCGGCGTACGCCTTGATCTGCGCCGCCTGTCCAGCCGCCTCGCAGGGTACGCTGTACCGGTTGTGATCAAACCGCACCAGACATGTGGAGGAAACCCGGCATTCCTGAATACGGTAGCCATCGAAAGGGGCTGCGGGCTTGATTAGGTTTTCACGCTCCTGCAGGAAGACCTCCCAGATCGTCTTGTCCGTAATCTCCGGATGAGCCTGAGTCTTGGCCCAACCAATAGCTCGCTCCAGCAGCCAGGCGTTGTACTCCTCAAGGCTCCCGAAACGCCATCTGCCGGATAAAAAACGAGTACGTACCAGATGGACTTGATTTTCCACCTGCCCTTTTTCCCAGCCAGCAGCAGGCGTACACAGCGTGGGGTCCACCAGGTAATGAGTGCACATCTGCTCGAAGCGGGAATTGAGTTCGCGTTGCTTGCCGCGTAGAACTTTGTTCACTGCGGTCTTCATGTTGTCGTAAATACCTCGGCCACAAGATCCGCCGAAAAAGGCAAAGCCGCGCTGATGGGCGTCGAATACCATCTCCTGGGTCTCCCGAGGGTAACCGAAGCAGAAGACCATCCGGCTATGGCACAATCGCATGTGCGCGGTCTTGACCGTCATTGGCATGCCGTCAATTTCGAGTTGCTCGTGGCTCCAGTCGAACTGGTAGGCCTCTCCAGAGGCGAAAGTCAGCGGGACAAAGGCTTGCGACACCCTGTGCCCTTCGGCTTCGCGCCAGCGGGAGACATGACGCCGGACAGCATCATAGCCTCCCTCGTAACCTTGCCCCTGAAGCTGCTCAAACAAGACCTTGATCGTGCGTCGATGTTTGCGTGGAAGCCCGACATCCCGCTCCAACTCGCTTTCCAGCCAGGTCGTGAATTCACCAAGTTTGGGCATGGGCTGGATCGCTCGTTTGTACTCGAAGCGCGTCTCCTCCGAGCGCAACACCTTGCGGACCGTATTCCGGCTCATGTTTAAATTCTTGGATATCTGCCTGATCGGCGTCTCATGCCGGTCATGGGCCACCTTAATCTTTCGAATTGTTTCCACCGTCAGCATCTCCTCGCTGGCCCTCCCGTCACGATTTTCTCGTGACCTTGAGGGGCTTGCCGGGGTGGGTCAAATTTCGACGCCGATTACCGGCTCAGGTGGGTCATATTTGCACGCCGATTCACAGTATTGACGGTCTTATCTGGTTTCAGGATAACGCAAACGGCAAACCAAAAAAGATCATAGTCTCTGTGAAGGGTGGCAAGAATGTTGGTGTCTCGATGATACGCGATCTGGCACACGTCATAGACTGCGAAAAGGCCGCAATGGGGTTATTCGTCACCCTCACGCCGCCCACGCGCAATATGACCAAGGAAGCAACCGCCGCTGGTTTCTACAAGTGCGAACACAACGGCAAAAACTACCCCAAAATTCAAATTCTCACCATTGAGGGGTTGTTGCAAGGTTTTGAATCGCCGCAATACATTGATTTTTCACGCGGCGATTTGACTATCAAAAAACCAAAGCGGAAAAACGAGTCAAAGCAAAAACAATTGAAACTCATGTAGATGGGATAACGCCTTTGCACTTGCGGACACTACACTGTTTTCAAGTGAGCTAATGCGTTGCTGTAGCTGATAGCTTTTCTCACACCCAAAGGCCGATGCTTTCCGCAATTCAAGCGTATATTCAAGCATCCTGATATTTTTTTCTCCATCGGTTCAACGTCGAATGGAGGCTTGAACTCGTCGGGATATTTTTCACGCATGTATGCTTCAATCTTTTTCATTACGCCGCCCCTCCCAGGGAGTTAAAGGGATAATTCCCAATAAAAAGCCCAAGAACGAAGGGGGCTTCCTTCAGCGACAATTCGCACTTTTTTTTAAACAACACCGCAAATTGCCATTTTTTACCAGACCGCCAAACAGCGCAACGGATGACCCATGGATATTGTTTGGATTGATTTTACAGACCCCGCCTTTCTCAAGCCCCTGCTGCTGACACTCAAAGTGGCGAGTCTAGCCACCCTGTGGTCACTGCTACTCGGCGTAGCCGCCGCTTATGTCCTGGCCCGCGGACGATTTTTTGGCCGCGATTTCATGGATGCGGTCTGCACCCTACCCATGGTCATGCCCCCCACGGTTCTCGGCTATTATCTGCTGGTCTTCATCGGCAGGCGCGGCGTGATCGGGCACTGGCTCCAGGAGACCTTCGGCATAACCTTGATGTTCACCTGGCAGGGGGCGACCATCGCAGCGACAGTGGTGGCCTTTCCGCTGGTCTTCAAGTCGGCCCGTGCCGCCCTGGAAAGCGTGGGCGAACAATACGAAAACGCGGCCCGCACCCTCGGATTGGGCGAGTTCGCCCTGTTCATCCGGGTCTCGCTGCCCCTGGCCTTCCGGGGCGTGCTCTCCGGCGGCATGCTCGCCTTTGCCCGGGCCATGGGAGAATTCGGGGCCACCCTGATGGTGGCAGGCAACCTCCCCGGCAAGACCCAGACCCTTTCCCTGGCCGTCTATTCGGCGGTCCAGGCAGGCAACGATGGTTTGGCCAATACGCTGGTCCTGATCATCAGTCTGGTTTGCGTCATCATTCTCATGACCACAAGCAAATTATTACAACCGAAATTTTAACCCCAAACCAAGGAGATCCCATGAAACGTTTTTCCGTACTGACACTGGCCCTGTGCATACTGTTCCTCGGCGCAACCAGCCAGGCCCAGGCCCAGGAACTGATCGTCTCCGCCGCCGCAAGCCTGACCGATGCCTTCAGCGACATCGAGCCCGCCTTCGAGAAAGCCCATCCGGGCGTGGACGTGGTCATGAACTTCGCCTCGTCCGGCGCGCTGTACCGCCAGATCGAGCAGGGCGCTCCGGCCGACGTCTACGCCTCTGCCAACCCCAAATGGATGAAAAAGGCCGTTGACAAGGGCTTTGTCATCAAGGGCGACGATGTGATCTTTGCCCGCAATTCCCTGGTCCTGTCCACCCCGGCTGACAACCCTTCCAAAATCAAGGGATTGGCCGACCTCACCAGCGCATCCGTCAAGTCCATCGGCATCGGCACACCCGAGACCGTGCCCGCCGGACAGTATGCCAAGGGTGCCCTGGTAGCGAAGAAACTCTATGCAGTGCTGACCCCGAAAATGATCTTCGGCGAGTCTGTCCGCCAGATCCTGGACTACCTCTCACGCGGCGAAGTGGACTGCGGTTTCGTCTACCGCACCGATGCCCCGTCAAGGCTGGCAAGAAGGTCCTGATCATCGAGGAAGTGCCCCTTGAAAAGCCGGTCACCTACCCCATCGCCGTGCTCAAGGAAGCCGCCGCCCCGGACCTGGCCAAGGCATTTGTGGCCTTTGTCCGTAGTGAGGCAGGCATGGCCCTGCTGGAAGGTCGCGGTTTCAAGCGGCCCTAAGCTCAAAAAATCCATTCATGCAATTTGAACTCGACATAACCAAACGGTTGCGTAGCGGAGGAGAGGAATTTCTCCTCCGCTCGCAATTCTCCACAACCGACCGGGCATTGGTCCTTTTCGGGCCATCCGGCTCGGGCAAGACCCTGACCCTCCAGGCCATCGCCGGCATGCTCACGCCCGACAAGGGATACATCCGGATAAACGGGGACGTGATCTTCGATTCGGCAAAGGGTATCAACCTGCCCACCAGAAAACGAAAACGTGGGCTACGTCTTTCAGAACTACGCCCTCTTCCCCCACCTGAGCGTGAGGGAAAACGTCGGCTTCGGGCTCAAACCCCTGTTCAGGAAGATCGACCGAAAGGATCAGCAGCGCGTGGAGGAACTCATCAAGGTGTTCGGCCTCGCCAAGGTCGCAGGCCAGAAACCCGGCGCACTTTCGGGTGGACAGCAACAGCGTACCGCCCTGGCCAGGGCTCTGGCCACCTCACCCAAGCTACTCCTGCTCGACGAACCGTTCAGCGCCCTGGATCAGCCCCTGCGCTTGCGGATGCGCGACGAGCTTTCCCGCGCCCTGGAGAACTTCAACATCCCCATGATCATGGTCACGCACGACTCCGATGAAGTGGAATCCTTTGCCGAGACCATCGTGGTCTACCAAAACGGCAACGTGGAAAATGTCCATTCGGCCCGCAAAATTGCCGCCTCGGGACAAAGCCTCACCGAAACCCTGCGCAAAGAAGTCGCCCGGGCATATGACTAATGCCGGGCCCGGGGGCAGGAAATCCGCAACATGTCGAGAAAAAAATTATCCACTTCATTATTATCATTCACAATCGTCAATTTATGTGCAGCAAAAAACGCATCAATCCACATTACTTTAATCCCAAAGGAGAAACCTAATGCAAGTTAGCGCCCGCAATCTGATTCCCGGAACAGTGAAAAAAATCGTCGTCGGCATGGTCAATGCCGAGGTAGTCATCGAAGCCGCCCCCGGCGTCGAGATCGTTTCTGTCATCACCAAGGATTCCGTAGAACGGATGGGCCTCAAAGAAGGCGCCAAGGTCAAGGCCATGGTCAAGGCCACCAGCGTCATGGTAGTCACCGACTAAGTAGTTGACTCACCCATAATTGTTCAAAGGGGAATCCGCTTTCATCTGCGGTTCCCCTTTTTTTTGCATCCTCCCCCCTGCTCTCACCTTGCCAAGAAATGCCCTCTGTCACGGATACCCCCTTCAAATGTCACGGCTTTAGGTGTTTGCGTGACACGCTTGCGATATTCCAGCACAAATCCTAGAAACGACGAGAACAAACAGAACCCGTAAACCTGCTCCCCAATCCCCACCAGGATGATGAAAACCCATGGCACTCACCGTCAACATCCAGAAGCAATTGAACCACTTCGACCTGCATACCAGTTTTTCCTGCAATGCCGGGGAACTGACCGCCCTCGTCGGGCCTTCTGGAGCGGGCAAGACCACGCTGATCAGGCTCATCGCCGGACTGGAAGAGCCGGACCAGGGAATCATCACCCTCAATAACCGGGTATGGACGGACACTGCGACGCGCCGATTCCTTCCCACCCACAAGCGGAAAATCGGGCTGGTCTTCCAGGAATATACCCTGTTCCGCACATGACTGTTTGCAAAAACATGAACTACGGGGCCAGTGATCCCGACAAGTCGGACGCGCTCATGAAAACTTTCGGAATCCGCCACCTGGCGGACCAGCGCCCCGCTTCCATTTCCGGCGGAGAGCGGCAACGGACGGCCTTCTGCCAGGCCCTGGCACGCGAGCCGGACCTGCTGTTGCTCGACGAACCCTTTTCCGCCCTCGACCAGGGCACCCGGTCCTTCCTGTGCGAAGTACTGGCAGACCTCAAGGCCATGCTCAACATCCCGATCCTGCACGTGACCCACGACCTGAGAGAGGCCGAACAACTGGGCGACGCCGTCATCGCCGTGGAGAACGGTTGTATCGCCCCGGACTGGCTCCTCCGCCAGGAACATCTCCATAAACTGCACACCCTTGCCGTCCAACCAACACAATAAAGGGATACCCCATGAAAAACACTCAGAACCCTGCTCTTCGGAACATTCATGCTTCTCTTCCTGGTCCCGGCCGCCCATGGGGCCGACAAGGCCGTGCTCGCCTCAGGCGCGGGCTACAAGAAAATGGTCAACGCCCTCAACACGGCCTACACCAAGGCCACGGGCCAATCCATCGATCTGCTCTTCGGCAACATGGCCCGCGTGACCACGTTGGCCAAACAGAGCGGCAACGTCGACATCGTTCTGGGTGACCAGTCTTTCCTGAAAAAAGCCGCGTTGCCCATGGCGGTCCAGCAGAAACTCGGCAAGGGTAAGCTGGTGCTCGCCTTTGCCAAGGGCGGCTCCTATTCCGAACTCAAGGACCTGGACACGGCCGGGCGCATCGCCCTGCCCGACGTCAAAAAGGCGATCTACGGCAAGGCCGCACGCCAATTTCTGACAAACACAGGCAGGCTCCCCGCCATCCAGCCGAGACTGGTGGAAGTTGCCACCATTCCGCAGGTATTTTCCTATCTCGCCACCAATGAAGTGGACATGGGATTCATGAATCTCACCCACACGATCAACGTGGCGGACAAGATCGGCGGCTACGTGCTCATCGACGAAAAGGATTACTCTCCCATCCTGATCATGGCAGTCCTGCTCAGCGACAGCCGCCGCAGCGAACAGGCCCAGGCGTTTCTCGACTTCCTCAAGACACCTGAAGCAAAAAAGATCATTCAGGATAACGGACTCTAGGACTCCATGGACTTCTTTGGCATTTTGACCGAACCGCAGACGATCGGGCCGCTCAGGCTCACCGTCAGCGTACTGGCTGTGTCCGGTCTGCTCCATCTGCTCAGTGGCATCCTGCTGGGGTATTACCTGACCTCCGGCAAAAGCACGCTGCGTTCCATCGTGGACTTCCTGGTCACGCTGCCCCTGGTCTTCCCCCCCATTGCCACAGGGTTCATTTTGCTCATGCTCCTCGGGCGTGCCGGCCTCATCGGCCGGCACCTGCCCGTGGACATTGTCTTCAGCTTCCCCGGCGTGGTCCTGGCCTCGTTCGTGGCCGGACTCCCGCTCATGGTCAAGCCCGTGGTGGCCGCGCTCCAAGGCGATGTAAAACGACTGGCCGAGGCCTCACGGATCCTCGGCAAAAACGACTGGCAAACATTCTGGCTGGTGCTGCTGCCCACTATCAAGCGCAGCGTGGCCTCCGGTTGGTTTCTCGCCCTGGGTCGGTCCCTTGGCGAAGTCGGCATCACCTTGATGCTCGGCGGCAACATCATCGGCAGGACCAACACCCTGTCCCTGGAAATCTACAACGCCGTGTTCAGCGGCGAATTCGAACGGGCGTTCGTCCTGTCCGCAGTGATCGGCGCGTTCTCCCTCACTATTTTCATTGCACTCAAACGGCTTTCCGCCGTATAGGAACACCCATGAAAACCATATTGGAAACCGTTCGGGACAAGGCCCTTGCCCTGTGGAAAAAGGAAGGCATTCTCAACGAAAGCATCACGGTCGTTGCCGGCCCGCTGAGCGTAAAAGAAGCCATCGGCGAGCCGAGGAAACAGACTTTCCCATCCAGCAGGGCAAGGAAAAACTGATGGAAGCCGCTTTCCGGGGCGAACGCGGCCAGGCCTTTACCGACCACTACGGCAACTACAACGGCACCCTGGCCGAGGTAGCGGCCCTGCCCCTGGAGAACAACTTCAACCGGGCCGTGTTCGTGTGCACGCTCAACGCCGTGTCCCGCGCCCTGGGTTTGGCAGACTGCACCATCCACTGCAAGGATACCGGTCCCAAAGAGTGTTCCAAAAAGATTTTCGATCACATCCGGGAACACTACGGCAACGTCCGCATCACCATCATCGGATTCCAGCCCGCCCTGGCCGAAGCGCTGAACAAGGATACCGAAATCCGACTCATCGACCTCGACCCGGACAACATCGGCCAGATCAAACGGGGCGTGCTCGTGGAAGGCGGCGAAGCCACTCAGGACGCCATCGACTGGTGCGACCTGCTGCTGGTCACCGGCACCACCCTGGCCAACGACAGTATCGGCCATTTCCTGACCGAAAAGCCGGTCCTGTTTTACGGCACCACCATCTCCGGGGGAGCCGCCCTCATGGGATGGGGACCGATTCTGCCCGCAGTCCGCTTGAGCGGACCAAACACATAAAGGTACGGAAAGCCAGTACGGCATAATTGCCCACCGGCTTCGTTGCCTCAAAAAAAATCAAGGCCCTCATGTATGTCTAACTAGTCGCCCCTGAAATATCCTCACTTCCCTGATTTTGCTTAACAATACTTCGCTCATAATGTAGTATTTTCGACCAGGAAATGCAGTAATTCCGCAGAAACCCGGTCGAAACGATGTAGCACTTGGCGGTAGAATCATGAGAGCGAAACCCAAGAAACAGCCGCAAGGGACCTTCCTTTATCCAGATCTTCTGGACCAACTCAACCCCGAAAGATCCGCTTCTTCAACTGGCGAAGAGAATTCCCTGGGATCGCTTCGAGCAGGAGTTCGCCGGGCTATACAGCGAGCATGGTCGTCCGGCCAAGTCTACGCGGCTGATGGTTGGGCTGATGCTGCTCAAGCAGTTGGAGAATCTGAGCGATGAACGGGTCGTGGAGGTATGGGCACGGAATCCTTACTACCAGGCGTTTTGTGGAATGACGGAGTTTCAGTGGAGTCTGCCCTGCGACCCGACGGACTTGGTGTATTTCCGCAAGCGCATTGGCGAGGACGGAGCGCGGCTGATTTTCGAGACCTCCGTTGAATTGCATGGTGACGATGCCAAGGAGTGCGAAATCACTGTGGACACCACGGTTCAGGAGAAGAACATCACGTTTCCTACCGATCTGAAGCTGATGGAGAAGATCATTAAGAGCTGTTGGACGATAGCAGATCGGGAGGGAGTTCGACTTCGCCGCAGTTTCAGGCGTACGCTTCCCAAGCTGCGGATGAAACGGATGAAGATGGCGAAAAAGGCAAAGAAGCTGGGCACGATGGCCGGGGCATTGATTCGAGATCTTCACCGCAAACTGCCGAAGGAAGCCTTTGCCTGCTATCGAGAGCGGCTCGCGCTGTTCGAGCGGGTCAGAAATCAGAAACGAAGCGACAAAAACAAGGTCTACAGCCTGCACGAGCCAGACATCCTCTGCATCTGCAAGGGCAAGGCGCACAAGCAATACGAATTCGGCCGCAAGGCGTCCGTCGCCGTCACCAAGACCACGGGCATCATCGTCGGCGCGATGAGCTTCAATGAAAACGTATACGACGGCCACACCTTGCCGGATGTCCTCGAACAATGCTGGACGATCACGGGAAACTGTCCGTCAGTGGCGATCTGCGACCGAGGCTACAGGGGGCTGAAGCAAGTCGGCGACACACGGATCATGATTCCAGGCCGTCCGAAGAAGAAGGATACCCGATACCAGCGCTTCAAAGCCCGACAGCGCTTCCGACGCCGAGCTGCCATCGAGCCCGTCATCGGCCACCTCAAGCACGACCACCGCATGGCCCGGAACTATCTCAAAGGCGCGGTCGGCGATACCATCAACCTGTTCATGGCGGCGGCTGCATTCAACTTCAGGAAGTGGATGAGGAAGCTGGGAGGACTTTTTGCGCTTTTGGCATTTCTGCTGGGTTGCCAGGACTCAAGGCGGCGGCTCGCAGTCAATGCTGGATAGGTGTTGAAACGGCTTTTTCAGGGGCGACTAACTACATGAGGGCTTTATTCTTTCTTGCGCCTGCCAGCGAACAATTCTACAGCACTTCCTGAAGATCGAAGTATTCGGCGTTTCCCTAGGGCTTGATCAGCCTGGCGATTTCCTGCGGCGAGGCGTTGGTGTCCACGACTTCCAGGCCGGACCCGACCGATCTCAGCGGCACGAGCGACACGTTGGGAATCTTGAAATGAAAAAGGTTGTCCATGGGGTGGCCCGTTACCCGACAAAGCACGGACCGGATCACCCCGGCGTGCGTTGCGCAGAGCACGGGCAAAGGCCCCTTGGCCAACTCCAGCAGGACGGCCAGGGCACGGTCTGCCACATCGTTGAAGGACTCCCCGCCCGGCGTGCGGTAATCGCCCAGACACTTCCCCCGCCGGTCATATTCTTCGGGAAACCGGATAAGAATTTCCTTGAAGGACAGCCCGTCCCACTCGCCCATGTCGATCTCGGCCAGTCCGGGAAGGACCTCCACCGCCGCTCCCATGCCCAGGCTAGCGGCCAGGGGACGCACGGTCTCAATGGCCCGTTGTAACGGGCTGGCGCAGATTCGGGCGAATTCCACGCGGGACAGGGCTTGCACCAGTTCCCCGGCCTGATCGCGCCCCAGGCGGGACAGCGGCACATCCGTCCTGCCGATGCACTGTTTCTCGGCCCCCTCCGTGGCCCCGTGACGCATGAGCACGATCATCCCAATACCTCCCGCGCCACCTGTTCGGCGGAGATGCCCATCTCCCGGTCAAAGCGGGCAAGCATGGCCCGGGCCCGCTCCAAACGGCCGAGAATGGCCTGTTTCACATCCGGCTCGTGGCCGAACAACTCGATCTTTTCCAGGTAGCGACTTTCCAGGGGAACCGGTTTCACGCCCCGGACCAGCTTGTCCGCGAGAAAGACCACTTCCCTTTCCGCGACAGGCTCGTCCGGGCCGAGACTCATATCGAAATGTTCCAGGGCGACTTCGGCGGCAAACGGAAAACCGTGCTCGCGCAACCGCTCTTCGCCCACGACCTCGTGGTGCCGGGTGCCCTTGCCGATATCATGAGTCAGGGCCGCGCCCCGAACCATGGCCGGATCAAGCGGACATCCCCTGCCCCGACGGTTCAACCGGTCGCACAGGGCCTCGCCCACCCGCGACACCGCCCGGCAATGGGCGATCACGGTTTCGGGCACATCATACATTTCCCAAAGCTGGTCGCACTCCTCATCGGTGGGGAATCCCTTGTCCACCGGGGAGAGCGCCCGCTCGTAATCCGCCGGGTTGTCGAGATCACAGACCGTTCCGCCGTCCGCCACATCCAGGTCGCCTGCGTCCGCGTCGCGGCGTTCCAGCACGGTCCGCAGCCCGCCGCTGCCGTCATGGCTCAGGATGTCCGGTTCCAGCGTCCGGCTGATGAGCGGCGGGTGACCGCGCTCCCCCAGGAACCGGGGATAGAGGATGGCCGGCTTGGTCCGCTTGAACACCTTGATGATCCGGGCCACGGTCTCGCGCCGCACCAGGGGAATATCCACCGGCAACACAAAAAACCCGGTCACGTCGTCCGGGAGCGCCTTTACTCCCGTGAGCACGGAGGAAAACATGCCCTGCTCGAAACCCGCGTTGTGTACGGCAACGGCCCCGGCCCGCTCTGCGGCCGCGCCCACTTCCTTGGCGCGATTGCCGGTGACCACGAAAATCCGCTCCACGTCATTTGCGCGAAAAAGATCGACGCACCGCGAAAGCATTGTGCCCCCGCCCAAGGACAACAACGGCTTGAGCCTCCCCATCCGCGAAGAAAACCCTGCTGCCGGAATGATGGCCGCCAGCTTTGTCATGCGACCTGTCCCGCCCGGACCTGGATCAACTCCGCGCCGATACTGACCGCGATTTCCTCCGGAGTCTGGGCACCGATGGTCAGGCCGATGGGGCTATGGCAGCGGTCGATATCCTTTTGCGAAAATCCGTCCGCCAGCAGGGAGTCGTAAATCTTGTCGCGCTTCTTCTTGCTCCCGATCATGCCCACATATTTCGCGCCGGTCCGCAGGACCTCGGCCAGGACGTTGCGGTCGTGCAAGTGCCCACGGGTGACGATGATGACAAAGGATTTGTCATTGATGCCAAGGCCGTCGCAGCAGCCGTCAAAGGAAGGCAGAACGACCACCTCATCGGCCTCGGGGAACCGCTCGCGGTTGGAAAAATCCGCCCGGTCATCGAGCACCACGGTTCGGAAGCCGACCATGGCCCCGACCCTGGCCGTAAAAAGCGACACATGCCCGGCCCCGAAAATATACAGCGACGAGGGCGGAATCATGGGCTCCTCCAGCGTCATGCCGGTTTTCTCCCGACCAAAAGTGAGGCTATTGCCTACCGGCAAGTCGATCAGAATAGTGTGGTCCACAGCGCACAGGGCGTCCTTTTCCTCGAAACGGGTGCGCAGGGAGGAACGCACACCCCGCCGCAGCAGGTCGTTCAACCGGCCATAAGCTTCGGCGCACAGGCCGTCCGGGGCCACCATCTCCAGCAGCACGGACAGACCGCCGCCGCAGATCATATCCGAGTCGGCAGCCAGCTCCTGAGTCATGTCCACGAACGCCAGCCGGGCGGAACCGTCCGATTCCCCGGCCCCGAGCATGGCGCGGCCGTCCTTGCAGGCCTTGGCCTCCACCAATCCGCCACCCACGGTGCCGAGGATGGAGCCGTCCGCGCGCACGGCCATTTTCGCTCCCGAGGAGCGCGGCGTGGACCCGGTGCTCTCCACCACGGTCGCCAGGACAAAGGATTCCTTTCTCTCAACAAGTTCATTCAACGAACGGACAAAAGCTTTCATGAATCAGGCTCCATCTTTTTGTATGCAACGCTTGCCCAGTCCCGGCACGGCCGGGGCAAGGGGGCTTCGAACGGCAATGTCGATTGTGATGCGGTTTTCCTCCAGAGCTTGCCCCACGGTGGGCATGCTTTCAAGTGCCAAGCGCACGCTTCGGGCCAGTCCATCCCCTTCCCCGCAGGCCACGATACGCAGGGTGGTCCCGGAGAACCACACGCCGAAATCCGCCAGTTCGGTCACGGCGTATAACGCCTCGTTCAAATCCCGCAAGACAAGTCTCCCGGCCCCGGTATCCACCCCCCTGCCCAGCCGATCCACCCGCGGATCGAGCCGCCGCAAAGGGCTGCCACACGCACACCCGCCAGGGAGAATTCTGCCCCGGTCCCCGGTGCGGTAGCGGATGAGCGGCATGCCCCGCTGGAGCGGCGTGGTCACGACCATCTCGCCAAACTCGCCATCCGGCAGCAAACACCCGGTCACTGGGTCCACAATTTCCATAAAAACATCGGTCTCGCGCAAATGCATACCCGAACCCGGCACACATTCCACCGCCCCGCCCAGGCCGGTCTCGATCATGCCCCAGTGTTGAAAAACGCGGCAACCAAAAACCCGCTCCAGACGCTCCACCACGGCAGCGGGAATCGCGTCCCAGCACAACAACACGGACCGTATCTGATCCGTGGGCAAGCCCCTCCGCTCCCAGGCGTGGGCCAGCAAATTCACATGGGCAGCCGACCCGACGAGACACTGCGCACCCTCCGCAAGGCAATGGTCCAAACACCTATCCACGTCCTCCAGCACGCCATGAGTTACCCCCCGGACGCCGATCCGCGCCAGGCCTTCCTGGAGCAGCTTCCCCACTCCACCAGGCCGGTCGCCGGGCATGAGCATGAACACAGTCTGCCCAGGCTCCACCAGGCTGGACATGCCCCAGGCGAAGTAATCAACCGTGGCTTCGAGGTTCTCCTCCATATGGAAGATGCGCTTGGGCTGACCCGTAGTGCCGGAGCTGAACAAGGTCACCACGCGCGCGATCTCGTCCCATGACACGCACAGCATCTGCTCGGATGCGGCCTGGATATGATCCGGCGTGATGAGCGGCAGACGCGAAAAATCTTCCAGGGAGCCAATGGAACGGGGATCAACGCCATCCAGGTGATGTGCGTAGAACGGGCTGTTTGCCCGGGCGTGGGCCACGATCTCCCGCAGCCGGGCCAGTTGCCAGTCGCGCAATTGTTCCAGGGTGGGCACGGTGTCCCGATCCGTCCAGTCCATGCGGCGGACAAGCCAGGCATCAAGCGGTTTCAGGCCCATCGCACTTTCCCCGGTACAAGGTTTCGCCGTCTTGGGATGTCAGGTTATAGGCGCAAAAGGGAATCAACCTGCCGTCAGGCGAAACCTCGTGGATACAGCACCCCTTGAGCCGCTCCAGGTCCAGGGTCCAACAGTCCTGAAAGGCCATGGCCGACACGGCCAGCGCGTGGGTGGTGGCACGGGCGATGAAGGCATCCAGGGCGTCCCCCGGACCGGCCATGGGCAGGACATTTTCCGAGGCAGCCCACTGCCGCCGCACGAACGCCTTGGCCTTGTCCGCGCCTTCGGAGGCCGGACGCGGCGTACAGCCGCAGACGCCCTTGGCCGCGACATGTTGCAGGGTCCCCGCGCCGGTGACCACGTAATTGGCGTGAAAGGAACAATGAGAATGCTCGCAGCCCGGCGGCTGAAAATCCGCAACACGGAGTTCGCCGTCCGTCTGGGCCTCGATCAGACGCATGAGCTCGGGCAGGGTGATGCGCTCCTCGTCCGCCGGAGGGTGCGGATAGCGACCAAAATAACTGACCGGCTGAAAATGGACCCCGCGCACGGCGGGTGAATTGGCCACAGCCAGGCGGAGAATCGCGCCCAGGTCATGGTCGTTGACGGACGGCACCACGGTCGGCACCAGCACGATGCCGATCCCGGCTTTGGCCAGGGCGTCGATGGCAGCCCGCTTGATGTCAAACAACGGCCTGCCCCGCAGGGCCGCGTAGATATCGTCCTCTGTGCCGTCGAACTGCAAAAAAACAGAGTCCAGCCCCGCTTCGGCCAGCCGCGCCGCATAGCCCGGCTCGCGCCCGATGCGCAGCCCATTGGTGTTGAGCTGGACAAAGGGAAATGCCATGGACTTGGCAAGCCGAATCAAATCCGACAGGTCGTCGCGCACCGTGGGTTCGCCGCCGGAAAGCTGAAGATTGCACGAACCGGAGGCCTTCCGCACGCGGTCCAACAGCTTCCCGATCGCCTCGGGCGAGGGATCAGGGGGCGCGCTTTTGCCAGACGAGGCAAAACAGACCGGGCACCCGAGATCGCACCGCCACGTCACCTCGACCACTGCGGTGCAGGTGTGCTGGCGGTGGGCGTCACACAACCCGCAATCGAGCGGGCACCCCTTTTCCACGCGGGTAAAAGGCTGCCGGGGCAGAGACGGGAGCTTGACCCTATTCCACTCCCCGAAGTCGGGCGGACCGCGCCAGACAATGGTACGGAACATCCCGTGTTCCAGGCACTGCTTGACCAGAAAAGTATTGACGCCAACCGTCTCGTGCCAGGCCGAAATAGGCTTCAGGCAGACCGGACAGACACTTCGGGGAAGACGGCTCACGGCTGGCTACGCCCCTGGGCCGGGTCCAGTCCGTTGGCGACCAGGATTTCCCGCACCTGTGCAGAAGCCCCGGAAAGCAGTCCGCCGCACTTGCCCATATCCGGTTTACCGCAGCCCTCGCCGAGAATATCGCGGCAAGCCGTGCCGCCGTAGGCAGACGTGGCCTCGGCAAACCAATCGCGCATTTCCTCAAGCATAACCGGCAACACGTCCTCAGCCATTTCCGCGTCCGTTCCCTTGCCGCCATACATCCCGAGCACGAGCATGGCCCCGGTAAACACACCGCAGGGACCGGAGCAATCACCCAGGCCGTTGCACAGTCCGGCGGCCCCGCGTACCAGGTCGGGATTCTCGCGCTCCATCTCATCCAGGGCGAGCAACACCATGATCTGGCTGCAACAATACCCCTTCCCGGCAAATTCCATCATCCTGAGTCCGGTGTCATCCAGCATGGTTGGTCTCCCCCTGTCGTGCGATCATCAAAAAATAGCCCAAACGCCTATCACATCCCCTGTCCTCACCACCCCCGGCCCAGATCAACCGCGCTGCCAGATCCCGGAGATGACGGGAGTGATCCTCTGCCAGCAAGAGGGAAAATCCATGTTCTTCGAGCTGTTCCCGGACCTCGACCAGGGGTCTGGCCCGTGCTGCGCAGGAGGCCTCCCCGGAAACGCAGCCATCCTGGGCAAATAAATCGGCCAGAACCAGAAATCCACCCGGCCGGAGTACACGATAAAATTCGGCCAACCCTTGAGCCGGGTCGTCGAACAGGGAAAATACGCACTCGCAGAACAGCGCGTCAAACGACCGGGACCGGAAAGGCAGATGGTCGCCCCGAGCCCGGATCAGCCCCGGCACGCCCTCGGCTCCGGCGATCTGCCCGGACGAGGGTTCCACGCCCCAGGCCTCGGCTCCGTACCGCGAACGCAGGCGGGCCACAGTTACCCCAAGACCGCAACCCACGTCCAGCACACGCCAGCCGGGAGTGATACCGATGGCTTCGGCAGCGCGGTCCGTGAGAGAAAATCCGCCGGGCCGCAGTGTCGTCCCGGCCGCAACGCGCAACTCCGGTCGCTCCCACAGCGGTACGGAGGGTCCGGGCACGGCTACTTGTCCTCCAGCAATTGCTCCACTTGATGCATCTTGCCAAGGGCGAGATTCTCCGGGATGAGAACATACCCGCACTTCGGGCAGGCAGGCAGTTCCACGGAGAACAGGGAGTCGAGATATTCCAGCTCCACCGCCATGGGAGCCAGTTCCACATCACAGGACGCACACCGCCATCCGGCGGAGTCCGCTTCCGGCACCTTGATGACACTCATGGCTGGCCTCCTTTGATCCGCATGCGGTGGCTCCAGGTGTTGAACACGAAATACGTGCTGCCCCGCTCTTCATATTCCACCCAGTAGGTCACGACAAGGGGACGGAACGAGGCAAGGAGATGACCGCTGTCGCTGTTCACCAACTTGTTGCCCGATTCCCGCGCCTGCAACAACACCTTCTGCACGTCGCTTTTGAGGATGCGCCGCGTCTCCATGATCGCGGTGGCCTCATCCGAGAATTCGACCGCCAAGGATTCGTATGGCTCGGCTGCCGCGCCGTCCTCCTCGCGCCAAAGGGAGCAGAGCAGATGCGCCTTGAGACGGGCACGGTTCTCGCGGCGGGCGGAATAGCCGGGCGACGGGCGGGCACCGGGATCGTCCTGTTTCGGGAAAAGCAGATCATAGATATGCAACGCCCGCTTGCCCGTCCGGGCCATCATGTCCCGACACATGACGCAATAGGTCACGTAGTCCTCGTCCACCGCCTGACCGCGCTCTGCGGCAATGGCGTGTCCCAGTTCGGGATTGGCTTCGGACAGCAGGCCGCCGTAGCCGCAGCATTGCGTCAGTTCGCCGCTGAACTCCGGTTCCACGACCGTGGTTTCCAGCCGGTCGAGCAGGACGCGGACATCCTCGCGCAGCACCGCGTCATGCCGGGCCGCGCAGGGGTCGTTCACCGCCAGGGTCCCGGTACCTATCGTGGCCCCTTCGGGCAGGCCGAGGGTGCGCAGCACGGACCAGTGCGACACGATCTCCGCATCCGGCAACGCGCCGCGCAGGGTCTTCATGCAGGTGGGACAGGCCGCGATGATCCGGGGACGGCCCAAGGTTTCCCATTGTGCCGTCAGTTCGGCCACGGTCTCGTCCATCAGCGCCTGTCTGCCGGACCAGAGCGCGGGAGCGCCACAGCAGTGCAACAGCAACCCCACGCTGCCGAGCCGGTCGCGGAGGTCCGCGTAGGCGGTTTCGACCCCATCGGGATCGGAAGCCGTCAACTGGCAGCCGGGAAAAAACACATATTCGCTGGCATCCGTGCCCGGCGCATGACGGGCCAACGCGCTCTTGTCGCCATTGGCAAAGGCCATGTCGCGCAGGGCGAAATCATGGGCCGAAGGTGGCATTGTCCCGCGCTCTACCATGGTCTGCCGCGCCTGGAGGCAGAGGTCGGCCATGGAAAAATCTTCGGGACACACGGTCTCGCACAGACCGCAGAGCATGCAGGAATTTATCAGGGTGTTGGCCTGGCGCGTGCCCATGACAATGGACTCGTTGTTGTAGATCTGCCGGGCGTACACCTTGGGATAAAATTTGTAATGCCGGAGATATCCGCAACTCTTGACGCATTCCATGCACTCGCATTGCAGGCACCGGCCAGCCTCGTCTTTCACGGCCTCCTCGCCGGGACACTCCCCATGGCAGACAGGCGGAGCCGGGTCCACCTTTGCCAGGCTGGTGAATAGCCGCGTCGGATACGGTCCTTCCAGCTCGCGGCTGGAGGTCATGGAAACGCCCTGCACAAACCGCTCGACCGAATTGGCGGCACGGCGGGCGGCAGCGGCTCGGAACACAGCCGATATCTCGCTCCCGCGACTGGCAAAAAGCCCGGTCCGTTGCGTACCAAGAGTCAGTTCATCGGGCTGTCCAAAATCGTCGAAACCGGCGGGATAGGCGTCGCTGTCCACAAAGACCGCGTCCTTGCTCTCCAGCAGGGAATCCAGCAGGGAGGCCGTGAGTTCCACGCCCTCTTCCAGGACCACGCCCAGTTTCCCGAGACTTTCCAACTCCCGCTTAAGCGCGCCTTCGGGCAATGTCCCTTCGGGAAGTTCCAAAAGGGAACTACCGGCCACAAAGCAGTGCAATGACACGGTGAAACCGCGCCGCGCCATTTCCCAGGCCGCGCACAGCCCGGTCAGACTCCCGCCGAAAATGGCCACGGATTTGCCGCGCGACGGCAGGGGCCGAGGGGGCGCAACAGGCGCGGCCACCCCGGCGCAGAACCGTTCCAGCGAGCCCATCTCAATGGCACCGCCAGCATCCTTGCGCACGCACTCCGCCTTGCAGGGCGCGTCGCACAGCCGGGCCAGCACACCGGGCAAAGGCAAGGTCTTGGCCAAAGTCTGCCAGGCCTTGTCCCAACGACGTTGCGCCATCAGGGAACAAAAAGTCCGGACATCGACATGCAGGGGGCAAGAGGCGGTGCACCCGGGCAACTCCTCCTGAATGCATTTGCGCTCCCAATTCCTCAGATCGGCCTGTTCCATGGGGTCCCCTGGTAAAAAAATCAGGCAGCGGCCCGTAAATACTCACGGGCCGCTGTGTTGAATGGTCGGTAATTATCCCTTGAGGCCAGCGAGGACCTTCTCGGGCAGGGCGGGCAGCACCTTGATGCGCACGCCGCAGGCATTGTAAATGGCGTTGATGATCGCCGGGTGCGGGCTGCACAGCGGGACTTCGCCCACGCCGGAAGCACCGTGGGGGCCATCGGGGCGCGGAGACTCGACGTAGATGATTTCCATATCGTCGGGAATCTGCTTGATGTACGGGAAACCGGCACCCTTCATGGTGGAGTGCTTCTTGATATCCTCGTAATCCTCGGACAGCGCCAGGCCGATACCCTGCGCAACACCACCGTAGATCTGTCCGTCAGTGACCAGGATGTTGTTGACCTTGCCGATGTCGGCGACAAAAGTGATCTTTTCAACGGTGGTCTTGCCGGTAGCGGTTTCCACGGCAACTTCGGCCATGCACAGACCGTACATGTAGCAGCAGAACGGATTTCCCTGACCGTTTTCATCACAATTGTTGGCCGGGGCTGTCCATTTGCCATGCTGGACGAGATCAATCCCCTCATCCACCATTTCCTGATAGGTACGGAAGGAACCATCGGCCTTGCGCATGGCACCCAACAACATCTCGCAGCCCACCTTGATGGCATTACCCACCATGACCTGAGAGCGGGAACCGCCAGCCGGGCCGCCGTTGGGGCAGTACCGGGTGTCGTTGAGGATCATCTTGATCTTATCGGGACCCAGGCCCAGGGGACGCAGGGTCTCATGAGCCGTGCCCAGCACGCCCATGTCGGCACCCTGGCCGTGGTCATGCCAGCAAGTCAGAATGGTGACCGTGCCGTCTTCATTCAACCGCGCATCCGCTTCAGCGGCATCCGGGCCGTCGAGACCGGAACCGTACACGCCGAGAGCGATGCCCACGCCACGTTTGATCTCATCAGTGGAGTTGGCAGCCGTCCTCTTTTTCGCTTCCTCGTACTTGGGACGCAGGATATCGAACATTTCCGGCAGGGAGTAGACCTCGGGGTCCTGACCGGTGGGAGTGGTGGAACCCTTGCGGTAGCAGTTCTTGTAACGCAGTTCCAGGGGGTCCATGCCCAGCTTCTCGGCCAGTTCGTCCATGAGCACTTCGGATGGAAATTCCGCTTCCGGTCCGCCGTAGCCGCGGAAGGCCGCGCCCCAGGCGTGGTTGGTGCAAACGGTGCGGCCTTCACCCCGGATGGCCGGGATATCGTAGCCTGCACCGATGAACTGTGCGCCGCGCAGGGTCAGCAGATCGCCGAACTCGGAGTACGGGCCGTGATCCACGGTCCAGTCGGTTTCCATGCCGAGCAGCTTGCCGTCCTTGGTGGCGGCCATGCGCACGGTGGTGAACTGGGGCGAACGCTTTCCGGTGTAGGTCTGCAACTGATACCAGTCGTAGTTCAGAAAGCAGGGACGGCCGGTGGCCAGAGTGGCTGCGCCCACCAGGGCTTCCATGGTCGGGCTGAACTTGTAGCCGAAGGTGCCGCCTGCGGGGTTCTGGACCATGACCAGATTCTCGGGCTCCACGCCCAGACCGGGAGCGATCATGTACAGATGCAGATGCAGACCGATGGATTTGGAATGAATGCACAGCTTTCCGTCATCGTCCAGGTAGGCAAACCCCACGTCCGGCTCGATGGGCATGTGCGGCTGGCGGGTGGTGAAGTAATCACCCTCGGCCACCACGTCGGCACCGTCGAAGATGGACTTGGTGTCTTCACCCTTGGCGATTTTCTGGATGTAGTAGACGTTGGGGGTGCCGGGGTGAATCTCAATGGCGTCATCAGCCATGGCGGCCGGGGCGCTCATGTATTCGGGCAACTGCTCCAACTCGACCTTGACGAGCTTGGCGGCCTCTTTGGCGATCTTTTCGGAATCGGCGCAGACGATGGCGAGGGCGTCACCGAACTGGAAGACCTTTTCGTCGCACAGGATGGGACGATCCCAACCGTCACCCTTGTTGGTGGGGAAGGTGATCAGGCCGGTGATGCGGTTCTTGCCCTTGACATCCTTGTGGGTGACGACCTTGAACACGCCGGGAACAGCCTCTGCCTCGGAAACGTCGATAGACAGGATCTTGGCATGGGACACTTCAGCCTGAACCAGAGCGCATTTCAGGGTGTTTTCCGGCATCTTGATGCCAAGGTCCGCACCATAATCCAGAGTGCCGGTAACCTTGGCCACGGCGGTGGGACGGGGGTATTTGGTGCCCCAAATGCGACCGTCCTCGGGAATCTCGAAATAGAGATCGTCGATGGCCTTGTCGCCACGCATGACAGCGGCAGCGGCCATGACGGAATCCACGAGCTGTTTGTAACCGGTGCAACGGCAGGCGTTGCGGTATTTCTGGAACCAGTCGCGAATGTCCCCGCGGGTCGGATCGGGGTTGGAATCGATCAACGCCTTGGTGGAAACGATAAATCCGGGAGTGCAGAAACCGCACTGGGCGCCGCCGTGGGCGATCCATGCGACCTGGATGGGATGCAGGTTGTCGGGAGTGCCGATGCCTTCCACGGTGGTGATGACCGCGCCTTCCTGGACGCGCTTCATCTTCATGGAACAAGAGCGAATCAGTTTGCCGTCCATGATAACCGAGCAACTGCCGCACTGACCCGTGCCGCAACCGATCTTGACGCTTGTCAGGCCAAGACTCTTGCGCAGCACATCGGCCAGCGAGTCATCCGACTCGCAGATGACCTGGCGATTGATGCCATTCACCTTGAGTGTGAGTTTGATCATGACAGTATTCCTCCTATTGTTTACTGTCGGGAAAACCGTCCGGCAAAACCGGAAACGGCCATAAGCCTATTTACCAAAGGGACACACGGGATAGCGGCAGACGTCGCACGTCGCGCAAAAGCCTCCGTGTCCCAAAGCGACGATACCCTGGCGTGTCACCTGCTCTCCGGCCAGCAGGCGCGGAACCACCAGATCAAAGATCGAGGCCCGGTAGTACATGACGCAACCGGGCAGCCCGAGAATGGGCACGCCGTTCAGATCGGCGTACATGAACATGACTCCTGGGAAAGTCGGCGAACCGTAGGTGATGACCTCGGCCCCGGTGGCCCTGATGGCCGTGGGCGTCTGGTCGTCCGGGTCCACGGACATGCCGCCCGTGACCACCACCATCTCCGCACCCTCGGCAATGAAGGCGAGAATGGCGTCGCGGGTCATGACCGGATCGTCCGAGGTCAGGCGCTGATCCATGACAGTGGACCCGAGCGTGGAAAACTTCTTGCGAATGACCGGCCCGAACTTGTCCTTGATCCGCCCGTGGAAAACCTCGCTGCCAGTGGTCACCAGCCCCACATTGTGATGGGCGAAAGGACGAATGCCGACCACGTACGGGTACTCGGCGCAAATCCGTTCGACCTGCTCGATCTTTTTCTCGTCGACAACCAGGGGCACCACGCGGGTCCCGGCCACGGCGCGGGCCTCCGTGACCTGCTGGCCGTCATGCATGGTCGCCAGCACGACCTCTTCTATGGAATTGATCCGGGTCAGGGCCTCGACGTTCACATCGAGCAGACCGGGAGAAGCCTCGAAATTGATGCGCCCCTCGCAGACCTTGGACAGGGTGATGCCCGGCCCGGCAGCGGCAGCGGCAATACGCTGGGCAGCCTCATTTTCATGGATGTGCCCTTTCTCCAGATTGAGCACGTAAACGTGCTCCTTGCCGATCTCCAGCAGTACGGCAATATCTTCTTCGGCAATGACGTGCCCCTTCCTGAAAGCGGGGCCTTTGCATTCTCCGGGAACGATTCGCGTCATGTCATGGCACAAGACCATACCGACAGCATCTTGAACGGGAACGGTTTTCATCAGCAGGTGGCTCCATTAGCAATTTAAACCGGCGGGACAGCGCCTCTCTGCCGGGCAAGTGACTCGAATACGCGACTACAATTATGCTATTTATGACATAATTGTAGTCGCTGACTATCTAAATTTGAAAAAATCAACCTCAATAATTCTGCCATGTTCACTATGACCAACAGCCATCATGCCGAACACGACATAATGTAGCCTCGCGCAAAAAACGCGTCAACAATTCTTCTCTATTTTTTTGAGAATAATAATCAGAGGCGAGGTAAACACTCAACCTACAAAAATGTATATGCTTATAGTTTTGGAAGAAAAATCCCACCAATCAAGTCACAAGAGACCATAAGTCTGCGTATCTTCCGCCAAGCGACTGCTTGGCACCGAAATAGCCCCAACGCGCCAACCGGATCACGTCAACACAGCACAGAATTTTGTTCTGAGCCCGACATTCCCATGCAGCCGAAGAGACGGAGGCGACATACGCCGAAATCCGGATAAAAAAAGCCTGTTCGAAGCCGCCCTGAATCACAAGGTCCGGCCCGGATCACACGCCCATCGCTCGCCGGCAATGAAAAAATAACACAAGGCCAATGACTAACTATTGACTTTCCGGGAACGAAAACCTACTTCCCCTCCACAATCGCGTGAATGAGTGCCCCGGCCTCATGTCGGCGATCACCGGGTATACCCCGAGTTCAATATGGCGGGAGGATTTATGAGTGACCCCAACCCTGGAAAGATGGACCACTGAACGGTCCACGGAACTCTACGGCGTCCGCGAATGGGGTGCCGGATTCTTCGGCATTTCCTCGTCCGGCGAGCTTCAGGTAACCGCTGAACCCGGTCGCTTCGACAGCGCGGTCAGCATCCCTGAAATAATCGAAGGCATCCAGGCTCGCGGCCTGGACATGCCCGTGCTGCTCCGCATCGAAAACATCCTCGACACCCAGATATCGCTGCTCAACGACAGTTTCCTGTCGGCCATCAAGAGCCTCGAATATCACGGCTCGTACCTGGGCGCGTATCCCATCAAGGTCAACCAGCAGCAACAGGTGGTGGAGGCCGTGACCCGTCACGGCAAAAAATATCACCACGGGCTGGAAGCCGGCAGCAAGGCCGAGCTTGTCGCAGCCATGGGCATGCTCCGGGACACCGAAGCCGTGCTCGTGTGCAACGGGTACAAGGACGAAGAATTTATCGACCTGGGGCTGCACGCCACCCGACTGGGTTTCAAATGCATCCTCGTCATCGAAATGCCCGGCGAGCTGCCGCTGATCATCGAACGGGCCAAGGCCATGGGTGTCAACCCGATCCTCGGCGTGCGCGTCAAGCTCTCGACCCAGGCCAACGGCTTGTGGGCAGAGTCCGGCGGCGACCGGTCCATTTTCGGCCTCAACGCCGCCCAGATCATCGATGTCATCGACCGTCTGAAAGAGGCGGACATGCTCGACTGTCTGCAACTGCTCCACTACCATCTTGGTTCGCAGATTCCGAATATCCGGGAAATCCGCAACGCCGTGGCCGAGGCCAGCCGGGTCTACGCCGGCCTGGTGGGTGAAGGCGCGGGCATGCGTTATCTCGACCTCGGCGGCGGCCTTGCCGTGGACTACGACGGCACGCAGACCAACTTCATGAGCAGCCGCAACTACTCGGTGAATGAATATTGCGTGGATGTGGTCGAGGGCGTCATGACCGTGCTCGACGGGCAGGGAATTCCCCATCCCATCATTATTACGGAATCCGGCCGGGCCGTGGTCGCCTATTATTCCATGCTGCTGTTCAACGTGCTCGACTCGGCCCGTTTCGAGCCGGAGCCGCTGCCCCAGAATCTGCCCGAAGACACCAACATACATATCCAGCACCTGCACGAGACGCTTCAGACCCTGACCCTGCGTAACATCCAGGAGTGCTTCAACGACAGTCTCTACTACCGCGATGAGGTCCGCCAGGCCTTCAGCAACGGCATGATAACCTTCCGCGAACGAGCCCTGGCCGACAACGTCTTCTGGGAGACCATCCGGCGCATCGCCCTGCTCTCCAAGGACCTGCCTTCGCTCCCTCAGGCACTGGAAGGCGTGGGCCAGGCTCTCTCCGACATCTACTACTGCAACTTCAGCGTGTTCCAGTCCCTGCCCGACGCCTGGGCCATCGGCCAGCTCTTCCCGATCATGCCCGTGCACCGGCTGGGTGAGGAACCCACCCGCGAAGGACTGCTGGCCGATATCACCTGCGACTGCGACGGCAAGATTGATCGGTTCATCGACAGCCAGGGCGTCAAGCGGACCATGCCCCTGCATGAGTTGAAGGAATCCGAGGAATATTACCTCGGGGCCTTTCTCGTGGGAGCGTACCAGGAAACGCTCGGCGACCTGCACAACCTGCTCGGCGACACCAACATCGTCACCATCAGGATACGCGAGGGCGGCGGGTTCGACTTTGTCGGAGAACTGGAAGGCGACTCGGTGGAGGACATCCTCAAATACGTGGAATACGACACCAAGGCGCTCTTCAACCGGTTCCGTGAGACGGCGGAAAACGCCGTACGCCTAGGCAGGATTACCCCGGCGCAACGGCGCACGACCCTTCTGGCCTACAAAAACGGGCTCCAGGGATACACCTACTTCGAGAGATAACCGACCGCTCCCGACCGGAGCGAGCAGTGAGGATACGCATATGTCCAAGGTCCTGATCATCGGCGCCGGTGGCGTCAGCAGTGTGGCGGTGCACAAGTGCGCCCAGGTCCCCGAGGTGTTCACCGAAATCCATCTCGCCAGCCGGACCATATCCAAGTGCGACGCCATCGCCAAATCGGTCAAGGAACGGACCGGCGTGAACGTGCCCACCTACACGGTGGATGCGGACAACGTGGCCGAGACCGTGGAACTCATCAACCGGGTCAAGCCGGACCTGCTGGTCAACCTGGCCCTGCCCTACCAGGATCTCACGCTCATGGACGCCTGTCTGGAGACCGGGGTCAACTACATGGACACCGCCAACTACGAGCCGCCGGACGAGGCCAAGTTCGAGTACAAGTGGCAGTGGGCGTACCGGGAGCGCTTCGAAAAGGCCGGGCTCATGGCCCTGCTCGGTTCCGGGTTCGATCCGGGCGTGACCAACGTGTTCGCGGCCCACGCCATGAAGCACCACTTCGACGAAATCCACGTGCTGGACATCATCGACTGCAATGCGGGCGACCACGGCCAGGCTTTTGCCACCAATTTCAACCCGGAAATCAACATCAGGGAGATCACCCAGCGCGGCCGGTATTGGGAGCGCGGCGAGTGGGTGGAAACCGATCCGCTCTCCTGGTCCATGGACTATGAATTTCCCGAAGGTATCGGCCACAAGAAGTGCTACCTCATGTACCATGAGGAGCTGGAATCCCTGGTCATGCACCTCAAGGGATTGAAACGTGCCCGCTTCTGGATGACGTTCGGCGACGCCTACCTGACCCACCTGCGCGTGCTGGAAGGGATCGGCATGACCTCCATCAAGCCCGTCAATTACAACGGGCAGCAGATCCAGCCCCTGCAATTCCTCAAGGCCGTGCTGCCCGAACCGGGTTCCCTCGGTCCCCTGACCAAGGGCCGCACCTGCATCGGCAACGTCATGCACGGCATCAAGGACGGCAGGGACAAGAAGCTCTATGTCTATAATATATGCAGCCACGAGGCCGCGTACGAGGAAGTCGGCTCCCAGGCCATTTCCTATACTACCGGCGTCCCGGCCATGATAGGGGCCATGATGATGCTCACCGGCAAATGGTCCGGCCAGGGAGTCTTCCACATGGAAGAGTTCGACCCCGACCCGTTCATGAACGCGCTCAACAACCACGGTCTGCCCTGGCAGGAAGTGGAACTGTAGTGAACGGTCGTCTGGAACGGCGGTTCGACCCGACCACGGTCGAAACCCCCTGCTTCGTGGTTGACGAGGGTCTGATCGCGGACAACCTGAACATCCTTGCTTCCGTGAAGGAACGGGCGGGATGCAAGGTGCTGCTTGCGCTCAAGTGCTTTGCCATGTTCAGCCTTTTCCCCATGCTGGCAGAGACGCTCGACGGCGTGTGCGCCAGCTCGCCCCACGAGGCACGGCTCGGACGCAAGGAATTCGGAGGCGAGGTGCACACCTTTGCCGCCGGATACTCCGAAACGGACATCCGCGCCCTGTGCGAGACCAGCGACCACCTCGTGTTCAACTCCTTCGCCCAGCTCGACCGGTTCCGCCCCCTGGTGCGTGAGCTGGCCGACAACTACGGCCGTACCATCGAGCTGGCCGTACGCATCAATCCCGAACATTCCGAAGGGGCTACGCCGATCTACGATCCCTGCGCCCCCGGCTCCCGGCTGGGTATCCGCCGTCCGCAGTTCGACCCGGAGGCCCTCGACGGCGTGGTCGGTCTGCACTGGCACAACCTGTGCGAGCAGGACGCCGACTGCCTGGAGCGGACCATCGAGGCCGTGGAAAAACAATTCGCGGATGTGCTGCCGCGCATGCGCTACGTCAATTTCGGCGGCGGCCACCACATCACCCGGCCCGGCTACGACGTGGATCTGCTGGTGGACCTGATCACCCGGTTCAAGGAGAAATGGGGTGTTGCGGTCTATCTGGAACCCGGCGAGGCCGTGGCCCTGAACGCGGGCTATCTGGTGAGCACGGTCCTCGATGTGGTGCAAGCGGACCTGCCTGTAGCCATCATGGACTCGGCCGTGCCCTGCCACATGCCCGACGTCATCGAAATGCCCTACCGCCCCCATGTGATCGACTCGGGCGAGCCGAAAGAAAAGGCATGGACCTGCCGCATCGGCGGTCCCTCCTGTCTGGCGGGCGACGTGGCCGGGGAATACTCGTTCGCCACCCCCCTCAAGACCGGAGACAAGCTGGTGTTCACGGACATGGCCATCTATTCCATGGTCAAGACAAATACCTTCAACGGCATACAATTGCCGTCGATTTATCGCTTCAAACCTGATACCAATAAAGTAACCCTCGTCCGCTCGTTCGGGTACGAGGATTTCAGGAACCGCCTTTCGTAGGAGGCACCCATGGTCACGCATTTTCTTGACGGAGAAATTCCCAACGAAAAGCCGGAAGACGCGACTTTTCACGTCATCCCCGTCCCCCTTGAATCGTCGGTCTCCTACGGCCCCGGCACCGGCAAGGGCCCGGCGGCCATCATCGAGGCCTCTGCTCAGCTCGAATTGTGGGACGGCAAATCCGTTCCCGCCGAGCGCGGCATCCACACCGCCGACGCCATCGACTGTTCCGGCGACATAGCCAAGACCCTGGACCGGATCGAAGACGCGGTCTCCTATGCCATGGAATGCGAGGCCTTGCCGCTGGTCCTCGGCGGAGAGCACACGGTCACCCTGGGTGCGCTGCGGGCGCTGAAACAACGATACCGCAAATTCGGGGTCGTCCAGTTCGACGCCCACGCCGACCTCCGCAACACCTACGACGGCTCGCCGTACAGCCACGCCTGCGTCATGCGCCGGGCTGCGGACGATCTCGACCTGCCGGTCTTCCAGATCGGTGTCCGCGCCCTGTGTACCGAAGAAGTCGACTACCGGAAGACTAATGACATTCCCCATCTGGACGCACGGGAACTGCACCTGAAAGGAATCCCCCGGCAGGTCCTGCCGCCGGATTTCCCGGACCGCATCTACATCACCTTTGACGTGGACGGGCTGGACCCCTCGGTCATCCGCGCCACGGGCACCCCGGTTCCGGGCGGTCTCGGCTGGCACGACGCGATCACGCTCCTGGAGACGGTCCTGCGCCAGCGGACGCTCCTGGGCGCGGACGTGGTGGAACTTGCCCCGGCTGACGGGGACCACGCCTCGGATTTCGCCGCCGCCCAGCTCGCCTATATTCTCATGGAAATGAAAACGGACTGATTCTTCCAGGAAGGAACGCCGAACCACGCCTTCCCTCGATTCCAAGCTAGAACGCCTCGTCGAGCAGGGTATCCAGGGAGTTTCCGTCCTCCCGTTCCCGGCTCCACTCGCCCACCAGATCGCCGTCGCGCATGAGCACCAGGCGGTGCGCCAGCTTGCGGGCCTGGCGCAGGCTGTGCGAGACCACCACCAGGGTGAGCCTCGGACACAGGGAAAGAAGCAAATCCTCGATAAGTTCGGCGGAACGGTGGTCCACCGAGGCCGTGGGTTCGTCCAGCAGGAGAATTTCCGGCTCCAGGGCCAGGGCGCGCGCCAGGCACAGCCGCTGCTGCTGCCCGCCGGAGAGGGTCAGCGCGGGATGGTCCAGCCGGTCAGCCACCTCTTCCAGAAGGCCCACGTCACGCAGGGCCGATTGCGCCCGCTCACGGGCCTCCTCACGTGACATCCCCAGGACCAGCTTGAGCGGCAGGATGAAATTCCGAATCACGGATATGGGCAACACGCTCGGCATTTGAAAGACCATGCCCACCCGGCGGCGAAGGTCCTCAACATCGGTCTCCGGTCCGTAGGCGTCGAGCGACCCGGAAGGCAGCGACAGCCGCACCTCGCCGCTGGTCCGGCAGCCGTCCAGACACTCGTTGAGACGATTGACGGCACGCAGCAGCGTGGTCTTGCCCGAACCGGATCGCCCGACCAGGACCGTGATCTCCCCGACCCGGACATCCAGCCGGATGTCGCGGCAGGCGACCTTGCCGTCAAAGGCAACGGTCAGGTCCCGAATGGATAGGATATTCATGCCCCATTCCTCCAGCGGCGTTCCATGGTTCGATGCAGCAGTCCGGCAGCCAGAAACAGCGCGGTCGTCAACCCCAGCAGCACCAGGGCGGCCCCGAATCCCCGCTGCAACTCGGCGGGATTCCGGTACTCCGCCGCCGTGGTGTAAATAAAGAACGGCAGGGCCTCATACTGATGAAATAGCCCGCGCGGCAACCCCGCATTGGCCACCACACCGGTAAGCATGATGACCGCGGTATCCTCGGCGGCACGGCCGATGGACAGCACCACGCCGCTCATGATCCCCCTGCCCGCCGAAGGCAGGAGAATGTGCCGGATGGCCTGCAACCGGGTAAGGCCGAGGCTCGGCCCAAGCAGGCGCAGCTCACCGGGCAGAGCGGTCAGGGTGGAGGCGGTGGCAGTGATCATATACGGAAGCACCAAAAGTCCCATGCACACCCCCGAAAGCAGCAGGCACATGTTCGCCTGCGGGACCAGGGTATGCCGCAAAAACAAAATGAGGGCAAAGCCGAACAGTCCCATGAGGATGGACGGAGCGCCCGCCAGGATATCCACGCAAAAGGAAAGCGCCCTGCGGGGCCATCCCCCGGCGAATTCGCTGAGATAGACACCGCACAGGATGCCCACGGGCACGGCGGTCAGTCCGGCCAGGGCCACGATGCACAGGGTGCCAACGCAGGCGGGCCAGATGCCGTCCCATACCGGGGCGAAATGCAGGATGGCCGCCATGGGATCGGTGTCTCCGAAGAACAGGGACAGCCCCAATGCGCCCCAGGCCTGCCATGCCAGGAATCCGAGCAGAAAGGCCATACCCGCCAGGGAAAGTGCCGCGCTCACCCAGCAGAAAAGGGAAAAGGCGAAGCTCCGCTTCATGCCGTCCCCCTGTCTCCACCCTGAATCCACCGCAGACCGAGGGTCACGGCCGCCGTGGTCATGAACAGAAAAAGCCCGGCCGCAAACAGGGAAAGGTAGGCCATGCTCTGGCTGTCGGTGGCCACCACCAGGGCGATGTGGGCCGTCAAGGCACGGATGGAGTCGAACACGGAATCCGGCATCTGCGGGGCGTTGCCCGCCAGCATGAGCGGAATCATGGTGTCGCCCACTGCCCGGCCGAATCCGAGGACCAGGGCGGACACGAACCCCTTGCGCGACAGGGGAATGACGAGACGCGCCAACGCTTGCTCCCGTGTCAGGCCGAGAGCCGCCGCCGTGAGCCGGATACGCGGCTCCGCCATCTGGAACTGGCTGTGGATCATCAGGGTCATGGTCGGCAAAATAAGCACGGAAAGCCCCAACGCGGCAGCCAGCCAGGAAAAACCACTGCCATGATGGAAGACATTCCTGAGCAGGGGCACCATGACGAACACGGCCACGAAACCGTATACCACCGTGGGCACGCTGGTCATCAACTGCACGGTGCGCAACACGACCCGAGCCGCACGAGGCGGCCCACCGCCGTGGATGAAGCAACAGATGCCCACCGCCACCGGGAAGGCCGCAGGCACAGCCGAAAAGGCCAGGGCCAACGAGGCAACCGCCATGGGCAAAATGCCGAATCGCCCCTGAAACGGACGCCAGTCACTGGTCATCAGTTCAGCGAACGTGTCCGCTTGCAGCAAGGGCAGGCAGAAATAGAGCAGAAATGAAAAAAGGGCCACAACCGCGCAAGCGGCCAGGAGCGCGGAAAGGTACACGGCCGCAAGCGCGGGAAGTTCCTGCACTCGACAATTGAATAAACGCATATTCAGACGCGGGGCAAGACGGCAGATACCGCCTTGCCCCGAATATTCCTCTAATTCAGCGGGATGTAGCCGCTGTCTTTGATGATCTCCACGCAATCAGGCCCCATGATGTACTCGATGAAGGACTTGACGATGCCTCCGGGCTCGCCCTTGGTGTTCATGAAGAGCAGGCGAACCACCGGATAAGAACCGTCCTTGGCGGCCTGCTGGGTCACTTTCACACCGTCGAGATCGGGCGCGTTGACCGTCCCGTCCAGATGGCCGATGCTGACGTAGCCGATGGCGTCAGGATCACGGGAAATGGCCGACTTCATGGCCCCGTTGGAAGGAACCACGTTGGCCGACACGGCGATGGTCCCCTTGTTCAGCAGCTTTTTCCAATAGACTTCACGGGTGCCGCTGGCCTCGTCACGGGTGTACAGATTGATGGGTGCGTCCTTGCCGCCCACGTCCTTCCAATTGGTGATCTCACCGGCGAATATCTTCCGGGCCTGCTCCTTGCTCAAGGACGAGACCGGATTTTCGGGATGCACGATCGTGGCCACGCCGTCCACGGCAAAGGGGAACAGGATCAATCCGTACTTGGCCACTTCTTCGGCACTGGCCTTGCGGCCCGAGTTGCCGATGTCCACCAATCCCTCGCCCACCTTCTGGATGCCAACCCCGGAACCGCCCCCGGCAATCGAAATACGGATGTCGGGGTTAGCGGTCATGATATTCTTGGCGGCCTTTTCCATGACCGGAATGTGGGCCGTACCGCCGGCAATGGAAATTTCGCCCGACTTCCCCTTGAAGGCATCAAGCCCCGAACCGAAAGCCGTTCCGCACATCAGCATCACAAGTAGCGACAACTAAGTCCTGCCAAACATTTTTTCATTTTCCCATCCCTCTTTTGTACGTTGAACGGTCCGGACCGACAACAATGTCGGCCAATCCTGCACATTGGCAACAACGTACATGCCAGCACCTTCTATGGCAACTATAGATACACTTGATAGAGCTTCTACACTGACCGTCGACAAACGGAGCCACCCCTGAGCGGGTCACACGACTGACAAACCAAAAGCCCCGCAGCGTCAAGGCTGCAGGGCTTTTCAATGCGTTGGTCCGCGTCTGTCGCCATCGGCAGGGGCACCCCTCGGAGTGAGGGAGGAATGCCCTGTTCGTCAGGCCGCTCCATGTACCCCGTCCCCTAACAGGACGGAACACCGGAACCGTCACGGCTCCGAGCCGATGCGGCCTGTACCCACCGCGAATCAGGCGGCTACCATCCCTTGCTGGAAAGGATGTCCTTGACCTTGCTCTCGGTCTTCTTTTCCACGATGACCATCTTCTTGGCCTGAGCCTTCTTGATCTTCTCGGTCAGGGAATTGATGTCCGCAGGCTTTTCCATGAAATCCATGGCTCCGAGCTTCATGGCCTCGATGCCCGCCTCAAGGGTGGCCTGGCCCGTAAGCAGGATGACCTGCATGTCCGGATGGGTCTTCTTGATGATCTTGAGCATCTCGATGCCGTTCATGTCCGGCATCTGCAAGTCGAGCACGATGGCGTCGTACTCGTTGTTATCCAGGGCCGCGACCGCATTCTGGGCGGTGGCCGCCGTGCTGACGTCCATGCCTCGAATTTCCATTCTCTCGGACAGGGTGGCCAGGAATTCCTCTTCGTCGTCGATAAGCAGTACTTTTTCCGTCATTGTATTTCTCCTGAATAAGGTAAGGATGTAATGTTACTTGGTCTCGGGAGCTACAGCAATAAGCAACTCCAAGACACCGTTATTTTCACTGATTGTTGCCGAAAGGCCCATGGCACACGCCATGGACACAAGGGGTGCATCATCCAACCCGGGAGCGGCTTTGCCGCTCACCACAAGGGAGAAGCAAGCTCCCCCGGAATCGGGCTTTACCCCGACCCTCAATGTCTCACCCGATTCCATGGCCGGGAGCACGGCTGCAAGCGAGGAGTGCAGCAACCGTATCAGATCAAAGGGGTTGGCTGACAGGACGACCGGCTCGCAGTCTCCCATTGTCAGCCTGATCTGTTGCATGTCAGCCATGCGGGTGGACAGGGCAACGGTCAGTGTAAGAACTTCCACGAGATCAACCTCGCGGGTTTCTTCGTCTATGGAATGCGCGAACGCATTCATATTCTTTATGATGGTATCGCCGCGTTGAATCTGACCCTGAATGGAGTTGGCCGCCTTTTTCAGCCGCTCGGGCTGAAGGGGCATGCCGCGTTCCGCCATGAGCGTGAAGTCTTCGATCAAGCCCGCCGACTCATTGATCACGGCGAAGACGTTCTTGATCTCGTGCGACACGGACGCGCTGACGCGACCGAAAAATTGCAGGCTTTCAAGGGATGTGGAAGACTGGCTCATGACATTTCCTCCGCTGTATCAGCTCAGGGCCTCAAAAATCTTGGCGATGAGACAATCGAGCTCAATGGGTTTTATCAGGTAATGTTCGGCCTCGGCGGCCCCGGTCTTGAAGTCGGATTCCGAGCCGTGCCCCGACAGAAAGATGAACTTCATGGCCGGGTGCTTCTCCGAGAGCAGCCGCCTCAGTTCCAGGCCGCTGAGCTTGGGCATCTTCATGTCCAGCACGGCCACATCGTATTCGGTCTTGTCCGCCATTTGCAGCGCATCCCGGCCATTGTCCGTCCAGTCCGCATCCATGTCGCGGAAGGAAAGCCGCTCAGCCATGGCGGAAACCAACTCCACTTCATCGTCAACCAACAGTATTTTCATATTATTTACGCCTTTTCCGGGGCCTTCAGAGGCATGGTTATGGTAAAAATGGTCCCTTTGCCTACTTCACTCTCCACGGTCATGGAGCCACCCAGTTCCTGGACCAGGCCGAAGGTGATGGAAAGGCCGAGGCCGGTGCCACCCATCTTCTTCTTGGTGGAGAAGAACGGGTCGAAGATGCGTTTCCTGTCCGCTTCCGGGATGCCGCAACCGTCGTCCCGGACCGCGAAGACCAGATCGCCGCTCTCATCCTGCCTGGCCGAAATGGCGAGGTTGCCGCCGTCGTTCATGGCCTGAAATGCATTGTTGACCAGGTTGAGGAAAATCTGTTGCAACTTTCCGCGGTCGGAAACGAATTGCGGCAGGCTTTCCGGGATATCCATGATGATGGAGATGGAGCGGTACTCGGCCTCCTTGCGCAGGAAGTCCACGACCTCCTCGGCCAGTTGCTTGAACTCGATGGAATCCAGCTCCATATCGATGTGGCGCGCAAAGCTCAAAAGACGCTTGGT
>CAXXUE010000038.1:0-4088 GCA_963662475.2 uncultured Pseudodesulfovibrio sp.
GAGGTCGCCACGTTGCCGGACCGCATCCGCAACCTCCTGGAAGCCCGGGGCTACACCACCGGCAAGGAAAATTACATCCAGACGCTGTCCCAGGGGTTGGCGCTCTTCGCCATGGCCTTCTATGGCAGCAACATCATCTATCGGACCACGGACTTCAAGTCCAACGAGTACCGCAACCTGCTCGGCGGCTCCCTGTTCGAGGCCCACGAGGACAACCCCATGATCGGGTATCGCGGCGTGTCCCGCAATATCCACGATTGGGAGCTGGAGGCCTTCAAGCTGGCCCGCGGCATCTACGGCGGCAAGAACCTGAGCATCATGTTCCCGTTCGTGCGTACCCTGGAAGAGGCCCGCTCCATGAAGCGTTACCTCAAGCAGGTCCACAACCTCGAATCCGGCCGGGACGACCTCAAGGTCATCCTCATGGCCGAGATCCCGAGCAATGCCATTCTCTGCAAGGAATTCCTCAAGGAAGTTGACGGATTCTCCATCGGTTCCAATGACATGACGCAGATGGTGCTGGCCACGGACCGTGACAACGCCAGCCTGCAGCACATCTATGACGAGGAAGATCCCTCCGTTGTCTGGGCCATTCTGTCCGCCATTTTCGCCGGGCAGAAGGTCGGCAAGAAGGTCGGTTTCTGCGGCCAGGGCGTGAGCAACAGCGTCATCATCCTGCGCGGCCTTGTCGCCATCGCGGGCATCGTTTCGGCCTCGGTCGTGCCGGATACCTACTACCAGACCAAGTTCGACATGGCTGCGGTCGAGGCGGAAGAGATCAAGACGCGCGACCTGGGCAAGTGGCTCAAGAAGCAGCACATGAACAAGCTGTGCGAGCTTCTTGAGGCGAACAGCTACGGACACATCCTCAAGAAGTACAAGTCTCCCGAGGACTTCATGGAGTGGTACGAGGGAGAACTCGACCGCTTCAGCGAGCAGTAGTTGCGCGAGCACATGGAGACGCCCAAGGAAGAGTTCTACCGCCAGGAGATGGAGCAGTTCCGGGCCATGTTCCACAAGCCGGTCATCTATGCCAGCTGGGATTGGACCTACACGGTCGAGGATGCCATGCACCACGCCGGATTCGTCTCCTTCGACGAGCAGGAAGCGGCCCTGGAAGAGCAGCGCAAAAAGCAGTGGTAACCGCTCTCACGTAATAGAAAAGAAAGGCCCCGTCCTCGTGGACGGGGCCTTTTTCATGGCTGGTTGCCGGGAAATCTCAGGCGAGGACGTCGGTAATGGAGCCGAAGCCGCTTTCCAGGGTGGTGTTGACGGCCTGCTGGACGTTGACGTCGGTCCCGGTCGAGCTGAAATCCGTTCCGGCACCGATGTAATCCTGGGTCCTGGAGGAGACCTCGGTGCCGATGATGGTCTGTTCCGAGTTCTTGTGCTGTTCGCTGGAACCGGACATCACCGTACTCACGGTCTCTCCGGCACCTTCGATGGACGCCATCTGGTTGTCAACGGCCTTCGAGGCCATGGACATTGCCGATATGCTGAAGTCCGACATGGGAACCTCCTGGGATGCATTCTTCAATAGATAATGCACCAGGAGAGCGGATTTTGCAAGATGGGCGGGTTTGTCAACGCCGAAAGACCCCCCACCGCAGGGCGGGGGGAATATTCGACGGAGTGACGGCTTGCGCTTAGGAAATCTTGTCCAGGAATCCCCGGTCGAGATTCTTCAGGGACTTTGACAGCTTGACCAGATCGTCTCCGGGGATCTTGCGAATGGTGTTGCCGTCGGAATCGAGAATCTCCACCTGGATGGTGTTGCTTTCATCCAACACGTTGAACTTCAGCTTGACGTTGTTGGCCGCAAGCTGGTTCTCCATGTCTGATACGAGAGCGTCAACCGCATCTCTGGAAAAATTCCGGGACTGCCTGGAGTCGGTTTCGCTGTGCCTGTTCACGGCGTCAGACGAAACCCTGACGCCATCACTGTTTCCCGGGGGTCTTTCCGTGGCCTGAACAGGGGCGTAGCTCTCCGAGCGAGTTCCCTGTTTCACGTCATTGGTAATTTCGGGGATATTCATGGTCTCCCTCCCTGGTGTTACACGAATCATCCCAACCTGATTTGCCTCTTACGTTGTTTATATCGGCTTCTTTGGTGCAAAACTTTAGGGGGCATCCCATTTGTTGTCGTCATTGGAAAAACTACGGATATTGGACGGGCGCATTGACTGGAAACGGAAAATGGAATATAGTAACTGTTAAAAAATAATATTATATTCCAGCACATTGTAGACCGACATCCCCCGTGTGGCCATAACTGATACCGGCATAGAGGCGCAATGCCCTTTTTTCTCAAACATCATTTTGATCCCGACCTCGGCCAACAGGCCCTCAAGCCCCAGCAGCAGGATGACGGAAGCGTGGATCATTACGAGCTTAATTACGTCCAGAACGTCGAGGCCGGCAGCGTTATCGCCCGCTGGATAGAGGTGGACGGTGAAGCGAATCCGGGTATGGACCCGCGTTTCATTTATGATGAGAAAATTCCTTTTCCGGCAGGGAAGGGGACGGGGATCAAACAACAGAGTCCTGACAAGCTGTTCGCTGCGGTTAACGGAGGGGTTGAGTATCAGGACGGGAAAATCGTTGTCCGGGAAGCCATTACAGTCCCTGACGACGTAAACTTCCACACGGGAAATATAAATTTTATCGGCAATTTGACTGTCGGAGGAAGCGTCCGGGGAGGATTTGTCGTTCAGGGGCGCGACATCACCGTGATCGGCCAGATAGAAGGGGCGCGTGTCGAGGCCTTACGCGACCTGGTGTGCCGTGGCGGCGTCAAAGGCAGCGGCGAGGCCTTTATTGAGGCCGGGAAGAGTCTCAAGCTTTCCTTTTGCGAGAACGCGACCCTGAAATCGGGAAATGACATCCTGGTCAAGGGCACCTTGATGCACACCGACGTCTATTGCGGCAAACGGCTGGCCGTAGGCGGACGTTTGACCGGCGGCAGTTACTATTGTCACGAATATGTGTATGTTGGCGATCAATTGGGTGGCGGGCTGGATACAAACACCAGTTTGGTAGTAGGCTACGACCCGACGTTGTTATATGCTGACGCGGAATATAATCGAAGAATCAAAGGATTGCATGCAAGAGTAGCCAGTTACGAGAAGATGATCGAGAAGGGTGAGGACTCCGAGGTGGAATGCAAACCCAAGTTGGAAGCGGCCCGCCGTGAACTGGACCTGCTCAAGATGCTCAAGGTTAAGCTTTGGGAAGGAATCTACGGGACGGAACAGGTTGAAAAGTGCAAGATACTGGTGCCGGGCAAGGTCAAGCCCGGCGTGGAGATCAGTATCGGGTCTGCGTTTCTCAAAATAGACGATTATTTGGAAGACGTGTATTTCTACTATGACAACGGTGAAGTGGCTATCGGCACTTCCACTAAGAAAATAAAAAGATAGCTTATGGATATTGCAACTCTTATCGGCCTGGTCGGTGCCTTTGGCCTCGTTATCACCACGATTTTCATGGGGGGGAACGCCGCCGGCTTTCTCGATGTTCCCTCCATTGTCGTCGTCATCGGAGGCACTTTTGCCGTCACGTTCGTCATGTTTCCCCTTGGGGTGGTCATCGGGACCATCAAGGTCGGTCTCAAGACGTTGCTGTTCAAGTCCAATGATCCCCAGGAAATCATCCGGTTGATTACCGGGCTGGCCGACACCGCCCGCAAGGAAAGTCTGGTGGCCCTGGAAAAGGTCGGCATTGAGGACCAATTCCTGAAAAAGGGCGTCATGCTTGTCGTTGACGGTTCGAGCGAGGCCCTGGTCAGGTCGGTCATGGAAATCGAGCTGGAATTCATGAAACAGCGTCACCGGCAGGGGCAGGCCGTGTTCAAGGGCATGGGAACCATGGCCCCCGCCTTCGGCATGATCGGTACCCTGATCGGCCTGGTCAACATGCTTTCCAATCTGTCGGACCCGTCCTCCATCGGCCCGGCCATGGCCGTGGCCCTGTTGACCACGTTTTACGGGGCAGTTATGGCGAACTGCGTCTTTTTGCCCATGGCGACCAAGCTGGAGGAGCGTTCCGCAGAGGACGCCCTGTTCATGCAGATCATGATTGAGGGCGTC
>CAXXUE010000039.1:0-48496 GCA_963662475.2 uncultured Pseudodesulfovibrio sp.
CAGATCGTAGACGTCGATATCGGAGAAAATCTTGAACAGAACGCCCTTGCCTTCCATGACCGGCTTGCCTGCTTCGGGACCGATATTGCCCAGGCCGAGCACGGCGGTGCCGTTACTCACCACGGCCACCAGATTGCCCTTGTTGGTATAGTCATAGACCTTTTCCGTGTCCGCGTGGATCTCGCGGCAGGCCTCGGCCACGCCCGGACTGTAGGCCATGGACAGATCTTTCTGGTTATCGCACGGCTTGATGGAGATGACCTCCAGTTTGCCCTTGCGTTTGGTGGAATGATACTTCAGAGCCTCTTCTTTCGTGAACAGTGCCATGATCAGGCCTCCCTTATAATTCTGTTCTTGTGGACCGCATACTTCGACCCCTTTTGGTAAGGGGGAATTTCATTTGGCGTCAAGTAGATTTTATCCTTATGCGCCAACATGTTCCGGCTACTCTTGACGACATTGGTTGAGCGTCCAATCAAATCAACGGGTTGCAAAAACGGGCCCCCCTTCCGTGTCCGGGCGTCCCTGCCTGCGACACTGCGGACAGAGCCTTGCCCGGCTGCTCAAAACCGTGTGAACGCAATGGGCGAATAGGGACCAGCAGCGATAGGCGCGAAAAAAGGGCAAGACCGAAGCGTACTCCCTGTACGCGAGGGTTTGCCCTTTTTGAAGCAACGCAGCAGATCGCCGCTTTTCAACGCCGGATGGGCAGGCTGTTCAAAAGTGGTGAGATGCAGCCGTAGCCGTTAGGCGAGCGGTCCCGCCGCGAGTCTTACGGATAGGGACAGCAGCGATAGGCGCGAAAAAAGGTCAAGACCGAAGCGTACTCCTCGTACGCGAGGGTTTGACCTTTTTGAAGCAACGCAGCAGATCGCCGCTTTTCAACGCCGGGACGGCAGGCTGTTGAAAAGTGTGCGAGTGCAAGGCGCGAAAAAAGGGCAAGGCCGAAGCGTACTCCTCGTACGCGAGGGTTTGCCCTTTTTGAAGCAACGCAGCAATCGTGCGCTTTTCAACAGCCTGCTAAGGGAGGAGGTTGGAGGGGATGTCGACCCCTTGCTCCTTCCAGAACCGGACCGCACCGGGATGCAGGGGGATGGAAACGGCATTGATGCCGTTTTCAATGGTCATGTCTCTGGCCGCTTTGTGGGCCGCGACCATGTCCGAGAGTCCCTGTGGGGAATAGATCGCTTTGAGACACTGGTAAACCACGGTTTCGTCCAGCACGTCGCTGGCGCACCAAAGCGAGGCATCCTGGAACGTTGAGACGACGGTGTCCTGCCCCTTATAGATACCCGCAGGAATCTCGACCCTGGAATAGAAAGGATAGATGTCGTAAAACCCGGACTCGGTAGCGTCCTTGTGGAGCTCGATCAAGCGGATGGGAGCACGAGAGGCTGCTTCGATGATGGCGGAATTGGGATAGCCCACCAGGACCCAGAAGGCGTCGATGCGCCTGTCGGCAAAGTCCGAGGCGGCTTGGGAGTAACCCAGGTTGCGAATTTTCATCTTGTCCCACAACCCCAGGGGCCGGAAAAATCGTTCGGCGGACAGGGCCGCTCCGGAACCCGGATTGCCCACGGCCACCACTTTGTCCGCGAGGTCGCTGACGGACTGAATGTCCGAGTCCTTGCGGACCACCAGTTGGGCCGGAGCTCCATACAAAAAGGAAAGGGCCCGGACCCGGTCGTACTTGACATCGTCGCCCGGCAACTTGCCGTTGCGGCCCAAAAACGCGTCGCCGGAATAGACAATGCCCATGTCCACGCCGTTCTTGTTCAGGGTACGCAGGTTCTCAGCCGATCCGCCGGAGCCTCTGGGAGAGGCATCAACCCATGTGTACTCACCCGAAATGATGCTGGATATCTTGTTGGCGAAAAAGTTGAACGTCCCCCCTGTGGGGCCGCCACCAAACGCCAGGTAGCGTTTTTCCTTCTGCTGCCCGGATTTTGATGACGACTTGCCGTCCGGTGTATCGGACGAACAGCCGACAAGCGCGCAAACGGCCAGGACCAGAAGCAGGACGGGAAAAAAGCGCAACAATCGTTTCATATTTCCTCCACTAGGGGGTGAATTCCAGTATCATCTTGTCGCAAGGCGGCAATGAAAGAAATGATATTTTACACAGGGCCATTCTTTTTTCAAATGGTTCCTTGCGTAAAAAAACAAGCCCGGGACGAACCCGGGCCTGCAATTTTCCATTTCAGCTCATTCTAGGCTGCCGATCCGCCGAGCATTCGCTTGAGCGGGGCGAACCAGATACCGGACAGAAACCAGGAGTATGCGTAGACACTGGCGGCAATGGCGACGAACCACATGGTTATCTCCACGGGGGTGGCCTCCAGGGTGAAGGCCGGGATGTACGCGAACATGAACGGTGCCAGATACAGGAACTTGGCGAACTTGAACGACCGCGAACGCGGTCCGCCACATGTTGGCTCCGGCAATGGCCGCACCCGCAAAGGCTGCGATGCACACCGGCGGCGTGATGTTCGAATCCTGGGAAAGCCAGTACACGATCATGTGCGCGGCCACTTCGTTGACGCCGAGATGCGTCAGGGCCGGAACCGCCACGACCGCAGTGATCAGGTAGGCAGCCGTCACCGGCACACCCATACCCAGAATCAGGGAGGCCAGGGCGATCAGCAGGATGGTCAGGATCAGGTTGCCGTGGGCCAACTCGATGACGATGTCCGCAAAGGTCAGGACCAGGCCGGAGTAGGTCAGCACACCGATGATGATGCCGATGACACCGACCGTGGCACCGATCTTGAGGGAGTTGATGGTGCCCATGCGGGCGGCGACCACAAACTGCTCAAGTTCGGATTTCAGGCCGGACACGGTCTGTCTGCGGTAGGCATAGAGCGCCGCAGCCGCAATGATACCGTACAACAGCAGAATACGGCCGGACAGGAACGGTCGGATGGTCTGCACCGCCGCCTTGCCGCCCACCAGACCCACGATCTTGACCAGCCAGGGACAGAAGACCATAAAGGTCATGATGCACAGCAGGGTCGGGTCAATACCGTCGTCGCCGTCCTTGAATGAGAGACCGATGCAGGCGGCCAGGCCGACAATGGCCGAGTAGCCTGGGGAATAGCCCGCCAGCATGAAAAATGGTGATGAACACCAGCGGCAGGGTGTAGAGCCATTCCTTTTTGAATAATCTGCATGGCCGAGTATTTGTAACGCTCGCCCACGATATTATTTTTCTTGGCTTCATAGTGGACCATGACGAAGACGGAGAAGAAGTACATGACCGCCGGGAAGAGGGCCACCAACATGATGTGCGAGTATGGCAGGCCCGTCATTTCCGCCATGATGAAACCGCCCGCGCCCATGATCGGGGGCATGAACATGCCGCCGATGGACGCTGCAGGCTCAATGCCACCCGCGATGTGGGGCTTGAAGCCCGCCTTCTTCATCATGGGGATGGTGAAGGTGCCGGTGGACACGGTATTGGCAATGGCCGAACCCGAGATGGACCCGAACAGACCCGAGGCGATGACCGAAACCTTGGCCGGGCCACCGATCTTGTGACCCACGGCGGCCAGGGGCCAATCGATGAAGAACTTCTGCGCCCCGCATCGCTCCAGGAACGCCCCGAAGAGCACGAACAGAATAATGTACGTGGCCAACACGTTGGCCATGATTCCGAACACGCCGTCGGAACGGTAGAAGATGGATGTGCACAACTCCGGGAAGGTCGCGCCCGCGTGGGCGATGAGCTCGGGCATGTGCTTGCCGTACATGCCGAACAGGAGCATGGCCACGCCGATGACGACAAAGACGTTGCCCACCACGCGCCGGGCCAGTTCCACGCCGATCAACACACCGATCATGGCCATCCACTGGTCCATCTCGGTCTCGATGCCGGTACGATAGTTGATGGCCTCGAAGTTGATTATCCAGTACCCCACGGTCACCACCGAACTGAACATGAAAAGATAGTCCAGTATGCGGAAGATCAGATGCTTGGACCTGTAGATCAGAAAAATCAGGATATAGGTAATGATGACATATATGCCGCGATGATACTGCGTCGCAGCAGGTTCAAAAATGGCAGACCAGGAATAAAACAGAACCAGGCCCACCGAAAGAAAATCAAAAAGGAATCGCTCGAACTTATTTAATTTTTCGTACATTGCGCACTCGTATCCGCCTTGTGGGGAATCATCGGGTTGTTGAGATTGGCTGGCCGATCAAATGGACAGACGGCATCCGGGGAAATCGGAAGGGCCGGAATGACCGCCCTGACCGGACAGCCCCGAAAGACCGACCGGATCAGGCGGGCCCGAAAGCCCCCCGAAATCGGGCGGACCCCAAGGCCCGCCCGCTGAATGCGTTGTCGCGAATGCGGCCTATTTGAGGACGCCCTTTTCCTTCCAGAACTTGATGGCACCGGGGTGCAGCGGAATGACATTGGGGTCGATACCCTTGATGCCATTGGCAACACTCATGTCCTTGAAGGTCTTCTTCTGTTCGAGCATGTGCTTGAGACCAGCGTCGGACCAGACAGCCTTGAGCAGCTCGTAAACATGCTCGGCCGGGATGTCGGCGTTGGTGACCAGCAGGGCGGAGTCAAAGAAGGAAGGTGTGTCGTGATCCACGCCACGGTAGGTGCCGGCAGGCACGGACAGGCGACCGAAGTAGGGATATTTCTTGAAATAACCGGCACCTTCAGCGTCGGCGGCCAGATCGATCAGATCGATGTCGTTGGTCTGGGCGGCCATGATGACAGCACCGGACGGGAAAGCGGTAAACAGCCAGAAGGCGTCGAGCTGCTCGTTGCCGAAGGCCTGGGCCGCGTCGTTGTAACCCATGGCGTTACGTTCGATTTTGTCCCACACGCCCATGTGCGTGAAAAAGAGTTCGCAGTTGGCAAACGCGCCGGAGCCGGCATTACCCACGCCGACTTTCTTGCCAGCCAGATCCTTGACGGACGTGATGCCGGAACCCTTGCGGACCACGAGCTGGGCAGGAGCGCCATAGAGATACCCTACGGCCATGACCTTCTCATACTTCGTGGTGTCGTTTTTCATCTGACCGTTGCGGCCGAGGAAAACATGACCGGCGTAAACCGTGGAAAAGGCCACGCGACCGGCATTGGTGGTACGCAGGTTCTCGACGGAACCGCCGGAAGACTGGGCCTTGACGCTGAAATCGGGGTTATTCTTGATGGGCGGGAAGACCTGGATACCATTGGCAACAACCTGGAACGTGCCGCCAGCGGGTCCGCCGCCAATAACATAATGAGCTTTCTTGGCGGGTTTGGCCGGAGCGTCCGCCTTTTTCTCCGGCTCGGACGAACAGCCGAACGCCAGAAGAAGGGCGAAAACCATAAACAAAGACAGAAGCCGTTTCATACTTCCTCCTAATAGACCGCAAAAGGTTAATCTGGACCGCAACTTTTTTACCTGTGCCGGATGACGGACAGGCAATTACACCTCGATAGAGACCTGCTCTAACCGGTAACACGTTGTGGCACAGTACGGCAATTTTTTCAACGAAAAATATCTTCTTCTCTTGATCTCATGCCTTGATTTTATTAGCGATTTAATTTCATTACCTTTTTTGATTGAGCGGTCAGTAAAGGTCTGGCAACATCGAAATGCCAAATATCCGGCCTTGATTGACGCTCCTCCGCGCCAAAACGCCATTACGAACAAAGAACCCCCTTTCATTATTTCCGATCGTTTTATTCGGTCCGATGCCGATCAACCGGAAAATTTGATTATACTGTCCCGCCGCGCCCCTTCGAGTTAGATTGTAACCATGCAAACTCAACATCGGAAAAACACAGTCACGACCTACGCCTCGGCAATCCTCATTCTGCTGCTATGCGCGTCTGCGGCCTGCGCCGGGGATGTCGTACGACTGACCAATGGGGAATGGCCGCCCTACTTTTCGCAGGAACTCAAGGATGGTGGGGTGGGGACCGTCCTCTGCACCGCTGCCTTTGCTCTGGTGGGGATCGAGACCGAATACACCTACATTCCCTGGAAACGCGGGCTCCAACTGGCCCGGCAAGGTGAATATGACGGCACCCTCGGTTGGCGCAACACACCTGAAAGAAAAAAGAATTTCCTGATCAGCGACCCCTTCATCTTCGAGGATGTGGTTTTCTTTCACAGGAGAGGGTGCGACTTCGACTGGAAAACCCTGGACGACATCGGCAACCTCACCCTTGGCGGAACCTTGGGATACGCATACAATAAAAAGCTGGCACAAGCAGTGCAACGGAACGGCGGAAAACTGGAAATCGCCCCCACGGATACGCTCAATTTCATGAAGCTTGCCGAAGGACGCATCGACCTGTTTCCCTGCGCCAAACTAGTCGGATATCACTTGTTGCACGTGACGCTGCCACCCAGGTCGTGCTTCGCGATCCGCCATCACCCAAGGCCGATCACGACAGGAGGCCTCCACCTGCTCATCTCCAAAAAGATATCCAATGCCAAGGAACTGGTGACCCGGTTCAACCAGGGCCTGAAACAGTTGCGGATATCCGGCCAATATGACCAAATTCTGGGCATCTCGCCCGATGATGTCCCGGTCGCCCCCTAACGCCGCCCCGGTCTCCGCCCACCCCTCGCCCTGCTTTTGACATCCGACCGCGCCCGGCTTACATGGCGTCGGTCCGGTCCGCTTCGGACCCACGCTCATTCTGGAGGAAACCGATGCTTGATGATCTCGCCGTGGTCCTGTTCCGGCCCAAATACCCTGAAAACGTGGGCAGCGCTGCCCGCGCCTGCCTGAACATGGGCGTAACCAAGCTCATCCTCGTGCAACCACGCAACTTCGACCTGGACAAGGCTCTTCCCCTGGCCACGGCCCACGCCCGGCACATCCTGGAAGGCGCGCGCATTGTGGAGACCCTGCGCGAAGGCGTGCAAGGGTTTACTGCGGTTTTCGGCACCACAGCCCGCACCGGCGGCTGGCGCAAGGGGATCATGTCGCCGACCACCCTGGCCGAAGTGGTCAATGAGCGGCGCGGGTCCGGCGGCAGAGTTGCCCTCGTGTTCGGGCCGGAAGACAAGGGACTGACCAACGAGGAAACCTCCATCTGCTCGGGTTTGATGACCATCCCCACCAGCCGGGACGGCACCTCCCTCAACCTGGCCCAGGCTGTGGTGGTGGTGCTCTACGAATGTTTCAAGAAATCCCTGGAAGCCCCGTTCGTGCCCGATGGCCCGCCTCAGGAGCGGCCGACCACCATCCCGGAACAGGAGGCCCTTTTCGAGAACCTTCAGGAGATGCTCCTGGCCGTGGACTTCCTCAAGGACGACAACCCCGACTACTGGATGCTTCCGGTGCGGCGTTTCTTCTCCAAGATCAATCTCAAACGCAACGAATTCAACCTGCTCATGGGCGTGTGCCGCCAGATCCAGTGGTTTGTCCGCACCTACGGGCCGGACAAGGAGACAGACCACTCCCCGTCCGAATGATGCCCCGGCCCCTCGCCAAACAGCACGAAAAAGCCCCCTGCCCGTGAATCGGACAGGGGGCGAATGTTTTTTCGTCGGCAATCAAGCCACGTCGTCGTAGCCTTCCAGGGCCTCATCCACGCCCATGTTCTCATGGACGACCCGATTGAGGACCTCCACCAGTCGGGTGGGATTCTTGTGCTGAAACACATTGCGCCCCACGGAAAGCCCCGCACCGCCCGCGTCCAGGGAGAGACGGACCATGTCCAGAAAATCACGGGTGGAATCCATCTTGGCCCCGCCCGCGATGACCACGGGCACACAGGCGCATTCCACCACATGGGCAAAAGACTCCGGGCTGCCGGGGTAGTTGACCTTGACCACGTCCGCGCCCAGCTCCGCACCCACGCGGGCGCAATGGGCCACAATGTCCGGGGCGTACTCGTCCTCTACCTTGGGACCGCGGGCATAGACCATGGCCAGAAGCGGCATGCCCCATTCCGAGGCGGACGCAGCCACCGCGCCCAGATCACTGAGCATCTGGCCCTCGGTCTCGTCGCCCAGGTTAACGTGCACGCTGACGGCATCCGCACCAAGGCGAATGGCCTCTTCAACCGTTGTCACCAACCGTTTGACGTTGGGGAACGGCGACAGGCAAGTCCCAGCGGAAAGATGGACGATACAGCCGAAATCACGGCCCTGCATGCGGTGGCCGAGCTTGACCTGTCCCTTATGCACCAACCCTGCGTTGGCCCCGCCAGCCACCAGATCGGTGACCGTGTCACGCATTTTCTCCAACCCGGCAATGGGCCCCACGGTCACGCCGTGGTCCATGGGCACGATGATGGTGCGCCCGGTGTTGCGGTTGAATATTCTCTCCAGACGAATGGCTTTTCCTATGTGCATCCTGACCTCTACTGGTGGTGATTTCATGCCTTGGGCAGGCGACTTCCTGTTGATGAACATTGACATAATACACTCGCGGCAAAGAGGAAAGCGGAATCCGGCAAGGTCTTGGGGCACCCCGGCATAAAGGTTGACGAATCGGGAGGATTCCATTTATTGACTTGTACGCGAAAAACAGGGAAACATTACTATTATAAAGTTCACTCCTCCATCACCAAGGACCCCCCATGAGTGAAGAGAAAGCATACGAAATCATATTTGTCGCCAGACAACCAATCTTTGATCGCAACAACGAAACCTGGGGTTACATGGTGTTGTTTCGCGACAGCCTGAATGCCGACAGGGCCATATTTTCCGACAACTCCGAAGCAACCATGAACCTCGTGGCAAACCTGCCCCTGTGCGGCAATCTCGGCGGCGAAAAGACCCGACTCCTGATCCACTTCACCCCGGAAGACATCAAGAAGGGCCTGCTCCATGCCGTTCCCTGGAACAATTCCGTTGCCATCGTGGAGGAATTGACCAACACGGACGAATCCCTGCTGGCCGCCCTGGCGGACATCAAGACCGACGGTTTTGAGTTGGCAATCAACAATTTCGAGGGCAAACCCGGCTCCGAACGGCTGGCTGAAATCGCGGATTTCTTCATTGTGGACATCAACGAAAAGGACACCGCAGACATCGCCCGCATCGTGTCCAAAGGAAAAAAGATCGGCTCGGCCCGATTCGTGGCCAAACGGGTCGAATCCGCCGAGGCCCTGGCCCAGGCCAAAGGCCTCGGGTTCGACTATTTCCACGGATTCTTTTTCAAACGCCCGCACACCGAGTCCGGCCGCAAGATTTCCTCCTCCGAAGTCACCCGGCTCAAGCTCTTCGAAATCATCGAAAAGAACGAGCCGGATTTCGACGCCCTGGCCCCGGCCATCGAGGCGGACGTGGCCATCAGCTACCGGCTGCTCAATTTCCTCAACTCGGCCAACTTCAGCTTTGCCACCACCATCACCTCCATCCGGCAGGCCGTGGTCCTGGCGGGCTGGAAGCCCATCCGCAACTGGCTGCGCCTGATCATCCTCACCGACATGGCGCCCTCGGAAAAGAGCCTGGAACTCTCCTACCTCTCGGCGCACCGGGCCAAACTCTTCGAGACCGCAGCCCTGGGCGGCGGCTACGAGGAGGACTCGGACAAGCTCTTCATGCTCGGCCTTTTCTCCCTGCTCGACGCCATGCTCGACACGAACATGAAGGAAATCGTCGAGCATCTGCCCGTGGACAACGACATCAAAGCCGCCCTGTGCGGCGCGAACAATCATTACGCTTCCTGGATTTCCCTGGCTCAGGCCATCGAGAACTCGAACTGGGACGAAGTAGGCATCCGGGCCAAGAAGCTCAACCTCCTGCCCGGCACCGTGGCCGTGAGCTATCAGCACGCCTTCTCCTGGGCAGACTCGTTCTTCACCTCCGACAGTAGCGAGAAACCCGTCCAGTAGTCCGGCCAGGCCGTCCCCCTTGCCTGTCCGAGAGATATCTCCTAGATTCCCGGCATGTCCGGCATCTTTTCCAGACGCGCCTTTCTGACCGCTCTCAGCGGTCTCGCGGCTCTGTATCCCGCCCTTGGCCGGGGTGCGACGCAGGATCGCTATGCCCTGACCGGCACCGTGATTCCGGGCGACGGCTCCCCCCCGCTTGCGGAACGCGCCGTGCTGATCCACCGGGGCCACATCGAAGCCGTGCTCCCGACCCTGTCCCTGGGCAGAGAAATCCCGGTGCTCCACGCGGACGGCTTCATCCTGCCCGGCGTCATCAACTGTCACACCCACCGAATCCATTCCGCCCCGGAACGCAGGGAACGGTATCTGCGCCACGGCGTCACGGCCATCGGGGACGCGGCCTCGCCCCTGGCCGCCCTGCCGGAACTGACGGAGTCCCCGGTCGGGAAAACGGCCACAGCCGCCTGCGCCGGTCCCATGTTCTGCCCGCCCGGCGGCTACCCGCTGCCCGTACACAGCCCAAACCACGGTATGGTGACGCGCTCGCCACGACAGGGGCGGGAACAGGTCCGACAACTGGCGGACCTCGGCGTCACCATGGTCAAGCTCGCCTTTGAGCCCGGCCCCTACACCGTGCCCTGGCCCCTGCTCGATCCGGCCACGGCGGCGGCCATTGTCGACGAGGCACACCGACACGGCCTGACCGTGCGCTGTCATGTGGAGGATTTCAGTGGGCTTGAATCCGCCCTGAACGCCGGGGTGGATGTAGTGGACCATGTAATCCATCGCTGGATGACGCGCCAAGGGCCGCGCCCTGTGCTGGAACCGGACGGGCAAGCGCCCATCCCGCCCTATGCCGCCCTGCTGGAGCGAATGCAACGGGACCGTGTGGTGCTCGTGCCGACCCTGGATGTGCTGACCCGCTCGATGTGGAACGGACCAAATCTCTTCGTGCCGGTACGCACGTTCCACGCCCTGGGTGGCAAAATCGCCCTGGGTAACGACTTCCCGTACCGGCGCACGGACGCGGGCATGCCTCTGCGGGAAATGCGTCTGTTGCGCACCGCCGGACTGGACCGGTTGGCCGTGCTCACGGCTGCCACTTCGGGCAGCGCACGGGCGTGCGGCTTCTCCATACGCGGGCGGATTGCGTCAGGCATGCGGGCCGACCTGCTGGTGGTAAAGGACGATCCTCTGGCCCGGTTCGCGGCCCTGGAAAATCCGGCTCTGGTGATCAAGGACGGCCTCCCGGCCGAATAAGGGTTACTCTGCGTCAAGCCCGGAACAGGAAAGACCGGCGGGCAGTTCCACCGTGACGATCGTGCCCTGTTCCTCTGAACTGTGCATCCTGATGAACCCTCCCTGGGTTTCGGCGATAAGCCGAGCGGAATAAGTGCCCAGGCCGGTACCAAATTTCTTCCCCGCCGTGGAATACTTGTCAAAAAACGTGTCGCGGACAGCCTCGGGCACCGGGGTATCGTTATGGATTTTGAGGGTGGTCCGCTCACCGCTTTCACAATCCACCGTTATCACGCTCCCCGGCCCGGATGCCTCCAAGGCATTCCCGACAAGATTGGACAGCATGGAATGACACAGCAATTCCTCGCCGCGCACGGCCAGACATTCACGGCCGTTGACGGGCCGACCATCCAGGCGCACATCCACCCGAACCTTTGCGGTCTCGATGTTCCGGCTCAGGTCGTGCAGCACGTTCTGGACCACGCGCAGGATATTCAGGTCTTCGGGCGTGAATTTGTAAGTCCCCTCCTCCATCTTGAAGATGTCCAGGGAGAGATTGATCATCTTCAGCAACCGATGCGCCGACTGTTCCAGCTCGCCCAGCAGCACGGCCTGTTCCTCGGTAATGTTGGCCGCCTTCCTGAGGGTCCGAGGCACCCATATGAATGACATGATCGGCGATTTGAGATCGTGGCGGACAATGCGTTCCACGTCCTTTTCCAGCCGTTCCAGCCGCTTGCGCTCGGTGATGTCGTCCTTGACCGCCACGAAATTGGTAATCCGCCCCTGACCGTCGCGCACGGGCGAAAGGGAGACCCACTCCCAGAGCACGTCACCCGTCCGGGTTCGGTTGCGGATCTCGCCGTGCCACTCGCGCCCATCCCGGAGGGTCTGCCAGATCGGATCGTAAAACAGCTCGTCTTCGTCCGCGAGCATGAATCCGAGCTTCCGACCGAGGATATCGCTCTCCTCATAGCCCGAGATGGCGCAAAAATACGGATTGACCGAAAGGATATGCCCACCGATGTCCGTCATGACGATGGACACGGGACTCTGCTCCACCGCCCGGGTCAACCGGCGCAGACTGGCCTCGGCCTCGCGCCATTCCGTGATGTCCAGAGAGATGCCGCAAACGCCGAGCACTTGCCCCTCGGCATTGACCATCGGGAACTTGGTGGAAGTCCAATGTTCGAGACGGTCGTTGTGGAGCAGTTCGATCTCCTCAAGCAACGGTTTGCCGGTCTCCACCACCCGTTGGTCGCTCTGGCGAGAACGTTCTGCCTCCTCGTTGGAAAACAATCCGAAATCACTCTTGCCCAAAACCTCGTGAGGGGGTTTCCCTGCATGCTTCATGAACCGGGCATTGCCGAAGAGATACCGACCGTCCACATCCTTGGCAAAGATGGCCGCCGGGGAGTTGTCCATTATGGAATTGATGAATTGATTCTTGTCACGCAGGCTGCGCAACGTTTCCTTGAGTTCGGTGATATCCCGATTGCTGGCGCGGCGCCCCATCGGATCGCCCTTGTCGTCGTACACGGCCTGGGACACGTGGCCGAGCCAGCGCACGTCTCCCACACGGGTCACGATGCGAAAATCAAAAGCAAGAGGGTCGGGCGAGAGCAATCCGTCCGTGAGGGTGGTGTGCACCCATTCCCGGTCCAGAGGATGGACAATGGAATTATAAAGCAGGGACGCATCCCGCTTCAACTCCTCGGGACGATACCCGGTCACCCGTTCGAACGAGGGGGAAACGTACAAGAATTCGCCATCCGGCCCGATCCAGAATTCCCAGTCGTGGGTGAAGTCGGCCACGGTGCGGTACCGCTCCTCCCGGTCGATGAGCGCCCGCTCGGTCCGCTTGCGGTCCGTGATGTCCCGGAACATGCCCGCAAGACAATTGGCTCCGGGTTCGCAGCCGGGTTGATCCTCACAAGGAACAAGGCGCATGGACAGAGTAAACCAGCGCCATCGACCATCCGCCACCTGCCAGCGGTATTCACATCGAGTGGAACCGGTGCTCGCCAACCGGTCGAACCGTCCCTTGACCCTGTCCCGGTCCTCCGAATGGATGCGCGACACCCATAACCGGGGGTCGGCGTAGAACCGCTCGGGCGGAAACCCGGTCATCACACTGACGCTGGCCCCCACATAAAGCAGCTCGAAATTGTCCTTGTACCGACAAGAGAAAGGCACGATGCCCATGGAGGAAAGCACCTGGTCCTGAAGGACAACGCTCTTCATCGCCGAAGTCTCCGCATCGGTCAGGCCGGTGAGGTCACGGATAATGGAGCAGAGCACCTCCCGCCCTTCGAGCTCCATGGGAATGGAATAGACCTCCACATTCCGAAGCGAGCCATCCTTGAGCCGGTGCGTAAACACGAATCGGCTGCGCCGACGCTCCCGTACCTGTCGGATGGGAACCAGCACCTCGTCCCGGTTCATGACATTGAGATCGGTGATGTGCATGCGGATAAACTCGTCGCGCCCGTACCCGTACAACCGTGTAGCCGCCAGGTTAGCCCACAATATGTCTCCGGTCAGGGCGTCAAGGTAGAGGACCGCGTCCAGATGGTGCTCGAAGACGTCGTTGACCATGGCCTTGCCACTGTCCGGCGCATGGCGTTGCCGCTCAAGCTCGGCCACACGTTCCCGCGCCTGCGCCAACTCGTGCTCAAGATGCTTCAAAGCGGTCCGCCCGTCCTCTTTCATGCCTGTTTCCCCTCGCTGAAAAAACCTCAGCACTAGCAAAATCGCAGAAAAAAGGGGGTAAGGCAACCCAGGTATATTATTTTCGTCGATAAAACAGATTCACAGCCGTCGGGACCATTCCGACCGGATCGGGGCTCGCCCGTCCAGCGCGGCGTCGATTTCGTCAAGGGCTGCCTGCTTCCCGGAGGGCAGGCGGACCTTGAGCGGCAGGTAGTTTGAGGCGTGATTGGCGAGAAAAAGTCCTTTGGTCAACGTCAGTCCCGCGAGCATCTCCCGAATCTCGACCAACATGCCGTGGGCATCGGGCAGGACAAACTCCCCGCGTTCCCACCGGGCGTGCAGTTCCGTGCCGGGCACGAGCATGAGGCTGAGAGCTCCGATCTGATCCGGGTCCATTTCGCTCAGGGCGCGGGCTGTTTCGCGGGCATGGGCCAGGGAACCCTCCACTCCGCCCAACCCGTTGATGACCGTGACATTGAGCTTCATCCCGGCCCGACGCACCCGGCGGCCCTGTTCGACAATGGCCGCCCTGTCCCCGTCCTTGTGCATGGCCGCCAGAACCGCGTCATCTCCGGATTCCAATCCCATGTACACGATGCCCAGGCCCGCCGCCCGCAACCCGGCCAGGTCCTCGTCAGACTTCAGGCGCAGGGTCCGGGCGCTGGCATACGTCCCCACGCGGGTGACCCAGGGCAGGCTTTCGCGGATAGCGGCCAGGAGGGCGAGGAGCCGGTCCTGCGGGATGACCATGGCATCGCCGTCACACAGAAACACGCGGCGCTGGCGTCGGCAGTGGGCCGCCGCAAAGGCAATGTCCCGGCGCACGGTCTCCGGGTCCTTGAGGGCAAACCGCTTGCCCTGGTAGGCCCCGCAAAAGGCGCACCGGTTGTGAGAACACCCCAACGTCACCTGAAGCAGGATGCTCTGTGCCTCGCTGGGCGGACGGATAATCATTCCCTGATGGTCCATCTCCTCTGATAGCAGGCTCTCCCGTCATTGAAAACCGCAAACAGCCGCCTCCCCCAAAAGACAATCCCGGGCATTGAAATTCTAATTGACCTGTGACCAACGGTTTTATATGCTTTTATCATTGCCAGAAATCTCACACAATCAGGCTGTCCGTGTATGAGACAACCGGGTCACACTCACTTGTTCCATGAAGGAGACCGAATGAAATTCCTGAATTCCGTTCAAACACGGATCATCACCTTCCTGGTCACCATCCTGCTTATGGCAACAGCCTTGAACATGGCCTATTTCTACGTCAGCCTGAGCAACTTCTCCACCGAAAGCTCTGACCGAACGGAAGAAGGCATCTACCAAAAGCCGCAAGGCCGAACTGGAAAATCTGGTCTCCGTGGCCTACACTACCGTCAAAAGATTCCACGACGAATCCCGAAACGTGGAAAAGCTCAAGCAGCGCAAACACGACGAACTCAAGAAGGTGCTGGACGCGGTCTACACTCAGGCCCTGCATTTCTACGAAAAGAACAAAGACTCCATGGAACGCGCCGAACTGGAACTGGCCATTGCCGACATGGTGGCCGGAGCGCGGTACGACGGGTCCAACTACATCTGGATCAACGACATGACCCCGGTCATGATCATGCATCCCACCTCCCCGGCTCTCAATGGCAAGGATCTGACCGGGTTCAAGGACCCGGCCGGAACTTTCCTGTTCAACGAGATGGTGGCCGTGTGCAAGCAGGACGGCGAAGGCGTGGTCAGCTATCAGTGGGCCAAGCCCGGCGAAGACACGCCCAAGCCCCAAAAATTTCCTACGTCCGCCTCCTGCCCGGTCTCAACTGGATACTCGGTACGGGCGCATGGCTTGAAGACATCGAAGTGCAGATGCAGACCGAAGCCCTGGACGCCATCCGAAAGATGCGGCTGCCCGACGGCGGCTATTTCTGGATCAATGACGACACCTCGCCGGTGCCTACCATGATCATGCACCCCACGGCCCCAAGCCTGGACGGCAAGGCACTAGACAACCCCAAGTACGACTGCGCCACCCTGGTCCAGGAAGGGCTTGAGGCAACACCCAACGAGACCGACGGGAAGATGAATCTCTTCTCCGCCATGGTCAGGACCACGTCCAAGACAGGCAAGGGCTTCGTGACCTACCTGTGGCCCAAACCCATGGCGGGTGGCGGCGTCACCGAAGCACAGTTCCCCAAACTCTCCTTTGTCGAACATTTCAAGCCCTGGGGTTGGATCATCGGCATGGGCGTCTATATCGACGACATCACGACTGCCGTTGTCCGGGAGCAACAGTTTTTCGAAGACCGCATCCGCTCCACCCTGGTTCAGACGGTTCCTGGCCAACGTGACCATAGCCGTGGTCATGGCCTTCCTGTTCATATGGCTCTTCCGCCGCGACGTGGATATACCGCTGACCAAGCTCACGGCCTTTGCCCAGGCTGTGGACGGCGGCGACCTGGATGCCTCCATACAAGGCAACTTCATCGGCAAACTCAACGATCTCAAGGAGGCCATGGTCACCATGGAAGGCTCCATCAAGGCGGGCATATCCTGCTCGGAAGAGAGTGCCGAAGAGGCCAGGAAGCAGGCTGAAAAGGCAGAATCCACCCTTGGCCGGGTCCAGGATCATGTGGCACAGCTCAACGATCTGCTTGACCGCATGAACGAAGTCGCGAAAAAGGCCGGAAGCGTGGCCGAAACCATGAGTGCCAAGGCCGGGGATCTGTCCCAACAATTCCGGTCCGTGATCCAGGGGGCTGAGGAACAGCGCAAAGCCGTCTCCGAAACCACGACTGGCATGAACGAAATGCGCGAGGTCGTGCTCAATGTGGCCCAGAGCGCCACCCAGGCAGCGGAAAGTTCGGACATGGCCCGCACCACGGCGGACAACGGTGCCCGCGTCGTGGGCGAAGCAGTCACAGCCATCACCCAGGTACGCGAAGAGACCGAAAGCCTCAAAATGAGCATGGCCGATTTGGGATTGCAATCCAACGCTATCGGCAAGGTCATGAACGTTATCAACGACATCGCCGACCAGACCAACCTCCTGGCCCTGAACGCAGCCATTGAGGCCGCCAGAGCAGGCGAGGCGGGACGAGGTTTCGCCGTGGTCGCCGACGAGGTCCGCAAACTGGCCGAAAAAACCATGGACGCCACCCGTGAAGTGGGCGAAAACATCCAGGCCATCCAGCACTCGACACAGGAAAACATCCTCCGCGTCGAGGCCTCGGCCCGGGCAGCGGAACAGGCTTCGGAAAAAGCAAACACCTCTGGCTCGACTCTGGAAGGAATCGTCACTCTGGTCAGCAACAACGACGCCGCTCAGGTATCCAACATTGCCTCGGCCTCGGAAGAACAGTCCGCGGCAACGGAAGAAATGAGCCGCAGCATCGAGGTGGTCAACGACATCGCCACCCGGACCGTCTCCGAGATGATGCGTTCCACGGAACTCACCGAAGAACTGACTCTGCTGGCCGAAGAAACACGCCAGGTCATCGCGAGCCTGAAGGAATAAGGACCGACGACAGCCATGACGGACACCAACAATACCCCGAGGCCCTTGTCCTACGTCTCGCTGGACAATACTTCGCGAGCCCTGCTCGATGCCTCGGTGGAATCCGCCCTGATCATGGACATAAAAGGCAATGTGCTGGCCGCCAACGATTCGGCGGCCAAGCTCTTCGACAGGAGGGATGCCAAAGATCTCGAACAGAAAAACATCTATTCCATGCTGTCCAAAGTCTCGATCGACACCCGTCGGGAAAAAGTCGAGGAGGCCATCACAACCGCCAAGCCGGTGCGCTTCGAGGAGGAAGTGGACGAGCGCGTCCTGCTCCACTCCATCGTGCCCGTGACCACCCCCTGGGGCAAGGTGGGTCGCCTGGCCGTCTACACTCTGGACCTGACCGATCTGCGCCGGACCGACGAGGGGTTGCGCCGGAAGCAGCAACGCCAGATATTCTTCATGGAATCTCTGCCCGGCATTGTCTACCACCTCTACTCGGACCGGACCATCCGCTACGCCAACCGCTACTTCCGCAAATACTTCGGCAGCCCGAAGAACAAACTCTGTCATGAAGCCCTCAACTGTTCGCGAAAGGACTGCGAAAGTTGCCCCCCCCATGAATGCCATGGATACGGATCGGGCTGTGGAATGGGACTGGACCGATGCCAAGGGCCGGACCTTCCACCTGCAATGCAGCCCCATGACCGACTCGGCGGGCGAACGCATGATCATGGTTCTGGGTATCGACATCACAGCCAGGAAACATGCCGAAGATGCGCTTAAACTTGCCCACGACAAGATGGAGGACCGTGTCCGCCTGCGCACCCGCGAATTGGAACGGGCCAACACAGAACTCACCAGCAAGTCCATGCGGTTGGTCACGGCCATGAAAAAAGCCGATGCCGCCACCCGGGCCAAGTCCGCGTTCCTGGCCAACATGAGCCATGAAATACGAACCCCGCTCAACGCGGTGCTGGGCATGGCCGAACTGGCGCTCAAGGAAAAAGACGACGCCAAAAGAGACCTCTGTCTCAGGCGGGTCATGGAGGCGGGCAACTCTCTGCTCTCGGTCATCAACGACATCCTCGACTTTTCCAAGATCGAGGCACACAAGCTGACCCTGGAAACCATCGACTTCGACCTGCGCACCGTTCTGGATGCGGCCATGGACATCCATCGCCTCCAGATCGAAGCCAAAGGGCTGGAGCTCTCCATCCGCGTGGCGGAAAACGTCCCCCACACCCTGGTGGGCGATCCTTCCCGGCTGAAACAGGTGCTCGTCAACCTGACTTCAAACGCGATCAAGTTCACGGAAACAGGCGGTATAGACATCTCCGCCACCCTGGCCGCAGGCCCCACATCCCCCATGCAGGGCGACGAAGTGACCGTGGCTTTCACTGTGGCCGACACGGGCATCGGCATTCCCGAAGACAAGCAGAAGCTTATTTTCGAGTCCTTTCTCCAGGCGGACGACTCCATAACCCGGAAACACGGTGGCACCGGACTGGGATTGGCCATCTGCAAGCTTCTGGTGGAACTGATGCACGGTCGATTGCGCCTCAGTTCCGTAGAAGATGAAGGCAGTGCCTTTACCTTCACCGCCCGGCTCAAGGTGGGCAATCCGGACGCCATCCCCGAAGCACTCATCGAAACACAGCCCGAGGGCATACCCAAACTCACGGTCCTGCTGGCCGACGACAACGCCCTTAACCGGCACCTGGTGGAAGCCCTGCTCACCGAACACGGCCACACGGTGATCTCGGTGGGAAACGGAGCCCTGGCCCTGGAAGCCGTGAAAAAGCAGCCATTCGACTTGGTGCTCATGGATGTTCAGATGCCCATCATGGACGGCGTCACCGCCACCCGTGCCATCCGCGACCTGAACTCCGGCGCGCTGAACCCGTCCATCCCCATCGTGGCCATCACTGCCCATGCCCTCAAAGGGGACAAGGAACGGTTCCTCGAAGCCGGAATGAATGACTACATCTCCAAGCCCATCCGAATGGATAGATTTTACGCCACCATCGTCAGGGCAATGCAAGGCCTCCCCACGGAGGACGATAATCCGTCCGAACAGACCGCCGACCCGGGACACGGTGCCCCCTTTAACCGGGCCTCAGCCCTGGAGATGCTCGGCGGTCGCAAGGATTTGCTGACGCGCATGGACGAGATATTCTTGCGCGACACGCCCGTTGAATTGAATGAGCTAAAAACCTTTCTCGCGGACAGGGATTGGGACAACGCCAAACGACTGGCCCATTCCATCAAGGGGGGAGCCCGCACGGTGGGGGCCGTCCGCGCCGGAGCCCTGGCCGAGCAAATGGAATTTTTCTGCAAACAAAAAGATTTTACGTCCGTTTATAAAGAACTCAAAAACCTTGAATCCGAAGTGTTATCCGCGCTACAGTTCATAACGGACGAAAAAACCCGTCTGAGCCTGAAGCCAAGCTTTCAAAGGAGTGGAACTATGAAAACGATACTCGTGGTAGACGACGCCCCCATGATCCGGGAACTGATCAAATCCGTGCTTGAGGCCGAAGGCTTTGCCGTGGTTGAGGCGGCAGACGGGGAAGAAGCCATCCGCATGTGCAAAGACAATGAAATCGATCTCTCCATCATCGATATATTCCTGCCCAAGAAGGGTGGCCTCCAAGTCATGGGAGAACTCATCAAATCCGACCGCTCGCACAAGTTCATCGCCATCTCGGGCGGGGAGGCCTTCAATCCCGAGGCCATTGTCGAGCTGGCCAAGGTCTTCGACGTAGTGGAGACCTTTACCAAGCCCATCGACACCCGCAAGCTAGTGAAAACCGTCAAGAGCGCCCTGGCCGACTAGAAACTCTCTGCAAGAAACGACAGCGACAGGCGCAAAAAAGCATCAAGACCGAAGCGTACTCCCTGTACGCGAGGGTTTGATGCTTTTGCAGCAACGCAGCAATCGTGCGCTTTTCAACAGCCCGCTAGCGTACTCGGACTACGCGGAACCCTACGGAACTCCGGGGCTGATTCGACTTGCGGGAGATACGGTCGGCCGACCGGACGGTCCGGGGCCAACTGAGCCAACTGCCGCCACGGTTCACATACTGATTTCCGCTCAGATGCAGGGGATTCCTGCGAACATGTTTGTCATAGGCGCGGCTGTTGTAATAATCTTCGCACCACTCCCATACATTGCCCAGCATGTCATACAAACCGTATCCGTTGGGTTCAAACGTCCCCACCGGGGAAGTGAAGCGGTAGTCGTCCGAACAGGGAAAATGATTCGTCCAGTGCTGCTGTCCCGCGACATTGGCATACCGGCACCCCTGGGCGGGGTCCTCGCCCCAATACCACTTGGAGGTGGTCCCGGCCCGAGCCGCGAACTCCCATTCCGCTTCCGTGGGTAGCCGGAACCGGCCCCCCGACACTCCGCTCCAGCCACGAGATGAACGCCTTGGCGTCGTTGTAGGAAATAGCCACGGCCGGATGGTTGTCATTCTGGTCGTAGCCGATGTCGCGCCAATAGCGGCCCCGCACCTCTTTCCACTTCCAGTTGGTGGCCTTGTCCTTGACCCAGGCCTTGCCCTGCCGTTCGGCGTCGGTCCGGTAGTTCGTGGCGTTGATGAACCTGGCAAACTGGCCGCGTGTGACCTCGAAGGCTCCTATCCAGAAACCATCCACGCAGACTTCGTGGCGGGGGGACTCGTCGGCATAGAACTGCTTGTACTTCTCCCGGCCCGCGGCGTTCAGAAGCCACTCTTTTTCCTGCGGGGTCTGCCCCATCAGGTAGCAGCCGCCGGGAATCCAGACAAAACGCATGCCCGTGACCGAATCCGTCCAGAACCGGGACGATCCGGGCGTGGGGGCCGAGACTGCGGGCCTCGGGGAATCATCCGACGGAATAGTGGTCATCGGCACACTGTCGGTACCGGAACGATCCCGGACCGCAGGCCGCTCTCCGCCCATGCCCTCGTCATTCTGCGCCACAACGATCACATCCGTTTTCAACGGCACCTGCCACCCGGCGGACACGGCGGTGGCGGCCAGCACAAGCAGACACACCATAACTATGCATTTTTTCATTGCAACCCCATAAGGAATAAGCTTTTCACGCTCGTATCACAAACATGCCCTGTCCACAAAATGAAGGGAAGGGAAAAAACCCGGTATCTCCCCCACGCTTCTGTCTCCAGACCAGTCGAGGAAGAAAGCCACGAGCACTAATGCCAGACGCTGCTACCCAGGAGCAATGCCGTGCCAAACAAGGCGATGACAGCCGCGCCGCAGATGGACAGAGCACCATACACGCCGTTGAAAATCCTGCGATTGGTAGCGGAGAGGCGGAGAGTCACGGACCGGGCGGCCACCGCACCCCAAGCGAACAGGGTGGTGGTCACGCCCATGCCCACGGCCATGGCAACAATAGCACCGAGACCTGCCCAGAGGATTTCCTGGCCTATGGAAAAGGCAAGAATGACCGCCGCGCCCGGACACGGTACCAGGCCGGTGACGAACGAAACCAGCAACACTTCACGGACGTTGCCTGTTGATGGGGACTCCTTTCCCGGAACAGGACAGGAGGGTTCCGCCAACAAGCCGCCACGAGCCAGGTCCCGCAGGGCCTTGACCAGCAGGAACACCCCCAGGAGTGCCAGCAGACCGTAACTTGCGGGCTGAAGCGCCAGACTGGCCCTGGCCACCCCGCCCATGCCGGAGGAGAACAGAAGATAGGCCACGGCCACGACCACGGCAGCAGACCCCATATGAATGAAGGTAATGGCATTGCCCATGAGTGCGCCGGTGAAAAATGATCCGGGGTGACTCAGAAAGTAGGAGCAGACCACCGCCTTGCCGTGGCCCGGTCCCACGGCATGCACGATGCCGTAAACAAAGGACAGGCCGAGAAACATCCACAGGGCCAGACCGAACGGGTTGACACGGATGTCCATGCCGAACCTGCTGAGCTTGGACGTCAGCAGTTTCTGTGTCGTGCGAACCCAGGTCATCGTCGTTTCCAACACCCCCGGACCTTCCACTTCCCCGTGCTCGGATTCGACACGCAACGGCTTTGCCTCGGACCCGGACGGGGCAGTCACGGACAAATACACGGCATCCGGCACGATGAATTGCCAATACGTCAGGTCCCTGGCCGGACGGACCGAGTGGCTGACCTGGGCCGGGCCGTTGACCTCCAAAAAGATACCATCCTTGAGCAGCAGGATGTCCGAGTAGTATTCCCTGTCAAAAACAGCGACCCGGAAATCCCGAAGCTCGGCAAAAGCCAGGGAAAGGGGCACGGTGAAACCGTAGGCCAGCCGCCCTTCTCCGAGAGACGCCTTGAAATCGCGCACTTCGATGACAGGCAGCCGTTTCCCCTTGTTCTCGATGAACGTGAAATAACCGAAATTGACCAGGTAATCGAAGGCCCCCTGCTTGACCTTGGCCTGGCCTTCTGCGGTAGAGATAGTGGCCGGATCCACCTCGATATCGTCCAGAATGGCCCGACTGAAGATATCGTCGAAACGCCACTCCTCGCGGATGGCGGCCAGGCCGGTGCCGTCCACCACAAAGGTCAGCGAAACATCCACATAGACATGGGGATGTGCCTCGCCGTCCCTGGCGGGGGCGAGCAGGAAAAGCGCGGCCATGACCGCGAACAGGCAAAAGGAAAACGTCCGGTACATCACTTGAGCCTGTTTAAAGGACTCCCACACACAAGGCAAGCACGTTTCCCGCCCCTTCATTGCACCGTACATTGTCAAAAAGAACGTTTCACCGTATTGTTTGAGGAATGCGATTTTTCAATCAAAAAATGGCCACAGTCGAAACAGGGCTCTTGGCCGCCTTATTCTGCTTCTTGATGCTCCTCGCAGCACCGGCCCTGGCCGGTTCTCTCCGTATTGCCGTGCCCAGCCTGCCGCCCTACGGCTACCTTGAAGGCCAACAACCAACAGGACTTTTTTTCGACTTGATCAGTGCCATCGCCAAGAGAGCGGACTTCGAGCCAGACAACGCCATCCTGCCCCCGGACCGGATCGTTGCCGCCATGGCTTCCGGCAAGGTGGAAGCGGCCATCATGTTTCCCGATCTGGGTATAGGCTCTGTTGCCGAAAACCTCGGTGAAGTTCTGTCCATGGAGACCGTCGTGCTCGGCCGTGCGGGCACCGTGCTCCGTTCCCGGAAAGATCTCCCGGGCAAACGACTGGCCATGGTACGCGACTCCGGGTGCAACGGGGGGTTGTCCAAGCGGGACGGCATCATCCCCATTCCCGTGACAACGTATGACCAGGCCTTGAAGCTGTTGCTGGCCAGCCAGGTGGACGGCGTGATCGGCCCTGAGCCGACCCTTCTTTTCTGCGCCGGTCGAAACAATTTCCCCAGACAGGCACTGGGCAAGCCGCTTGTCCTCGCCCGAACCGACGCGCACCTGTTCCTCTCCGGCAAAGCGGCTACTCCGGAAAAACGGCTGCGGCTGCGCAACGCCCTGGCCGGACTTCAAAAGGATGGGACCGTTGCCGCACTCATGGCCAACTACCCCTTATGAGGCTTATTACAAGGGGTGACACTGAATGTGGAGTCGTGTAGACTGGATATGATAGAAAAAGGACAACAAATGCCGATCCCGCTCTTGGCCATTGCCGGTAACAACAAATGAGTCCAGAAAAGACCAAGCCCAAACGGCCCTTTCTCACGAACCGGTCCATCTCCCGAGATCTGACCTCCAGCCTGGTGGTCATCGTGCTCACTGTAGCCACCGCCATGGGTGCCTACATCTATTGGCAGCAGTCAGAGGAGCTACGGGCCAACGCCGACGAAAAGGGCGAAGACACCATTGCCAGCGTGGCTGAAATCCTGGCCGTTCCCATCTGGAACCTGGATTATGACAACGCCCGGCTCATCGGCTCGGTCTACACCCACGACGACATGGTCCAGGGCATCCGCATCTACGGTTCCCGCAACGAGGTCGTGTTTGCCCACGAAAAGTTCTCCGGCTCCCAGGCCGATTTCAGTAAAGTCCGTTCCATCGTATTCGAGGGCCGCACCATAGGCCGCGCCGAGATCGACTTCACTCTGTCTCACGAGAAAAAACGGCTGGACGAACAGATGCTCGTTTCCAGCCTCATCGTGGTCGTGGCCATCTCCGTCATCCTGGCCATTACCGGCCTGCTCCTGCGCGTTTTTCTGAATAAGCCGCTGCGCGTACTCCAGCAGGGCATCGCTCGCGTTTCAAAAGGAGACTTTTCCTACGATTTCGGCGAGGTATATCATGCGGAACTCCTGGAAATCGCCACACGGTTCCGACGCATGTCCGCCGAGATCGAGGCACGCGAAAAGAAACTCCAGGCCATGAACAAAACCCTTCAAGAGGCCGAGGAAAAATATCGAGGTGTGGGAGAACAATAAAGTTGTTAACGACACAATAAAGTTGTTAACAAAAGCCGCTCCGGTTGCTATGAAGATGGCAAATCAGGAGCTGCTTTTTATGGCCAAGCGATATTCCCCTTCTGAGGTGACCTTCCAGCGATGGCTGAAGGATGGTCGCGGCGACGGCAGGCGAAACGAGTACAAGCCTTGGCTGACGGTACGGGACCTGCCCTCTCAGGGGCGTTCCCATCGCGTCTTCGGCCACAAGTCGCTTCGGACTCACCACCTCTTCTCGGATCTTGAACTTGCCGTTTTCCTTCTCTTGGAATGGCAAGAGGACGTCATCGAAATCAGGGAACAATTCCCGCTTCAAATAGAACTGACCATTGAGATTGCCGAGCAACACGGCATCACCCACCCCTCAATCTCCGGCGTACCCCAATACATGTCTTCGGATTTTCTCGTGGACACGTCACGTTCCGACGAACTCCGATTCGCATTACAGGCGAAATATTCCAGCGAGCTGCAGAAGCCCCGTGTAATCGAGAAGCTGGAATTGGAGCGCAGGTACTGGGAGCACAAAGGCGTGCCGTGGCATCTGATCACGGAAAAGGAGATCCCGGCCGCCGTCCTTGCAAACATCAAATGGCTCTACCCGGCGCAACGTGACGAATTGCCTGAGATTGATCTGGCGCATAGAATGAACTTCTACAGCCACCATTTCGCCCAAAGCAAAGCCACCACGCTGATTGATCTGGCCAAATCCTTGGATGTCGCCTACGGCCTCTCCCTCGGCGAATCTCTGGGAGAAATCCGGCAACTGCTGGCCCAACGTTGCTTCCTGTTCGACATTCACATCGCCTTTCGCAAACTCGCACCGACAGACCTGGTTACCGCCGAAACCACCGCTATACAGGAGATACTTCATGTTCAGGGTCAATGAAGTCCTCAAGTATGAAGGGAAACTGTTCCGGGTCCTCTCGCTGCTTGGGGTACAACTGGTCTGGATCGGCCTAGAAGATCCCAAGGGCTTCCCGTCGCTGGTCCTTGAGGACGACCTGGCAAAAGCCTTCGAGGACGAAATCCTTTTCCGGGTGGAAGATCCGCACGCCAGACTTGCACTGGAAATGCCTGAACAAGGCAGCCCGGCCCAAACCAAACGGGATGCAAACTTTGCGCTGGTCCGGGGGATCGTCAGCGATCCAGAATATTACAACCGCAAGACTCTGACCGCCCGCATAAATAATGTCCTGGAGACCGGGAAAGCCTCAAAACCCCAATTGTACAAGTTGCTGCGACGCTATTGGCAAAGGGGCCAAACACCCAATGCCTTGCTTCCAGATTACAAGAACTCCGGAGGCAAAGGGAAAAAGCGGGTCGCCTCTGGCAAGAAACTCGGCAGGCGCCGCACGTTCACGCCCGGGGTCGGTGCGACCATCGACGCTCAGACCGAACGGCTGTTTCGGATGGCCATCGACAAGTACCTGCTCAAGGACAAGGGATGCAGTTTCCCTTATGCACACAGGCGATTCAAGGACATCTACGAGCAGTATTTTCCGGACATCAAAGAATCGGAAATGCCTACGCGAAGGCAGATGCAGCACTTCTATCAGCGTGAGTACCAGTTGCCCGAGACGCTCAAGAAGCGAAAAAGCAGAATTGAATTCAACAAGGACACCAGGCCTGTCAATCGGCGTTGAAAGTTGACCCATCATCGGCGTCGAAATTTGACCCACCCCGAACGTGGTTTTCGGGTGTTGGGGGGAGGCTTTTCCGGGGGCGGCGGCAGGGTCGGGAATGGAGGGAGCCCGGAGGGCGACCGGAATTCCCGACCCTGCCGCCGACGCTTATGCGTCCTGCCCTTGGTGCTGTCCCCTGCCTTGTTTCAGCCTCCAGCTTTCATTGCCTGTTTCGATGATCTCGCAGTGATGTGTGACGCGGTCCAACAGGGCCGTGGTCATCTTGGCGTCTCCAAAGACCTGTGACCACTCCCCGAAGCTCAGGTTCGTGGTGATCAGCACCGAGGTCCTCTCGTAGAGCTTTGAGAGCAGGTGAAAGAGCAGCTGGCCTCCTGACCTGGAAAACGGCAGGTAGCCGAGTTCGTCCAGGATGACCAAGTCGAAGCGCGCCAAAGTCTCGGCCAGCCGTCCGGCCTTGCCGTCCGCCTTTTCCTGCTCGAGCTGGTTGACGAGGTCCACCAGATTGAAAAAGCGCACTCGGGCGCCGTTGCGCACGGCATTGGAGCCGATGGCGATGCTTAAATGCGTTTTTCCGGTGCCCGTGCCGCCTACAAAGACCACATTGATCCAGCTCTCCATGAAGCCGCCCTGGTATAGATCCCTGATCCTGGCCTCACCGACGTGCGAGTCCTGGAAGTCGAAACCGTCCAGATCTTTGCTCACGGGAAATCTGGCGATCCCCAGGCGGTATCGGATGCTGCGTACGCGGCGCTCGGCCTGTTCCGCCTTGAGCAGATCTAACAGAAACCGTTCCAGAGTGGCCCCGGATCGACGACCGTGCTCAAGCATCTCGTCGTAAGCTCCGCGCAGGCCATGCAGCTTGAGCTCTTTGAGCAAAGCCAAGATGTCATTGCGAAGCATGGCTCGCCTCCAATAGCTGGTCATAACGTCCGCAGTCGGCCACAGGCTCGCATTTGATCCTGAGGTGATCGGGGACGCAAACCTCTTGGGTTGGCCTTTGATCACGGGAGCGGTTCAAGATGTTAAGGACCACGTCCCGACTCACCGTGTTCTGGTCCAGGGCCGCCTGGCAGGCGTCGGTTACTGCCTGGAGTCCATGGCTGGGCACCGCTGTCAGGATACCCGCAAACTGTCGGTCCCAGTCCTTATGCCGCCGCAGGGACAGACGGATTTGCTCCATCGGCGCAGGAAGCCTCCAGTCCTGGAAGGGAGCGCCGTTGCGGAGCGCTCCGGGCTTACGCTCCAGGACAGGCACGTAGTGCCACGGGTCATAGACAGTCTTTTCTCTGCCGAATCGGCGGGCATGTACGGCCAGCACCCGGCCATCGCGAATCACCGAGATGTGGTCGGCGTACGCCTTGATCTGCGCCGCCTGTCCAGCCGCCTCGCAGGGTACGCTGTACCGGTTGTGATCAAACCGCACCAGACATGTGGAGGAAACCCGGCATTCCTGAATACGGTAGCCATCGAAAGGGGCTGCGGGCTTGATTAGGTTTTCACGCTCCTGCAGGAAGACCTCCCAGATCGTCTTGTCCGTAATCTCCGGATGAGCCTGAGTCTTGGCCCAACCAATAGCTCGCTCCAGCAGCCAGGCGTTGTACTCCTCAAGGCTCCCGAAACGCCATCTGCCGGATAAAAAACGAGTACGTACCAGATGGACTTGATTTTCCACCTGTCCTTTTTCCCAGCCAGCAGCAGGCGTACACAGCGTGGGGTCCACCAGGTAATGAGTGCACATCTGCTCGAAGCGGGAATTGAGTTCGCGTTGCTTGCCGCGTAGAACTTTGTTCACTGCGGTCTTCATGTTGTCGTAAATACCTCGGCCACAAGATCCGCCGAAAAAGGCAAAGCCGCGCTGATGGGCGTCGAATACCATCTCCTGGGTCTCCCGAGGGTAACCGAAGCAGAAGACCATCCGGCTATGGCACAATCGCATGTACGCGGTCTTGACCGTCATTGGCATGCCGTCAATTTCGAGTTGCTCGTGGCTCCAGTCGAACTGGTAGGCCTCTCCAGAGGCGAAAGTCAGCGGGACAAAGGCTTGCGACACCCTGTGCCCTTCGGCTTCGCGCCAGCGGGAGACATGACGCCGGACAGCATCATAGCCTCCCTCGTAACCTTGCCCCTGAAGCTGCTCAAACAAGACCTTGATCGTGCGTCGATGTTTGCGTGGAAGCCCGACATCCCGCTCCAACTCGCTTTCCAGCCAAGTCGTGAATTCACCAAGTTTGGGCATGGGCTGGATCGCTCGTTTGTACTCGAAGCGCGTCTCCTCCGAGCGCAACACCTTGCGGACCGTATTCCGGCTCATGTTTAAATTCTTGGATATCTGCCTGATCGGCGTCTCATGCCGGTCATGGGCCACCTTAATCTTTCGAATTGTTTCCACCGTCAGCATCTCCTCGCTGGCCCTCCCGTCACGATTTTCTCGTGACCTTGAGGGGCTTGCCGGGGTGGGTCAAATTTCGACGCCGATTACCGGCTCAGGTGGGTCATATTTGCACGCCGATTCACAGCCATGGAATCGTTGCGTTTCAAAGAACTGTGGGAGCGCTGCCTGAGCGCTCCAAAATTCGTCTGGACCTGATCTGAACGCCCCGCTCCATGTCCAGCGATGGGAGAGGTGCGTCCAATTTCCTGAAAAATCTGGTATCACAACCGAAACGAGTGGCATTTTCACGCTTCAGCGATCAAGCTGTCCCCATTCGCACCATTTTTGGAGTCAATCTTCTTCCGGTTTCTGCCGAGGAAGGCTTCAATGAGACCCCTCCGCTCGATTTAGGTAACAGATATTACTAGGCAGAAATTCCAACATGTGGGGGGTAAAAACATGTTTGAAAGGAATCTGACCAAGAAGATGCAGGATGTCGTTCTGGAAGGTCGCGTTCCCGCAAAGGACGTGTGCCGGGAAATCAAGAAGCCGTATTCAACACTGCTTCGCGAACTCAATCCGTTCGACTCGCACGCCAAACTCGGCGCGGAGACCATGTTCGAAATCGTCAAGGCAACACACAATGTCTCGATACTCGAATTCATGGCTCGTGAGATGGGTTACACGCTCATGCCAGAGGACTCCGCCAAACCAAAACCTACGCAGTCGGGCAAAATCAAGAAGATACGCCGCCAGTCGGCCACCATGTAGCCGCACCGGCAGCGCTCCCGACCTGTGACATGGCTCCCTAAACATCATTTCGGGAGCCATGCAAGACGTGTATTCATCCTGATGAATGCCTGCCGTTCATTTTGACTTTTCATTGCAATTTGTTGTACTCGAAGAGTCCGCACACGGCGCTTTTCAGTTCAGTAATATTTCAAGGAGGAAAGGCATGTCCCAAGATGTATTCAACAAAGCTCTCGCCATCGGGCGCCCGCCGAATGTGGTTCAGAATTTCCCCAATTCCAAGGCACTGATCGTCAGCGGGAAAGTCATCGACCGCGCCATGATCGAAAAGGGCCAAGCCATGACCATAGCGGCCAACGGCCGCAACATCTTCATAATTGAAGGCGCACTCAAGGCCGCCCAGCGGGCAAATGCGGCCATCATCATCGAGATCGCCCGCAGTGAGGCCACCTACTGTCCCACGACTCTGTGGAACATCGCCCGCCGCGTGGATTACCTCATGAATAAACTGAATATCACCGTGCCCGTAGCCGTGCATGCCGACCATTACTTCATGAAGAAATGGGACGACGTGGCCGTGGCCAAGGCCGAAATACCGTCGCTTTTCGACGCAGGCGTCACTTCCATCGCCCTCGACGCCTCACACATGACCGACGACCTGAACCTGCTGGCCAACATCGCGGTCTCGTCTTCCATCCCCTCCTGGGCCGGATATGAAACAGAAATCGGCGAAATCAAGGGTGAATTTGGCCTATCCTCTTCGGTGGAGGCCAAATTCCTGTGCCAAGGCCTCAACGCCCATGGCCTGTGCCCGGACTGGATCGCCCTCAACAACGGTACCACCCACGGCATCGAGGCCTCGGGCGAAGGCATCCAGGTCGACCTGACAGCCGAGATTCATCAGACACTGGCAGCCTACGGCACCTCCGGCGCACAGCATGGCACTTCGGGCAACGACTCCCTGCGCCTCAAGGAAATCGCTGCCAGAACGCAGACAACAAAAGCCAACGTGGCCACCGCTCTCCAAATGATCAGTTGGGGCGTGCGCGTCAACGACTTCGGCAACGCCATCATGACCGAGGACGGCAAGTTCGACAAAGTCCCCGGCGAAGGTGTTGACGATGCCCTATGGACAGAAATGACCGCCTACGCCGATGCCAACGGACTCTCCGGCGGCAATTACAAGAAACTCAATCTCCCGTTTGAGCGTCGCTGGCAGGGTCAGGACACCGCCGCCCGCGAGCGCATGGCCTCTGCAGTCGAGGACTTTGTCCACCACCTGCTAGTCAATGTGTTCAACGCGGCTGACACCGCACCCATCGCCTACGACATCATCGTCAAGGCGGGATCCTACGACCTCGGCCCCAAGGTCACCCAGTTCGAAGACCCGGCCGAATGGACCGAAAATAAAATCAAGGCTCGGTTCGCTGAAATGGATACAACCGACAAGGGCCCCACCGGCGATTTCGACGACTAGGCGGATTGCGTCAGGCACGCCATCTGCTGCGTTGCTGCGAAAAAGCCAGACCCTCGCGTATTAAGATACGCTTCGGGCCTGGCTTTTTCTTGCGCCTTGCATCTGGCGCACCTGACGCAATCCGCCCCGCTACTTTCCGATTTGAAAGAGGGGAATGAGGTTCGGGGTATGCGGAGGGTGGATTTCTTGCGCCTTGCATCGGTGCACCTGACGCAATCCGCCCCGCTACTTTCCGATTTGAAAGAGGGGAATGAGGTTCGGGGTATGCGGAGGGTGGATTTCTCGCGCCTTGCATCGGTGCACCTGACGCAATCCGCCCCGCTACTTCCAGACAAAAAAAACCAAAATCCGCACGGTGCATCTGCCTCCGTGCGGATTTTTGTTCAATCTTTTTACTACTTGTTTTTCCCGTTCCGGGCTTCCACGGTCATGCCGGGCTTGAGTTCGTACCGCTCGCCAAATATCTCCACGGGAACGACCTTGTCGCCTTTGTGGTAGGCGGTCATGTTGACGCGGTTCTGCTCGATCACGAGATCAAACCAGATCTTTCGCCAAGTGAAACTCAGCCGCATTTCTCCCCAGTGAGCAGGCAAATCCGGGTTCACTTTCATGGGGGAAGACGACATGTTGAGTCCTGCGAAATCCTGCTTGACCACTTCCAGAGTCCCGGCCATGACGCCGGTATGGATACCCTCAATGGTGGTGCCACCCTGGGTGTCCTCAACATCGCTGTGCATGGCCTCCATGAACCAATCCCATGATATTTCACTGGGATAGATGTACTTCGAAATAACCGCGTGTACGACCTTGGACAAGGTCGAACCATGGCTGGTCCGCTGCTCGTAAAAATCGTAGTTGTCCTTGAGCAGCTTGATGGGGTCATCGACCTTGTGCCCGAGCTGGGTGAGAATGCGAACCACTTCTTCAGGCTCAAGCACGTACCAGGTCATGAGCGTGTCCGCCTGCTTGGCGACCTTGTAATTGTCGGGCGAATCGTCCTCCGCCTTGAGGATACGATCCATGCGATGGATGGAATAGAAACGCTTGCGATATCCTTCCCAATCCAGCTCCTTGAGATCCATGTACCCGTCAAACTGGCTGATGATGCCGTCTTTGCTGACGATCACATTAAGTTTGGAAAGCATGTCCTTCCACTTGGCCGTCTCCTCATCCGTGAGGCCGATCTTGTCCACGATCTTCTGCCGGGCATTGGCAGGCAACTCCTCCAGGATACCCAAAGCCTTTTCCAGCAGCCAGACCACCATGATATTGGTGTAGGCATTGTCCTTGATGCCGGGCACATTACTCCCCGGCAGTGCTTCGTGGAACTCGTCCGGGCCCATGACGCCCTCGATGTGATACTTGCCCGAAGCCTCTTCGTACGTGGCAATACCACCCCAGAACCGGGCAATATCGAGCATCATCTCTGCGCCGTAGTCCTTGAGGAAGGAGGTGTCCCCGGTCCAGGACACGTAACGCCAGGTGTTGACAAACACCGCGATGGAAACGTGCCGCTGACGCCGGGAGAGATCCTCGTCCCACTTCTTGGACTCGGGATTGTAATGAACTTCTTGGGTCTCCTCGGTACCGTCGTCTGCGGTCTGCCAGGGATACATGGCCCCGGTATACCCATTTTCCCGTGCATATCCCCTGGCTGCATCCAGCCGATTGTAGCGGTACAGGAGCAATGCCTTGGAAATTTCCGGGAAATTGGAATCGAAGAACGGCTGGATATAGAGTTCATCCCAGAAAATGTGGCCACGATAGGCTTCCCCGTGCAGACCACGGGCTGGCATACCGGCATCCCGGTTGGCATTGTGCGGGCTGGCCGTGACCAACATGTGATAGATGTGCAGCCGTAACACCCGCTGCACAAAGCGGTCGCCTGTCACCCGAAGGTCCGCCTTCTGCCACAGCATCTTCCAGCTCTTGGCATGAGGGCCGAACACGCCCTGGAATGTCCGCACACTCTTGAGTCCATCCAGGCACATCTCCTTGAGATCACCCGGGGTGCGGTCCAGCGACGTTCGAATATAGACATACTTTTCCAGGGAATATCGGTTGTTTTCCAGGGCCGTGATCTGCATCTCCTCGGCGACCTTGGCCTTGTCCTGGACCACTTCCTTCCGGACATTCACCACTTTGCCATCCTCCAAAACCACGGTCTTGGCAGCCATGACGATCTGGTAGCGCGAGTGGGTGGTCTCCATGTGCAGATAGATGCCGTCCCCGGCCTTGCCCCCGGCAACGCGGCATAAATGATTGGTGTTGAGCTTGGAATACCGGGCAACGCCGGAGTTGTCGACATTGCCATCGATGGCAGAACGCAGGGTGACCTTGCCCGAATAGTTGAGCGGCGTGAAATCGAACTTGAGCGCGCACAGGTGGGGGTCGGCCATGGACACCATCCGGCGCGACCAGATACGGGTCATGCGCCCCACCTGATCCTTGACCACCATATTGCGCTCCATACACCCCTTGCGCATGTTCAACCGGTGTGAATAACTCAATATCTCCATGGACAACGGACTGGTGAACTCACCAGAACCGATCTTGAACTCCACGGGCAGCCAATTGGGACAGTTGACCAGATCGTTGTTCCAGATATCCCGCCCCTGGACCTTGCTCGGCGTCTTGTTGAACACGCCCGAAATATAGGTACCGGGGTAAAAATAATAGGATGAGCACTCGCACTCGTAGGCACCGCGTGTACCGAGATAGCCATTGCCCACCGACGTCAGGGTCTCGCGCAGCTTTTCGTCGCCCGGCTCAAAGCCCGAGTAGGTCAGGTACCATTCGTCCGTGGCCATGCCGCTCTCGAACCAGTCGATCAGGTCTTCCACGGTGATCTCGCCCAGATCCGACACAACCTTGTCCGCGCCGAACCGCAGCAGCATCTCGCCCGACACATTGCGCGCAATACCGAGCGTCATGCCGAAATTACCCGCGCGCCCGGCCTGCACGCCCGAGATGGCATCCTCGACCACAACGCACTCACCAGGATTGAGCCCCAGATTCCTGACAGCCGTGACAAAAATATCCGGCTCCGGTTTTCCCTTGAGTTCCAACTCTGCGGAAACCACACCGTCCACCTGGGTATGGAACACATCCTCCAGCCCGGCCAATTGCAGGACCAGTTGGCAATTGCGGCTGGATGTGGCCACGCCCACGCGGATATCCCGCGCCTTGAGCTCCTTGATGAGGGCCACCGACGTCTGAAAGACTTCCGGCCCTTCGGCACGCAGGATGTCCTGATACAACTCGTTTTTGCGATTACCAATGCCGCAGATGCTATCCAGACTCGGCGGATCGGCGGGATCGCCGGGGGCCAGGCGGATGTTGCGTGACTTCAAAAAGCTCAGCACGCCCTCAAAGCGGGGCTTGCCGTCCACGTAATTCTGGTAGTCATTTGTCCGATCGAACGGCTCGAAGGGAAGCTTTTTTTCTTTGGCGCGAAGTTTCAGAAACTCGTTGAACGCGGTTTCCCATGCCTGAGCGTGAACTTTGGCGGTGCGGGTGATGACTCCATCCAGATCAAACACAACACCTTTGAGAGTAATGGCAGACACTGTTGCTCCTTAGCGCTTGAATTAATGCAGATCGGCTACAGGGTACCCATGATGGCGACCAGCATGTCCGGTTCGGGCACGATGAGCGCGTTGTCTGTGAGGTCGGTAACACGCCTGGCCAACTCGGTATTTTCCGTAACATAGATGGCCCGGGTATCCGGTGCCATTTCCAGGGCAGCCTCCAGCATGGGAACGTCACTCCCCGTATCACCGCACACGAGATGAAGACCGTGGAACATCCCCAGATCGAGTTCGGAATTAAGGAACCGCACGCCATCCCCTTTGTCGAAATCCTTGAGCCCGTCCTCCGAGGTCTCAATGGTCAGAATGATCTCCACGTCCAGACCGGTATCCTCCACACGGAAGTTGCTGCGGTGGGGGTCCAGTTCGGAGACCAGCGCCTTCAATGTGCCGAGAAAAGCCTCGGACTCGGCGGCGTCGATGGACTTGCCGATATCCTGGCGGGCCACCGTGGACTGACCGAACTTGAATTGAAGCCCCGACCCTATGAGCAGGAATTTCCCGAATCCGGGCTGGGCGACCAACTGGGTCAGACGATCGTTCAGAACATCAATGGCCTGCTGTTTGTCCGCGGAAATGGCCAGTCGACGGATACACCCCTCCAGGTCCAGGCACTCGCGCCCCTTGGAGGCGGCATAATACATTTTGCCCTCGGGGTTGACGCTGATCTTGACCAGACCGTCCAAGGGGGCTGAGGTCAGGATAATGGGACGAGCCACATGGTCACGGGCAAAACGGGAGAGAAAGACCCCATTGTATATGGACTGAATGGACGTCAGATGACGGGCGCAATAGTTGTTGACCGTACCGTCACGGTCCGTGATGAGGCAGCCCAGGTCCAAGCCCTGCAACAAATCCCGTCCGGCGGCGACATGCGTGTCGAAATCGGGGTGCAGATCGCCCAGAAAATCCAGAAAGGTTTCCTCCCCCTCTTCCAGGTAGAAGATGTCCTTGCGTAACTCATTGATCTCGTAGTCCATGTCCAGATCAATCGAGCTCGACCCATCCAGGGACAAAACATGCTTGCCCTTGATCTCCGGGATGTCCTCCAGGGAATCGAGGGCGTTGCTCAACGATTGGGTAACGGTCGCATCCACCTCGCCGCCATCCAAAATGGTGGCAACGGCATGGTATCGAACCTCCCGGGTATCCCCCATCAGTGTATAGAAATCCTTGAGTGACTTCAGTTCAGCATGCTTTATCTGCACTACGACCTCTTTCCTTGCTTAATAGGTGACCTGCACAGTGTAATTGATGAGCATAGGCTTGCCATCCCGGGTAGGAGGCACGACGACGTCGAACATCAGGGAACCGGCATCCGGTCGACTGTACTTGCGATCTGCGGCAAGCACCTCCCATTGGCCCGGAAATGCGTTCTTCAATTTGAGCGACTGAGGTTTGGAACGACCATTGGTAACGGCCATGCGCCAGCCCATCTTGACGGATTGTTTCCCCAGCTTGACAAACTCCGTCTGGATCTGCTCGACCGTGACATCAAAAGAGCGTCCCAAGGAAAGTTTGACCTCGTCGCCCACGCCGGTATGGTCAAGGCGAGACTCCCCGGCCAGCAGCAGGCTACCGTCACCGGAGGGCATGAAAACGCGGACCAGACCGCCGGGCAACGGCTTCCCGAGTCCCTGCTTCAAGGTGTTGGCAAAACGAAGGGAGAGATCAACGCCCTGCTTCACCGGTCGGGACAACGGGTGGACACCCCCGTTGAAGCGGCTGGACAATTCTCTGATCACCGCGATCTTCGGCGCGGAAAACAGGCTGATCTGCCGGGTTCCGCCAGCCGACAAATCAACTTTCCCAGGCACGGTGTAGAGGTGGAACTGGGAAAACGCTTCCTGCCGGGGAGAGGCGACATCTACGGAAGCAGCTTCCGCAAGCATGCCCTTGGCCGCCATGGCATAGTTTCGGGAAGTCTGCTGCCGCACGTCACCGGCCACCAGCTTGAGCGCAGCCCCGACAAAGGCACAACCTGAGGTGTTGGCGATGGTCGCCCAAACATCCATGGCAGCCGAATCTCCGGCACCGTCCAGGGTCAGGGCATAGTCTGCCCGCCACTGCAACCCGTCCATGAGATAGCTCAGACGAATGCCCCGCTTGGCTTCGGCCGCGTTTTCCGTGCGCAGGGTCAGGGTCGGTTCCTGCTGTACGTCCTCCGGCAGTTTGGGCAGCAGATAGGCCAGGGCCTTGCCCAGATAGACCTCGTCGGCCACCAGAAACACGGGCTGCCCCGCGTTGGACAACAGCGTGGCCTTGCGCAAAATCCTGGCATCCGCATCCGCAGGATCAGGCAGGATAACCGTCAATTCCTTGCCTACATACCGATCGAGCAGCGTCTTTTCGGTGATGGGAACGTAGCTGTATTCCAACCCAGTGACCGTCATTCCCTGGGCAAACGCCCGAACCGAAGTCGGGTCCAGGGTAGCCGGAATATTCTTGAACACCACACTGGCAGGTCCCTTGGGCAACGACACGGACCGCATCTCACTCACCAGGGCTCGCCCGGAATTGTAAATGGTCACGGACGCCCCTTTTACGCCCGCCGCCACGGACGGCGTGGACACAAAGAGCACAAACAACAAGGGGAAAGCGAAATAAACATCAAATTTCAAACGATTCATCGATCCTCCGAATAACGGGATGCATTTTGTCGCACCACACACAATGTCCTGTCATTTTTACTTTACAATGGCGCGGTGATTTTTGCAAAAAAAATACGGACATTATCATCTTTCCACTCCGCAGTGCGCAAAAAGTGCAAAAGTATTTCAATGAATGTCCTCAAAGAACAGAACAGATTACCCTCCCCCGAGAAGGCAGGGCGGAAAATTTAGACGAACATCCCTCTCGCCAAAAGTCTAGAAATTTGCTAAAGAATCGTCCCATATGAGAATACTAATTGTTGACGACTGCCCGGCCACCTGCCTGCTGCTCAAGGGAATCCTGGCTCAGTCCGGGTACACAGACACCTTGTCCGTGGCCTCGTTCGCGGCGGCTGTGCGAGCATTAGCCGACATGAACAAGGCGGGGCTGGCCGTGGACCTGATTCTCATGGACGTGGAACTGCCGGACACGGACGGTATCGCGGCCACCCTGACCATCAAGGCCCAGAACGAATTTGAAGACATTCCGATCATCATAGTCACTGGCCACGACGACGAGGACACCTTTGATCGCGCCTTTGCTGCCGGGGCCTCGGACTTCATCCTCAAGCCCGTGACCAAAGTGGAACTCAGAGCGCGCATCCGGTCCGCCTTGCAACTGCGCCGCGAACTGCTCAAGGGCCGGGAGCGGGAGCGGGAGCTCGAACGGCTGGCCCGAAAGCTCAAACACATGTCCAATCAGGATGGACTGACAGGAATCGCCAACCGCCGTTGTTTCGATGATACCCTGATCAAGGAATGGGTGCGCAATGGCCGAGAAGACAAGCCCATCGGCCTGCTCATGATCGACATCGACCATTTCAAGCATTACAACGACGCCCTGGGCCATGTGGACGGCGACAGTTGTCTCTGCATCGTGGCCGAGGCCATCAACGCGGCGGTCCACCGCCCCGGCGACATGGTGGCCCGATACGGCGGCGAAGAATTCGTGGTCGTCCTGCCCAATACGGACTACGACGGCGCCAAGGCCGTTGCCGACAACATCCATGAAAACATTGCCAGGACCTCCATTCACCACCCCGACTCCGACGTCAGCGGCTTGGTCACGGTGTCCATCGGTGTTGCAGCGGACATTCCCACCTGTCACAACACCCCGGAGCACCTGATACAATCTGCGGACCGCGCCCTCTACCAGGCCAAACAGGCGGGCCGCAACCGTACCGAGACCATCGCCCTTCCCGGCCCCGACGATTTCCGGCAATAAACGCTCCCCTCGGGAATAGACGAAGTCGCCCCCCCTCACTCCCCGAATACGCGACCATCCGCTCCTTTCATTTCATTTTTTCCGTGTTTCACCACAGTGCACACCAGCCCCTTTTCGGCTCCATTCGATTTCAATCAGTCTGCCCCCGCTTTGCCTGAACTCCGTTCACGCAGCGCACCGTTTTTGCCAAACTCCCAACCCCCCGCCCGCATCGAAAACAGGACAAACAAAAGACATAGCCGCACGCTCCGGGGAATTTGCGTGCGGCCATGCCGACAGGGAAAAGGCGGACGGGAAGATGGTCCCGTGGGGGCAGGACCCCGACCGCCGGAACTAACGCTCGATTAACGAAGAAAGTGAATGCTCAAATAGGCACCGCAATGCGGACAGACCTTGACCGGAGAAAGATCCGCGTCTTCCTTGAGAATGACCGCTTCCCAGGGAAGAAAACCATCCAGAGTGTATTGAACCATCAGCCGATGACCACACTTGCAAAAACGTTCCTGCATCACTCTCTCCTTGCCCGCGCCGAAGCACGTTTACTTTTGATTCAGTCAATGTGTCTCTTTGATATACAGCCTGCCCCATTGTGTCAACTAATTATTTACACATTCTGCAAAAAAAGTTGACTATTAAAGATTTAGGGGCTGTCCTAGCTAAGCACTCCGCTTAGGCTTAGGATGGCATCATGTACGAGAGGAAAAGTCGGCTTAGTCCACAGAAGCGGGCCAGGCTCATTGAGCACTTCATCGCTGGCACAACGGCACGTGCTGCCGCTCAACTGGTCGGGGTCAACAAGAACACGGCGGCCATATTCTTCACTCGGCTGAGGAAGGTCATTGCCGATGAGATGGAAAAGGCATCTCCATTCGACGGTGAGGTTGAAGTCGATGAGAGCTACTTTGGAGGGGTCAGGAAAGGCAAACGTGGGCGAGGAGCTGCTGGCAAAGTGCCTGTTTTCGGCCTTTTGAAGCGCGGTGGGCGGGTCTTTGTCAATCGGCGTTGAAAGTTGACCCATCATCGGCGTCGAAATTTGACCCACCCCGAACGTGATTTTCGGGTGTTGGGGGGAGGCTTTTCCGGGGGCGGCGGCAGGGTCGGGAATGGAGGGAGCCCGGAGGGCGACCGGAATTCCCGACCCTGCCGCCGACGCTTATGCGTCCTGCCCTTGGTGCTGTCCCCTGCCTTGTTTCAGCCTCCAGCTTTCATTGCCTGTTTCGATGATCTCGCAGTGATGTGTGACGCGGTCCAACAGGGCCGTGGTCATCTTGGCGTCTCCAAAGACCTGTGACCACTCCCCGAAGCTCAGGTTCGTGGTGATCAGCACCGAGGTCCTCTCGTAGAGCTTTGAGAGCAGGTGAAAGAGCAGCTGGCCTCCTGACCTGGAAAACGGCAGGTAGCCGAGTTCGTCCAGGATGACCAAGTCGAAGCGCGCCAAAGTCTCGGCCAGCCGTCCGGCCTTGCCGTCCGCTTTTTCCTGCTCGAGCTGGTTGACGAGGTCCACCAGATTGAAAAAGCGCACTCGGGCGCCGTTGCGCACGGCATTGGAGCCGATGGCGATGCTTAAATGCGTTTTTCCGGTGCCCGTGCCGCCTACAAAGACCACATTGATCCAGCTCTCCATGAAGCCGCCCTGGTATAGATCCCTGATCCTGGCCTCACCGACGTGCGAGTCCTGGAAGTCGAAACCGTCCAGATCTTTGCTCACGGGAAATCTGGCGATCCCCAGGCGGTATCGGATGCTGCGTACGCGGCGCTCGGCCTGTTCCGCCTTGAGCAGATCTAACAGAAACCGTTCCAGAGTGGCCCCGGATCGACGACCGTGCTCAAGCATCTCGTCGTAAGCTCCGCGCAGGCCATGCAGCTTGAGCTCTTTGAGCAAAGCCAAGATGTCATTGCGAAGCATGGCTCGCCTCCAATAGCTGGTCATAACGTCCGCAGTCGGCCACAGGCTCGCATTTGATCCTGAGGTGATCGGGGACGCAAACCTCTTGGGTTGGCCTTTGATCACGGGAGCGGTTCAAGATGTTAAGGACCACGTCCCGACTCACCGTGTTCTGGTCCAGGGCCGCCTGGCAGGCGTCGGTTACTGCCTGGAGTCCATGGCTGGGCACCGCTGTCAGGATACCCGCAAACTGTCGGTCCCAGTCCTTATGCCGCCGCAGGGACAGACGGATTTGCTCCATCGGCGCAGGAAGCCTCCAGTCCTGGAAGGGAGCGCCGTTGCGGAGCGCTCCGGGCTTACGCTCCAGGACAGGCACGTAGTGCCACGGGTCATAGACAGTCTTTTCTCTGCCGAATCGGCGGGCATGTACGGCCAGCACCCGGCCATCGCGAATCACCGAGATGTGGTCGGCGTACGCCTTGATCTGCGCCGCCTGTCCAGCCGCCTCGCAGGGTACGCTGTACCGGTTGTGATCAAACCGCACCAGACATGTGGAGGAAACCCGGCATTCCTGAATACGGTAGCCATCGAAAGGGGCTGCGGGCTTGATTAGGTTTTCACGCTCCTGCAGGAAGACCTCCCAGATCGTCTTGTCCGTAATCTCCGGATGAGCCTGAGTCTTGGCCCAACCAATAGCTCGCTCCAGCAGCCAGGCGTTGTACTCCTCAAGGCTCCCGAAACGCCATCTGCCGGATAAAAAACGAGTACGTACCAGATGGACTTGATTTTCCACCTGCCCTTTTTCCCAGCCAGCAGCAGGCGTACACAGCGTGGGGTCCACCAGGTAATGAGTGCACATCTGCTCGAAGCGGGAATTGAGTTCGCGTTGCTTGCCGCGTAGAACTTTGTTCACTGCGGTCTTCATGTTGTCGTAAATACCTCGGCCACAAGATCCGCCGAAAAAGGCAAAGCCGCGCTGATGGGCGTCGAATACCATCTCCTGGGTCTCCCGAGGGTAACCGAAGCAGAAGACCATCCGGCTATGGCACAATCGCATGTGCGCGGTCTTGACCGTCATTGGCATGCCGTCAATTTCGAGTTGCTCGTGGCTCCAGTCGAACTGGTAGGCCTCTCCAGAGGCGAAAGTCAGCGGGACAAAGGCTTGCGACACCCTGTGCCCTTCGGCTTCGCGCCAGCGGGAGACATGACGCCGGACAGCATCATAGCCTCCCTCGTAACCTTGCCCCTGAAGCTGCTCAAACAAGACCTTGATCGTGCGTCGATGTTTGCGTGGAAGCCCGACATCCCGCTCCAACTCGCTTTCCAGCCAGGTCGTGAATTCACCAAGTTTGGGCATGGGCTGGATCGCTCGTTTGTACTCGAAGCGCGTCTCCTCCGAGCGCAACACCTTGCGGACCGTATTCCGGCTCATGTTTAAATTCTTGGATATCTGCCTGATCGGCGTCTCATGCCGGTCATGGGCCACCTTAATCTTTCGAATTGTTTCCACCGTCAGCATCTCCTCGCTGGCCCTCCCGTCACGATTTTCTCGTGACCTTGAGGGGCTTGCCGGGGTGGGTCAAATTTCGACGCCGATTACCGGCTCAGGTGGGTCATATTTGCACGCCGATTCACATCGGTGAGTTGATGTCTTCGACGTTGGAGTGACCGAAAAGCTTCTTCTCTTTCACTAGGAATGGCAATTGGGCGGATCAGTCCTGCTGCGGCAAGTTCAGCCAACTTTCGGCAATCGAGGCTGTCTGTCTTGTTGGTTGCGGTTACTGGGCGTGGTATTCGGCTGGGCGCGGCAACAATCACACGAATACCTGCAGCCTTGAGGCTTCGAGCAAGGCCAAAACCTGTCGGGCCAGCTTCGTAACAAACTGCACCGATGTTAACAGGGAGTGAGGAAAGGATTTGTGTAAGTGATGCCACGTCGGCGGGACTAGACCAATCTTTGATCATTCCGTCTGGTCGTAAGAGTGCAACACTGAATGTCTTTTTATGAACATCAACGCCAACGAAAATGCGCTGATCAACAAATGCTTCCACAAACCGATAAGCTGATGATATCTTGATACTCGCCATGTCGGCCTCCTTTGAGCTTCACATTTACTGGTACTGTTACCAGATTAAGCCGTGGAGTGCCGACATGGTATTTTTTGTTATGAGGATGCCGCTCGGTGCGGCGATGAAGAATGAATAAGGGAGAGAAAGAACGCCTTCGGCGAGAGCCGGGTTGAAGCCTGCGGCTTCAAATGCCCTCCATGCCCTGCGGCCGCTTAAGCCGCTTCGCGTCTTCCTGCCCTCACGGGCAGGTGCACTTCGTGCAACGCTGCATTCCCTTCGGTCACGGGCGGCGGTTCTTTTGGCTGAGCCGCAGATTGTAATCTCAAACTTAACACTTTCGAGGGGGGGGGAGTTCCCAAAATGAATGTCCCATGAAATGTTGTCCTAACTAAAAAACTCCACAACGGAGGGACAGCACAACATGGGACACAGACAGATTAACCGAGAGAAGAGAGAAATCATAGAGCGGTTATTGGAAAAACAGCACAGTATACGTGAGATAGCACAAATTCTTGGCTATAGCCCTTCTGGGATTTCTCAAGAAATACGGCGCAACTCCGTATGTCAAAATGGAACGTTGATTTACCTTCACCAGATTGCTCAGCAGCAGGCCGCGTACAGGCGAAAACGACCAGGAAGAACGTGTAAGCCCGACGAGCTGATCGCATATGTCATTGATAAACTGAAAGAATATTGGTCACCGGAGCAGACTGAAGGCCGTCTGAAACTGGACTATCCAACACAAACGAATCTGAGAGTCTCCTTTAAAACCATATATCGGTGGATTGAACGTTCCAAGAAACACCGCTCTCCACTGGGCCGCAAAGCCAGATATACCGAATACTTGAGGTTTAAACGACAAAGGAAGTATGTCCGCAATGAAGTGGCAAAACCAACCCGATTAACGCCGTTGCCATGCATAACAAAACGCCCGGCTATCGCTGTTGCAAAAAGTGAGTTTGGACATTGGGAGGGCGATTTGGTTCTTGGCCATCGCGGCATATCAAACGCAGTGACATTAGTAGAAATGTCAACGGGTTTCCTGATTGCCTTACCTTGTGAAAACAAGAAGATGGAAACTGTTGCCAATGCTGTGAAATGTGCCTTCAACGAACTGCCCCGCCAACTCATCAAGACGATAACATTCGATCGTGGATCGGAGTTTTCCTCTTATGAGAAAATGCAAAGTGATCTGGATTGCAAAGTGTACTTTTGCCATCCACAATCTCCAAATGAAAGGGCGCTGAATGAAAATACCAACGGACTGTTGAGACAATTCTACCCCAAACGCAACCGGTCAGTCTTTGCAGATCCAAAACGATTGGCATGGGCTGTAAACCTCATCAATATGCGGCCAAGGAAGAAATTCGGATACAGGACAACATAGGAAATCATTGAAGAACGGGGACTTGCCAAGGTGTTAAGTTTGGTTTGACAATCTACAGCAGCACCAAAAGAACCAAAAGTGCCGCTTTTCGTGTGCTTCGCCGCCTGGCGATCACAAGGCAAAGAATCTGATCAAAGCGGGACGGCTTCATCTGCGAAGCTTCGCGCTCTCTGCCGTTTTTATAGACCTTAGGCCGTCCGGGATGGGCCTGTTCTTCGGGGATAGAGCCGCCTTACCCGCTTTGTCAGCTGGATTCGCCCCGTCCTGGGGCTCACCCCTTCGGGGCGTTGCCGAGGACGGCAACGTCCAAATCCGCTGTCCTGCGGATTTGTCTAAGCCCTGTGCTCGAGGGCTGGTGCAGGTCTTCGGGTGGGGGCCGGGATGAAAGGCTAGTGCTAGCGCGGCTAGCGCGGCTAGCGCGGAAGGTTGGATTTTAGAACGGGATAGAAATGGCCGAGCTGGTGCTGGTCTTTCTTCTAACACCCTTCACGGTTTGGGCGGAAGGGAGCGGCTGCCGATGTGTGGCGAAGCGGCACGAAATTTGTCCGCTTCCTTTCGCCCAAACCGCCAACCGGCACGGCAGGGCCGTCCGAAGCGGCCTTCCCTGCATGGCACAGCCTTTCGCGCTAAGCCCCCGCGAAGCGGCTATGGGATTCCAAAGGCCTCGGCCTTTGGCGGGTCCAGGGCAGCGCCCTGGTCTCCACGAAGTGGTCCCCCGGAAGAGCCGCCGGGGGTGAGCCGTCCTGAAATAGGTTGACGGTTTTTGAAGGTTTCAATCAGGCTGTGGGGCTAGCCCCACAGCCTGATTTGTGTACGTCGTCCGGCGTTCTCATTCCCAAACTGAGATGAGGTCGCTCCGCATTGTATATCTCCACTGACTCTTTCACCAATGCATTGAGTTCTCTAAGGTTATTGCATGTGACGGTTAAAAACTCCTGCTTTAGAATCCCATTCATCCTTTCTGCCAAGGCGTTTTGATAACAGTCGTAACCATCTGTCATAGAGGGAGTCATGTCTGATTCCCGAAGTTTTTTCTGGTAAACGGAAGAGGCATATTGAAGTCCTCGGTCTGAATGGTGAATCGTATTTACCCTCTTTCGCTTGTTTTCAATTGCCGCATCCAGTGCTTTGGCTGTGCTTTCCGAACCGAGGTCTCGGCTCACATTGTATCCCATTATCTTTCGGCTGAATGCATCGGTCACCAGCGAAAGATAGCATGTCTGTTCGCGTGTTTTTACGTAGGTTATGTCGCTTACAAACACCTGCTCCGGGAAGCTGGGCTGAACATCTTTCAACAAGTTAGGATGCTTTTTTAGCCAATGTTTCGAGTTGGTTGTCTTTGTGTAGTTCTTTTTTCGCTTGATGAGCATGTGCTCGCGCCGCAACAGGCAAAACAACGCGTCACGTCCAAGCTTGATTCCCTTTGCGGAAAACGCGTCCTTCAACAGGAAGTACAGCTTTCGCGTTCCGAGGCGGGGCATCCTGGCCCGCACGCTCAAGACCATGGCCTTTGCCTCTTGGAGCATGGCCTCCCGTACATCATGGCGTTTTTCAGCCTGGTACACGGACTGCCGACTGACCCCGAGCTGCCTGCAACAGGCAGACAAGCTTATTTGTCTTTCTTTCTGAAGACTTCGTGCAGCTCGGGGGTAAGCTTTTTTCTTATCGAAGTCCCAAGCTCGCGGTCTGAAATCTCAATCATCTTATCGAGAAGCGCGGTCTTGATCTTCTCTTCCTCAAGCTCTTTCTCCAGCCGTTTGATCTTCTGGGCTGGAGTTTCCTTTGCTTTGGGGGCGTTGCGGGAATGTACCATGGGTCTGCTCCAATCACGGGTGCCGTGCTTCCTGAGCCACTTCAACACTGTGCTTCGCCCTTGAATACCATAAAAAGCCTGAGCCTGCTTGTACGTCATCTCGCCCTTTTCCACCTGCGCCACCACCGACAATTTAAAGGCCATCGTGTAGTCGCGCCGAGTCCGTCTAACTCGCTGTTTGGGATTGCTTTCCATAAATAGGTCCTTTGGTTATCAACCTATTTCAGGACGGGACAGGGCAAAAAAAAAGGACTCCCCGTCGCCGGGCAGCCCTTTTGTCGTTCATTTTCTGGGAGTTAATCGAAAAGCTTTTCCACTTCTTCGTACCTAATCTGAGCGATTCTCCAGCCTGACACAACATCAAAGCTGGCATATCACCTTGTTTTTGTTTACAATCACATCCAGTCACTACGTCATGAACGTTTCACCCATTTGGTGGAGGGCTGGATGTCCAACTCAAAGAGAACCAAAGCAAAATTCATCGACGATGTCCAAGTCACGAACGACTGTATGACAAGCCGGGCCGGGCTCAACCTCTTTGCTCGCTACATTCGTGGCATTGGTCTTTTCCCCCACATCAACCGCCTTTTCGGCTCCATGCGCAAGAACCCCAAGGGCACGCCCATCGATGAACTTTTCAAGCAGGTGCTCTGCTTCCTCTTTGACGGCACCAGCCGTCACTTGGCCCACTTTGATGTCCTGACCAAAGATCCGGGCTACGCGGCTGCCATCGAAACAGACATCAAGAGCATGGCCTCATCGCACACCGTCAAGCGGTTCTACCAATCATTCTCCGCACAACGGACCTATCTTTTTCGCCGTCTGTTGCAGCAACTCTTCCTTTGGCGACTCAGCATGACCAGCCCAGAAGTGATCGAACTGAACATCGACACCATGGTCATGGATAACGACCAAGCGCCGAAGCGTCACGGCGTCAAGCCCACCTACAAGAAGGTTCTGGGCTTTCAGCCTCTCCAGATGACCTGGGGCCGCTACATTATAGACGCCGTGTTCCGTGGCGGCGACAAACACTCTCTCAACGGCGACTCAGCCCCGAAGATGATCCGTCACGTGGTGCGCATGATCCGTACCCGCTACAGCAAGACCGTACCCATCATCATTCGCATGGACTCCGGATTCTTCGACCAGGAGCTCTTCGACGAGATGGAGCGGCTGGATATCGGTTTCATCTGCGCAGGCAAGTTCTATAGCGACATCAAGGCCATGATTGGGGCACTTCCCGAAACCGCCTTTCAGCATCACTTCGGCAAAACCGATGAGGATGTCTGGCAGTGCTACGAGTTCTGCGACCGCCGCAAGTCCTGGGAAAAGTCCTTCAGGACCATCTTTTGGCGACCTTTACTGGAAGAGAAGCAGTTCCTGCTACCCGGATCAAGACCAGGCACCATCGTCTACACCAACCTTGGCATGGATAGTGTCGTGGATCAGCAATTGCAGGAGGCTGGCCTCGCGTTCATGGCCGAAACCGATGCCATCATCCACTCCTACCACCAGCGGGGCGCGGACGAACTGGTGCACAGGGCGTTCAAGGATTTCGGATTCGAGGAGTTGCCGTTCCAGCGCTTCGTGCCCAACGCCGCCTTCTATTACACCATGCTCCTCGGCTTCTTCCTGTTTGAAGCGTTCAAGGAAGATGTGAGTGAGCCGGTGGTACCGGTCAAGTCTTTCCCGACCACACTGCGTCGCACCTTGGTGGACGTCGCCGCCAAGGTGGTGTCCCATGCTGGCAAAACCGTACTCAAGGTCACGGCGATCGCCATGGAATCGTTGCGTTTCAAAGAACTGTGGGAGCGCTGCCTGAGCGCTCCAAAATTCGTCTGGACCTGATCTGAACGCCCCGCTCCATGTCCAGCGATGGGAGAGGTGCGTCCAATTTCCTGAAAAATCTGGTATCACAACCGAAACGAGTGGCATTTTCACGCTTCAGCGATCAAGCTGTCCCCATTCGCACCATTTTTGGAGTCAATCTTCTTCCGGTTTCTGCCGAGGAAGGCTTCAATGAGACCCCTCCGCTCGATTTAGGTCGTAGATATAGCGCATGTACATCATACGTGGCGAACCGCCCATGGCCACGGCCAGAAGCCCGGCGTCGATGATTTCGTCCTTGGTTGCGCCATGGACTGCGGCATTCTGGACGTGGAGCGAAATGCACATATCGCACTGGGAAAGGATAGAGCAGGCAATGAGAATGAGGGACTGATACTTGTCCTCGATGGAACTGCCCTTCTTGATGGTCGCTGTGAACCCTTGGTACGCCTTGAATACGTCCCGGCGGTTCTTGTTCATCTGGCGGAAAAGTTCGGTAGCTTTTTCTGCGGGCTCTGGCATAACGCGGCTCCTTCACAGCCCCATTCTGGGGGCAGGCTTTCAGGTCCCGGCCCCGGGACCGTCATCGGTCCGGGGCCGGATTCCCATGAGAGAGAGTCCCCGATTGGGTAAACTTGCACTACATACAAAAAATAGGGAATTATCCCTTTAACTCCCTGGGAGGGGCGGCGTAATGAAAAAGATTGAAGCATACATGCGTGAAAAATATCCCGACGAGTTCAAGCCTCCATTCGACGTTGAACCGATGGAGAAAAAAATATCAGGATGCTTGAATATACGCTTGAATTGCGGAAAGCATCGGCCTTTGGGTGTGAGAAAAGCTATCAGCTACAGCAACGCATTAGCTCACTTGAAAACAGTGTAGTGTCCGCAAGTGCAAAGGCGTTATCCCATCTACATGAGTTTCAATTGTTTTTGCTTTGACTCGTTTTTCCGCTTTGGTTTTTTGATAGTCAAATCGCCGCGTGAAAAATCAATGTATTGCGGCGATTCAAAACCTTGCAACAACCCCTCAATGGTGAGAATTTGAATTTTGGGGTAGTTTTTGCCGTTGTGTTCGCACTTGTAGAAACCAGCGGCGGTTGCTTCCTTGGTCATATTGCGCGTGGGCGGCGTGAGGGTGACGA
>CAXXUE010000040.1:2500-68575 GCA_963662475.2 uncultured Pseudodesulfovibrio sp.
TTTAAGAAAGAACGAGCCGCTTGCGTTTCCCTTCGGCGGATTCCCCCGCGGCGAAGAGGAGTTCTATGGGAAACGGTCAACCAGGTCAAGCGGTTTTTCTCAAGAAACAATTCTTTTATTTTAAGTAGATGAAATAAAACTATTTTTTATTCAAGATAATTGTAGTCATCTCAAGGCAGCCCCCATTTACGCGCCAATTATAAGGATATCGCCCTTCGCTCCGACTCATGATAAGGATGATCCGGATTGATAATCTTCTTCTCAACGGAGCAAATCCCCATGCGGATACCCCCCAGATACGGACTCATATTCGGCTTCAGCGGCCTCATTCTCGTCTTCGCCATGCTGCTCATTGTCTCCTCCTCCCTGACCACACGCAGAGTGCTGTCGCATCACGCCCGCATCATCATGGAGAACATCGCTTCCTATACCATAGATAAATCGCAAAGCTATCTCGAACCCGCCCGCAAGGCGGCCAGCCTTTCCCGGCGACTTTCACAAAGCGGCATCGTCAGCAGCAAGAAGACGAACACCATGGCCGCCTATTTCAATGAACTTCTGACCCTCAACATACAGTTCTCCGGTATCTACTTCGGCAGTTCGGACGGCGAATTCACCATGGTTTCCCGCTATAACCAAATGAACAAGGACGGATTCTTCACCAAACTCATCCGCTTTTCCGGCAAAGAACGCACGGTTGAGAAGGTCTACACCGACGCCACCGGCCATCTGGTCCGCCGCGAGTTCGACCCCTTGGACGACTACGATCCGAGAAAGCGCCCCTGGTTTATCAAGGCAAAGACGAATAAAGGATTGATCTGGACCAAGCCGTACATCTTCTTTACCTCGCAAAAACCCGGCATCACCACGGCCAGCCCGGTTTTCAAGGGCCAGGAATTCCTGGGCGTGGTCGGGGTGGACATCGAAATTGACGAACTCTCCACCTTCATCTCCAAACTCCACGTGAGCGACCACGGGCGCGCCTTCATCCTCAGCCAGCACGGCACCCTCATCGCTTACCCGGACGTCAACAAGATCCGGCAGACCGACGGAACGGATAAGACCCGGCTGACCCGCATCACGGAACTTGACGACCCGGTGGCACGCGAGGCGTTCCTCTCCCTAGGTCTTCCGCAGGATCAGCTCTACCTGGACAAGCCCATCTTCATGAGCTTCACCATAAACGGCGAACGGTACAACGCCATGTTTGCCCCGTTCTCGGATTCGCAATGGCCGTGGGTGATCTGTATCTACATGCCCGAAGACGACTATCTCGGGGCGATCAAGGCCAACCGCACGCTCAACATATTGATCGCCATGGTTGCCGTGGCTATCGCGTTCGCCATCGGACTGGTCGTGGCCCGGAAGCTGAATTCCGCAAAGGAAATGGCCGAGACGGCCGACATGGCCAAAAGCCACTTTCTGGCCCGCATGAGCCATGAGATACGCACGCCCATGAACGCCATCCTCGGCGCAGGCGAGCTGCTGGCCGAAACCCGGCTCAACGGCGACCAGAAGCGCTATGTCGGCATTCTTCAGAACGCGGGCGAACACCTGCGCGAACTGGTCAGCGACGTACTCGATCTCTCCCGCTTCGAGGCCGGGAAATTCCAGCTCTTTCATACGCCATTCAACCTGCGCACCACGGTGGAAAAAACGTGCGAAGTCTTCACGCTTGAGTCCATGGACAAGGGCATTAGCCTCGAATGTTTCATTGCCGACCCCGTACCGGAACATCTGCTGGGAGACCCGACCGCTCTCAAACAGGTGCTGGTGAATCTGCTCGGCAACGCCATGAAGTTCACCAAGAAAGGCTCCATAGCCCTTTCCGTACACGCCCTCTCCCGCCATCAGGAAGATGTCGTTTTGGAATTCGTCGTGACCGACACCGGCATCGGGATTCCCGAGGACATGCAGGAGGCTGTTTTCGAACGATTCACCCAGGCGGACGGCTCCAGCTCACGCCACTACGGCGGCACCGGACTGGGGTTGGCCATCAGCCGAAACCTGGTCACAGCCATGGGGGGCGAAATCCACGTCGAAAGCCAACCGGGCCAGGGCTCCACCTTCACGTTCACCGTTCGACTCACCCTCGACCCGAATCCGGGAACCGGGGCCGACCTCCAACAAATTGCCATCCGCAAACAAACCGGGACCTCCCGAATAAAACGCATCCTTCTCGTGGAGGACGACGAGCGCAACCGGTTGCTCTTCACCATGTTCCTCAAGGACATCCCGCACACGCTGGACACCGCCGAAAGCGGCGAGCAGGCCCTGGCCATGCACACCGCATCCCCCTACGATCTCATTCTCATGGATATCGAAATGCCCGGCATGGATGGCTACCAGGCCACCGCAGCTATCCGGGCCCGGGAAAAGGATTCCGAAGCTCCCGCCACGCCCATCGTGGCGGTGACGGCCCACGCCCTGACCGAGGCCAAGCTCCGGTGCAAGGAATGCGGCTGCACCGGATACCTTCCCAAACCCGTGACCAAAACCATGCTCCGCCGGACCGTGGAAGAATATCTGGGGACCTCCCTTGACCCGGACGGCACCATCTAATAATTGTGATGCCACAAACACTCATTTCAGGAGACGCCATGCGAACGGCCATATCAGCCCTGCTCTGCCTTGCATTCTTCCTCGCCGCTCTGCCCGCACAGGCGCAAGCCCCCAAAACCTGGACCCCGGACGGACCCCAGGTCCACGCCGAATCCGTCATGACTTCCCTGGTCTCAGGCAATGCCCAGGAGGGATTCAACACCCTTTTCTCCCGGGGCCGGTACGCCAAGAACACCCTGGAAAAGATCCAGTTCGACTATTTTCAAATGGTCAAACAGCAGGGACCGCCCACTTCCTATGAAAAGATATTGGAGCACAAGGCAGGGTCGGCCATCGTCCGCATGAAATACATACTGCTTTTCAAGGCACAGCCCATGATATTCGATCTATACTACTATAATACAGGCAAGGAATGGATGCTCAAGAGCTTCACCCTGAGCCGGGACATCAAGAAGGTCTTTGAGCGCTAGCCCCCACCCTCGACGCGCAACAGGAAACGGGTCCGGGACGGCAATCGTCCCGGACCCGTTTTCTGTTGCCGATGCCGCCACTCAATAGATTCGCGGCAGGACCCAACCCAGCCAGCCGGTCAGGATCACTGCCCCGGCAAGATTGAGCACCAGACCGAGGGCGAGCATTGTCCGCAGCGACGCGCCGTGCATCTCGCCAAAGGCCAGGGCATTGGTCGGCGTGGCAATGGGCGTCATGAACGCACAGGTAGAGGCCACGCTCACACCCACCATCAGGGGCAGCGGGGACAGGGCGTGGCTCAAGGCCGCGTAGTAGGCCACGGCGAAAAACGCGGCCACAACCGCAGTGTTGGACAAGACTTCAGTCAGGAAGATCACGGCCAGGATGGTGAGAAAGAAAAGCATGCGCGGCCCCAGCTCCCCCTGAAGCAGGGTTCCGGCCAGGATCACCACCTTCTCGTCCAGTCTCAGCCAATGGACCATGCCGAAAAGCACGGCAAGCACCAGAATGAAGATCAGGCCACGACGCGGAATACCCGAGATCAAGTCGCCGGGACGCAGCAGCGGCCCGGAGGCGAACGGGGACGCCGGAGCGGTGCGGACAAACGTCAGAAACAGGAAGAGTGCCGTAAACCCGAGGCAGACGGCCGGGGATATTCCGGCAAATCCGGGCACGACCTGCCGGGCCACGGCCTCGCAGACCCAGAATCCCATATAGAGCCAGAACAACCGCCCGCCGAAACGTTGGCGAGGGTTGGTCTCGCACTGCCCGTCCGGGCAATCTACCAGCACCTTCACACGGCGCGTCGCCCGAGGCAGCCCCAGCCCGGCGGCCACCCCCCAGGCGGCCAGCACAAAGACCACTACCAGCGGCACGGACCAGAGAAACCAGTTGAAGAAATTGATCTGGCTGCGGCCTTCGACCTCAAACAGGTCGAGTGCCCCGAACAGGATGGCGTTGGCGGGTGAGCCGATCATGGACCCCATGCCGCCGATGGCCGCGCCGTAGATGGCCGAACACATCAGGACCGTGGTCATGCCAGTGACGCCCTGTCGGGTAAAATCCCGGTCCAGCCGCTTGAGCACGGGCAGCATCGTGAGCACGGTGATGGTGTTGGGAATGAACGAGGACAGCACGGCGGCCGTGCCGATAATGGTGAGAACCAGGGCGGACGCGTTCCCCCGGCATCGCCTGAGCGCCCAGTTCACGAAAGCATCGGTGATCCGGGTGGCAGCCATGAGACGATAGACGAGATACCCACCCGCAAAGAGCAGGATGAGCGGCAGCCGTTGCCAAAGATAGGTGGTGATGTCGCCGAAGGATTCCAACAATCGTTCTCCCGGTGCAGGCCAGTCCCAATCACCGGCAATGGACCCTTTTCGCGGCTTCCTGTCAACTAGCCGGGATGCGACACCTCGACACACACGACGTACCGCGCCCCTTCGCTGTTGTAGATGGGACGGGAGACAAGGCAGGCGTTTTCGCCGGTAAACAGGGAGACCGAGGGCTGGGTCACGAACTTCTCATACCCCATGTCCAGATACATGAAATAGTCGTGCACGGAGTGGTCCACGCCCTTGCCCGAACCGAGGACTGAAGCGGAAAGCCTTGGTTCTCCCTTGACGTGCGGCCGAGACGTAATCTGCGTGCCGTGTTCATTGAGCACGAACAAGGAAATGACGCCGTCCAGGCTGTGCACCAGTTTCTTGCACGTCTCCTCGAACCGGTCCTCCCCCAAGTTGGCGAATTTGGCGCATGCCGTCCCCACGATCCTGAACAAGGCCTCGAAACGCGCTTTCTTCTGACGCACCAGTTCCCGCCCCACTTTTTTATACTTTTCATGCGTGTTCAGAATCTTCCTGAAAAAAGCCTCGGCCGGATCACCCTCTTTAACGCCTTCGGCCTTGGTATAGTAATACCCCTGCTGCAAATGGACTCCGGCGGCCAGCAGCCGAATGGAATCCTCCTCGTTCTCCACGCCCTGGGCGATAACCATGGCCCCCATCCGCTCCGTCAATTGAACCAGACTCTTCAGGGCCCGCAGCGAGTTTTCGGCAGCCTGGCTTTCGGCATACAGACTCGGACAAATCTTCACGAACGAAGGCCTGATGACGGGAATGATTTGCCCGAACGCATCATCCGCGCCGCAGTTGTCGAGGCCTATCTTGAAGCCAAGCTCCTTGTAAAACGAAGCGAAGGCGATCACCTCCTCCTGCCCGGCCCTGCTCAGGGGACATTCGATGATCACGTTGCCCAAATCGATATCCATGCTGGCCACCTGATGCTTGAGGACCTGGCTCTTGACCTCCACGTGGGGCAGGATGTCGGAATTGATGTTCAGGAAAAGCAACATGTTCTTGTGCTTCTCGAAGATGGGCTTGAACTGTGCCAGGGCCTTTTCCCGGCATAACCGGTCCACGTTGACCTTTGAATCGGGGCTGAGATCCTGGTGAAACAACGTAGCCGGATCAACTATGGAACCGCCTTCCCCGCCCCCGCGTGAAAAGGCCTCGAACCCGATGATCGACTTGGCCGCAAGGGAAATCACAGGCTGAAAATAGGTATGCACACTTTTGGCCCTGAGGACCTCAAGAACGGCATTCTCATTGACGGTAACGGCGGACGGCTCGGACATGATTCCTCTGACGTTTGACGTGTATTGCGCAATATTTCGCAGGATTCTACCGCTCTCGATTCGAGGGGTCAACGGGTAAAGCCGCCGCCCTTGCCTTGTTGCCACTGGAGAGGGCCGGTTTTCCACAAGTACGGCTACGCTGCCGATAGCATGGAATATCGAAGGATTACGGACAAATATTTCCAAATGGGGCTACGGCGACTTCCCTTGGGACCCGATATCCCGTATACTTTGAGGTCCTGTTTCAATCGATTTTCACCGGGGTTTGCCGTGGCCGAATTCGTCCATCTTCACGTTCATACCGAATACAGCCTGCTCGACGGCGCCATTCGCATCAAGGACTTGCTCTCGCGAGCCAAGGACCTGGGCATGCCCGCCGTGGCCATCACGGACCACGGCTCCATGTTCGGGGCCGCGACTTTCTACATGGCCGCCCTGGAAATGGGCATCAAGCCGATCATCGGCTGCGAGGTCTATGTGGCTCCCGGCGACATTGACGACGAAAAGGCCCACGAGCGCAAGGAGCAGGGCGGCGGTTATCACCTTGTGCTGCTGGCCAAAAACCAGCTCGGCTACAAAAACCTGATCAAACTCGTCTCCACCGGATATCTGGAAGGGTTCTATTACAAGCCCCGAGTCAGCAAATATCTGCTCAACCAGTACTCCGAGGGACTCATCGCCCTGTCCGCCTGCCTGGCGGGCGAAGTGCCGCGCAAGCTGATGAACGAAGGACTCGATGCGGGCTGCGAGATGGCCCGCACCTATGAATCCATCTTCCCCGGCGATTTCTACCTTGAGCTTCAGGACAACGGCATCGGCAAGCAGACCCGACTCAACGAGCTGCTCATCAAGTGCGCGGAAAAGACCGGCCTCCCTCTGGTTGCCACCAACGACTGCCACTACCTGACCGCCGAGGACTACGAGGCCCATGACACCCTGCTCTGCATCCAGACCCAGACTACCGTGGACGCGGAAAAACGGTTCCGCATGGACACGCAGGAGCTGTATTTCAAGACGCCCGAGGAGATGGAGCAGGCCTTTGCCCATGTCCCCGAGGCCGTGGCCAACACCCAGCGCATTGCCGAGCGGTGCAACCTGGAAATCGAGCTGGGCAACTACTATTTCCCGGAATACGAACTGTCCGAGGGCGTCTCCAGCCTGGACGAGGAATTCGAACGGCTCTGCCGCGAAGGGTTGAAGAAACGGCTGGGGATCATCACTTACGAGGTGGACGAGGCCGTCTACTGGAAGCGACTGGACTATGAACTGGGCGTTATCAAGGAAATGGGCTTTCCCGCCTACTTCCTCATCGTCCAGGATTTCATCAACTGGGCCAAGGACAACCGCATCCCGGTCGGCCCCGGACGTGGTTCGGCCGCCGGGTCCATCGTGGCCTGGTCGCTGAAGATCACCAACCTCGACCCGCTCCCCTACGATCTGCTCTTCGAGCGATTTCTCAATGTGGAGCGCGTCTCCATGCCTGATATCGACGTGGACTTCTGCGAGCGTCGCCGCCTTGAGGTGGTCAAATACTGCGCCCAGAAGTACGGCTCTGACCGCGTGGCCCAGATCACCACCTTCGGGACCATGAAAACCAAGGCGGTCATCAAGGACGTGGGCCGCGCACTGGGCATGACCTTTGCCGAAACCGACCGCATCGCCAAGCTCATCCCCGAGGACCCTGCGGTCATGGCCAAGCTGCTCGGCGTGGAAAAGGCCAAGATCAGCGTGCCCAACGCGGTCAAGGCGGTCCTTGAACTCGACGACATGGTCGCCACCGACCCCAAGATCGCCAAACTCATCGACATCTCCACCCGGCTGGAAGGACTCTGCCGCCACGCCTCCACCCATGCGGCGGGCGTGGTCATCTCGGACAGGCCCATGACCGACTACCTTCCTCTCTACAAAGGGAAGAAGGGTGAAATCGTGACCCAGTTCGACATGAAAAAGGTCGAAAAAGTCGGCCTGATCAAGTTCGACTTCCTGGGGTTGCGGACCATGACCGTCATCGAGGACTGCCTGGACATCATCCGCGAGCAGGGCAAAAAGGCCCCGAACCTCGACACCCTGGCCCTGGACGACCCAGACACCTTCGCCATTTTCGCCAAGGGCGACACCGACGGCATCTTTCAGGTTGAATCTTCGGGCATGCGAAAATATCTCCGCATGCTCAGGCCGGACTGCTTCGAGGACATCGTCGCCATGCTCGCGCTCTACCGGCCCGGCCCGCTGGGCATGATCGGCGCCCAGGGAGTGAGCATGGTGGATGAATTCATCATGCGCAAACACGGGGATATCAAGGTAACCTACCCCCACCCCTCGCTGGAGGACACCCTCAAGCCCACCTATGGCGTCATGGTCTACCAGGAACAGGTCATGGCCACGGCCATGACGGTTGCCAACTATTCGCTTGGTGAAGGCGATCTGTTGCGCCGGGCCATGGGCAAAAAGATCATCGAGGAGATGGCCCAGCAGCGATCCCGTTTTCTGGAAGGCTCACGGGAAAACAAGATCCCCGACAAGGTCGCCAACGAGATTTTCGACACCATGGAGAAGTTCGCGGCCTACGGCTTCAACAAGTCGCACTCCGCCGCCTACGCGCTCATTTCCTACCACACCGCGTATCTCAAGGCGCACTTCCCGGTGGAGTTCATGGCCGCCCTGATGTCCACGGAAATGAACAACACCGAAAAGATCATCATGTACATCAACGCCTGCCGCGACATGGAGATTCCGGTCCGCCAGCCGAACATCAACGCGGGCCAGGCGCGATTCTCGGTTCTGGAAGGCGAGATTCTCTTTGCCATGGCCGCCATCAAGAATGTGGGCGAGGAGGCGATCAACGAGATCGTGATCGAACGGACGGCGGACGGTCCGTTCAAGGACATCTTCGATTTCTGCGAGCGCGTGAACCTGCGCCGCGTCACCAAGCGCGTCCTGGAGTCACTCATCAAGGCAGGCGCGCTCGACTGTTTCAACTGCTCCCGTGCCGCCCTGCTCGAAGATCTGGAAAAAGCGGTCGCCCTGGGCCAGAAAAAGGCCAAGGAAAAAGAATCCGGCATGCTCAACATGCTCGACCTGCTCGGCGGAGGCTCCAACAAGGAGGAAGCTCACACAGTCACCTGCTCCTCTTGCGAGGAATTCGATGACCGCGAGAAGCTCCAGCTCGAAAAAGAGGTGCTCGGCTTTTTTCTGTCCGGCCACCCGCTGCTGGCCTACCGGCAGGATATGGTCCGGCTGCGCACCACCACCCTGGAGGAGTGCAAGACCATTCCCGACGGCAGCGAGGTCCGCGTGGCGGTCATCGTGCCCGACTACAAGCGGTACATCACCAAGAGTGGCAAGCCCATGGCCTTCTGCTCGGTGGAGGACCTGACCACCTCGGGCGAGGTCACCATCCTGCCCAATCTTTTCGAAGACGCCGAAGAATTTCTGGACGCCGACCGCCCGCTCTTCATCCAGGGCAAAATCGACCTGCGCGATGGACCCGGCCAGGAGGATGCGCCCAAGTCGGCCAAGATCCTGGCCGACAAGATCCAGTTCCTGGCCGATGCGGTCCAGGGCTCGGACCGGCCCGTGTCCCTGTGGATCGGCGAAAGGAACGCCACCGACGATCACCTGGGCGCGCTCAAGACCATTTTGCAACGCTACCCCGGCAAGACCGTGGTCAATCTCGGAGTCATCACCCCGGAATCCGTGATCACCATGAAGCTCGGCAACGGCTGGCAGGTCTTCCCCAGCCGCGAATTCTGGAAGGACGTGGAAGCCTGGCAAAACGGCGATGCCAGGCGATATCAGGACGAGACGGAATAGAGAAAACCCCTTTCTCCCGGCCCGCAACCCCGGCCATTCTTTTTGATACCGCTTCGCGAAATGAAAAGAATGTCGATTGTTTTTCGGCATACTTGTCATTTGTATTCTGGAGGCTCTTCCTGTAGGGTGCCTTGTCCGAAACAAGACAAGCCGTCCCTTTCGGTCAATCACCACCATGCAAGGATATTTCATCACCGGAACCGACACGGGTGTGGGCAAGACCCGCGCCACCGCCGCGCTGCTCCGCGCCTTCCTGGACCTCGGCCTTCCCGCCCTGGCCATCAAGCCCATCCAGACTGGCTGCGTGGAAACCGACGGACGACTCGTGGCCGAGGATGTGGAGGAATACGCCCGCCTGGCCTCTCCCCACTTTCCCGCCGGGTATCCCAACACCTGCTGCCGCGAATACCGCCCCGCCTGCTCGCCCCATCTGGCGGCCCGACTGGCCGGGGAGACTCTGGCCCCCGAAACCCTGACAAATGAAATTTTCACCCTGGGCCGCGACCACATGCCCCTGCTCGTCGAAGGTGCGGGTGGGGCCGCCGTGCCACTGTCCGATTCAGCGACCACCCTGGACCTCATGCACCGGCTCGGCTTGTCGATCATCGTGGTGGCAGACAACAAGCTGGGCATGATCAACCACGCCCTGATGACCGTGGAGGCCGTGCGCAACCGGGGATTGGAGGTGGCCGGAGTGGTCATCAACAACACCACCCCGCCCGGCGACGACGCGGACCTGCGCAAGGAAAACATTCGGGCCGTGGCCCTGCATGGCAACGTGCCCATCCTGGCCGAAATCCCTTGGCTGGGAAAAAAAGATGGCGACGCCCTTTTCATCGAGCGCATGGCCGAGGTCGCCAAGCTCCTCGCCGACCGAGAAAAGGAACGCGGCAAGGCTGAAAACGGCCTCGCCTTTGACCGGGACCACCTCTGGCATCCGTATACATCCGCCCTGAATCCGTTGCCCTCGGTCAAGGTCACCGGGGCGCAGGGCACCCGGATCGTCCTGGACGACGGCACGAAACTGGTGGACGGCATGGCCTCCTGGTGGTGTGCCATTCACGGATACAACCATCCGGCGTTGAACCGCGCCGCCCACGAACAGATCGGTCGCATGTCACACGTCATGTTTGGCGGCTTGACCCACGACCCGGCCATAGATCTGGGCCGTGCCCTGCTCAATATGGCCCCGGACGGTCTGGAGCACATCTTTTTCGCCGATTCCGGCTCCGTCAGCGTCGAGGTCGCCATAAAAATGGCACTGCAATACATGCAGGCAGACGGCCAAACGGACCGCGTCAGACTCCTGACCGTGCGTGGCGGCTACCACGGCGACACCTGCGGGGCCATGTCCGTATGCGACCCGGACAGCGGCATGCATCACCTGTTCAACGGGTTACTCCCCCGGCAAATTTTCGCGCCGCGTCCCCGCTGTCGCTTCGGAGACCCCTTCGACCCGGCCGACCTGGACGAAATGCGGGCCATCCTGGACCAACACGGACAAGAAATTGCGGCCATCATTGTAGAGCCCATCGTCCAGGGGGCGGGCGGCATGCACTTCTACCATCCAGAATACCTGCGTGGGCTGCGCGAACTGGCCGACCACCATCAGATCCTGCTTATCCTCGACGAGATCGCAACGGGCTTCGGCCGCACGGGCAAACTGTTCGCCTGCGAATGGGCAAACATCACCCCGGACATCCTGTGCCTGGGCAAGGCATTGACCGGCGGCACCATGACCCTGGCCGCCACACTGGCCACGGCCAAAGTCGCCCGCACCTTGTCCGCCGAGGGCGGGGTGCTCATGCACGGCCCGACCTTCATGGGCAATCCCCTGGCCTGCGCCGTGGCAAAGGCGAGCCTCGACCTGCTGCGGCAGACCGACTGGCAAGGCAAAATCCGCAATATCCAGGCATGGCTCACCGAGGCCCTGACTCCCTGCCGCGATCTGGAAGGTGTGGACGACGTTCGCGTACTTGGGGCCATTGGTGTGGTCGAGATGCAACACTCTGTGAATGTCCCCAGGCTTCAGCAATTTTTCATCAGACAAGGCGTCTGGCTCAGGCCTTTTGGCAGGCTGATCTACGCCATGCCGCCCTATGTCATCACCGCCGATGAAGTAGCCCTGATCGGCAGAACCATCAGCTCGGCCATCGCCGACGGCAAACACCAAACGAGGAACGATCACCCATGACCTTACTTGCTCTCTACTGCGCCCTGTTCATCGGCATGGGCATTTACGAATTCATCAAGCGAAAGGATTTCGAGGAATTTGCCGTGGCGGGCCGCCGTTTCGGCGGAGGTACGGTAGGCATCTCGATCATCGCCTCCTGCGTGGGAGCGTCGGCCACCATCGGTATGACCGGCCTGGCTTTTTCCGCCGGTTTCCCCGCCTTCTGGTGGCTCGGTTCGGGCGCGGTCGGGCTACTGGCCCTGGGCACGCTCATGGCGGCCAAGGTCCGAGAAAGTGGCGTGTACACGCTCCCCGACATGGCAGAACTTTTCATCTCCCCATCGGCCCGCCGACTCATGGCCCTGATAATCATCCCGGCCTGGACCTCCATCCTGGCCGCTCAATACATCGCCGCCGGAAAAATCGTGACCGCCCTGACCGGCATGGACGCCGCCTGGGCTCTGGCAGCCTGCGCCGCGCTGATCACCGCCTACACAGTGCTCGGCGGACAAAACTCCATCCTCAAGAGCGACGCCGTGCAATTCACCCTGCTGGGTGCCGGCCTGCTTCTGGCCCTGTATTTCACCGGAATCCACTCGCCGGTATCCCTTGCCTCGATCCCGCTCCAACTGACCAATGAAGCCTTCCCATTCTCCCGCTGGAGCTATTTCACGCTCATCGTGGGGGGCAGCTATGTGGTCTGTCCCATGCTGTTTGGCCGATTGCTTTCGGCCCGCGACGTCCGTCAGGCTCGACGCGGCACCTTCCTGGGAGCAGCGGGCCTGGCCCTGTGCGCCCTGGTCATCGTCGGCATCGGGCTCTATGCTCGCGGGCTGGCTCCGCTCGGCACGGACCCGGACGCCATCCTGACCCGGATTGTTCCCGAAGTCATGCCCACCTGGGCCGGAACCGCCCTGCTTTTCGCCCTGCTTTCAGCCATCATATCCTCGGCAGATTCCTGCCTGCATACCGCCTCGACCATTCTGGAGCACGACCTTCTCGGCGACACCAACGTGGCCCGCTGCCGCCTGATCATGATCGGCCTCGGCCTCGGCGCGGTGGTCATCGCCCGGTCCGGGGGCTCGATCCTTTCCCTCCTGCTCGCCGCAAACGATATCTACGTCTGCGGTGTGGTCTGTCCCATGGCCGTGGCGATCCTGGCCCATGCCAAGCGGGCGATCAACTCACGCGGCATGATCCTGGCCATGATCCTCGGCGGAGGGTTTGGCATTGCGGCGGCCTACACGGGGACAAAGGAATTCAGCTATGCAGGCGTTGCCGTATCGTTCATATTCTCCATGATTTCCGTACTGAAACCAAGGCTTGCCGTGGAAACCCGATAAAAATTGCAACAGGCGCAACATCCTCCCACTTCCAAGCCCATACGGCCAGAATGAAAAGGATTTCGCTCCCCTCTCCCTCCCAAGAGGTATCTCAGCACAACAGGACAGATACGCAATCATGGTTTTTTTGAAAGACAAGACGGACGAAAGAGCGGAACATCGTCCCTAGAAACTCAGGAAAAGAAAGAAAATATGGACTCCCTCAAACAACTCAACGAACGCCACCGCAAATTCGTGGAAGAGCGGCACTGGCAACAACACCAGTCGCCCAAGAATCTGGTCATGGCCCTGACCGGCGAGGTGGGCGAGCTGAACGAACTCTTCCAGTGGCTGACCGTGGAGGAAAGCCGGAATGTCAGCGCCGACGCCAAACAGGCCGTGGCCGAGGAACTGGCTGACGTGCTCATCTACCTGACCCGCATCGCCGACGAACTGGACATTGATCTGGTTGCGGCGGCGCACGCAAAATGCGACAAGAATGACAGCAAGTATCCCAAGGAAGCTTTTCAGGACGGCTACCGCCGCCCGCACGAATACAAGGAGAGATAGCCATGGCAGGCAAATGGAAATTGACCATTACGCAGGATTTTTCCGCCGCACACCAACTGCGCAATTACGGCGGCAAGTGCGAGGACATGCACGGGCACAACTTCGAGGTTGAAGTGGTGGTCGAGGGGAGTGATCTGGACGAAAAAATCCAGTATCTCATGGACTTCAAGGAGCTGAAGCGACTCACCAAAACCGTGCTGGAAAAACTCGACCACAAGCATATCAACGAGGTCGAATGTTTCACCGAGATCAACCCCTCCTCGGAGAACATCGCCATGTTCATTTACCGCCAACTCAAGCCGCACATGCCATTGAACATCCGGCTGGCCGAGGTTTCGGTGTCCGAAAAGAACTCCTCCAAAGCCACCTACTGGGAAGAATAATGGACGGGGAAAAAGAAAAACGGGGCGAGATCAACGGGATGTCCTACGGCAAGATCATGACCAGCATGCTCATTCCCAAGGACTCGCGCACCAATCCCCGGCGCATCATCAGCGGCCTCGCCTTTGTCGCCTTCATCGCCTTTTTCGTATTCTCTGCCATGGGTCGGGGCTGCCAAAACAATACAGTGGCACCCACGGATCAGGCCACGCCGCCTGCGGTTTCGACCGATACCGGAAGCTAAACCGTGCGCGTGGTCATCCAGCGCGTCAGCGACGCCAGGGTCACGGTGGATGGCAGGACCATCGGCGAGACCGGGACCGGCATCCTTGCCCTGATCGGCTTCGGCAGGGAGGACACCGTGTCCCTGCCCGACTCACCCGTCTGGCAAAAACTGCTCGACAAGATTTTCAACCTGCGCATTTTCCCTGACGATCAAAGCAAAATGAACCGCTCGCTCACGGACGTGACGGGCGACCTCATGCTCATATCCCAGTTCACCCTGTATGCGGATTGCAGGAAAGGCCGCCGCCCGTCCTTTACCGGGGCCTGCCAGCCCGACGTGGCCTCCCCGCTCTTCGACCGTTTCGTGGAGGCGGCGAAACAACGGACGCCGGGTCGATTTGCCACCGGAGAATTCGGCGCGGAAATGCACCTGGACTTCACCAACTGGGGGCCGGTCACCATCCTCCTGGATTCCGACGAGATGTAGGGATCAACACAAGGCGTTTTCTATAACGATTGAAATCAGAAGGGGAAACCGCTTTCGGCGGGATTGTCAGGTGACTTCGCCTCCGGCGGCCAAAGGGCTGTAACCCTTTGGAATCCCACTCTCGTCTTCGACGAAAAGTGCTTTAACCGGGGGGCTGCTTTCGACCACGCCAACCCGGGAAAACATATTACCATATAAGAAGCCCCGAAACCGTTGTGGTTCGGGGCTTCTTGCAAATCTATCAACATGTATGGAAAACGCCTTGGGATCAGCGGGCCGGGTCCTTTTCCTTGCGCGTGCCAGCGTACAATTCGTATTCCAGCAGACGACATTCGATCTTGGCGTTGTAGAATGTCCGGCGGCTCTTGGTCCTCAGCCCCACCTGCTTGGCGAGCTTGAGATTGCCGGTAAAGATGAACCCGGCCTTGCCGCCGCACGACTGCTTGAAAAAATCCCCGATGCCCTGATAGACCGGGCCGAGGTGCGCGGCGTCGCCGAGCCGTTCCCCATACTCGGGATTGAGCATGACCACGCCCGGCCCTTCGGGCACTTCCGTCTCTCGGAAATCGCAGACCGCGAACTCGATGAAGTCGCCCACTCCGGCGGCGCGGGCGTTGTCGCGCGCGGCCTCTATGGCTGAGGGATCATGATCAGTAGCGATGATCCGTCCCCCGAAATCCGGGGTCTCCTCGGCCTCGGCCTGATCAATGAGCCGATCCCACCATTCGGGATCATACCCCGGCAGGTGCGTGAAGGAAAAATCCTCCCGGAGCAAACCGGGCGCGCCGTGCATGGCCATGAGCGCGGCCTCGATGGCCAGGGTGCCCGAGCCGCACATGGGTGCGATGAAATGCCCGCCCTTGGCCGCAAGCTCCGGCCAGCCCGAGGCCAGCACGCAGGCTGCGGCCAGGGTTTCCTGCATGGGCGCCGTGTGCGGACGCTTGCGATAGCCCCGGCGCGGCAGGGGTTCGCCCGTGGTGTCGAGATAGAGAGTCGCCTCGCGTTCGCGCCAGTACAGGAACAGACTGATGCCGCGGGTTTCCGGGCCGGAATCCGGCCGGACCCCGAACCGTTCCATGAAGCGGTCGGCCACGCCGTCCTTGACGCGCAGGGCCGCGAACCGGGAATCGTTGACCTCGGTATCGCGTATGGATGCGTCCACGCGAAAATACCCATCCCGGTCGATGTATCGTTCCCAAGGGAGGGCCAGCACCGCACGGTACAGGTCATCCGGTCCCCGCGCCTCGAACCGGGCCAGCTCGAACAGGACGCGGTGGCCCGTGCGCACCCGGAGATTGAGACGCATGCAGTCGGCCAGGGTGGTGTGCACTTCCACGCCCGCGTCCAGGAGAATATTTTCCTCGAAGCCGAGAGAGGACAGTTCACCCGCCAGATATTCGGGCAATCCCTTGGGACAGGTGACAAGGACAGGAGCGGTTTTTTCAAATATGGACATGGGCTTTCCGGGAAACAAATTTTACAGGGAACGCATGCTCCACTCATCAAGCGGGTCGGGGGCATGCTCGCCGGGGGCTTCCGGCGGTACGGAAACATCCTCTCGCCGTTCGTTGGCCGGACAAAGGACCGGCGTCAGGGCGAGGACAAAGGCCAGGGAAATACACACGCCCGTGGCCGGATCGAAAATCAGGGGCGTGGTCATGCCCTGGGCAAACAGGACGGCGGTGAGACCCGCGCCCATTCGGGTAAGATGGCGCAACAGCAGAGTGAACATGACCAGCAGCAGAAAAACTGGTGGCAACAGCCCCCACGCCAGGGTAACCCGCAGCCAGAACGAAGGGACCTGAGCGAGAAACGCGCCGAACGTGGCGGATGACCCGGTGGCAGCCTCCCAGACCGCACTCATCCCCACCGGGAATCGCACAGGCAACGGCTCGCCAACAGGAAATCCCGTCAGCAGCAGACCGGGAGTATCCGAAAAAAGCCGGACCGCCTCTACCCACAGCCAGTAGTCGGCATAGCGGATGGCGTCCGAAATCGTGGTCGGCAGGAGAAACGACCCGACCAGGAGGATCAGGCACAAAAAGGCAAACAGCGCGCGTGTTCTGAACCGCCCCCGCCCGAAACACAAAATAACCCAGCCCGCGCCGAACAATCCAGTGCGCGACAGGCAGGCCACAAGTCCCAGCATGATCAACGCACGCCACCACGGACGCCCCTGGTCCGGCTCGAACGCGCCGCCCTGATTGCTGCCCGGCCGGAGACCGGCGCAGAGGGAGAGCAGGAGCAGCCCGGCCAACACGTCCACATTGCCGAGCAGTCGCACTGTGGGCACGGCCCGGAACATGACCACTTCCACCGCCAGATCCAGAAGACACAGCCCACCAAGCAACGCGCCGTAGCGTTGAAAATCGTCCCGCTCCGGCAACCCGCAGGTAGCGGCCCAAAGCACGCCCAGCAACAGATAGACCAGAGGAGCGCCCTCTTTCAGATAGGGAATGACAAAGCTCCAACCGACCAAAAAATCGGGCAGGTAGAGTACCAGCCCAACCACCACCAGCAGGAACAGGGTGAGCCAGAAGACACCCCCCCTGCGCACCGGGGCTCCGGGTGCGGACCGCCGCAGAGCCAGCAGCAGACCAATCCCTGCCAGACATAGCCAGATCAGGTCGGGAGGAACGGCCGGGTACACCCCCCGAAGCCGGGAAACGCCGCTCCCCAGAGGCAACGCGGCATAGGCCACGGCCAGCGGGACGGCTGCCAGCCAGGGCCGATTCTGAGATATGATTTTTGCGGTAGGCATCGGCCAGGCAATTACCTCTTTGAGCCGCTCAGGTAAAGCCGACCGCACAGGACCAAAAAACGATTTCATCAACAATTTCAGGTTAAAAAAAATTAACCGGGTGCATTTATTAACAATTTTTTTACACTTTTTTGAATATAGTAACTATCTGGAATAACTGTGTTTATGCGGTGCTTTTTAACACTTCTGCCGCAACTCCCCTAAATGTTTTGAAAACATTGTCCGATGAATAAAAACAGTGTATTGTATCCCCTCGTTATCCGGTTCAGTGGAATGAGGATGGTCAACGGTTTTACCTGTGGGGGTGACCATGCAACGGAAAACGAAAGTCGCTTTGAGGAAAGTGACGATTAACACCATGGCGGTGATTATATTCCTGGCTCTGTTGCCCGGCTGTGCGGTTGTGGGACCGCTGTTAAGCGTGGGTGGCATGGTAGGACTGGGCCCGCTTCAATATGCATCCACGGCCATCACCGTGGGCGAGTTTACCTATGAGTATGCGGCCCACGGCAAAGACCCGTCCGATGTCATCGAGGGCAAGATCATGGCCGTGCTCGACGGCAGTGCCTTTGACATGCCCGATTTTTCCCGGCACGACACGACCGACGACGACACCATGGTTGCCAAGGCTGACGGCACACCGCTCACCAAGGTCGAAACCCTGGAAACCACCATGGTTGCCAAGGCTGAAGCCAAGCCACTCTCCAAGGTCGAAACCGTGGAAGTCGCCCTCTCGACCGAAGCGCGCAAGGAGCGCATAGAGCAAATTCTCGATCGCCGCACGCTCCAGTTCGAGCGGCTGGAACTCAGACGCATGGCCTTTCTCAAGGTCCGGTCCGACGGCACCCTTTCGCTCCGGCAGACCGCCATGGCCTCCTCCCCCGACCTCTTTCAAGGCGCGGTGGACGAGACCACTCTCAGACAATAGCCCCACAGCAACAATGGTCACCAAAGGACGCTTCCGGGCGTCCTTTTTTTTCGACCGAAAACCCGTTACACTACAACCCGGACCAGGCATCCTCCGCCAGCACCTTCAGTTCGGGAGACATCATGCGCACCACCCAAAACGGCAAGGGACTCACCCTTCGCCACTCGTTTGCCCGGTCCTCTGTCGGCCCCGTGCTTGCGGCCTTCACGGACAACGGCCTCTGCTCGCTCGAATTCGGCGAATCCCAAGCCGCCCTGATCCAGGCACTTGCCGATCGCTTCCCCGAGGCAGACCTCCTCGACGGCAGCCCGGAACTCGACACCGCCATGGCAACCCTCATCGCCTTTCTCCAGGCACCCGAAAACAAACCGGATATTTCTCTCGACCTACAGGGAACCGACTTTCAAAAATCGGTCTGGCGGGAACTCATGACCATCCCCTTCGGGCAAACCCGGACCTATTCCGATATCGCCGAAGCTCTCGGCATCCCCGACTCGGTCCGCGCCGTGGCCTCGGCCTGCGCCAGAAACCGGGTGGCCGTCATCGTCCCCTGTCACCGTGTTCTGCGAAAAGACGGCACCCTCGGCGGCTACTACTGGGGACTGGAAAAGAAAAAAGCGTTGCTGAAAAACGAAGGTTGCTAGCGGACAACGTATGTAGAGTAAAGGCCTCCGGCGGCCCCTTCGGGGAGACCGGGGCGCTGCCCTGGACCTGCCAGGGAGCGAAGCCCCCTGGACCCCCATGGGCGCATTCGCGCGTTTGTGCGAGCGCCCAGTCCAGGCTGGAAAGGGGTTTTCGAGAAATTACAGGCAGGAAAACAGGGATTGTCCACGGCGCAAAAGCCCTCTCCCCGCAACACGCAAAGACCACGGGGGCCAAAGCCTCCCGGGCGACTTCGCAAACGGAGACGGACGGAACCACAGTCCCGCCGCAGAGAATCACCTACATACCAGTGATGGCATCGCCCCGGCTCGGAAACAAGGAAAAAATCTTGTCGTATCCCGAGACCTCGAAGACTTCCTGGATGTAGTCCTTGATGCCGCAGATGGCGACCTTGCCCGACGATTTCTTGAGACGCTGGTAGGCGAGCACGAGCACGCGCAGACCGGAACTGTTGATGTAGTCCAGCTCGGAAAAATCGAAAAGCAGACAGGTTTCGCCGCCTTCGAGCAAGGCCAGAACCTTTGCTTCCATAGCCTGCGTGCCCTCGGCGTCGAGATTGCCGTCCACGGCAAGGATGGTGATGCCGTTTTCGTTGAATTCGTTCATTGCCACTGTAGAAACCTCCCTCTGGCTACCCCTGGGACGGGCAGCTTTGTTTGCTGATATCCTTGGTGAGCAGCAGCACATTCTTGCCGCCTTCACGTTTGTACTCGATACGGTTGACCATGTTCTTGACCAGATGAATGCCCATGCCGCCGGGATGCTCGCGATCTTCCAGAGGCACATCGAAATTGGGCTCCGGGGCATCCAGGATGTTGAACGGTTCGGAGTCATCCTCGATACGGATGGTCAGGATGGCGCCATCAAGACACACGGTCACATCAATGGGGTGCTCGTCGAAATCCGTATACCCGTAGTCGATGATGTTGGTGACCAGCTCATCCAGGACCAGATTCAGATGGAAAATGATCTTCATGGGCAGACCGTGCTTTTCACCGAAAACTTCCACCCGGGGCTGAAAGTGATGAAAGCATTTCATCTTGTTGGTCATCTGAAAGGTAATGACGTCTGCCATACTCAACCCTGAAGCCTTTTCACCACCACTACGGCGATGTCGTCGTTCTGGCCATTTTCCTGAAACACTTCCACCGCATCCATAATGGCCCGTTTGATCTCGTAGGCACTTTTATGCGCACTCTCGCCTATGATGGCAAGCACTCTCTTCTTGCCGAACATTTCACCCGCGCCGTTTCTGGCCTCCCATACGCCGTCAGTGGCCATGACCAGGACCTCGCCCGGCCCGATCCGGGTGGTATAGCTGGCGTATTCAGCCTCTTCGAGCACCCCCAGAGGCAGACCCTCGCCGCCGAGTTCGCCAAATCGGTCGCTGACCGGGTCGTACCGCATGGCCGGGTCATGCCCGGCCCGCACCCAGCGAACCTCGTCGGAATCCGCGACCAGCCGGAGAGAAAACAGGGTCAAAAACCGGCCCGTGCCGTCCAGGTCACGGCTGAGCACACTGTTGACGACACGGATGCGTTCTTCCGGCGGCATGGCAACCTTGGACAGGGTGTGCAATTGTCCGCGGGTCGTGGCCATGACCAGGGCAGAGGGAACACCGTGGCCGGAGACGTCGCCGAGCACCACATCCAGGGCACGGCCCTCCCCGTCCGGCACGTCGATGAAGTCGTAATAGTCCCCGCCGGTCTGGTCGCAAAAAACGATCCCCCCGGAAATGTCGAAGCCCGACAGGTTCGGACTGGTTCGCGGCAGCAGGAGATTCTGGACTTCCTGAGCCAGCTCCAGATCCCGCCGGATGAGCATATGCTCCCGAAGCTTGGGGCCCATCTCGTTGAAGGCGTTGATCAGGGCCTCCCGCTCGTCATTGGTGTGGTAATCGATATGCGCCGTGAAATCCCCGGCGGCCAACCGCTTGGCTGCTCCGACCATGACCAGCAACGGACGAAGAATGGCCCGTGAGCCAAACCAGGCGATGAATCCGGTCACGATGAGCATGATTCCGGCGATGACTGCCGAGAGCCAACGCATATGGTCGAAAAGAGTGATCAGGGAACCCGCCACCTGATCCGGGAGACGGGCCACGACGTTTTCGGGAGCGATGAGCAGGAAACTCAGATTGACATTCGAGGCGTAGGCCCAAACATAGGGCTTGCCCTTGTACGGCAGGAGCATGAACCCACTCTTGCTCTTTTTCATGGCCGTGAGCAACCGATCGAACGCTCGGGGATCATCGGAGGAGAGGTGTTCCAGCTCGATACCGCTCCTCCAGTGGCGATGCCCTTCCGCGCCATAGGACTGCTGGGCGAGAATGAGCAAACCCTTGGAAACATCGGCCCCTTTGGCTGGGCGGGAAACCATGAAGGACAATATCTCACCGCTCCAGCGGGATTTCAATTCCGCATCGCCGAGCACGTCCGAGATGGGCACATCAATGGAGGCCGTTCCGATGAATTTGTCCCCCCTGCCAAAGATGGGACAGGCCACCGTGGCCACGGCCCCACGGGTGAAGGGATCGAGGACCGGCATGGTCCAGACGCTATCTCCGTCCCTGTTGCGTGTCCGCGCATACCATTCCTGGCTACGGTGATCGTATATGCCGGGGATGTCTCCGTGACCGGGGTAGGTCATGAACGCGCCGGATTCAAGACCGATGTTGAACCAGTAAGGGGCATTCTCCAGCTCACCGTAAATTGTCTTGAAGGTCGGCAACAGTGATTGCAGCTTTTGCAACTGCTCAACAGCTTCTGGACCGAAAGTGCCGGGAGCCAGCCGTACCGTCGGAGAATCCAGGCTTACCGCAAGGGTTTGGGTCCGCCCCATCATGCTTTTTCTGACGTAGGCGCGGCCAGGGGGAAGAACCAATTCCCCCTGTAGATGAAAATCGGATGCATAAAGAATGGGGAGTGACTTTTCGTGATCCTCCCGGCTGAGATAATGCCCGGCCTGTTGGGCAAGCATCCGCACAGCCAGAGACAGCCCCTCGCCCCGCGCTTCGAGAGTGGCGAGCAGGGACATGGCGTTGTGTTCAAGCTCGGCACTGACGATTTCGAGCAGCTCGGTCCGGGTACCGTCAAAAAGATTGGTGGCCATGTCGACAGCCGTCCGGCCCACAATCATACGGGAGAGGAACACGGGCCCCAGGCTAAACGCCAGGAGCACGATGAAAAATTTAACGCGAATGGACAATTTCATGGTGCGAACCTCACGTCGATTTGACCACATTCCCATGGAACATGTCCATATCTCGATGCCATCTAATCATATAATACTTGGAAAAACGGCTCATTCCGTTTATATCCCTACAAAGCAAACAATGTACGAGCAACCATGGGAATAGTATGCCAGAAGTAAATGATACCAAACGAGTGACCAAGGCCTCCCTGTATTCATGGGTCTTGTTCAAAAACCTCCACCTTCAGCTCATCGTTGTCGGCATTATTTTTGTTACGGTGGCCATGCGTGTGCTGCCGCTTGAGATGCAGAAACGGATCATCAACGAAGCCATCGGCATGAAGGACCTCCCGGCCCTGTATCGCTACTGCGCCCTGTATATCGGCGCGGTGACCATGGCCGGCATCCTCAAATTCATCATCAACCTGATGCAGGTCCACATCGGCGAAAAAACCCTCAAGACCGTGCGCGAGCGCCTCTACGAGCACCTGCTCTCGCTCCCGATCCAATTCTACCGCCGCACCTCGCCGGGCAACGTCATCTCCTACATCATCACCGAATTCATCCCGGTGGCCACCTTCATCGGCCAGGCCGTGGCCGTACCCGCGGTCAACGTCCTCACTTTCCTGGCCATGGCCGGATACATGATCCACCTGAACCCGACCATCGGGATCATCTCCATCACCATCTATCCCATTGAAATCATCATCCTGCCGCGCATCCAAAAATATTTCCGCCGCGCCAACCGCCGCCGCATAAAACACACCCAGAAACTTTCCGGCCTGGTGGGCGAGGCAGTCTCCGGGGTGCATGAGGTCCACTCCAATGCCTCCATCCCCTTGGAGATGGGCCGCTTCTCCTCCGTGCTGAACAAGCTCTACAAGGCCACCGTGATGCAGAACGGACTGAAGTTCTTCATCAAGTTCATCAATAATTTCTTCATGAGCCTGGGGCCGTTCGTCCTCTTCCTCATCGGCGGTTACTACGCCATCCAGGGCCATTTCGACGTGGGTGCCATCGTGGCCTTCCTTTCCGCGTACGAAAAGCTCTACGACCCGTGGAAGGAACTCATGGACTTCTGGCAGGTCTACCAGGACAGTTCGGTCCGCTACACCCAGATCATGCGCGCCTTCGACCACGCGCCGGAACACCTCCAGGCCATTGAGGGACGCGCCCCGTTCGTGCTGGACAACGACATCGAGATCAAGGACCTCTCCTTCGTGGTCGGCGGCAACATCAAGCTGCTCGACGGCGTGTCGGTCTCCGTCAAGGGGGGCGAACACGTGGCCCTGGTCGGCTTCTCCGGCTCGGGCAAATCCACCCTGGCCCTGTGTGTGGCCCAGCTCTACAAATACACGGGCGGCAGCCTGCTGGTGGGCGGCCACGAGGTCGACGAACTCACCAAGCGGGATATTTCCTACAACCTCGGCATGGTGGCCCAGGCCCCGTTCATCTTCGACGGCACGGTGCGCGAAAACCTGCTCTATTCCTGCAAGGCGCTATCCCTGCAGGGTGGCAAATGCACTGAAAGCGGCGAGGAGCCGGACCTGGATAGCCTGATAAAAATTACCCAGCAGGTGGGCCTGTTCACCGATGTCCTGGCCTTTGCCCTGCGCGCTCGCCTGGAAAACGGCGAACACGCCGAACTGCGTGAATCCATCGTGGCCGCACGTCGGGAATTCCAGGAAGGCGAGACCGGCATGTTCGCGGATGTAGCCGACAAGATCGAATTCTTTGATCTGGAAAGCTACAGCCGGTTCATGACCGTGGCTGAAAACATCGCTTTCGGCGCAGCGGTGGACAAGGACTACGGTCAGGAACATCTGCACAACCAGCCAAAATTCATTGAATTCCTTGAAGCGCACAGTCTCATGGCCCATCTGGTGGTGCTGGGCGAAACCCTGGCCCGCATGATCACGGACGAGCTTGGCCCGGAACCGACTCACGAAATCTTCAAAAACAGCCCCATTGCGGAAGCGGAATACAGCGACTACCAGAAAGCAGCCAACCGTCTCGATTCGGGCGAGCCCCTGAGTGACGACGAAAAGGGATTGATCCTCAAACTGGCCCTCAGTTATATCCCCGGCGTGCACGCCCAGGTGGAGCTGGACCCGGGATTCGCCAACCGGGTGGTGGTTTCCCGCCAGGACTTCATGAAGATGACGACCGAATTCTTCCCGGACGCGTTCTGCTTTTTCACGGCGGACAAATACATAGAAAGCCTCAACATTCAGGACAACATCCTGTTCGGCCGCGTGCGCGTCGATTCCCCGGGCGCCGAGGACGAGATCAACCACCGCATCATGCAGGCGCTGATCATGCAGGGCGCACTCGAACCCGTGGCCGAGATGGGCCTCGCCTTCGAGGTCGGCTCCATGGGTGACCGGTTGTCTGGCGGCCAGCGGCAGAAGATCGCCCTGGCCCGGACCTTCCTCAAGGCCCCGTCCATCCTCATCCTGGACGAAGCCACCGCCGCCCTGGACAACAAGTCCCAGGCGCGGGTGCAGAACATCATCACAAATAATATGAAGGGCGTGTCCACGGTCCTGGCCGTCATCCACCGCCTCGACATGCTGCCCTTCTACGACAAGGTCGTGGTGCTCAAGGCGGGTAAGGTCGTGGAACAGGGTGGCTACGAGGAACTGCTGGCAAAGAAGGGCGCACTGCATACGCTGATCCACGGCAAGGAAGATTAGCCTTAATACATCGACGAGAGAAAGGGGTGTCCGGCGACGGGCACCCTTTCTTATGCGGCACCATGTCAAGAACTTCCTTTTCTCTTCATTCCTTCTGTAATTAGGCTAGGCTCCACCCTCGTCTTATAGCATAATAGTAATGTATTCCTTTTCTTATTCGTGCTCTATGGCACCAAGTACCGATTCGGTACATTAACAATTTGAGACCTCTGCACGGTAAAAGTGTGGGTTTTACCGTGCAGAGGTCTCGGGCTACAGCGTTAGCCGTAACCCTTTGAAATAGCTTGGCTTCTCCAAGGGGTTTTAAGCCCCCATTTGTCGGCGTGAGAGGTCGTGTAACAAATGACGAAAGGCCGCTTACCTACGTTATTTCGATGGGTTAAGTTTGACACAGTTGCTACAGAAAGCACGTTTGACACAGGTGGAGCCACGTACGAGCCACATCGTTTTCACGTCATATGGTATTTATTCGCCTCACTATTGGTGCAGGCTGGTATGGATATCCCGACTATTCAAACCCTCAGGGGGCATAAGGACGCGATGAACATACCCTGATATCTTCATCAGACTCGCACTATTACCGAGAGACACAAGCCCAGACCTGTTCCGGGGTCATCTCCGTACCTTGGAGAGTAATCGTTGTTTCACCATATGTAATAACGGTATTGCCACTACCTGTGGACACTTTGAGCTGATCAGACGACGTCACACTGTGAATCGGCGTGCAAATATGACCCACCTGAGCCGGTAATCGGCGTCGAAATTTGACCCACCCCGGCAAGCCCCTCAAGGTCACGAGAAAATCGTGACGGGAGGGCCAGCGAGGAGATGCTGACGGTGGAAACAATTCGAAAGATTAAGGTGGCCCATGACCGGCATGAGACGCCGATCAGGCAGATATCCAAGAATTTAAACATGAGCCGGAATACGGTCCGCAAGGTGTTGCGCTCGGAGGAGACGCGCTTCGAGTACAAACGAGCGATCCAGCCCATGCCCAAACTTGGTGAATTCACGACCTGGCTGGAAAGCGAGTTGGAGCGGGATGTCGGGCTTCCACGCAAACATCGACGCACGATCAAGGTCTTGTTTGAGCAGCTTCAGGGGCAAGGTTACGAGGGAGGCTATGATGCTGTCCGGCGTCATGTCTCCCGCTGGCGCGAAGCCGAAGGGCACAGGGTGTCGCAAGCCTTTGTCCCGCTGACTTTCGCCTCTGGAGAGGCCTACCAGTTCGACTGGAGCCACGAGCAACTCGAAATTGACGGCATGCCAATGACGGTCAAGACCGCGCACATGCGATTGTGCCATAGCCGGATGGTCTTCTGCTTCGGTTACCCTCGGGAGACCCAGGAGATGGTATTCGACGCCCATCAGCGCGGCTTTGCCTTTTTCGGCGGATCTTGTGGCCGAGGTATTTACGACAACATGAAGACCGCAGTGAACAAAGTTCTACGCGGCAAGCAACGCGAACTCAATTCCCGCTTCGAGCAGATGTGCACTCATTACCTGGTGGACCCCACGCTGTGTACGCCTGCTGCTGGCTGGGAAAAAGGGCAGGTGGAAAATCAAGTCCATCTGGTACGTACTCGTTTTTTATCCGGCAGATGGCGTTTCGGGAGCCTTGAGGAGTACAACGCCTGGCTGCTGGAGCGAGCTATTGGTTGGGCCAAGACTCAGGCTCATCCGGAGATTACGGACAAGACGATCTGGGAGGTCTTCCTGCAGGAGCGTGAAAACCTAATCAAGCCCGCAGCCCCTTTCGATGGCTACCGTATTCAGGAATGCCGGGTTTCCTCCACATGTCTGGTGCGGTTTGATCACAACCGGTACAGCGTACCCTGCGAGGCGGCTGGACAGGCGGCGCAGATCAAGGCGTACGCCGACCACATCTCGGTGATTCGCGATGGCCGGGTGCTGGCCGTACATACCCGCCGATTCGGCAGAGAAAAGACTGTCTATGACCCGTGGCACTACGTGCCTGTCCTGGAGCGTAAGCCCGGAGCGCTCCGCAACGGCGCTCCCTTCCAGGACTGGAGGCTTCCTGCGCCGATGGAGCAAATCCGTCTGTCCCTGCGGCGGCATAAGGACTGGGACCGACAGTTTGCGGGTATCCTGACAGCGGTGCCCAGCCATGGACTCCAGGCAGTAACCGACGCCTGCCAGGCGGCCCTGGACCAGAACACGGTGAGTCGGGACGTGGTCCTTAACATCTTGAACCGCTCCCGTGATCAAAGGCCAACCCAAGAGGTTTGCGTCCCCGATCACCTCAGGATCAAATGCGAGCCTGTGGCCGACTGCGGACGTTATGACCAGCTATTGGAGGCGAGCCATGCTTCGCAATGACATCTTGGCTTTGCTCAAAGAGCTCAAGCTGCATGGCCTGCGCGGAGCTTACGACGAGATGCTTGAGCACGGTCGTCGATCCGGGGCCACTCTGGAACGGTTTCTGTTAGATCTGCTCAAGGCGGAACAGGCCGAGCGCCGCGTACGCAGCATCCGATACCGCCTGGGGATCGCCAGATTTCCCGTGAGCAAAGATCTGGACGGTTTCGACTTCCAGGACTCGCACGTCGGTGAGGCCAGGATCAGGGATCTATACCACGGCGGCTTCATGGAGAGCTGGATCAATGTGGTCTTTGTAGGCGGCACGGGCACCGGAAAAACGCATTTAAGCATCGCCATCGGCTCCAATGCCGTGCGCAACGGCGCCCGAGTGCGCTTTTTCAATCTGGTGGACCTCGTCAACCAGCTCGAGCAGGAAAAGGCGGACGGCAAGGCCGGACGGCTGGCCGAGACTTTGGCGCGCTTCGACTTGGTCATCCTGGACGAACTCGGCTACCTGCCGTTTTCCAGGTCAGGAGGCCAGCTGCTCTTTCACCTGCTCTCAAAGCTCTACGAGAGGACCTCGGTGCTGATCACCACGAACCTGAGCTTCGGGGAGTGGTCACAGGTCTTTGGAGACGCCAAGATGACCACGGCCCTGTTGGACCGCGTCACACATCACTGCGAGATCATCGAAACAGGCAATGAAAGCTGGAGGCTGAAACAAGGCAGGGGACAGCACCAAGGGCAGGACGCATAAGCGTCGGCGGCAGGGTCGGGAATTCCGGTCGCCCTCCGGGCTCCCTCCATTCCCGCCCCTGCCGCCGCCCCCGGAAAAGCCTCCCCCCAACACCCGAAAATCACGTTCGGGGTGGGTCAAATTTCGACGCCGATGATGGGTCAACTTTCAACGCCGATTGACATACTTAGCACTGCTCAGTTCTCGCAACGTCCGCTTGGAGGATCAGTTGACCCGGATCACCGTCATCGACAACCCTCGGGGGTATGCCGCTTTGAGTTTTGAGCCGATTTCCCAAGCTTCGATCTTTCACTAACCTTGCCTGTGCGTGGCAGCGATTTTGTGCTCTAGGAGGATACCCAGCCGAAGTCGTTGCCACGCTATACACCTTGTCCTACATCCTGATTTCGCTTATCTTCTGCCCTATGAAAAAGCGAAAAGGACTAGCCTCCATATTCGTGGGAGACAAACCATGGGCGAAGCTGCGAGTTTCTCGAAAGCAGTATCTGGCCAACAAGCCCTGGAAGAAAGCTGGACTATCACGACAGGACTTTGAACAGACTCTCCGGCTTGCCCCGGATGACATTATCGATGAGCTCTGGGATGAGGCTCATGCCGATATGCTCCTGAAGTCCATGGGCCTAAGCGAGTAGCCCTCCTGGCACAGGAACCTTTACAGGGAAAAAGAGACAGAGCTTGCTCGGAACGGATTGTAGGTATACTTTCACTGAAAAAAATTAGCAGAACTGTTGGCGTCGTAGATGTCAAGCATCATCTGTCACCGCATATTCATCAAGATATTATGACTAAAATCAAATGGTCCGAAGACTGTTCCGTTGGTGTGCCGTCCATAGACGAACAGCATAAACAACTTGTTAGCCTTACCAATGAGCTATTCCAAGCCATCATCAAAGATCAGGGGCAGGATGTTGCCCTCGACGTTTTGAACCAGGTGGCTGAGTTCGCCAAGTACCATATCGACCACGAAGAAAGCTTACTTCAAAAATATGATTACCCTCGGCATCGCTTGCAGCCACATATAGCTGAGCACCGCAAGCTGATCCACGGGGTGGATAAATTGATTCGGGAGTCATCGACAGATCATCTGGATCTTAAAATTTATGACTTCCTCAGGACATGGACAACCGAGCACTTTAACTTGCTAGACAAAGACTTTGCGACTTTCTTGCAGGACAAAGGAGCCAAGTGACCATGCTCATCTATCTTCTGATCACTTCCGGAGTCCTCGCCTTGATGCTCATGGGCTGCCTCTTCTTCAGACCAAGAAAAAACGACTCCCAGATCAACATCGACTTCGACGCCAAAAAAGGCGACGAGAGCCATCGCCGATTTTAGCCCCCTTGGAGCGGGGTGAAAAATAAACGCTATGCCCCTAAATTTATCCTCGTAAGGGAGTAGGCTTTGAGTCAATCCTGTCAAGCTAGGACTTCGTCATCGGATCGTGCGTTTATTGATGTCGTTTGCACGGCTGTTCCCTTCTTTGTACTACCAATGTAGCGCAGATGAAAGGAGAGCACGAGGAAAAATGCTCCCAGCCTTTCACAGTATCACTTTTCGGTCATGTTTATCGACATTGCCATCCTTTCTTGGTTGCTGTGGCTCCCCTCAGCTTTTTTAGAGAGGCTGCAAAGCTTGATATAATTATTAATATTAAGTTACACATCAGAGGCGGGAGGATTTTTCATGTCCACGACAACTTGGGGGCTTGTGGCGCGGGACTACCCGGAGGTGCAGCGGCGCGTCCGGACGTTCGGCGTGGGGGCATCCGTACGCGCATATAACAACAAGGCCGTGCCCGGCCTGGGTGGAGTTTGGTTCGCCAAGCAGCTTTTTTTGGCGGCGCTGGGCGTGGGATTGGCCGAGGACTCCGACAAGGGACGGCACAACAACATCCAGGTGGCCAATGCCGTGGAGGCTCTGGCCTGTTGGCTTGCCTATGATGGCAACGGGTGGAACTCGGACGGCCGTCTGCTCGGCATAACAAAAATGTCGGGGCAAAAAGAGCTTCCTTCATATCAGACAGCGGCCAAACCGTGGTTTTACGTCACCCAACCCATGCGCATGTCCACGGTGCAGCCTCTGCCTGCCTTGGGGTTGGTGCAGACCGTGGGAAGTCGTTTCAATGCTTTTTCTCCCAACGAAGAAGGACGAAATTTTGTCCGCGCCGTCTGCGAAGGCATTGGTCCGGTGTTTCGTCGGCAATTTGCCGATACCTACTTGGTGAACTGGGTCCGGGGTGAAAACGTCAATCTGCGAAATGATCATCTGGTTCGGACCCTCTCCCCGGTGGAGTCCATGCCCCAGCACGGCCGGGAGTTGTTAAAAAGTCGTTTGCAGCGTGGCGGGCCAGAAGAAGTGCAGGAAGACATCATGCGTCGCCGAAACGCCCTGCAATGGGTGGAGGATTTGCGCAAAAACGGAACGGGGAGCCACAGCCATGACCGTCCCCCGGTTATCGATGAAGACCACTGGCTGGACTTGCAGGCCGGGGCGGCATTTTTCAAGACCACGGCGGCGGCTGACAAGGTTTTGAATCAAGTGGAATTGGTCATGAACAGTCGGGAGATACGGGAGCTTCTACTGGATAGTAATCTGGATTTTCTGGAAGAGGAAATGCGGCACCTGCGGGAATGCGCCCAAGAGTACCTACGCTTCCCGCAAAAGGACGATTTGGCCGCCATGTTTTGCCAGGAGTGTTTGCCAGAAGACAACGCCCAGGTGCTGGAAAAGCTGGTGGGTAGGGATGGACATATCCTCCGCCTCAGCGGGGAGAATGTTCGTCCCGGAAGCGCCTACGATCCACATGCGACCGTTCCTGAAGAGAAAAACGAAAGCGACACCGAGACAGCTGAATCGGCCGTCCCGATCCCAAGTGGAATATCGTACAGGATTCGCAATCTGTTCCTGCTCAACGCCGACCTGGAGGGGGATCTGGATCGATGGACATCCAGCAAGATTGGCCAGGAGGAGGCGGGAAATGAGTAGTGCGGACATGGTGGGTTCCCTGGCTGGCCAGTTCGAGGCCCCCAAGGGGTATCGGGGCGTGTTCGGCTGGATGTGCGGGTACTCCGCTGACAAGGATTTTCTGAACATCGCGGCCGAACGCTTTACCGGCATGATTGAAACGCAGCGGGTCAGTGACGGAGGCATCTGCCTTGCCTTGATGCTGGACCGCCACAACTCCCAGATCACCCCTGTAGAGGTCCCCGGGGTGAGCCACCTCTCTCCCAAAGAATCCAAGCAGCCCTTTCACCTCATGCACGCCAAGGTCGCTCTGCTGGGATATGAAAAAGCCACAGGGGGATGGATGCTGCGCCTGCTCGTGTCCACGGGTAACTGGACCCGACAAACCATGGAAGACAGTTTGGATCTGGTTTGGCGAGTGGACCTGGACGCTCAGGACCTCACGGCGGACGAAGACGAGCCCCTCCAAGCCGCAAGCGACATCGCCGCCGCCTGGGATCTGTTGCACTGGCTGTCGGGTTCCTATGACACGAGGATGTTGCAGAAGCCGGAAGTGAAGGGTACCCACCTTGCCAAGGAAAAATTCGAGTCCTGGATTGAGGCAGTGGAGGCGCGGGTAACGCCTGGACAGACGGCTCCGCGGTTCATGGACAACCGCAAGGAATCCTTTGTTTCACGGCTGCCGACCATGGTGGGGCAGAACTCGGCCCGCCGCAATTATCTGGCCATGGGTTCGGGATTTTTCCAGGGGGAGGCTGTCGCCGGGAAGATCCCTTCGGTAATTGAGACGATTTTGGGCACGCTGAAATCTCTATTGACGGCGCGCCCGGAGGTCGATGTCTTTGTCAACCCCGATGCCTGCCAGGCCGTGGCGGAATCCGTGGACGCCCTGAAGGACCTGGATTACACAGTTCGCCCAGCCAGGGATCCTGCACCAAGCGCAGGGTCAAACCGCTCCCTGCACGCCAAATTCCTGTTTAGCGCCAATTGTCGCTCCAACTCCATCTGGTGCCTCAATCCCTGGGTGTACCTGGGTTCTGGGAATCTCACAGAGCGCGGGTTCATGAAAAAGGCATCTTCCTCGGGCGGCAACCTGGAGGCCGGCGTTGTATTTGCCCCTGAAGCCATGGTCTGGAATACGAAAAAAAAACCACCTGATGGGGTCGCCGTCACTGAGGTGCTGCCCATTCAGTGGGAGGAAGAGTCCTCGTCCCTTGAAAGTGGCCCGAGAGAAGGACTGGAAGCTTCCGAGGATCTGGCGGGATATTTCCCTCCCCCGGTTCCTTGCTTGTCCTGGCGGGAAGGCCCGGACAGGAACCTGTTGGAGCCGCTTCCGGATTTGGAGCAAAAGCCCCCCTTCGAGGTGCTGGACGAGTCCGGCACCCCTTGCCTCCAACTGGGGGAGGCCTTTGTCTGGACAGGCCCCTGCCGCCCCCGGCTGGTCTGCCTTCACTGGAAAAATTTGAACGGCGAATGGGTCAAAGGCCAGGTGCCGGTACTCGACGAATACGGACGGCTGGCGGCCGCTCCTCTGCCCAAGTGGGATGTGGAGGAAGCGTGGGGGCAACTGGCCGGTTTTCCCCTGCCTCCGCCCCCCGAGGACGGCCCGGGCGACACGGATCACCCCGACACCCCAGTTGAGGACGAGAAAGGCGTAGATGTCCCGCCGGAAGGTGGGAACATCCCGGCAGGGAATACCCCCTCGGCCCGATACCCCATCCGGACCGCCATGGAGTTGATCGAAAATATTGCCGCAAAACAGACGGCACTGCGCGAACAGAACTGGCCCGCGTGGTGCATTCGGCTGGAGCAATGCCTGTCCCAGGCGGCTGAAAGCCACGTGGCTGACTCCTTCAAGACAAAGTTGAAACTGAACCTCTTCAAGCCGCTGTGGGACAATGCCTTTCGCCCGGACTACGCGGTGAATAGGGAGACGGAACCAGGCGCGTTGTACGAGGAAACGCTTGAGAAGATAACCCGCAAATGGGGCCTGGACAATCTGCCGGGTCTTGGGGATGTGCAATGAGCAAGGTTTTCAAGGGTTGGGACGAAGTGGGCCGTCGGTTGAGGGAGTATGCAGAGGCGCAAAGTCGGCGGGAACGCGAAAAGGCTTGGCTCGCCCCCGGCCAACAGGCCAGCCTGTGCGTCCTGGCCGAGCGCCTGCCCCAAAACGGCGTCATCGTGGCGGATGAAGTCGGCATGGGCAAGACCCGCATTGCCGTGGCCCTGGCGCGCATGGTGATCGAATCCGGTGGCCGGGTCGCCATCCTGATGCCACCCGGGTTGGAATACCAATGGCGAAAAGAGTTGCGGGCGGGGGAGATAGAGAACGCTCCCTTCCTGCTGCGAACCCTCAGGGACTACCTCGCGGCGTGGGAGAAGGAAGCACCGAATGATTCCCCTTGGTTTAAACAGGACATCGTGATGCTCTCCCATCTCTTTTGCAACTGGCGCCTGGGAGAGCATACCTATAGTAGGCGGATGGCTGCCCTGTTGCCGGAACTGTTCGCCCAGTGGCGTGTGCTGAATGAACGGCGCCGACCTCGGGGTTATTGCCGCCCTGAAGACGATTTCATGAAAAACGAGAGAGTCAAGAGTATTGCAAAAAGCATTGGTGACGCGTTGAAGAAAGAGCATCGCCAGAGTCCCTGGAGAATGCAAATGGAGGAGATCTTCAATCCCCTGGACTCCAACTGGCTGAGGATGTGCAAAGCCAAAGAATATGCACGGGATGCTCAGGGATTACGCGACTCTTTGGAAAAGGCCGTCGGGCTCGGGTTCGGCTGCTTTGATCTGGTTATCGTGGACGAGGCGCACAAGGGCAAAGGAGACGATAGCTGTTTGTCGCGGCTGTTGGAGATGGTCCTCCAGACACAATCAGGGCAACGCTTTTCCATGACGGCCACCCCGGTGGATCTGGACGTGACCCAGTGGGACCGGGCCTGCTGGCGCATAAAAATCGACGAGGGGAAAAGAAACTGCATCAGAAAGGCGGCCAAAGGATACAAGAAGGCCGTCACGGAGGTTCAGGAAAAACCCGATCTGCCTGAAGCACGCCAATCCTTCAAGGATGCCGCTCAAGTTTTTGAGCGGGCCATGGGACCCTATTTGCTCCGCCGTTCAAAGCTGGAATGCAAATCCGTGCAGTTTTTCGAGCAAGGCACCCGCCTCCCTGCGCACGCCTACCGACGGGAGGAGAAAATTTCCATCACGCTCGAGGCATTGGACGAACACTGGCGGCAGGCCGTCTGCGCCGCCGAAGCCCTGTCCGTTGTTACGCGGCAAAAGGACGGCGGGGTCAACCGGATTGCCAAACGCGTCCGGCTGACTGTGGGAAACGGTCACGGCATCGCGGCACTCATGGATCAAATCCACGTAGACCAGGAAGACCAACACCCAAGCGATTTTCCGGCTGAAACGGAGTCAGAGAATCCCGCCCTCTCCCAAGAGGAGAGCAAGCGCTTGGCCCGAGTGGAGTGGTGGATGGAGGTGCTGAACCGGGGACTCGACAGGAAGGGCGTGCTCTACAGACATCCCGCCATATCTGCGGCAGTGCAAACCATCGAGGCATTCACCGATGCGGGGCAGAAGGTTTTGGTCTTCGGACGGTTCGTCAAGCCGCTGAAGGCCCTCGTGGCGTTGCTCAACGCCCGGGAGATGCTGCGCTGCCTGGAAAAGAGACGTCCTTGGCCGCAATCGGGAGTGCCCGAAGATCAGGAAGCTGTGGTGGCGTATGCCTGTGCACAGGATGGTCATGGATGGGATCTGGCCGAAGTGAATCGGAAACTGGACGCCCAATACAAGGACTTTAAAAATGCCCGAAGGCGTTTCCGGAGCGGCATGGTCCAAGCGATCAAGGACGGACTGGAGGAAGTAAAGAATGTCGATCTACGAATTCAGCATGTTTTTGAAGCATTCTATGCTGCCGTGGAACGAGAAAAAGCAGAAGGAAAAGAGAATGGCTCGTTGGTCCTGATGGCCCGGGCGATGTTTGAGATTCTCAATGAGCCCGAGGAAATGCCTTCCCCGACCCGGTGTTTCGCTGTCTTCATTCAGGTAGTGGATGCCCTGAGCGACAAAGATGAAGGCGACCTGGACGGGGACGGGCAACTGGACAAAGATGAGGCCATGGAGCTGTGGCCTACCCTGTTGGAGCGGTTGCGGGAGGAATACGATAGACAGGAAGGGGGCTTCGCTCGATTGATGTACGGAGGGACGACGGCTTCGTCCAAGCGCATGATTCAGGTGGCGTTCAACCGAGAACGCAGTTTTCCCAAGGTGCTGGTGGCCCAATCCCAGGTGGGACGCGAGGGACTCAACCTGCACGAGGCCTGCAGGGTTGTCCTACTTTTGCACCCCGAGTGGAATCCCGGAGTGGTGGAGCAGCAGATCGGCCGGGTGGACCGTCTCGGCAGCCGCTGGGAAAAAGAGATGCGCAAAGCGGTGGAGGGGAAAAAACTTGCAAGCGATGTGCCTAGAATTGAAATCAGACCTATTGTCTTCGAGGGCACCTACGACGAACACAACTGGGGCGTACTACGGGAGAGATGGTCCAATCTCCGAGCCCAGTTGCAGGGTGTGATCATCCCGGAAAGCCAAACCAAGGGAAACACGATCCAGGAAGAATGGGCTCAAGAGATCAACGCTGCTGCACCGAATTTTTCTCCACTTTCTCGGGGGTAAAAGGGAGATGCCTTTTAACAAGTCGTAGTATTTGAAATGTAGTGGTTCATACTTGATCTGATGGGATGGCCCCGCCCGCCAAAGGTATGCCCGTACTCAGCCGCAGTTCGAGCCGCACTGGGTCGTTCGCCTTTTCGCCAATCTGCCTTCATGTGTCAATCGGCGTTGAAAGTTGACCCATCATCGGCGTCGAAATTTGACCCACCCCGAACGTGATTTTCGGGTGTTGGGGGGAGGCTTTTCCGGGGGCGGCGGCAGGGTCGGGAATGGAGGGAGCCCGGAGGGCGACCGGAATTCCCGACCCTGCCGCCGACGCTTATGCGTCCTGCCCTTGGTGCTGTCCCCTGCCTTGTTTCAGCCTCCAGCTTTCATTGCCTGTTTCGATGATCTCGCAGTGATGTGTGACGCGGTCCAACAGGGCCGTGGTCATCTTGGCGTCTCCAAAGACCTGTGACCACTCCCCGAAGCTCAGGTTCGTGGTGATCAGCACCGAGGTCCTCTCGTAGAGCTTTGAGAGCAGGTGAAAGAGCAGCTGGCCTCCTGACCTGGAAAACGGCAGGTAGCCGAGTTCGTCCAGGATGACCAAGTCGAAGCGCGCCAAAGTCTCGGCCAGCCGTCCGGCCTTGCCGTCCGCCTTTTCCTGCTCGAGCTGGTTGACGAGGTCCACCAGATTGAAAAAGCGCACTCGGGCGCCGTTGCGCACGGCATTGGAGCCGATGGCGATGCTTAAATGCGTTTTTCCGGTGCCCGTGCCGCCTACAAAGACCACATTGATCCAGCTCTCCATGAAGCCGCCCTGGTATAGATCCCTGATCCTGGCCTCACCGACGTGCGAGTCCTGGAAGTCGAAACCGTCCAGATCTTTGCTCACGGGAAATCTGGCGATCCCCAGGCGGTATCGGATGCTGCGTACGCGGCGCTCGGCCTGTTCCGCCTTGAGCAGATCTAACAGAAACCGTTCCAGAGTGGCCCCGGATCGACGACCGTGCTCAAGCATCTCGTCGTAAGCTCCGCGCAGGCCATGCAGCTTGAGCTCTTTGAGCAAAGCCAAGATGTCATTGCGAAGCATGGCTCGCCTCCAATAGCTGGTCATAACGTCCGCAGTCGGCCACAGGCTCGCATTTGATCCTGAGGTGATCGGGGACGCAAACCTCTTGGGTTGGCCTTTGATCACGGGAGCGGTTCAAGATGTTAAGGACCACGTCCCGACTCACCGTGTTCTGGTCCAGGGCCGCCTGGCAGGCGTCGGTTACTGCCTGGAGTCCATGGCTGGGCACCGCTGTCAGGATACCCGCAAACTGTCGGTCCCAGTCCTTATGCCGCCGCAGGGACAGACGGATTTGCTCCATCGGCGCAGGAAGCCTCCAGTCCTGGAAGGGAGCGCCGTTGCGGAGCGCTCCGGGCTTACGCTCCAGGACAGGCACGTAGTGCCACGGGTCATAGACAGTCTTTTCTCTGCCGAATCGGCGGGCATGTACGGCCAGCACCCGGCCATCGCGAATCACCGAGATGTGGTCGGCGTACGCCTTGATCTGCGCCGCCTGTCCAGCCGCCTCGCAGGGTACGCTGTACCGGTTGTGATCAAACCGCACCAGACATGTGGAGGAAACCCGGCATTCCTGAATACGGTAGCCATCGAAAGGGGCTGCGGGCTTGATTAGGTTTTCACGCTCCTGCAGGAAGACCTCCCAGATCGTCTTGTCCGTAATCTCCGGATGAGCCTGAGTCTTGGCCCAACCAATAGATCGCTCCAGCAGCCAGGCGTTGTACTCCTCAAGGCTCCCGAAACGCCATCTGCCGGATAAAAAACGAGTACGTACCAGATGGACTTGATTTTCCACCTGCCCTTTTTCCCAGCCAGCAGCAGGCGTACACAGCGTGGGGTCCACCAGGTAATGAGTGCACATCTGCTCGAAGCGGGAATTGAGTTCGCGTTGCTTGCCGCGTAGAACTTTGTTCACTGCGGTCTTCATGTTGTCGTAAATACCTCGGCCACAAGATCCGCCGAAAAAGGCAAAGCCGCGCTGATGGGCGTCGAATACCATCTCCTGGGTCTCCCGAGGGTAACCGAAGCAGAAGACCATCCGGCTATGGCACAATCGCATGTGCGCGGTCTTGACCGTCATTGGCATGCCGTCAATTTCGAGTTGCTCGTGGCTCCAGTCGAACTGGTAGGCCTCTCCAGAGGCGAAAGTCAGCGGGACAAAGGCTTGCGACACCCTGTGCCCTTCGGCTTCGCGCCAGCGGGAGACATGACGCCGGACAGCATCATAGCCTCCCTCGTAACCTTGCCCCTGAAGCTGCTCAAACAAGACCTTGATCGTGCGTCGATGTTTGCGTGGAAGCCCGACATCCCGCTCCAACTCGCTTTCCAGCCAGGTCGTGAATTCACCAAGTTTGGGCATGGGCTGGATCGCTCGTTTGTACTCGAAGCGCGTCTCCTCCGAGCGCAACACCTTGCGGACCGTATTCCGGCTCATGTTTAAATTCTTGGATATCTGCCTGATCGGCGTCTCATGCCGGTCATGGGCCACCTTAATCTTTCGAATTGTTTCCACCGTCAGCATCTCCTCGCTGGCCCTCCCGTCACGATTTTCTCGTGACCTTGAGGGGCTTGCCGGGGTGGGTCAAATTTCGACGCCGATTACCGGCTCAGGTGGGTCATATTTGCACGCCGATTCACACTTTAACCTCATTGATCGGTGATGAGCTCAAGGCGCAAACAGCTTTGGAGGCATGTGAGAAGGAGGGGAAGCCGAATGAACGTCTATATATCGGCAAGGTCAACAAGCCGTTGAAATCGGCGGCATAGCCAACACAAACACGAATGGCAGAAGGGCGCACCTCCTCACGGGGGTGCGCCTTTTCTGTTTTCAAAGGAGAAAACTATGAGTGAGATCCTCAAAGAGCTACAGACACTGCAGCCTGCTGAACATGATGCCGGTGAAGTCTTCAGCGGCAAGAAGTCCAAACGTACTGTGCGCGGCTTTGCGTCCGCGTCTTCGTTTACCCCTGACCTAAATCCTGAATACCTGTTTCATGACTCCAGCCGTGATGCGGTGGTATGGTTTATGGACTCGTCGGACCCGCTGTACGTGTTCGGTCCGGCAGGGAGTGGTAAAACCAGTCTGATCAAGCAGCTTGCTGCCAAGCTGAATTATCCGGTTTTCGACATTACCGGTCATGGTCGTCTGGAGTTTCCCGATATGGTTGGCCATCTGACCGTGGAAGACTCGAACATGTCCTTCCAATACGGACCGCTGGCGCTCGCCATGAAGTTCGGTGGGCTTTTCCTGCTGAATGAAATCGACCTGCTTGATCCGGCTACTGCTGCCGGGCTGAACGGTATCCTGGACGGAGATCCACTTTGTATCCCGGAGAACGGTGGAGAGGTCATCAAGCCCCATTCTCTGTTCCGATTTGCGGCCACGGCCAATACCAACGGTGGGACCGACGAGACCGGTCTCTACCAGGGTACTCTCCGGCAGAACCTGGCGTTCATGGACCGGTTTTGGCTCTGCGAGATAGGTTACCCCAGCCCCATGGCTGAACGTGAATTGCTGCACCGCAAGGCTCCAGGCCTACCCAACGACGTGCGGACCAAGATGGTGGAGTACGCCAACGAGGTCCGCAAATTGTTTATGGGCGAGGCAGACGGCAACTATCGAGACACCATCGAGGTGACGTTCTCGACTCGCACACTTATCCGATGGGCGGATTTGACCGTCCGTTTCCAGCCTCTCGCCCGACAGGGCATCCAACCTGTGACCTACGCACTTGATCGCGCTCTCGGCTATCGCGCTACGCCGGAGACCCGGACGGTGCTGCACGAACTGGCCCAGCGCATATTCCCTCAAGAAACCAAGGAGTAATTATGGACACCAAAACAGACATCACCGTGCTCGACAGCTTGATGGCCATTAACCTGGACGTAAACATATGGACCGCTCGCAAAAAGCTTACACCTGCCGACTTCGGCGGTGCTGAGCTTCCGCCTGAAGACCTGGCGTCGTTGGGCAGTAAGAAAGTCTGCAACCCTCAGGAACTGCGCGTCTTTGGCACCCTTAAGGCCCGCGCCGTGAATCTTCTAGACAGGACCGGCGTCCGCTTCCTTGGTGGCTGGGCCATCCCGGAGGACAAAGCTGATGAGATCGTGGCCGAGTTGACCGTCATCCGCGACGATTTCCTGAACGCAAAAGAACAGTTCCTCAATCGGTACGACGAGGCGGTGCGTGATTGGATATCGCAGCATCCTGGATGGGAAAGCCTCATCGGGACCTCCACCGTCAGTGCGGATTATGTCCGCAGCCGCATCGGCTTCAAGTGGCAGATGTTCAAGCTCCTGCCCCCGGCGGACGACTCCGTCCACCAAGGGTTGCGGGAGGAGATTACTGACCTCGGCGGGACGCTCTTTGGCGAAGTCGCCAAGTCGGCTACCGACACCTGGCATCGTTGCTTTGAGGGCAAGGATAAGGTGACTCACAAGGCACTGTCGCCTCTGCGTTCCATCCATGCCAAGTTGTCCGGATTGAGCTTCGTGGAACCCCGCGCCATGCCCGTGATGGATCTCCTTGATACGGCCTTCAACCGCATGCCCAAGCGAGGTCATATCCAGGGGAGTGAACTGGTCATGCTTCAAGGGGTGGTCTCGCTCCTGCGTGACCCCACGACGCTTGTAGCGCATGGCCAGAAGATTCTGGAAGGGCAGGATGCATCGGACATCCTCATGGGACTGCTGGCACAGGACATTCCGGCTGTTCCCGAAGAGAAGCCGGTAGAGTTGCCTCCGGTTTCCTGCGTGCCTGAACCGGTGCATCAGCATCAGATCGACAGTCAGGGGCTTTGGTGATCGTCATGAAGAATCAACTCCTCATGAAGTCGCTGCCAATGGTGGCCTCAGTCCTTGGAAGCAAATATGGCGTGAAGGTCGTCATCGGCGGCAAGGGGGCGTACACGGATGGGAGCACCATCCATCTGCCAGCGTTGCCTCTGGAGTGCAGCGAGAAGCTGATCGGTCTGGCCAGAGGTTTCCTTGACCATGAGGCCGCGCATATCCGGGAGACACGGTTTGACTGGCTGCATCTGGCGAATCTGACGCCACTGGAAATGCACGTCTGGAACACCTTTGAGGATTGGCGGGTAGAGCATCGGCTGGCTCGGCTGTTCCCCGGTTGCAGGCAAAACTTCAACTGGCTGATTCAGCATCTCTTCGGGGATGCCTCGGAGAAGACGACCGATCCGGCCATGGCGATACTGAACTGGTTGCTGCTTTCGGTCAGGGCATGGGATGTCCCGTCGTTGAATGACCAGCGAGATGCGGTCGGGATCTTCGTCGAGGGGCATTATCCCGGCCTGATCGGACGGTTGAACTTCGTTTTGCAAAAGGTGCATGCGTACTGTGATTCAACGCAGGAGTGCATTATCTACGCGCGGGAGGTCGTTTCCATTCTCAAGGAGATATTGGCTTCCCAGCCCCCGAAAAATGGGGAACTTATGCAGCGAGAAGCGGTGAAAAAGGGCGATCCTGATGGACAGCCCTCGGACACTGTTTTCATGGATTCTCGGCAGCAGTTGGAGCGGCTGATCGAAGCCGGTGAGGACGATCTGCCCTATGATCTCGGTGAGGCGCTCGCAAACAGCCTGCGCAGGGAAACGCCCAAGGAATTGAGCGAATCCTTGCAAGTCGCGCAAATTGGCACCAAGGCCGTGAAGCCGCTCGATCCGGAAGATGTGGCCGCAACCAAGCGGGCATCGATCGCCCTACGGACGCAGCTTCAGGGGCTGCTGCAATCCTCGGTGCTGACGCGGAGCAAGGTGGGCCGTCATGGCAGGCTGGATGCCCGGCAACTGCACCGCTTGTCAGTGGCTGACCCTCGCGTCTTCAAGCGGACCGGTCGCAAGGTCGGCATCAACACCGCCGTTCACATTCTGCTCGACTGCTCGGGTTCAATGAGACGGCGCATCAAGCTGACCACCCAGATCTGTCACGCCGTAGCCACTGCCTTGGACGCCATCGATGGCATCAACGTCGGGGTGACGGCCTTTCCGGCTGGCACTCCGAGTGATGGCGGCAATGGAAACGATCGTGGACCTACGGTCTGTCCGATCCTGAGACACGGAGAACGGATGCACGGGGACTTCGCAGTAAGTGCTGCCGGGTGTACGCCGTTGGGCGAAGCGCTTTGGTGGGTGTTGCAGCAAATGCTGCCGCTGTCGGAGCCGCGCAAGATAGCCCTTGTCCTGACGGACGGCGATCCGGACTCGTTCAATGTCGCGCTCAATGCCATTGAGGACGGCAGACGCCTTGGCGTCGAAATATACGGGCTGGGCATCACGTCCGAGACTATCACCAAACTGCTTCCCGATCACAGCCGCACTATCAGCGACCTGTCCGACCTGGCTCCCGCCATGTTTGGCATGCTTCGCGGTGCGCTTGTCAAATAAACTCACATAATCCCGAGGAAAATATGGATAAAGAGATCCCTTTGTGCCCGAACTGCCAAAGTTCGGCTTACGTCGTTTTGGTCAATACCACCCAAAAGATCGGAACCGCTGTTGGCGGCGCAGCCGGTGGAGCCGTCGGATATTACGGTGCATCCGCTGGTGCGACCGCAGGCGGAACCATTGGCTCGATTGTCCCGATCATAGGCACAGGACTCGGCGTTATCGCCGGGGGGCTGGCCGGAGCGTTGGCAGGCTTCTTCGCCGGGTCAGCCGTGGGCAACCAAATCGGTGAGCATATCGACAGACACATCATCAGTGAATGGCGCTGCAACCTGTGCGGCACCGAATTCGAAACTTAAACCAAGGAGAAAACTATGCGCGAGTTCTGGACCTTTATCGGCGGCGTCGCCGTTGGCATCCTGGCCGTGACCGGCGTCTTTGCCATGGAAGAGGATGAAAAGCCCCGTTCCGTCGGGCAAGATGAGGAAGAGGCGGATGAACTGGAGGATGAAATTGAAGAAGAGGCTGATGGAAACGAAGGCTTGATCGTCCGGGCCTCGTAAAAGGAAAGAGCCGCTGGCGAAATGTTGGCGGCTTTTCCTCATACCCAGTTACTTTTTCAGTTGATTCAGTTTTTTCAATTCAGGGGATGTGTCATTTCGTGTTCGCTGTTTTGAACGGAATAATCTTCCCGCCGGATTTCGTCTCCAAGGCCTTCTCCAGTGAATCCACAGCCGCACGTTTAGACTCGTCCAGGGCATGGGTGTAGCGCTGAAGCATCGCGAGGGTAGACCAGCCGAAGTGAGATTGGATGGTCCGGATATCCACTCCGGCAGCGAGCATCATGGATGCTGCAGTGTGGCGGAGGCTGTGGAAGCATATCCATTCCCGCTTATCTGTGCGGCCCTTGTTGAGCTTGAGGTCCTTGATGGCTTGGCGGAATCCCCAGGGAGCTTCGCCCCAGGCATTTCCGTCCGAATTGGTGAAGACAAGTTCCTCAGGCGAGCCTTTTGAGGCCTGCCTGAGGATTTCATGGAGCGGTTTGGCCATGGGCAGGATGCGTGGCTTGCCGGTTTTCGTGTGCAGAAGGGTGATCGACTTTTCCTGCAGATCGATACCACTCCAGGTAAGGCTCGTGAGCTCGCCGAGCCTTGCACCAGTGTAGAGAGCAGCCAGGGTGAGTTCATAGGCCTTTTCGTCGAGACTCCTGACCGTATCCAGGAGTTCCTGCGCTTCCTCCGGTTTAAGAAATCTGGTCCTGGCGTTGTTGATTTTCCCTACTTCGATCGCTCGGGTAGGGCTTTCGGTCTCGACGATGCCTCTTTTCCTGGCGTGATTCCAAACGAGGCGGAATATGGCCAGTGAAAGTTGCGCTGTCCGCAGGGTGCGCCCTTTGTCGAGTATTGCGAGTTTGATCTGTTCTATATCGTCCGGCGTAATAGAACGCATGGGCTTCCCATTGAGTTGGGGGGATATCCAGGTCTTGAGGTGCTGCTTCTCACTTTTGATCGTCGAATGTTTTTTCCGGGTACGGGCTTCCGGGAGATAGCGGCTGTTGAAGTAATCTTCAAACGAGGTGTCCTTGCGTTTCTCGGAGAGGACTGCTTCTCGTGATTGCTGTTCCTCTTCCTGGGGGCTGGTGGGTCCGCGCCCCTTTTTGGCGTTTTCAAGGTACAGTTGCCTTTTCAGGTAAGCATCGTTTTCAGACCAGCCTTCAGACTCCCAGCCAAGGAGGCTTTCGTACTGCTTCCCGTTGAACATGAAGCGGTAGCCGAAATTGCGGTCGAAACGCACGCCGTGTTTGCGTGTCTTATGCTGTTGCCACCTGACCCCGGTAAATTTTTTCGAGTTGGTCCATTTTCTGCTCATTTCGGCCTCCTGAAGTGACCACAAATTTGCCACAAATTTGCCACAAAATCACCACGAAATTTTGTGGTAAACAGGGTGCGCTCCTGTGAGCTCCTGTGAAGGTCGTCGCTGATAACCAATCGTTAAAATTCGATTAAAATGATTTTCAGTGCGCCTCAGTGAATCCTTAAATAGTGATTCAAAATCCGCCGGTGGCAACGCCGTGCGAGTTCAAGTCTCGCCCTTGGTACCAGAATGAAATTAGCGGCTTACGATGAATAATCGTGAGCCGCTTTTTATGGGATTGTTAACTAGACCTTGCCGTTTGCCCCACATATGCCCCACGTTGTGCCCGTTTAGGTTCTAAGGTTAATTTAGTCGCCCCTGAAATATCCTCACTTCCCTGATTTTGCTTAACAATACTTCGCTCATAATGTAGTATTTTCGACCAGGAAATGCAGTAATTCCGCAGAAACCCGGTCGAAACGATGTAGCACTTGGCTGTCAATCGGCGTTGAAAGTTGACCCATCATCGGCGTCGAAATTTGACCCACCCCGAACGTGATTTTCGGGTGTTGGGGGGAGGCTTTTCCGGGGGCGGCGGCAGGGTCGGGAATGGAGGGAGCCCGGAGGGCGACCGGAATTCCCGACCCTGCCGCCGACGCTTATGCGTCCTGCCCTTGGTGCTGTCCCCTGCCTTGTTTCAGCCTCCAGCTTTCATTGCCTGTTTCGATGATCTCGCAGTGATGTGTGACGCGGTCCAACAGGGCCGTGGTCATCTTGGCGTCTCCAAAGACCTGTGACCACTCCCCGAAGCTCAGGTTCGTGGTGATCAGCACCGAGGTCCTCTCGTAGAGCTTTGAGAGCAGGTGAAAGAGCAGCTGGCCTCCTGACCTGGAAAACGGCAGGTAGCCGAGTTCGTCCAGGATGACCAAGTCGAAGCGCGCCAAAGTCTCGGCCAGCCGTCCGGCCTTGCCGTCCGCCTTTTCCTGCTCGAGCTGGTTGACGAGGTCCACCAGATTGAAAAAGCGCACTCGGGCGCCGTTGCGCACGGCATTGGAGCCGATGGCGATGCTTAAATGCGTTTTTCCGGTGCCCGTGCCGCCTACAAAGACCACATTGATCCAGCTCTCCATGAAGCCGCCCTGGTATAGATCCCTGATCCTGGCCTCACCGACGTGCGAGTCCTGGAAGTCGAAACCGTCCAGATCTTTGCTCACGGGAAATCTGGCGATCCCCAGGCGGTATCGGATGCTGCGTACGCGGCGCTCGGCCTGTTCCGCCTTGAGCAGATCTAACAGAAACCGTTCCAGAGTGGCCCCGGATCGACGACCGTGCTCAAGCATCTCGTCGTAAGCTCCGCGCAGGCCATGCAGCTTGAGCTCTTTGAGCAAAGCCAAGATGTCATTGCGAAGCATGGCTCGCCTCCAATAGCTGGTCATAACGTCCGCAGTCGGCCACAGGCTCGCATTTGATCCTGAGGTGATCGGGGACGCAAACCTCTTGGGTTGGCCTTTGATCACGGGAGCGGTTCAAGATGTTAAGGACCACATCCCGACTCACCGTGTTCTGGTCCAGGGCCGCCTGGCAGGCGTCGGTTACTGCCTGGAGTCCATGGCTGGGCACCGCTGTCAGGATACCCGCAAACTGTCGGTCCCAGTCCTTATGCCGCCGCAGGGACAGACGGATTTGCTCCATCGGCGCAGGAAGCCTCCAGTCCTGGAAGGGAGCGCCGTTGCGGAGCGCTCCGGGCTTACGCTCCAAGACAGGCACGTAGTGCCACGGGTCATAGACAGTCTTTTCTCTGCCGAATCGGCGGGTATGTACGGCCAGCACCCGGCCATCGCGAATCACCGAGATGTGGTCGGCGTACGCCTTGATCTGCGCCGCCTGTCCAGCCGCCTCGCAGGGTACGCTGTACCGGTTGTGATCAAACCGCACCAGACATGTGGAGGAAACCCGGCATTCCTGAATACGGTAGCCATCGAAAGGGGCTGCGGGCTTGATTAGGTTTTCACGCTCCTGCAGGAAGACCTCCCAGATCGTCTTGTCCGTAATCTCCGGATGAGCCTGAGTCTTGGCCCAACCAATAGCTCGCTCCAGCAGCCAGGCGTTGTACTCCTCAAGGCTCCCGAAACGCCATCTGCCGGATAAAAAACGAGTACGTACCAGATGGACTTGATTTTCCACCTGCCCTTTTTCCCAGCCAGCAGCAGGCGTACACAGCGTGGGGTCCACCAGGTAATGAGTGCACATCTGCTCGAAGCGGGAATTGAGTTCGCGTTGCTTGCCGCGTAGAACTTTGTTCACTGCGGTCTTCATGTTGTCGTAAATACCTCGGCCACAAGATCCGCCGAAAAAGGCAAAGCCGCGCTGATGGGCGTCGAATACCATCTCCTGGGTCTCCCGAGGGTAACCGAAGCAGAAGACCATCCGGCTATGGCACAATCGCATGTGCGCGGTCTTGACCGTCATTGGCATGCCGTCAATTTCGAGTTGCTCGTGGCTCCAGTCGAACTGGTAGGCCTCTCCAGAGGCGAAAGTCAGCGGGACAAAGGCTTGCGACACCCTGTGCCCTTCGGCTTCGCGCCAGCGGGAGACATGACGCCGGACAGCATCATAGCCTCCCTCGTAACCTTGCCCCTGAAGCTGCTCAAACAAGACCTTGATCGTGCGTCGATGTTTGCGTGGAAGCCCGACATCCCGCTCCAACTCGCTTTCCAGCCAGGTCGTGAATTCACCAAGTTTGGGCATGGGCTGGATCGCTCGTTTGTACTCGAAGCGCGTCTCCTCCGAGCGCAACACCTTGCGGACCGTATTCCGGCTCATGTTTAAATTCTTGGATATCTGCCTGATCGGCGTCTCATGCCGGTCATGGGCCACCTTAATCTTTCGAATTGTTTCCACCGTCAGCATCTCCTCGCTGGCCCTCCCGTCACGATTTTCTCGTGACCTTGAGGGGCTTGCCGGGGTGGGTCAAATTTCGACGCCGATTACCGGCTCAGGTGGGTCATATTTGCACGCCGATTCACAGTATTGACGGTCTTATCTGGTTTCAGGATAACGCAAACGGCAAACCAAAAAAGATCATAGTCTCTGTGAAGGGTGGCAAGAATGTTGGTGTCTCGATGATACGCGATCTGGCACACGTCATAGACCGCGAAAAGGCCGCAATGGGGTTATTCGTCACCCTCACGCCGCCCACGCGCAATATGACCAAGGAAGCAACCGCCGCTGGTTTCTACAAGTGCGAACACAACGGCAAAAACTACCCCAAAATTCAAATTCTCACCATTGAGGGGTTGTTGCAAGGTTTTGAATCGCCGCAATACATTGATTTTTCACGCGGCGATTTGACTATCAAAAAACCAAAGCGGAAAAACGAGTCAAAGCAAAAACAATTGAAACTCATGTAGATGGGATAACGCCTTTGCACTTGCGGACACTACACTGTTTTCAAGTGAGCTAATGCGTTGCTGTAGCTGATAGCTTTTCTCACACCCAAAGGCCGATGCTTTCCGCAATTCAAGCGTATATTCAAGCATCCTGATATTTTTTTCTCCATCGGTTCAACGTCGAATGGAGGCTTGAACTCGTCGGGATATTTTTCACGCATGTATGCTTCAATCTTTTTCATTACGCCGCCCTCCCAGGGAGTTAAAGGGATAATTCCCAAAAAAAAGCCCGGTCCGACAGAGCCGGACCGGGCAGATACTTGCCGGATCTAGTACATCCGATGTTCTTCTACGTAGTCGCGGACAAACTGTTCGGCCTCTTCCATATTCTTGACGTCGTTGCCGATCTGCGCCTTGAGCAGGGTATCGCGTATCTTGCCGATGGCCGGGCCGGGCTTGAGCTTGGCCAGCTCCATGATCCGGTTGCCGTCGAGCAGAGGCTCGATCTCCTCTTCCGGGATGTCGGCGCGTTCGGCCATCTTGAGGTTGTGGTTGAACTCGCGCCAGGAGCCGTCGCGGGACTTGATGTCCGCCCGGACCATCTCCATGATGCGCGGGTACTCGTCCAGGGAGCGCAACCGGCGGATGCCCTTGTCCGTGAGCATGAAATGCGGGCGCATGTGGTTCTGGACCAGATCGCAGATGAGGTCGATGTCCTGTTCCTCGAACCGCAGCCGCTTCAATATCTTGCGGGTGACCTTGGCCCCCACGCGATGGTGTTGCAGGAAATTCCAGCGGTCCTCGTAGAACTCGGCGACGTAGAGTTTGCCCACGTCGTGGAACAGGCAGGCCACGGTACCGTACCAGTCGTAGGGCAGCTCCTCGGGGTATGTTTTCATTACGGCCAGGGTGTGTTCCAGAACCGTCTCTTCCTCATTGTTCTCGGGGTTCCTGATCTGCTTGACGCGGGACAGGGACGCTATCTCCGGGATCAGGCCGTGCAGGAGCATGGAGTCGAAGAGCAGGCCGAAAAAGCGGTACATGCTCTCGGCCTCGACCTTGCGCCATTCGTCCAGAAAGTCGCTCATGGGCACGTAGTCGAGCACGCGGCGGGCATTGCGCACGATGGCAATCCAGGAGTTGGCCTCGATCTTCTTGTCGAAGTTGGCCGCAAACCGCAGCGCCCGGTAGGCCAGGGAGTAGTCTTTCTTGAGGGCCTGATCGGGCACGCCCTTGAAGCGGATCTTGCCTTCGGAAAAGTCTGCGAAGTCCGCATACAGGTCCTTGGCCTTGGGGATGAACGGGCAGACCGAGGACAACGGAATGTCGCCGCGCTTTTCCAAACGCTTGAGCAGGCGGGGGGTCATGGTGGACACGGCTTCGTCCGTGTACGAGGCGTCGTCCACGTCGGCCGGGTAGAAGAAGTAGGTCACTCCGCCTTCGACTAAGGTGCCGAGGATTCCCTTGTCCTGGGACTCCTCGATATTGGGAAAATATTTTTGCAACTCGGACAGACCTGCTTCGGTGCAGATGTCGAGTTCCTTCTCGTCGCCGGTCTCGTCAAGGGTCAGGGCCTGGAGACGAACGTTGACCACATAGGCGTCATAGCCGTTGCGCATGATGGTTTTGCAAAAGCTGACAGCGTCTTTGAAGGGCTGACTCATATCTCTCCTTTCCCAGGCTTTCCACAGGCTCACGAGGGGGGCGTTGCCACGAAAAGATCAAACTCTCGCGCAGTGCAGTACACGTCGATTGTGCTCTTTTCTTGCACCCTGCTCTCGCATTATCCTGAAAAGCCCGTACGTTCTATGCTTAAAAATTAAAAGGCCAGTAAAATCTCTCTTTGAGGATCTCTTGCGGGATCGTTGGTTCCACAGTCCGACTCATACAATCTTTTTGCCCTGAATGAAATGGGTTTTTACCCGTCCTTTCAGGGTGGTGCCCAGCAGGGGCGTGTTCTTGCCCTTGGAGTGCAGGGTCTGCGGCGTGACTTCCCACTCCTCTCCCTCGTCGAACAGAAAAAAGTCTGCCGGGTCGCCGGGTTGGAAGGTGTTTACGGGCAGGCTGAATATCCCGCACGGCCCGGTGGTCCAGGCGCGGGTGAACGCCTTCTTGTCCAGCTTGCCCTCCCGGACCAGTCCCCAGGTCGTGGCCAGGGCTGTGTCCAGGCCGGTGATGCCGCACGGGGCCACGTCGAACTCGGTCTCTTTCTCGTATCCCGCGTGGGGCGCGTGGTCCGTGGCCAGGATGTCGATGGTCCCGTCATTCAGGGCGTCCAGCATGACCTGTTGGTCCTCCCGTGTCCTGAGCGGCGGGTTGACCTTGGCGTTGGTGTCGTATTCGTTGCCCTCGCTCTCCAGATAATCCTCGGTGAGCAGCAGATAATGCGGCGCGGTCTCGGCACTTACCCGAACCCCGCGTTCCTTGGCAAACCGGATCAGGTCCACGGATTTCTTGCACGAAATATGCGCCAGATGGATGGGCAGGTCCAGGTACTCGGCCAGCAAAATATCCCGCGCCACCTGGAGCGCCTCGGCCACGTCGGGTTGGGCGGGCAACCCCAACCGGCTGGAAACCGCGCCTTCGTTGATGCCTGCGGCCACACCCAGATACGGGTCCTCGCAGTGGTCAATGACCACCCGGTCCCAGTCCGAACTGTATTCCATGGCCCGGCGGAACATTTCCGTGGATTTCACGGGTACGCCGTCGTTGGAAAAGGCCACGCACCCGGCCCGGGCCAGCTCGGCCATGGGCGCGAGTTCCTCGCCCTTGAGCCCTTTGGTCAGCGCGCCGATGGGAAACAGACGCGGCCCGTTTTTCCAATGCTTGCGGGCCTGCTCCAGCATGAATTCCGTGACCGAGCCCTCGTCATTGACCGGCTTGGTGTTGGCCATGCACATGAGGTTGGCAAACCCGCCCCAGGCAGCGGCCCGTAATCCGGACTCGATGTCTTCCTTGTACTCGAACCCCGGCTCGCGCAGATGGACGTGGACATCCGTCAGGGACGCCATGACCGTCAGCCCGAACGCCTCCTCCACCTTTGCGTCGCCCGGATCGAGCGTCTTCACGGATTTCTTCACGTCCGCGATCTTGCCCTTGGATACGAAAATATCCACGTCCCGACCGTCCAGCTTCGCCCTGCGTACTATCAAATCTATTTTCGCCATTTTTTGCCTCCGGCGGCCAGAGAACCTTTTGACTCGCCCCGTCCTGGGGCTCGGGTCTTCGACCCGTTGCGCTTCGCTGCAACGCCCAAATCCGCTGTCCTGCGGATTTGTGAAAAAGGTTCTCTGGACTCTCCAAAACGTTTTGTCTTCAAGCCGCCAGTCAATTTCCCTGACGCATTCATCCTGTTGGCGGCTTGAAAGGTGTTAGCTTATCAAAGCAACAAATTTATTTTCAATTGTTAATTCAAGTTTCAACCACCGATCAGCCTTTATTCACCACTTTTTGGTCCCTCGCGCCACACTTCCGAGACCCCCCCCGCACCGTTATTCCTCTCCCTTGCGCGTCATGTACAAAAACAGCAGGGCCATTCTCACGACCACGCCGCTGGCGACTTGATCGAGTATCAGGGAATCGGCGCAGTCCACGAGGTCCGAGGCCACTTCCACGCCCCGGTTGACGGGGCCGGGGTGCAGGATGCGGACATCCGGGTTGGCCTTGTCGATATGTTGTTGTCCCAGTCCGTAGGTCCGGGCGTATTCGCGCAGGTCCGGGAGCAGGCCGTCGTGCTGGCGTTCCAGTTGGAGGCGCAGACACATGACGGCATCGACCTTTTTCACGGCCTCATTCAGGTCGGAGTAGACCTCCACCGGCCAGGTTCTTACAGCGGGCGGCAGCAGGGTACGCGGGCCGCAGAGCCGGACCTTGGCTCCGAGCTTGTTCAGGAGATGGACGTTGGACCGGGCCACGCGGGAATGGGCGATATCGCCGAGGATGAGGATGGTCTTGCCGGTGAGGTCGCCCCATTCCTGATGGAGGGTGAAGGAGTCGAGCAGGGCCTGGGTAGGGTGGGCGTGTCGGCCGTCACCCGCGTTGATCACGGCGCAGTCGAGCCGGTCGGCCAGGAACCGGGCCGCGCCCGAGCACCAGTGGCGGATGACGATGGCGTCGGGTGCCATGGCCTGGAGGGTGAGGGCGGTATCCTTGAGGGTTTCGCCCTTGATCAGGCTGGACGAGCTTTTGGCCAGGGAGAAGGTGTCGGCCGAGAGTCGTTTCCCGGCCACATCGAAGCTCGTCTTGGTGCGTGTGGACGGCTCCGCGAAAAAGAGGATGACGCTGCGGCCCTTGAGGGTCGGCACCTTTTTGACGGGCCGTTGCTGAAGCTCCTGGAACCGTCCGGCGGTCTCGAAGATCGCCATGACCTCGGACCGGGAGAGTTGGGATACGTCCAGTAAGTCTTTGTGTAGCCATTTCATGCTGCTCACGCCTCCGGCATTATTGATAACGCTCGAAAATTGTTTGCGGGACAATGGAGAAAACCGCCCGTTTTCCCGGTTCCAGTGTGCCCAGTTCGTTGCCCGCGCCCAGGATCTTCGCCGGGGTGCGGGTGAGGGTGGCGAGCAGGTCTTCCAGGGCCAGCTCGCCGTTGAAATTCTCTTTGAGATACAGGGCCTCGTTCCAGAGATCGAGGTCGGTGTTGGAGGCCAGGGAGTCCGTGCCCAGGCAGATCGAGGTGCCCGAGGCGAACCATTTTTCCCAGGGTGCGCGGCCCACGCCGATGTATTCGTTGGAGCGCGGGCACAGGCAGACCGTGGCCCCGGATTGGCGCACCGTGGCGATGTCCTCGTCCGTGACCTTGACGCAGTGCACGGCCAGGGTGGTGGCGTCGAGCAGGTTGAGGGCTGCGGCTTGTTGCACGGGGCGTTTTCTGGGTGGGATGAAGTCGAGCAACCGCCCCCTTCCTTGGAGCAGATCCAGGAAGGCGCTCGGTTCTCCGGCCATGATGGCGACTTCGTCGTCGTGCTCGGCCAGGTGCAGGGAAAAGGGCAGCCGCTTGGCGGACGCCTCTTGTTTTGCCGCACACAGCACGTTGGTGTGGGTGGTGTAGAGCGAGTGCCCGGCCACGGAGAGCGCGCCGTGTTCGAACTGGCCTGCCGGGATGAAGGTTTTCTTGGGCAGGGACTCGCCGATGGCCTCGGTGAACACCCGAAAAAAAAGGCCGGAAGCTTCAAGCTCTCCGGCCATGCGCTTGGCGAAACGGGTGGCGATATCCCCGACCATGACGGTGCCGGTTCGCTTGATTTCGTCGAGGGCGGCGTCGAGTTTGTCCTGGTCCAGATCGAAAATGGGCTGGGAGAGCAGGTTTTCCACCCAGGTCACGAATCCCAGGCCGGAAGGACATGCGCCGCGCAGGTGGGCGAGTTCGAGATGGGAATGGGCATTGACCAGGCCGGGGGCCAGGGTAATGTCGCCGAGGTCGGTGGTGGTGCCGGAAAAAGTGGGAGCGAGGTCGGTGTAGGTTCCGACCTCCCGAATTATTCCCTGGTGGACGACGAGGGCCGCATCAACGATGACGGGCGCGTCCGGGATCATGGTCGCGGCTTTGGCCGCACGAAAAAGTTCAGGCATGCCTGAGCGTTCGCTCCTCCCGCAAGGGTATTTGTCCAGGTGACGTGTCCGCGCACGGACTGAAAGTAAGTGATAGTCTGTTTCGCGCCCGGGGTCCAGAGAAATGACGGCATTGATTTGTTTAATGGCGGCGGGCGGCAAGGGGAAGGCCGGACGGCAATCAGGAATATTTTTTAAAAAACAGTTCAGGCGTCGTCAGGAGCTCTTTTTCTTCAATGATTCTTTCTTCCGGCCAGTCCCACCATTGGGTCTTTTCGATGATTTCAATCTGTTTGGGGGCAAATCGGTAGCGGAGAACCTTGGCGGGCACTCCGCAGGCAATCGCGTAAGGGGGAATGTCTTTCGTGACAACGGCATTTGCGCCTATGGCGGCTCCGTTGCTGATGTTTACATTGGGCAGGACCGTGACATTCATTCCCAACCAGACGTCATTTCCTATGGTGGAGGGTCCGTTGAGCCTCTTGCCTCTTTCATCATGCAGGTCGGCAGGATCTCCCGAGTTGAGGACGTTGAGGAAGGGCGAATTCATCAGGGGGATGGTTCCATCGGTATAGAAAATGGCGCTTGTGGTAATGTACGTATAGGCGTGGTTTATGCCGACGCCCGCCTTGTGGTTGATCGAACAGAAGGAGCCTATGGACCGAATCGGGCTGCCTGCCCCGCACAGGGGAGTGGCGTTGTATGTGTACCGTCCGACCAAGGTGTTGTTGATGGTGCGTGGTTTTGTCAGATCGATTTTTGAAGGCGACGCCTCGGCTTTGCCCGGTTCTTTGAGAGCATGAATGTTCTCGGATGGAAAACCGTAGTTGAGTAGGGATTTCCTGATGGCAGTATGGGACAGGGAGGCGATGAGGCCGACGCTGTTTTGGTGGTCATGCCCTTCGAGCGTTGCCGGGGATTGCACCGGAATGGAAAAAACCTTTTTCCCCCACAAGTCGCTGCTCTTGTCCAGGATGGATTCGGGGACGATCCCTATGCTGATAAGGAGGTGGCATGCAATGCGTGCCGTCAGGTTCAGGCCCCAGAGGTAAACCTTCCTGCCACTGAGATCAATGTCGGACAGTTGTTCGATGAGAGCGTGCATGGCTGTTCTAAGTCGGGTGGAATCAAGGACTTAGTCAATGCTTCCGAATTTTGAGTTAGAGTCACGTCGAGAATTGTGTTGTCGGAATTTCGCCCTGTCCCCCCCCGTGCTGTTTCAGGCGAAATAGGATCAAAGAATGTGGAAGCAATCTGCATACGCCATATCATGAATATTTGGTTGGGGCCATACATGATTTGGACAAGATAATTGATTTCGGGATTGGATGTGCTATGGTGCGGCAGAGGTAGAAAAGGGCCGCCTGAAAACCGGGCGGCATCATGAAAGGAGGACTCCCATGCAACGTTTCATGTTTTCGATATTCGTTATTGTGATGGTTTTCGCGGCCACGGCCTGCATGGCTGCCGATCCCGGTCTGGTGGGCGAATGGCAGGGCCCCGTCACCCTCCATAGTGCGGAGCGGGGGTTTTCCTCCACAGATGGTTCCATTGGTATTATTTCGATCCTGGAACAGAAGGACGGCGCGTTTCACGGTGAAAAGACATGGACCCGCAACGGCAAGAGCCGCACCGAGAAATTTTCCGGCGTCATCAGCCCTGACGGCAAAAGGATCTACTTTGCCGGGCACGACGACGGGTATTTCTTCGGCGAGATTCTTGGCCCCGACGAGATCGTGGTCTACTATCTTGAAGACGGCGACAATCCCAAGGCCATGCGTCACCAGTTGAAACGGATCAAGTAATTTCGAGAGTTCAAACCAGATGGAAGGCGGGCCGGGGTATTTTCCCGGTCCGCATTTTTCATGGCGTCAGCAGCCGGAACGAGGAGCCGTCCACATAGCGGATTCGGGATTTGTCGATGCCCAGTGCGGCATATTCGTCCGCCAATTCGCCTCCGTGGCCGAACAGTTCGCCCTGATATCGGCGCGGTACTTCGAAATTCGCCACCGGTCCGTCCAGGGTTTCGACTTGCTGCCGCACCATCTCCAGCAGTGCCAGCCCGCGCACCGATTGCCCCAGTGCCGGATGCCATGGCCCGGCCAGGATATTGTCCGCAAGCGTGCCCTCCGGGGCCAGTCCCAGCCGGATCACCCGCACGCCCTTTTCCCAGAGCACCGGCAAGGCCCGGGCCAGCTCTTCCCTTGCCCGTGTGAGCGGCCACGGCACGTAGTCGCCCTGCTCCCACAACTTCGCCAGCACCGTGTCCCGGATCACCAGGCAGGGGTACAGCCGCGCCGTCTCCGGCCCGAACGCCGCGCCGATGTGCACGTCCGCCTGGAACAAGCCCTGGTCATCGCCCGGCAGACCCGGCAACAATTGAATGCCCAGCCCCAGCCCGGATTCCCGGACCAGCCCGCACGCCTGCCGAGCCGTGCGCCCGTCATACCCACGGGAAGCCGCCCGGAGCGCCGCGTCGTCAAAGGACTGGATGCCCAGTTCCACCAGATCCAGCCCCAACTCCCGCAATTTGCCAAGCCCTGCCGCGTCCACACAGTCCGGCCGGGTCGAGCACCGCACCCGCGTCACCAGCCCGCGCTCTCGGAACCGCATCGCCAGTGCGAGGAACCGCTCCTGCCATTCCCATGGCAGGGCCGTGAACGTGCCCCCGTAAAACGCCAGCTCATACGGGCCGCGCCCTTGGGTCAAGGCCGCGTCCAGGTCGCGCTCCGTCTCTGTGAAAATCGGCTCCAGCCCGGTCTCGCCGCGCCCGGTCTGTTTGTCCTGCGCACAGAAAACGCACCGGTACGGACACCCCGCAAAGGGGAGGAACACCGGCCAGACAGCAATGCTTGAGGGTGTGGGTTCGGGGTGAGTGAACGATATTTCGGTCATGGAATGCCTCCGGCGGCCCAAGAACCTTTTGGAAAAGGTTCTTGGGGATCTCCAAAACTTTTTGTGGCCAACGGCGCGGGCGGGGTGTGCGTTCGCCATGTTCTTTATGCGCCGTTGGGGGAAGGTTTGCCAAGGGGTGGCGCGGGATTCGAATGTTGCATCCCGCCCCACGCCGCTTTACGGGATTTGCTTGTCTGCCGAATTGCCTGCGGCGTGGAACCAAAAAGTTTTGGAAGGGGGTCTGGGGGAAACCTTTCCCAAAAGGTTTCCCCCAGATTCATTCCCCCCCCAATTATTTATTCATCCAGCTCCACGCATGCGTGATGGTCTCGCGGATGTCGAGGTACCGGGGATTCCAGCCGAGGGTGTTGAAGGCATTGGTGCGGTCGGCCACGAGTCGGGGCGGGTCGCCGGGGCGGCGGGTGCCGAGTTTCGGCTCGATGGGCAGGCCGGTGACGGACCGGGCGGCCTCGATGATTTCGTTGACCGAATTGCCGGTACCGGTGCCGAGGTTGATGGCGGCGGAGTCATTGGTTTCGAGATAGTCCAGGGCGCGGATGTGGGCGTCGGCCAGATCGTTCACGTGGATGTAGTCGCGGATGCAGGTGCCGTCGGGCGTGTCGTAGTCGGTGCCGAACACGGTGATCGGTTTTTCGGGATTGCGGGCGGCTTCGAGCACCAGCGGAATGAGGTGGGTTTCCGGGTCGTGCGCTTCGCCGATCTCGCCGTGGGGGTCGGCTCCGGCGGCGTTGAAGTAGCGCAGGGCGCAGTGCTTGGTCCCGTAGGCGCGGCCAAAGTCCTCCAGCACCCGTTCGATCATGAATTTGGACCAGCCGTAGGGGTTGATGGGCCACTGGGGATGGGCCTCGTTCATGGGCATGTGCTGCGGCATGCCGTAGACCGCGCAGGAAGAGGAAAAGACGATGGGCTTGACCCCGTGGTCGCGCATGGCCTCCAGCAGGGTCAGGGTTCCGGCAACGTTGTTGCGGTAGTACTTGGCCGGGTCCTGCACGGATTCGCCCACAAAGCAGAAGGCCGCGAAGTGGATGACGCCTGCGGGTTTGTACTCGTCGAAGACGCGGTCGAGCACGATGCGGTCCGCGATATCGCCCTTGACCAGCGGACCCCATTTGACGGCCCATTCGTGGCCGTAGACCATATTGTCCAGCACCACGGGGGTGAAGCCGCGCGCGGCCAGGGCCTTGCAGGTGTGGGAGCCGATGTATCCGGCACCGCCGGTGACCAGGATGGCTTTGCTCATGATGTCGTCCTATTCAAAGAAGATGAATTCAAAGTCGCCGGTGTAGCCGAACTCCTTGTACAGCCACATCCATTCGCGCTCGGAAAAGAAGGACTCGCAGGTCAGGGCCCAGCATTGCAGGTTGAACAGCTCCTGCTCGTTGCGGTAGCTCTCCACGCAGACATATTTCTGCTTGCCCATGCGCTCGATTTCGGCGAGCGCATTCTTGAGTTCCGGCAGTTCCAGATTGTGCAACGCATTGAGGGAAATGACCAGATCGAAATGGTCCGCGTCAAAGGGATACGGGTCCTGGGCCTTGTGCTTGAGCAGTCGGTCCCGGATCGGTTCGGGCGCGTCGGCCAGACCGTGCAGGGAGACGTCGAACCCGAACAGGGTGGCGTTTGGCAGGAGCTGGCCCAGCTCGTGGAGCAGGTACGCCTTGCCGCAGCCCACGTCCAGAATGAAGGCGTCGTCCTTGAGCTGGTAGGTGTCGATGAGTGCCTGGGCCACGGGTTTCCAGCGACCATCGTAGCGGTAGCCGCCGAAGCCGTAACGCCGGTCGCCGTCCCAGTAGTCGAACTCGTATTCCTTGGCCTTGAGCATGCAGGCCACCTTGTCATCCACCATGCGCGGCAGATATTCGCGCCGGGTGGAGGTATGCAGCGGGGTGATGATGTTCCTGTTTTGCATGGCAGGGTTCTCTATCGGAAGGCCGCCAGGTGGCGGGAAAAGGTGTCGGCCCGGTGATCCAGAGTATTGAGCATGGTGCGCGCCTTGTCCAGTTGACGGGTGAGCACCCGCTCATGGGCCTCGGTGCGGTCGGTCTCGGCAAAGGTGCGCCGGGCCAGGTCGCGGGGTACGAATTCATTCAGGAGAATGCAGCACCACTTGATACCGAACAGCGGGAAGAGCGCCCCGGCTCGGCGGCGGTCGTAGCCCAGGGCTTCCAGCGCGGGCAGGACACCGGAGAGGAACCGGCGGCAGAGCGCGTCTGGCAGGACCATGCCCGGATGCAGACAGAAGTCGGCCAGGGTCTTGGACGGGTCGTCCCACCCGAAATATTCGTAGTCGAAAAAGCTGAGGCCCCCGTCGGCCCGGACCAGGGCGTTGTGCAGGCCGAAGTCCGACGGGCTGAGGATGCGCCAGGGTTCGGGGATTTCCTCATCCATGGGCGTGCCTGCTTGCTCAAGCCGCGTGGCGCAGGTGGCGGTGTATCGGGCAAAGGTCGGGCGCAGTTGCCCTTCCAGATAATCGGTGAACTCCCGGCACAGGGGGCATTGCTCGTCCACGGCATCCAGCCGGGAGAGGCGCAGCTCGATGTTTTCCACGATCTCGGTGGCGGAGAAAAAGGCCTCGGACGCGGGCGCGAATCCGGCCTCACGGGCGGCCTCGCTCCCCGAGAGTTCGATGAGCCGGACCAGGAACCGGGCGGCCTGATCCATGTGTTCCGCCGTGGGGTCGGAGATTTTTTCACCCTGGATGTAGGTGAGCATGGAGGCCTGGCGATCCGTGTCCAGGGTCAGCAGGCGCGGGGCTTCCCGGACGCCCTCCTTTGCCAGGAACCGGAGGGCGCGGGCCTCGGCCCCCTGGCGGTCCCGCTTGTCGCGGGGGTCCACGAAGTAGCGTTTGAAGACCAGGGGATCGCGGTCCGGGATATTCAGCAGGAAGACCTGGCTGTTGCGGCCGCCGCCCAGGGGCGTGGCCTTGGTCCCCTGGGGCAGGTCGAAGAAATCGGAGTCCACGTAGGGTGTGCGTCGGGGCATCAGTTTTCTCCCCCGAGCAGGTGGCGGGTGATGTGTGGCCACGGTCCGGCCAGTTCGCAGCCGTCCGCCTCGCCGGGTGTCTCCCGGAAGAGGATGCGCCGGACTTGCGGGGAGAGGGCTGCATGGATCAGCACCTCGGGTAGGTCGTCCACGAACACGTCGCATTGCAGCCGATTGATGCGGGCCACCTTCTCGCTCCGTTTGGCCTCGAAAAATACGTCGCCGGGCGAGAAGCCGAACCCACCCGAGCAGACCGGCAGGAAAAACCCGTTGGTCTCCATCCAGCCCAGAGCGGCCTGACGCAGGTTGTGCCTGCCGGGGTCGCCCTCCTTGTACAGGGACGCGAACTCGCTCTTGTGGCTGACGATGACCAGCTCGAATCCCCGCTCGCGGCAGTCGGTCAGAAAATTCGCGGCCCCGTCCATGAGTTCGCCCCGCCCGATCTCCGGGCCGTAGACAGCGGCCTGGAGGTGTTGCCAGGTGAGGTCGTCGTGGTGCTCCCAGATGTGGGCGCGCACCGCGGCCTTGTCCGGCGGCATGGTCTGGTCCGCCAGTCCGCGAGCCACGGCCAGGTCGCGGAAAGCGTGGCCGTAGGCCACCAGGGTGTTGTCGAGGTCCAGGCCGACCAGCATCAGGCTTCGCACCCTGCCACAATGTTGTCGATCCAGTGGTGCAGGACCGCAGCGTGGCCGGATTCGGCCAGTCCGTAAGTATTGCCGGGCAGATAGAAATTGAGGTCGCCTGCCTTGCGCAGCTTGTTGTCCGGTTGCATGGCCGTGAGGGTGATCACCTGACCGCCCAGGTCACGCGCCTTGGCTGCGGCATTGATGACGTTGGGCGAATTGCCCGAGCTGGAGATGTCCACCAGCATGTCGCCGGGTTTCATGCGTCGCTGCAGCGGTTCGGCAAAGACCTGATCATAGCTGATGTCGTTGGCAACGGCCGTGATCAGGGCCAGGTCCGAAAAGACCTCGGTGTGGACGTGCCCGTTCTTGGCCAGGTCGACGGCCACATGGCTGGCCATGGAGGCACTGGCTCCGTTGCCCACCAGAAAGAGGGTCCCGCCGCTGGCCTTGAGGGCCTCGGTTCGGGTGCACAGGTCGGCAAATCCTTTTTCCGTGTCCATGGGGGTGCCGTCGAGATCGCTGACGAGCAGTCCGTTCAGGCAATCGCCCAGGCATCGTACGGTATTGTTCCAGCTCATGGTTCCTCCTGGTATGCGTAGCCGAACCGTTCGACGTCGCGGGCGAACCGTTTCGCCACGAAGTCCCTGGTGGCTTCCGTGTAATACTCCCGATAGTCCGCCTTGCGGCGCGATGTGCCCACATGGGGCAGCTCGGCCTTGATTCCCATCCGGTCGCACACGTTCTGGAAATCCTCGGCGAGCCGCTCGAACCGGCCCGTGAAGTCCACCCCCGACTCCCCGTCCCCTTGGGCGAGGATGGTGCTTTGCGGGCAGCAGTGTCGGTCGATGAACACGTCGTCCATGGAAACCACGGTGCGCAGGTAGAGTTCGAAATCGATGTGCTCCACGCCCAGCAGGGCGAGCCAGTGCCGGGTGTGGTGCAGGTAATGGACCGAGTCCGGGGCGGGGCTGTCGAATTTTTCTGTGTAAAACGAGACCACCCGGTCCCACGGGTTGCGGACAAAGGCGAATTTGAAGAAGCCCTTGAAGGCGGGGTCATCGATTGCGCGTGTTTCCTGGGTCAGGTCGAATCCGTTCCCGTGTGCGGCAACCGCCAGGGCATTGTGCAGACTCCGTGCCGCGCACTTGGGCGTGCGTACCAGGACGAACTGCAGGTCGTTGCTGTACACGCAGTCCACGCTTCGTCCGGCATACTCCGGGCGGGAGGCGACGGCCCAGCGATCAAATCCGTGGCTCGCCAGATGCTTGGCCATTTCTTTCCACTGATAGGAAGCGAGGAGCACTATATCCGTTTCGAATCGGGCGAGGAAATCTTCCACTTGTAGCACGGGCAGGCCATCCAACTCGCCGGATTGGAAGGAGTCGATGAAGCAGACCACTTCCACGTTTGTCCGCGTTTGGCCGAGCAACTTGGCGAAGTCGCGCCCCCGACTGCCGGTGCCGTATATGGCGACACGACTGCCCGCCGGGATGGATGACGCGGTCATGCATTTCCACATGGGATTCTCCTTACTGTTCCTTCCCGGCATGCGCCGAGGCGAGCTGGGCAAGTGCCTCTCGCACATTCAGGAACGTGTATCCGTCCAGCTTGGGCGAAGGCAACAGCTCCACCGGGCCGGGCCGGGAAAAGGGTTCGTTCAATTCGGCCATGCGTAGGGCTTCCACCTGTCCGGGGTCGGCCCCGATCATTTGGGCGGCCATGCGCGCCAGATCAAGCCGGGAGAGCGGTCCGGCGGCCACATTGGCGACGGTGGACGCGCTGCCGCGCATCAGCCGGATGACGCAGGCGACCACGTCGTCCAGGTGCGTGGGGCAGAAAATCAGGTCCGAGGCCGCGCGTTCGGTGTTGTTGTTCCGCAGGTTTGCCAGCATTCCGTCCAGGAGCGTGCCGGAGCCGGGCGTGGTGTCGTAGACCTTGGACAGCCGGACCACCAGTCCCTTGCCGTCAGACAGGAGTTTCGTAGCAAAGGCCTCATTTTTACCTAAAAGAACAACAAAAACAACGCGCTATCGCTTGGAAATCTGTAAGACCCCATTCGTGATTTCGTAGCCAAAGGCCTGGAGTATTTGGCCCTGCTGCTCTGACGGTTCCTCCAGCATTCTCACCGGCTTGTTCTTGCCTGCCTTCCAGCACAGGCAGGAGTGCAGCCTTTTCATGCTGGCCATGACGCTTGCCGCGCTCATTTGGATGTTAGCCTTCGCGAGCTTGAGTTCGATGAGTCGCAGATAGCACAAGGCAGCCACGCAGGTCAGGATGTGGCACCTGATCTTGCTGTCAGTCCAGTGGCGGATGGGCTGGAGGCTAACCAGGTCGTCATCCTTGGTCTGCCTGAAAGCGTTTTCCACCATGTACCGGTCCAGACTGGCCCTGACAATCTGGTCGGCGCTCCAGTCCGCCCGATCCGTGATGATGATGTTCTTGCCAAAACGATCGATGTAGCGACCGATCCGGTAGTAGTTCTTGCGAAAGCCCAGGCCCAGCCCCTGACCCTCTTTCGTGAATTCCAGGTCGTAGAGGTTCTTCGGCAGGTGAAGCTCGTCGCAAGCGGAATGATATCTCGCCAGGATATTCTCCTTCCTGCGCCAGTACGGACGACCCGCTCTCACCTTTGATCTGATTTCAAACAGAGCCGCCTGGAGCCTGCTCAACCTCTTCTCGAAGCCATATCGCTGCTTGGTGGCGGTAAGAGGGTTGTAGGTGACCACCACGGTCCTCTCCCTGCCCCAGTACTCCCCGGTCGTCCTCCAGGCCAAGAGCCGATCATCACCCAGCCCTCGGGCCTCAAGCTGCCTATTCTTGGGAGTGTCCACTACCGAGAAGCTCTCCTTGTCCACATGGGTTAACTCCTCAGCGAAATACGTGGAATAGGTGGTCACGAAGTGGACGTTCTTCATGCCGTCGATGGCCACCAGGTTTTCCTCGCTGTTCATGCCCTTGTCGAAGGCAACGGTCACCTCCTTGCTCCCCTGCTCGCCCATCGCTCCCATCACTTCGTCCATGATCTGTCCGAACAGTCTGGAATCGTGGCGGTTGCCCTCGTACTCCCTGTAGAAGAAGGGCAACTTCGTGTCCCTGGCCACTAGAAGCGCCAAGCCCACCTGTCTGAGCCAATCCCGTCCTTCCTTGTTCTTGCCACGCTGGGCAAGTTCGGAATCCGTGTCACTGGCCATGAAGGTGTAGTAGTTTGTGGTGTCGAACAAAAAGCACCCGGAATCCGAGGGCTCCAGTTCCGAAACTCTCCGGAAGAGTTCTTCGGCGATGGCCCGGATTTCCTTCTCGCCAACCCTCTCCCATTTTCGCCAGAACCGATCCGAGTCCAGTTCCTGGATGTCAACTGGGCGTATCTGCTGGATGGCCGTGCCCTTGTACCATTCCAGCAAGGCCCTTTTCGAGCAGGGAGAAACCATGCGGTTGAAGGTCGCATACAGAAAGTACTCCCCGATGCTCGGGCCACCCGCTTTCTCTGTCTGGGGCACAATGCCGTCGACGACACCTGCAAGGCCGATCTCCTTGTCGATAAGATTCGCAAGCCAAAGAGCCCCGAACTCCTGGACCTGGATGCGTTTGAGATCGAGCTTCTTGTCGCCGCTGGCCAATGCCAGGATCCTTTCGATCGAGCCCAGATAAACCTGGTTGACGACCTTTGGCTTGCCGTCCACCCGGGTCATTTCGCGGATGTAGTAGTAGCTCCTGCCACCCTTGGTCTTCTTGTGTATATGAGCCATGGGCAAAACCATATCTCCAGGGTCTTACAAAGTCAAGTAAAAATCTAGAAAAGTGTTTTGCAGCATAGCTTTCTAGCGTCAAACATTTCAAAAAGTATAGGTCTTACAAATTTTGGGCAAATAAAAAGCTGACATCATTGGCGATTTCAGCGCAAAATAGGCCTTTGCTACGAAACTCCTGCTCAAGGCTCCCGAAACGCCATCTGCCGGATAAAAAACGAGTACGTACCAGATGGACTTGATTTTCCACCTGCCCTTTTTCCCAGCCAGCAGCAGGCGTACACAGCGTGGGGTCCACCAGGTAATGAGTGCACATCTGCTCGAAGCGGGAATTGAGTTCGCGTTGCTTGCCGCGTAGAACTTTGGGGTATTCGGAATAATTGGTTGAAATTTGTTCGTGACGGACAAGTCGCAATTCGGATTTGCAGGTTGACGACAGCAGGCTATTGTGATTGAGTAAATTGAAGTGGAGACCAAATTTTTAGACAAGGCTGCACCGGACATGCAAGAATACAGTAGAACAGATTACCAAAACTATAAGATGGATAAGGCTGTTGCAGCTTTTATAAAATCCAAACCCGAAAAGGCGCTCGAAATAGCCCGCAAGAATATTGAAAAATGGGGATGGTTGAAAGAGTATCGGGACCAAGAACTCCCCCCGTATATGAAGGCCATTCTGGAATTACTCGATAGTCCGGTCCAAGAAATTGTAAAGGTATTGGAAGCACCACCCACCGATCACCATTCAAACTGGATTAGGTCTAACTCCCCTTTCGTTGGAGTTTTGTCACACGAAGAGCGTTTGAAAATTCTACGAAATGCAAGGGAGGAGTACAGGCATGCAACTGAAGCAAATACACCACTTGCTTAATGAGATTAGAAAAGTTTCAATTGGTAGAAAGCTGATAATTATTGGTAGCCAATCCGCATATGCATCTATCGCTTCCAATGATGCTAGAATCATACCGTCCCGCATGCTGTATTCACTTGAAGTTGATATCGCTGTTTTAGACGATCAGCAGTTAATGGACACAATTGAGGATGAGTTTGGTGCCCAGTCTCCTTTTCACGAAACATATGGCTATTATGCTGATTGTGTAGATATTGACCTTCCAAATCTTCCTCTTGGATGGGAAGAACGCTTGATTCCCTTTTATGACCAGGACTGCTCTGCCATTGAAATACATGACTGTGCATGTGCAAAACTGCATGCAGGGCGAGAGAAGGACGAGTTCTTCATTATCGAAGCTTTGAAAGTAGGCATGCTTGACATTGAAATTCTTTGGGAAAGGCTGGGCTCAATGGAAGTCGATCCTTCCAAAATGGAAAAGATGGAAAAAGATCTAAGCAGGCTCAACGAAGAGGCGTTGGAGAATACCGAATTTCATGAAAACGAGGACAACTCCGTAGTCTTTTTGTTCGACCCTCGTTAAAAGATACTCCTTTACAGTGAATCCATGACTGTTGACCTTTTAGGCCTTTCTGACATTTATATCCTCACCAAGCATGAGCATGGCGAGGATATTTGTTTGGAAGTTGAAACAAAGGAAGGCCAAAAGCCTTCTTGTCATTCTTGTGCCCAAGACGACCAAGTCTACCGGCATGGCACCCGGCAGCAATTGGTGATGGATCTTCCCATGCACAACAAGCGTGTGGGACTCAAACTTACTCGTCGCCGTTGGCGTTGCAAGGCTTGCAAAACCACGTTCTTTCAACCCTTGGAGTGGCTTGACGACACTCGGCGCATGACACGCCGCTTGGTCGAATTTATCCAGGGGGAGGCATTGTTGCGTCCATTTACAAACGTTGCCCAAGATGTCGGAGTGGACGAAGCCACCATCCGCAACATCTTCAATGAACACGCCAAGTCGCTTGAGTCGAACTTCAAAGTCATAACGCCTCGGATCCTTGGAATTGATGAAATCCACTTGTTGTCCCGACCTCGGTGCGTACTCACCAACATAGAGACTCGTACCATCATAGATATTCTCCCCAGTCGTAAGCGAGATGTCGTGGAGCGCTATCTCATGGGCCTTGATCACAAAGAGATCGAATGCGTCACAGCCGATATGTGGGCTGACTACCATAGGGCGAGTTCAAATATCCTACCAAGTGCCAGAATGGTGGTCGACAAGTTTCATGTCGTGCGCATGGCCAACCAATGCCTTGACGCTGTACGCAAAGCTGTAGGGCGTACGCACAAGCAGCAAAGCCGTAGCCTGATGCGCAAGCGTTTTTTGCTGTTGAAGCGAGAGCGTGATCTCGATGAGCGAGGCCTGTTGCTCTTGCAGGCCCTACTGGAGAGTTGGCCACAGCTCAAGGAGGCTCATGCCCTCAAGGAGGGCTTTTTCGCCATATACGAGGCATCAGGCCGCAAAGAAGGCAAAAAGGCCTACGAAATGTGGCTTAACGCTGTCCAGGGTGAAATGCGGGGATACTTCCAGCCGTTGATCCGAGCAACGCAGAACTATCTTGAGTCTGTGCTGGCGTATTACGATTGCCCCATCACCAACGCATACACTGAATCGTTGAATAGATTGATTCGATCCATCCACCGAAAAGGACGAGGTTATTCGTTCAAGGCACTCAGGGCGAAGATACTCTTTTCGCCAGATGTAAAGAGGAAAACCCACAGGTATGTGTTTGGGGATTCGACAGTGATGTATTATATGCCGCCACAAGGTCGAACTGTTGAGTCCTCCCAGCAGGCAGAGGCACCGCCAACGTTCGGCGTCCATATGGACGCCGTGAGCGATTGGTTTGATGAGTCGGGGGAATAGCTTTCAACCAGACCAAGGCAATCGGATTCATCCGTCACGAACGAATTTCAACCAGTTATTCCGAATACCCGAACTTTGTTCACTGCGGTCTTCATGTTGTCGTAAATACCTCGGCCACAAGATCCGCCGAAGAAGGCAAAGCCGCGCTGATGGGCGTCGAATACCATCTCCTGGGTCTCC